>NZ_CP051680.1:1200000-2400000 GCF_012849095.1 Cohnella herbarum
ATCGGGGAATTGTCCGCGCGAACCGGAGTTAGCATTCGTTCCTTAAGATATTACGAGCAGCAGAAGCTGCTGACTTCGATTCGGATGGATAACGGTTACCGGGAATACTCCCCCTTGGCGGAAGAACAAGTCCGTACGATTCGGTTTTATTTGGCGCTTGGCATCTCGACGGAACAAATCGCCAGTTTCCTCACTTGCGTATTGAAGAACAAGGAAGCGTTCTGCGAAGAAGTGCTGCCCATCTTCAACTCGAAGCTAAAGGAAATCGACGATCAAATTCATTTGTTAAGCCAGATCAAATCGAACCTGGAGGACCGAATTCGATCGATACGGGAAGATCTATAAACCCGGTATTGGAGGAGTGGAATGACTATGTTAGCCGTCAATGAGAACACGTTACAGACGAACTTGAAACAACAAGGCGTCACTTTGGTCGATTTCGGGGCGACATGGTGTCCGCCGTGTAAAGTGCTGAAGCCGATTCTGGATGAACTCGGCAACGAGTATGGCGACAAACTAACCGTACTCGAAGTAGACTGCGACGAGTCGCCGGATGCTGCATCCGAGTTCGGCGTGATGTCGATGCCGACCGTGATCGCGTTTCACAACGGCGTTCCGGTCGAGAAGCTGGTCGGGCTTCGCCCGAAGGCGGTTTACGAAAATTTGATCGCCAAATATATGTAAGACAGGGAGCCGCGACCTCGCGGCTTTTGTTGTTTTTTAGCTTAAAATTGCCTATCATGGAAGGAGAGTAGAGAAAGGGGATTCCTTCCATGCAGATCGATTTGACGAATAAGACGGCGTTAATTACGGGAGCCACCGGGCAACTTGGCCGGGTAATGGCAAGAACGCTGGCGAAGTGCGGGGCTAACATCGCGATCCATTACCGCAGCAATGAAGCGCAAGCGCTCGAATTGCAGGATGAGATACATTCCTTCGGGAGTCGTGCTGTCATCGTGCAGGCGGACGTTACGAACCTGGAATCTATCCTTGGAATGAAAGCCGTTATCGAAGAAAACCTAGGTACCGTCGATATCGTCGTCGCTAACGCGGTCGTGCAGTACCAGTGGACGAGCATTCTCGAACAGGCGCCGGAAGACTACGCGAGCCAATTCGATTCATGCGTCATGCAGAGCGTATATTTAGCTAAAGCGTTCGCTCCGGCCATGATGGAGCAGAAATGGGGAAGATTCGTAGGAATTAATACGGAATGCGTAATGCAAAATTTCCCGACCCAATCGGCATACATTGCCGGCAAGAGGGGGATGGACGGCGTATACCGCGTTCTGGCCAAGGAAATCGGCGAACACCAAATTACGGTAAACCAAGTGGCGCCGGGTTGGACGATCAGCGAGCGCGATCGCGCGAACAAAACGGAGCACAGCGAATCCTATGAGCAAACCGTACCTCTCAAGCGTAGAGGAACGGATCAGGAGATCGCGAACGCGGTCGCTTTCCTTGCTTCGGATCTGGCGAGCTTTATTACGGGAGCTTACGTACCGGTCAGCGGCGGCAACGTCATGCCGTCCATTTAAAATTTTTGTAACTTATTTAGATGATTCCCGTAGTATAGGGAGTCGTCTTTTTTTGCCTATAACCCGTCTTAGGTCTTAGTTAAGGTCTGGACTTAGAATCATTGTGTATGTCGAGCTCGATCGGTATGCTTATATGGACATTTCATTTATTACGATAACGAAACGCGTGATGTTCTACAAAATGAGAGAAGCTTTGATAGGAGTATGCAGCCATGGTTCAGGACATCATCGATTATTTACTGGATTTCGGCGTGTGGGGGTTGTTTATCCATTCCTTCGCCGACGCGGTTTTTTTCCCGGTTCCCGCATTTTTTCTCCAAGTTCCGCTTAGTCTCCTTCACCCTTCGAACGCGCTATGGTTGGCTACCGTAGGATACATCGCTTGTTTGATCGGAACGCCGTTCGGATACATGCTCGGGAAGCTGTTAGGCCATTCCGTATTGTATAAATTACTGAAGAAGTCATGGGTCGATTCCGCGACGAAAATGTTTCAAAAAAGCGGGGAGACGGCCATTCTTATCGGTTCCTTCACGCCGATCCCATTCAAAGTGTTCACCATCCTATCCGGGGCAATGAATTTTCCTCTCTGGCGGCTATTGATCTACGCTGCTGTCGGAAGAGCGGTTAAATTCTATGCGGTCGGTGTTTTGTTCTATTTCTACGGCAAAGCGGCGGAAAACATGGTTCACGACGTCAGCTTGTATATTTTCGCCATAGCCGTTCCCATTATCGTAATCGTGTTATTATGGAGAAAGAAATTAAAGAATAAACGCGAGCGCGAGCAAACGATTGCGAACGATATCCATGAAGGCTGAGGTGAGCGTCATTGGAGGTACGGTCTAGTTTCGTCGATCACGATGGAGTTCGAATCCATTATTTAGTTGCAAACGAGCATTCATCGTCCGTACCTGTCCTCATCTGTCCGGGTTTGTCCGAAACAGCCGAAGAATACATGGAGCTCATGGAATATTTATCGCCCAGGACGTGCGTCGCTTTGTCGTTCCGCGGCAGGGGACAGAGCAGTACGCCTGATTCGGGGTATGATCTAAAGCCGCATATATCGGATATCGAAGCCGTGGTTAGGGATGCACAATTGAATCGCTTTCATCTCTTCGCATATTCGAGAGGCGTATCCTATGCGCTCGGATATGCCGGGAACAACGCTTCGCAAATCATGTCATTGGTCTTGCAGGATTATCCAGCGGAACACAAGCAGATGCCCGCCGGTTGGGTGGATGAATACATCCATCAATATTTGATTCCGTTCTCGAGACAAAGAAACATTCGTCCGGAGGCCGTGAGGGGAATCGGAAACGAATCGATTCAGAGAACGCTCGCTTACCCTTTCGATAAGAGAATGCTCGTCCTGCGAGGAATGCTTGAAGGCAGTCTGTTAGACGACGAGGGAATCAAGCAATACAAATCCATGAACGGCAAACTCAAGGTACAACAGTTCTCCCGGTCGGGTCATAATATCAGAAGCACGGAGAAGGAATTGTTGTTTCGGGTAATTAGCGATTTTATTAACTTCTCATGAAAAAAGTTACAACGCAAAGCTCGATCAATCTTTCTTCTGTCCGGGTCGAATCGCGAAAGCGTTAATAAGCGCGGCGCCCAAGCTTGCAATAGCGATGACGAGGAACAAGCTCGACATCGAATTTCGCATTAACAATGCGCTGACCGGCGGCCCGGCGGCGACTCCGATAAATCTCATGCTGCTGTACAACGAGGTAACCGTGCCTCGTTGTTTTTTGTCTATTCCTTCGGTGATGAGAGCATCCAAGCTCGGAAGCGCGGCGCCGATACCGGCGGATGCGACGGCTAGCAGGAGCACGATCCACCAAGTTTGCTCCCGGTCCATGAGAGCTAAGGCGAACAACGAAGCCGAGGACAGTACTAATCCAAGCAAACTCGTCCACTTCATGATTCGCTTGTTCTGACCGATCCATTTGCCGCTTAAATACGAGACGAGACATAACCCGGCTAGCGGGATCGCCAGAATTAACCCTTTAATGATCGGTTTCGTACCCAGATTTTCCAACGTCTCGGACAAATAAAACAAGCTTCCGAAGACGATAAACATACTAATGCAACCGATCGCGAAGATGCCGTACAGCCATTTGCCTTTTAACCGAAGGATAGCGAAGAGGGACTTAAGGAAATTTCTTAGGCTGGCGGGAGGGGCATCTTTATCCTTCGACGGCGATTTGACCAAAAACAAAACGAGCACGAACGAAAGCATGCTAAACACGGGAATCGCGAAAAAAGGAATGTACCACGACCAGATCGCCAGCGTCGCTCCGAGGATCGGGCTGACGACTTTCCCGAACGTGTTCGCGGTTTCCACTAAGCCCAATCCGCTGCTGACATCTTCTTCCCTGCGGAACAAGTCGCCAACCAGCGGCAAGACGACGGGGAAGCATCCTGCCGAACCTAAGCCTTGGAACAACCTGGCCGCCAGAATATAGTAATAAGCCCGATCTATCCATAATGCGGCTAAACCTGCGCCCAGACCGGCAACGGACACAAGAAGCAGCGCTGGAAGAATAACCGCCTTTCGGCTGAACCGATCCGACAAATAGCCCGCCAGCGGGATAAACAAGATGGCAACGGCAGCGTAAGCCGTAATGATCAAGCTTGCTTGCACGGAACTGATGCGCAGTGCCTTCTGCATCGCAGGCAATACCGGAATAAGCATCGAGTTGGCAAGCGTCATCGTTAAAGGAATCGATGCTATCGAGAGTAGATCCCATTTCTTGCGGGCTTCCATCGTGTTCCTCCACCATCAACCTGAGTAGGGTGATATCCATCTATTCCGGTCGGCATTATTGATTACGCAATGTAGTATTGTCAGCGGAAACGAGGTTTAAACATCGGAAAAGGTTGCCCGGTTAAGCGTCTCTCACGGTGAAATCACCGAATAGAGCTGTCCTTTGCTCGCGAAGGAGGCTTTGCCTGTTTCCTCCGAAACGACAAGCACAATGGCGTCGCTAAGTTCCGACAAACCTACAGCGGCTCTATGACGAGTGCCCGTTATCCGGTCATTTCCTTGAGCGCCCGTCAAGGGGAGTATGTTTTTGGCGGAGACGATTTGATTGGCTTTAATATGCACGGCTCCGTCATGCAACGGACTGCCGGGATAGAATATGGATTCCAGCAGGGAGTGCGTGATCGGAGCGCCTATCGGAATGCCCGGCTGAAGCAAGCTATCCAGCGGATCGCTGCGTTCGACGGCAATCAAGGCGCCATGTCTTCTGTCGGACAAACTGCGGATGGAAAGGGACAGATCCGTATACCGTTCTATGTAGGGCGAGAGATAACAGTTCAAATAAAAGGTGGCCGCGCTCGATTCGATATGCTGAAAGTTTTTTTTGACTTTCTCGAAATCGCCCAGCAGGCAATCTCCGTCTTGATCGAGAATTTCGATCAAGGCGCCCAAGTTCTCGATCATTTGCTGGATATCTTCTTTGATGATTTTCTTCATTGGCGAGAAATCGCAATTATTCGCGGTTGTCGACATTCGACTTCTCCTCTCCTTGAACAGGCTTGCTTCGGATTAGGATGTAGATAACTTTGATTAAGTATTCAGTGTCATCGTCTATCCACCAATGAAATTAGCTTTAATTTACGTAAAGTTTTCCAGTACAATAAAACTAGGAACAAAACGGAAAAGAGGAGCGTGATTAGAGTGTTGGAAAAAGCGAAATTGGGCAGAACGGATTTGCAAGTCACCAAGCTAGGTTTCGGGGCGATGGAAATTCGCGGTCCCCGGGTATGGAACGGCAGACCCGTAACCGATTCGGAATCGGAACGGATTCTAAACGCGGTGCTTGACCAAGGGATTAATTTCATTGATACCTCGTACGATTACGGTCGAAGCGAAGAGTTGATCGGCAAGTATATTAGTCATCGGAGGCACGAATATATCCTGGCGACGAAGTGCGGATGTACGTTGGTCGATCACGGCGATCATGACGAAACTCCGCATGTGTGGACAAGGGATAATCTGTTGCATAACGTCGATACGAGCTTGCGGCGGATGAGAACCGATTACATAGATCTGTTGCAACTTCATGGACCGACCTTGCAACAGACGGAAGAGGGCCGACTCGTAGACGTTCTGAAGGAAATTCAGGCCACGGGCAAGGTTCGTTCGATCGGGATATCGACCTATCTGCCGCACATTATTTCCTATATCGAAACGGGAGATTTCGATACTTTCCAAATCCCGTATTCGGCATTGGAGAGGGAGCACGAACAGATCATCGTCAAGGCAGGGGAAAAAGGGGCCGGAGTGATCGTGCGCGGAGGAGTCGGTCGCGGCGAACCGGGTGCCGGATTAGGTTCGATGGATCGTTGGTCGATCTGGGAGCTCGCGAATTTGGACGAACTGTTAGACGAGGGAGAGAGCCGTACGGGTTTTTTGCTGAGATTTACCCTAACGCATCCGAAATTGTCGACGACGATCGTCGGTACGAAAAATCCGCAACATTTGGAAGACAACGTTCGTTATGCACTTAAAGGTTCATTATCGGCTGAAGTGTACGAGGAAGCCAAACGTCGTCTCGATCGCGTAGGCTGTTCGCCTGCGAGGTAAGGGATAGAGGTAACGGGGGAGATGAGGGAATGGAGAGTTGTTACTATCATCCGGCGGAAGCGTCGCTCCTCAGATGCGGTCATTGCGATAAGCCCTTGTGCTTGCGATGCAATCATAGGGATTATCCGGTCTATTGCTGGAGTTGCGGACTTGACCACGGGAACGGCAACCTTGCTAAGAAACCGGAACCGTTCCGGCTCTCTCCCCAGTTGTATTTTCTGAAGCGCAAAAGCTTCATCGTTACATGCGCGGTTTTGATCGTTCTTTTGCTTGTCTATGGAGTCTATGAAGTTCTGCAACAAACGAAAGCCTATCGATTCAAGCAGAAAATGATCGGTATTGAATTTAACGGCATTCATCTCTTCATGGACAGATCGGAGATCGTAAATCGCTATGGAATGGGAAGAGACCCGACGGTTGGATGTTTCGGCTGCGAGATGAATTTTATATATCCCAAGCTAGACGTATCCGGCCGATATTCCGAAACGTTAGGTCGGTCGTCTTTGGTGAAGACGATGACAACGGCCGACTCGTCCGATATTTTATTCGGTTTCAAAGCCGGCGATCCGATGGAGAAAGCCGCAGAGATTCTAGCAGATCAGGGGTTCAGTCAAGTCGCAAAGGATCGGACTAAGTATTATTTTGTTAGAGGACTTTACTACGTACAACTATGGAACGACAAATATTTAAATGATTTCGATAAGGGAAAATCGGTAACGGAAGATAACGGGATGATCGGAAGCATTACGGTCGGTTATCGGGTGAAAAAGGACGAGGAGATTCAATACTAATTACTGGAAGTAATTGTGCGAAAATAGCTCCGAATAACAATTTATTCTATCGGCATATTCGATATGGTATACTCGAGATATCTCTACATCCAAGCCGGATATCCGGGAGGATTCATGAAATTCATAACCAAGATGTATTTGCTTCTGTTCGTTCTAATGACCCCGGTTATTCTATTGTTCGTATACTCCACTCAACTCAGCACTAAAGTCATCACGAACCAGATCAACATTGCCAACGAGGATCGGCTAAGTCAGTTCATGCTGAAAATCGAAGGAATGATGGACCAGGTGTCGAACCTGTCGAACTTGATTTCGAAAGATCCCGATTTCACCAAATTCGCCTTATATTCGAATACGATGAATCGCTTTGAATATGCTACCTTACTAGAGACGATAGAACAAAAACTCGGGTTGTTCAGCCTATCCGTTAACAAAATGAGTCGAATTAACGTCTATTTACCGCCTTCGCGACACGCAGTCTCCTCGGACGGTCCCCTGGTTTACGACGCTGAGTATTTGAAGCATAACTTAAGCACCCGTTGGACGTTAAGAACGATTACGGACAGCGGAATAACCAAACGGGCGTTTACCCGTCATTTTGTTCAGCCTTACCAGAGCCTCTCTAATCCGGATAAGGCAACCATCATCGTGGAAGTTGATCTCATGGAGGATAATCTGATTTCGCTGCTGGATGAATATAAGCTCGAGGGGAACAACGATCCTTTCTTCTACGATAACTCCGACCAATTCGTATATAACGACTCGGCGAACGTAGAGATGGCCGAGCTCATAACGAAATCTTATGATTTCGAGCAATCGTCGGCTATTGCCAATCACGAGCAGATACGGCTAGACGACAAGAAATTTCTTGTCTATTTCAACAAGTCGGAGAAGCTGAACTGGACCGTGATCGATTACGTGCCGCTGCAAGACATTTTGGCACCCGTGACGAAGAGTCGCCAGCTCTTCTACATTATCGTGGCGATTCTGTTGACGTTCGGCGCTGTAAGCGTTATTTTGCTGCATCTGAACGTACAGCTTCCGATTAAACATTTAACCGAGAGCGTGCTGAGCTTGAAGCGCGGAAATTTCTCGGAGCGCTTCCGCAAGAAACCGGTCAAGGAATTCCAAGTGCTAGTCTTCCAATTCAATGAAATGGCTAAGCAGATTCAGCATCTCGTCGAGAAAGTTTACTTGGAAGAGATACGTTCGAACGAAGCGGTCATGAAACAATTGCAATCGCAGATTAATCCTCATTTCCTACATAATAGTTTGGCGTATATCGTGAGCATGGCGAAAATGAATCGAACGCAGCCGGTCATCTCTATGGCCTATAGCTTGGCCGATTATTATAAATATACGACGCGTAACGTCACGATGACGACGACGGTTCGGCATGAAATCGCGTTCGTTACTTCTTATATCGATATTATGAATTATCAGTTGGATAACATTCAGTATTCCGTCGATGTCCCCGATTCGTTGTTGGATATGCCGATTCCGAGGTTATTGATCCAACCGATCGTCGAGAACGCGATCGTTCATGGGTTGGAGTCCAAGCTCGGAGGCGGCTCCATTCGAATTGCCGGTATCGAAGAGGAGGTATGGTGGTCGATTACGGTGACGGACGATGGAATGGGATTATCGGAAGAAGAATGCGCGGAGATCAATCTGCGACTGGACAGTTCCGTTAAAGACGATGGACATGTCGGGTTGTGGAACGTGAATCAACGGCTGCGCTACCAATTCGGCTCGGATTCAGGCGTTAAAGTATCGCCATCGGACGGCGGCGGTTTGAAGGTCGAATTGCGATGGAAAAAGCTTTAGCAGGGGGAATCGTTATTTTTTCAATATTGATAGTGGATGATCATAAGCATCTTGTCGAGAGTATGATGACGACCATTCCTTGGGAGAAGTACCGGGTGAGTCAAGTGTTCGGAGCCCATTCGGGAATTGAAGCGTTGAATATTCTGAGCAATCAGGAGATCCATCTTCTTATCACGGATATTCAGATGCCCGTCATGTCCGGTTTCGAACTGATCGAGAAAGTGCGCGAGGGCTGGCCTGATATCGATTGTATTCTGCTGACCGGTTTCGCGGAATTTCAATATGCCAGGCGCGCGATCGAATTGCAGGCATCGAATTACTTGCTTAAGCCGGTTCGGGATGAGGAATTGTTGCCGCTCGTTAGCGATCTCTTGAACAATCAGAGAAGAAAGATGTTGGAGCGATCCCGAATGGAATGGTTGGAGCAGGCTTCTGAAATTTCGGTGCTGGAGGAACGCAGAAGAATCGCATACGACCTGCACGATATTCTGGGACACACGCTGACGAACACGATCGTGCAGTTGGAAATTGCCGAAAGGCTGCTGGAAACGAAGAAAGAAGGCGGCTTGGAGCGGGTGAAGCAAACGCAGGAACTCGTAAGGCAAGGACTTGCGGACGTTCGTCAAGCGCTAAGCACGATGAAGAGCAAGGATGAAGGTCTTGATCTTGAAGTCGAACTTGAGCGTTACCTATCCGAAGTCAAGGCATTGGCTAACGTCTCGATAACGTCTTCCATCGAATTGCCTTTTACGATCATAGATCCTTTGTGTATCAAAATCGTTAGCCTTGCTCTTAAGGAAGGGATAACGAACGGTTTGCGCCACGGCAAAGCGAACGAATTCGAATTCGATCTGACTTTCCAGGACGAACGATTGCTTTTTAAGCTGTGGAATAACGGGGCTTCGTTCGATGGGGAGAAACCGGGTTTAGGGCTAACCGGCATGCGTGAACGGGTTAAGCAGCTTGGCGGCAATATGGAACTTAAGGCGAGCCAGGATGAACGCGTCGGCTCTCTTCTGACTTTACAAATTCCATTGTAGGCAGCGGGTGTTAGGATGAAAATTAAATCGTTCAATAAAACGGTCCCCTTCCTCATGATGGCTTCGTGTCTTTTCATTGGGAGCTGCACATCTTCGGTGACTGAGACAATAGGACCATTGGAAGCTATACCGCAAGTCAAATACGATCCTCCGGTAATCGTCACCACGGCGAAGGCCTTGAGAGACTACGACATATTACGATTTGACGATACGATGGAAAATAACCCGATTACGCGATGGGCTAAAGACCGGTTTGGCGTTATCCAGGTGAACAAGTGGGTTGTATCGGATCAGAATCAGGGGTTGTCTACGAGAATCAAGCTGGCTTTATCTAATGACGAGGAGCTTCCGGACGTGCTGTTCGTCATGCATGAGAGTATTCCGGATCTACTGGGCGATTTGGTAGAGTCGGGGAAGGTAATGGATATAGAAGAGGCTTTCCGTACCTCTGCCCCGGCACGCATTAAAGAGGCTTACGATAAAAATCCCGATGTGTGGAAGACGGTAACGTATAAAGGGAAGATCTGGGGCATTCCGCAAATCTCCGATGAAAAGGTAGGCTCGCCTATCCTATGGATCAGGCAAGATTGGTTAAATCGGCTCGGGCTGCTTCCGCCTACGACGATCGAGGAACTTGAGAAGGTTCTACATGCTTTCACCTATGACGACCCCGATCGCAACGGCAAACAAGATACGATCGGCTTCGCGCTTTCCGGCAAGAGCACGTTAAACGGTTGGATGGGCGATGCTTCTTTGTTATTCGGTATGTACGGGGATCAACCCTTCCAATGGAATCGCAAGGCGGATGGATCGCTTGCTTACGGATCCGTCGAACCCTCGGTCAAGAAAGCTTTGTCGCACCTGAATGAATGGTACCGTCTAGGTTACCTGGACCCGAACTTCGGCACGCACGACGAGCAGGAGGCGGTTCAGCTATTCATGTCGGGTAAAGCGGGTATCATATCCGGCCCCGGATGGATGGGGGGGTGGCCATTACAGGAGATGAAAATCGACGAACCCGATTTCGAGATCAAGCCGATTCCATATCCGGCCGGACCGGACGGCAAGATCGGGAAGATCGGTTCCCAGATTTCTTACGGAGCTTATTTTTTCCGTAAGGGATTTTCCTATATGGATGCTATGTTCGCTTATATGGATCAGGTGTACGGAGTGTTGATCGAAGATTTGGAATCCGATTTTGCCAACGGTTACGCGGATGGTTACGATTATCTCTTAAAGGACGGGAAATACGATTATGAATTTGACGGGGCAACGAACACGATCGCGAATTTTTTCCTAATTGCGCCTGGTAGCACGCCTCCTGGCGTCATGCAGGGGGAAAGCATAGAAAGCAGGGTGCTTAAAGGCAACAACAACACCCCCTTTGAGAGGAAAATGGCAGGCACGACTTCCCGCAATTTCCTGGAGGGGCAACTCGTTACGTTGAGCCAAGTGAAATATTCGCACAGCAATCAATTCGTAGGACCCTATACGCCGACGATGACTCTCAAATGGGCGTTGCTGCAGAAGCTCGAGAAGGAGACGATGCTTAAGATGATCTACGGGAACGTCCCCATCGAATCCTTCGATGACTTCGTTCGTCAGTGGAACGAGCAGGGCGGGGCGGATATTACCAGAGAGGTTAACGAGTGGGATCGTTCCAGTCAGGTCGGGGATATCTTTAAGGCATCGGACTAAGCTCCCGAACCGTTCCCGAGTCCGGCCTCGCGGGCCATTATGATCGCTTGCGTGCGATCCGCGACTTGCAATTTATTCAGAATATTGGAAACGTTGTTCCGGACGGTCTTCAGCGATAACCCTAATCGTTGAGAGATTTCCTGGTTGCTGAGATTGATCGCGATCCATTCCAGAATCTCTTTTTCCCGTTCCGTTAATTGCGGGAATAGGGCGTTTCTATGCATATCTTTGGTCATGGCGTCGAAGTAAAACATCATTTTGCGAGCGATCGTCGCACTGAAGATCGCCTCTCCGTCTCCGACCGTACGAATGGCGCGGACGATTTCCTCCCTGCGGGCTCCCTTCAACAGGTAACCGCGGGCTCCCGCTCTCATAGCGGAGAAGACGGACATATCGTCGTCGAACATCGTTAAGATTAGAATGCCGATATGAGGCGATGTCGCAATGATCTCTTGGGTCGCATCGACGCCGGATTTCCCGGGCATCTTGAAATCCATCAAGATAACATCCGGCTGTAGCTGCTCGGCTAATCTTATCGCTTCCTGCCCGTCCGCTGCTTGCCCGACCACTTCAAATCCTTCTTCGGATTGAAGAATCGAGATCAGGCCTTCGAGTAACATCGGATGGTCGTCGGCAAGCAAGATCCGCAAGTGTTCTTTTTCAGTTCCTTCCATGAATTCGTTCCCCTTTGTTCTGGCTAATCTGTAGAAAATTATACCATAGGAACGAGTAGGATAGAATCGGTGTATGAAACAGAAAGGAAAAGGGAGAGAGTTATATGGCAGATACGGACAAGCTTGGCGTTGATTCGCCGTTCCACCAAGATTTGCTTAGACGGATTAGGCAATTGTGCTTGTCTTTCCCGAATGTTAGCGAAAGATTAAGCCATGGCGCTCCGACGTTCTTCTACAAGGAGAAAAAAAGCTTCGTTCAATACCACGACAATCACCACGGCGACGGTAGAATCGCGTTATGGTGCGCTGCGGATTCGGACGTTCAAACGATACTCGTTCAATCCAATCCGGACGTCTATTTCTTGCCGGCATATGTTGCGCATCTAGGGTGGATTGGAATAAGATTGGATCGTGACGCGCGGTGGGAAGAGATCGAGAGCATCATCGGAGATGCCTACATAAACAGAGCGAAACCTAAGCGCAAATAGACGAATGGGATGGGGAAGTTGTTCATGTTCAAAGCTTTTATATTCGATATGGACGGGGTTATCATAGATAGCGAGCCGATTCATTTCGAAGTCGATATTCTCACGATGCGGCATTATCGGACAGAGATTTCCAAAGAACAGTTGGAAAGATTCGTCGGGATGACGAATCCGGAAATGTGGACGATTCTTATCGAGGAATATAAGTTGTCTCAGTCCGTAGCGGAAATAATAGACTACCAGCTCTCGACAAAAATCAAAATTTTGAAGGAAAGTCCTATTGCGCCTATTGATGGAATCGTGGATCTTCTTCGCGAATTGAAGCAGCTTAACGTACCGATCGGCCTAGCTTCTTCATCGCCTAGGCTGTTTATTGCCGAAGTTCTATCTAAATTTCAAATCGAACATTACTTCAGCAGCATCGTAAGCGGCGAAGAGGTCGAGAATGGAAAGCCGGCGCCGGATGTATTTCTTGAAGCCGCGAAGCTCTTAGGCGTGTCGCCAAGCGATTGCGTCGTGATTGAGGATTCCAGGAACGGAATCAGAGCGGCGAAAGCAGCGGGAATGAAGTGTATCGGGTACGTGAACGAAAATTCGGGAAATCAAGATTTGACCGCGGCGGATCGAGTCGTGACATCGATAAGGGATATTAACCTGGATCAACTAGAGTTGTAGAGGAGAAGGTTAGTTCTCAGGAGGAAAAGGTATGTTCGAGCACGATTATCGGGTCTGTTTTCCGAGGAGGAGGGTTTATATTACCCGAAACCACCAATGGGCTTTCGCGGCTTGGGCGATGGCGAAGCAGGCGGGGTGGATAGGCCCGCGGACGACTTTGTTGCATGTCGACGCTCATCTGGACGATACATGGGATGGCGTCGTCGCTCCGGGCCTGCAGCATATGAACGACGTATCGGATTATATGCGAGTGGCCGGCGAACTTGAGATCGATAATTTCATTTGGGCCGGTTTCGCGGCAAGGTTGATCGATCGGATTATCTACGTCTGCCCTAAGGAAGCGGATGAATCGGATCCGTTCGATCTGTCCAATTGGAATATGAACGGCGAACAATTGAAGCCTGTGAAAGAAATACTAGCCGAGCGAGACTATGCGGGGGAGAGATTCGAGTCGATCGCGGAATTCAAAGCGATGATCTCAAGCGATTCCGATAGGTTGCGGGTATTTGAACCTGCTAATTCCGTCATTTTAGATTTGGATTTGGACGTATTCAAAGCCGATCCGAGCGATCCGGCTAACGTGGAGTTGAAACCGGATAGGCAGATAAGAGAGGAACTCGAATATTTAAGAGATCTCTATTCCTATGATCTGATTACCGTCGCCTTATCACCCGCGTTCTGCGGAGGGGATGGCAATTGCGAACGATTGTACCGGTTGTTCTTGGAAGTATTCGGCTTAGACCTCGCGGTTGCGGAGAAATGGTGATTTGGGAAGAAATTCGAATAGGGGAGAGCCCTTCATGGAAACTCCGGAGGAAGGAGCGTGGGGAATGAAAATGCACTTTTTGAACATCGATCAACTTTCCGAACAACAGATCCTGGGCATCTTCGATGCTGCCGACCAACTTAAACGGAACAGGAACTCGTCTATCTTAAGCAGTCGCACGTTCGTGCTCTTTTTCCCCGAATCCAGCATTCGTACCCGATTGACTTTCGAGAAAGGAATTAAAGATCTCGGGGGCGATAGTATTCTGTTTCCTCCGGAAACGTTGGACAAGAGGGAGAGTCTGGAGGATGTCATGCAGTATATCCAGAATTGGGGCGATGGCGTAATCGTAAGGCACGCCGATTTCAACAAAATGAAGGAACTGGCGGAACAGGCAACGATCCCCGTTATTAACGCGATGAGTTCGGTCAATCATCCTTGCGAGATTATAAGCGACTTATACCGGATCAGTAGAATGAGAAGCGATTATCGAAAATTGGTTTATACATTCGTAGGTCCGGCGGGGAATATTTGCAATTCATGGAGACATATCGCTCAAGCAATGGATTTGAACTTTAACCATGCGTGCGTGGAAGGCGAACGGTTAAGCTTGGATAACCTTAACTATCGTTTTCATACGGAGCTAGAAGCCGTATTGGAGAATAGCGATATCGTGCTAACGGATTCTCTGCCTGCACCTTTTAGAACAAGAGCATATATCGATCGTTACCAGATCACTTTGGACAGAATGAAATTGGCGAATGAAGGTGCGTTGCTGAATCCTTGCCCGCCGTTCTTCAGGAACGAAGAAGTGAGCGATGATGCGATTAACTCCGACTATTTCGCCGGTCATGCGTTCAAGCGCGATCTGATTCACGTGCAACAAGCAATCCTCCTCGCTTGTCTTGGAATAAATAATCCATCCGGAGATTAAGTAATTTCAAGAAAGATCTATCGCTCCGTCATCGCTTGGAGGAGCCGCACGAATCGTTCGGTCGCTATCGATAATTGCATGTCTCGGCGAACGGCAAGTCCAATGCTACGAGGAGGGGGCATGTCTTCTATTCGGAGCTCGAATAATTTGCCGTCAAGCAGGTCTTGCTCCACGAAAGAACGAGACGTGAACGCCGCGCCGTACCCTTGCTTCGCGAACTCCACGAGCAGATCGACGCTCCCCAGCTCAATGTCCGGCTTGATCGATAATCCTTTAACGGCAAACCATTGCTCGATGAATTCTCGCGTACTGCTTCCCGGAGTGTGCAATAACAAGGGAAGCTCCGCTAGTTCGTTAGCCGATAACCGAGCTCCCGCTATTCCCCGATAGACCTCCCCAACCACGAAACAATCCTCCAGCATCGCTAATTTCTGCACGGTCACCTGCGGATCATGGATAGGCATATGTACGATCGCGCAATCAATCAGCCCGTCTTTAAGACGTTGCGTGATATCGGGCGTCTTCCCGTGCGTAAGACGAATACGAATGTTGGGATATTCGCCATGAAACAAATTAAGCTGAGGCAGCAATAGATGCTTGATCAGCGAATCGCTTGCCCCGATACGAATCTCGCCTTCCGTTAGCTGTTTCAGATCAAGCACGTGTTTCTCTGCGGCATCCAACAGCGCAAACGACTGCTCTACGTACTGCAGCAATGCCCGTCCTTCCTCTGTCATCTCGACCCCTTTGGATAACCGATGAAACAGCTTTAGCCCTAAGGTCTCTTCCATTTGTTTAATCGCGTAACTGACGGAAGGCTGCGTGACGTGTAATTGTTGCGCGGCTTTCGTAAAGTTGCCGCTTCGCGCGGTATGCAGAAATATGCGGTACCATTCCAAGTTAAACATCTGGTATAACTCCTCTCTATGTCATATCGCGAAATTCGTGATTTCACTTATTTCATTTCACTCATTATACTCGAGTTAAATCACTCGAACAACGAAGAGGTGGATGAAATGGATGTCGATCCGCACCCGCAAATGCCAATCCGCAAGGAACGTTCTCCATGGTGTACGAATAATGATCAACGAAACGTGATGATTAGTCCGTCAAAGGGAGCGATAGACGGTACGATCAGGTTAACGGGGAGTAAGAGTCTGACAAATCGCGCATTGATAATTGCCGCGTTAGCGGAAGGTACATCGCGAATCGAAGGAATGTTACGAAGCGACGATTCTTATTGGTGTATAGATTGTCTAGTCAAGCTCGGCATTAAAGTGGACATCGAGGACGAATCCGTAACGATCGAGGGTTGTGGCGGTGCTTGGCCTATTCCGTCCGGCGAATTGTACGTTGGCGCGGCAGGAACGGTTGCGCGCTTCCTACCCGGAGCGTTGGCAATCGGGAATGGCGCATGGACAATCCATGGGAGCAAGAGAATGAGCGAAAGACCGCTTACTCCCTTGTTGAACGCGCTTGAACGATTAGGTGCGAACGTCGAATACCCGGAAGCGGGGCGCTATTTGCCTTTCACGCTTGAAGCTAAGGGATTAACCGGTGGCGAAGTCGGAATATCCGGCTCCGTTTCCAGCCAATTTATTAGCGGATTAGCACTCGCAGCACCTTATGCTAAACAACCGGTAACCGTCCAAATAGACGGAGAGGTCGTACAGCGGGAATACGTGGAGATGACGCTCGAAATGATGAACGCATTCGGCATATCGCCGCAAGTATCGGATAACGGACAGTCGATCATAATCCCGACAGGCAAGTATAAAGCCCGATCCATTTCGCTCGAGCCGGATGTTTCCGCATGTTGTTACTTCTGGGCGCTCGCCGCACTCACGGCTGGACGCGTGCGGATAGATGGCATTCATGCCGCGAGAACTCGTCAACCCGATATCGAGTTTCTAGATGTATTGGAACGAATGGGATGTTCCGTTTACCGAGGAGAAGACTTCGTCGAAGTTCAGGGGCCTGAGAAGTTAAAGGGTGGGTTTACGATGAGTATGAGAAAATTTTCGGATCAGACGCTAACGCTCGCGGCAATGGCACCTTTCGCCGATGCTCCGATCACGTTATCGGATGCCGCTCATATTAGACATCATGAATGCGATCGCATTAGCGCGATCTGTTCGGAGCTTCGCAACCTGGGCATTCGGATTGACGAGCATCATGACGGACTGACCGTATATCCTGGTCAACCGTTGCCAGCGGCCGTAGATACCCATGACGACCATCGAATGGCGATGTCGCTTGCTCTAATCGGGTCAAAGGTGGATGGTGTTCAAATCGGGGATCCGGGCTGCGTCTCGAAAACTTGTCCCGATTATTTCGAGCGAATTGCCGCACTGGGAATACAAGTTAAGTATTGAACTCATCTGAAGGAGGATAATCATTATGGCCGGGAATACGTTCGGGGAAACGTTTAAAATCACGACTTTCGGGGAATCGCATGGAGCCGGGGTAGGCGTCATCGTGGATGGAGTGACGCCGGGGGTCGAGCTGGATACGGAGTATATACAGAAGCAAATGGATCGCAGAAAACCGGGTCAATCTTCGGTGACCTCTCCCCGCAAGGAATATGATATCATTCACATTCTGTCTGGCGTATTCGAGGGGAAAACGACGGGGACGCCGCTCTTTATTTTATTGAATAATCACGATATGAGGCCGGATGCGTACAACGACATTCAACACTCTTTTCGCCCGGGGCATGCGGACTTCACTTATCTACGGAAATACGGTATCCGTGACCATCGAGGCAGCGGAAGGGCATCCGGTCGAGAAACGGCCGGCAGAGTCGCAGGAGGGGCTGTGGCTCGCAAACTGTTGGAGCGCAGGGGAGTGAGCGTGGTCGCTTATACGCAAGAAGTCGGGGGAATCGCTTGCCGATCCTTCGTGGAGCAGTCCATCGAGAATAATGCAATGAGAGCTTGCGATCCTGTCGCCGCCATTGAGATGATCAAGAAAGTCGAGCAACTAGCGGAGAAGGGCGACAGTTGCGGAGGTATCGTGGAGTGCCGTATTCGCGGAGTTATCCCGGGTCTAGGAGAACCGGCATTCGATAAACTGGACGCGGAGTTGGCCAAAGCGATGTTATCCATCGGCGCGGTGAAAGGGATAGAGTTCGGAGAGGGATTCGCCGCGGCTTCCATGCTCGGCAGCGAACATAACGACGAGATGAACTCCGACGGCTTTCTGAGCAACCACTCGGGAGGAATTCTCGGCGGAATAAGCACGGGGCAGGAAATTATTTTCCGGATTGCGGTTAAACCGACTTCGTCCATCTCCGTTCCGCAAAGAACCATTAACGACGGAGGGGAAGAGCAGCAGATTCAGACCATAGGCCGCCATGACCCGTGTATTTGCCCGAGAATAGTACCCGTGGTTGAAGCGATGGCTTGTTTGGTGTTAGAGGACCAGTACAAACGGCAAGCCGCGATGCTGGGGTAAGTCGACTGTTGAAACGGATGATGTTTATTAGCGATTATGATACATTATGCTTATCTTACGTTGAGTTGATAGAATGATCGTATCTTCGCAAGATAAAATAGTCGTCCGGGGGTTAGCGTTGGCAATGTCGGCAATCGTTAAAGGATTGATTATCGGGGTTTCCATAGCGGCGCCGGTCGGCCCCATAGGACTTCTCTGTATTCGAAAAACGTTAAATCAAGGCCGTTTATTCGGTTTAGTTTCCGGTTTAGGAGCCGCCACGGCGGATGCGTGTTACGGACTAATCGCGGCGTTAGGACTTACGATGGTTACGAATTTTGTATCCGATCAAGCGATTGCGTTGAATCTAATCGGCGCCTTATTCTTGTTCTATCTGGCTTATAGTACCGCGAAGGCCCCCGTTACGACGGTTGAAACCGTAAAGCTACCGGGACGAAGATATTGGCCGACCTATGCGACGACGTTCATGCTGACGATGACGAACCCGATCACGATCGTCTCTTTCGCGGGTATTTTCTCGGGAATGAACCTCTCCGAAGGTTCAAGCGCGTCGCTATGGCTGGTGCTCGGCGTGTTCTTGGGATCAGCCGCATGGTGGGTCATCTTATGTTTAGTCGTAGGGCTAATAAAAAGGACGATTACTCCGCATGCGCTCAAATGGATTAACTATGGATCAGCAATGGTGCTTGCCATATTCGCGTTCATCAGTCTCTATCATTTCGGGGTTGGAATCGGATAAGTCGTTAAGAATCCGAGAATCGAATCCGTTGAGCAAGCTTGATGGAAAGGCTATAATCAAGTTGTTGACGATCCATCCCAGCGTAACTTTATTGGAGGAACAGCTTATGCAAGAGCCGTTTGAAATCGTTCATGCAACGAGAGACGAGTTAGATGCCATCGTGGAGATCTACAACACGACTATCGCAAGCCGAGTGGTTACCGCGGATTTAGCGCCCGTAACGGTCGAAAGCCGGATTCAATGGTTCGAGGAGCACGACGATCAGCATAGACCTCTTTGGGTGATGAAGTCCGGTGGCGAGATTATTGCTTGGTTAAGTTTCTCTAAATTTCATGCAAGAGCCGCCTATGATGCGACAGCCGAGATCAGCATCTATATTTCTCCTAAGAGCCGATCGAAAGGGATAGGGAGTCTATTCTTGCAGAAAGCAATCGAGGAGTGCCCGAGATTACATATCCGCAATATTGTAGCGCTGGTCTTCGGACATAATGAACCGAGTTTGGCATTGTTGCGTAAATTCGGGTTCGAGCAGTGGGGACTGTTACCCGGGGTTGCGAACATGGACGGAATAGAAAGAGATTTGGTTATGATGGGGAAAAAGGTTTAGCTTGATTATGAGGGGGAAACGCAAGAAATGACATTGTTGATTATCATAATCAGAAAGAAAAGACATATTAACGTTCGGCGATAATACGAAGACAAAAGGGACTAGCTCCGCAAGCATAAGGCTTGTCGGGCAGTCCCTTCGGTTTTAAAACACTTTTGTCGTCCAAGATTCGCAGTTCCACACTTCCGTCGCGACATCCCGGTAAAATTCAGGTTCATGGCTGATCAACAAGACGCTTCCCTTGTAGGCTTGAAGAGCTCGCTTCAGCTCATCTTTGGCATCGACGTCAAGATGGTTCGTCGGCTCATCGAGCACGAGCAGGTTCGATTCCTTGTTAATCAGGTTGCAGAGCCGAACTTTGGCTTTCTCGCCGCCGCTTAGCACGGATACTTTGCTCTCGATATGCTTAGTCGTTAGTCCGCACTTCGCCAGAGCGGCGCGCACTTCGAATTGAGACATTGAAGGGAAGTTCTTCCACACGGCTTCGATACAGATTTCGTCGGCTCCGCCTTTGATTTCCTGTTCGAAGTAACCGATAAACAGATTGTCTCCTTGCTTCACCGTACCGGATAGAGGAGGAATCTGCCCGAGAAGACTCCGCAATAACGTCGTCTTACCGATGCCGTTCGCTCCGACGATAGCAATCTTCTGTCCGCGTTCCATAAGCAAATCGATATTCCGGCATAGCGGCTCTTCGTATCCGATAACCAAATTTTTCGCTTCGAAGATGAGTCGTCCGGACGTCCGGGCTTCCTTGAAGCGGAATTCCGGTTTCGGTTTCTCTCTCGCCAATTCGATGATGTCCATGTTGTCGAGTTTCTTCTGGCGGGACATCGCCATGTTGCGAGTGGAGACGCGTGCCTTGTTGCGGGCAACGAAATCCTTCAGATCGTCGATCTCTTGCTGTTGGCGCTTAAAAGCGGATTCCAACTGTTGTTTCTTGGCTTCGTGCAATTGAACGAAGTTATCGTAATCGCCGACGTATCGATTCAATTCTTGATTGCCCATATGATAAATAAGATTGATTACGCTATTGAGGAACGGAATATCGTGAGATACGAGAATAAACGCGTTCTCGTATTCCTGCAAATAACGCTTAAGCCATTCGATATGCTGTTCGTCCAAGTAGTTGGTCGGCTCATCGAGAAGAAGAATGTCGGGCTTCTCCAGCAATAGCTTTGCCAAGAGCACCTTCGTGCGTTGTCCGCCGCTCAGATCGTGAACGTCCCGGTCTAATCCGATATCGCCGAGTCCAAGACCGCGGGCGATTTCCTCGACCTTAGCGTCGATCAGATAGAAGTCGTTATTCGTCAACGTATCTTGAATCGTACCGACTTCTTCGAGCAACGCTTCCAGTTCTTCCGGAGTGGCCGAGCCCATCTTGTCGTACATTTCGTTCATTTCCGTCTCGAGATCCATGAGATACTGGAACGCTCCGCGCAGAACGTCGCGAATCGTCATCCCTTTGTGCAACACGGAATGCTGATCGAGATATCCGACGCGAACTTTTTTGGACCATTCGACTTTACCCGCGTCCGGTTCCAGACTTCCGGTAATAATATTCATGAACGTAGACTTGCCTTCGCCGTTAGCGCCGATCAAGCCGACGTGTTCGCCTTTAAGCAAGCGGAACGAAACATCGTTGAATATGGCACGGTCGCCGAAACCGTGAGTTAATTTTGTTACGGTTAAAATACTCATGATTAGACACCTTTTCTTTAGTCATCGTTTTAGCACACTAATTGTTATTATAAGCCGGAGGAAGGTTAAAACTCAATATGAACAATGTTTCTCCGTTTAACTGGTATACTAACGGTTAGGGATCAACTTTCGATATTGAAACGATCATTTCGCGAACCATGGAGGGCATATGAATAAACTCAGCCATAAATTGTTGATGTCCGTCTTATTGATTGCGATTGCAGGATGTAACGGGACCGCGACACCGAACGAGAGTTCATCCGGTCAAACGCCTTCCGCAACGGTACCATCATCGGTAACTCCGACCGAATCCGCGTCCCCAACCTCATCTTCGCAACCCTCGCCCGAAAAGTCGGAATTGCTCGAACTGAGTAAGGTGGAGAGCGTTTTCGGTTTTGCGGATAGCCAAGGTAAGATGATGATTACGCTGCCGAGTCAATCGGAACAGGAGACAACGTTAAGCGATGATGTTCTGAAACAATTAAACAAGGCTGTAGGAGAGAACGGCGCCGTGATTTCCATCCGTTACAGACGGCATCAAGCAAGCTCCGAAGGGGATAACGGCCGGCAATCGGCGCAAAATTTCAATCACTTAGAGGGCGATATATTCGAGGCGGTTGAGGGAAAGGCGGAGCCGAATCAAAGTTATTTGTTAGTAAACGACGCTCAGTTCGAAATCCGATCGTTAACGAAACTATCCCCGGCCAGCGATCAGGTTCCGTCGAATTCCGTAACGGAACAGATTTCCAAGGCCAAGGATAGGGCGATCGATCATAGCTGGCATATGGCTACAACGGATGAAGGGCAGCAGATTTATCTCGTGCAATTCGCCAGACAAGGAGAGCAGATGCTGGCAAGCTTGGTTATTCGGGATAAGGAGCAATGGATATTCATGGATTACCCAGCCGTTTACAACGAAAACTCGACTTGGAGAGTAGACGACCAAGCTCAGATCTCTCCGGAAATGTTCAGCTTTCTATTCGCAGCCCGATCAACGGAAGGAATCGTCCTTGGCGTAAAGTGGATGGGGGCTGAAGGAGAGAACCTTAAGATCTTGAAACAATCGGGCGCGAAAATGGTGGAAACCGAGCTTATTTCGGGCCGTTATTTGTCTCCGGTTTGATCGTATGGTAACCCCGGTCGCCGAAAGGCTGGAGCTTATCGATCCAATGTTCGACCAATTTCTTCAGCTCGTCTTTCTGAGAGACGAAGGGATTGTCGCTTGGTTTAAGCACTTCCAGAATTTCCATTACGAAAGCATCCTCGCCGAATTCGTTCCATTCCTTCTGTAGAGCTTTGTTCGTCTCGCTTCCTAACCGAAGCGAGACGGCTCTTCCGTTAAGAGACTTGAAGTTCGGGGTTTTGTCGACGAGTATTTTGCCGTTAACCGTATTCTTGATCTGGAATACTCCGCCTTCGATCGGAATTTTCGAGTATTGTTCAACCAGATTCGCGCGCTCTTCTTTGCTTTTCATTGTCATCGACTCCTATTCTTTAAGCCAATACCGGCTCCCATCGTTCTCGCGGTCCATAAATCCGTACTCGATCAAGTATCTTCTCAATATCGCATAATCTTCATAAGCCGTCATGAGGATTTCATTGACTTCTTTCTCCGTATAAATACGATCGGCGCTGAAACGTTTGGCAACCTCCCGCAATACGATGAGCTTATGCTTTTCCTGAAGATCGAAGGTAAACAGATTAGCGTCTGTACCATTCGGGAAAACCTTCTTCAAAACTTTATCGGCCTCTTCCGAAGTGACGTTATACCGTTCATCAACCATCCTAGCGGTCTTATGAACATTGACGATTGCCGGCGCATGCCGGTCTTTGTCTTTCAGCAATTCCATCAATGCGAGGAATACTTTGGATTGGCGTTCTTTCTCCTTCAACACGAAGCGGTGATTACGGATCGTTGAGGCGCTGCCGATGCCAAGCTCCTTCTGAACTTCGCCGTCGCTCTTACCTTGGTGGAACAACCGAAGCAAACCGTTCTGGTGATCGGTAAGTCCGGTAAGCTTTTTATCCAATCCGATAAGATAGTCGAACACCGAATGATGCGAGCTCTCGATATGTTTACGCATATACTTCTCCGCGTCGTAATAGACGCCGTCATCCGGATAGACAATTCCGTTCTCAGTTCTCTTGCCGCACAGCAAACAAACGAAAAATTCGGAATCCTTGACGTAGCCTTGCTTCAACTCTTCCAACGATGAATTCCAGAAAACATCCGAAATACTCACGAATCAAACACATCCCAATAATGTTTATCTAACAATAGACAATATATAATAATGTTTGTATATCGTCAACCAGTTCATCGGTTAATAGTAGACCTGGATTCAGTGAAATTGTATAATCTACATGAGTTGAACTTCATGCGAGGAGGGCGAAATCATGAGCCAATATTGGAGCGAATTAACGGCATCCCTGGTTCCTTACGTGCCCGGCGAACAGCCGAAGGACCAACGTTATATAAAGCTAAATACGAACGAAAATCCTTATCCGCCGTCTCCTAAAGTAATAGAGGCGATTCAAGCGGCGACGAACGCCGACTTAAGGTTGTACCCCGATCCGACCTGCGAGCCTTTAAGAGAAGTTTTGGCCCAATACTACGGGTTAACCAAGGAACACGTCTTCGTCGGCAACGGTTCTGACGAAATTCTGGCGTTTGCTTTTCCGGCATTTTTCTCGGCGGATCGAACGATTCTATTTCCGGACATTACTTATACGTTCTACCCGGTTTACGCGAAACTGTACGGAATCAACTACGAAACGATTCCAACGGACGAACAGTTCAACATCGATGCGCGGCAATACGGCATCCCGAACGGGGGCATCATTATACCGAATCCTAACGCGCCGACGGCACGGTTCATGCTTGTAGACCAACTTAAGACGATTCTTGAAGCCAATCGATCTCAGGTGGTCATCGTAGACGAGGCGTATGTCGACTTCGGAGGAGAATCGGTCGTGCCTTTAGTTGCCGGCTATCACAATCTGTTAGTCGTCCAGACGTTATCGAAGTCGCGTTCGCTGGCCGGACTTCGCGTTGGGATGGCGGTCGGGCATCCGGACTTGATCGAGGGCTTAAATCGAATTAAAAATTCGTTTAATTCCTACACGTTAGATCGGTTAGCGTTGGCGGGAGCGGTTGCGGCCATCGAAGATCAAGCCTATTTCGAGAATACCAACCGGAAAGTGATCGCTACTAGAGAATGGACGATAGAGGCTTTGAAACCGCTTGGATTTCAAGCCATCGAGTCCAAGGCTAACTTTATTTTCGTTACACACCCCGAGAGATCGGCGCCGGAATTGTTCGCTTCATTGAAGAGCAGGGGAATCCTCGTCCGCTATTTCAATAAACCGAGGATCGATCAATACTTGCGAGTTAGCATCGGTACCGATGAGGAGATGGAAGCGTTCGTCTCCGCGGTGAAGGCGATTCTGCAAACCGAGGCCATGAAAGCTTGACCATAAGTAAGTAAGCCGTAAAGGGGATGGATGAATGTCTAACTCTTCAGACCGGTGGCCGAAATGGGCCATGGAGGAAGTATGGCTTGCGGATGCGAATCCGCGATGGATAGCAGCAGGAGAGAGCATGATCGCCCGATTGGAAGATTTATTGCAATCCTCTGGAGTTACCGACTTCGAGCACGTCGGAAGCACGGCGATTCCGGGTTTACCCGCGAAGCCGATCATCGACATTATGGCTCGAATCTCGTCATATGACCGAATACTTGAGGTTGCCGAAACCTTAAGGACTGAAGGGTGGAATTACGTCCCGCCGGAATTGGATTTAAGACCGTACCGCAGATTTTTCGTGAAAGCCGCCGAGGATAGAAGGGTAGCGCATCTTCATCTTTTCCCGGTCGGGGAGCCTCGTTATGAGGAGCAGCTTGCATTCCGTGACGCTCTTCTTGAACGAAGAGACTGGGCTATGGCTTACGGGGAATTAAAGATTGGATTAGCCGAACGGTTTAGGCGCGATCGGGAAGCTTATTCCGAAGCGAAAGCGGATTTTATCGAGAAAATACTTCTAGAACGGAAAGTCAAGGTGACGCGAACGATGATTCAAGATTTAAGGTATCCGATAGGACAGTTCGAACATGAAGATGAGATCACGCCCCAACGGAGGCAGGAATGGATCACCGAAATCTCTAGCTTGCCGACGAAGCTCGCTTCCGCGTTAGAAGGTCTCGGCAAAGATCAATTGAATACGCCTTATCGGCCGGATGGTTGGACGATAAGGCAGGTCGCCCATCATATCGCGGATAGCCATCTGAATAGCTTCACCCGGTTTAAGCTCGCGTTGACGGAAGAGCAGCCTACGATCAGGCCCTATTACGAAGATCGCTGGGCGCTTCTTGACGATACGACGAAAGCGCCGGTTGAGCTGTCGACAACGTTGATCGCGGCATTGCATGAACGCTGGGTAATGTTGCTTCGTTCGATGTCCGAGCAAGACTATGCAAGAACGTTCTATCATCCGGGATCGAAGCTAACGATCCGGTTAGATTACGCTCTCGGTTCCTACGCTTGGCACGGTCGTCATCATGTCGCGCATATTACTTCCCTTCGTAAGCGAATGGGCTGGTAACGCGCACGCCGGTCTCTCCTAGGATTTATTCTCGAATAACCGCATGAATAAGGGAAGGAAGTTGCGCTTCGGGCAAAGGTTTGCTGAACAAGAGACCTTGGGCGAAGTCGCAACGGAGTTTCTTCAAATACACGAGCTGTTCGTAAGTTTCGAGACCTTCCGCGAGGACCTCGTAACGATTCTGCTTAACGGAATGAATTAAAGATTCGAACTCTTGTTGTTCGGATGGGTGTCCGATGTTCCGAATGAAGCTCCCGTCGATCTTGAGGAGGCAGAACGGAAGCTTGCTGATCTCCTTCATCTTGAAATATTCGTTTCCGACTCCATTCAATACCAATCGGACGCCTAATTGATGCAGTCTATTCAACTGGCTATCCGCTATATCCTTCGAATGCATCAGCATGCTTTCCATCAACTCTAATTCAAGCCGTTCAGCCCTCAAGCCCGTATCCTTTAATAAGTCTTCGATCTGTTCCGCAAATCGTTGATTCGACAATTGCGAGCTCGAGATCGGAACGGATATCGTGATCGGGGATGATCCGGTCGTCATGCGTCGAAGCATATGGCAAGCTTGTCGGAGCATCCAATCCGAGATGGGGAGAAGGAGCTGCTTCTCTTCGCCGATCGGCATGAATTCGTCCGGCGCGATATTCCCCAGCTCCGGGTGAATCCAGATCAGCACCGCTTCGAATCCTTTGAGCTTTCCACTATGCAACTCAAACTGCGGTTGATATTGCATGGAAAATTGATTTTCCAGCAGGGCGTCCCTAAGATAAACCTCGATAAGCGTGCGACGACGGATTTGCTCTGCGTACTTCTCATGGTATAGGACGGCATGGTTCATTCCGTTAACTGTATCTTGATGCAATGACGAGTAGGTAAGCGACAAAAGTTGGTCTATCGTCAGCTTTTCTCCTGCGTATTTCGCCATTCCCGTCTTCATTGAGAGATGATGGAGCTTATGCTGGATCAGATAGGGTGCGGATAAAAGCGTTTCCATTTCTTGCAAATATTCAACGCCGGTAAACTTGAATTTTTTCGCGGAAGGGAACGGGAGACAAATTAAGAACTCGCCACCTTCGAGCCGGCAAGCGGAACCGCTCGGAGGAAGCCAATTCGTCAATCGTCGGCCGACTTGTTGCAGCAACTCGTTCCTTACTCCAATGCCATTCGTGTTTATCGTCTTGATTTCATCTATTGTTAATAGGATTAAATAAAAGGGGGCACGGGTTTTCAGTTTCTTCCGAAGCTGAAGGGTGAAAGGTTTAGAGTGGAGCACCCCCGGGAGACCGTCGAAAACAAGCCCGCGTCGTCGAATCTTCTGCACGTTCATAAAATAAAGGAATAGAACGGACGCGATAAAGAAGAGGATTGCTAGGCTATACGCATAATGCGCAACGGCATTGTGAATCAGACTCATCATACTGTTCCAACCGAGCACCAACATTCCTCCATGCCAATTAGATCCCTATAGTATGACATCCAAAAGTTTAGAAAGTTAATGGACAAATATTAGGATGGAAAATAAAGAAAGGACTCCCTAATGCTAGGAGTCCTTTCTCGATTATGTATGGTCTATTGTTTGATAAATTTATAACCGACTCCCCATACCGTCTTAATAAACTGCGGTTCCTTCGGATTCTTCTCCAGCTTGCGTCTTAAATTCGTAACGTGAACGTCGATTGCCCTGTCGTTAATGAACGAATCGATGCCTCGAACGGCATTGATTAGCTCTTCGCGGCTGAATACGCGGTTAGGATGTTGATAGAACAGTTTCATAATCTCGTATTCGGAGAAGGTCGTCTCGATATGTTCGCCGTCCAAGACAATCGTTCTTCGTTCCAAATCCAACACGAGTCCACGTTGCGCTTCCGTTCCGCTCTGCGAGGTTTCGCGCGAATGAGCGAGACTCGTCGGAACCGTGCGCAAATTAGCGGTGCGTCTTAATACGGCATCCATGCGAACTTTAAGCTCCTGCATACTGAAAGGCTTAACCAGGAAATCATCCGCGCCGTTGCTGATCGCTTGAATGCGTACGGTTACCGACGGCTTCATGGAGATCACGATAATGGGGATCGCTGTAAGTTGCCGGAATTCAGCGCATAGCTCCGTCCCGCTAGCATCCGGCAACATCAAGTCGAGCAGCAAGATATCCGGGTTAAAGGTTCCAAGAGAGAATTTTCCTTCGCGCGCGGATTCTACGCGCTGAACTTCGAAATTCTCCTCTGTGAGATATAGGGTGAGCATTTCTCCGATGATAGGATCATCTTCAATAACAAGTACTCTCGTCATCATTAGCACACCCTTTAACAAATTGTTAAGAAAACTCATACTTTGCTAACATTTGGGTTGGCAAATCTATTATATATTGTCGAAAGCCGTTCGTCTAACTCCTTTTTAGGAACAAGAGTTGCTGCATAGAGGCTACTCCCTCATTAAACGACCTTAGGAGATCGGTCTTTTCCAATGTCGGGGTTTCCCCTTTTAAGAGAGCGCTTTCCAATTTCGTTGCCGCTTCTTGAATGGCCAGCGCTCCGAGGTGACCCGCGGCCCCTCCTAAAGAATGAACGAGACGGATTGCACCTATGCTATCCTTATCGTTCAGCAAAGCGTTAAGACTATTTTCCATGTCCGAATACTGGAGAAGGAATTTGTCCAGTAGTCTTAAATACAAGGCACTCTTGCCGTTTAATTGCTGCAAGGCAAGCGATACCTTAAGATAAGGCGTGTCTTCCCAGGTTTCGTCGAGTTGCGTAACGCGTTCGATAGATGGATGAGGGAGGGAAGGAAGCCATTTGCCAAGAGCCGTGAACAGGACCTCCGGTTTAATCGGTTTCGTAACGATATCGTTCATTCCCGCGTTTAAGCATTTCACATGCCGATCTTTCGTCATGTCGGCAGTTAACGCAACGATAGGAAGATCTTCCGCGCTGAATGTTCTGCGAATAAATGTCGTTGCTTCAATGCCGTCCATATCCGGCATGTGAAGATCCATCAAGATGAGATCCACTCGCGACGGATACGCCTCAAGGAAAGCCAAAGCATCGGCGCCGCTCTCGATCAGTTCCACATCGAACCCATGCGCCACCAAGATTTGATTAGCGACCAATCGATTAATCACTTGATCGTCTACGACCATAATGCGCGGTCTGCGAGTTGTCCCATAAGAGTCGATCGAGCGGGCGGATTCCACCGATCCATCCGATAGGGAAGATGGGGCGTACCGTTCCTTGTCGTAGATTTCCATTGTTCGATTGCGTATCACTTGCAGCGCTTGCCGAACGTGTAATGACGAAGCCGGTTTAACCAATACGGCAGCGGGTTTGTATTCGTCGGGCAATTGCTGCAATGCGTCTCTACCAAGCAAACTCGTAGACGAAATGACTTGGACGCCGTGCTCATCCAATAGAGACTTCCAGTTCATCCAAGTTTCTTCTCCATGCATGATTTCCGCTTCCATATCGACGATGAACAAATCCCATTTCCGTTCCTTCAACAAGAGCATCGCTTGGTCCCAACTGCAGAGAGTTACAACTTCGCATCCGAACGATGAGAGTAGAACGCGCCAATGCTCTGCAACGCGATCATGATCCTCGAGCACGACGACTTTAAGCTCGAAAGGCTGCAACGTTATCGGCATCGATTTCTGACTATTTACGGGGAAAACGAGTTCGAAGCTCAATTCGCTGCCGACATGGATTGCACTCTCGATCGTTATCCGTCCCCCCATCAGATCGACCAGAGTATGCGAGATGACCAGTCCAAGCCCCGTTCCGCCGAATTTACGGCTTGTTTTCTGATCGGCTTGAACGAACGGCATGAACAATTGTTCGCGTTGCTGATCGGTCATGCCGATTCCGGTATCTTTCACGCTGAAGTGGAGAGTCGCTTGCCCCTCGTCCATCCGAACGAGTATGATCATTAACTCTATTAACCCGAAATTCGTAAACTTTATCGCGTTAGCGCCCAAATTCAATAGCACCTGCTCAAGGCGTGTCGGATCGCCGATGATCCATTCCGGTATTCGAGGGTCTAAATGAATAATGAAGTCGACAGGTTTCGGGCCGAGAAGAACGGAGAAGATGCCGCTTAGACGATGTAAAGTTTCTTCTAAACGGAACGGCACTTGCTCGAGAATGAGTTTGTCTGCTTCGAGTTTGGAGAAATCCAAGATGTCATTGAGAATTCGCAGCAGATTCTGCGATGATTCGGATACTTGACGAAGGTAATCCGTTTGAAGCTCCGTTAGCTCCGTCCGCTGAAGAAGGTAGGTTAATCCGATAATCCCGTTAAGCGGGGTGCGGATTTCATGACTCATCCGGGCTAGGAAGGAGCTCTTCGCTTCGTTAGCCTCATCCGCTTCATCTTTGGCTTTGACGAGCTGTCTCTCGATTTCCTTCTGGTCGGAGATGTCTCGGACGATCGTGGAGAAGAACGTATCCTGTCCATCGTCCGTCTGATGGGAAACAACCGTGATCGACGCAGATTGAGACCGGTTGTTAGCACCGATAATTTCAATCTCGCTTTGCCAATACCCGAGCTTCTGGGCTTCGGATAACCCGTCGGCGAATCGGACCGTTGTCGGAATAGGCATATATTGACTTAAGCGATTGTTGTTTTCGTTCAAGGATTCGATACCCAGGAAGGAATAACCGGCCTGATTGAGATAGAAAATGCTTCCGCGCATATCGAAAGAAGCGATCATATCATGCGCGCTTTCCAAGATTTCCGATAACCGGGTATTCGTCTCGACGGCTTTCTTAATTTCGCTAATATCCCTCGCAATCAGTACGTAACCTTTAATTTTGCCGTTCGGATATCGCATCATGCTCGTATTCAACGACACTAGCATTCTGACGCCGTCGCGGTTGATCCATGTCCACTCCCAATTGGGTATAAAGCCTTTGTGGGAATCCACAAACAACACTGCTTCGTCCGGCGTGATCGTACGTTTTAGCTTGTCCGAATAAAACTTCGCTCTCGCGAGCAACTGGTCATGATCATGCCATTGCAGCAGAGCTTTTCTTCCGATGATCTCGTTTTCCCCGTACTTTAGCATCTCCTCGGCACGTTTATTGAAAGAAGTCACGACGAATTGGGAGTCCGTCACAATCATAGCATATTGATTGTGACGGATGAAAGCTTGGAAGGGCTCGAATAAATCCTGCAAATTATCGATCATGCCGTTGACGGAGCTGGCCAGCATACCCATCTCGTCAAGGCTTTCGATACGTAGCGGTTCGGGGTAAAAGTTGCCCGCCGCGACGTTCTTCGTAACCAATACGACTTGCTTCAATCGATTAAGAATGTAACGTCGGCTTATAAAATAGAGGCAAATACCGAGAATGATTTCCGTTAACGCAGTGAGTCCCAAGTTCAACCATATCGCATGTCGAAGAGGTGCCTCGAACTCTTTTTTGGATACCGAGAATACGGCATACCAATCATTGTCCGGCATTTTCACGTAAAACATCTTGAGAACGCGACCGAATACGCTGGCTTCTCCGTATCCTTCCTCGCTGTTCTGGAGTCGTACCGCGAAGTCTCGCAGAGCGGGCTCGTCCTTCATATAATTGCGCTTCAAGATTAAGGATGTATCCCTATAGTAGAGAAGGTTGGTATCCCGATCGATCAGAATGACTTCGCTATCCGTATAATCGGAGGAGCTCAGCGTTAATTGCTCTCCGAATAATTGCGCGGGATCCAGCACCAAGCCGACGACGCCCACGATGCCGTTGCTGGAATTATGCAGCGGGACCATAAGCCATAAGATGGGCTTGCCGTGCGGATCCAGCATCATTGGAGAGAATGAGCCGATCCCTTTAAGCGCTTGCTGGTAGGCATCCATTGAGGCAACTTGCTGAACCGTTCCATCTACCAGGCTCATCGTTCCGTCTTGGCCGGCGATTCCGATGCATTCCATCGAAAAGTCCGTTTGATTCAGTTTATCTCGTAGAAAGGCTAGCTTGAGTTCGGTGGTTTCCAAGAGCTGGGGGATAGACTCGCTCAGAAGCTCTGCTTGTTTCACCCGTAAGTCCAGCAAAGTATCCAAGTTGGCGACGGTACTCTCTAGATTCGCCAAGCTGTGGCGGATAAGTTGATTATTCATTTGTTTAATGGAAGTTTCGTATTGGATAAGGGAGATCAAAGCGAAGGAAACGACGTTTATCAAGACCAACACGATCGCAATCTTTAAGTGAAGGGATCGAAACATGCGTATAAGCACCCCCGGATGAACTTGATCAGACAGAACTCGCACGATTAGAGGTTGTTCAAAAAGTCCAATTTTGATCACGAAGCTTAGGCTGGGAGCAGATTCGACATCGAATCTTGAATTCAGCCGGGCCTTTCGGTACTCACGTAGGTTCTTCCTACGCTCCGTTCCTCAGTCCCTAAGCTTCTTTCAACCTTCTCGGTGCTGAAAACCGGACTTTTTGAACTCGCACTATTAGCAATTTTCATAGAAAACAAATACATGTTATGGAAATCTTTTAATACTTTGTCTCTATCATAACGAATGAAGACATGAATCGACAGACCCAACTTTAATTGCGATGGAGGTGTTAAGGAATTTGTTTAAGAACATGATGGAATGGCAAGTCATAGAAGAGCCGGAAACGGCAGCGGGGGAAATCTACGATGCGTTCGGGGATAGGTACGATTTCACGGGGAGCGAGAAGGAAGTGCTGCGGCTTTACTTGCTGTTCGGATTCGAGGACAAGGAAATCGCTAAGATTATGCAAAGCACTGTTCAAGAATTGGAAGGTCGCTTCAGGTGTATGTTAGGCAAAACAAGAACGAATTCGATGCGCGAGCTTCAAGCTTTATTTATTCGTTTCGTCCTACAGAAGCTTCCGGCGAATCTGTCGGCGGAAGCTTGCGGGACGAAGGGGTGACCGTTCTATTTCAGGGGGAGTTGAATCGTGAAAATAGCGCCTAATCCCGGTTCGTTACCGGCGAATACTTCTCCTCCGTGCATATGGACTATTTTCTGTACGATAGACAGCCCCAGTCCGCTGCCGCCACCGGAACGATCGCGGGCTTTGTCTTCTTTATAGAACCGTTCGAACAAATGGGGAAGGGCTTCATCCGAAATTCCTTTGCCGCTGTCTATGAGATCCAATTGAATAAGATCCTGTTTCCTGGCGAGCCGCAAGCGAATCGTACCGCCTTCAGGCGTAAATTTAATGCTATTGTGCAACAGATTCACCCATACTTGGCTCATTAAATCTTCGTCCGCGCTAATCGTAAGCTCGGGCAATTCGACGTCCATCTCGATCGACTTCGTTTGCCACAACGGTTCGCACGACAAGATGATATGACGGATTTGTCGGTCTAACCGATAGGGTTTGGCTTCGAAGGGGTGCTGATTGGATTCCAGCGAGGTCAGCTTGAGCAGATTATCGCTAATCCGCGACAACCGCTTGCTTTCCGTCTCGATGATGTCCAAGTAATGCTTCCGCGTTTCCGGCGATAAGCTGTCGTTCTGCAACGCGCGGGCGAAGCCGGCAATGGAAGTAAGAGGCGACTGAATTTCGTGCGAGACGTTAGAAATGAATTCCTGACGCATCGTTTCCATTTGGTTAAGCTCCACAGCCATCTCGTTGAAGCCGGAAACCAGCGGTCCGAATTGTCCGATGAACTTCTTGTTCATTTCCAGAGAAACGTTAAAATTCCCTTTGGATAGCTCCTTCATCGCATTGATCATCTGCAAGAACCAATCCATCTGCTGGCGAACGGGAGCGTAGAACAAGCGAACCAACGTCATCAAGAGGAAGAGGACGAAGAAGCATAGGAATACCGTTAAATATTGACGTAGCAGACCGTGTCCGAATTGCGGAAACCAAGTTCGATAGATGGCTCCCATAATAACGTAAGCAATCCCCCAACAGGAGGCGATGGCCGCATGAATGAACACGAGAATGATGTATATATGTTTCCGCGGGGGCCTGAATTGTTTGCCCATCTCCTTCATCCGCTGTCGCTGTTCCTTGCTCTCGCGATAGAAGCCTAACCGCCAACCTCTCCCGGACGGCTGATTCTCCTGGTGCTCCTTATGCTCCCGAGGATGGCGATCATGGTGACTTCGGTTCCGCTGTTGCCTCATGACGATACCTCCAAACGGTAACCAAGACCGCGAATCGTCGTAATTCGGAAGCCGTATTGCCCATCGGGAAACCTTTCGCGAAGTCGTTTAATATGAACGTCCACGGTACGTTCGTCGCCTTCGTAATCATATCCCCAGATTTGTTCGATAAGCTGTTCTCTGGAGAACGTTTTGCCCGGGTAACTGGCCAACTTGAACAACAGTTCGAATTCCTTAAGCGGAATGGTAACCGGTTGGGAATCGGCCAATAAGGAAAAGGTTTGACGATTCAATTGAACGCTCCCGACCGCTACGTTCTGGGAGATCGATATTTTGTAGCGCTTGAGCAGAGCTTTAACGCGCGCGACAAGTTCGACGGGTTCGAACGGTTTAACCATATAGTCGTCCGTTCCGAGCTGGAAACCTTTAAGCTTTTGCGCCGTTTCTCCTTTGGCTGTGAGCATAAGCAGAGGGATCTCGTAATGCTCGCGTAATTCGCGGCATAATTCCCATCCGTCCATATTAGGCATCATGATGTCCAGAATGACGAGATCCGCCGCCATCGTTTCCAATTGGCGGAGGGCGTGTTTCCCATCCGTCGCTTCCGTAACTTCTAACCCCTCTTGTACGAGAAATACCTTCACAAGCTCGCGAATATGCGGATCATCGTCGACGACGAGAATTCGAGTCATGTTCATCCCCACCTTTCCTTAAGTAACCCGATTAACTTAATTGCTCCTGATAGCGAAGCTGCTGTTCCGCGAATTCCCGGTACAACGAATGGCTGGCGACCAATTGCTCATGCGTGCCGATTCCCGTAATACTGCCCTTATCGAGGAAAATAATCTGATCCGCGTCGACGACGGTCGACAGGCGATGCGCGATGACTAGCGTCGTGCGGCCTTTCATCAGGTTGTTCAACGCTTCCTGAACGACCCTCTCCGAAGTGCTGTCCAGCGCGGAAGTCGCTTCATCCAGCATCAGAATGCGCGGATTGCGAAGCAAAGCTCTCGCGATTGCGATCCGTTGCCGTTGGCCGCCGGATAGCTTCATTCCGCGTTCTCCGACCTCCGTATCGAATCGATCGGGCAGATCATCGATGAATCCGTCCGCGTAAGCCATCCTCGCAACTTCTCTAAGCTCTTCGTCGCTGACGGGTCTATCTAGTCCGTACGTAATATTTTCCCGAATCGTACCGGACATCAGAGGACTTTCTTGCGAAACGTAACCAATCTGGCTGCGCCATGAGGTCAGGGAATAGTCGTTAATGTCCTGCTGACCGTAAGCAATACTCCCGTGCTGGGGTTCGTAATACCGTTCAATCAGGGAAAATAAAGTCGTCTTCCCGCTACCGCTCGGACCGACGAGCGCCGTTATTTTACCGGAAGGTACGGAGAAGTTGACGTTCTTCAAGATCGGATCGCCTTGGTCGTAGTAGAAGGTTAACTCCTTCATCCGAATGGCGGAATCCTCCGTTGGGACTTGCGAACCTAGATCATGGATTTCCTCATCTTGACCGAGAATATCGATCATGCGTTCCGTAGCTCCGATGGCTTTCTGCAATTGGGTGAAGAAGGCCGTAATCTGTCCTAAGGGCATCACGATCTGAATGAGATAAAGGATGAAAGCGACCAATTCGCCTGCGGAAATCGATCCATTGGATACGCGCAATCCGCCATAACCGATAATGACGACCATTAAGGTCATGATGACGATTCCCATAAGCGGAGCAATGAACGCTTGAATCTTTCCTTCGCGTACGCCTAACTTGAATAGCTTATCGATTCCTGAACGGCCCCGCTCGTATTCGATGGGCTCGGCGTTCGAGGATTTGACCAAGCGGACTTCGGACAGAACTTGGGTTAATACGGAAGTGAAGCTTGCCGTCTCGTTCTGCATGTTACGCGATATCTGATGCATCTTGCGTCCAAGGGGCATCATGATGAACAACGTAAGGGGGATGGCAACTAACAAGAGCAGAGTCATCTGCCAATCCAACGTGAACAAAATAATGATGGAGCCGACGATCGAGATGATCCCGTTAATAAATCCGGACATATGCTCGGAGACGACCTGCTTCACTACGTTCGTATCGTTCGTTACCCGGCTGATCAACCCTCCGGTTTCTTCCTTGTCGTAATGGGCGACCGGCAAATAGAGCAGCTTCCGCCAGAGCAGATCGCGCAAGCCGGATAGAATTTGCTGACCGAATTTGTTCAGCAGATAGATCGACAAGCCGCTCGCGATCGTCTGGGCGACGAACACGCAGACGAGGAGGATGATCTGATAACTTTCCAGGGAATCCAACGTAAACCCGTCGACGAGATTTTTCGTAAATAACGGGACGAATAGACCGACGACGGTCGAGATCAGGCTGAAGGAGAGAGCGACGGCAAGCATCGGCTTGGAAGGCTTGGCTTTGTTGATGAGCGTGATGAATGATTTCCAATTGTACTTTATCGGTTTGGCGGATTGATCCGTAGATTTACTTGTTCGTGACATGGCTTGGCGAATCCTCGTTTCTTATGGAAGATGAAGTTTACAAGGGGTTTATTCGATCGTCTAGGTTTATTCTTCCATTATGGAGAACCTTTCAAGCGAAATCCATCATACCTTGGGGTGTTTTTTTGCAGGGATGCAGTTCTACGGCTATGAGGTTTATTATGATTGCGTTATATGAACTAAATATGAACGATAGCAAAGGCTCGAAAGAAAGAGATCGATGATCGCAACGGTGATTAGAAGAAGTAACCATGTTACAATGGTTGGACAGAATAGACGGAGGGAAATCGCATATGGCAAACCAATGGATAGACAATGAACGCTTAACAGGGCAAATATCTTTTCTCGTGGAAATCGACAAGCTCAAGAACGTGCTTCGCAAAACCTTTCTAATGGATAAAAGCCGTCTGGAGAACACCGCCGAACATAGCTGGCATGTGTCGCTTATGGCCGTTGTCTTGTTGGAACACGCGAACGACCCCGAATTAGATCTGCATCGGATTATCCGAATGCTGCTGCTTCACGATTTGGTCGAGATCGATGCGGGCGATACTTTCGCTTACGATACGCAAGGGTATTTGGATAAAGAAGAGAGAGAGCAAGCAGCGGCAGACCGACTATTCGGAATGCTTCCGGAAGATCAAAGAGAAGAATGGATGTCGCTGTGGCGGGAATTCGAAGACGGACTGACCGAGGAAGCGAAATACGCTGCCGCGTTAGATCGCTTGCAGCCGGTCATCCATAATCATTACACCGGTGGCGTAAGCTGGCTGAAGAACGGAATCGTAAAGTCGCAGGTGCTAAAGAGGCTAGATCCGGTCAGAGAAGCATCGGACACGTTATGGAAATTTACTCAAGAAATCGTGCAGAGATCGATTGATCAGGGGATTCTGCTGGACGATCCGATCGCTAAGGAGGTGTAACGATGCCGCGACTTCAAGGGACGTTAGTCATGCTGAGGGAATATCGAAGCGAGGATCTTCCTTGGATGCGCCAATGGGTGAACGATAGGGAAATCGTGATGCACCTCTCGGATATTTTCCTCTATCCGCACGCCTTGGAATCTACGGAAGCTTATTTGGACGCTATGCTTGACGGCAGCTCGGACAGCAGAGGTTTCGTTATTGCGGATCCCGTTACGGAGGCGTATATCGGACAAGTGAACCTGGATTCCATCGATTGGAAAAATCGCGTAGGCAAGATCGGAATCGTAATCGGGTCGACGGAGAACCTCGGGCGCGGATACGGGACGGAAGCGATGAAGCTGTTGATCGACTTCGCGTTTCTCGAGATGAATCTGAACCGACTGGAACTGGAAGTGTACGATTTCAACGAACGAGCCATTCGGAGTTACTTGAACTGCGGATTTATCCAGGAAGGACGCCAGCGCGAAAGGCAGTACAAAAACGGGAAATACTCGGACGTCATTCAGATGGGAATTCTGAAATCCGATTGGAAGATGGCCAGAGGAGAGCAGGCTTCCTGGGCTGGAAAAAGGAACGGTGAAGGGGAAGATACGCAATGATGCCCGAGCTTCGGCCGATCCCCAGATCTCCCATCCGGCTTCGGGTCGGCAAGTGGGCTTATACGTCAAGACGGTATTTGGAATGGGTTTTCGGAAACGTTACATTTGCCCGAGAGAAGAGCGTCGATGAACTGCCATATGCCGTTATGCGGCATCGGACGCCGCTTGTAAGGAAACTCGCGAACACGGAGATGTGGCTGCAACGCAATAAAATCGTTAATCTTCAAGTTGCCGTACCGCGGTTAGACGGAATATTGCTGCGCCCGGGAGAGACGTTCTCCTACTGGCGTTTGCTTGGCAAACCGACTAGACGCAAAGGTTACGTGGACGGGATGATCTTATTTTGCGGAGAGGTTCGTACCGGGGTTGCGGGCGGTTTGTGCCAGTTGTCCAACCTCATCTATTGGATGACGCTGCACACGGAGCTGACGGTAACGGAACGGCACCGGCATAGCTACGACGTATTTCCGGATGCAGGCCGAACCCAGCCTTTCGGTAGCGGTGCAACCTGTTCCTATAACTATCGGGATTTACGCATAACGAATGACACGTCCGTCACTTATCAGTTACGGCTGCGATTGGATGGAGAGTATTTGTTCGGGAGCTGGCTTGCTGAGCAGCCTTCGAGATATCGTTACGAGGTGAAGGAAAAAGATCATCTGATCACCTCGGAGCCATGGGGCGGATATATTCGGCATAATACGTTATATCGGGACGTCTATGCATTGGACGGAGATTGGTTGCGGGAGGATGAGATTACGGAAAATCACTCGCTCATGATGTATTCGCCGTTACTGGGCGTGGTTGAAAATGAAAGTTAGCGTTATTGGGTAAAACCGGAGTTCGGAAAATAGGTCGTCCGGCGGTTACGGTTATTAGGAAGGTTTGCTATAATTCTCCTATTCTAGCAAGAGGAATTAGGAGAATAAGCGATGAATCGATGGGGAAAATCGGCTTCGGCTATCATTATGGGATTATCTTTTCTAGGCAGCTCCACGCTCGGTTCTTCGCCGGCCGGAGCTGTTAATGCTGAAATCAAAGTCGTACTGGATGACGTTCCGCTTAAGCTGGGAGCCGTTCCGGTCATTAAGAACAACGTGACTATGGTTCCGTTTCGGTCGTTGGCTCGCGCATTAGGGATTAATGTGACGTGGGATAGCCAAATGAAGACCGTAAAGGCGGCGGGTGAAGTTAATGGCGTTAATAAAAATGTTGTTTTGCGATTAGGGCAGCCAAAAGCGGAAGTAGACGGCACGGTTGTGGAGTTGTTAGCCGCGCCTCTCGTCGTGAACCAGCAGGTGCTCATTCCGTTGAATTTCTTCGGCACGCAATTCGGTGCGAAGGTGGGCTGGAGCAAAGCTACTCAAACGGTGACGATCGTCTCCGCGAAAAAAGCGATACATCTTCGCGCCTTCTATGCGATGGGTTCGTTCGCGAACCGCGATAGAATCGCGGCGATGGATTCGGTCGCATTCGGCTGGACGCGGATAGACGAGAAAGGTGAATTAACGCTCGAAGGCGTCGATTATAATTGGCCGGAAGCTGCCGGAGAGATTACGCCGGAATCGCTCGTGACGAGTTCCGCCGCTCAAGGGGCAAGTCCTTACCTCATGGTCTATTCGGTAGATGGCAAGGGCGAGTTAACGAAGATGCTTAGCGACGAGACTTTGCGGAACCATTCGATCGACAACATTGTAAGATTGGCATCCGATACCGGCTTCGGCGGCGTATTGCTCGATTACGAGGGGTTAGGATTAAAGCTTGATCCGATCGGGCAACAGAAATTGTTGAACGAGTACGTTCAAGAGATTGACGCGAAATTGGAGGCTATCGGAGTGAAGCTTTCTGTGGCTGTTCCTCCCCCCAATGGCGCATACAAAGGTTATGATTACGCCACTTTAGCGAAATACGCCGACGATCTTGTCATAATGGCTCATGACTACCATGCCAAAGGAACGCCGATCCGCACTCCCGAACCTAATGATAAAGTTGAGCAAGCCATCGAACTGCTCTTGAACAGCGGGATTCCGGCTGACAAGTTGATTCTTGGGATCAGCCTAGGGAGCGAAACGGCGGAATCTGTCGACGATAAGCTGGGGTTAGCCAAGCGTTATGGACTGAAAGGCGCTTCATTCTGGCGATTGACATTGTATAACCAGGAATTCGCCAATGCCATCGATAGAGTCGTAGAGAAAGTAGGGAAGTAAGTTGCCGTTCGAGAACGTCTTGCGTAATTATTTTGCCAGCGGGGAATGGACGATCGAAGAGGGGCAATCCGGCTGGAACAATACGACGCGATTCATTGAGGCCGAAGGGCGACGGTGGGTTCTTCGAATTTACGAGACTCATAAAGACGAGGATAAAATCCGTTATGAGCACGGATTGTTAATGGCCTTAAATAAGGTGGACATGCCCTTTAAGGTTCCGATGCCTATTCGTTGCTTCGATGGGAGTACCATTGTCCGGCTTGAGGATGGTAGCGAACGGATTGCTTGCCTCTTTAGCTATATCGAGGGGCAACGACCGGAAGAGGGGAAAGCGGAGATTGGGTATGCATTCGGTGTTGCGGCAGGACAATTGAGCAGATCCTTGGCTCAGATAAGCGATGTTGGCAAACCGATCTATCCACCGTATTACGAGATGGATTCGGCACATCCTTTATGTACGCCCGACGCAGTCTCGGCGTTCTGCTTCGCGCCACCGATTGAGTTCCGGGAGGAAGCCCTAGTTGATGCATTACTTGCCATTGGCGAAGCCTTGCAGCGATACCGAAGTTACTTGCCGAGCTTCCGTACGCTTCCGCATCAGCTCATTCACGGAGACATTAATCACTCTAACTCGTTAGTCAGTGGCGATGGCAGCGATGATCGGCTTGCGGCCGTTCTTGACTTTGAATTCTGTACCTGGGATTTAAGAGCGATGGAGTTCGCGGTTATCGTATCGGGGTTATTGAGCGATGAAGAAGCTCTAGGCACAGTAGAACTGTTTCTGCGCGGAGTCGGAGAACAGTTGACGTTGGAGAAGGCGGAAGCGGAAGCGGTTCCGCTTCTTGTCCAGCTCAGAATACTGGACGTATTTCTGCATTTTCTTGGACGTTATCTCGATGGAGTGGACGGCGAGAATGTACTTGGGGAGCAGATCAGATCCGCGTATGAAGGGCTTCGGAGGCTGGAGCGGATTGAGGACGATTTGTTGCAGCTTAGCTTGAGACACCTTGTAAGGTGAAAGATCAATGGTTTATGGCGGGACGCATTCGGCTCTTTTTGAGCGGATGCGTCTTTTTATTTGCGGGTGCGAGATATCCATAAAAGGGAATGTTGGGTAAATCGTCGAAATGTAGGGGAAGAGGTTGGGTGGATAACGGGATTGTACTCATACTGTTTTTCTTTAACGGAGCCAGTAGCCGTTATATTGCTCAAAAAGGCTCTTTTCAAAATCTAAACATTCCTGTAGGGCCTAGGATTTGGACTTAGACAAAAACAGGAGCGCCTCGTATGATGGGGGTGTCACGGGTCAATGCCCTAAAACCCATCATGGAGGCGCTTAAAATGAAGTCTACTCGAAACGACGCTACAAATCAACGTATTGAACGAATTACCAGTCATCATGCAATCGTAGGGATCGATATCGCTAAAGATGTACATGCCGCACAGGTTACGGATTTTCGCGGGCGGACGCTAACGCCGCGCCACGTTTCCTTTACGAACACAGAAGCCGGATTCCAGAAGCTGCTCCATTGGATGCAGGAGGCGGGGGCCAAACATGGCAAAACTTCTTTCCTTGTCGGCATGGAGCCCACAGGCCACTACTGGCATAATCTCGCTGACTGGCTGCTAAAGCAAGGCATCGAGGTCGTGCTGGTGAACCCGGTAACGACGCATCGCAATAAGGAAAACCGCGACAACAGTCCATCTAAGAACGACCCGAAGGACGCGCTCGTCATCGCCGATGTCGTCAGCCGAGGCTACTACACAAACTACGCGCCGCAAGAGCCTGTATTTGACGGAATCAAGGCCGCGATGAGCGCTCGGGAATACTGGGTGGGGCAGTCCATCGCCTTAGGTAATCGCATCGTGCGTTGGATAGACTTGTACTTTCCTGAGTTCCGAAGCGTATTCCTAGAATGGGACGGTGTCCGGTCGTTAGCAACATTAAAGGCTTTTCCACTGCCTGTCGATCTACAGCAACTGAATGCTGACGAGGTGATGGAGGGATGGCGAAGCCAGGGGATGCGACGCGTAGCTGGAGCCAGTGGCAAAGCAAAGGCTGTAGAACTGCTGAACGCGGCAGCACACAGTGTTGGGAAATCCAATACAAACGATGCCGCGCGGCACGATATCTTTCGCCTTTTGCATGTCTACAAAGAGACGCAACTCATACTCGAAGAGATGCAGCGAGAGATAGAGGCGCTCTTGGAGCAGGTGCCCGTTGTGCAGCAACTCCGCAGCTTACACGGTCTAGGCACGATCACCATTGCCTCTTTGCTTGGCTGCGCAGGCGGTCTGCATCACTACGCCCATGGAAGGCAACTGCTGCGCCGAGCCGGTCTCAATCTGGCGGAACGAACATCGGGAAAACACAAGGGCCAGATTAAGCTCTCCAAGCGGGGCGACAGCATGCTGCGCAAGTATTTGTACTTAGGGATGCTGAGCTTAGTGCGGCAGAATTCAGACTTCAAACATTGGCACGCCCGTAACCAGCTTAAAGGCATGTCGAAGATGTATTCCATCTTCAAGCTCATTGGAAAGCTCGCACGCATTTTAATTGGCATGATTCAACGTGGAGAAATGTATAGCAGCGGATCGCAAGATACGTTGGTCGCGTAGTCACAAGCAACACCCAGCACACCGAACAACTTACGAATACTGACCCATTCGTGGGACTTCAATGACAAAGAACGCACAGAGAACCGAGTATCAGTTCCGTCAGGGCAATTGACCCGTCTTCTAAACGTAATCGGTCTCCACGCCTTGGACAGGTACAACGAAGGAATGTAAGGGCAAAGACCCGTTGAGTCATGGGAGGGTGAACCTCCAAGGGGACAAGTGGAGCGTGCAGCAGAGCGTTAATGCGAAGTGCGATATAACGCGACTTCTGTTCCCGCATACCCGAACGTGTCATCGACGGCCGTCAGCCCTACGCCCCTATCGACCCACCTGACATCTAAGTCATTGAAATCCTGCGAATGAGTGAGCATTCGTGAGAAAAACCCTTAAATACGAGGGACGGAAATGAGCGCTCTTATTTGCTTGTTTTCTAGTAAAAACATGCCCTTTGAGCATAAATAGAGGCGCACAGCTCCGTTAGAAATTAATTACACTAGATTTCGTCAAAATAGCGGCCGTGGCAGCCGTTAGAAAATGACACCCGCGTGCAGAAGGGGTCGGAATTAAGACAAAAACACATTTCAGTTCAAGCTTAAGACACAGCTAGACCTATCTGCTGTAAGACCGACTTCTCCACTGAGTCGGCGTTAAACCGTAAAAACGTTTGAAGACGGTGGCAAAATGCTGGCTGGAAGGGTAGCCGAGGGAAAAAGCGATATCCGTGATCGGTTCCTTCGTTTCCGATAACAGACGGCATGCTTGCTTGTGACGTTGTCTCTCCATAAACGCGGTGGGAGGGAAACCTGTATAGGCTCGGAAGGTGCGATGGAAATGAGAAACGCTGATCCCTACGGATTCGGCGAGTTGTTCAACCGTCGGTCTCCATTCCGGCTCCGTTTCCATTCGTCGGATCAATCTATCGAATTGGCCGAGCAAATCGCTTGCAATCGCTATATCGCCGGAGTAGGGCACGGTAATTTGAAGCAGCAATTGCTGGATTGCCTGCCGAACAGCCATGCTGCGGAGATTCATTCCGGATTCAAGCGCATAACGCAGTCCGCGAAAAGCCTCAAGAGGTTGAAAGCCCGCATGTTGCACACGCGGCAAAGCGCTCATAGTCTCGGCGAGGTCTCGATTCTCTGCCTCGGTAAGCCGGAGCCAATCCCGCGGATTCGGTTCGCGAATGATCAACCACCAGAATTTGCATGGCTCGATAACATGGAATCCGCCGCGATGAATTTCATCCGGACGGCTATGAAATACGTCCCCTGCTTGAGTATCGAAACGTTCGTCCCCGACTTCCCAACTGGCTTTGCCTCGTTCGATAAATACGAATTCGTAACAGCCGGGATGAGCGTGATCGACTAGAGGCATCGCTCTTAGGAGGTCGTCATGCCCAAGCATAACAAATTCAGGGACCTCGTTCACTGCTTCCCCCCAAGTCCATCTTCTTTCCGCTATTCGCACTGCCGTGCCCCCGTCCAATGTTTTTCTAACTATCCATGTTTCTAAATCTACTTTCCAATCGTGCGAACGTCAATAGGGGCTGAGTGGCTTATGATGAGAACGAAACCACTCGAATTTAGGAGGCCTGAAACGATCATGACGCTAGCAAACAGGCAATACCGCATAACCGAACAGGATAAGATTACGTTTAACCGCGATGGTTACTGGATAAGTCCGAGGTTGTTATCCGATGATCAGATCGAACGTCTGCGCGAAACTCACGAACGAATCTGGTCGGGGGATTACGATGGCGACGGATACCCGATGCATGCCTATAAGCCCGGAGCGAACCCGGACGCCCTGCGCAAATTCGATAATGGATGGTGGATTAACGACGAGGTACGCGACACGGTAACGGATCCGCTTATGGGGGAATGGGCGGCAGATCTACTCGAAGTGGAAGAAATTCGATTGTGGCACGATCAGGTTATCTATAAGCCCGGTATCGGAAAAAGAACTTCAGGAGTTGGAAACGTCGGTTGGCATCAAGACTTTGGCTATTGGCAATGTGCCAGCACGACGAATATGGTAACCGTGTGGATCGCGCTGCAAGATACGGATTTGACTAATGGCGGGATGATGACCATTCTCGGTTCTCATAAATGGGGTCTTGTGCCGGACAGCGACGCTTTCTTTAATCAGGACATGGACCACTTACGGAATAAATACTCCGACGGAAGAGATTGGGTGGAGGAGCCCTGCATACTTAAGGCCGGTCAAGCAAGCTTTCACCACGCATTAACGTTCCACGGCTCCGGAGCAAACTCTACCGATGACCCGAGATTGTCTATCGTCGCTCATCTAATGCCTGGAGAAACCGCTTATAATGGAAGAGTCCAAGCTCACGATAATGCTAAATTCCTCGGCCCCCGTCCTAAGAAAGGACAGAAATTCGAGGGTCCATATTTTCCGACGTTGTTTTCTAGAAATCAAGGTTAACGACTGAATCAAACGCCCATACAACAAAAGCCTAATCCCTTCCGCATAATGGCGGTGGATTAGGCTTTTGTTATTACTAATCGTCTACTCCGCTAGAGAGGCTTTTACTTGCGGCATCGGCTTTGCGTACATTTTATTGAGTACAATCGTTTGTACGATAATAAATATACCGCCAACCGCCCAATATAACGGCAACGCGGCCGGCATTGCAAAAGAGAACATACCCATCATAATCGGGGACAACAATCCAATGAAAGCCAATTGGTTGTTCTGATTTTGCTGATATTGCGACGAAACGGACTGCGATACGCGGAATTGAACGTAATAAACCGCAGCTGCAATAAACGGCAATATCATATCCGGTTTCCCCAAGCTAAACCATAAAAAGTCATGGGCTGCAATCTCTGGCGTACGACGAATAGCGTAATAGAATGCGAGAGTGATCGGCCATTGGATAAGCATCGGCAAACAGCCTATATTTAAGGGATTGAATTGGTGCTTCTGGTAGAGCTGCATCATCTCGGCTTGCTGTTGCTTTTTGGCTTCGGCGCTAACGTCGTTCTTATACTTCATCTTAAGTTCGTTTAACTCCGGCTGGAGGACGGCCATTTTTTCCTTCATGGCTATTTGTTTCTTCGTTTGATTCATCATGAGCGGCATAATCGCGAATCTAATGATCAAGGTCATCAGAACGATCGATAAACCGTAGTCTCCGTGAAACGCATTCGCGAAAAATTTGATCAATATCGAAAACGGATAAATAAAGTAGTGGTTAAATATCCCATGCGATTCGGAATTAATCGGGTTTGACGGGGATCCTGCCGAGCATCCGCTGAGCAGAAAGACCGGAATCATTCCGATTAATAGGACGAGAATATGTTTCGCCATTTTTTGTAGCTTCAATATCTTTTTCACAATAGTCCTCCCTAATTGAATGTATGAATATCAATGTGGGAAAGGACTATTGGCATCTTCATCAGGCGCTTCTTTTCGTCGGGCGGCGCGTGCTATCCAGCGCTGAATACCGTTGGGGTGCGCTTGTCTGGCAGGTACAAACAAAGTTGAACCGGCGGCGGCAGCTTTACGACTCCAGCGAATCTCTTGCGTAGAAAAGGAATTGATCGGAAGAAACAATACGGAAGAGATGAGTCCGATCGAGAGTGCTAGGTGAAGCAAGTCGAATAAATTGTCCAGCCAAGTTCACCTCCATCTGAGCCGTTTTGACAAGATTACGAATATTATATCATGTTTCAGAATTAAAAAAATCCGCAATAATCGGTAAAAGCAGAGCCTGCGCTGTTAGCATTTTCCAATAAACGTTAATGTTAAATATAGACAAAATAATTGTCGCTAGTGTAGATTATTAGATACCGAATTTGGAGAAGAGCATTACAAGCGAGGAGGAGACTATGTACAAGGCGATCATATTTGACTTAGACAATACTCTGTTAGATTATTCGTTCAGCGAGTTGGATTCAATGAAGAGAACCGTTCGCGATCACAATCTATTCGTGGACGAAGACACCATGTGGGAAGCGTTTTGGGAGTCATTCACCAAACATAACTTTAGACATTGGATGGATTTCACGAATAAGAGAGGTTCCCACAAATCGATTGAAGAGGTGCTAATAAGCTCATTCCGCGATTCGATTAATCTGTCTCCTTCTCAGCATGAATTGCTTACCAACACCTATTGGAATTATTTTTGCAATACTTGTTATTTCGAAGACGGGGCCCAAGAAGTGCTTCATTCTCTGGGATCCCAATATAAGCTTGGTATTATCTCCAATGGGATTAGCGTAGCGCAAAAGAAGAGGCTGACGGCAGGGAATGTCTATGAGTTATTTCATTCCATCGTAGTCTCAGACGAAGTTGGGGTTGGCAAGCCGAGAAAAGAAATTTTTGATATTTCATTGCGCGAGCTCGGTTTAAGCAACAGGGAAGTTCTGTTCATCGGAGATTCCTTGGCCTACGATTATCAAGGCGCGAAAAATGCTGACGTCGATTTCTGCTTCTATAACAGAACGGACGAACGAATGACCGATGAGCATAATCCTAAGTTTACGATTAGGAAACTGCAGGATCTTATTCGAGTTCTTTCAACCCCTTTGATCCCGTAAGGTCCGCCTGGAGGTTATTAATATGGTTAAATATAATCTCGTCATAGATGTCGCAGGAGTTCTCCTATCGAATCTTTCTCCAGGCTTTTGGGATGAACTCGCACAAACCGCAGGGGTTTCTTATGAACGGCTTAAATCCAAATTCAAACAAGAAGTCAGAGATTCATTATGGTGCGGGAAAATAAAAGAAGAAGACTTCTGGGAATGGATTTCTATTCGTTGACGATCAAGAGAAGAATCTGCTCCCCCAAGAGACCTGCAATGGGACACTTTAATTGCCGATGATAAAGGACTCTGGATTCAACGGTTGAATGAACGGTTAGCCGATCCCCTTACGGGTGATAATAAATGAAGCGTTAAGAAGGTGCCGACACTGTTCAATCTCGCCGTTGGTCTCGTTATTTTATCGGGCTTAGCCCATTCAGTATGGAATCTCTTTACGAAGAAGAGCATCAACAAAAACGTCTTTCTCTGGTTTTGCCAGTGGGCGGCTATCCTTATTTTTCTTCCATTCGTCCTTGTCGAACTTCCCACGATCGGTCAAGTGCCCTTCGTTGGTTGGCTGTTACTCGCGGCGAGTATGATCCTTCATGGCGTTTACATCCTGTTGCTGGCTAAATCGTATACGATCGGAGACCTATCGCAGGTGTTTCCGATTATTAGAGGGACGAGTCCCTTGCTTGTGCCCATATTTGGCGTTCTTCTGCTCAACGAATCCCTTTCTCTGCTTGGTTGGATCGGAATCGTGTGCATTGTTTCCGGCATTTTTCTTATTGGCGAAGCGAAGGGGAGAATCTTTCGTAAAATTGTCGATAAAACGATCTTAATCGCATTACTAGTCGGAGTGATGACGACTTCCTATACGATCGTGGACAAGGTAACGCTGCAGTATTTTCCGTCCTTTACGCTTAACTGGGCGTCCAACGTGGGTAATTTGTTAGCTTTGACGACTATCGTGATGAGATCGCAAGGTATTCGCCAAGAATGGAAGGTAAATTGGAAAACCATTTTGTTAGGCGGATTGCTTGCACCGGGGAGTTATATTCTGTTCCTAAAGGCGCTTGAGCTTATGCCTGTCTCGCAGATAGCGCCAATGAGGGAGATCGGAACCGTCTTCGGTACGTTGATGGGGGTCTTTATTTTACATGAACGTCAAGGAAAAGGTCGCATCCTCGCTTCGGTATCGATAACCGCAGGTATTATTATGTTAGCCCAAACATAATAAAATTCAACTGGGTATTTACATTTCTATAAAAATAGATATACTCTGTTTATGGATACTTTATTGATTATCAAAGCACTCTCGAACGAGACGCGACTAAAGATTCTGGAATGGCTGAAGGAACCCGAGGTTCATTTCGGTCCTCAAAGCCATTTGCCGAGCGATTGCGATTTTCCAGGCGGAATCTGCGTAGGCTCTATCGCGGATAAAGCAGGATTAGCGCAGTCCGTGATATCCGGATACTTAGTCAAAATGCAGAAGTCCGGTTTGTTGGAGTCCAGGCGACATTGCCAATGGACTTATTACCGGCGCGACGAGAAGGGTATTCAGCAATTCAAGGATCGACTCCTCGAGGAGATATAGCTTGGAATTCATTCTAAGCTAATTTCTTTAAGAACGTATATCTATAATTATGTATATTTGGATATACGATAAACAGAAAACCAATTTGGAGGGAAATACGTGGAGAAATCGAACTCTGTTGTACAATCGCAAACCGTTGACGCATTGTTTAAACCCTTTATATCGGAGAAATTGAAGCTAGCTAACCGAATTGTTATGCCGCCGATGACTCGCAGCTTCTCGCCAGGCGGAGTGCCGGGTCCCGATGTGGCAGCCTATTACAAACGTCGGGCCGAGAACGGAGTAGGTCTTATCGTTACCGAAGGGACTTTAATTAATCATCCCGCGGCTTCCGGAGATCCTAACGTACCGAATTTCCATGGCGAGAAGGCGCTTGAAGGCTGGGCACATGTCGTTGCCGCCGTTCACGAGGCGGGTGGCAAAATCGTTCCTCAGCTATGGCATGTCGGAATGACTCGAAGCAACGGATCTTTACCGCATCCGGATGCGCCGTCCATCGGCCCTTCCGGTCTTAACCTCAACGGCGAGAAAGTGAACGATCCGATGACGAAAGAGGAGATCGACTACATCGTTCAAGCGTTCGCGCAAGCGGCTGCGGATGCGAAGAGAATCGGATTTGACGGAATCGAGCTGCACGGCGCGCACGGTTACTTGATCGATCAGTTTCTCTGGGAAAGAACGAATCAACGTACGGACGAATACGGCGGAGACATGTTAGCGCGTGCCCGCTTCGCGGTCGAGATCGTCAAAGCTTGCCGCCTAGCGGTTGGACCGGACTTTCCGATTATTCTTAGGATGTCGCAATGGAAGTCGGCCCAATACGATGCTAAACTTGCCGAAACTCCAGTACTACTGGCTCAGCTCTTGCAACCGCTGGTCGACGCGGGCGTCGATATTTTCCACTGCTCGACTCGTCGCTTCTGGGAACCCGAGTTCGAAGGCTCAACCCTTAACTTCGCGGGCTGGGTCAAGAAGTTGACCGGCAAACCGACGATTACAGTAGGTTCGGTCGGGCTGGATGAGGAATTCCTTGGCGCATTCAGAGGGAATAACGCCGGCGTTTCGGATATTAACGAGCTATTGACCCGCTTGGAGAACGAAGAATTCGATCTGGTCGCGGTCGGACGCGCTTTGCTGGTGGATCCGGCGTGGGCGGAGAAGGTCCGTACGGGGAAATTCGAGGAACTCGTTCCGTTTAGCGCGGATGCGCTTAAGAAATTGTACTAAGCAGCAAGGGGTCACTTCGGTGGCTCCTTTTTTGTATTTCCGAAGCCCATTTTCGGTTAGACCCCCTAAATCCGGAGTATTACTGATGAAATACGTTGCTGTCGTAAAAATACTTGGTTTACTAGCGTTTTCCTCAGGATTTCGATTCTTAAACGGCTCGAGTGTACTTTTCTAAAGAATCAGTCGTTTGCTCCACCCACTTCATGAAAGCCGTTGGGGACCGTTTTCCCAGGCTTCTGTGCATGCGGCGGTTGTTGTAAAAATCAATGTAATTCCGTACAGCTTCGTGTGCCTCCTGAAAAGATTCAAAGCTCTCTTTTCCAAGCAGATCTCGCTCAAGGGTGGCATGAAAGGACTCGATGTATGCATTCATATTAGGTGTCTTTGGAGGAATGCGCTCATGCATAATTCCCTCTGCTTCGCATAACTCTCCAAACGCCTTGCTGATAAATTGGGGGCCGTTATCGGTGCGAATGATCGGCTTGCTCTCTTCGGGCTTTAGACGTGACTGTAACGCCTTTTTCACAGCTTCGCATACGTGTTTGGCTTCGCAATTCGTACCGATATGGATGCCGACGATACTGCGATCGTAAACGTCGATCATATCTGCGATGTAGAAAAACTGATCATACCCCGCAACGTATCCATACTTAATATCGAGCTGCCAGACTTGGTTGGAACCTGTTATCGTGTGATTGCGTGCTAGGCGCCTTGGATAGTGAACCTTCTTACGTCGTTGCGGATGAAGAATACCGAGCTTCTTACAGAGGCGGTACACTTTTTTCTTATTGATGATGAGTTGGCGCTGTACGTGTAAGCATTCTGTTAACAACAGATAGCCGTAGCTATGCTCTTCGCCAGACACCAGCTCCATTAACCACTCTTCAATCTGTGCATTACTTATTACGTTTCCGCAAACCGTTAGAGAATGCTTAGTTACAGGGCGTCCTCGGAGTGGCATTTTTGTTTCTGTAGTTGTATCCTCACGTGATGCTTTCTTTCGTTCGTAGTACGTCGAAGACGCGGCCCCCACAATGCTTAAGATGTTAGCTACTGTATGTCCCTGCTCAATGAACGTCTGGGCAACGTCGAGTTTGTCATTGAGGCAGGGTTCGTCTTTTTTACGAGTTCGCGCAGCACCTCGATCTCTAACTCTTTTTGCCCTAACGCCTTTAATGCACGCTCGTACTTTTCTTCCAGATCTGCAAGTCGCTTGGACTCCATAACTCGTTCGTCGATCGTTGGCAATGAATCTGCCCCAAACGTCTCTTGATATTCCACTACCCATGCTCTAATTGTTTTCGGAGTCACGTCATACTTTCTGGCCAGCACGCCTGCTTTCATTCCCGCAAGAGCCTCTTGTGCTGCTTTGTAACGTACTTCCTTAAAGGCATTATTTCGCTGTCTCATTTCCGCTCGCCCCCCTAATGAAATACTACCTTATTTCCCTAGCCATTCTCCAATTCATTTAGGGGGCTTAATAGTTTTAATACGAAACGATTTGTGCGCTGAAAATAAAGACTTAGACTCACGCGGCGGCCTCTCCAAACTGGCAAGTTGATAGGGAGCGGTGAGGTCGTTCATAAACAGAAGATAATATCCATGGTATCATGTGGTAAATAGGTCAAAGTCAGGTGAGCAGATTTACTATATTGCAAGGGAGTCGATAAAGGGATATGGGAAGTTCGAATCAATGGGATGCAGAATGGGAAGTGTCGGATGATTTGGCGCATAAATTAATAACCAGTCAGTTCCCGCAGTTAGCTTCAAAAAGCGTAAAAAAGCTAGGGCATGGCTGGGATAACACGGTTTATCTTGTAGGAACCGAATATGTATTTCGATTTCCAAGAAGAGAAGTTGCCATTCATTCTTTAAGGATGGAAGGAAAGATACTGCCTAAGCTTAAAGATTATTTATCCATTGCATACTCGAAGCCCATATTTTTTGGTGCAGGGAATTATGATTTTCCAGCACCCTTCCTAGGCTACCCTTATTTATCCGGAAAATTTCCAATCGGATTGACTGACAAGCAGCGTAAGCTTTCAGCATCAACGCTCGCGATATTCTTAAAAAGCTTGCATGCATTCCCCGTGCAAATTGCCCAAGAAAACGGAGTGCAACATGACCATAGAAATCTAACCGATATTGCGACTCGTAAGGAAAAGATGCAGAAATTCCTTTCCGACATTGCCCTTCATTTCAGCGAAGAAGAATATCGTGCATTATCGAATTATCTGGAACAGCTAACGACTGAAAAGGTGAAGCAAAAGGATGTATTTCTTCACGGTGACCTTCATTTTAAAAATATGCTGGTCGATGAGAATGGCAAAGTCTCGGGGATTATTGACTGGGGAGATATCAATATAGGACATCCCGCTTGCGATTTGAATGTCGTATATAGCTTTTTACCTCCGGATGCGCGTTCAAGCTTTTTCGAAGAATACGGGGAAGTTGATGAAGAAACGAAGATATTAGCTCGATTAATTGCCATATATATCCCGATTTTAATCATGATGCAGGCAATAGATGATCATGATGAAAGGTTAATCGATGAAGCAAAAGCGAACATAAAACGTGCTCTCGCTGATTAAGAAAGTCATACCAATAACAGGCACGCTAGTTCAACTTTGGAGCGACAGTCTTGGACATTATTTTTCCATATATGGCTGCCGCTGCTTCGATTCTAAGGTACAATTGGTCTAATACTTGCATTAGTCGGATAGATAGTAAAAAATGGGAGGTCCAATCTAATGGTGCGTCTTCAGCAGATTAGCCTTGTTTTTCCGAACACGAATGAAAAAGAGCGGCAATGGAATAGCTTGTTTCTTCGATTACTTTCCGGAATTCCTTCTTATCGCAACCAAGGATTTGAACCTTCATTCGCGGAAACCGCTTTGCCAAGTACCCGGTTTGAAGGAGGAACCCATCCGTTCCCGCTAATCCAACTAGCTGTTGATCAGAACATTCATTTAAGCTTCGGCAACATAGCCATAACGAGTAAGGGCTCTAATTTCAGCTTAATAGAAACCGAGAATGCACCAATAACTCCTATTGCTGGCACCTCAAACGTAGCAAGTGGTAATACGCTTCCTTATCTCTACGAACAATTGAAAGGAAGAATCACCGGAATCGATCATACCGGCGTTAACATTCCGGCCACAATCATTTCGCCTACTGTCTGGGACGAATTCATAAACGGGCTTTCGGAGGTATGCAACCTCTATTATTATCCGGATGCGCCTTGGCCTTTCATCATTCCAGCGGACGAAACCGAATATGCTACGGAGATCACTGAGTTCAATGTGAAAAGAACGCCCAAATTCGAGCTGGTCTATGACACGTATACGAATAAACCGATCTTCCAATTCGCCTTAGAAACAGATGTCACTAGGGAGGAAATGGAGCTTATTTTACCGGAACCGATCGGATTTGCAATTCCTGGACTAGCGGATATCTTCCGGTCAGTCGTTGTTCGCCACCCTTGGGAGGACGACATCGGCTTTAGATTCGACTTGTATTATCGACCGACGTCCGCCGAGCTTACGGATTGGGAAACCGGGGAATGGTTGGTTAGAACCGGAGGTAGGGTGAAGGGTTAAGGAGGCTTGGATGAGAAACATAAAGTTTCGTACGTACGTGCTCGCCATCGCGACTCTTATGTCCGTGGTTATCTACTTTTGGTCGCAGACTAGCAAACCCATAACCACTCAATTGAATGAAGTGCTTGCCAAAAAGGTTCCGAATTTTAATCAGTTATTACACGTCCATAAAGATAATGAGAAGACATTGGCATTCTATACGACAACAACAACGCAAGGCGTGTATGTTGCATCCGTGAGCAAACGGTTTTATCGTTATTCGGCGATTGAACATGTGGGATTCGTTGTTCCTTACCCGGATAGCGGCATAGCATGGTCTGGCATAGTTCAAGCGCAGGAGAAGATTCACTTGCTCTTCGGAATCGTCCAGGACGATGAGATCTCTCGGATTACGATCGTAAGCGAAAATAACAAACAAGCGACTGTCATAGACGCCGGTAGCGAGAAGATCTGGTATGCGTTCATGGAAGAGAGTCTACATAGTCCAGTAACGTTTACGGCAGTGAATCAAGAGGGGAATCGTGTATTTGAATATGGTGATTTAGACTATTGGAACGACTTGGAGTCCCGGGACAACGGATAATTATTGTAACTTCTAAGCTTAAATCTATCGAAACAGGTGATCGCATGATTGAAGTTCAATTCAATGAATACAGCATCTCGAACGATAAAAGCAAACTCGATACCCAAGTCATCCTTGATTTTCTTGCAACGAGTTACTGGGCGAATAAGAGAGCGCCGGAAAGAACGTTAAAAGCGATAGCAGCGTGCGATTGTTACGGCGTATATCATGGCGATAATCAGGTAGGCTTCGCGCGAATCATTACGGACGGAGCTACGATGTTTTATTTGTGCGATGTTTTTATTTTAAAAGAGTATCAAGGACATGGGCTTGGCAAAAAGTTGATCGAAACGATTGTCGGCAACGAGGACTACGAGTGGATGCTTGGTTTACTGGGAACATTGGATGCGCACGGTTTATATGAACAATATGGTTTCGAACATGATCCGAATCGATTCATGAAGAGACTGCCGCAAGGAAGAGCTGCAGGAAGTTGATCGGATATAAGGAGGATTCATGCGTCCATAAGCCAGGGGAATCGCTTACGAAATCGAAACAACCCACCACTGGTTAGTTCCGCGAGTGAGTTTCTGGAAATAAGGGTGCTGGGCACCGCTATTTCGCTTCGTGAGCGGGTTTCTGGAGAAATAAGGGTGCTGGGCACCGCTATTTCGCTTCGTGAGCGGGTTTCTGGAGAAATAAGGGTGCTGAGCACCGCTATTTCGTTCCGTGAGCGGGTTTCTGGAGGAATAAGGGTGCTGGGCACCGCTATTTCGCTTGTTCTCCAGCTAGGAGGGAACAGTTACAGTTATCCCTTCGAGGATGACTCATCTTTTAAACAGTGTCATAAGCGATTGCCCTGTCCATAACCGCAGGTTCATTGATTAGGTCCGCCTACAATGCTACACTGATATTATAACCGACTAAAATAGTTGGAATAATTTCGGACGGAGTAGACACATGACTAAAATCGCTAAGAATCTAACGGACTTGATCGGCAACACGCCTTTATTGGAGTTATTCAACTTCTCAAATCGTCATGAAATAGAGGCAACTCTCATCGCAAAGCTGGAGTACTTCAATCCGGCCGGAAGCGTTAAAGATAGAATCGGATTCGCGATGATTAAAGATGCCGAGGATAGAGGGGTCATTAACAAAGAGTCCGTTATCGTTGAACCGACTAGCGGTAACACTGGGGTTGGACTTGCTTTCGCGGCTGCCGCCCTCGGTTATAAGCTCATTATTACTTTACCCGAGAGCTTCAGCGTGGAACGTCGGAAGCTCTTGTTAGCTCTTGGCGCCCAATTGGTTCTTACCCCGGCTACGGAGGGAATGGCGGGCGCGATTCGAAAAGCGGATGAAATCGCAGCCTCGCTTCCTAACGCTTACGTGCCGCAACAATTCAAGAATCCGGCTAACCCGTCCATTCATAGAACGACGACCGCGGAAGAAATCTGGAGAGATACGGACGGGGAAGTAGATATCTTCGTCGCCGGAGTTGGCTCTGGAGGAACGATCTCGGGCGTTGGAGAAACTCTGAAATCGCGCAAAAGCTCCGTTCAGATCATTGCGGTTGAGCCAAGCGATTCCGCCGTGTTATCCGGCGGGACCAAAGGCGTTCACAAGATTCAGGGCATCGGCGCCGGTTTTATCCCGGACAACTATGATGCATCGGTCGTCGACGAGGTTTATCCCGTCAAAAACGAGGATGCTTTCGAAACCGCCAGACAGCTAGCTAGAAGCGAAGGATTATTGGTCGGCATTTCATCCGGCGCCGCGGTATTCGCCGCTCTGCAAATTGCCAAGAGACCTGCCAACAAGGGCAAGAAGATCGTCGTGCTGCTACCGGATACGGGGGAACGATACCTGTCGACACCGCTTTTCCCGGAAGCCTAATGTAAGTCAGAAAGGAGGAGACTCCGATATCGTATTTGATACGTTTCGCCGATAGTTCGGATCTTAACGCAGTAATAGAGACGGATACCGCTCTAAGCGCGGAGCAGATACAATGGAAGCTGCAGAACAAGGAATTCGTTATCGCGCTTTTCCGGAACGAGCTGGTTGGATTTATTCGTTTAGAGTATCTTTGGTCCAAGTTCCCGTACATCGGCTTAATTCGAGTCAGCCCGACTCATCAGAAACAAGGGATCGGCAAGCGGCTATTAGCCTTCGTCGAGAAAGACTTAGTAGAGCGCGGAATCAGCAAGCTATATAGTTCTTCGCAAGCGGATGAAGCCGACCCGCAACATTGGCATCGGCATGCAGGGTTCAAGGAATGCGGTATTATTAATGGCATTAATGATGGCATTGGCGAACTATTTTTCGTTAAGGAATTAAACGTATAAACTTGAACAAAATTCAATAAACCGCCGATTTCTTCTATGAAGAAGTGGGCGGTTTATTCGTTATGCGTTCAACTCGGCTTATCCGCAGGTTTGCCCCATTTCGTCGCTCAAATGTCCATTTCCTTTAACACGGATTGAAACCCGATCCCGCTTTGCGTTAGCGAGTACTCAACCGTAACCGGGACGGTTGGGAATACTTCTCTTCGAATGACTCCCGTTTCCTCTAGAAGCCTTAATGTGTCCGTTCGAGACTGTGTTTTGATCTTTGAAGCTGCTTAAATCTTACCGGCTCTTTGGTGAGCTCCGCGATCACGAGAAAAGCCCACCGGTAACCGAATGGATGAATTGGCAGATTAGCTTTGCCGGGTTAGCCTTACTCGCTGTGTTAGTTATCGCGTTCTCGCCGATAAAACCTAGTTGATCTTGAAGGGATATTCCATTCGACATTGAATAATTTATGAAGAGGTTATTAATATCATTAATAGAGAAAGAGGAGAGGCCGCCATGTTTCAGTATCGCGATGCGACGCTATCGGATTTTCATCGAATCGCCTCTTTTCCGCGAAATCGAGATGAACTATTTTACATGTATCCTAAGGGAAATTATCCGCTAACAGCCGAACAATTGACCGCCGCGGCAACCGAGAGAAAGTCTCTGACTGTCGTTACGGATTCGAACGAGGTTGTTGGTTATAGCAATCTGTACGATGTGAACGCAGGTGTAGATTGCTGGATCGGCAATGTTATCGTATGTTCGGAGAGCAGAGGAACAGGTGCCGCAAGTTATCTCATCCAAGCGATGCTCAACAGGGCAGCGGTGGAGCACCAAGCTAAGACGGTTAACTTGGTATGCCATAACACGAATACGAGAGCGTTATTATTTTACCATAAGCTTGGGTTTACGCCGTTCGATCTCAGAATCATAGAGAGTTATGATCAAGGTAAAATTGCCGGAGTCGGAATGAGAAAAGCGGTCGAGGGACAGGTGAGCCTATGACGCGAACGATCATGATTAGCGACATTCACGGTTGTATTGTCCCGTTAAATCGGTTACTGGAAGAAATCGCGTTCGATAGCTCGTCCGATCAGCTTGTTCTATTAGGGGATTACGTGGACAGAGGCCCTAGGAGCAGAGAGGTCGTCGAGCGGGTCATGGAGCTGGTTCAAGATTACGGCGCGGTTGCCTTACGGGGAAACCATGATCAGAGATTGGTAGATCTCATTCTGACGGAAGACGCGCATGTCCAAGCCAAATTCATGGAGCATGGCGGGCTGCAGACCTTACATAGTTATTGCGATTTCATAGGCGATAATATGAACGTAGAGCGGATGTTGCAAGCTAGAAGTCATATCCGAGCCCACTACGAGCATCATATCCATTTCCTGAATGAGCTTCCTTACTATTACGAAGACGAGAACCACATTTGCGTCCATGCAGGTCTGAATCCCCATTATCCGAATTGGAAGGATCAGCCGCTACTGGACTTCATGTACATTAAGAATGATTTTATACGCGCGAAGACTAAGGTGGATAAGAAAGTCGTCTTCGGTCATACGAGAGCGATGGAAATTCACGGCGTTTCCGATATTTGGTTTCAAGAGGATAAGATCGGCATTGACGGCGGATGCGCTTACGGCATGCAATTGAACTGCCTCATTTACGAGAATGGCCATTACTCTACGCAAGCGATAAAAAATAAGTCGTCATCTCTTTAATTTAAAGGGGGTATGATTCTGACGGACCCATTCGGGAATAGGCTTACTTTCTATGAAAGGATAGCGGAGGCGGACACGAATTAACTCGACGTTTCTTGATCGCTAATGAAGATTACCTGGTCGTTCGCCGAATAGAATCGAATAGTTACCCGAACGCCGAACTCGCGCGAACCGTCTTTTAACCACAATTGGAATACTTCTTCCGCGATAGCAGGGCTCACTTGCGTACGTCCGACATGCAAATAATCGACGATGTCGGCGGTTCGATATTTTTCCTTCGTATGCATCATCGCGATCCGGCCCCACTTGGCATATTCAGGTTGGAGCGCGCGAGCCGCTGCGGCAACGGGAATCCCTTGAATGCTCGCACTCTTATCCAATGGCCATAGAGAACAGAAGACTAGGAGTAGGCATAGAATCCTTATCATCTTAATTCTGTTCATGCGGTTCAGGTCACCTTCAATCTCTAAAAGTCATCTATGTAGGTAAAGCGAGGGGCATCAGCCCCTCGCTTTATTTGGGATGGATCATTTGCTCGGGGCGTACGATTTCGTCGAATTGCGCTTCCGTGAGCAATCCGCTTTGCAGTGCCGCTTCCTTAAGCGTGAGCCCGTTCTTATGCGCCGTCTTGGCGATGGATGCGGCGTTCTCGTATCCGATATGCGGATTCAGCGCGGTTACGAGCATGAGGGAGCGCTCCAGGAGGCTTTGGATAACGGACAAATTCGCTTCAATTCCTACCGCGCAATGGTCATTCCATGAATGAATCGCATCGGCGAGCAGCCTTGCGGATTGCAGGAAGTTGAAGATGATAACCGGTTTGAACACGTTTAACTCGAAGTTCCCCTGGCTCGCCGCGAACCCGATCGTCACGTCGTTCCCCAACACTTGAGCGACGACCATCGTCATCGCTTCCGATTGGGTCGGATTCACTTTTCCCGGCATTATGGAGCTGCCGGGTTCGTTCGCGGGGATCGTAATCTCGCCGATTCCGCTCCTTGGCCCGCTTGCCAGCCATCTGACATCGTTAGCGATCTTCATCAGATCCGCCGCCAACGCTTTAAGCGCGCCATGAACGTAGACAAGCTCGTCGTGGCTCGTAAGCGCATGGAATTTATTATCCGCGGACAAGAAAGATTTCCCCGATAATTCGCTTAGTTTCTCCGCCACTTTCGAGCCGAAAGACGGGTGGGCATTAATTCCGGTGCCGACCGCGGTTCCCCCTATGGCAAGTTCGCGTAAGCTCTCCGAGCTTTCCTTGATCATCCGATGCGTCTTCTCCAACATGTGTACCCAACCGCTTATCTCTTGGCCGAGCGTAATCGGCGTAGCATCCTGCAAGTGCGTTCGCCCGATCTTGATGACGTCGGAAAATTGTTTGCTCTTGTTCTCCAATGTGAGCTTCAGCTTCTCGATCGCCGGTAAAACTTGATCTTCGACAGCGATTAGCGCGGCGATATGCATAGCCGTCGGGAACGTATCGTTGGAACTCTGCGACCGGTTCACGTCATCGTTGGGATGAACGCGCTCGTCGATGCCTTGCTCGGTGAGCAACTGATTCGCCCGGTAAGCGATCACCTCGTTCACGTTCATGTTCGATTGCGTCCCGCTTCCGGTTTGCCAGACGGCCAGCGGGAAGTTGTCGTCCCAACGGCCTTCGATGACCTCGTCCGCGGCGGTTACGATCGCATCGGCTTTCGCCCGATGTAACTTACCGAGCTCCAGATTAACGATGGCCGCGCTTTTCTTAAGCAGGGCGAACACGCGGATCAGTTCCAACGGAATTTTCTCCGTGCCGATCTTGAAATTGGCCAAGCTTCGCTCCGTTTGCGCACCCCACAGCTTATCCGCGGGAACTTTCACTTCTCCCAATGAATCTTTCTCGATTCGATATTCCATAGCGCACCTCGATTCGGCTTTATATTTCATTCCTATTCTTCGGATGTTTTCTGTAATCCATGGGATATTTTGCGTCTGAGCCCCAAGCTATAATCAGGGAGAGACAGTCGATTTAAGTCGAAACCATTTCCCTTCAGGAGGCATTCCATGCAAATCACAAGACATCCGAACAATCCGATCGTTGTTCCCGGCCTATTCGAATGGCGTAAAGTAACCGTATTCAACCCTGCCGTAATTATCGATAACGATAAGTTCTATATGATCGAGAGAACCGCGGGCTCGCTTACTCCTTGCAAGAATTTCCTTGGTCTATTGGAAAGCGACGACGGAGTTAACTTCACCCACGTGAAGGATGAGCCGATCGTAACGCCGGATATGTTAGGTTTTCCCTACGGAAGCGTTCAAGATCCGCGAATCGTAAAAATCGACGATACTTTCTATTTGAACTATGCGCTCCGTCCTTGCGCGATGAATTATTATCCAACCGGCGCCGGCATTCCGGAACGTTCTATCCCGCAATATCCGGACGGGTGGGGTGAGAAGGAAGAGCATTGGTTAACGCGCTCCGGGATTATGACTTCCAAGGATCTTATCCATTGGGAGTATCTGTGCGATACGACCCCGCTCGAGATTAATGATCGCGACAACATCCTGTTCCCCGAGAAGATCAACGGAAGATACGCTCTTCTGCGTCGTCCCGAAGAATATGTCGGCGAAGCTTACGGTACGGAAAAAGCGGCCATGTGGATTAGCTATTCGGACGACCTTATCAACTGGGACGAACCGAAATTGCTAGCCAAAGCCGAGAATCAAAGCTGGGAATCCAAGAAAATCGGAGGTTCTACGCCGCCGGTCCGCACGGACAAAGGTTGGTTGGTTCTATACCACGGAGTGGATAGCAACACGGTCTACAGAGTCGGCGCTTTGTTGCTCGATCTGGACAATCCCGAGAAAGTGATCGCGAGAACGAATAACTTCATCATGGAGCCAGAAACCTATTACGAGAAGTTCGGTTTCCAAATTCCTAACGTCATTTTCCCGACCGGCAATGTCGTTAAGGACGGGTTGCTCTATATTTATTACGGCGTTACGGATACGGCGATCGCGCTTGCTACCGTGCCGCTGGACGAGCTGGTCGAGTACATCTTGAACGAGCCGCAATAAACGAGAAGAGAGGGATAGCGTTCGATTACGCTATTTTCTCTTAAGTCGACGATGTAAGCGATTTCGCTTTGGAAAAGGACCGGATGCCAGTTAAGGTATCCATGAATATCCGATAATATCTAATTCCTCAAGAATCACTTAAATAATTCGGATGTTATCTTGATCTCGTCGGATATGGCAGGAAAAGAAAGCGCATTATAATAAGCTTGTCACAAGGTTCGACAGATAATAGGCCATCGTTTGTAACCTTTATCGGCAGTGAACAACAACAGAGAAGAGGGTAAAACATGAGAACATCGAAAAAGATGAAAAAGGTCATGCTGGTCGGTACGGTCGCTTTAACCACGTTAGTCAGCTCTGCATGCGGCAACGGAAACAACGCAGCGGAGAGCTCCGGGGATTCCGGAGACAAAGTCACTCTTAGCTTCATGCATCCTTGGACTTCGCCGAACGTGGACAACGAAGTCTACAAAGCTCGTATCGCCGAATTCGAGAAAACCCATCCGAATATCGTCATAAAACAGGACGGCGTTGCTTCCGCTCAGTATAAAACCAAGCTTCGTACGCTAGCGGCGGCTAACAGCTTGTCGGATATTAACGTCGTATGGCCGGGCGCGGATCTGCAACCGCTCGTAGCCGGCGATTTGCTCTTGCCGATCGATTCCGAGATGGCGAATTGGAGCTCTATCCTGCCGGAAGACGCTCTAGCCGGGTTTAATCAAGGCGGAAAGCAATATGCGATCCCAACGAAACAAACCTTCGTCGACATTGTGTACTACAACAAAGAAATGTTCTCAAGCATCGGTTACGAAGCATTCCCGGACGCCTACGATAAATTCATTGATGCCGTTAAGAAATTGAAGGAAAAAAATATTACGCCGATTTCGCTCGGAAATAAAGAGAAATGGCCGCTTCAATCCTCCATCTTGTCCACGTTGCAAGAACGTTTCGTAGGTAGCGATTTCTTGCAGAAGGTGCTGAACAAAGAAGCGAAATTCACGGATCCGCAATACGTCAAAGCGCTTAGCGTCATCGAAGAATTAACGAAACTGAAAGCGTTCAACACGGACGCGAACAACATGGACTCCGTGCAAGCGCAAGATTACTTCATTCAAGGCAAAGCCGCGATGCATATTTCTTCCTCCACGGTCGACTCCCGTATTCGGATTACGAACGAGGAAGGCGACAAATTCGGTATCGCATTGATGCCAAGCGTCGAAGGCGGTTTGGGCGACGCCAAGAAAAGCGCCGGTGTTGTACAATTCGGAATCGCGATCAACAGCGAATTAGACGAGAAGAAGAAACAAGCCGCCCTTGAATTCATGAAATTTTTCGTGAACGAAGAGCTCTATAAAGAGCTGATCAGCAAAGGCGTAGTCGTTCCCGCTAAAGTCGACATTCCGGAAGACGCCAGTAAGTATCTGAAGGAAATGATCGCATTGACGGGCAACGGTACGTCCCCGGTATTCGATAGCGTCATTCCTACGCAAATAACGGACGTCATGCAGAACGGACTTCAAGCGATTACGGTCGGCGTCTCGACTGCGGAGAAAGTCGCTCAGGACGTTCAAACGGCGCTAGATAACCTAAAGTAATTTAACCCAGTCGCACTGTTCTGAATCGTTCAAAAACAATGGTAGAAGAAAACCCGTAACCCGGGTTTTCTTCATTCCATAGGCCAATCCACTAAGGCTGTTAAAGAGAAGGAGGAATCTCGTTGTGCATACGCTTAAAGGAACGAAATACGCTATTTTTTTCGGTCTGTTGCCCGCGTTAATTATATACTTGGGAATTGCCGTCGTCCCAATAGGGATGTCAGCCTATTACTCGGTGATGAACTGGGACGGGATCCAGCCGATGGCATTCGTAGGCATCGACAATTACACGGAAATCTTCAAAGATGACATCTTCTGGATGACCGTTAAGAATAACGTATTCATCATGTTAACCGGGATTGTCGGTCAAATTCCGGCGGGTTTATTTTTGGCGTTACTACTGAATCGCAAGATGAGAGGCGCGGGATTTTTCCGTACGATCGGGTTTCTGCCCGTCGTCATTTCGTCCGTAATGGTTTCCCTCATCTGGGGGATGGTGTACAACACGGAATACGGGATGTTAAACAGCATTCTTAGTTCGATCGGCTTGGAGAGCTGGCGTCAGAACTGGCTAGGCGATACTTCATGGTCGCTAATCTCGATCAGCATCACGTACATTTGGCAGAACTGCGGGTTGTTCATGGTTATTTTTCTTGCCGCGTTGCAGAACATTCCTACAGAAGTTAACGAGGCTGCCGAATTAGACGGGGCAACCGGGTTTAAGAAATCAATGCTTATTACGATTCCGATGATTCGCGGGACGATTCTAGTTACGGCCGTATACAGCATCAGCAACTCCTTCCGCGTGTTCGATCTGATTCAAATCATGACAGGCGGCGGCCCTGCGCACGTCACGGAAGTCATGACGATCTACATGTACAACAACGCGTTCATGAATATGCGTTTCGGATACGGTAGCGCCGTATCGGTCTTGATTCTTCTATTCAGCCTGATCGTCGTAAGCATCGTAAACCGGGTGGCCAAAGAGAAGGATGCTTGAAGAAAGGGGGATTCCCAGTGGAAAAAAAGTCTTTGACGTTCAAAGTATTCGTATATTCGTTTCTGAGTTTGTTCGCGATCGTTAACGTATTCCCGCTATTCTGGATGGTTGTCGATTCCTTCAAGACGGAGCAGGAGTACGCCGCTAACCCGTTCTCGTTCCCTAAAATACTGCAATTCTCGAACTACTCCAAAGCTTGGGAAGTCGCGAATATGAGCACTTATTTCGTAAATAGTATTATCATTACTTTCGTATCTTTGATCGTTACGGTATTATTGGGAGCGCTGGCGGCGTATTTCTTGGCACGATTTCAGTTTAAGCTTCGCGGATTTACGTATGCGTTGTTCTTGTTGGGTATGCTAGTACCGATTCATGCGACGCTTATTCCGATCTTCATGATCATGAAAGAAATCAATTTGCTAGATACTCACCTATCGCTCATTTTACCTTATACGGCGTTCCATCTTTCCTTGACCGTTTTTATTTTGGAAGGGTTCATGAGAGGATTTCCGAAAGACTTGGAAGAATCCGGGGTCATGGACGGCGCAGGCGTATTCCGGATCTTCTGGTCGATTATTCTACCGATTACGAGACCGGCTCTCGCGACGGTTATCATCTTGAACTTCATCTACAATTGGAACGAATACTTGTTCGCGCTAGTACTGCTTAGCTCATCCGCGCTGAAGACGTTGCCGCTTGGATTGTCCAATTTCGTCGGCGTCGAGACGGCAAGCCTTACGTTGCAGATGGCGGCAATAACGATTGCGCTTATTCCGATTCTTATTTTCTACTTGCTGTTACAGAAGCAATTGGTGAACGGAATGACTGCAGGCTCCGTTAAGGGTTGATCGTCAGATCCCCGTATTGGCCGAAGCAGAAGGGAATCAGGCAATGCGGGTTACTCCTTGGAAAAACAGAAATTTCGGTCTGCAGAAGAAAGCGTTCTTCATCTTTTTGCTTTTCATCATCTTACCTACGTTAGGCGTCGGAGTTCTCGTTCAGCTTCGATTTAATCAAGTGTTGCTCGATCAATTCATAACAAGCACGAAGCGGAACTTGGATTCCGTGACAAGACGGCTGGAAGAACAGACTAGCCTGGTCGAGAATATCGCCGACTATATGATCCTTAATCCGGACATGCAGGAGTTACTGCGGATCGATCCTCCGTTAAGCGCGGAGAGAGCGGTTCATCACAAACGCAATATCGAGAATTTCCTTACTTTTCAATTAATGAACAAAAATTATATCAAGTCGATCTCCATTACCGGGTTTAACGGCAATACCGTCGAGATGGGCGAGCCGATCATCGGACAAGAAGATCAATGGTTTCGCAAGGCGGAAACCCGCAGGGGCGGAATCGTATGGAGCGAGGGATACCCTAGTTATAGCGGCTGGACCGGGGATGTCAGGCTCGTCTCCATGTTCAGAATACTAAATTCCTACAATCAAATTACGCTTCCGCTCGGCCGTCTAGTCATTCGACTCGACGAATCCAATGTCATTCAGTTGCTGGAAAGCGGGATAGCGAAGGAATCCGGTTATTTGTACGTGATTGGAGAGAACGGAGAAAATATCCTCCAATCCCGTTCAACCGGCGATTTGAATTATAGGCCGGACGAGAAGCTTCTCGGATTATTTAATGACAATAACAAAGATTTCGTAACTTCCTCCGTTAACGGACAGAAGATGCTAACCTTCTACCATCCGATGGAGAATACGAATTGGAAAATTTTCGCGATGATCCCGGAGAAGATCGTTAACGATCAATTCCGCAGCGTTAAGCTCATTATGAACTTGATTTTGGCGGCGATACTTCTCTTCGGATGGCTTGGTTTGATCGGCTTCCAATATACGATCATCCGTCCCATTCTTCGTCTTAAGATCGAGACGAATCGCGTCAAGCTCGGCGACTTCAACGCTCATGTGCCGATCAAATCCAATGACGAAATTTCCGAGCTTAACCGGAAGTTCAATGAAATGGTGCTCACGATTAAAGAACTGATCGAACACAAATTCAAGCTCGAGCTTAGGGAACGCGAATCCGAGCTTAAGCTTCTGCAGAACCAGATGGATCCACACTTCCTATACAATACATTAGATATGATCCGCTGGACGGCGCGGTTAGAGAAAGCGAAGCAATCGAGTCATCTCATCGAGATGTTTTCCAAATTCTTCAGGTTAGGTCTCAGTAACGGTAATTACGAATCGACGATTCTGCAGGAATTGGAGTTCGTTCATGCTTATTTGTTCTTACAGCAAAAGCGATTAGGGGCTGCCAAGTTCCGATATTCGCTCTTCACCGAATCTACGATCTCGCAAGCGGTCACGCTTAAAGCGACGATACAGCCTTTGGTCGAGAACTTCCTTAAACACGGGTATGACAGAAAAAAACCGTTAAACGTCATCACGGTGAAATGTTATGTCGTTAACGATACGATATGGATCGACGTTCAAGATAACGGCAAAGGCTTCCGTCAGGATACGGTTCATACGATTCGCAACTTGAATCCGCATGCGGAAGAGGACGAAGGCAGATCTGGAGCAATGAGAAATATCCATGAACGGTTATCGATACATTTCGGCGAAAGCTACGGCCTCGAGGTCGTAGAGCATTCGGGAGTCGGAGGATGGATTCGATTAAAGATTCCCTACAAGGAATTCAATGGAGGCGATGATCTTGAGTAATACGCGCTCCGCGGACGCCGATAAGATCAAGATGCTTATCGTTGACGACGAGCCGATCATTTGCGAAGGACTAAGATATACGATCGACTGGGACAGCTTGGGAATCCACGTCGTCGGAGAAGCTTATGATGGCGAAGAAGCGTTGCGGAAGGTCGAAAGCGAAGAGGTCGACCTGCTGTTAACCGACATCCGGATGGATGGAATGGACGGACTAAAGCTGACGGAGCAATTAAACGAGAAGTTCCCCGGCGTACATGTCATCGTCATAAGCGGATACGAAAATTTCGAATACGCGCGACAAGCGTTACGCATGAACGTCGACGATTACTTGCTCAAGCCGGTAGAAATCGATGAACTCATCGGTACGGTCAGCCGAGTCTTGGAACGTATTCGCGACGAGAAGGGTTCGAGTTCGGAGAAAGAGGACGAGCTGTGGCTATCCAATTGCATTCACAACTCGTTATCTTACGTCAAGGAATCTCCGCCCGCCTTTTTAGCGGGGAAACCGTATCGAATCTTAACGACGCAAATCGCGGAATTCAATGACTGGCAAGCCGAATTGTCCGCCTTGCAATACGAGAACATTCAGCAGCAATGGATCAACCATGTGCAGAGCTGCCTGAAGAGCTTTGCCATCCGAAGCATATCCGTATTCGACCATCCGAATCTTCTGTATACGTTGGCGGTATCGAACGAAGAACTCAGCGCGGCCAAATGGAATCAAGCGCTCGAAGAAATGCTCCGGTCATGGCAGGGAGAACATTCTCTCTACTGCGGGGTGTCCGAAATTAGCGAACATTCGGAAACGACCGGACTAGCTTGTAAAGAAGCGGAGGAAATCCTCCGTTATCATGTACTCGAAGACGTAGCTCTGTTGTTGCCGGAATACCGCGATCCGATGGACAGCAGTCGCGTTCTGCCTAACTATAATCATGCCAAGAGTGTTCAACTGCTCGTTCCGTTGTTATTCAAACAAGATTTAAGCGAATTGAAGTCGCTTAACGAGATCATGTTTACGTACTACCGCGAAAATCGCTTTCTACTAAACGAAATCATTGCCGGATGCGATGAGCTCTTCACCCTATTGCGCCAGAGATTGCGCCAAAGCGGAATAATGGATGTGGAGCACGGGCGCTGGGATCCTCCCGATCTCAATTCGTACAACTCCTATGAACTCGTTGAAGCGGTCGTTATGGCCGAGATGGAACAACTGTTTCGGCTCATCGACAAGAACGGCGTCGATAGGTCCTATTGGATCATCGAGAAAGTAAAGAAATATTTGGCCGACCAGTACCGCAACGACTTGAAAGCGTTCGAAGTCGCCGCATGGCTGAAAATCACCCCTAGTTATTTCAGCTATATTTTCAAACAAGGCACGGGAAAGAGCTTCTCGGAATATATGAACGAGCTTCGGATCGAGCATGCCAAGCAATTGCTGACGACTACCCAAGACAAGGTGTTCGAGATCGCCGAACAGGTCGGCTATAAGGAATACAAGTACTTCGTTACGGTATTCAAGACCTATACGGGAATGACGCCCAAAGACTATAGGATGTTAAAAGCGAACCACTAAAACGACGTCGATTGGAGGCCAACCGAATCGTGTTACCTAAATACAAGATCAGCACGTATTCCACGGAGGAACGGATCGCCGACCTCCTTCCCAGGATGACGTTGAAGGAGAAGGTCGGACAGCTCAACCAGCAAATGTACGGATGGAATGCTTACCGACGGAATGCAGACGGGATCGAATTAACGGAACAATTCAAGGACCAAGTGAAATTCGGAGACGGTATGGGGGCGCTCTACGGTTTATTCCGCGCCGATCCGTGGTCCGAGGTTCATTTCGAGAACGGAATTCCGACTCCCGACAATGCCAAAATCGCCAATCGGGTGCAACGATACGTCATGGAAAATACGCGTCTGGGCATTCCCGTTCTGCTGTCGGAAGAAAGCCCGCATGGCCATCAAGCGCTTGACGGAACTCTGCTGCCCGTGAATCTGGGAATCGGTTCTACGTGGAATCCGGATTTGATCGCGCAAGCCTATGCGCATGTCGCCGCGGAGATTCGCGCGCGCGGCGCCCATCTCGGTTTGGTGTCGACGTTGGATATTTTGCATGATCCGCGATGGGGGCGAACGGAAGAATGTTATGGGGAAGACCCCTATCTGGCGTCGCGAATGACCTCGGCTGTCGTAATAGGCATGCAAGGGACGGATAGCGAGCAATTGAAGTCCCCCGATAAAGTAGCGGTGATTCTTAAGCATCTATGCGCGCAAGGGACTGGCCTCGGAGGTCGCAACGCCGGTCCGGCTTCGATCGGAGAGCGGGAGCTGAGGGAAATTCATTTGCCGGCAGCGAAGGCGGGAATCGAAGCCGGTGCTGCCGGATGCATGGCCGCTTACAATGAAATCGACGGCATACCATGCCATGTGAACGAGAAGCTGCTTACCGGTATCCTCCGCGAAGAGTGGGGATTCGAAGGTATCGTGATGGCGGACGGTTGCGCGCTGGATAGATTGCTTGCGCTAACCGGCAATTACGAAGCCGCGGCGGCTCTGGCGCTGACGTCCGGGGTTGATCTGAGCTTGTGGGATACCGCCTTCACGACGTTGGAGCAAGCCGTGAAGCAGGGCGAAGTTGAAGAAACGTACATTGATCGCGCGGTCGAGCGGGTGTTGCGTTTGAAGTTCAGACTCGGGCTGTTCGATCAGCCCTATACGGATGAGCGACTGGCTGAATCGGTAGTAGGCAATCCCGATTTTCGCAGAATTAATCTTCAGGTCGCTCGCGAGTCTATCGTGTTGCTGAAGAACGAAAATCATCTATTACCGCTCAACGGTTCGCACAAAAGAATAGCAGTAATTGGCCCTAACGCGGATCGTATCTATAATCAACTCGGGGACTATACGAGCGTTCAACGCAAAGACGCCGGATCTACCATATTGCAAGGGATTAAGAATAACGCTCCTTCAGATGCCATTATCGAGTATAGACTTGGGTGCGGAATACGGGATAAGTCGGACAGCGGAATACAAGATAAAGCGGAAAGCGATATAGCGGAAGCCGTTGCAGCCGCTAACCATGCGGATGTCGCGATACTGGTACTCGGAGGCAGCAGTGCTCGTCAATTCGGCGGCGAGTTCGATAGTAACGGGGAAGCTATCGTTTCGGAGAACGATCGTTCCGAGATGGATTGCGGCGAAGGCGTAGACTTGGCCGATCTCCGGCTAGGAGGTTGGCAAGTAAGATTGGTCCGTGAAGTGAAGGCAACCGGAACGCCCGTCATCGTCGTGCTGATCCAAGGACGACCTCACGCGCTGACCGATATCGTCGATTCTTGTGATGCTCTGCTGTGCGCTTGGTATCCGGGGCAGGAAGGCGGACAGGCAATCGGGGAAATATTATTCGGCAAGGTCGCTCCGAGCGGGAAGCTTCCCGTATCGCTCCCGCGTTCTTCGGGGCAGTTGCCCGTCTACTATAATCAGAAAAATCCGGGGCGGCCTAGACCCTACGTCGATATGCCATCCGAGGCACTGTTTCCCTTTGGATACGGACTGGGTTATACGTCTTATGAATACGGCGACATTCGCGTAAACAAGCCGTCGATGACCGTGAAGGAACTGCAAGAAGGAGAAGCGTTCGAGCTAAGCGTAGAAGTGACGAATACCGGAGATAGGGCGGGAGCGGAGACCGTTCAACTTTACATCCAATCCCGGAAATCCGGCATAACCCGTCGTCTGTTGGAGCTCAAAGCTTTCGAGAAAGTTGTAATAGAAGCGGGAGCCGTCAGAACGGTTACGTTCCGTCTTGATCAAGAGCAGCTCTCGATCTGGAATCGCGACATGAAGTTCATGCTTGAGCCCTGCGAATTGACCGCATACGTAGGGACGGATTCCACATCGAAGAGCGGAATCGATATCCATGTTACCAAATAATCGCAATCAAATCATCGATAACGAGCTGTCGCAACTTGCGGCAGTTTTTTTTGTTGAAGTATCCGACCTAACGAAGAGGTTTCTTCGTAAGAGCATTTCTATCACCTTGACTGATATTTTACAGATATTACGCAACGAATCCCCTAATGCTATAATTGGGCTGGATTATTAAGGAGGCATTAGTTATGACAAGCGTACTCGTAGTTGAAGATGATTCGCATTTGCTGGAAATGATTTCAATCCTATTAAGACACGAAGGATATCGCGTACGTGGCGCGATAAACGGCAAAGAGGCGCTTGCGGAAATGGAAAGCTCGCCTGCGGATTTGGTCGTGCTTGATGTCATGATGCCCGTAATGGACGGATGGGATTTATGTCGCGAGCTGCGGCTTATGAACTCCGAATTACCGATTATCATGATCACGGCCAAGCATGAAACGAGTCAGAAGGTGAAGGGATTCGGCTTAGGCGCCGACGATTATCTGGTTAAACCTTTCGATCCGCAGGAGCTGGTGGTCCGAATTAAAGCAGTGATGCGCCGATACCGGATTACGGCCGAGAAGATGGTGAAATTAGGCGGTTTTAAGCTGGACCGGCTTCGGGGAACCGTATCGGACGGCAACGCGAGTTGGAATTTGCCGCTTAAGGAATTCGAGTTGTTATATCAGCTTGCAAGCTATCCCGGCCAAATCTTTATGCGAGATCAGATCATCGAAGCGGTATGGGGATTCGACCACGAAGGGGACGAGAGGACGGTCGATGTTCATATCAAGCGGCTGCGTGAGCGGTTTGCCGACTATACCCATCATTTTCGAATTGTAACGGTTCGCGGTCTCGGATACCGGTTAGAGATGGAAAACTATGATTAAGAGCTTATACTTAAAAATCGTATTGCTCTTTTTCGTCGCGGTGGCGATAGGTCTCGGAAGTGCCATTCCGATTACCGTTTATTTGTTTAAAGATCAAATCACGCAATCCATACATCACGATTACTCGGTGCGTAACGGGTTAATATCGGAAGTTTTTTCCCGATTGGAGCCGAACGAACGCGGCCGCTTTCTTAAACATTTGTCCGACGAGCAGAAGATATCCTTATGGGTATACGATCGGAACGGATTGCGCTACGCATATGGCTCCACAAGCAAGCCCAACCTTTCCGACGAGGATATAGGCCGCGTACAGGACGGTGCCGAAGTCGTTAGGCGCACATCCGTTCTGCCCCTACCGACAAGCTTGCATATGGGTTTCCCTTTACAAACGGCCGACGAGCAGATGGCACTCGTGATCCATCCGGAAGGTTCTCAAATTTCTCTGCTGTTCATGATTTTGGGCGTATTGATTTTGGTCACGATTGTGATTGCCAATACCAAGTTCATTCTCTTTACAAGCGTAGTGGTGAAGCCCTTAAAAGCATTGACGGCCGCAACCAGAAAAATCGCCAAAGGAGACTTTAGCATCGCTCTTCAGACGAAAAGCAAAGATGAATTGGGCGTTTTGTCGGAGCAATTTCAGCAAATGGCCGACGAGCTGAACCAAGTCGAGAGGATGCGGCAGGAGTTCGTTTCCAACGTGTCCCACGAATTACAAACGCCTTTGGCGTCCATTTCGGGTTTTGTCTCCATCTTGCAAACAAACGGTCTCGATGAAGCCGAACAACGGCGCTGCCTGAACATCATTCGGCACGAAAGCATGCGGCTGTCACGGCTTAGCGAGAACATGCTCCGTTTGACCACGATGGATTCGAACCCTCATCCGTTCCATCCGTCGCTCGTTCGGCTTGACAGGCAGCTGCGGGGTATAGTCGTAGCCATGGAGCCGCAATGGGCAGCCAAACGCCTAAATATTCACCTCGAGCTGCCCAAAACGGCAATCCATGCGGACGAAGATCTGCTGAGCCAGGTATGGCTCAATATTTTCGGCAACTGCATTAAATTTACTCCGGAGGACGGCGATATCTCCATCGAGCTTCAATCCGGAAACGGCGAAATCGGAGTCGTCGTTCGGGATACGGGAATCGGAATTGCCGTTGATGACCGCAAGCGAATTTTCGAACGTTTCTATAAGGCCGATAAATCACGCAACCGCGAAGCGGGGGGAAGCGGGCTTGGACTCGCGATCGTAAAGCGCGTTGTCGAATTGCACGGAGGCCGGGTCGAGATAGACAGCACCGCAGGCAAAGGCACGGAGGTTTCCGTTTATCTGCCGGCCATGTAACTCGACCCCTACAATCGAATTCCGACTGAGAGAAAAGGCGAACAATCCGTTCGTCTTTTTAACATTTAATCCCATTTGGTTCATGTTAAGTTCACATAGGCTCCGTAGTATCGGTTGCGAAAGGAGACTTTAATCCACGATTTCTATCCGTAATCGCGGAACGTCTATATCATTTTAAGAAAAGGAGCACCCTTCTATGAAAAACGAATCATGTATCGTACAAACTTCTCTTGGCTCGCTTCAAGGGATTCGAAAAAATGAGGTCATTCAGTTTCGCGGAGTTCCATATGCCGACGCGCCCGAGAGAGAGTATCGCTTTTCGCAGGCACGCCCTGTTTCTGCATGGACCGGAATTCGAGATGCAAGTCATCATGGCTTTATCGCTCCGCAACCGCCTTCTCCATTACGTCAAGCCATCGGAGAATCTTCCGAGCCGCCTCAAGGGGAAGATTGCTTATCGCTCACGATCACAACCCCTGCCATAGATCATGAGAAACGTCCCGTTGTCGTTTGGTTGCATGGCGGACATTATATGACCGGGGCCGGGTCGCTGGACTGGTACGATGGAGAGGAGCTTTCCAAGGATGGAAATCTAGTTACCGTAGGCGTCAATTACAGGCTCGGCGCTTTTGGATTCTTGCATTTTCCGGGGGTTAGCGATGGGAAAATGGGAATTTCCGATATCCTCGAGGCTCTCAAATGGGTTCAGGATCATATTGCGCATTTTGGCGGCGATCCCGATCGGGTTACGGTCATGGGGCAATCCGCGGGAGCCCATGCCATTATGTGCCTGTTGGCCATGGGAGAGGCGCGAGGTCTTTTCCAAAGAGCGATTTTACAGAGCGCGCCCGCGAGTCTTGCTCCATTATCGGTAGCAAAAGCAACTGAAAATGGGAGCCGGTTGCTGGAAATCTTAAATGTGAATCAGAGTAATCCGCAAGAAATTATCGCTCAATTGAATACCTTGTCACCTACTCGGATCATCCAAGCAACGGTAAAATTGGCTCAGGAAATTGAGCGCTTCGGTCAAATTAATCTCCCTTTTATGCCTGTAATCGATTCCCTTTCTACGGTAGATCGATTTATCGAGATGTCGGCAATAGGTGCCGGCGAAGCAGGTATTGATCTCATTTTGGGTACCAATAGAGAGGAAGCAAATATTCTTCTGGGAAACGTTAAAGTCCTCGATCCGGCTTTGGTTAACGAGCGTTTCGTTGCTTTGACCGGGAAAGCAGAAGTAATCGAGCGATACCGCCGTCGACGACCCGGCAGTACGACTATCGATCTGGTATCTGACTTGATTACTGACTATACTTTCCTGCTTCCCTCTCTAAGGTTAGCGGATGCCATTCATAATACCGGCTCGCGTACTTGGGTGTATCAGTTGGATTGGGCACCGTTCGGTTCTCCTTTTAAAGCCTGCCATGGGCTAGAACTGCCGTTTATATTCGGGAATTTCGAATCCTACAAGAATGTACCGATATTGCAAGGCGCTAATCCTGAGGTTGTTGCTGATTTAACGTCCGTTATTCAAAGCGCTTGGATTGGATTTATTCGAACCGGCAACCCGGGCGTCTCCATCCCATGGCCGTCTTATGAGCCGATTCAGAGACAAACCATGCGATACGCTTCCGTTATTGGCGCCGTAGGCGACTTAGCCGAGTTAAACCGCCGCTGAGGGGAAAGAGAATAATGTCAAATAAAACGGGGATGACCCGATTGCTGGAAATCGCCGGAGAGAAGCGCGGACTGATGATCGTCTCCGGTTTGTTATGTTCGCTTAGCGCCGTTTGCATGCTGGTGCCTTACGCTTCCGTCTTTTTCATTCTGAAAGAGTTGTTGGAACACGCGGCGTTCCCGGCTTCGGCGGACGGAGAGAAAATGATCCGTTGGGGCATTATCGCTCTAATCGGCTTTGCAACCGGCTTGATCACGACGTACGCGGGAGGAATGATTGCGCACATCGCCGCTTTTCGTATTCTTTACGGTCTCAGAGTCAAGCTTGCCGACCATATCGGCAAACTTCCGCTTGGCTGGCTAAACGGCAAATCGACGGGTGCCATCAAGAAAACGCTGGAACAAAACGTGGAGAAAACGGAAACGTTCATTGCCCATCATTTGCCGGATCTCGTTCATGCTGCCGTGACCATGATGTTGATGTTCGTCGTAATGTTTACGCTGAATGTTTGGCTGGCGCTGGCGTGCATCTTGCCGATTATCGTCGGTTTCACGGTTCAGATCGCGCTGATCAGCGGGTCAACGACGAGAGAAAATCTCAAACAATGCCATGATTCGTTGGAACGGATGAATGCTTCCGCCGTCCAATATGTGCGGGGGATGCCGGCTGTCAAAGTGTTCGGGCAAACCGTGCACTCGTTTCGACAGTTTTATCAGGACATGATTCGCTATCGTGACTATGGCGTGAAATTAACGAATCAGTTTCAAACGGGAACTTTGATTTTCAAAGTGATGCTCGGCTCGATTGCCGCGTTTATTTTGCCTGTCGGGGTGTTTCTGTTGAGCCGCGATCCGGGGGGCGTCGCCTTCGCCTCCGTTCTGCTGTTTTTCTTGGTCATGGCTCCGAGTATATCTACCCCGATGTTCAAAATCATGTTCCTTGCCGAAACGCTCAGGGATATTCATGAAGGCGTTCAGCGCGTCGACCGCATATTGTCGGAAGGGCAAGTTCCGGAACCTGAACGTTCGCGGCAACCGACTTCATTCGATGTTTCATTCGATCATGTCTATTTTTCGTATGGAAAGGACTTGGGGAATAACGATGCCCTTACGGACATTTCCTTCACCGCCCGCCAAGGGGAAGTGACGGCGCTCGTCGGCCCGTCCGGAGCGGGAAAGTCGACCGTGGCCAACCTAGTGCCTCGTTTTTGGAACGTGAACTCGGGGGAGATTCGCATCGGCGATGTGGATATCCGCGAAATCGCGACTTCTGATCTGATGAACACCGTCGCGTTCGTGTTTCAGGAATCGTTTTTGTTTTACGACACCGTGTACAACAATATCGCGATCGGAAGGCCGGACGCGTCGACGGAAGATGTGTACGCCGCGGCGAAGGCGGCGCAGTGCCAAGCGTTCATCGGGAACCTCCCGCTCGGATATGACACCTTGATTGGAGAAGGAGGCGTGTATTTGTCCGGCGGAGAAGAACAGCGAATCTCCGTGGCCAGAGCGATCCTGAAAAACGCTCCCGTCCTTATGCTCGATGAAGCTACGGCATTTGCCGATCCCGAGAACGAGCATGAGATGCAACTGGCGTTGAAAGCGTTGATGAAAAACAAGACGGTCATCGTTATCGCTCACCGCCTGTCCACCATTCGGGATGCGGAGCAAATTCTCGTGATGGAAAGCGGGAGAATCGTCGAGCGGGGAAGGCATGAAACCCTCATCTCGGCTAACGGCTTGTACGGACGTATGTGGCGTTCCTATAGCCAAGCGGCACAATGGCATATGGGTAAAGAGGAGGTGGAAGATGAACATGAGCGTGCTAAACAACATTACGGCGGATAATCCGCGCTCGTTGATCAAACCTGTTTTTTACACGACCACTGCCAATCTGGCTGGCGTAATCCCATTTATGCTGCTCGTAGGAGCTGCAAAATTGATCTTTAACCCGTTTGTCCATCCCGATCTGCCGCTCGATACGGCACGGCTTTGGTGGGTGTGCGGCGGTCTGGCGGTTTCGCTTATTCTCTTGTTCGTTTGCGAAATTCCCGCCTATCGTGCCCAATACCGCGATGCGTATAGCGCGGCGGCGGACGGACGATCGCTGCTTGCAGAGCATTTGCGCAAGTTGTCGCTCGGGTACCTGAACAAGCGAGATCCGGGCGAGCTATCCAATATGCTGGTGGGCGACTTCGCGATGCTGGAACATGGCATCTCCCACTTGGTTCCGCAGATGATCGGAGCCGCCGTCATGCCGGTTCTGGCCTTGATCGGCCTGTTTTTCCTCGACTGGCGCCTGGCGCTTTGCCTGTTCGCGGCGCTTCCGGTAGCCATCCTGCTTGTGCTCTTGACTTCGGGGATTCAGCGCAAACTCGGTAAGCGGCATATGCGAGCCAAGATAGAAGCATCCAATAGGCTGCAAGAATATTTGAACGGAATCCGGGTGATCAAAGCTTATAACTTGACCGGTGTACGGTTTGCCCGACTTGAAAGGTCTTTCAGGGAATTGATGCGGCAGAGCATCCGCCTCGAAGGAATGTTGGGTCCGATCGTAATAGGGGCGGTTACCTGTATTCGTGCCGGGTTGACCTTGATGGTCATGGCCGGCGTTCATCTGCTGCTCGTCGGAAGTCTGGATGTCGTCACCTTCGTGGCATTCCTGATCATCGGAACCCGAATATTCGATCCGCTGACGACAGCGCTCGCCGGATATGCGGAGATTCGCTATCTCGAGCAAGCGGGCGAACGCATCGTGCGGCTTTTGCGGGAGCCGATCATGCAAGGAGAGCGGCAGCCCCCAGCGGATCATGATGTCGAATTGAAACAGGTTACGTTTGGCTATCGGGATCAACCGGTCTTGAGAAACGTGAGCGTAAGCATGCCTGCAGGCTCCTTCACCGCATTGGTCGGACCTTCGGGTAGCGGTAAAAGTACGATTCTTCGGCTTATTGCCCGGTTTTACGACCCGGAAAAGGGGACAGTGACGATGGGCGGAGAGGATATTCAAGCCATGGACCCGGAAGCGTTGCTGCGCAAAGTATCCATGGTGTTTCAGGATGTGTATCTCTTTCAGGATACGATCGAAGGCAATATCCGGTTCGGACGAAGCGACGCTACGCGCGAGGAAATCGAGGAGGCGGCGCGCCTTGCATGTTGTCACGATTTTATCCTAAAGTTGCCAAACGGTTACGACACGAGGGTAGGAGAAGGCGGAAGCACGCTTTCGGGCGGCGAAAAACAGCGAATTTCCATTGCCAGGGCGATACTGAAAAACGCGCCGATCATTCTACTCGATGAAGCAACGGCTTCTCTCGATCCCGAAAACGAAGCGGAGATTCAGAAAGCGATAGATCGGCTTGTTCGAGGCCGAACCGTCATCGTTGTCGCTCACCGGCTCAAGACCGTGCAGAATGCCGACCGGATTGTCGTGCTGGATCAGGGGCGGATCGTGGAGCAGGGCCGTCATGACGAATTGCTTACGTATAATAGCCTGTATGCCCGGCTGTGGAGACGGCAGCAGGATGCAGGGGGAACGGCGGATGACTGAGTGAAAACTATGGCCGCAGCGGCAGGAAAGAAATGATTTCTGGTCGAAATTAGAGATCGAGCATCTTTATATCTCATCTTTCTATATATTCTTTTTCATTAAGGAGCGATTATGACTTTCATTTGTTCAGAGACCAAAGAAATCATTGATACCTATGTCGAGGCCTATAATTCGTTAGATGTCCCGGGGATGATTAATCTCTTACATAAGGATATCTTGTTCAGAAATTTTTCGAATGGTGTAGTGAACGTGGAGACCCATGGTGTCCAAGAGTTTAGAAAGCTCGCGGAAAATTCGACTAAGATTTTCTCAAGCCGTCGTCAGACAATCATAGATTGGCGTGCCATAGACGGCAAAATTGAAGCGATAATTGATTATGAAGGTATACTGGCCGTTGATTTGCCGAATGGATTAATAGCGGGGGATAGGATGCAACTGAAAGGGAAATCCGTATTTCGAATTGAAGAAGGAAAAATATCGCTAATCGAAGATTACGGTTAACTGACAAGGAGGCCCGCCGCCGGATGCGGGTCGGAGGGCAGCAACAGGTTGTAGTTGCTGCCCTCTTTGGCTTTTCCGTTCAACAGTTTGCAATCAAGAAGTCGGGGAAAGCAGTTGCAAGTAACACTGAGTCGGCCTTATAGAGGTAAGCGGGTCATGTCTAGTTCTTGGAACGTTGGCGTTTACGGAAAGCCGCCACGCTCTCACGGTGAGCGCATGCCTCGGAACAGTAACGCTTGGATTTATTTTTGGATGTATCGATATAGGCTTTCTGGCAAGAAGCAGAGGCGCAAATTCCGAATCTCTCCGTTCCGAATTCAATCAATACAAAAGCGAGCCCCATTGCGGTCGTCGTAGCCAACCAATGAGCGCACCCATCCTCCGCCGATTCGAAATGCAGATGGTAGGGCCCATGGTGCCAGCTAATTCTTGGCGTCGCCCCGCTCAAACGCAACCGCTCGTTCAAGAGCACCGCAATATCCTGTGCTTTCTGTTCTTTGGCCAGCTCGAACGCCGTGCGCAAGGATTTTCTGAGAGCTCGCACGTTCTCAACATCCTCTGAACGAACGTGCCACGATTGAACGGTATTTCGAAGGACAGCGATGACGGCATCCCCATCCAAGCCTCTATTCTTTTCCGATACCAAATCCAGCACATGCTTCTCGCTCTCGACGAGAAATTGCGTTAATTGTTCAGGCGTCGACAAATTATCCGTATCCGTGACGGGACAAAGCGTATTAATGAGGTCGACCGCGAGATTTACGGATAACGACTCGTAATAGGTAAAATGCATTTGACATGTCACCACCATTTTTTTATAATCGATACATGCAATTTCATTTTAGCATGTCACACATTTGATTTAAAGCGGGGATGAGGAGGAATGGTTATGCCGACGACTGGTAAGGCGGATAAGGACGCGGAGAAAAAATGGTGGGCGCTCGTCGCCGTATGTCTCGGATTATTCATGGCTTTGCTGGACGTTACGATCGTGAATGTCGCTTTGCCAGCTATACAAAGCGATCTTCAAACGGATTTCTCCGGGTTGGAATGGATACTTAACGCTTATACCTTAGTATTTGCCGTGGCGCTGGTTACAACGAGCCGGATGGGCGATATATTCGGACGGAAGACGCTATTTATGTTGGGTATAGCCGTATTCACAATCGGATCGCTGTTATGCGGATTATCAGACGATATTACGATGCTGAATTTGTCGAGAGGCATTCAAGGTCTAGGAGCTTCCGCAATGACGCCGTTATCGCTGGCGATAATCTCGGCGACGTTCAGCGGGAAGCAGCGCGGAATCGCAATCGGAATATGGGGCGGCGTAAGCGGATTGGCTACGGGGATCGGCCCGGTAATTGGCGGTATTCTGGTTAAGCATATCGGGTGGGAATCCATCTTCTATGTGAACATTCCCGTCGGTATCGTGGCGATTCTACTCTCGTTATGGGCCGTCAAGCAGTCCAAGGACGAGACTGCAGCTCGCCGAATCGATCTGTTCGGGTTCATTGCCTTCACCGTCTTCATGTTTTGTCTCATCTACGGATTGATACAGGTCAATCATAAAGGCAACGACTGGACCTCTCCGGAGGTGTGGCGGCTGCTCGGAGTTTCCATTCTTGCTCTCGTCGTATTCATCCTAGGCGAACTGCGATTAAAGCACCCGATGGTCGATCCTCGCTTATTCAAAATTCCCAGCTTTACGGGTTCCGCGATTGCCGCCTTTTGTCTGAGCGCCGGTATGTATGCGTTGTTGTTCAATCTCAGCATTTACCTGCAAAGCTTTCTTGGCTTGGATGCGCTGGAGACAGGCGTTAAGCTCATCGCGTTTACCGCAATGGCTCTGCTATTCGGTCCGTTGTCCGGCGCATTGATGGGCAAAACAAGCCCGAAACGGCTCGTCGTTGTCTCTATGGCATTGCTGGCGATCGGGGTTTATTCGATGTCATTCCTATCGCATCATAACGATCCCGCCCATTGGATTGTTCTATTGCCCGGATTTATTATTGCCGGAATCGGGAGCGGATTGATTAATCCGCCTATCTCTAACTTGGCAATCGGAACGGTACCGGCGCAACGTGCGGGTATGGCATCCGGCATGAGCAATGTGGCTCGGCAGATGGGCGGCGCATTCGGCATTGCCCTCTATGGGGCCATACTGTCCAGTCGATTCACTTCTCTTGTTACGGACCGAATCCAATCTTTGCAGAACGGCCAGCTTGATGAATCGGCGAAGGAGCAAGCGATTCAAGCGATCGAGTCGGCAGGCCCGATTGCAGGCAGCAACGGTCTGGCGGGCATGGAGTTTGCCGCTATCTTCCAGAAAGACCCGCTGTTTGACACATACCGCGACATTGCTCGCGAATCCTTCGTGGACGGAACGATCGATATTATCAAGATCGCCTCTTTGATTCTGGCAATCGGCGCCGTGCTTTGTCTGGTTCTGATTCGCAAGAAAGATTTGCGGCATTAGCCTTCAGAGCTTTTATGCAATTCGGTAAAATTCGGGTAATTTACAGTAAGGTAAGAAGGGATCGGATGGAATGAAAACGAGAAAGAGAATAATTGCTATAATCTTATGCGGTCTGTTCGTTTTCCCTCTATTCGCCTCGACGCGAAGCGATGGAAACATGCAAGTAGAGCGACCAGGAACTCCAGTCTACTCCGAGTTAGATGCATATATCGCTCGTGAAATGAAACGACAACGCATTCCGGGGCTGGCTCTCGCGATTGTACAGAAGGATCGCATTCTTTACCTTAAGGGATATGGTAAAGCCGATTCATCGGGCCGTCCCGTAACAGTCGAAACCCCTTTCGGATTAGGTTCGATAGGCAAGTCGATTACCGCTATGGCCGTTCTGCAACTTGCCGAAGCAGGAAAAATCGACTTGGATGCGCCCATACAACGCTACATCCCCACTAAATATAACGGTGCAGCGTTCATTACGGTACGTCAATTACTTAACCAAACAAGCGGATTCACCCAAATCTCGACTTTTAGCAACACGCTGTCAAGCGTCAACGGTCAAAAAGAAGATGCTATTGAGAATAACGCTTTGTCTTACGCTGAAAAGTTTTTAAAACACGCCAAGCAAACCGAACACCCCTACAGGTATTCGAACGCGAATTATGTTCTGCTCGGCTATATCGTGCAACAAGTATCCGGACAGTCCTATGGCGACTATGTGAAGGAGCATATATTCAGTCCTTTGTCTATGAATAACAGCTTCGTCACGCTGGATGAAGCATCCGAACATGGACTGGCTACGCCATACAGACGAATATTCGGTTACAATGTTCCCTACGACGGCCCCTATGTTTATATTCCGGGGGATGCGCCGGCCGGTTATCTCTATACAAGCGCGGAGGACATGAGCCATTTCTTGATTGCTCAAATGAACGGCGGCCGATATGAAGATCATACCGTGCTTTCTTCTGAGGGTATTCGACTTATGCAGACCGAGCCTGTTCCGGGAACGTACGCCATGGGTTGGATGACAGGTCGCATTAACGGGATGCCGGTTATCGGTCAACCGGGGGGCTCGATCGGTTTCCAAGCCCAAACGTATATCGTACCCGAACAACAATTGGGAGTTATCGTGTTCGCTAACGTGCTAGACGCGATCGATTCCACTTTATTCAAATCGCACATCATCACGTCTACGCACATCGCTTCCGGGGTGATAAACATGCTGAATGATCAACCGACGGGAGGATCTTTTCTAAGCATTTCGCAGAAATATTGGCTTGTAAACGGTTTAATATTCTTACTTAGCGCATGGTTACTGTACACGACCGCACGAACTGCGAAGCGCTGCCTTGGACCGTTGAGCTCTGACAATTCCGGCTATTATAAATTATCGATCCAAGTGATATCAAAAATTGTTCTGAATTTTGCAGGTCTGTTTATTATTCTGACATTGAGCATGACTCAAGTCGTGCCGGTATGGCATATTGCAACCATCTATCAGCCGGACGTGATCTCTTGGCTGAAGATAATGATTGTACTTATGGCGCTGAAGGGAAGCTTGGAAATGATCCGGTTGGTTCGGGCGATCTGAGTCATTCAATAGTTCTAGCATGAAGACAACATATGATCATAATTTTAATTATGTAAACTATGGTGCGGTAATTGAGTAATAAAGGTGTGCTTTATCGCACAGTTGCGTTTATGCATAATCGTATTAATACGTCAATCTATCAAAGAAAACCCACACCCAAAGAACCCACTTCTATAAATCGGAAGTGGGTTCTCTAAAAAATCAAACTCAGCGCTGACCATCCTCCGCTTTGCGGCGATCGATCGCTTCGGCCATCGTTTTGTCGGTGAGATGCGCGTAGATCTGGGTTGTTTCCGGAGAAGCATGGCCTAGCTGCTCCTGCGTCTTGTAGAGATCATTGCTTAAATAGTAGTCGGTGGCGAAAGAATGCCGTAGCTTATGTACCGAAAGGTAGGGCTTGCCGAACCGTCTCGCGTATTTCATGACCATCTCCTGAATAGCGCGTTTGGTCATGCGAGAACCTTCTTTTTTCCCGTTAGCGATCGCTAAGAACAGCGCTTTTTCTCTCTTCGGGGCTTTATAACGCGACTCCCGTTGATTTAGATATTCCTCTAAATCGCTGATGGCATCTTGTCGAAAGTAGACGGGCGTCTTGAACGTATCGTCGTTCTTCCCTTTGCGATAGACGTAAACTAGCCGTTTCTTGAAATCGACGTCATCCAAGTTCAGATTGACGAGCTCGGACACCCGAAGCCCCGAGTTAAGAATGAGACTGACGATGCAGCAATCGCGGATCCGGTTGAGTTCATGGGAATAGATGGCTTGTTTGTTCGTAGCCACATCGTGCGCGTAATCTTGTTTAATGTAGTTAATAAATTCGATGATTTCTTGTTCTTGCAGCAATTTTCCTTCCAGCTTAGCGGCGGTATCCTTAGGCTTCTGCGTTCGTTTAACGGATACTTTAGCCATGACGTTGCGCTTGAGGAGCGGATAAAACTCCTCGTCTTCGGCAATTTGGCTTAAATAATGGAACAACGAACGCAGGGAGGAGAGCTTGCGAGAGATCGTCGTCTTCGTGTTGGCATTGTCCCGTTTCGTCGCGAGGAACATACGGAAGTTATCGACGCTGTCCATATGCAGTCGTTCCAGATCGATAAGCGGGATCTCGGACATTTTATCGGCAGCAGTTAAGCCTTCCGCCATTAACCACGACAGAAAGGCTTCGTAATCTCTGATATACTCCAATAAGGAGGAGGGGGAGAGATCGGGAAGCTTATAATTCATGAACTTCTCTACGTACCAAGGCATCCTCGGAATTCGTTGGTCGAGTTCTTCTCGGTCTTTGCGCTTCTGCAGATTCATTGGTTCGGTTCACCTCGTTCGGTATATTTTAACTGTAAAGGGTGTTATAGAAATATTCAAGAGTAGTGGCCCCCAATAATAATCGGACTATTGACGATATTTCATCATTACCCATGATCCGATGCGACGCATGCTCGATTTTGATACAATGAAGGGGACCTGCGATTCCGCAAGACGAAAGGGCGGAGATACGATGAACGGTCCTGTATACGTCGTGACGTGGATGATTATGTTGTTGTTACCCTTGATTGCCGCATGGAAAAGAAAATGGTGGCCATTCTTGATCTATGCGATCGGGATCGTAGTGCTTCTTAACGCGGTGTTGCGGAATACGGGGGAATGGGATGACCTCGGAGACTTCGCGACGTTAATCGTTATCGTTTTTCCAATCTACATCGCAGGTACGATCCTGTGGATCCTTCTTAGTTACTGGGATCGACGAAAACTTAAGAAAAACCAAAACAGATAATGTTCATAATAAAAATTATGTTAACCAATAGATCATAACTTATGTTATGTAAACCAACTGGAGACGACGACATGATTAATGCCATTAATGATATGAATACCAACACTACAACGATAGAACGCGAAGCAGAACAATTTATTCGTTTGTTCCATGAAGAGACGGGGCGCAGCTCGGAAGATTGCGAGATCAGACTGACAGAAGTCGCGCGTTCGCTCAGAGAAACCGGAACATACCGCCATACGATCGAAGAAATTACCTATGGAGCACGATTGGCTTGGCGCAACAACAGCCGTTGTATCGGCAGATTGTTCTGGGAATCCTTAGAGGTGATCGACGAGAGAGGCGCGACTACGGAGGAAGCCGTAGCGGATGCCTTGTTAAGACATATAGCTTACGCCACGAACAACGGCCGAATAAAGCCGACTCTTACGGTATTCTCTCCCGAGCAAGCGCATGGCGAAAGCATTCGGATATGGAACCACCAGCTTATCCGATACGCGGGTTACAACACTCCGAGCGGCATCGTCGGAGATCCCGCTTCCATTGCTTTTACGAATGAAGCTTTGCGGCTCGGTTGGCGAGGACAAGGAACGAAATACGATATTTTGCCGCTTGTCGTGCAGATCAATGAGCGTGAGCCCCGTTGGTTCCCGATACCGGAAGCTTATATTAAAGAAGTTGAAATCGTGCATCCCGAGATCGCCAATTTCGTGGAATTGAACTTAAAGTGGTACGCCGTTCCGATTCTATCGGACCAAGTGCTGGATATCGGCGGTCTTCGTTATACGGCTGCGCCGTTTAACGGTTGGTACATGGGAACGGAGATCGGGGCGCGCAACTTGTCGGACGCCGATCGTTACGATGAACTGCCGGCTATCGCCGATAAGCTCGGATTGGACCGGAGCACGAACACTACCTTGTGGAAAGACCGAGCGCTTCTTGAATTGAACGCGGCCGTCATTCACTCCTATAAGTCGAACGGAGTAAGTATCGTCGATCACCATACGGCCGCGGAGCAGTTCATGAGGTTCATGAAGCGCGAAGAAGAGAATGGCCGTAGCGTAAATGCGCGTTGGTCATGGCTAATTCCGCCGATGTCTCCGGCAGCGACTCCGATCTGGAATCGGGGCGAATTAAAGGAGAGAGAAGTTAAACCCGATTTTGTAGCCCGGCAATGCCCGTATCATAATCAACAGTAGAGCGATAAAGGAGATTTAATCATGGCCATCGTGCAAGTGACGATCGTTCCTTTAGGAACAGGTACTCCAAGCGTCAGCGATTACGTTGCTGCCGTACACCAGGTGTTAGAGCAAAATAGCGAAAGGGTCAAATTTCAATTAACGCCGATGAGCACGATTATCGAGGGAGACTTGGAGGATTTATTAAGCGTAGTTAGACGAATGCATGAAGTTCCGTTCGAGAATGGCGCTATGAGAGTATCCACTTCGATTACGATCGACGATCGCAGGGACAAGCATGGGACGATGGAGCAAAAGCTGCAATCGGTGGAGCAAAAGCTCAAAGACCGTTGATCCGCGTAATCGCCAATGTAGTTTGCCGACTACGCGGTTAGGACACGTTGTCTTTCATTGTGAAATTGATTAAAATATCCCGAAACCGTGCCTCGGTAGATTTCATTCGATGATAACGTGTTCGCGAAGTCTTCCGGGGTCACGAAATGCGCCGGTTTATTCAACGGGCGAAAGCTGCTTTGCTCTAAGACCGAAGCGACGAAGTGCGAACAGAAATACGCATCCTGGCGCGGTATTCTTTTGTTGATCAGAACGCCTATCAATCCCAGCAGATGATACTTATACCGCTCCCGATTTTTCCTCATCTCGGTTACGAATTGATACATCCTCTCGTAGTTATGGGATCCAACCTTGCAACGATATACTGCACAGTGCGCTTGATGTAAGAAAGGCGCTTGGAAATTCTCTTGTATGAAGCCGCTCAAGAACGGATTGTTGACCTTCTTTCTTCCGAAGCTATATACTTCCTTTAAATCTTGGTCGAACGAAAGGGAGGCATGGTTCAGAGGAGCTTTAGTAAACCATTTGATCGTCTGACTGAACAGAGTTCCCGTACCGGTCAACACGATATAGATATCTTCTTCTTTCATTGAAGGCAACTCCTTCTTGGCGAACAATGGATATAACCTCATGTTAATGCAATCGCGTTAGCCGGATAACGCACCAAAGTTGAGTTATTTCTCAAGACGATAGTCGAGAAGAAACCCCGACCTCCGTCGGGACTTGCTCCTACATAGGAAAGGATGGTGACCGCATTGCATCGCATCATGATCTGCGAGGATGATCCGAAGCTCTCGGATATTCTGAAGACGAACTTGGAGAAGTACGGTTACGATACGGGCGTCGTCGAAGATTTCGGCAACGTTCTTGAGTTTTTCAAGTCCTATGATCCGCATCTCGTCTTGATGGACGTCAATTTGCCTAAATTCGACGGGTTCTATTGGTGCAGGCAAATCCGCTCCGTCTCCATGTGTCAGATCTTATTTCTATCCGCGCGATCGGGAGAAATGGATCAAGTGATGGCGCTCGAATACGGCGGAGACGATTACGTCACGAAGCCGTTCCACTTGGAAGTCGTAATGGCTAAGATCCGCAGTCAATTAAGACGCTCCTACGGCGAATACGCGACGAATACGGAGGAGCGGGTGGTCAAGCACTCCGGTCTGGTGCTCTATCCGGAACGATTGGAGTTAGAGCTTAACGGTAACCGCTCGACGTTAACGAAGAAAGAATCCGTCCTGCTCGAGATTCTCTTATCCGAAACCCCGCGCGTCGTCAGTCGGGAAGTTTTGTTGGAGAAACTATGGGACGATCAGGCTTTCGTTGACGAGAATACGTTAAACGTGAACATTACCCGCTTGCGGAAGAGGCTTCAGGAATTCGGCATCGAGGATGGATTGGATACCGTCAGGGGATCCGGCTACAGACTTTTGCCCGTATGGGAGAATAGGAAGTAACCGATGAAGCTGTTCTTGCGCGAGCATCTGCCGCTTGTCTTTCTACATATCATTCAATTGTTCATCATTCTCCTGATTTACTGGTTGGACGGTTATCGCAATCTGTTAACGGGTCTTTATTCGATCTTCCTTGGACTCGTATTGCTCTCCGGTTATTTGATGTACCGATACGCGACGCACAAATCGCTCTACGTTAAACTTTCCTCTCCTATGGAAACGTTAGACGAATCCATTCACGGAGGCGGTACGGCGCCGTTATCCGAAGCGGTCGACGTGCTGCTTCAAGCGCAATACGGACATTACCAACAGCAGCTCAAGCAAGCGGAGAAATCCCGCAACGATCATCTGGCGTTCATGAATCAGTGGGTGCATCAGATGAAAACTCCGTTATCGGTCATTCGGTTAATGATGGAGGAAGGGAACGATCCGCGGGCGGCAAGCATTTTAGAGGAAACGGACAGATTAGAGAAGGGGTTCGAAACGGTTCTGTACGCGGCAAGGCTAGAAACGTTCGAACGCGACTTCAAGGTCGAACCTGTCAACCTGCGTGCGCTGATCGAGAATGTCATACATGAGAACAAACGTTTGTTTATCGTCAGCAAGGTGTACCCCGATCTGAAAGTGGACCCCGGGCTTTCCGTCGAGAGCGATGCGAAATGGCTCGGTTTCATGATCGGTCAGCTCGTCACGAACGCGATCAAATACTCGGCCGAATCCCATCAGAAAGTTTTTTTTACTTCGGCCGTTACGGGCTCTGAAGCCTACCTGGAAGTCCGCGACTACGGGATCGGCATTCCGCTATCCGACCGCAAACGCATTTTTCAACCTTTCTATACGGGGGATAACGGTCGCCAATATCGGGAATCTACCGGAATGGGACTCTATTTCGCGCAAGAGATCGCCAACCGCCTTGGCCACGGAATAGAGCTTGAGTCGGAGGTAGGAGAGGGAACGTTAGTTCGCATTACCTTCAATTCATACCTTACATAGCTGTAAGGGAGATGAAAGGCAAATCGATAGAGCGGTTTTATTCCATCCGTTACACTCGGTTTAGAAGCGGACTACGAGCTGCTTAACGCTAGAGGAGAGAACGTAAATGGAGATGCTTAAAGTACATCAGTTAAACAAAATCTACGGCGGTAAGATTCCTTCCAGAGCCCTGACCGATATTAGCTTATCGATTGAACAAGGTGAATTCGTCGGCATCATGGGTCCGTCCGGAAGCGGGAAAACGACGCTGCTGAACCTGGTGGCCGCGATCGATACGCCTACGACCGGCGAAGTTCTCATTAACGGCAGTAACCCCCACAAGCTTAAGAAAGCCGAGCTTGCCCGTTTTCGCCGCAAGGAACTCGGCTTCGTATTCCAGGATTTCAATCTGCTGAACACGTTAACGGTGGAAGAAAATATCGTCTTGCCCCTTACGTTAGAGGGCGAACGGGTCAAGGTTATGGAGGAGAAAGTCGCAGCGATCGCCAAGAAGCTGGGGATTGAAGCGATTCTGAAGAAACGGACTTACGAAATATCGGGGGACAAGCTCAGCGGACCGCAATCGCCAGGGCAATGATTCATTCGCCGAAATTTTTGTTTGCGGATGAGCCAACCGGAAACTTGGATTCCAAAGCCGCCAAGGACGTCATGGAGACGTTAAGCTCAATTAATCGCGATGAAGGAACGGCGATGATGCTAGTCACGCATGATGCGGTTGCGGCGAGCTATTGTCATCGGGTTATTTTCATCAAAGACGGGCAGTTATTTAATGAGGTTAATCGTGGGGAAAGCCGGCAAGCGTTCTTCCAGAAGATTATCGACGTATTGTCGCTGATGGGAGGCAACGCGCATGACCTTTCGACAATTCGCGTTTAACAACGTCCTGCGCAACAAGCGAACGTACGCCGCCTATTTTCTAAGCAGCGCCTTCTCCGTCATGGCTTTCTTCGTCTATGCCGTGTTCGCTTTTCATCCGGATATGGAAAACGGGAACGTCCACAACAACGTCTCGACGGCTATGCATTTCGCCGAAGGATTGATCTACGCTTTCTCGTTTTTCTTCGTGCTGTTTTCGATGAGCGCATTTCTGAAGACGAGAAAAAAAGAATTCGGTTTGATGGTTATGCTCGGAATGACCGATACGCAGCTGAGGGGAATGGTTTTCCTTGAAAATGTTTTAATCGGTTTATCGGCTACGGTTACGGGCATCGGGCTCGGGCTTGTTATGGCCAAACTCATGCTGCTCTCGGCCGAAAACTTGCTTGGTCTGGACGAATCGTTGCCGTTCTATATGCCTTTGGAAGCCTTGGGGCTCACCTTTGCCGCATTCCTCGTCTTGTTCGTCGTCATTTCGATGTTTACCGTGATCATCCTTCGCGGCAACAAGCTGATCGACTTGATTAAAGGCAGCAACATGCCGAAGAAAGAGCCGAAAGCATCGAGGCTCCTGAGTTTGTTCGCAATCGTATTGCTTGGCGCCGGTTACGCGATGGCCTTAATCGCCAAGGGAATGGTCGTATTCATGGTGATGATTCCCGTCACGTTAATGGTGATCGTAGGAACCTATTTCTTATTCACGCAGCTTAGCGTGTACGTTATCGGCAAGAGCCGCAACAACCGCTCGTTCTTCTGGCGCAAAACGAATATGCTGTTCGTGTCCGATCTGGCCTATCGCATGAAGGATAATGCTAGAACGTTCTTCATGGTGTCGATCCTATCTACCGTTGCATTCTCGGCTATCGGTTCGCTGGTCGGCTTCAAGACGATGGTCACGAACACCTTCGCATCGGAACAACCGTTCGCGTTCGAATATACGGCATCCGGATCGACTAAAGATCAAGCGCAGAATGCTGTAAGCGAGATTGAGAAAGCGCTGAATGAAGCGGGTTACGATTACAAGCTGCTGCAAGCTTCGATGTCTACTCAGTCGTTAGCCAATGCGAAGGGCAGCGTATATGCAGTCAAAGCGGCCGAATTCAACGCCATTGCGACTGCGGCTGGCGAGAAACCGGTCGACTTAAAGGGCGACGAGACGGTCATGGTGTATTATGATAATCCTTCGAAAGACGAACTTCTTACGAAGATGACCGTCGTGCTCGAGAATGGGCAAGAACTGGTGCCCGTCAGCATTCAACCTTCCGTCACTTATCCGATTTCGGAAAATTACTACGTCTTATCGGATGAGAGATTCGAACGACTGAAGCACGAGAACATGGACACGTTCTATGCGTTCGACGTCGCAGAGTGGAAAAAAACGAAAAATATCGGCAAGATGCTGGAGGAGAAGTTCTCGGGAAGCAGCGACCGGTTTATATCCGCCGCCTATGAATTGGCCCAGATCAACCAAGTGTTCGGAATCATCCTCTTCATCGGTTTGTTTATCGGCGCGGTATTCTTCGTTGCTTCCGGCAGCTTCCTGTACTTCCGGTTATACGCCGATATGCCGGATGACAAGGCGAAATTCAAAGCGATTACGAAGTTAGGATTGACCGATCGGGAATTATCCTCCATTCTGACAAAACAACTGCTGATTTTATTCTTCGTACCGATCGGCGTCGCTTTCGTTCACGGCGCGGTTGCCCTGACCTCCATGCAACGGATGTTCGAGTATTCGCTGATCAAGGAATCGTTTCTCGTATTGGGAACATTCGTTCTCATTCAAGCGATTTACTTCCTTTTGATCAGATCCCGCTATATTAAGCAAGTATCTTCATTTTCAAGGTGAACATCACGCAAGGCGATGGAGGGGAATGTAGTTGCAAATCAAGATAGGCATTATCGGAACGCAGACGGTCGTGGACAAAACGCTTTCGGTCCTTAAATCATTTCCGACGTTCTTGCCCGTTGTCCGCATTGTGGAGCATGAGAAGTCGACGCCGCTCGTTGCCGAGCAACTGAGCTCCGAGGTTGAAGTCATCCTTCTGTCCGGGCCTTTGCCCCATCGAAGCGTAAAAGAGAAGCTGCCGCATTCGATGCCCGTACACTACATTCCGCTTACGGGCGCAGGGTTATACAAAGCGTTATTCCGTGCCATGCAATTGGGAAAGCTTGAAGGCGGAATATCCGTGGATACGCTCACGAAAGCGATGGTCATAAGAACGTTGAAGGACTTAGGATTGGAAAATACGCGGGTCATTGTCCATGATGGACCTGCGTATTCTTCTCCCGAGAAGCTCGTCTCGTTTCATAAGCAACAGATGGATGCCGGGAACTGCACCATCGCCTTGACCGGATCGGAGGATGTCGCCGATCGGTTAAACGACATGCAAGCGCCGAACGAATGGTTGGTGCCGTCCGAACAAGACATCATCGTAACGCTGGAACGAGCGTTGCTATCCACGGAGTCTCGCAGGGGGAAAGAATCGCAGATCGTCGTCGGGATGATTAACGTGGACGACTTCGGCAAGCTGGTCATGCAGCGAGGGAGCGAACATGAGATTCAGAAGCTGAAGCTGGACATTCACCGAATGGTGCTAGGGTACGTCGAGTCTCTGGACGGATATTTAACGTCGCTAGGCGGAGACGAGTACCTGTTCTTTACGACAAGGGGGATTTTCGAAAGGGAAACCGGCGGTTACAAGACGATTCCCCTAGCTAAGGATGCGAATAAATCTTACGGATTATCTCTAAGCTTGGGTATCGGGTTCGGTACTTCCGCGAACGAAGCGGGCACGAACGCTAGAAACGCGCTACGCAAAGCCAAGGAAGCGGGAGGGAACAGCTGCTTTATCGTACGGGAAGATTCGACGTTAATCGGCCCGCTCGAGATGGCGGACCCGGTGCAATCGATCTTATCCCCGACGGATGCGGAGCTGATCAAGAAGGCGGAGGATGCCGGAATGACTAGCGCTTATTTAAGCAAGCTGCTCACTCACATGGCCAAGTTCAGTAAATACGAGTATAAGGTGCATGATCTTGCTTCGATGCTGAACATCACCGTAAGAAGCGCCCATCGTCTGTTACTGTTGTGGACCGACAACGGATTAGTCGAGATCGCCGGAATAGAGAAAGTTCCGAAGGGGCGACCGCGGCAAATTTATCGTTTCTCCTTCCTGATGGATAAGTCTCTATAAAACGTCCCCGAGCTTTTCCTTGGCTATATAAAGACAACATAAAGACCTGTCTTTATATAAAACTTAGTCGTATCATAGGGCTATGAACGATCTATAGGGGGAATGAACGATGAGAACGGTAGCGGAATTGGAAGCCAAACTAGCCGAGCCTTCGGAAGCGTTAATAAGAGACTTAGCTAAAGTGAATGGAGATATCGTTCTGTTAGGCGTTGGAGGCAAGATGGGCCCGAGCTTAGCCAGGCTCGCAATGAACGCCATTCGCGAAGGAGATCTAGCCAAACGCGTCATCGGGGTTTCCCGTTTCTCCAATGCGGAAGCGCGCCGAGAACTGGAAGAGGCAGGCGTCGAAACGATTTCCTGCGAGTTGTTGGACGATGAAGCATTGAAGGGACTTCCGAACGTCGAGAACGTCATCTACATGGCAGGCAATAAGTTCGGGACGACGGGCAACGAACATTTCACATGGGCGATGAATACGTATTTGCCCGGCAGGGTAGCGGAGAAGTTTAAGGAATCCCGGATCGTCGTTTTCTCGTCCGGCAATATTTACCCGTTCCTGCCCGTTAGCGGAGGAGGAGCCAGCGAATCCGTCTCGCCCGAGCCATTAGGCGAGTATGCGCAATCCTGTCTCGGAAGGGAGCGAATCTTCGAATATCACTCCAATAAGAACCAAACGCCGATGGTGATGTACCGTTTGAATTATGCGATCGATATGCGCTATGGCGTGCTTCTGGAATTGGCTAAAGCGATTAACGAAGGGCGGAGCATTAATCTATCGATGGGCTTCGCTAACGTAATCTGGCAAGGAGATGCCAACGCGATGGCGCTAAGGTGCTTAACGCAATGCACCAACCCGCCTTCCATTATGAACATTACCGGTCCGGAGACTTTGTCGATACGCTGGGCGGCTAATGAATTCGCGAAACGAATCGGCAAGGAAGCGATCTTCGAAGGAGTCGAGTCGGATACCGCGTTGTTGAACAACGCATCGAAATCCCATCAACTATTCGGCTATCCGACCGTATCTTTGCTGCAGATGATCGATTGGACGGCGGAATGGGTGAAACATGGCGGGTCGACATGGAACAAGCCGACTCATTTCCAAGAACGGAAGGGGAAATTCTAATGGCTACGGGTAACGCATTGTCACGGGAATTGTTCGAAGCTCTTCATGACGGACTCGTTATTCCGGCTCATCCTCTAGCCTTGGATGAGAATCGTAAGCTGGACGCGAGACATCAACGGGCGCTAACCCGATACTATATGGCTTCCGGAGCGGGAGGAATCGCGGTAGGCGTACACTCCACGCAATTCGAGATTCGGGACAAGGAACACGATCTTTACGAGACGATCTTGAGATTAGCGGCGGAAGAAGTGACGAAAGCTAATCTTGAGCGCCCGTTCATTAAAGTCGCGGGAATATGCGGACCGACGGAGCAAGCTTTAAACGAAACCCGGATCGCGTTAGAGCTTGGTTATGAAGCGGCGCTTCTCAGCATGGGCGGCCTCAAGGGCCTGAGCGAACGGGATATTCTGGAGAGAACTCGGCGCGTCGCGGAATTGATTCCCGTCATCGGCTTCTACTTGCAACCTTCCGTCGGCGGCAGAATCTTCAGCTATGATTTTTGGCGCGAATTCGCAGAGATCCCTAACGTCGTCGCGATCAAGATGGCGCCGTTTAACCGCTACCAGACGATCGACGTCGTTCGCGCGGTCTGTTATTCGAGCAGGCGTGACGAGATTGCCCTCTATACGGGGAACGACGATAATATCATCGCCGATTTATTGACGACTTACCGTTTCGATATCGACGGCAGACCCGTGGAAAAAGCGATCGTGGGCGGATTGCTTGGACATTGGGCGGTATGGACGAACAAAGCCGTCGAGCTGATGGAAGAGATCAAGACGGTTCGGAACAACCCGGAATTATCCAAAGAATGGCTCACGCGTAATATTCAAGTCACAGACTCTAATGCGGCGTTCTTCGATCCCGCTCATCATTTCGAAGGATGCATACCCGGTATACACGAAGTATTGCGAAGGCAAGGCTTATTGAACGGGACATGGTGCCTTAATCCGGACGAGAAGCTGTCTCCGGGCCAATCGGAAGATATCGATCGCGTATACGCGCAATATCCGCATCTGAATGACGATGAGTTTGTCGCCGCTCATCTGCAGGAATGGCTTGCCGACGAATAGTTCTTACTTGGGTGGGGGGTTCAGCATTGCGATTCAAGGACGTCTTCTCCATTATCGGTCCGAGCATGATCGGACCCTCTAGCTCACATACCGCCGGCGCTGTTCGGTTAGGACGAATCGCGAGACAAATCGTCGGCGGATTACCCGAGGAAGCGGATATTTACTTCTACGGATCATTCGCGGATACTTACCGGGGGCACGGCACGGACCTCGCCATAGCCGCCGGTTTATTGGATTGCGATACCGACGATCAGCGGATCAGGGAGGCTCTTCGGTTAGCCTCCGAAGCGGGAATCAACATAAGATTTCATAAGGAACAAGCGATGGGAGTTCATCCGAATACCGCGAAAATGGTTCTGAAGCGCGATGATCGAACCGTAACAGTCACGGGATGCTCGATCGGCGGAGGCAACGTCGAAATCCTGAACGTCAATCATTTTGAAGTGAAATTCACGGCCGTGTATCCGACGTTGTTGATCTTTCACGCCGACAGGCCGGGCATGATCGCGGAGATGACGGAAATCGTCAAGGATGGGAAGATGAATATCGGGTATATGGAAGTCGATCGCAAATCCAGGAATGGCGACGTCTTGACCGTGATCGAGAGTGATGAAGCGATACCCGGCCCTGTGATCGAGCGAATTGAAAGTTTATCGAACGTGCAACGCGTATGCGTGATCGATCTTACGAACAGGGAGGGGTCATCTTGAGATTCTCCACCTTGGAGCAACTGGTTGAGTTATGCCGGGAAGAATCGGTGTCCATCGGACGATTAATGGTCATGGAGCAAGCCCAGGAAACGGGAAAGACCGAGCTGCACGTGATTGAACAGATGTCATCGTATTATCAAGTCATGAAGGAAGCGGTGCGCAAGGGACTCGAAGAAGACACGACATCCCGAAGCGGACTTACAGGCGGAGATGCGCAGCGCGTTATGAACCATTTGCAGAACAACACGTCTTCGTTAGGCTCGGAAGCCTGCTCGGCGCTGGCCTACGCGCTGGCCGTCTCCGAAGTGAACGCCTCGATGGGACGAATTATCGCTACGCCGACGGCGGGTTCCTGCGGAATCATCCCCGGCGTATTCGTCAGCTCTCAGATCCGATTCGGCTGGGACGATGCGATCTTGGTGAATGGGCTATTCGCCGCCGGCGCTATCGGTTACGTGATCGCGAACAACTCCTTCGTGTCGGGAGCCGAAGGAGGCTGTCAAGCCGAAGTCGGTTCCGCAATCGGCATGGCGGCCGGAGCGCTTACCGAGCTTCGCGGAGGAACGCCCGAGCAAGCCGTTCATGCGGTAGGTTTGGCGCTCAAAAACTCGTTAGGTCTCATCTGCGACCCGGTCGGCGGACTCGTAGAGATCCCGTGCATCGTAAGAAACGGCTTCGGTGCGGTAACCGCGCTGGCCGCGACGGATATGGCGCTCGCCGGCGTGCGCAGCGTAATTCCCTCTGATGAAGTCATCGGGGTCATGCTTGAGGTCGGTACGGCCATGCCGGAGAAACATAGAGAAACCTCGAAAGGCGGTCTAGCCCAAACGCCCACAGGCCGTAAAATCATGAATCGACTATACGGTAAGGGAGGCACGACTAAGTCATGAGTATTTTGCTTAGAGGCCAGGCGATCGCGGAAGAGTTGATCCAGTTCAGAAGAGATCTGCACCGCCATCCCGAATTAAGCTTTCAAGAGAGCGAAACGGCAGCCAAAGTCGCCGAACGGCTTACGCGAATCGGCGTTCCCTATCGAGAAGGAGTCGGCGGCCATGGAATCGTCGCGGACATTCGCGGCGAGCAGCCAGGCCCGATTGTTGCGCTGCGAGCCGATATGGATGCGTTGCCTATTCAGGAGGAAACGGAACTCGACTATCGCTCGGTACGTCCGGGAATCATGCATGCTTGCGGACATGACGCGCACACGTCAATCCTGTTAGGAGCTGCGAAGCTGCTTGCGGAAGACAGAGGGAAACTGCACGGTTCGGTCCGCTTGATCTTTCAATCGGCGGAGGAAATCAATGCCGGGGCGAAAGCCATGATCGAGCAAGGGGTATTGGACGGCGTTAACGAGATCTACGGACTACATAATCTTCCGACTTTACCCGCGGGAATGGTCGCGACCCGACACGGGGCGATGATGGGCTCCGTCGATCGAATCGAAATTACTCTCGAAGGGAAAGGAGGACACGGGGCGATTCCCGATCAAAGCATTGATCCGATCGTATGCGCATCGGCCATCGTGATGTCGCTGCAAACGATCATCAGCAGAGAAGCTTCACCGTTCGAGCCTGTCGTCGTAACGATCGGAAGCATTCGTTCGGGAGACGCGAATAACGTCATTCCGCAAACTTGCGAAATGACCGGAACCGTACGTACGTTCGATCCTCGCGTTCAAGAGCAAATACCCGAGAGAATCGAACGTATCGTCAATCGAATCGCTGAAGGATATCGATGCAAGGTCCGGTTAACCTACATTCGCCAAGTGCCTGTGTTGGTTAACCACGATGCCCCCGTTCTCCATGTAGATGCCGTCGTAGATACCGTGATCGGTTCGGACCGTAGAATGACCGCTCAGCCGACGTTGGCGGGAGAAGACTTTTCCGTCTATCTAGCCCTTGTGCCTGGATGCTTCTTCTGGTTGGGGTCCGGCCCCGAGACGAATGCGGATCGGGCTTACGGCCTGCATCATCCGAAATTCACGGTGAACGAGGAATGTATTCCGCTAGGATCCGCATTGTTAGCCGAGATAGCCTCCCAACGTCTAGTCGAACTGTCGAGTCGAAGCGGCAATCTCGATACCGAAATACGTTCGTAATGCCGAAGTAAACTCTTCTTGCGTTTGAGCGGTGTAAATGGTGGCGTCCGAGTCCGTAAATGTGCGGAATTCTTTACCGGTTAACGAATGACGGCCTTCAGGAGTGCGGATAGCGGCTATCGGTACCTTGTTGAAATTGGAATCCGGGGAGTTCTCGCACCAATAGGATGCCATAATGTAGTCCGTAGGGAATTGCGGTTCTTCCGTGAAGGAATAAATCAATCTCCATTGCTCGTCTTTGCGTTCTTGCAACAACCAGCCGTAAGTCTCGTCTCTCATTAATCGATAGATTTCATCGCCTTGTTGCTGATTCAGCCCTTCGGTTAATCGAATCGGTTGGCGAGGGGCGACTCCGCCGACTCCAACGTCGCATAGATAACGGTGATCTTCCAATTGCACGACTAAGATTTGATGTCTGCGTTGAGGGGGAGTTACCGGCACATCTCGCCAGAAGCGGGAAAACAGATCGGTAACGGTAAAACCAAGCTCTCTTAACAACCAGCCGTACAGCGCATTTAGTTCGAAACAATAGCCTCCGCGGCGACGAAGAACGATTTTGTCATAGAGATCCGTTAGCTCTAAAGAAAGAGGAGTGCCGTTGATAATATCGAGATTCTCATAGGGCACTGCAAGCACATGACGCTCCTGAAGTCGAGTTAGCGTAGCCAGGCTGGCATCAACGGAGCCCGCATATTGTATTCGATCCAAATAAGCCCGTATTCGGGGTGAAACATCGTATGGTTCCGCGGTCATATCAATTCCTCCCAGCTTTACGCTTCAGGTTAATGGGTTCTAGTTCCTTCTCTCATTATACGATTAGCTACTATCGGATGAATACAATGATCTGATGGAGATGCTGTACCACTAAATAATGCACTAAGCCAAAGTTTTGGCTTGGTGCATTTTCTATTTTGGCACCCGAATTAGATAGGACTAAGCTGTGAAGATGTTTGACCACTCCGTACTTTCGTATTGTTGTTAATGATATAATATAAACGGTCTTTGACCATAGCAAAGATCATCATACCTGAGCGGCATAGGGGAGTAGAGTAGGATGTTCAATACGAGATTCAGCATTCGTTCCAAAATCGTACTAGGTTATCTTGTTATCATCATTTGCCTGGGGTTATCTATTTTTATTCTAAGCGATCGAATCGATTCGATGGATAAAGAGATTAAGTTTATTACAAACCACGATATCGAAGTCCATAATTTATCCAATCAAATTGAAAAACAAGTATTGGATATGGTATCGGGACATCGAGGATATATTATTTCGGGCGAAGAGAGGTATTTGGACCCCTATACGATGGCCAAGGAAATGTGGGTGGCCGATTATAAGCAGCTCTTCCAGCTCGTAACCGATAATCCGAGTCAACAAACGAACCTAGATGCAATCAAAACCAATATCGAACAGTGGATTGAAACGATGGGTGAGCCGATTATCGCACTCAAGAATGAAAACAAAGAGCAGGAAATCTTGAGCTTGTACAAGGCGGACACGGGAAAAGTAATTCTGGATCGGATTTCATCCCAACTGAACGATTTCCGCATGATAGAAAAGGCTTTAACCCAGCAACGGTCTGATATTCTGAATCAAAGAAATGCGGATCTGAAAGTAGTCCTGTTTCTCATTTTACTAATCGTAACCGTAATTTCCCTTGTGGTTTCCTATGTCATTTCAGGGACGATTGTTAAATCGATTAAACAAGTCGCCAAAACCATCGTAGACATTGCTTCCGCGGAAGGGAACTTAAGCGCAAGAAGAATCGTGATTACGACCCGAGACGAGATCCAGGATCTTGGGGAAGCGACGAATCAGCTATTGCAAAGTCACGAAAGTCAGAATTGGCTTCAAACCGGCATTGCTGAAGTTGGAACGGCCTTCCAAGGACATTCGCAAATTTCTGAATTAGCGCAGTCGGCTATTACGAAGTTGGCCTACTTGTTGAATGTCTCGCATGGCGTATTTTATCGTCGTTCTGAAGATAATCTAACGATGATCGCTTCTTTTGCAGCTTCCGGAGACGTTCATTCGATAGCCGGATTTCGAATCGGCGAAGGGATCGTGGGACAAGCCGCGCTTGAGAAGCGTACCTTCCTGTTACATTCGGTTCCGGAAAATCACATTAAAATTACTACGGGATTAGGACAATCTTCACCGAAAAGCATTCTAATCGTGCCCATTGCGTTTGAAGGCAAAATAAAAGGCGTCATCGAGTTAGCTTCTTTGGAAGCATTCACTCCCTTACAACAGCAACTGGTAGAGCAAACTTCGAAAACCTTGGGCATTGCGATGAACAGCGTCGTTACTCAGATGGAAGTTCAGCGTTTATTGGAGGATTCGCAAGCCTTATCGGAAGAACTGCAAGCCCAGACCGAAGAGTTGCAGCAACAAGCAGAAGAGCTGCAAGCTCAGTCGGAGGAATTAATCGCCCAACAAGATGAGCTTAAAGCTTCCAATGATTCGCTAAAGCTGTCCGAAGAGCGCCTGAAACGCCAACAGGAACAATTGCTGCTGAGCAATCAGGAAACGGAAGAAAAAAACGAGCAGGTAGAAATACAAAATGCCGTTCTTGAAAAACAGAAAGCCGAACTTATTTCGGCAACCCGATATAAATCCGAGTTTCTAGCTAATATGTCGCATGAACTGCGGACGCCATTAAATAGCTTGCTTATTTTGTCACAGCTGTTGGCTGATAATATCGAAGGCAATCTTCATCCGAAGCAAATCGATTTTGCTAAAACCATTCATACTTCAGGAAGCGATTTGCTTCGGCTTATTGATGAAATTCTGGATTTATCCAAAGTCGAATCCGGTCAAATGATCGTCGAAATGGAGCCCGTATTCCTTGAAGAGATTAAAGACAGCCTTTGGGGAGTTTTTCAACCGATGGCGAATGACAAGGGCATCGATTTCCACATTCATCTCGAACAATCTTTGCCTGAAGCCATCTACACGGATGGTCATCGTCTCCGGCAAACTTGAAAAACTTATTATCTAATGCCGTTAAATTTACGAATCAAGGTCATGTCGCGCTACGAATACATAGATCGGGTACGTCCGTAGGCAACTCTTCCGAACACGATCATTTCATCGCTTTCTCCGTTACCGATACTGGAATTGGCATTTCTATGGATAAGAGAGAAGTCATCTTCGAAGCCTTCCAGCAGGCTGACGGTACGACGAGTCGAAAGTACGGCGGAACTGGCTTAGGACTTACGATCAGCCGCGAGCTTTCTGCCCTGTTAGGGGGAAGCATTGAGATAGAAAGCAATGAAGGAGAAGGAAGCACCTTCACCCTATATATACCGGAGTCCCGGATGAGTTCTCCTCATTTTGCTTCAGAGGAAGTGAGCACAGCCGCATCGGGATCCATTGTCGCTCCGCTTGCAGATGAAATACTACTTCCAAGAATTGAACTAAACAACCCGGAACTGCTTCTGAGTTCGGAAGTGGAAGACGACCGAGCGGAGATCAAGCCAGGCGACAGAGTGCTGCTTATTATCGAGGACGATATCCATTTTGCCAAGATTATTCTGGAAATGGCTCGATCCCGCGAGTTCAAGGGAATCGTCGCGTTGCAAGGCGATACGGGAATGGCGCTTGCCCATGCGTACAAACCAGACGCGATCATGCTGGATATTCAACTTCCGGTTATCGATGGCTGGTCGATTCTTGAACGTCTTAAGCAACACCCGGACACTCGGCATATTCCCATTCATGTCCTTTCCATTATTGATGAACCGCAGCAAGGACTGATGATGGGAGCGATGGCTTATCTGAAGAAACCGGTCAATAAAGAAACTATCGACAAGGCATTCACTCGAATCGAATCCTTCATGAAACGTGATCTCAAGCGTCTTCTTATCGTCGAAGACGATATTGTCTTGAGGGATAGCATGGTGGAACTGATTGGACATGACGACGTAGTCATTACCGCCGTTTCCACTGGCCAGGAAGCGCTCAAGGAGCTTCAGACGGAACACTTTGATTGTATGGTCATGGATTTGGGATTGTCTGATATTTCGGGCTTCGAGTTGCTCGATCTGATAAGACATACGGAGAGGTTGCTGCAGCTTCCGATCATTATATATACCGGCAAGGAATTGGATAGAAAAGAAGAAATCCAACTGAAGAAGTACGCGGAAAGTATTATTATCAAAAACGTAAAATCGCAAGAACGACTCTTTGACGAAACTGCTTTGTTCCTTCATCGGGTGGAAGCGAACTTACCTGAGGAACGGCGTAAGATGTTGAAAAAGCTGTATAGCAACGAAACCGCTTTTGTCGGAAAACGAATTCTCTTGGTAGAAGACGACATGCGTAATATCTTCGCATTATCCAATGTATTGAGCGCTTATAACTTGGACGTTACTTTTGCTGAAAACGGTAAAGAATCATTAGAGATTCTGCGGCAAGATCAAAGTTTCGATTTGATCCTGATGGACATTATGATGCCGGAGATGGACGGGTACCAAACGATGAAGGAGATTCGGGCGATGCCCCATTTCGAGAAACTTCCGATTATCGCATTAACGGCCAAAGCAATGAAAGAGGATCGCCAGAAGTGTCTGGATGCTGGAGCGTCCGATTATATTAGTAAACCGATCGATACCGTGAAATTGCTATCTTTGTTGAAGGTATGGTTGTACGCGTAAGGAGGCCGTAGGAATTATGAATGAATTGAAGACAATGGAAGAGGAGTACCGTGAAAAAATTGAAGTGGAGCTACTGTTGGAAGCCATCTACCGAATGTATGGCTATGACTTTCGGAACTACGCCTATGATTCGATAAGGCGCCGAATTCGACATGGAATGCGCAATATTGGAGTAAACAATATAGCTGCCCTTATCGAGCAGATCTTGCATAATTCGGATAAAATGCAGCTAATGCTTCCTAACTTGGTGGTGAATGTCACGGAAATGTTCCGTGATCCTTCCCTCTTCCTGGCTTTCCGGGAAAAGGTTGTGCCGTTTCTTCATACGTATCCCCATATCCGAATATGGCACGCAGGTTGCTCAACAGGCGAAGAAGTGTTGTCCATGGCGATCCTTCTTCAAGAAGAAGGGCTTTACGATAAGGCGCGTATTTACGCCACCGATATTGATGAGAACGTGTTAGAAAAAGCCAAATCGGGAATCTTTCCTTTACAAAATATGAAGGCATACACGCAAAATTACATTCAATCCGGAGGAACGGGATTCTTTTCGGATTACTATACCGTACATTACAATGCGGCACGCTTTAACCCCTCCTTGATGAAAAATATCGTGTTTGCTCGGCATAATTTAGTGACCGATCAGTCATTTAATGAGTTTAACGTCATTTTCTGCCGGAATGTGATGATTTATTTCGATAAGAACTTGCAGAACCGAGTCCATCGTTTATTTCATGAAAGTTTGAGCATGTTTGGCTTTCTAGCATTAGGCGACCGGGAGTCCATCCAATTCAGCGGATATGAGGATTGTTACGAATCGATCGATATTAAAGAAAAGCTATATCGGAAAGAGAAATAATAGGAGGGGGGCGACGGCTATGCAACGTGACTATCCCATTAATATTTTGTTAGTCGATGATCATCCCGAAAACTTGCTGGCCATTGAAGCAGTGCTGGAGAGCGAACCCTATCGATTGATACGCGCTTACTCCGGTCCCGAAGCTCTTCGTTGTTTGTTAAGGAATGAAATTGCAGTTATTTTACTCGATGTCCAGATGCCGGGAATGGACGGCTTCGAAACGGCGCGTCATATTAAAGCTTACGACAATTCTAAAAGTATTCCGATCATTTTCATTACCGCGTCAAGCAATGAATCCAAGCATTTTTCCGCCGGTTATTCTGCCGGGGCAATTGATTATATGGTCAAACCGTTTATCCCCTATGTGTTAAAATCCAAGATCCAAGGTTTCGTCCAGTTGTATGATGTACAAAAAACGTTAAAACAACAGTCTAACCAACTTGAGATCATTAACCGTGACTTGGTGCAAACAACCGAGCAATTGAGAAAGTCTGAAGCTCAAGCGCGCGTTATCATGGAAACATCCATCGATTCGATGATGATCTTTACTTCCAAAGGAACCATTTTACAAGCGAATCCTGCCGTAGAAGAAATGTTCGGATATTCCAGACAGGAATTGATTGGACAAGAGATCAAGCTATTACTTCCGACCTTAGGGAGCAATTATCAAGATTGGATCGGAACGGTAAGAGAAGTGACGCCTCACCGAAAAGATTTATCCACATTTCCGGCAGAAATTCAATTGGGCGAATCTAATGAAAACTCTTCCTTGCTCGCGTGTACAGTTCGAGATATTACCGATCGGAAATTAAGAGAAGCGGAATTATTTCAAGCGAAAGAGATGGCGGAACAAGCTTCTAGAATCAAAACGGATTTTCTCGCGATCATGAGCCATGAGATTCGTACGCCATTAAATGGCGTAATCGGGATGATAGATATTTTGCTCGATTCCGGATTTACGGAGAAGCAACATGAGCTGGCTGAAGTGGTGATGAATAGCGGGAACACTTTGTTGTCCATCATGAACAATGTGCTCGATTTCTCGAAGATGGAATCGGAGCGTCTTGAGCTGGAGGAAGAGTCATTTCTACTCACCGCGTGCGTGGAACAAGTCCGCGATATGTTTACTTCCCAGCTTCAGGAGAAACAGTTAGAGATGGTTTATGTAATAGATCCGGAACTGCCGCAATTCATTCGAGGAGATATTAACCGATTACAGCAAATTCTACTGAATCTAGTCGGTAATGCGATCAAATTCACGGATGAGGGAGGCGTGTATCTTGTCGTTAGCAAGATCGGAGAGACGCAGAACTCTGTTTTGATCGAATTTACGATTAAAGATACAGGAATCGGAGTTCCCTCTGATATCGTAGGACGGCTGTTTCAACCCTTTTCACAAGCGGATGCTTCGATAAACCGTAAATACGGGGGGACGGGATTAGGGCTCGCCATCTGTAATACGCTAGTGAACCTTATGGGCGGTAGCTTACGAATGGATTCGACGGCCGATGAGGCAGGTGCAACATTTGTGTTTACGGTGAATCTGAAACCATGTACCAGCTCCGGATCGGAATATTCATCCGCACTTGCCAAAAGCTATGCTGCCCAACTGAATTGACGTAAGGAGCGTAACCGTATAAAATGAATTTGTTGCTCAGTAACTTAGTAATTTAGTAAATCAGTGAATGCAAAAGAGGGATAAACATGAAAATACCAACCACATTGAAACATAAACCCGTAATCGTGTCGGAAAACTACGAGCAGATCGACGGCAGAATCGCACGAAATACGGACGCTAAGGGGATTTCTCTAGGACTCGCCCAATGGAACGACAGAGGGAAGATCGATATATCCGCCAAAGTATGGAGATACACGGGGGAAAAATGGTCCAGACAATCGGAGGAGTTGCCGCTTCATCGCGTTCTAGATTTATCCATTCTGATCTGCAGGACCATTGAACATTTTCAAGACGCTTATCGGTACGATAATTTATACGATCCCGAGAAACCCGTCATCGACAGGATCGGTCTACAAGGGGATGCGATGACCGTCGAAGTGTGCACGGACAACGAACACATTCGCGAAGACATTAAGCTGTTTAACCAGGCGCTAAGCGATGATGGCGAGATGATCGGTGAAAGACTGCGTACATTATCCAGAATATTAAAGGAAATGGGTTATTAATAAGGAAGTTAGCCGCGGCGATCGGTCATCGGATCGCTATCTATAAACACGAGTCGCGATGTTTACTCATAACGAAGCCCATTCGAGAGTTCATCCAATCGCTTCCAATCTAATACGACTAATGTTTTCTTAACTTTTGATTAGAGATGCGATCTCGTAATAATCCGAGGTCGCTATTTCTTTTCCGAAATCGTTCTTAAGTCGTGTCGTTAACAAATAACTCGCCAATCTTTCTTCCACGGAAGAAAGCAAGTTGATTCTTGATGCGATGAAACAATAGTTTATTCAAAAAAACAGGATCCTTCATGAGTTCCGTTTCAACGATGCGCTTGTCAATGAATAAGAACGTCGAGGGTTGAACGGCTTCCACTTGAGATTGCACAACGACTTTTTGCCAGAATTCGATATCGCCAAAAATAGATAACGGATAACAAAAACGCAAAAGTAACGTTTTTCCCGTAATCACGCTGGATGATACCTTCGTGCGGCCTTCGACCTGAAAATACAGCCCGTCCAATTCATCGCCTTCTGTTAGTACCCGTTCATTTCGCTCGTAAGCGCGAATCTGAATAGGAAGCGATTCCGGGCGCGAGAAAAATTGATCAAGGTGGAACATGGAGAAATAGCGATGTAAACTGTTCGACAATGAGTTTCATAGATGCGTATTTTGCTCCTTTTTGGACATCTGTCCTTTTTATCATACAAGAAATTGATATGATAAGAAAAACGAAGGAGGCAAATAAGTGAAAATTGTATTTGATTTGGACGGGACGATTTGTTTTAAAGGTAAGCCGTTAACTAAAATGATGATAAACGCTTTAGATCGTCTTGCCGAGGAAGGGTTTGAAATTATTTTCGCCTCCGCTAGACCTATTCGCGATTTGTTGCCGGTCATACCGCTTCATATGCATCATTACCCTATGGTTGGTGGAAACGGGGCATTCGTTGCAACCGGCGGGAACATCGTCTCGACTATAGATTTCGAACGATCGACAGCAGATGCTTTCATTCAGTTAATACGGACATTCAAAGCGGACTAAGCATGTCGTCAGAAAAATAATGGAGATGTTGATGGTGGAAAAAATATAAGCCCAACCAAAGCTGGAAGCTGGGCTTTATAGAATCGATTCATCAAATGGTTTATTGCAGACACACACCTTTTACTTATTGCTAAGTCTTATTCACAAAACCCGTATTTTATACATATGTCACATAAGAACCAATGACAAGGTATTTGATTGTAATTTTTTTTTTTGAAGCAACAATAATTATTAACTTACTCTTTCTCTTCTAAAAGACTTAAGTCGCCTCGACTTCCGTATAGAGGAACGGGGCGTTCCCTTGCGGTTTCACGCTCCGTTTTCGGAAACGGGGTTGTTGAAGAAATCGCATTTTGCCAGGGCGTAAATGCTAAATGCCTCGCCGAAATAAGGCAAGGGCTATCCCCAAAGCAGTTAATTTAACCGCTTTAAGGATAACCCTTTTACTTTACTTGCTCTTTTGAGCCAGCATGTTCAGCAGAACAGTTACGGCCTCAGCTCTTGTTGCATGGTCTCCAGGGGCAAATTGGTTGTCGCCTTTCCCTTGCACGATACTTGCTTGCTTTACATAAGCAACCGCAGCTTTTGCCCACATTGGAATGTCCTTGTCGTCTGCGAAGCTAGTAGTTGTGGCATTCGCTTCGCTATATTTACCCAAAGCACGCGCAATCATCGCTGCCATCTCTGCACGTGTAATCTCCCCAGCTGGACGGAAAGTACCGTCCTCATAGCCATTAATAATGCCTGTTTGTACCGCTTGTGCGACCTCTTTCTGCGCCCAGCTTCCGATCTTCGCTGTATCTGTGAACGTCAGAGCCGCTCCCGCTCTTTCCGTCTTCAAAGCATTCATCAGCATGACGGCAAATTCCGCACGAGTCACGGTTTTGTCCGGCTTAAACGTGCCGTCCTGATATCCAGTGACGATTCCGCTGCTTACCGCTTGCTTGATGCTTGCCTTCGCCCAGTGTTCGGATAAATCGCTAAAGTTAATCGTTGGTTCTGGCTCACTTGTTGCTTGCCCTACAACCATTACCGCAAATTTTGTGAAGTGGGTAACTTCTGCGGTAATCTGATTACCCCTAACAACTCCGCCAACTTCTACCCATTTCTTCTGCACTTCATCATAATAGAACACGACTACTCTTTTATTACCGCTCAATTTTGTCGGATCAAACTTAAAAGTCAGTGATACCGGTTTACTGAAGTTCTCTGAGAAATTTTTTAGAATCTCGATGATCGGACTAGCCAGAACGTCTTCATCCGTTAGAAGATCTTGAGTTCCAGTAAGTTGTTTAATAGTTAATTTCAGTTCTTTGTCCGTTGCATTTGCCGGAATATCTATTGTGATTGCATTTCCCAAACTAACCTCACCCGTTTTGCCTGCGGGAAGCGATAATTCACCATTCTCTGAGATTACTTTGCTGTCATCTGGTGGTGTTGGGATGCCACCGCTACCGCCACCAGAGTTGGCCGTCCACTGCGCGTACAGCGTCACGTTCGCCGCTGCCATGGTGAAAGTAGCGCCAGCCACATAGCTTGTGCCACTTCCGTTAGCCGCCGTGTTCCAACCTGCGAAGGTGTTGCCCGTCTTCACCAAGCTTCCCGTGTTACCTAATACGGTTACCGTTGCATTTTGCTCGTACGGATTGCTATCCGTTGGCACGGTTCCTCCCGTGCTGCCATTTCCGTTATACGTTACGGTGTTTGTCGGGTTGACCGTCCACTGCGCGTACAGCGTCACGTTCGCCGCTCCCATGCCGAACGTTGCATTTGCCGCATAGGGTGTTCCTGTTCCGTTGGCCGCCGTGTTCCAACCTGCGAAGGTGCTGCCCGTCTTCACCAAGCTTCCCGTGTTTCCTAATACGGTTACCGTTGCATTTTGCTCGTACGGATTGCTATCCGTTGGCACGGTTCCTCCCGTGCTGCCATTGCCGTTATACGTTACGGTGTATGTCGGGTTGACCGTCCACTGCGCGTACAGCGTCACGTTCGCCGCTGCCATGGTGAAAGTAGCGCCCGCCACATAGCTTGTGCCACTTCCGTTGGCCGCCGTGTTCCAACCTGCGAAGGTGTTGCCCGTCTTCACCAAGCTTCCCGTGTTTCCTAATACGGTTACCGTTGCATTTTGCTCGTACGGATTGCTATCCGTTGGCACGGTTCCTCCCGTACTGCCATTGCCGTTATACGTTACGGTGTATGTCGGGTTGACCGTCCACTGCGCGTACAGCGTCACGTTCGCCGCTCCCATGCCGAACGTTGCATTTGCCGCATAGGGTGTTCCTGTTCCGTTGGCCGCCGTGTTCCAACCTGCGAAGGTGCTGCCCGTCTTCACCAAGCTTCCCGTGTTTCCTAATACGGTTACTGTTGCATTTTGCTCGTACGGATTGCTATCCGTTGGCACGGTTCCTCCCGTACTGCCATTGCCGTTATACGTTACGGTGTATGTCGGGTTGGCCTTCCACTGCGCGTACAGCGTCACGTTCGCCGCTCCCATGCCGAATGTTGCATTTGCCACATAGGGTGTTCCTGTTCCGTTGGCTGCCGTGTTCCAACCTGCGAAGGTGTTGCCCGTCTTCACCAAACTTCCCGTGTTTCCTAATACGGTTACCGTTGCATTTTGCGCGTACGGATTGCTATCCGTTGGCATGGTTCCTCCCGTACTGCCATTACCGTTATAAGTAATCTTGTACATATCAATATTTTGAAATATGTCTCCTCTGTTACCCACCACGATAAACGTGCCGTTGCCGTAAGTGACGCCATTAAGAGACCCGCTACCCCCATAGATTTTCGTCCAATTCACTAAGTCGCTGGAGGTATAGATAGAATTAACGGGTCCCACCCCCACATACGTACCATTTCCGTAGGAGACACTCAGAAGGACACCAGAATTTATCATCTCACATTCCGCGCAGATAATGCCCGACGTGGTGATCTTACTCCAGCTCACTCCGTCAACGGAGGTCAGTATCGTTTTTCCGTCTCGTGCCCAGGACACAAACTTACCATTTAGGTATTTGACGCCTTTAAGATCTGCCGCAATGCCCGAATTTTGGCTCGACCAGCTCACTCCGTCACTGGAGGTCAGTATCGTTCCATATTGCCCCACCGCCACAAACTTTCCGTTGCCGTAGGTGACGCCCGTAAGTATTGACGTGGTGTTTACATTGCGATCCGTCCATAAGTCCGGCGTCTCACTAGTCGTAGAGGTGTATATGGCTCCTACTCTATTAACAACAATTTTGCTCCCCACTGCCACATACAGGCCTTTGCCGTAGCTAACGCCCCAAAGTTGTACATAAGTACCTATGGTATAACCAGTTTTCCAGTTCACTCCATCACTAGAGGACGATGCATCTCCAGCTCTACTCACAACCACAAACTTGCCATTATCGCAACTGATACTAGAAAGATTGAATGTAGTTGCCGGTTTGTAAGTCGTCCAACTTGTTCCGTCACTCGAGGTTAAGATGGCTCCCTCATCAGTCACCGCCATAAACTTGCCGTTGCCGTAGCAGACGGCCTGATTACTGGTAACAAGGTTATCAGGTTTCCGATTAACCCAATGATCAGTAGAAGCAGCACTAGCAAAAGTAGGGATCATCCCAAATAGAATAATTAATGCCATTAATAAAGCAATCCAACGTTTGTTCATAATGGTTTCACTCACCTTTGTCTAGATTCGAATATTCTCCTCTACTATAAAATAAAATAAACAAAATAAAACCTACCCGCCAGGGGTAGGTTTTTTAAAAACAGGATAGGGATTTTAACCAAGTCTCTATAATTGCTTTACAAGTAGCAGTGCTTGTTTACGATTGTTTATTTCAAGCTTTTTGTAGATATTTTTAATATGGAATTTCACGGTATCTACCGTAATATTCAGACTCTCGGCAATTTCCTTGTTCATCAACCTATCTATGATTAGCAGCAAAATTTTATATTCCTGCCCTGTCAGTATTCCTTTCGGTGATTGATCAACCTCTGGTGTATCATTCATAGCGCGCAACAGTTGCTTTACATAGGAACCCGAAGAAGAATTGCTATCTTGCTGAACCTTGGAATAAGCGTTAAGCATCTCCGCCATTACAATACCCTCGTCAATAAAACTACGAATATATCCATCTGGCTTGGCCAAATCCAAAGCAGTGCCCAATTGAATGAGCGCAGCCTCCATTTGACCCGAATGCCATAGCGTCACGCTTTGCACAATTAATACTTTTGTGCGATCACGGAGACAGCCGCCCTTGCTCACCAAGAGATATAATCTTTCCAACAGGTACAGCGCTTCTTCTATTCGTTCGCACGCCGCAAGCACTCTAGCCAAAATCAGATGCTCTGCCAAAAGATTCAACGAAACCTCATCCGTGTGCGCAAGACCGCACCTTTGCAACCAATCAAGCGCATCTTGGAGCGAGCCTTGAAGCAAAGATAGATAAGCTTGTTCCGTTTCGATTTTCACAATAAATAAAGCATGATCGGGTGAATCAATTTTCGACTTCAATTGCACCAATAGTTCGGACGCTCGCTTTGGATTTCCCTTGGCTTGCTCAATCCGCGATGCAGCGATGCCCAATTGGATCATAATTCGTGCAAGAGGCTGATGGTCTATGCGCCCCAATGACTGACTGAAGTAAAATTCCGCCTCCTCCAACCGATTCCACTCATACAGCAAATGGATATATGCCAAATAAAAATATCCGATAAAAGGATAATCCTTTTTATGCTCCCATACTTTAATCCATTTCAAAATGAAGTCTTCCGCCGCATACAGATCTTTGATTAAAGTTAATTGATCATAATTCTTACTGTACCCTTCATACCGGTTTACCCCCATCACCTGAAAGTAGCTTCCTTCCGGCATATATCGTTCTGTAAGGGCCAAATAATCCGATGCTCGCACAAAGTCATTTTGGATATAAGAGGCCATACCACAATAGAAATAGATATTACCCATAACCTTATTCCAATCTACATCGGATAATTTCCCTTGCAGTGCTTCAAACCGGACTTTGGTTTGCTCCATTCTCTGAAAAGCGGCTTCCCACTTACCTCCTAGCATCATTACGGCTATATAAAACATTTCAATCATTGGCTTCTCCGCAAAGGAGCTTTCAGGTAAAACAGTTACCCACCTCATCAACGCAGCACTCTTCGATTGCATCAAGGCAGGGGGATTTTTCTCGATCAACCGAATAACATCCGCAAACTGTTGGCCTTCTAAATAATGCTCCACCGCCTCTTCATCGAGCCCATGTTTTTCCAACCAATTCGCCGCGCGGATGTGCACTTGAATCCATTTGTCCGAATCCGTTCTGGACCCTAACTGTCGCAAGAAATCGGAAAGTAAATGGTGGTATCGATACCAATTCCGTCCCTCGTCTAAAGGTATAATGAATAAATTTAGCTGCTCCAGTCTCTCCAATTGCTCTTGACTGTTCATTTGACCCGTTACTGCTTGGCATAAAGAATGGTTCATTCTACTCAAAATGGACGTTTCCAATAAAAAGGAACGCATTGTTTCCGACTGATGCAGGAACACTTCTTCCAACAAGTAATCGGATATATGATGCTGTTGACCCGTAAATTGCCGGATGGACTGCTTTATATTAGTACTGCGTTTCAGAGAGATTGCCGCCAGCTGCAATCCGCTGACCCAACCCTCAGTTTGATGGAACAGCTCGGTTACTTGCCCTTTCGTTAGCGATAAATCCGTCGTATCTCGAAAAAATACAAACCCCTCATCCAGTTCAAAGCGCAAATCATGCATTTGGATATCATGCATTTCACCCTTCGCCAGAAGTCTGGTAGTAGGAATCGGCAAATCGGTACGGCTAGCGATATAAAGATGAATATGCGGAGGTAAATGTTCCAGTAGGTAGCTCAATGATTGGTGAATATCGGGGAGTTCAATGACATGATAATCGTCGAGTATGATTACCAGTTCACCGGTTATATGATTCAATTCATTCAAAAGTTCCATAATCATAGACGCTGGAGGTTCCGAAGGTCCTTTCTCAAGAAGACACCCAATCGTTTGGCCAAAGCTAGGGATTCTCTCCTGAATGGAGGCCGTTACGCAACTCCAAAATGAAATCCACTCATTGTCATGCTTATCTAAAGAGACCCACGCAACAAGCGCGCTGCATTGTTTCACCCATTCACATAAAGCTGTTGTCTTTCCATAACCAGCCTGCGCGGAAACAAGCATCAGCTTGGTTTTCATCCCCTCGTTAAGCTTGCGTATCAGCTTCGGACGGGAAACAAGAGTATTTCGTATATGGGGGATCTGAAATTTTGTACTTACAATCACAGTTTATTCCTCCCAAAAAAAGCTCTAAATTAATAACTCAGCTTTAGCAACGCGAAATTAGCTTGAATCCCCTGTGGCTGTAGGGATAAATCGTGTTTTTTCTTTCTCTAGAAATCTATGGTACACCATCGTTCCCTGTCTGACCAGCCTCGGTTTTCGTCTGTTTTTACATCTTCGAAAGTCGGAAAACTGCTTCTGGCGGCTGGCATTCGCAAGTCTTTTGGCCTCTCAGCGCTCGCTGTCTTTCAGTTGCTATTCTGGCTTATCTTTGTGGGGACGAATCGATCTCGACTGCTGGAAAGTGGCCGAGGCCACTCATTGCCAGGCAAAATCGGTGAGTACCTGTTATTAAAATTCGAAACAAGATGATGTTCAAACAAAATCGATCGACTTGCGCTTGGCCATTGTATAAAGCCACGACTCGATTTTATCGCCTCTCTCAAGGGAACCCAGTTTATGATCGCCTGCGTTCCAAGGAATCAGCTTCTAATGAAAAGGTGGCAATCGTACGAAAAAAAACCATCAACCGTATCCCAATGGCTCTTGGGAAGGTTGGTGGTTTGTCTTATAAGGCGATAGATCCGCTCATGTGTGTTCTACAAAACACTGTTCCCAACCAGCTTTACATTAGGGCTCGTCCCTTGCACAACGACATTGTTGAACACGTTATTAGCAAGCGTCAGCGAATCCGCCTGCGTAAGCCAGTGGCCATTCACATTCGTGTTCTCAATATAACTGTTGGCGACGATCGCCTTATTGCTGTTATTCGCCTTACCGATAGCAGACTTCACGAACTGACAGTCCGTCACGAGCGAATTGCCGTCCAGCACGACGCCAAGCCGATGGAAACGACAGCCCTGTGCAAGTACTCTGCGTGTAAATTGACTCATATTAGCACCTAGTATGACGTCTATCGCACCTAGCGCCGTGCTCTTCGCCCGCATGAATTGGCTGTTGGAAATCTCGGTGCCTTCGAAGCGAGCCGTGCCTTCAATTAAGGTCAACCCTTCAACCGTGTTCGGACGCCCAACATAGTTCTGGGGCACCATCACGCTTACATCGTAGTTTTTCACCGTGATGTTACGGATAACAGCACCAGTCATCGTAATGCTGAACTGAGGGGTTAACGCATTATCGGAACGCCAGTCCCGTTCAATGGACACATTGGAAATATAACATCGTCCGTAATTGTATCTGCTAATATTGAACCCTGCCTCGCCCGCATCCGTAATGACGACAGCTGCTCCGCCCTTCGTCTCCGACACTTGGAAGCTATTAGCCGTAATATTAACCGTGTAATACAGCTTGTCAACGCTAATTCCCGCCGGTACTCTGCCCACCCATTGTTCAAAGCAAATTTGGGCGCCATTTCCCATTTCATGGGCAGTTGTATAGGTGAAGGTACCCGTTGCCACATTTACAGACGGAGTTCCGAAATATCCGTATATGCTCGTCCCATAGAAGTTACTGTCTATCATTTGAATGTTCTGAACAACCGCTCCGCGCACATCCGCCATTCTCAGGTTGGCATTGTGAAACACTCCGCCATTCACAAAGTTATCCCCTTGTACGGAAAGTTGACACCCGATAAAAGTATTGTTCAGGAAGCTTACGTAGCGGTGATTGGAGTAAGAGCTGATGCCCCCGACATTGTACCCTTCGAAAATATTGTTCTCCAGCGTAATATGATAACCGTCGCAATTGACGAAATGACCGCGGTTATTGGAGTAAATATGGTTATTATCGATATAAAGGCGATAATTCAGCTCTAAACCGATCGGTTGGTCCGGCGTCTTGTAAGGGATGTTCGTCTCTCCGACCATCGATTCAACGTCAATGCCGAACATCGGCGCTACTCCGTTACGAAAATCACTCGTCACGCCATCGTCGGCAAATCCGATATGATGGATCGAATTGTTTTGTACCCGAACATCGTTCGAGCCGCACAACGAAATGCCTTGTCTCCGGCAATGGTGAATGTCGCATTCGCTAATGATAATACGCGAACCCATCTCTTCTTGGATGTAGTCCGCCGGATTGTTATGATGCTGCAGCCAGCCTGTCATAATCCCGTCGCCTGTGCAATTGGATATTTCCACGCCGGAGATTTCTACCCCATTCGCGCCAAATAAACCGAACCCGTAGCCACCTTCATGCGTGAAGTAGGAGTTATCCACCTTCAAACTCAGAGCGGCAATCTCCGGATCAGTTAGTCCAAGACCCGTGATGTTAATTGCGTAGATCATTTTGTTGTTAGCGGTCATGTCGGGATTCAGAAACCAACCTCGACCCGTAGGCGAGCCCGGTGCGAATTGCCCGTTATTACGAGACCCGACGAAAGTCGCGCTTGATATCGTATCTTTGTATTGATAGAAAGAATAGCCCGATACTGCCAATCCCGCCGTATTCCATAACCGGAAGGAGGCTAACAACCCCGGATGCTCGAATCGGTCGAGCACTTGGCTGCGAATCCAATTCGGGTCGCTATTTAAGGAACCATCCGCATTCACGCCACCTCGCTCGAAACCAATCAATAGGTCGTAAATGTGCGTTGTTTTATCCCCGATAACCTTCCCTCCGGAGATTTGGCAGTCCTGCACTCCCCTAAGTTGAAAAACATTATAGTTCGGAGAAGAGTTGCCTTCCATTTCAATGACACAATCTTTGGCCATTTCAAAATGAAGGTTACTCGGCATTACAATCGCCGACAAATTCGTCCAGCTCATCTTCACTTTGTAATGACCCGCCGGTAGTAGTACATGATTGTAGCCTTCCGAGACCGCCCACGTAATCGCTGCGTTAATGCCAGCCGTCGTTGCCTCCGCCTGCGTCCCGTCATTGTAGATTCCGAACTCGGCGAGATCGATTTGATACGATACGCTTTTCGCTTGAGTTGTCATCATACACCCCCATGCTTTAATCGAGCGTTCATGACCGCTCGTATCCACAGGTTATGACGGCTTGTCTTATCCGGTTCCATAATTCCACAAGTACACCCTTAACGTATAAAAAAGGCTGGTCACAAGTTACATGACCAGTCTTCGTCTATCGACGAGCAGTATCATCAAAACTCATTGCTATATAGATTACGAGAGTGAAAGGTAGCAATGGTTTCACCTATGAACCATGTTGCGTTACTCGTGTCACCAGAAAATAAAGTATTAGACTAGACACCATTGTCCTATGCGCTTTTTGATTTGTTATACCGTCAGTCTCAATAAAATAAGTTTTAGACTGACCCTAAAAGTTGAAACAGCGACAGCAAAGTACAAGAAAATAAAGTCCTAGACTGTCGCTGTTCATTTGAACTAATGTTTGTCCGAAGCTTTGTATTTCACTCGTTCATGTTCTTTTGTACGATCAAAATAGTTCCTAGTCCAAGTCTCAGAATTAACAGCCATAGGAGAAGCCGTTCGAAACCTTTAGGATAAAGAACGACTCTCCTGAGATCAGAATTGTCCGTTATCGGCTTTACTATTGGTATGTCTGTGACGACGTTTTTTGACCGTATTAAACGGACATGGATATTTTAGTTGCTTAGATCATTTTCAATCCACCAATGCATCACGATTGAATTGTTGGATGTGCTTTTATTCGGAACTTGAATTAGGTAGTAAGGTACATCTCTATATTTGAATTGAGTTGGCAACATGTGATAAAAATATACGCGTTCTTTATTAAGATTTCTTTCTTCTCCAGCAAACTTCAACCAATTATTAAAATGGTTCATAACCAAAAGGTACAAACATGATTAACTATCCATTTTGTTGCTGTGAGACACCTAAACTTAACAGGTACCTCCTCTCGTCCATTTGAATAATCATTTAATCTCTCCCATTCACGTAAAACGTGGATGTTTTCTCCAGTGAACATAGGCATAGGCATACGGACATAATGGTTCTGCATCTACATCAAAATTAAATAATCTTTTTATGCAAGACTTGTGCTCCCTAAGAACCGTTTTCAGTAAATGTGAGCTTACTGCATTATACATCAACTTTGTACTATCATAGATTTCATTAAATACTTTCTTTTCAAGATTATCGGTACCTCTATGTCGATCATCATAGTCCTGAAGATCATGGGTTCATGTATCATTGGGGCTTCGTGGACTTGGACGGCCATCTGTGGGCCATTAACTACATGAACATGGATGCGGCACAAGGTTAAGGCTAACGGAGAGCACGCTCGTACTAGCTAGGGTTCAAAAAGAAAGACGCCGGGCATCTTCCCCGGCGTCTTCTTCGCGATGATTAGTTTTGTTCGGTATAGGCTTTGAAATTGTCCATGATGGCTTGCCAGCCTGCTTGCTGGAACTCGACGGGATTGGAGCTTTCTGCATCGAACGTTTCAATGACCTTCGTCTCATTCCCTTGATCAACGAAAGTAATATCCACTCTTCTTCCGTCTTCCATGGTGTAGCCGATCGCCTCATGCCGATTCACGACATCGTAGACACCGCCAAAATCAAAGCCCATGCTGCCATCCTTCGCTTCCATCCGTGTCAGAAACTTGCCGCCGACCCGCAGATCGTTTTCGGCTCTCGGCGCATGCCAGTCCTCGGATGCTTGATTCCACTTCGTGATGTGATCCGGTTCGGTCCAATAGCGCCATACCTTCTCGACAGGGGCTTGAATGACGGCTTGCACGGTTACTTTCGTCGGTTGACTCGTTTCCATTTTAAATAGACACCTCTCTCAAGATATTCGTCGTTTGGTTATTCTCAATGATATAGACGTAAGCCAATGATGAAATTCATCGGTCAATTCGCTCAGGCAGCCCAAATCGCGAAAATAATGGCGTATGAATGAAGTTTTGAACGTGCGAGCGAAGTTGCGCCCGGTCCATCGTCTCTCGAGCTCTTTGCAAGGCGTTGTTCACCGCTGCCGGCGACATTGCCAGCGTTTCCGTGATCTGCTTGGAGGACCATTCAAATACATCCTTCAAAATGAGTACCGCACGCTGCCGCGGAGGCAAGGTCTGCAGGAGTGCGATGAAGCACAGTCGAAGGGTATCTCTGCGGACGAGCCGATCCTCCGGATTGCCCCAAAGTCGGGAGACGGCCGGATCGAACAGGTCAACGGGAAGCGCGCGGCGTTTGGATTGTCTCAGCTTGTCCATGATCAGGTTGGAGGAAGCCCGGCTTCAAGCTTGCAAATATGCAATGAAGCGGACAGCCTCAATCCGAATAAATAAGCAGGATTTAGTACTCATGGATAAAAATTTAGCACGATCGTGTTAATAATTCAAATTCGTTATGACACAATGGATAATTCCATAAATATTTCAGCAGTATCATTATCATTGTATTTTGGTATCTCATAAAAGCCAAAACTTCGAAATACAGACATCGCTTTATATGATTGTTTCTCAGTGTCCAACCTCAGCTTTATTAATCCACATTGTCTTGCAAATTCTATTATTTGGCTCATCATGTTTTTGCCGTAACCCTTATCTTGATATTCAGGTAAGACGAAGAACCTTTTTATTTCCCCGATTCTGTTTTCAGAATCAATACCCTTTAACCCAATAGTCCCAATAACGCTATGTCCTTCCTTTAATAACCAGAATCCACCCCCTGTTTCAAAATATAGAAGTTCAATACTTCTAATATCTGAGTGCGACCCGTCAGGATCAAAGACATATCCTCTGGAATCATACATAATTTTCATGAACTCTTCCAATTGTTCTTGGTCTGATCTAAAGTATCTCTGCAGCAAAAAGCATTCCCTTCTCTCGTGGATAGTACTTCTTTACTTCTTGTTCTCCGTTAGTTCAATTCTATTGAAAACCTCTGAACTTTACTTTTACTCTTGCTTCGTATTCGAGAAGTGACTACATTGCTTGAGTGTTGCAAAAATCTCGCTGTCGACAAAACTAAGTTAAAGACAGGATTTTAGAAGCTTCGTCGAAAGGATAAATAGAAAGAGGACATCCGACCTTAATGGAGAAATTGTTGTTCACCACAAACCACAATTCCTAGATAAAGGATATATTCCACTATTATGGTATCTCTCTACCCGCCTATCGTCAAGTTCTCATGGCATCATTCTTTGCGTCGGACGTAAGAATATTACGCAAATCCGAAATGCTGCAAGGCAAGATTGTCATTTGAGCAGCATCACCAATTTTCTGAATCTTGCGCCTTGGTGCGTCAATCGCATGCAGCGTAGGCGGATGCAATTCACCAAAATAGCTTAAGGAGCAAATATTTAAACATCCGCAGAGGGTCGATGGCATTGCGGCCGTTATCCAAGCAGTAGTTTGCTTTCAGTTCGTCGTAGACGAAGGAGAAGTCCTCCAGTTCGTTGATCTTCCGCAGCATGTTATCCTTAGGCACGATGAGGTCGTATAGCGCCGTGTAAGGCCGCATTAAACATTTGAAAAATTAAAAAAGACTGCCGAAACAATCTCGACAGTCTGCATATTTTCGTACTTTTGAACTTTTTCAGTGGCCCCTTAGTCCAGCTATTATTGTTTCTATCTATTTGGCCAACGAAGAAGGCCATTTCCATGCATACCAGATTATTAGACAAAGAAGAGCGACTTCTACAACAGCGCCAAACACCATGTGCACCCAAGCCTCTCCTGTCAAATTAAACAATGTATAGGGAATATACACCGCTGCAATAATGATATTTGCCCAGCGACTTAATTTTGCCGGCAGGGCAACAGAAAGGAAAATCATAAGAGCTGGAATTGTTACCGAAATCAGTGCTATCAATAGAAAGACATAAGAAATGTCAAATATAAATATTTTTCCTGCCAGAATACCTTCTATTTTGCCCGGCATATATAAGGCGAAATAATCAACATAAATATAGAGAAACATAAAACTCGCCCACAGCGTAGCAATCTTCAGTTTCGAACTGACTTTGATGTCTTCCAGTGCATTTTGTGCTTTATTTTGTGTATTCATATTAATCTCCATTCATAAATTAAAAGTTGTAATCCCTATTCAAGTAAATAGTTAACACACTAGCTGGTCCATATATTTCTTGTATAATTGCTTTCATTGACTCTCCTTCCACTGAACATAGATTCAACATAACGAATTGTGTAAGGCCTCACTACCTACTAAAGTATGGTTCTTAAAAAAATAAGTAAAATATTTCAAATTGAAAAAACCACCCCTGTCTGGCATGGTGGCTAAACTCACATCGATTTGGATTCCTGGTGCTCTCTTGTCGGAAAATCTGATGAAAAAAATTATAATATTTCCATATGAGTTTCTTTGGCCATGTCGATCACTACTACGAGATGCGAAAGGATAATCTGCTCGATCCGTTGTGCGTCTGATTGCTTAAACTTCATAACAAGAGCGCCTCCTTGTTCAAATCCATCATATCGAGACACTCCATTTTTTACAAAGCCATTTCTTAGGCTCAGCAGTAAAGTTTAGTAACCACTTATTGCTTTTCAGTTCGTATATTGATTGTTTCATTAGATTGCGAAGCACTATCACTACCCAACGCCTGGGCATGAATGTGGTGATGAAGTAATTCTCTTTCTCTCCAGGTTTTTGTCCCAGAGGGATTAGCCAAAAAATAACCTTTTCTATATTATTTTTTTCATAAAATGTCATTTTTCTTACGTCTTTAGGAACAACCCACCATATCGAGTAAGTCTGTATATAGTCTCAAAATCTGAGCATGGTTGTCCCCTCGTCTCTTGAGGGGATTTATACTTTATGTCACAATAACTTTTATATCGTGGATGGAAACACTTGGGAAAACGTAATAAACGTGATAAAATCCTCAGGTAACTGTACAAAAAAATAATGAAATCCAGCGAAGTATGGAACAGTGGATGCCTGGAGTTGAATGGTGCATTCAAGAATTCAAAAATCGAGCCCCTGTATGTTCTTGTCCCCCGATAGTTGTTGTTCTATAGCAGCAGCAATGGACAAGTGTCGGGTGTCAAGAATATGTACCGATTAAATAACGTTCACCAGGCCCCCTTCTAATTAAAAAGGCCACCAATAGGCAGCCTAATTCTAAATTCCATTTTGGTGTGCACGATCGATTGAAATTCTATATCAGCGAAAGGTTTGCCTATGCTTGTCTTTCGGTTAAGACCGTCGCAGCAGCCTCACCTTGAACTGCTCAGGCAACTCATTTTGCGGATTGATAGGATAAAATGACCACACCAGTCGATGTTGTCTTAACGCCTATCAGTTGCAAGTCGATTTGATCCTGTTCCGTAAAGAGTCGTTTACCCTTGCCTAATACTACTGGATGAACCATAAAGTGATACTCGTCGATAAGATTGTGCTTCATCAAGGTGCGTATCAATTGACCGCTACCATAAATCAGAAACTGATGAATTCCCTCCTTAAGCTTGGTCACTTCTTCTATAATGTTGTTTTTAATGAAACATGCATTCCATTGGGGTTCTTCTAGCGTTGTTGTAGCCACATACTTGGGCATGGAATTCATCTCGTCGGCCCCCTCCCCCTTTTCCTTGGGCCACGCTGCGGCAAAACCTTCGTAAGTAATTCTCCCAAGAAGAAGCGCGTCGCTCGGATAGAACACATCACGTTGGAAATTGGCCATTTCATCATCCCAATAAGGTATGTGCCAACCCCCCGGCTCTTCCATGACTCCGTCCAGAGATAGATAGATCGAAGCGACAATTTTCCCCATTTTACATTCCCTCTTTCATATTATTGTTTTCTTATATTTCACTATCGTTGAACAGAATTCCTGTCTTCAACGTCCAGAAAGGTTGTAAGCCGCCCTGCGGCTCACGAATCAACAGCATGCAAGCCGTTTGATTCATCAGGTTAGGGTTGGTATTTCGCTATTTCACTTCTTCTGAAGTTTTGCAATGTCTTGGCAACAGATTATAGAAATATACTTTTTCGTTGTCGCTATAACGTTCTTCCCCGCCAATTTTAGCCAGTAATAAAAATGGTTCATTATCAAGAGATAAAACACATATTTAGATTTTCATATTTCCGATTTGATATCATTTTGACTTAAAAATTTCATTAAATCATTACTTAGCTGCACAATATGGACGAATATCGGTTGGTTCTCTGTGAAACAGAAAAACCAGCGATTTACGCGGGCCTTAATCTGTACACATTCTTGACGTCCGACATTAGTTCTTCAAAAAACGGTAACCCCTTTATTTCGTCATTATAAAGTTTGGGAGATTTTTTTCAAGATACTTCATTCTTTCCGAATAATCTTGATCTGCATGAGTTTCCGAAAGTATATTGTTCGACACTAACAAGTCATAAAATGATTTCAGCATCTGGGCTGATATAGCGGAAGTAATCATCATTCTTTGACCGTCGATCAGAACGGAAGATATTTTTTCAGGCTGCACAAGTTCAATCTGTACGCCGTTCCTGTCGATTATGAAATACATTTCCTTTATATTTTCAAACACTAAATGTTTTACTTCTGCCCCGTTTGCCAAGCGACTCTGAACTTCTTTCATGGAATAGCCCGGAATCGGATCATTTATCAACAGCCATTTAGCAAAATCTTTTGCATCGACTTCATCCGTTTCATATTTTTTCCAAACCGCGCCATGATCTTTGCTTATCTGTATTGTGTTATCCATCATGACCCGTAAATATATTTCGTTGTCCATATAAACCGCGCGATACTTTGAAGCCATAAGGCTATCTATCAACTTCGGTACATCGTATTTCTTGTTGAATGTTAAATCGTGCGGCATTAAATCCGTAATGGTGGCACCCTGAGATAATGCGGGCACTATTGCTGTAGTGATGGCCCCTTGATATAATGCGGGCACGATTTCGGCTGAAGGTTCGGCTGTAGAATTGTCGACATCCGTTTTGTCCAATGCAGAAGTCGCGAAGATAATAACGACACCGGCTACAAGCCCAATAGCGAGCAGCATCGTGGGAGTAGTGATTTTCTTGGTTTTCATAATCGATATAATCCTTTCTTCGGTTGAGTTTTTGGAAAAGCTACTAATCATCGGCGACAAACGGATTTTCTTTTCTTCCAAACGTACAAGGGCCCTAGCATAGGTAGGTTTCGTGTTTTCTCCAAATTTCCGTATGACTGTTTCATCACAGAATAGCTCGATATCACGGTTGGCAAGAATATACATGATCCATACTAAAGGATTGAACCAATGGACGCATACGCTAGCGGCAAGAATCCATTTTTTCAGTATGTCGAATCGCTTGATGTGCGTAAGTTCGTGGGTCAGGATAAGCGCAAGTTGTTTCTCATCGTCATAATCTAAATTTTTCGGCAAGAGTACAACAGGCTGAAAAATACCGTAGGTAAGCGGAGTTGAAATAATATCTAGTTGCCTGATTTGAACATCTCGCCATAATAAATTCGAATGCTGCCATTTTCTAATAAAATCGTTTCTAATAGGAACAGCCATTTTGTAGATTTTGCGATACCTTAAATGCGGAATGATAAAAAATAAAGCACACAACGTAAAACCAACTAACCACACCCATACAATAGGCGATATTCGTGAAGCCGCCTTCAATGGCATAATGGGCGCGGTCACATGTTCTGTAATTGGTGGCATGATGACCGTAGTTCCATTAACAAATGTTGAACTTTCCGGCGTAGAAATCAATTTTGGCGCTGTAAACGTTCTGCTTAAATGTTCCGCAGCCGTAAAAATGCTAAATTGCGATTGAACTGAAACAGGTACAAGCAATTGAATTAGTGCAACACCCCAAAGAAACATAAAGGTCATTTTGGGCAGCTTGTGAATAAGCAAGGAACGTAAGAAAATAATTGCAAAAATAAAGACGGAAGCCGAGATACTTATTTGAAGTAACGACATTCCCTCACCTCATTCCATGCTATCGATAAGACGTTTCAAGCGGCTGATTTCTTCAGTCGACAGTCGTTTCTGTCCCAATAATGAAGCAATCAGTCTATCGGGGGCACCATCATACATTTTATTAATAAGTTCCGTAGTTTCGTGTTCTTGGGCCTGCTCTCGTGTAACAAGCGCATGGCAAACGAAATTAGGCTCATGCCGCTCGATCGCCCCTTTATCAAGGCATCTCTTGATGATGGTATATGTTGTTGTTTTACTCCAACCCACTTTTTCTTTTGTAATTTCTGCAATTCTCTTTGCGGGGGTAGCGCCTTCTTTCCACAAGATTTCCATAATATTAAGCTCGCTATCGAATAGCTTCATAACCAAATGAATGCACCTCGTCCATATTTATTCTACTGCTGTAGAATCACATATTTACATTCTACTTGAGTAGAATCATTTTGTCGATAGAGTCTTATGATTTCTTACACCATTCGACGTCAATTCATCGTTTCATATCGCTCATGTTCGCCCATTCATATCGGGGCGTCGATCTCGACGACGTAAAAGCGGTATTCTTGTCAAACCGAAAAGTCGGACAGGAGGAAGCTGAGCAGCTTCCATGCCTCCTTCTGCAGGGGCGTTTTCGCCCGAATCGCAAACTCGGAGGACGGGATGATCCGCATCGTCGAGCCGGACTGCTCTATGCTGTGCGGTTTTTGCAGCAACCGAGGGTGATCGAACACCGTATGCGTTACGTTAATTAAGTCGGACGGCTCACGCAATACGGAATCATAGAACAATTGCTTGTCAAGCTCCGCTGGTTCTGCGGTCATCAGCCTTTCATCGAGATACGACAGCAGCCTGAACATCGTGTACCGTGATCGTGCCGACCATCGAACGGGAGTTGCCTCGCCAAGCCTTTTCTGATCGATCACAACCGCCGAAGACAAGATTTGCCCGAGCCAGAAAATAACGATTTTATCAACGGAATGAGTGCAATACGATTTTATGAATATTGTGGAATAAACCGTTCTTTGCGAACATCGTAACCTGCCAGTTACTTCAACAAACGAAAAAGGAGCCGCCACTCGGCAAGCTCCTTAGCTATAGCTAATCGTCTTATGGTCAGGAACGCGGTCGGTGAAAGGCCGTTGAGACTTTCTCGACAGCCTGAAAGCCCGAGGTTTCGAGGGCTTTTAGCCATTGACATACGATAGGGGGGTTATTGAAGAACAGAGTGATCTACATTCTCGGAAATTTCGCTAAGCGCTTGCCCCGCCTTATCTTCGGATATTTGCCGAACGGCCAAGTCCGCAAGTGCCACGACCCCGACCAAATTGCCGTTCTCAACTACCGTTAGGCGACGTACTTTTTGCTTGGCCATTTGATCGGCAGCATCTTCAATGCTCATATCCGGCGAAATACTCCTATTCCCTTTGGTCATCACTTCTTCGATCGTCGATACGTCTGTTTTCTTGTTCGCAAAGCCGCGTATTACAAGGTCGCGGTCCGTCACGACGCCAATCAGTTTGCCCTTATCCACTACGGGTACAAAACCGATATCATGGTTCTTCATCAGCATAGCGACGTCGAACACATTATTACTTAAGTCTACGGTCTTGAGATCCTTACTCATAATATCGCGAATATTCGTCACATCAATCATCCTCCTTTTAGTACGAGTACAGACCATGGATAAGATACCCCTATATTTTCAGTTTTATCAACTCATCTCTCGAATAAATAAAGGCATGAATGGAAAATCTGATTAACGTCGATAACGCCTGTCTGTTTACCAACTTGATCATCAGCAACCGGTGAAGGAGATGAAGCGGTAACGTACTTTAAATGAATAACAAACGTCTTTCGACCGCTGGCATTTCTATAATGATGTTTTTATTTTGTATTGGTCTTGGGCTGGAAGATCGGTCTGCTTATGCCGCTCCAACTCTTCCGATCACATCGGAACAAGAAAAACTTACGATTGAGGTATATCCCCAACAACATCGACTGGTTGTGAAGTCACAAGACCATACAATCAAGGTCTACCCTGTGTCCGTAGGTACTCCCTTAACACCGACCCCGGTCGGTGAGTACAGAATAAGATCCAAGGGTAAGAATTGGGGACCTTCTTTCGGACCTCGTTGGCTTGGACTTGACGTCCCTTGGGGGATATATGGAATACACGGTACGAATAAAGTTAATTCCATTGGTCAACATCTAAGTCACGGCTGCATCCGAATGCGCAACCAGGATATCCTTAAGTTATTTGACCTGATCCCAATCGGTACAAAAGTAACGATTTATGGGCATGTATTAGGGGAACTATTAAGAGAACCGCGGAAATTAGCTGAAGGGGATGTTGGAGTTGACGTTTTACTTATACAATCCAGATTAAAGAGTGCCGGTTATTTCAGTGGCAGTTGCAACGGAAAGTTTCGTGCAAGTACAACCGATGCATTGAAACGATTCCAACGTGATCATAATCTGATTCAGGATGGCATTGTTTCGAATGCAGTTTACGATAAGATAGGATTATTGGAATAAGGCATATCCGTTGCAGATCAAAGAACTTTACGTTCCTTGATCTGCTTTTTATTGGTATAGAGAACTTTCCGCTAAACTTTTTTATAATACAACAAGACTCGCTCATATCGGCTGAACTTTCCAGCGCAAAAGTTCTGTCTGACACCGAAACAGGTTCGACGCCTTTATAGGTTCTGAAGGTGTCTTGTCACACAACGGTTTTCTTTGTACGAGTACGAAAGGCTTCATCCTTCCGTATTTTCATTCCTTTATCTATTCCTTTACTCTTTCCATGTTCCATAAGCTCCGAAACCGTAACCATTCGAAAACCCTGCTTTTTCAAAGCCGGTAATATTTGTTGAAGTGCCTGCACCGTTTGTGTTGACCGATAAACATGATCATGTAACAGGACGATGTCACCATTGCGCGCATTTTTCAATACTTTATCTATAATTTTGTCCACCCCAGGCATACTCCAATCCCGGGGATCTTGATGCCATGACCATAGTACGAGAGTGTAACCTTGCTGCTTGGCCATTTTTATAACATTGTCATTAAAACAACCGCCTGGAGGCCTAAACCATGGGCTTGATTTACCGGTCACGCTTGTGAGCTTTTGTTGGGTTTTGGCAATTTCATTCGCTATGGTAGTCAGATCGGCTTTTCGATCGAATAGCGTGTGATTATAAGTATGATTGGCTACCTCATGTCCTTCCAAAACTTCACGCTTCACAATTTCTCGGAATCGGTCGATGCGATTGCCAACTACAAAGAAAGTCGCTTTCGCTTCGTATTTTTTTAACAAATCCAAGATTTGGGATGTTGTTTTTGCATTCGGCCCATCATCAAATGTCAGTGCAATTAACTTCTCATCCATAGGAACTTCCCATACGACCTCTCCTCGAGACTCATAGTAATTCCGATCATGTTTTGTTGGATCGACGGAAAAACCGGTCGTAATAAAACTGTTCAAGCCAAGAAAAGCGATACAAAGCAATTTGAGAGGCAATTGATTTTCCCACCAGTAGTCATCCGTGTTAACCTTTCGGCTTGACAACTAATGCAGCCAGGAACGAGAAAATGATCGCAGCCGAAATTCCCGCGCTTGTGACCTTGAAAATTCCGGTAATTATCCCAATCCAACCATCGGTTTGCAGTTCTTCTAATGCGCCATGAACAAGCGCATTCCCGAAGCTGGTGATCGGAATAGTCGCACCTGCACCGGCAAAGTCGATAAGTGGATCGTATAGTCCGATGCCGTCTGTTATCGCCCCGAGCACAACCAACAAGGTCATCGTATGAGCAGGGGTAAGCTTAAAAACATCAAAACAGATTTGTCCGAATACGCAGATCGCTCCGCCGACGACAAACGCCCATAAAAAGATCATGCTCTCCCTCCATTCTCAATGGAAACCGCGTGAGCGATACATGGAATACTTTCCCCTTGTTGATAAGATATCGGGGACAACAACGCTCCGGTTGCTACAACCAGAATTCTTCTCCATTTGCCTTCGCGCATCTTATTGAGTAAATGCCCGTAGGTAACAACTGCAGAGCAACCGCAACCGCTAGCTCCTGCTTGCACGGATTGCTTATCGAAATCATAAATCATCAATCCGCAATCGCTATACTCGGTTTGCTCGATGGGAATCCGATGTTTATCGAACAAATCCAGGGCCAGACTGTACCCTACTTTAGCGAGATCCCCAGTGACAATGAGATCGTAAAATCCCGGCCCTATTTCCAAGTCCCGAAAATGGGCTTGGATCGTATCTACAGCCGCTGGCGCCATCGCCGCTCCCATGTTAAACGGATCGGTAATTCCCATATCCACAACCCTGCCAATTGTCGCCGATGTTACCAACATGCCTTCGCCTTCTTGGGAAATAACAGAAACACCTGCTCCTGTTACTGTAAATTGCGCTGTTGGCGGCTTTTGCGAACCGTATTCGGTTGGATATCGGAATTGCTTTTCCGCTGTCGCATTATGACTGCAAGCGCTCGCCAGCGCAAATTTGGCATTTCGTGAGTCCACCATCATTGCCGCCATTGCCAAGCTTTCCATGGAAGTCGAGCAAGCTCCAAAGACGCCCAGATAAGGAATCGCCAAAGTCCTAGCTGCAAAGCTGCTGCTTATGATTTGGTCCATCAAATCTCCGCCTATGTGTACATTGATCTGTTCTTTCGTTAATCCCGCGTTTTCGATCGCGAGTTTCGCGGATTCCTCTAATAAAGCTCGTTCCGCTTTTTCCCAACTGTCCTGCCCCAGCATTAAATCGCCATGGATAATATCGAAATCGTTCGCAAGAGGCCCCTGGCCTTCGAAAGGGCCGACGACCGTTGCTGTGGATCTAATTCTTGGCCGGTTTTCAAAAATCATGCTTTGATGTCCCTTAAGCACTTCTAGTGTCCCCCCGTTGCATTTGGGTTAAAGAGAAAATGCAGAATTCCCACTATAAATGCCGCAACGACCCCGAAGACGATAACCGGACCAGCAAGCTTGAACATTTTACCGCCAACGCCCAGAACCAAGCCTTCGCTGCGGTGTTCGATTGCAGCCGAAGCCATAGAGTTTGCGAATCCAGTGACAGGTACGGCCGTACCCGCACCGGCCCACTGCGCAATTTTATCGTATACGCCAAATCCGGTTAGCATCACGGAAAGGATAATCATGACAGCAACGGTCGGATTCACTGCTTTTTTTTCATCAAATCCCCCCCAATGCATAAATAACTCTTGGATGGATTGGCCTATTAAGCATATAAGACCCCCGACGAGAAACGCCCGAACGCAATTTTTTATTATCGGTCTCATTGGCTCTCTATGATCAACCATTTTTTTATATTCCATTTGAACCGGTGTCAATTTCTTAGTCTTGTTTGCCAATGGAATGGCCTCCTTATCGCTTAAGTACGGGTTCCAGATCCCGAATTATGTTTTCCATTTGAGTGACGCAGCGTTCGTACATTTCTTTTGCATTTTTATTCCTTGTGGTTAACCCGAATAACATTAAATCTGCCTCGCATTTCTTCATTGTCGAGAATAGAACGGCTTTCTTCTGGGGCAGGGGAACTTTAATCTGATCGTCATACAAATCTACATACAACTGGCTATACGAGTCGACCTGACCCAAAAAAACATTGTCAATGGTAACTCCGAGTTTTTCCAATTCCGTATTCAGCCAAGCCCGACTCAATCCGATCGTGGCCAGTGGCTCGTCCATAATTTTACCGTCCATAATAACCGCTTGCGGTTCTTGCTCAGGTCCGACTTTGATGCCAAGGTGTTTGGGCGTAAGCGGTTGGTTTTCCCTAGTTAACAGCACGCTGATATCACCGCTTGGCTCCATAATCGCAAATTCGACATCCGCCACTTTAAAAGCCATTTTCTTTCTTAGTTGTTCCATCAATTCATCTGTAGTTAACCTTTCCTTTTTCATATTATCTTCCAATACTTTTCCATCCTTGATCAACACTCTGCCTTTACTATCAATAAAATCGCGCATTTTTTTACTTTTCATTTGTAAAAAGGCGATTCCCAAAGAGACGAAAGCCCAAACCGAAATGGCCAGTAAACCTAAGTACCAGTTTCGATCTGTATCCAAAGAAATGTAACCAATCAAATTCCCGATTGTAATCCCCGTAATGTATTCGAACATGGACATCTGCGATACTTGCCTTTTACCTAACACCTTCGTGAATAGAAATAAAGCGATGACCGCGATTAACGTGCGATAAACAATTTCGATCCAGGTCGGCACTGCAGTGTTCCTCCTATTGTCAACTTTGGCATTATCCCAAAAGGCTTTACCAAATTCATGCTAATTATGAGTTAGGGCTTCTTCCAATTTCTGAACGATGCATAAAGAGTGTCCATTCATTCCATTCTAATATCTGTCGTGGACAGGGGGTGATTTCATTGACAGTCGCAACACAAGTGAAAACATGCGTAGCTTCACTTAGAAGCGTTCAAGCCAGCCTAGAGCAGTTCGCTCTGGAAACTCAGAATCAGGAAGCCAAGACGCTCTATACGAATGCTGCTACGCAAACTGGACAGATTCTTCAGCAAGTTGAAGGCAGAGTCCAACAATTAGAGAATGAGGAACCGCAATATAAAGGGTTTTAATTTCAAAAAAGCCTGACAAATGGTCTTTGAACCACTGGTCAGGCTTTTAACATATTTAATCTCTATTGTGCCTTTTGACTGGCAGGAATTATTTAATTATTGTACCTTCGTTGATTAGCCTTTCTTTATCCTTCAAAGAAAATACTCCAGGTACCCAACCCTCTAAATTTCCGTATCCGCCAATAATATTTTCATTAATTTGATAGATGTTAGCGTACATTTTCTTTCCTGTTTTTTGTTTTTCATTCAGCAAGTAAGTTGTAATATAAATTTCTTCATTCACATACGGCTTCAAATCAACAACACCGGCGATACTTGGATCCAGGCTTTTTGTCGCTAGCTTTTTTTTGCTAATTTTTTCCTCGATATGCCAACCAAACGACTTAAGGTATTCAGTAGGGTTATCATTATTCTGCTCAGTAGTTTCATTACTGCAACCAATCAGGAATACAAGACAAAAAAATGCAAATAAAACTGTAATTTTCTTAATCGAAATCCATTCCCTTCATCTTCCATTTAGATATGAGACGTACAGAACCGTATGAAGGTTGCAGTGTTTCAACTATTCTACCCGTAAGCACAACAACGGCAGCCGATCGTTATGGCCGGCTGCCGTCGTGTCATCATTGAGCTATAGTTCTTAGTTAGCTTAACCACGTTAATTAGAAATCGGGTATAAAATCATCTTTTATGCTCATATTGCCATCACCATAACCCACTTCAATTACATGCTCCTTACCTTTTCCGTTCTCTACCACGAATGTAAAACGACTTGTATAACGGGCCGACATGTTCTCGGAATTAAAGAAATCCTTATAATTGTTAATTATCTCATCAGCAACCCAATCTGGGACTTTAACATCGTCGGGGTTTAAAAAACTAGCCAATTGTAGCGTGTTCCCTTCATCAATAAGGTCTAAATATTGAATGACCATTTCCCCGGCATATGGAAAATACCTTATGTAAGGGTTATGGTAGACAATTCCGCCATCTTCTTGATATCGAATGACTAACGAATTATCTTCCTGATGCTCCTTAAAATTCTTGTCTGCCAAAACAAATTCATATTGTCCGATTACAGGATTCATTGCAGATCCATCATCATTGATTCGTACTGATAGTGAATTAATGTCAAAATTTACATCGAAGCCTTCAATGACTTTATTCGCTCCTTCAATATCTAATCGATTAGGGTCAGACTTATTGAGTAATTGCAATAATTTATCTGCATCTTTTTCCTTAATTAACCTTAGGAACTCCTGGGCATCTTCCACCGCTTTCTTCTCTTCAATTTTACTTGAATTCTTTTGGCTTTGGCTCGAAGGGGAAGTTTCCTCTTTCGGTACTGCGTTTTGTTCTGTTCCTGTTGAAGTCGCTGAATTATCGATGTCCTCAGTCTCAACATGGGTAGTTGAAGCCTTGTCAACACTTTTATTATTTGTACAGGCAGATAAAGTTAACATCAACAAAACCCCTATCAAGATCACCCGAGCTAAATTCGTCAATAATACCCTCTCCCTACCAAATTACTCGTTTTCGTTAACTATAAGTCTCAAAGCTTAAGTCGTTAAAAAATACTAAAGTTTCGCTAAATGAAAAAGGAGCTGGCCGTTTGGCAAGCCCCCGAACCATCGTTCCGTTGAATAGTAACTGTGGTTCGATGTCATTCTCTCTACTTTCATTATACTTCTCTTTATAAATTATTTGTAGACTACTTTTTTTGTAATTTCCATATTATGCTGTTATATACAAGTCGAAAATAAGAGGTGTGTCAATGTGAATGACAAAAAAGATGTCTTAGATAAAGGTCCTTTCTTTCATGGTACTAAGGCAGAACTAAAAATTGGAGATTTGTTAGAACCCCAACATTTATCAAATTACCAAGATAAAAAGTCTAACTACATTTATTTCACTGCAACATTAGATGCTGCTAAATGGGGTGCTGAATTAGCAACATCTAAATCAAAAGAACGAATTTATATTGTAGAGCCATTAGATGAATTTGAAAATGACCCTAACTTAACTGACAAAAGATTTCCTGGGAACCCAACACGTTCCTATAGGTCTAAATTTCCTTTGAAAATAATAGCTGAATTAAGTTCTTGGGAAAGACATTCTGATGAAGAAATAAATCATATGGTTGCATCCTTAACAAAGTTACGTGAACAAGGAAAAGCTGTAATAGACGATTAATCCTTGTATTCTTCGCCGCTCTCCTCGAAGTTGGTTCAAAATATTACCTCGACACAAAAATTGGGGCATAAAAATGAAAAAAGCTTGATTTCTCAAACATGAATAGTAGGAATATGTGAATGAGTTAGATCTGTTGACCCCCAATCATCGTCCATTTTACTTCATACCGCTCATTAAGGAGGACAAAATCGGCATCACAGCCGATTTCAATTTTCCCTTTGTTCGACAGACCTAGAATACGTGCAGGCGATGTTGAAGCCATCTGTACAGCATCTGTGAAGGATATTCCATTCTCTACTGATAGTCGCAACGCTTCATTCATCGTCACCGTGCTAGATGCCAAAGTACCGTCCGCTAGCCTTGCAACCCCCTCGGTTACAGTGACATTGTGGCCTCCAAATAAGTAATCTCCATCGCCCAGCCCCATCGCTTGAAGCGCATCTGTAATGAGCACCATCCCTTCCGGTCCTTTGATGCGATGCATCAGGCGGAGGATCGCAGGATGAAGATGGACTTGGTCGACAATCGCTTGTAAACTTACATGTTGTTCCTCGAATGCGGCAACGATCAGACCGGGGTCTCGATGATGAATCGGTCTCATTCCGTTAAAGCAATGTGTCACATGGCTCGCACCTGCTCCAAATGCTTCCTTAGCTTCCTCGTACGTGGCATCGGAATGAGCAACAGCAATGACTACCCCTTGATCCTTCAAATAGGAAATCAGCTCTAATCCACCTGGTAATTCCGGAGCAATCGTCACCATTTTAATGAGCGAACCGGCTTCTTGGAAAATATGCTTCATTTCATCGAGATCAGGATGGCGAAGATACTTCTCATTCTGCATCCCTTTACGCTTCGGATTCAAATAGGGCCCTTCCAAGTGAATGCCGGTAATCTTCGCGCCTTGCTCATGGCCGATCACTGATTTCACGCTGCGGATCATGTTTAACAGATCATCCATCGTTGAACTTACGGATGTCACTAAGAACGAGGTGCATCCGGTTGCAGCACATGTTCGGGAAACTTCTTGAATGCTAGCCTCTGTTCCATCCATCATATCGTACCCATTGGCACCGTGAATATGAATATCTATCATTCCAGGGATGAGCCACATCCCATAGCCATCTATCCGTTCGTATCCCTCATCTATTCGCATGGCTCCTTGCGTTTCAATTCGCTCGATCTTCCCATCTGTGACCCAGACTGAAGCGGAAGGTAGGATTAGATGCGGAAGCAATACGTTGACATCTTGAATGATTTTGTTGTTCATCTCTACTCGGCTCCGTCCTGAGGATTATTTGTACTACATTCAATTAGAGTGATATTCTTCTGATCTAATACTTCTCTCATTTCGCTAGTAATAGATAGATCTGTCACGATTATATCCACGTAATCGATATCTAACTTAAATCTTGATTTTGACGCGAATTTCGAATGATCCGCAACAAGGATTACTTGATCCGACTGCTTGGCCATTTCCTTCTTCACTCGAACATCTTCTTCATAGGGATAATAGAGTCCGTCTGGTTGAATAGAAGTTGCTCCAATATATGCCTTATCTGCTCGAATTTCACTAATCTTATCGATGACGGAAGGACCAAATAATATGCGATTCTGGGTGTGTAGATAGCCGCCAAGTACATAAATGCTCAAATCATCTCGTTTAGAGAGAATGGCTACATTATCAATCGAATGTGTAATAGCGGTAATCTGTTTCGCCTGAATATGTTCGGCAACAAATTGAACTGTTGTCGATACGTCCAGGAATACCGTCTCATGATCGTGAATCAGCTTAGCTCCAAGCTTACCAATATGATTCTTATTGGTGGATTCCTCAATGAGACGATCCTGATAGGATGAGAGAACCTTCTGAAGTTCTGGAAGTGCTACCCCTCCATGCGTCCGAACAACGACACCTTCTTGAACCAATTTGACAATATCTCTCCTCGCCGTATCTCTGGATACTTGAAAGATCGAGCATATCTCTCCAACGCTCATTGATTGATGTTGTTTTAAGTAATCAAGAATTTTCAATAATCTTGTTTCTTGAAACACCTGAATGCACTCCTTAGTTAAGCATTCCAATATATTTTCCAAGTATATATAAGCAATAAATGAATATCAATAAGTATTTATAAGTAAAAGAAAATGGATCTACCACATCGTAGTAGATCCATTCGCTTGTTTTCTATAAAATAGCCCTCTTTTCTGGCTAATTTACTCTCTATCGGGTTTCACTAAATTTATTGTTCTAGAGTGGGCTTTCCGAGGATTGGACTTCTGCCTAGCACACTGCATGTTTCCCCTCAATCTCTATGTTGTAATAATCCAGAATAACCATAATAGCTACAGACTTACAAGATGGGAAATTTGCAAAACCAAAAGCATTCAATGCAGATCCAAGTTAGGTTACAGTTCTCCTCCCGTTAACAGCCGTTCTGCAATGTTACGCAGCGACAACCCTTTCGTATGCGGCACGCAAATACCCTTCAATTCATCCAGCAAAGCAATCCAGGAAGATGGAACGGCACTGCTGCCGTTTATGGCTCCAACCAGTGCGCCGACCATGGCAGGCATGCTGTCTGCCTGTTTAGGAACCATTGCGGCCAGTTGCATGCACTGATTGAAATCACCGTCAGCGCTAAGAAGTATTCCGTAGCTGACCGCCAGCGTCTCTGGCGCGATATTGCCGAAATTGTATATATGATTGACGACCAGGTTATTCCAAAGCGGAATCGCCTCCATGGCGGAGCCCGCGTTTTCCGCTATCGTAATGGCTTGTCTGATTTTTCTGCCGGTCCACGAATCGCCGGGAACATAATCGAGCCCCGCTTCAACGGTCTCTTTAGGCGATGCGCCGTTCATCGCGACGGCAATGCTTGCCGCCATCGCTTGGGCCGCGAACACCCCGTCCTCCGCGTTCGTAATGGATGCCATATCTCCCGCAACGCGCGAAGCGATATCCGGCCGGCCATGGAACCGGATGCCGACGGGGACCGCTCTGGCGACCGCACCGTCGTCGAAGTGATGCGGATTGTCGTTGCCCGTAGCGGGAGCCGTCAGCCCCTTCAAAGCGTTGTCGATGGACGCCCGCTCGCTAATCCCGCTCCAGATGGAGTCGGCGTGATCTCGAACATGCCGATTCCAGCCTTGCTCCAATTGCCGCAAATCCGGTATACCTGCCGTTTCCGATAAAATCAAAGCCGAGACGACCGCGTATTCGGTATCGTCGGTTCCGCACAAATTAAACGCTTCTTCTTCCTGTGTCAATGAAAAGGGCAAAGCGAATTTATTGATTCTGTTTTCGTCCGCTTGCGCGCTGAATTTCCACAGAAGACTGCGCGTCCATTCCGCGTTAAGGCCCCTGTGATACATCGCCGGAAAACCGATCGCGTCCCCCATCGCCAATCCGAGCAAAGCGCCATAAGCGCCGCTGGCCAATTGATTACGCTCCATGCTTTTCACTCCCCGCAATCCGCTCGGACAATTGCTTCGACAACGCTGCGATATCGATACCGGCCGTCGCGTGAATGCAATGTCCTCTAATGATGTTGATTTGCCGTCTCCAGCGCTCGGGAATAACGCCTGCGCCGTGTAATGCCCCTGCCATCGCGCCCGACATCGCCGCGATCGTGTCGGAATCCCGCCCGACGTTTACGCCGCCAAGCACGGCCGGCACGTACGCGCCGCGCGCCGCCGCGAAAACGCCGTAAGCTAGCGCCGTCGCTTCGGGGCCGACGTCCGCCCATGGATAATAAAAGATCGAGACGGAGTCGTGTAGTTCGACGACGGCTTCTTCCATATTCGAATGACGCAGGCCGATCTCAACGGCACTCTTAATTTTGCGATAAGTCCAGCTGTCTTGCGGGATATGATCCAAGCCAGTCCGGATTACCCGTTCCCAGTCGCTTCCCGCGCTCACTCCCGCGAATGCGACGCTTGCGGCGATCGCCTGCGCGCAATAAACGCCGTCTCTGGCATGGCTGATTTGCGCTTCGATTTTTGCGAGTCTGGCTGCCTCCGCCGGATCGCCAAGGCAGTAAAGCCCGACAGGGGCGATCCGCATCGCCGCCCCGTCGCTCCATCTTTCATGGTTGTCCGAGCCGGTATGCGGAAACGCGAGTCCTTTTTTCAAATTTCCGATGCCGTTCATCTCGCTGAATCCGCCGCCGTAAAATCCGCCTTTTTGCCCAACGAGCGTATCGTTCCATTCCTTCATCATGTTTTCAGCGGATAATCCGTTTCCGTATTTCAATAAAATTTGCGCGGTCAGCATCGCGTATTCGGTGTCGTCCGTGCCTGCCGGATCGTCGGACACGAAATCTTCGATCCAACCGTACGTGTCGCGGATTTCCGAAACGGATTTCCCCTCCGTCGGCGCACCGAGAGCATCTCCGACCGCTTGTCCGATCAGACAGCCGTAAACCCGGTCAAAAAAATCTATATCGTTCACAGTAACGTCTCCTCGTTATGTCGCTCTGTTTTTTTCATTCGTATTCGTCGTCCAGCAAAGACAAGATGGATTTTTGGTTCCTGTACTCATGGGGAGACAGGCCTACCATGAGTTTGAAAGACCTGTAAAATGGCGTCAGGCTCTGAAAACCGCACTGCAGGCAGATGTCCGTCACCGGCATTTCCGTCTTCAGCAGCAGCTTCTTCGCTTCGTTAATGCGCAGCGTCTGCAAAAACTCCTTGTATCCTTTGCCGAGCGCATCCTTGAACAAGTGCCCCGTTCGGGAAACGCTCAAATTGACATGGTTGGCGACGTCGGCCAACTCAATATTTTCGCGAAAATTTTGCTTAACGAACGCCAGCGCAGGCTGCAGTTTCAAATATAAATTAAATGCTTGGTTGAACTTCTTACTGGACGTCTCGTTACCGTAGTGCCTAAGAAGCAGAATGCATATTTTGAGCAAGTCGCTTCTCGCCATGCTGCGATATGCGGCTTTGCGCAGCTCAAGCTCTTTTTGGATGGAGCGCATTAATGCGCCGATTTCCTTCGTGCCGTCCGTTCCTGCGGGAATTTTGTTCTGAAATTTTTGCGGCTGGTAAACGAAAGGCGCCAGAAGTTCTTTCTCTCCGTCCTCTACCAGCGAAGGATCGAAATACAGAAACAAATAGCGGCTCGGATCTTCAGCTGACGACTGCGCGATATGCGGCTCCATGTTGTTCACGATAAAGATATCGCCGGCTTGCACCTCGTACGTCTTCGACCCGAAATAAAACCAGCCTTTTCCGGAAATGCAATAGCCGATCTCCAAATTGGAGTGCCAATGAAACGGTTCGATTTGCTGGCTAGGCGTCCATTCATGGACATGGATCAGCTCAGCGGGCAATTCGTAATATTGCTTCACCGCCCAAGCTCCCTTCATGATCGTAGACTAGCCTTTAATGCTTCCTTCGGCCATGCCCTCGATAAAGTTGCGCTGCAGTAGAAAATAAATCACGATGAACGGCAAAATCGAAATGACGCCGGCCGCGGAAATTTTGCTCCAGTCCGCACTGTAATTACCGACGAACACCAAATACTTGGTGGCCACCGTCTTTAAATCCTCATTTTGGATAAAAGCGTTGGCGAAAAAAAACTCATTCCACGTCCACAGCCCGGTGAGCAGCGATACTGTCAAAAACACGGGTTTGGCGATCGGAAGCATGATTTTCCCGAAAATTTGCAGCTCGTTGCAGCCGTCGATTTTCGCGCTTTCGCTAATTTCTTTCGGAATGCCGATCAGATATGTCCGCAACAGAAAAATGTTGAAAGGCAAATAAATCGCCGAGTAAATCAAGATTAATCCTTGCAGCGTATCCATCAAGTTCAACTTAATCCATGCGTAAAACAACGGAACGAGGAACAGTCCCATAGGCACGGATAAGACGAGGAAAAGCAGCAGCATAATCAGCGACTTTCCGCGAAATTCCAATTTGGCAAGCGCATATGCGCACAAGCCTCCCGCGGTGCAAACGATAAGGACAGTACAGACGCCGACGATAATGCTGTTCCAGTAAGCTTCCCCGTATTCTCCCATCGTCCAGGCGGTTGAAATGTTTTCGAGCGTCAGTCTGGATGGCAGACCGAACGGGTTTGCGGTAAATTCGTCGGAAGGCTTCACAGCGTTCAAGAACAACAGAAAGATCGGGGCGAGCGTGACGATCAGCACGACAAGCGGAACGAGATGCGAACCCCAGAACCTATTTCGGTTTGTCATCACATTTCCCATCCTCTCTTCCGTAAAATTCCGAACGCGGCGATTATTATTCCGCTAAACAGCGCTAGCGCCAATGCGATGGAGCTTGCATAACCGGGCTCATGATTTTGCAGCGCTTCCTTGTACATATAAGTGGCGATAAGCTCCGTCGCATGACCAGGACCGCCGCCCGTCATTACGTAAACGTAGTCGAACGCGGCAAAAGACCAGATCATCGTCAGCATGACAATCAGCATAATCGTCGGCCGAAGTTGCGGAATAATAATGCTCGTGTAAATTTTCCACCGGCGCGCGCCGTCGATTTGGGCGGCTTCTTCCAGACTTCTGTCCGTCTGGTGCAGCGCCGTCAGGAATAGGATCATCAGAAACCCCCAATACCGCCACCCGTCTACGGCAGCAACGGAGTACAAAGCGTAATTCGGGTCGCCTATCCAGAGCGGCGGATTCGGTATGCCCCACGATTGCAGGGTGGGGTTTATTCCGTAATAAGGATTGTAAATCCATGTCCATATTTTCGCGGTAACGACGGTTGAACAAACTTGCGGCAAAAAGAAGCCGACTCTGTAGAGCAACTGGAATCGGGTGATCCGACTGATGAGAATAGCGAGCAGCAAACTGAAAGCCGTTGGAACGGTGCAAAAAATAACGAGCCATTTCAAGTTGTTGTACAACGCCGAGTAGAACACCGGATCCTTCAGTAGGCGTTCGAAATTGTCCAGGCCGATAAAATTCGGCTTGGCAAAGCCATCCCAGTCCGTCAGGGACATGATCATCGTACCGACGGAGGGCGTGGCCACGACCAGCAAAATAATGAGAAGCGCCGGCGAGACGAACAGCCAGGGCAGCAGACGCGCGGTCAAATTTCTGTGCATGATCTGGAACACCTCTCAAAAAAATAGAGGGAGGGCTCCCCCTCCCTCATTTCATTTTTCGGCAAATTCAAACAGCTTGCCCGCTTCCTTATCTTTCTGGAACGCTGCCTCCATGTTGTCCAAGAAGGCGTCGAGCTTCAGCCCTTTAAGAAAAACCGCTTCAATGTTGTCGTAAGTGTACACTCGAGTTTGCGGCGGCCAAAACGTCCACGAGAGATATCCCGTCGCTTTGCGTTGACTATAATCGTTCATAAGATCCGCAACTTCGATGTAATGCTTGTCAATGCCTTCTATGCTGTTCAGATCGATTCCGTTGATCGGCTGGAAGCCGGAACCGACAATCGCTTTCTTAGCCGTTTCCGGCTGCACGAGATAGTCGAGGAACAGTGCGGCTTCCTCCGGATGCTTGGACTTGCTGTTGACGCCGTAGGCTGCTCCCAAAGCCAACGGAAGGTTCGTTTCCACTCCTTCGCTCCAGGAAGGCATCGGGAACACTCCCCAGTCCATATCGGCGCCTTTGGTCGTTAAAGTTCCGAGAAGCCAAGTACCTTCCATCTTCATCGCGGCTTTACCGTTCAAGAACAGATTAGTCGCATCGTCGCCCGTGATCGCCTGGGATTGCTTGTTGTTAATGTATCCCTTTTGCCACAACTCAACGAGCTTTTCTATGGCTTGCTTGGATTCGGCTCCGTTCCAAGGGATCTGGCCGGACAACAGCTGTTTGACCTTGTCCGGTCCGAGCGTCGCGTTGTAGGCTAGCGAGAACCACCATTCGTTCGCCGCTCTGAAATCGCTTGCACCGAACGCAAACGGGATAATGTTTTTTGCCGCGATCGCTTCGGAAAGGCTGAGCAATTCTTGATAGTTCTTAGGCGTTTCCCAGCCGTTGTCGGCGAACAGCTTCTTGTTGTAATATACGACTTCGGTTTCGTATTTCCCCGGCACGCCGATCAGCTTGCCATCAACCGTCATCGGATTGTATGCCCAGGAAATGAACCTTTTATCCCAACCGTACTGCTTGCTGTAGCTGTCGAGCGGCAATGCGTAGCCGACTTTAGCAAATTCCCTGATTGTCGTCGCGCCGTCCGATGTCAAAATATCCGGCCCAGCCCCTGCGGTAAGCTCCGCTTTTTGTTGCTGTTCGGGATCGTTCGTGTAAGTCGCTTTGATTTTGATATTGGGATGTTTTTCTTGAAACGGCTTGATAACGTCGTTCTCGAAGTATTCCCTGCCATATTGCGCATGCAAATACCAGGTGAGCTCCGTTACTTCATCCTTTGCCTTTCCGTTTTCCTTTCCGTTTTCCTTCGCATTTCCCCCGCAAGCCGCCAATACCAAAAAACTGCTCAAAGTTAGTAATATCAGCGATTTTCTCTTGAACAACTTGACCCACTCCCCTTCTGGAATATACAGCCGTTGTCTGTCCCGGATGCGAATGCAAACGCACTCCGGCTTTACACGATAAGCATTAAACCTTGATGCTAAAATATCCTTACTTGTCCATAATTATAAAAATTGGCGTTTGCGATGTCTTCACAAAAACGGTCAAGTTATTGCTATAAACTGCTGCCCTCGTCATCGGCGCAGTTTCCACTATCGATAGGCATACAAAACCCTTCATTACCTAAAACCGTTGCTCAGCACTCATAGCTTAGGGTGAATCGAAGTCTGTTCCAATATTTTTCATTTCCGGGCAAGATGAAAATTGCCACCATCCTCTAAAAAAAGCTGGATGGCGATCAAACGCTCTGCCCAGGTGGCAATCCCCCGAAATCAAAAAAACTATACATCATCTTGGTAACACTGCTTCGAGTAAATCAACATATTCTTCTGCTGTTTCTGATAAGCCAGGGCAAACAATTAGCGGAGCCAAATTCTCATTCGTCTTATTGAATGAATCGTAATAATGAATCATTAAACGGCAGCCGATCCTGTGGCGGCTGCCGTCATGTCTTGGTTGAACTATCGTTGCCCGTTAGCGTAATGATCCGAATTGGAAGGATTTAGGTATTCGAAATAATACAAGAGTTCCCCCGCTTCAGCCTTTCCGTATCGGCAACCGCGGTATTCACAGCGAAGCGAATCTCGAAAAGACGCGCCTGATAAGGTTTGGGCATTCGAACGGTCAGCTGTTCCGTCTTCGGACTGTAATGGCAATCAACCTCATAACCTTCGCAAGGATACAACTGCACGATCTCCGCCTGAAGTTCGCCTATTCCACTCCGACCGTTCAAGGTGACCAAAGGAATCGTCCGGTATTCGTCGCCGTCCCCGAGTCTCCAGACGGACAGCAGTAACCGCGAATGATCGAGCGATGCCAGCCCGACGGCAGCCCAATTCAGCCTGTCGCTGATCCTCGTAAAGCCGAGCGGCCAGAAGGGATAGGCTTGCGAGATGAACGAGCGCTCCCGCTTGTACAGTTCGACTGCCTCCGCGATCAGCACGCGGTTCGTCTTATCGGCAAGATGAAGGTGGCCGGACAGATACAGATTGCCGCACATGCCGTTTACCATATTAAAGATCGTCTGCTCCCCATCGGTCATCGCCGCCAGTCGGCTCGTTTCCTTAATGCATTCCGGATTCGGCAGGTCCGTATAGAGCAGCGGATACGGATAAGCCCAAATGCCGAGCTGCTCCGGCAGAACCGCCGCCAGACTGCCTCCGATGATAGACGGATATTTGCGGTAATCCTCTTGGTCGCTGGAACTTTGCAGATGAAAATGAGTCAGCGCTTCGTAGTCCGCCCTCATGCCGCCGGAGCCGCAATTTTCCAACATCACTTGCGGGTGGCGCACCCTCACTTCGTCGATGAAGCGGTAGAAATCCGCCATCGCCTGTCGCAAGCCCTCCGCGGCCGCTTTGCATCCGGTGTCGTCGCCCGGCCCGATGCACAGATTGTAATCGTTCTTGAAGTAACGGACGCCCATTCCCACGAGGCGGTCGATTACGCTATGCATGTAAGATTGTACGTCCGGATGACCGAAATGGAGAAAAGATCGAAGCCCCCCGCCCACGCGAATGCCGTAACGGCGGATGAACCAGTCGTCCGGCTTCGCGGCTAGAGCCGCGTCGTCTCCGCACACTTCCATCTCCAGCCACAGGCCGGGCTTCATGCCTTTGTCCGCGATATAGGCAAGGAATGACTCAAGTCCTCCCTCACCGAACCGGTTGCGGCTCGCCTGCCAATCGCCAAGACCGCTGCCCCATGACAGCCCGATCTCGCTAAACCACCCGGCGTCGATGCAGAAATATTCGCATCCCGCAGCCGCGGCCGCATCGACAAGCGGTGTCAGCTTCTCTTTCGACGGATCTCCCCACAGCGCGTTCATATAGTCGTTGTAGACGACGGGCGCGGTAGGCATGTCCCCGTACAGCCCCTTCGTCAAGTAGCGGCGATACGTCGTCAGTTCCCTGATCGCGTCGGCGAAATCGCCGTCGCAGCAGCCGAATCCCGCCGGAATCGATTCATAGCTTTCGCCCGGCAGCAGTTGCTTGCTCCAACCGCCGAACCGCTCGTCGGCTCCGTCCGCATGAATGAACAAGCCGCCGCGGTCGTCGCTCCAAGAGCCGCGGTGGCCGATCTCGAGATGCCAGTTCGCGGATGTCTCCAGTTGACAATACCATGCTTTGCCCGTCTCCAAGTCCTCCAGCACGATCAATGGCAGCAGCTTGCCCGTGCTCCAACTGCCGACGGAAGAGAAGTGGACGGCCGAAGTGCTCGGGTGGACCGACGTCGGGTACAAGCCCAACTCCTCCAGATCTCCGAAGCGCCATTGGCCTTCCCCATTCCAAGTCTGACGGCAGTAATGAACGCGGATTTTGCGTTTGTCATACCAAGGTAGAAGCCCGTCCGTGGCGACGCCCTGCATGCACATCGAGGACAGATGGGTCAGCACGACCGGCGAATCCCCTTCATTGGTGACGGCCGTTGTCTGGCGGATCGCGGCCGCCCCCGGAATAAACCGCATGTCGACCTGTACCTTCAGCCGCAGCTGTTCGTGCCGGTACTGAAGCTGTAGCCCTTCGGCGTCGGCGGAATGGGACACCAGTTTCATCTCAGATGGCAGTGCGGTTAGTCCGCTGATCAGCGCCGGATTATTACCGTACTGACGGCCTGCGATAGCCAACTCGAAATTCGGAAAAGGAATACCGGGAACCCGCTCCCGCAGCTCCTTGGCAGGGTTTAAGGTTACCTGCATCCATCCTTTTTCCGTATGAGCAAAGCTGATATGCATACCTTCATGCTCGATCGTCATCCTGTTAGTATGGTCCTTCATTCTTCTCTCTCTCTCCTGTAAACCAGTTCCGGCTGGCCGATCGCCAGCGGCTTCAACAAATAGCGGTCGGTCCAACGTGAACGGTTGAAAAGTGGCTTAATGTCAAAAATGCACCGATTCGTCTCCATAAGGACGACGGACTATCGCTCGATTTCGTTCGCGCCAGGACGTAGGTATTTGTAATATTTCACCCTACCAATCTCTTATCATTTCTGATAAAATTTCATAAAACATAGAGTCCCTATTTTGTATTATTCAATTCTCAATAAGGAGAGCATTTATGGAGCGCGGATCGATGCTGTACATGATTGCTCCTCCTATGCCATTTTACGTGATAGGCGGAGTAAATAAGTATAATCCGGGAGACGAGCACCCCGATCGCTACGCGATCGGCGTTTTCGATATGCTGCTCGTGATGAAAGGCGAACTCCGGATCACAGAAGAGCGACGAAGCTGGCGAGTCGGCCCCGGACAAATGCTTATCCTCCGCCCGGATCTGCACCATTACTCCGCCGGGCCTTGCGAAGAGGAAACCCATCACTATTGGCTGCACTTCATGCCTGCCGGCGAATGGTGGGAAATTCCGGACGATCAGCGGCCCCCCGAAAAAGATATGCTAGTCCAGTTGCAGTCGGCTCGAACGAAGTTTCCCCTTCATCGGGTGTATAGCATTGCGGTGCCTAAATATGGCATGATCCCTTCTCCGGGAAAAACGTTCGATGCTCTTAATCACCTGATTCAATCTGAACTGGAGCCCCCATCCCTGGTATTGTGGAAGCATCAATCCATTTTAGACGAGTTGATCAGGGATTTGCACCGCGATCAGAAGTCCGTGAACGATACGCAGGCCGTCCGGCTGGCTGAACAAGCGGAAGCGTTTCTGAAGCAGAACTATAAGCAACCGATAACGAATGCCATGCTCGGCGAGGCACTGAACTTTCACCCCAATTACATTGCGCGCAGCATGCGGAATGTGCTCGGCTTCACCCCGGTCGAATACTTGATGCAATATCGCTTAGAACAGGCGAAGCTGCTGTTGATGAAGACGGAACTATCCATCATGAAAATCGCCGAAGAAGTCGGCTTTCAGCAAACCGCCTATTTTTCCCGTTGTTTCTCAACTAAAGAAGGGATTTCGCCCTTGCAATTTCGTAAAAAGTTTAAGAAGAATGGCTGAAAAATAGGCCTCGCGGGATTTTTTTCAGCCCTATCCTCTATCCTTTCCCTTTAAGCTCCACGACGACATTAATTTCGTCCGTCTCCTCGAACCGGCGCATAGTCCCGTCAGGCAACCTGAGTTCCGTCGGAATTCCGCGCAGCCCGCTCGCAAGCAGCCGGAATTTTCCGCTTCGCGCATCGATATCCCACGTAACGTTCACGACTCCATGGGGAGTCGAGGCACCACCCTTCGCCCAAGTCAAAGGTCCGATTCGAGGTTGGATCACGATTCGGGCATAACCGGGCGCTCCCGGCTTCACGCCAAGAAATTCGCTTGTGCATTCGTATAGGGGCGCTGCGCCCCAACCATGGCAATCGCTGCGCTGCGTAACCGGGTCCTCCAGCCATGTCGTTAGACCAAGTCCGATCTGCTCCCGCCATAATTCCCACATGCCGAAAGTACGGTCGTATATCCCTGCGTTGGACACCGCTCGAAATAGGAAAAAGGCCATCGCATAGGACACCTTCGCTAACGAATCGTCCGCCAGCATATTTTCCGCTAAACGCATAGCCTCCTCGCCTTCGACGGCATTCGCGAGTATCGCCCATAGCTGGGCATGCTGACTGTATTGCTCCAACGAAGGCGCGTCTTGAAACAGCGCTCTCTCCTCCGACCAGCAATGGCGTATGACCGCATCGATCGTACGTCTCGCCCGCTTCCGGTATTCCGTTCCCGTATCGGTTCGTCCAGTTGCTTCGTTCAGAATGGCTGCTTGATGCAGCGCCTCTGCATACATGAAATTATATACGGTCAGCGGCAATGGCTTGCCCGGAGCGGGAACGCCGTGAGAACCTTCCCATTCGCGAACCCAATCGACGTAAGACCAATAGCGATTCGGGACAGGACCTACGAGTTCGTCTTCCGTCACCGAGCGTTCGAACCAATCCAGTACCGCGTCGATGGTCGGGCGGTATCGCCGTACAAGCGTAGCGTCGCCCCAGAAAGCGTAATGATCGTGAACCATCATGATCCAATGCAGCGCAAACCCCGGGATGATCTGCGTCTCGTTCGAGGGAAAGCGGCTTTGCAGTAAGCCGTTCGGCAGCATAGACTTGTGGAAATCATCAATCGCTTTGCGCGCTAAACGATCGTCCCCGCCGACGCAATAGGTGAACAACGCCTGCAATCGCGTATCCATAATATATTGAAGCTGCTCGTAATACGGGCAGTCGACATAAGTTTCGTACATGCACCGCTGAAGCGTTCGAACGCTGATGTCCCACATGGGAGCGAACGTCTCGTCGGAACACTCGAAGGAAGCTTTGGTTTCCAGCGGGTATCCGGTTTCGCGGTAATCGAAACTACGCAGCGTTAATGGCACCTCCGCGACCTCTATGTCCAGGCGTACGAACCGGAACGTACGGAACTGGAATGTCTCGTATTCCTCGCTCCCGAACGTATCCGCTCCGCCGACTCGGTACGAATCGGTTCCCCCGCACAGCGTTTTCCCAACATGATCGTTACGGTTGCCTTTCCGTCCTTCGCTGTCTACATAGCTTTCCGAGCAGAGGAAGCGAATCTCGCTTCCCCTTCCTCCATCCGTTGCTACCCTCAAAAAGCCATTAACCAATTCTCCCGCATCCAACTCGAGCGAAACTTTACTTCGGGCGGGCAGCACAAGCCGGGATCCGCCGCTTGCGAAATTCCGTAAATGCAGGTCCTCCTGTATTCCCTCACTGCGCACCATACGAGTAAAGCTTCGGGAACGCTCGAACATGAGCGGAATCGGTCGCGGAGCGAGGGGCCAGACGCCTACAATGCCGTAAGTGCCCGGATTAGGCGATTCTCCGGTCGCCTCCACTGGGGACCAGCGCGTATCGTCATAGTCGACTCGTTCCCACCCATGCGGGAGAAGTCCACCGTCCACCCGCTCCAATCCTCCCGTAACCGTGAGCGGTTGCGGCTGAAATACGACGGCCTCATCTCGCAGACATCGCCATGAGTCGTTTGTAGACAACTCCTCCAGTAAATCATCTTCCGCATAGAGGTTCCCTTGAAGCAAGAACGCCCCCGCCGGAGCGCTAATAATAGCGAACGGCTTCGTGTCGTCTTCCCCGTAATGAAGCACTTTGGCCGCCAGTACGTTCCGGCCCTCCTTCAACTTGGACGAGAGATCGACCGTCTCGTAATATTGCGTCCACCGGTCCCCCCTGCAAGGACCGAAGGCAACCGATTCCCCGTTGAGGTAAAGACGATAACGGCTGTTCGCCGACACGTCGACAACTAAACGGCACTTACGGGAAGGCGGGAGATGAAATTCACGCCGGAAATATACGATACGGCTTGCAGTCGGATTGCTGCCGTCTTTTTTCTGCGCCCATATCCATTGGGCAGACCATGTTTGGTCCTCTTCCCTGATCTTCATCATTTCTTATCGCCGTCAATACCCTGCGGGCAGTGCGAACAGCTTTCCTTCCCCGGGCGCAAAGGAGGCGAACAATTGCCCGGTCGTGCTGTCGTAGTTGGTGCCGTCTTCTCCCCCCGTTGTCTTGGATATCTCGGTTACGGATAACGGCTTGGGCGTCAAGGAGAATGTCAACGTACGCGAATTCACCGTATCCCTGTTCACGACCATGACGTACTTGCGCCCGTTTCCATTCGCGTAATACCCGATCACTGTCGGCTGCGTATTGTCCGTCGGTTGCCAGAAGAAGTTCGCAGGAAGCGCGGTAGATCCATTAGGAATTGTCCCCGTATGGTAAACCGCCTGCGAAGTCAACGAAGTTAAGGAAGGGCCTAGCTTCAGTACCTCGCCATTAATTTCCTGAGCCCAAGCATAAGAGATGTTTTTCGTGCCGTCCGGCAAAATGATGCCATCGTGGAAGGGCTCGTTCCATACGGCGTTTTGTGGCGTCCAATACGTAAAATAAATATATCCTTTGGCGCCGTAGGCAAGGTTGGTATAAATCTGATAGCGCATTTCTTCCTTGCTTGGCACGCGATAGGTGCCTGTAATGCCGACCGACTGTATATACGACCAGAAATCGATCTTGCCGAGCAACGCTTGCCGACGGATGATTTCAAGATTTTCAAAATAGTCGCTCCGGTTCGCCCCGGATGAAAGAAAAGGATAATGATCGAACACGAGTACATCCGGATGCTTGTTAACCCATCTGTATACGTAATCCTCGTAAGAGTGCGGCGTAATATTCTGGTTAATCGTGAACCAGAAGTCTGAGTCGATCGGGGAGCCTCCGACATATGCGGTACCGTCCTTCTCCCACTTCTCCCCCGTATTCGTGCGAATGACCCATCCTACGGATTGATCGCCTGCTCCGTTATGCGTCAATTCCATATAGTAAGAGGTATTCGGGCTAACCGTTGCATTCAATGAAAACTGCGGCCAATTGGTCGAGGGTGAGGAAACCGTCGATTCGGCGATTTTCGTCGTTTTGGCCGGCGAATTCCACAAGGTCAACTTAAGCGCTTCTCCGTTCGTCATTTGAGATTTGTCAAAATGCATTTGAATCGTATTAATAGAAGAGATATTCGGTCCGGTACGAAAAGTTTGTCCGAGCGGCTTTAAAGGCGTGACATATTCGCCGGACATCGGGCGAAACCCGAAAAGGCCTTCAGCGGAGCTCGGAAGCAAATTCGCGAAAACCATATGCGCGGGATCGTTCGCTTTAAGCCGTTCCTGGGCCGCCTGCAAGCGCACCATAAGATCGACCGTCGGTTCGTCCTTCAGATTGTAGCCGAGCAATGCCGGGTGCGATTTATAAAAACCGACTAACGAATCGAGATAAGCGTCGGATACTCTGCCTCCCTGGCCATATGTAGAAGCTAGTTGGGAATAACGAATTTCAAAATAAAGGTCTTTAGCCTGCGGTGCTCCATTCAAATAAGCCTGACCGCCCGAATACGAATCGTTCGGACTGACGGCAATAAAAGCACCTTCTTTTGAACTGTTTGTTTGCAGCTCCATATAATACGTGTTATTCGCGACAATATTGGTATACGACGCATAAGTCGGGTTCAAATTCGGCGCGATCTGGAATTCTACGAGATCGTTGTCGAGCGGTCCCGTTACCGCGTCGCAGCCTACCGTAATCGCTTTGCTCGGGCTATCGTAAACGCAAAGCTTCAGTTTAGCGTTGCTCGGCAACGTCGATTTATCCACCTTAAGCGCGACATGATCGATATACCACCCTGTTCCCGATGCTGGCGAAGCGAACGTCTGCCCGATTCTGCGATCCGATCGTGCCTTCCAACCGTCACCGACGATAGATTGCACCGCTAGCTCGCTCTTCAGTTCCAAGCCAAAGTCATGAGCGAGAAGCTTCAGCCCGTGTGCCGCGGCATACTGCAACGCTCGCTCGTTCGAGGCGTGCGAAACAACGTTGTTGGTGCCGACGACGAATGTCGCGTTTAGGTTTGCGATGTCGGCATATGCGGCATCGCTAGTTTCCGCCGGTTCCGGAGGGTAGAATATGCCTATCGGGAACGGCGGGACCGTTGCAACGCTGGCCGAAGTCGTCTTCATGCTGAAACCAAACGAGTAAGTTATGAGGGCTAACGTACAGCCAATCGACATTGCGGCAATTTTGAGCTTTTTCAAAAGAATCCTCTCCTTTTTCGCATGTACGATCATTACCGTTGCAGCTTTATCCTTTCAAGCCGCCAGTCGTAAAGCCGGAAACGAGCTTATTCTGAAATAAAACGAAAACGAGAAGAATCGGAATGACGGAAAGCGTTAGTGCCGCGAACAGCGTCGTCCAATCCGCCGCATACTGCTGCTTCAGCATCATGTCGTACAAGCCGACGGAAATCGTATACAGCTTATCGTCTTGCAGGAACATGAACGGAAGAAAATAATCATTCCATATAGACACCATCGTCACTAGGCTGACTGCGGCAATGCTGGGTCCGCTAAGCGGCAGCATGATGCGAAAGAAAATTTGCCAATGGCTCGCTCCGTCCATGAACGCCGCTTCCGCGTATTCCCAAGAAATTCCTCTGTAAAAACCGTATAAAATAATGAAGTTCATGCTCAGACCGCCCGAATACAAGATCAGCAGCCCAATATGGCTGTTGAATAGATTCAGGTCGATCATTAGCTTATAAAGCGCGGCAAGCGATCCGACCTGCGGGATGAGAAACGAGCTGACGGCGAAGAAGAAAATGACTCCTTTTCCGGTAAACTTGTATTTGGCCACCGTATAGGAGGACATCGCCGAGAACAAGACGGCCAACAACGTGCCGACGGCCGTAATGAATAAGCTGTTGAAAAAATAAGTGCCGAGACCGCTTTCCTGCCACGCCTTGCCGTAATTGGACCAGAGCAGCTTTTCCGGCCAGGACCATACATTCGCGTAAAATTCCGGATTAGATTTGAAGGCGTTGATCGCCATCCACAAAAACGGATACAGAATGGTCGCGGCGTAAGCGAAAAGCGCGATTTGAAGCAGCAGAGCGCTGCCTTTTTGCTGGGATGTTTTCATGATGTTCACCTCCTGTGTCAGTATTCGACGACTTCTTTGCGATCAAGCGCGTATTTGACTGCATAAGTAATCCCGAAGCCGACGAGGATTAACACGATGCCAAGAGCAGAAGCAAGCCCGTAATCGCCCTTCTGAATCAATACCGTAATTTGCAGCGCCACCGTATTGGTCGTCGAATTCGGTCCCCCGCCGGTCAACAGCTTCGATTGCAGAAAGATCGTAAAAGCTGAGCTTGTGCCGATCAAGATAAGAGCCGATATGTTCGGCCATATCATCGGTACGATTACTTGAACGAGCTCCCTCTTCTTCGAGAGCCCCTCCAGTTTTCCCACCTCGAAAATATCCTGCGGGATCCGCGCAATCGCTCCCATAATCATCGTGGCGTAAAACCCGATTCCCGCCCATACGCAGAAGAAAAATACGGTCGGAAGCGCCGTTCCCGTCTCCCCTAACCAGGAGCGCTGCCAGTCCTCCAATCCGATCCATCCGAGCAGCGGATTAACGATTCCGATGATGGGGCTCGTCGCGAATGAAAACACCATGGTCATGATGACGATCGAAATAATCGTCGGCAAGAAGAACACGGCACGGTAAAACGAATGGAATCGTATTTTTTGCGACAATACGTAACCGATCGCGACGGAAAGCGGCAACAGGACGAGGACGTTCAACGGAATCCACAGCAGCGTATTTTGCACAGCATATCGGTAAACCGGATCTTCTCCGATCAAGTTGAATATTTTTTCGTAATTGGCGAAGTTTACCCAGTCGATTTTTCCTGTATAGACGTTCCAGCGTTGGAAGGAATAAACGACCGTTTGATAATTGACGTACACGGTAAAGACAAGGAAGTGCAATACCGGGTAGGCTAGCATTGTAAAGATAAACAGATTCTGTTTCCGCTTCATGCAGTAGATCCTCCAAATAAGGCTACATCCAGTTCCTGCTTCGGAACTGGAGGCAGCGTTTGCAATGAGATACAGGTCGGCCGGTTATGCTTATTTCAATCCCAACTCTTCTTTCAATCCCAACTCTTCGGCGTATTCGTTCCACTTTTCTTTGGCAAAAGTATAATCATCATTGAACTGCTGTTCTGCGGTTTTTGTTCCGGTCGATATGTTGCCATTGAATTCGCCGGAGGGGAAAATCCCCCGAATTTCATGTACATAGGGCTAGCGGAATTGAACGTAAACGGCGTCGAGCTTTGCATGATGTCCACGACGCTTTGGGTGAACTCGCTTACCTTCACTCCGTCCATGTCGTACTTGAACGGACGAAGAGCGCCGGTAGACTCGGTAAATTTCTTGTTCATTTGCTTCGTCGCGGCAAACCGGATGAATTCCTTAGCAAGATCCATTTCCTTCGCTTTCGTCGGGATGACCGTAATATCGCCGCCAACCATACTGAAAGCAATGTTCGTTTCTTTGGCGTTGTCGACAAGCGGAACCGGCATCATTTTCATGCGGAAGCCGCTCGGAATCGATGTTTTCATTTCGTTCTCCAGCCAATGGCCGTTCGGTATCATGGCAGCCTTGCCGGACAGGAACAGCATTTGCGCTTCCGTATGATTGACCGCCTCAGAGCCTTTCAGCACCCAACCGTTTTTGAACAACGCTTCATATTGCTCGAGCGCCTGCTTCTTCGCCGGATGATTAAGCGGCTCGGGCGATTCCATCTTCAGAAGCTCGTTCAAGTAATCAAAGCCTCCAGCCTGCAGAATCATCGGCTTAACCATGAAGTCCATATACCCTCCGGGAATTTTACCGGGGTAAACGATCGGCGCGATGCCTTTTGCCTTCATTTTGTCTGCAAGCTGGGCGAAATCACTCCACGTCTTCGGTACCTCCCAGCCGTTCTCTTCGAACATACCCGCGTTGTACACCATGCCAAGAAGACCGTCCGACCAAGGAAGCGCGAATATTTTATCTTTGCCCTCCGCGAATTTCCGAGCTTCCTCGTTCATCGTATCCTTGAACTTGCCCCCGTCGAGGCTATCCCCGTTGTAGACGTCGGACAAGTCGGTCAACATACCCTTGCCTGCCCAAATCTGCCATTTGTCCGAGTGAATGAGGAATGCTACGTCCGGCAAATTGCTACCGGATTCGAAGCGCGGGTCCAACTTGTCCATAATGCCCGCATCGCCTTCCAGTTCAACGGTGACGTCTTGATGCGCCTTCTCGAATTCTTTCTTTAATTCCAAGAACCAGGCGTCTCCGTACCCGCCTTTGAAATAAGCCACTTTCAGCGTCTTCGGAGCGGGATCAGCCGATTGCTGCAGTTTTTCCGACTCGCTATTCGGAACCGTTCCACCGGCCTCCTCCTTATTCCCTCCGCCGCATCCGGCTAGCAATGAGATAAGCATGACAGCAATAAGGAATCGAAAGGCATAATTAAGCTTTTTGTTTTTTGAGTTCATCTTTTGTTTGCTCCTCGTTGTTTATTTTTGATTTGAAGCGTTTACATTGATAACCATAATTCTTCTCTGTTTTCCCCCTTGGGTTATAGATGCTAGATGAAATCTGCAATATCTCATTCCACCTGTCACTCATTATAGGGTATAAAATGAAGAAAAAAATGTGGGTTATCAACGTAATTTTTGCATAATTTAAACTTCGGTTCAATTCATATGCCCGTTAATTTTACAAATTAAAGAGGAGCTGCCAAGTAGCAAGCTCCTCAGTTATTGTTCCTCGTAAGTCTACTATCGACTCTGTAATTTATCTATTATTGTTAAAAACATTTCCCAAAAAATTACCACTTTTTCTCAATAATCGTTAACCGGGCTTTTGCTCTTAGATAATCTTGCCTGCCTTGTCGAGACCGCGAATTTCGCATGACCGAATCGCCTAGGTTGCGGAATAACTTTTTCGTTTCCAGTTTTGTTTTGCCGGTTTGTGTTACAACTAATTTGAGGAATGCAAAGTCTGATTGTGTGGTTAGCCAACCTGATTTGGGAGTGAGGATTTTACATGAGTACAGACGGCAATAAGGAAAGTAGGCGCGGACTTTCCGCTATCGTTGGAAATAAAAAAAAGATGACCCTGAATAAACAGGAATCATCTTAAATGGTCGTTTTATCTTAATGAATGAGTATCCCGATGAGTTTTGGACTGATTTCTTTGCTTAATCTCTTGTCTTAATCGATAAAATGCACGTATTGCAGGAACCTCTTCAGCATAACCGCTGCCTGCGCCCTCGTTGCATACTCCGTCGGCGCGAAGCGTCCGTCTTTCATCCCTTTAATAATGCCGGTTTCCAATACTCGGACTACCGCTGCTTGCGCCCATGAAGAAATGGAGTCACGATCCATGAAAGCGGCCAGGCGGCCGCCCTCTTGCCCATCGCCACTGGTTTTATGGCCGGTGAAGGTTAAGGCGCCGCCGATCACCACGGCCATTTGCTCGCGGGTAATCGGGTCGTTAGGCGCAAAACGGTCGGCACCGATGCCGCTCATCAGCCCGCTCGCCACCGCCGCATCGACTGCAGACGAATACCATACGGATGCAGGGACATCCGCAAAACGGGCACCGCCCGCGCTCTCCTTCACGGACAGCCCCAGCCCGCGAACGAGCAAGGCCGAGAATTCCGCTCGAGTAATGGTTCCCTCTGGGCCGAAACGGTCGGCCGCCACGCCGTTCACCAGCAGTTTGGACGCCAAATGCTCCACATCCGCCTTCGCCCAATACCCGTTTAAGTCGGCGAACGTTCGGGCCTGCACATCTACGACTGTGTACAAGCTGTTATGCGGCACGTTAAGAATCGCTTCCGTTGTACCGTCTGGACCGGTTCCCAGCTGTGCCGGAACAAAAACGACGGTTCCTTTTGCCGGGATATACTGAACGGCAACCAGGTTACGGTTCGTTTTCTCTCCGTCCAATTTAATGGTCCGCATCAAGTACGATCCGCCGAAGTCGCGCACCTCCAACGTATGCTCGTTTGCTTCCGCCGTCACCTTGTAGTCGATAACGTCGGCGAATACAGCAAAGCCTTGGGAAACGCCAATCCGATCGATCTCCTGTCGAACATCCTCGCCGGCCTGCTCCTGAATGATGCTCACGGTCAAATTCGATACTTCCGCGTCGAGACGCTCCGCCAAACCGGTCAGATTGATCGCGCTTATCCGCAATTGGAAACTGGAGTCGTTCAGCCTCACCTCGATAATCGCATTCGGATAGGCTTTGGCCATATCCGCGATCCAGTCAGCCGGAAAACGTGTCTGTACCGCTTGCTCCCGATCGCCGATTTCAATGCTGACAAACGGTTCCTTCGCATCTTTCAGGAGTTCCAGCACTCGCTCCCTCGTCCGTTCGGAGAGGATGACCTGTTCGATCACCGTGCCGTCCGAACGCGTGACCTGTTTAATGTCGGATGGATCGACAAGAGCGGTAATCCCTCCATGCGGATTTATTTTCACGGTCGTCTCCGATGTAATCGGTCGATCGACGACAGCCGACGAAGACGATGTTGAGATGCCGGTGACGGAAATGACTTTCACTGATTCATTGCCTGCTTCGTCTCGAGCATAAACGGTATAGTCGCCGTTGGCAGTAATGGTGAATTGCGGCGCGACCAAAATATCGGTTCCTTTCGTTCCGCTGGCAAAATCAGCCTCTTTAAGGCTTCCAGGCAGCCAACGGAGCTCCTTCATCGCATTACCCGCAGCTACTCCGTACACGCTTGCCGTCACGCTGATCGCTTTACGTGCCAATCCGTTCGGTGCGACCGTCAGGGTAACATCGGGCGGTATCGCCACGATACGTATTCCGCTTGTGTCCGGTGCTTCGTACGTCAGTAAAGCGGCGGCTCCGCCGGAGGCGCGAACGATGTTGGCGTCGTTCGGGAGCTCCAACGCGGCGGCAACTTCAATGCCGTCCACATCCGCGAGCCCGGCTGGAACTTCGTATTCGAAAGTAAGTTTCGTCAATGCCGTGCCGCGCGCTCCCGTATACGGGGCATATACCGTCTGAGTGACGGAACCGTCTCCAACCATGATCGGAACGACCGGTGTCCCCGTCACGGTTACTTCGTATCCGTAAAATACCGTAAAGCGAATCGTGTCGCTCGTGCCATACAAATCATTTGCCGAGGCGGTTAGCGCCACCCCCACCCAAGCGGCTTCAAATTCCGCCAGAGCTTCGTTCAATCTGGCAGCTGCCACATCCAATCGAGTCTGAGATTGGTTTTCCGCATGGTCGGCAATAGCCTGTGCCGCATCTATCGCGGTCTGCAGGGCAGCGCGGTGGTCTGCCGAAGTCTGTCCTACATCCGTACCTTCCGGATGATCCGACATTGCCTGATGCGCCGCCGTAATCGCCGCACCCAGCGCTGTCGGTATGCCCGGTTGAATAACAGCGGCATTAAAGACTTGAACAGCTGAATTTAACTGGCCGACGGCTGTATCTAATTGATCCTGCGTGTAATTGTTTGCGTTATCGACAATCTGCTGCGCCGTATCAATGGCGGTTTCCAGCGCATCGCGAGTTTCCGCCGAAGTCTGTCCTACGTTTACGCCTTCTGTATGATCCGACAGCGCCTGATGCGCCGCCGTAATCGCCGCGCTCAGCGCTGTCGGTATGCCTGGTTGAATAACAGCGGCATTAAAGACTTGTACCGCTGAATTTAACTGGCCGACGGCTGTATCCAATTGAATCTGCGTGTAATTGTTTGCGTTATCGACAATCTGCTGCGCCGTATCAATGGCGGTTTCCAGCGCATCGCGAGTTTCCGCCGAAGTCTGTCCTACATCCGTACCTTCCGGATGATCCGACAGCGCCTGCTGCGCCGCCGTAATCGCCGCGCCCAGCGCTGTCGGAATGCCCGGTTGAATAACAGCGGCATTAAAGACTTGTACCGCTGAATCTAACTGGCCGACGGCTGTATCCAATTGATTCTGCGTGTAACTGCTAGCGTTATTGAGAATCTGCTGAGCAGCATTGGACGCGGTCTGCAGGGCAGCGCGGTGGTCTGCCGAAGTCTGTCCTACATCCGTTCCTTCCGGATGATCCGTCAGTGCCTGCTGCGCCGCCGTAATCGCCGCGCCCAGCGCTGTCGGAATGCCCGGTTGAATAACAGCGGCATTAAAGACTTGTACCGCTGAATTTAACTGGCCGACGGCAGTATCCAATTGATCCTGCGTGTAACTGCTCGCGGTATTGAGAATCTGCTGCGCCGAATCAATGGCGGTTTCCAGCGCGTCGCGAGTTTCCGCCGAAGTCTGCCCTACGTTTACGCCTTCTGGATGATCCGACAGCGCCTGCTGCGCCGCCGTAATCGCCGCGCCCAGCGCTGTCGGTATGCCCGGTTGAATAACAGCGGCATTAAAGACTTGTACCGCTAAATTTAACTGGCCGACGGCTGTATCCAATTGATTCTGCGTGTAACTGCTCGAGGTATTGAGAATCTGCTGAGCAGCATTGGACGCGGTCTGCAGGGCTGTGCGAGTTCCGGCCGAAGCCTGCCCCACGTTTACGCCTTCCGGATGATCCGTCAGCGCCTGCTGCGCCGAGGTAAACGCCGCACCCAGCGCTGTCGGATCGCCGGCTGTGATAATCATGTCATCGAAAGTATCTATCGCGGTTTCCAAATTTGCGACAGCCAATTCCAATTCGTCCTGTCGATATTTGTCGGCCTGATTGAAAATTTGTTGGGCTGCAGCGATCGCGTTCTGCAAAGCGCTGCGGTCTCCCGCCGAAGCCTGCCCCACGTTTACGCCTTCCGGATGATCCGTCAGCGCCTGCTGCGCCGAGGTAATCGTCGCCACCAACCCCGCGGGATTGCCAGCCTGGATAATTTGCGCATTGAATGCCTCGATTGAAGAAGTCAGTGGGATTGCGGCGTCAGCCAGGTCGGAGGCGACGGTTGCATTCCCTATTCCGTCGATAAAAAGCATGGCTGCGTCATAGGCTGCAGACAAGTCGTTGTAGGTATTGGCCGGTACTTGTCCTACGCCATTGCCCGGATGATGACTTTTCAACAACGACTTGGCGCTAGCGACCCCTTTAAACAACTCCGTTCCGTCCACAAACGTATGTCCGTTGCTCGGCGCATAAGCGGCTGCGGGTGAATTCGCAATTCCGAATATTTTCAGATTGCCCGGATTATCCGCAAATACGTTTGTCCCAAAAGTTGTTGCATTGCCTAACACCGTTACGCTTGTCAAGCTGTTTCTATAGAATGAGCTACTGGCGACATTCGTTACACCGGCCGGGATGACCAGTTTCGTAATGTGATTGGTGTCGAAAGCCCCTCCATTAATCGTCTTCAAATTTTCCGACAGTTTAATCGATGTCAAACTATTCATATAAAAAGAATAGTTGCCGATAGCCGTCACACTATCCGGAAAAACGATGGTTGTCAGCGGATTGTTTTCGAATGCGCTGGCGCCGATCGTTAACAAGCTGTCAGGAAGGTCTATGGAAGTGAGGTTAGTATAACGGAATCCATACGTTTGAATGACTTTCACGCTGTTCGGAATCACGACGCTCGTAATTTTAGGTTTACCCGTGCCGTACGTATCAAATGCGGATCTCCCAATCTCGGTTACCTCCATCCCCTCGTACGTACCGGGTATAACCACGTTCAGATCCGTGCCCCCGTAGTCCTTAACCGTTACGCCGTTGGAACCGATTGTAAAAGTAAAATCGTTCTCGGCTGCATATACAGGTCCAATCTGCGAGAGTGAAGTCCCGAACGCAAATAATGCAATTAATAGGCCTAAGACTGAATTTTTCATGATGTTTCTCCTTTACTAAAACGGTTGGAAGATGATGTTGAGAGCAGAAGCTTGTCGGATGAACGGGATACGGATAGGTTTCTGCAACTGGACGACTGCTATTTCATTATAAAGACGGCCAATAAAAGAATAATGAAAGAATCAGCCAAATTCGCGCAGTATCAAGCCTTGCGAATTTTTGACGTTTTTGTGAATCGGCTTTCGACCTTCCGTAGGCTCGAGCTCCATGGTCTTCCGTTATACTGTCCACTGAAAATAAAGTTTAATGAGAAGTTTGATTTAACAGGGGTTATGATGATTGAAAATCGTCAGCTTTCTAACTTTAAGTATCATACTGGCCAAAAAATTAAACAGCGGCGGACCAAGACTTGAAAAATAAGTCTTAGACTGCCGCTGTTTTCATTGAACAAACGTGTCCCGTTAGCTGAATAACAATAATCAATGAATTTTAGCAATTATTATGTTCCTATACATTCCATTCATATGTGGCTAAGGAAGGTATCGAATAATTAGCTTGAGTTCTGGAATACTATGGGGACTTGGGTGGAAAGGGTTGCCTTCTATGTCTAATGTTCCTAGCGTGTATGAACCCATATCACCAAACCTGACGGAATCCCGCGCCCGCATCGAAGCGATCTTCTCCGATTGCCACGATCTCACGATCAAGGAATGGAGTTACGGTCGTGATTTGGAATATACTTCCGTCGGTATTTTACTCGATACTTTGTCTCAAAATTATCGAACCACATATATGAGCGCATTGATTCAAGATCTATCGCCTTTGCTCGGCGCGCTAGATAAGACTCTGACCCCGGACAAGCTGGCCCGATATTGGGAAGCGCAAGGGGTGTCCACCCATTCCGCCCACCTGCTTGACTCCATCGAGCAAGTCACGAAGAGTCTCACGGACGGTAACGTCGTCTTTTTGCTGGACGGCTGGGATCGGGCGATTGGCTGCGAGATGCCGGGAGTACAGACGAGAAGTGTCTCCGAGCCAACGATGGAGCCGGTCGTCTTCGGTCCGCATAACAGTACGATCGAAGATCTAAAGACGAACATCGGCCTGCTCCGGGCGCTGATAAAGACGCCTAAACTGAAGTTCAAGTTGTTGCATGCCGGTGAGTACTCCCGCCGCGATATCGTATATGGGTACTTGAGCGATACGGTGCCGCCGGAGGATCTGAAGCTGTTCGAGCAGCGGCTCTCCGGTATTGAGGACAAAGAGATTCTCGATACGACCTACTTGGAAGAGTGGGTTGAGGAATCCGTATTCACCCCTTTCCCTCAAGTCAGGTATACGGAACGGCCGGACGTGGCGACCTCCGCGCTTTTGACTGGGAAGATCATTGTGCTGGTCCAAGGCTCCCCTACCATGATGATCTGCCCGGGGTTATTCATCGATTTCTTTTCCACGAGCGAGGACTATTATCAGAGAACCGTATTTTCGACTCTTATCCGCTGGCTTCGGGTGATCGCCTTCATCATGGCGATTACGCTACCCAGCCTGTATGTCGCGCTATCCACGTTTCACACCGAGCTGATCCCTACGGTACTGCTCCTGGCCATTCTTGACACGCGGGAGAAAATCCCGTTTCCCGCGTTCGTTGAAGCGCTTTTGATGGAGTTTTTTTTCGAGCTGCTCCGGGAGGCTGGGATCCGACTGCCTCGTCCGATCGGTTCCGCCGTTAGCATCGTCGGTGCCCTCGTCATTGGACAGGCGGCAATCCAGGCGAAGATCGCTTCGCCGATCATGGTCATCGTCGTCGCGCTAACCGGAATCGCGTCCTTTGCGATGCCTCAGTACAACTTGGCGATCGCATTGCGCGTCCTTCGATTTCCGCTCATGATCTTGGCCGCTACGTTAGGCGGATTCGGTCTGATGATCGGCTATTTCCTTATCTTGCTTCATCTGACCAAGCTGAAGTCGCTGTCCCAAGAGTACTTGACCGGGTTCACGCCGTTGGACTGGAGCCGGATGCTGAGCAGCGTGATTTTCCGTCAGCCGATCCGTTCCATGCTGAAGAAAGCCCGACCCGGATCCGGAGGCAGCCGATGATCCGATCCCCCTGCACAGCGCTGGCCTTCATAGCGCTTGTGCTCCTTACCGGCTGCTGGAATAAGTACGAACTGACGGAATGGGCTTTCGTACAGGCCGTCGCCGTCGATCTGTCAGAGGATGACCGTATCCGGCTGACGACCCAATTTTATAAACCTGGCGGCAGCCTTGAGGGGGCAACTAAATCGTCGGAGAGTTTTAACATCCGCACCGAGGGCGACAATATGTCGGAAGCGATCTCAAACATCGCCAATGAGCTCGGCCGCGTCGCCCAGTGGGGACACATTCGCATTGTACTGGTCAGCGAAAAAATCGCTGAGAATCAGAACATAAAAGGCATATTGGACTATTTCCTTCGGGATCACGAACCTCGGGAAACTGCGCAGTTCGCTATTACGAAGGGGCCAGCTAGCGACTATTTGAATCGCAAGCCCTATATCGAGAGTACGATTGGCCAACAGCTGCGAGAAATTAGCCAATCATCAAAACGGATAACGGGGATGTCAAAACAGATGAATTTGCTCCAGGTCGCGATCGCCCTGAAAAGCCAGACCGGGATCGCCGTCTTGCCGTATATGGCCTCGTCAGGCGGAGCGAAAGACCCCGTGATGATGAATGGCGTGGCCATCTTCCGTGACTACTCCATCGTCAAGCCGGGAATACCGGCCGGGAGCGCCGAATACTTGCTCATGCTGCGAGATGAGTATGAACGAGGAGTCGTGATATATCCTTGCGAAGAAAATCCAAAGGCAAAAAAAGACACCTTCGAACATGTGATGGTATCCAGCTCTACAAAGGTCGAACCTAAAGGCGAATCAGTAGCGGTCCGGATAAATCTTTTATTGACAGGCGGATATGGAGAACTGCGATGCTCAAAGGTCCGTCAAGCGAGCGATGAAACCCGTATCAAGCAAAAAATCACCGAGTATGTCGAACGGGAGTTACAGAAGGAAATCGCCTCGATGCAAGCCCGTCAGCTTGATCTTTTGAATATCGGCGATGCCTTGTATCGCCGTCATCCCGCCTTATGGTTGAAGTGGAAGAGCACTTGGGGGAAGCGGCTGTCTCAAGCGACCTTCCAGATCAAAGTGGAGATTCAAATGACCAATACGGGACTTACGAAGCCATTGCCCTACGGCAGTCAGGAGGATTAATCCATGACTCTGAAACTGATAAGTTGTTTGATCGGACTTGCCTTCGTCTTGATTCCCGACCGGAAAAGGTTAAGCAAAATCTCATTGCGGGACCGAATCTGTTACATCGTGCTGATTATGTATTTCCTCTACTGTGCCGGCGGCTATGTCCTCAACAAGCCGTTTCCCAATATCCAAGACGCAGTCAATCTGATTTTTGCCAAACCTGCAGAAGCTGTCGATACTTCGCTGAAAGTCTCGCCGAAAAACGAGGCCTACGACAAAAGGGCGGCGAGCTCCGATGAAGACTGACAATATGATCTCTCCCTTGCAGATGACTGTGCTGCTTGTCGTATATATGACCGGCTCAACCATTTTATTCGTTCCGTCCACTTTGCTCGCGCAGTCCGGCAACGCATTTTGGCTGGCGATGCTCGTATCAGGCGTATTCGGATGCCTTCCTCTCGGGTGCATGCTTTATCTGCACCGGCGATTTCCTGGCGAAACCTTAATTGAAGGCGGGATCCGGACGATCGGCTACCCGGTTACCGTTTTGTTGATGGTGCCTTATATCGTCTTCATGGTATTGCTGCAAGCGTACATTTACTTTTCCATCGGAGCGTTTTTTACGACTACGATGATGCGCGATACACCAGTGTTTATCTTCAATGGCCTCATCGCCATGATCTCCGCTTTGACGGTGAGAGCGGGAGCACTCGTCATGGCGCGCATGTTCGTGCTGCTCAGCTTTCTTCTGATTGGCGTAATTATCTTGGTCCTGGTGTTCAATATGGAGAACTACCATCTCGACTACTTGCTTCCCGTCCTGCCAATGGGGATCAAGCCGGTATTCCATAGCGCGTATCTTACGAGCGGCTTCATCTACGGAGACTTCCTGGTCTTCGCCTTTGTATTCGCTTACTTGCGTCCCAAAGAGGGGAAGACCGCAACCAAACCGATTTTCCTGGGATATTTGATCAATTGGCTGCTGATTTCATGCGTCTCCTTGTGCATCCTCATGGCGCTTGGCCCCTTAACGAACGAATACCAGTATCCGTTATTCATCCTTTCCCGGCTGATCAGCATCCAGGAGATCTTTGAGAGGCTGGAATCGATCATCGGCATGTCGATGATGGCCGGCTCCTATATGAAAGCAACAATCACGCTGTTCGCCCTCAATACGGCGCTTACGCGACTATTGAAGCAAAAGGACGACGGCCAGTTCGTATACCCCCTCGCGCTGCTCGGAATGATCCTGTCGCTTACCGTCGTGAGGAACGAGGCCGACTTCGGGAACGTGCTGTTAACCTGGCCGATGCTGACGTTCACCGTGAGTCTGACCCTCTATGTCTTCACGTTGATCGCTCACTTCAGGAAACGCGAAACCAAAAACTAATTGAATAAGAGGGGCGGCTAGCCCCCCTCTTCTCGCACTGCCCTTTAGCGGAACACCTTGTACGGCTATTTCTCCAACTCATATCGGGCCGCGATAATGCCAGACTTGAACGTGCGGCTGGACAGCAGCTTGAGCCTGATTTTCTCGCCGCAGCCGTCGAACACCGATTTTCCGTCGCCCAGGACGACCGGACAAATCGTAAGCAGGAATTCGTCGATCAGGCCGAGCTCAAGCAGCGTCTTCGCCGCTCCCGGGCTGCCGAAGATAACGAGATTTTTGCCGGGCTGCTGCTTGAGCACCTTGATTTCCTCTGCGATATTGTCCTTGATCAACATCGTATTGTTCCATTCCGCCTTGTCCATCGTCCCGGAAATGACGATCTTCTTAACATCCTGCACCCATTTGGCATGCTCCATATCGTGCCTTGACGCATTCGGATTGTCCAGTACCGTTGGCCAATAGCTCTCCATCATCCGATACGTCGTACGTCCGTATACGGGAGAGCCGACTTCGGCTACGACCTCCTCGGCGTATTTCTCTAATTCCTCGTTGTACGGAATCCAATCCAGTCCTCCGTTCGAATCCGACGCATACCCATCCAGCGACACATGCATGAACAATACGAGTTTTCTCATGTCTGTTTCTCCTTTGTTTTCGAATTTATCTTGTACGATTTTTCGGCAATAGGACCCGTGTTTCGTCCTGCTCTTACATTCACTATAAATCATTACGTAACGTAAGGGACAAGTGGAAATCTGAATTTTCTTGGAAAACAACAATATTGCGCAAATCTTCCGATCTGCCAGGTCGTTATAAATCTCATTCGCTTGCCTAAGTGATACTTTACGCAGGAGTCCAATTTATTTTGCATACTCAGACTGAGGTGACCTGTTTCATCTCTTCGCGCTCGTCTCCTACTCCTTAGTCCAATTCCGCACGGGAAAATAAATCGCGTATCAGGGCATCATCCTCACAAGCAGCCTTAAAACCTAGAGCAAACCTCTCCAGCGCTTCGCCGTCCGTAGAGTAAGCGCAGAACATACTCGCCTTAGGTTCAAATTGGATCTGAGCTGCCAACTCCGGCATGATCTCTTCGATGAAAATAGCGGCTAAAGAACCCCACTCATAGCCGTTTCCTTCAAATCCCTCGTCAGCACGTTCCGCAAAAACCTCATTTTTATAGCTCCCCACGCTCAAAATCAGTGATACCGAGTTCGCGTGAACCACCCATTTGAAGGGTAAAAGAGATTCTGCATCCGGAGATGGCGCATACTTTTGCGTGGATGTGATGACTTTATCAGATGTCCCCTCCTTATTCATCTGGCTTGCAAGACTGGTCTTGGACATCTGCACGAATTTGGATGCTTGCTTATCTGCTGGATTCAGTTGATACGCTATCTCAAACTGTTGCAAAGCTTCCTTATTCTTCTCGAATAGTAGTAAGCATAGCCCAAACGAAAATGCCACAGGGAATCCTCCTTCCCCTGTTCTTGTACGGATAATAGCATGTTAATAGCCTTATCATATTCGTCCATATTGTTATAAGCGCGTGCCAGATGACCCGTCAGTTCATAGTCTATATCGGTGTCGGGCAATGCCACGATCTCATCTATAATCTTTTGATGATCATCGTTTTCAAACCATTTGTTTAATTGTTTCAATCGTTCTTCTTTCACGGACAGTGAACACATAATCTAAATTCATCGACAAGTCCTAAATGGATAAAAGTTGTAATAAGACATGCTCCGCCATATAGCCAGATGTCTTTTCCAGAACTTCACAAGGCCTTAATCAGCAGGTTTATTCTGCGGATTTGAGATGAAACTGTACTTCCATTCCTCTCTTTGAACCAGTGCAAAACCATTTTTGAAATCATTTACAACAGCATACTGTGGGGATATTATTATTTCTCCGTTTTTGTTTATAAATCCCCATTTCCCCTTTAATTCAACAGCAGCAAGTCCTTCACTAAAAGTCTTTAAATCATCATATTTAGGTTTAACAATTACGGTTCCACTCCTGTTTGCAACGCCACATTTTCCAGATTGTTGAATCATGATCAAGCCTTCATACAAGGGCTTAATTTTTTCATATATGGGCTTCAAGATTACTTTTCCGGTTTTATCTACGAGCCCCTGCTTCAAACCGTTCTGAACAATTGCGACTCCGTCTTGAAAATCAAATACGTTATCGTATTGAGGCTTTACGATTACTTTTCCAGTTTTATCAATAAAACCCCATTTTCTCTCTTTATTCATTATTGCGGCCATACCTTCATTGAAAGACTGAGCGTCAGTAAATTGAGGCTTAATGACTTCTTTTCCTTTTTTATCGATAAATCCAATTTTCGAACCCTTACTAAACAAAGCCAATCCATTACTAAAATCAAACGCATAATCATAACGAGTCTTCAGGACCACCTTACCCGTTTTATCAATAAATAAAGGATTTCGATCTCGTTGATCGTTAGCTACCAGAGCCAATCCTTCTGTGAAATAGTTAACCTTAGGACGACCAACACTACCTACACTATTATATTGAGGTTTTATAATCTCTTTTCCCGTTTGGGCGATAAATCCCCATTTCCCATTTTTGTAAACTGCAGCCATTCCGCCAGCAAAAGGTTCAATCGACCCATATTGTGGGGTTACAATTTCTTTTCCGGTTTTATCAATGAATCCCACTTTGTTATTGTTGTACACCTTTGCTATTCCGTTTTTGAAAGAATCAACTCTGTTATATCGAGGTGTTACAATTTCTTTTCCCGTTTTATTAACAAAGCCCCACTTATCGTTCTTTTCCACTGCAGCCATACCTTCGCTAAAATCATCTACCCAATCATATTGCGGTTTTACAATCTCTCTGCCGGTTATGTCTACAAACCCAATTTTCTTCTCTTTTTCGACTCTCGCAAAACCTTCAACGAATGCGGTCGCCCAATCATATTGTGGCTCAACGATAAATTTACCTGACCTATCAATAAAGCCATATTTGGCACCATAAAGATCGTACCAGAGCTTAAGACTCCATTCTCCACCGGTGGCAACCATTGCTACTCCCTCTTCACTAAAGTCACTAGCGTAAGAAAACTCAGGTTCAATAGGATTAGGAATGGATTCATTAGCTACCGCAATTGTTATGTTACTAAACATCATGATCATACACATCAAAGTTAATAGTCTCTTCTTCAAATGGCTCATCTCTTTTTTCAATAGATTTTGTTCAACGACGTTAAATAATTACAATTATCGCATATTCATGAAACCTCGGTCTACTCAAAATGGAATATTGAATTCCTTTTTTTACCATAAGTTCTTATCCTACATTCTAAAAAAGAACTTATATCCCTAAAACAAAAAAGCCGCGATTTACGCGACTCCTTAAGAGAGTATAAACACCTGATAGATACCTCTGTTGATTTTAACCAAATTCGATTGTGGATAAGACTAATCTCCCCGTTAATTATCTTGTACCCGATGTTTTGGTCTGTCGGGAATCGGACAATGTTCTTGTCTTCGACATCTTGGCATTATTGGTATTTATGAGTTATATTGTTTAACGCAACCATACTATCACTTATTTCATAGCGCTTGTTTGCTCTATTACATCAAGCGTGGTCTTCTCACCAGAAACATTATCAGTTATTACCGAAGTCTAGGAGGTTTATAATGAGAATTAACAGAGTGTACGTCTTACCTGCAGCCCTACTATTAATTATTCTTGTATCATCAGTGTTTGCTTATCAATCAAATAATTCCGACATATACAAAGGCGTCTCTGATAATTGGAGAGTTACACTTACAATTAACAATAAAAATCTAAGTACAATTTCATGTGAATATATAGGAAACAGAACAGATGCCATTCATAATTTCGAATACAAACTTTCAGGAGCTTCAAATTACTTTTCGGGTTCTGAACAGAGGAACTGGACATCTGGTTACAGATATGAGACCAATACCAGCAATAATAATCTCGCTCCCAATGGAAACAACGAATTTATTATTACTTTAACACTCGATGGTGAGTCAGAAAAATTGATATTAAAAAAATGATCGCTTTATTCTGTATATGAGCGTAGCAGTTTATCGAGCTTGAAGGTCTGTCCTTTCGTTTTCTCCTTTTTTATCTAACTCCAAGAAGCAATTTTGATTCTATAATCTTCCAAAGCACCCCCTCTTTTGTCCATAATCCGCCGCCTTGTCACGACATTAGATTACACGACGTAGTATAATTCGCATTATTAATCCGAAACCCCTGCTGAAAAAATAATAATTCTAGATGCAAACAAAAACTCTGCCATCGAAATTCTTCTCCTGAATTAGCCAGCATAATCAAAATAGAGCGCCACCCGCTCTTCGATGAGAGGATGGCGCTCTTCATGGTTCGGAAAGCTTAATTCAATGACCGCATAACTGCCCCTTCGAATTCGCGAGCCGTTTCCGCATCGGCCCCTCCGGCGTTAGCGAGATTAATCATGAGCAAGGCGACCAGATTCTCCTTAGGATCTACCCAAAAATGCGTTCCCCATGCCCCGCTCCACCCGAAACTCCCATTCGACAGAGAGGTTCCCGCTGCTGCCCGATCGGTAATGACGCGCATGCTTAGCCCCCATGCTTGCCCTCGCGGGAAACCCTCGATTGTATCCGCCAACTGCGCTGTCCCCATAATGCGCACGGACATCTCGCTTAGAATCCGGTATCCGCCCAATTCCCCTCCGTTTGCCAGCATCTGCGCGAATCGGCAATAGTCATCCAGAGTACCGAACAAACCGGCTGCTCCGGAAAAATATCGAGGATGGAAAAATATTTTCTGGTCCTTAAACTTCACAAGCCCCTGATCCGTACCTTCATACATCGTAACGACTCGCTGCCATTGTTTATCCGTTGGTACAAAAGTGGTGTCTTTCATGCCCAAAGGTTGAAAAAGAAACTGATGCAAGTATTGATCTAACGGTATCCCCGAAGTAATCTCGATCACTCTTCCCAGAATATCGAAGGCGGCGATTGGGCTGTATCCCGTTTGCGATCCCGGTTGAAAATCCAGAGGCACCTTCGCCCACTTAGGAATATGGATGGCCAAAGTATCCCCGAGCCCGGGCATAAGCATCTCTTGGAATCCGATCGGCCCTTGCCCCAATCCGCAGCTATGGGTAAGCAGGTGGTGAATGGTAATCCCTCTGTCGAATTCGGGAATAAACTTGCCGAGCGGGTCGCTTAGCTTAATTTTGCCTTCTTCCACTAGCATCATCGCGGCAACTCCAATAATCGGCTTGGTCATCGAAGCAAGCCGGAAGATCGCGTCCCGTTCTAATAGCTTCCCTGTTTCAACATCGGCGAAGCCCTGCACCTTACAATGTACAATTCGGCCATTCCGCGCAACTAGCGATGCAGCACCCGCCAGCTTCCGATCTTGAATACGCTGCTCAATAAACGTTTGTATCCGACTAAATCGGCTATGATTCATCTTAGAATTTTATCCTTTCTTCTCAGCCAAGATAAGGCCAGTTCAAACCAAATGCGGCAGCTGGCATTCATATGCGCTTCTTCGGCCGCCGAGGTTTCATCTGCCAAGGACAACCCATGAACGCCGCTTTCGAATATATGCAGTTCGTACGGAACCTTATTCTCGGCTAGAGCGAGCGCCCACTTCATAGAGTTGCGAGCATCGACAAGATCATCGTCCGCGGTGTGCCATAGGAAAGTGGGCGGCGTTCGGGAAGTCACGAAATGAACGGGACTTCTAGCCTTCCGTTCTTCCGGCGTTGGATTGGAATGTCCGAAGTGGGCTTGATAGACCAGCTCTCTGAATGGCTCATCTTTCTCCGCTTCCATCGCAAGCGAATGATCAACGAGAGGATAACCGAGAATTAGAGCGTCAGGCCGCAAAAGCCCTCTATCAACATTAAATCTCTCATAAAGGAAATCGTCAGCCCAATGAACACCCAAACACGCGGCCAGATGACCGCCGGCGGAGAAGCCGACGATCGTAATTCGATCTGGATCAACGCGCCACTTCGCGGAGTCACGCCTCACAATAAGTAACGCGAGCGCCAGATCATATAGAGGCTGCGGAAAAACCGAATGAGGATTTCCCGGAGGTCTTTCATTAAGATCGGGTACGTATTCCTTGAAATAAGTCGTATACCTCAATACGAAAACTTGATACCCCTGGGCGGCAAATCGCAAGGCAACCGGCTCCGCCTCCCTGTCGGATGTGCAGAGATATCCGCCGCCCGGACAAACAATGACGGCAGGACGGTTCCGACCTAATTGAAACTCATCGGAGCTATGCAACAGATACGCCTCTAGTCGAACATATTCGTTATGATCATACAGCGGGATCGTAACTGCATTCATCATTCACCATCACCTCCGCATTTCCCAAGGCTCTTTGTCATCCCTTAATCGCTCCCGATGTCAGTCCCTGAACAAAGTATTTCTGCAGGAAAACGAAGAGGAGAACAAGCGGAATCAAGATCATGCAGATCGCCGCCGTCATGAGTCCCCAATTCGTAGCGTATTGACCTTGAAAGTTAAGAAGGCCAACCGTAATCGGAATCCCCTTCTCCGTCGTCAACGTCGAAATTTGAGCCCATAGCAGTTCGCCCCATACGAAGCAAAAATTCAATACGGTACAAGTAGCGATAGCCCCTCCCGATAACGGAAATACGATTCGGAACATCGTATGGAGTTCACTGCTTCCGTCTATTCTCGCGGACTCCAACAGTTCCGACGGAACGGAAAGAAAGAAATTGCGCAAAATGACGATCGTTCCTGGAAGCAACCAGCCTATATAAGCGGACGTGATCGGAACATAGGTAACGCCCAGCAGTTTCAGCTTCGACATCATCATATACAAAGGCAAGACCATGGACTCCGTCGGCAAAATTTGAATGACTAGCAGTAACCCGACGATAGCTCCGCTAAACGGAACATGAAGTCTTGCAAGCGCGTAAGCCGCGAATGTCCCCATAACGGTGACTAATACTAGTGAGACAAGCGCGATTACGACGCTATTGTAGAAGTATTCGCCTAATCGGCCGACCTCGAAAGCTTGCTTATAGTTGTCGAACAACCATTGTTGCGGCAACGCCCAAATATCCGCAAAAAACTCTTCGGAAGTTTTGAATGAGGTAAAAAAGGTAAATAAGAGCGGATAGATATTAACGATCGTAAACGAGACTAGGAATAGACGAATTAGCAGTCCCGAATCTAGTTTTCTAATATTCATATACGCTCCCTCTTGTCAGCTTCTGAGACAAATAGATAATCAATGACACCAACAAAGTCAACATAACCGAGATGGCAGCCGCGTAACCGAATTCGTTATAACGGAAAGCCACATCCAGCATCCGGACGGGCACCGTTCTGGAGAAATCGCCCGGCCCTCCCTTGGTCATAGCCCACACGACATCATAGGTCTTAAAGGAAATAATAAGCATGAGCATAGTGACCAAACTTATCGTCGGCATGATCAGGGGAATAATAATCAGACGAATTTGCTTATAATAGCTCATCCCTTCCAACTTCGCGGCTTCGAACATCGAAGCCGGAAGCGTAACGATCGCGGTATACATCAACATCATCGCGAATCCGGAAAACCTCCAACCGCCTACAACGGCGATCGTCCAGAGTACGATGCCCGGCTCCGACAGCCAAGCATGCTCAAGGCTCTGAAGGCCGATGGCTTGAAAGATTCGGTTCAACAAACCCGTATCCGGGCTCAAAATGAACGAGAAAAGCAAGCCGATCACTACAAATGGCATCATGGCCGGAGCAAAGAAAACGAGCCGATAGAACGCCCCCTCTCTTCGCCCCGTTTTATTAATCAACAATGCGAGCAGCAGTCCCGTCAATACCGCAATCCCCGTCGAGATCACGGCAATGAAAACCGAATAATAAAATCCTTTTAACGTAACCGGATCTTGGAATAGCTCTAAGTAATTATTCCATCCGGCGGCTTTCATGTCGCCCATCCCGTTCCAAGTCGTGAAGGACATCACCGCGTTCCATCCGATCGGAACGAGCATCGTAAATATAATGAATAGCAGAGCCGGTACGAGAAAGGCAATCCCCAGCCATTTGGTTCGAACGTTCAATAACGGCTTTTGCTTGGCCATATTCATTTCGCGCACGCTCATTTCGTCGCTTCTACCCTTAACTTTTCCAATTCGTCCAATGAAGATTTTCCGCTGAAAATATAGTTGGCAGGCATCTTCGTGTTCAGAATATCGCTAATCTTCGGCGACAGATGTATAATCTCCTCGGGTTGAATGTTGGCAATATCTTTGGCATACAGAGCAAAGTTCGGGTCGTCGGATTTGACTCCGTTTATCGTTACCGGCGCTCCGGTGTCCACGCGTTTCTGCAGCACCTCGGCGCTGGTCAAATATTTAACGATTTCAATGGATGCTTCCGGATGGGGGACGTTAGCCGGAATCATATAACCATTTGATCCTCCTAATACATAATTCAATCCCATATTCGGCCAGCTCACGATTTGAATATTTTTCAAGCCCGATTCTTTCACCGATTGAGCGGCAAGGATGTTTACGTTTGCTTTGATCGCTACTTTACCCGCCTTAAAGGCGATGTTAACTTGTTCCAATGTCGTGGACAGAGCGCCTTTGCCCGGATAAACGTATTTGTCGTACAGTTCTTTCGAAGCATCGAACGCTTTCAATACTAGAGGATCTGTAAAAGGGATTTGTCCTGACGCAAACTCGCTCCTCTTAGCCTCGTCCGGCCAAATCGTAATCAGATTATTTCTCGACACCCACGGTCCCCAATCTTTATACAAACCGAGAGGAGTAATTCCCGTTTTCGATTGAATCGTTTCCAGCGCCGCCATAAAATCTTCCCAACTCAGAGGTCCGTCGGGGAACGTGACGCCGGCTTTGTCGGTGATGTCTTTATTCACTTCCAGTATCGGGTAGACCGCCGCGTAAGGAACCGCGTATACTTTCCCCCCATAAGCGCCCGCAGACAACGCATTCCCGACGAAAGTATTTCTCCATTCCGCGCCGTTCTCATCCAGATACGGAGTAAAGTCCAATGCCATATCGGAATCCACGAACGTTTCCATGGCAGCCGGCCAATACATGGCTACGTCGATCGGCTCATTGGCGGCAATCGTCGTTTTCAATGTTTTCTCCGCGCTTGAATCCCAAGGTTTAAACGTAATGTCGTATTTATCCTTAAAGTGCTCGGCAACCATTTCTTCTTCTTTCTTTCCATTTGGATCGTCTACGGGAGCGATCATTAGCGTAAGCTTGATTTTCTCCCCAGGCTCCTGATTATTCGATTGAACGGGCGAAGAAGAGGAATTTTCATTTCCGGCGGACGGACTCCCGTTAGAGCCTGAATCCGAACTGCCGCATGCAGCCAACAACATTGTCATGCAAATGGCCACCGTCAGTAATAGGGCCGCTTTTTTATAAATCGCCATTCTATGACCTCCTGATATATTCATGAAAATAAAAAACCGTATTGGCATCCGTAACGAGCGCGCTTCGTTACAAATCACATTATACGGTCATCTTGCGGTCGCCACTATTTTAAAAAACTACGAAATGTTTAGTTAATCTTCGATTTTTATTCCTTTGTTCCCTCGGCCGGCTTCTTCCTAAGGGCTGTCGGAGGACAGCCTTCCAGCTTCCTGAACACTTGGGTAAAGTATGCGTAATCCGAAAATCCGACCTGTTCGCTAATCTCGTAAATGCGATCGTTCGAATGATAGATCCGATCTTTCGCCTTCGAGATTCTGAGCCGGTTCACGAATTCACGGAACGAAACGCCCATTTCTTTCTTAAAGAGATGGCTAAAATAATTCGGTGTCTTGCCTACGTACTCCGCTACCCTCTCAACGGATATTTCCTGCGCATAGTGTTTTCGAATATAGTCCTCGGCGCGAACGATTATCGCGCTTAAGTTAGCATTCTTGGTCCTTAAAAATTGATCGCAAGCCTCCTTATACACGGAAAGCACGAAATCCCTGTAGTCGCCAACGTCGTGGAAAGACGAACTCTCTTCGAGCCGCTCGGATTTACTCCAAAGAAATTCCGACAGCTCCGCGGACGGTTCGCTTGACGATATTGCGAGCAGTTGAATCAAACTTTTGCAGTATGCGAGCAGACTTCTACGGCTGTATTTCCTCTCAGCGGTTATTTGATCGAAGTCCATACCGATCATTTCGGACAGGCCGTCATACCGGGCGAACTGAATATGAGAGTTGAACTCCTCGTTCTCGAGAAGACCCGCTATTGGCAAATTCTCAAGCTTAGTCGATTCCTCGTAGTCATGGACGGAGCTTTTGGCGGAATACAGCTTCAAAGCGAGCGCTTCATGCGCTTGCGCGAGTAGTACGGGGAATTCGGACGCACTCCCTATCGCGCTTATGCCTGCCGATGCATGAACTCCGTGCGTCGCTGCCATTTCGCGAATCCAAGTCGTAAATCTATTCTTCATATCATGGATAATGTGCCGGTAATAAAGATAAGAGGAGGTTTCCAATTTGAGAAGGGCGATTATTTCTCCCGCTTTCGTCCTGAATGCTAGCGACTTGGCTTCCAAATCTCGATTTTCCAGAAATTCCTGAAGCCTGTCCATGGCCGGATGCCCCTTTTCCAAATCATCGGCAGCCCGGTCCAATTCGAAACTTACGCATACCAAAGGCCCTTTCGCATCAAACCGATAATATTTCATTAGCCCCTCAACAATAATCAGCCTATCGTTAATTTGACCGCTGAAAAGCTGATCCAGAAAGAGATCTTTATACGATTCCCGATACTTATTGAACGTTTCCTCCGAAACCTTCTCGCGGATAATATCTTCTTTGATTTTCTTAATGAGCTGGATGAGATTAATGGCCCGGACCGGCTTCATTTCGTAATCGACCGCGTCCAGTTGAACGGCTTTCTTCAAATACTTAAAATCGTTATACCCACTTAAAATAACGACTTTTGTCGTCGGCCTGATTTCTTTCACCCGCTTGAGCAATTCCAAGCCGTCCATCCCGGGCATTTTAACGTCCGTTACTACGATCTCGGGAAGAGATTCGGCGAAAATGTCGAGTGCCTCCAGCCCGTTAGAAGCCGTAATGACTTCATCGATTCCAATGGCAAACCAATCGATTCCATCCTTAATGCCTTCCCGAATTTGCCGGTCGTCATCCGCGATCAACAATTTCATAGCTCCCACCCCTTATCGCCCTTATATGATCATCGGAATCAGCACTTCGACGACTGTACCCTCCCGTTCTTGGCTGCGAAATTGCAAGCCGTACTCCCGTCCGTAATTCAGCTTTATTCGATCATCGATATTTTTCAAAGCAAACACGTCTTGTATTTCATCTCCGTCTCTCATCATTCGGTTGATCCGGTTTTGATCCGTCCCGATCCCGTCATCCGATACGACGAATCGGACATTGCGGTCGATTATATCTATCCGAACATCAATCGTGCCGCCTTCCAATTTTTCTTCCAGCCCATGCAGAATAGCGTTTTCGACTAACGGCTGCAAAATGAGTTTAGGAGTTTTATAGTCCATTAACGTCGGGTCCGCGCTAATCATTAATCGGATCCGTTGTCCATACTTGGCTTTCTGTATAAACATATAATTTTCAAGGAATTCAAGTTCTTCGCTGATCGTGACGATCGGCTGTCCTTTATTCAGGACGTGTTTGAATATTTCGGAAAGAGCTTCAATCTGCTCGCTGACGTCGTAATTTCTATGTTTCATGGCCAACCAATGTATGGAATCTAGAGTGTTGTACAAAAAATGCGGATTAATCTGTGCCTGCAATGCGGTTAATTCGGCTTCCCTTTGTTTGATTTTGCTAATATAAACGTCATCGATCGTTTCTTTGAGCTGCTGCGTCATTCGGATAAATCCTTGATTGATTTCCCCGATCTCGTCTTTGGATTCCGTATTGAGATGAATATTGAAATTGCCCATTCTCAATTTGGCCATTTCCGTCCGCAGCTTGCCCAATGGCTTAATCAAATAACTGTGTTGAATAAGCGAAAACAGAAAACCAAAAAGAATACAGAGCGCGATCGCGATGAGGAGCACGGTATTGATGGTTGTTTTCAGCGGCGTAAACGAGCTTTCCGGTATCGTCTGAACGAGGAACCAATTCGTAGGAGCTATTCTATAAAACAAAACGATATTGTTCTTGTTTCCGATATTTTCGCTAAAGAAACCTTCGCTTCGATTTGAAATCTTTATTTTCATATCATCGAACGGCTCGTATTGTTGCCCGATCTTATTTTTCAACGATGCAGACAAAACTTTTCCACCGGAATCTACCAAATACAGATTTGATCCATCATAAGAGTTTACACCCTTGTAAAAATGATAGACGGCCTCCTCCGAAATATTGATTTTAACGACGCCGAGGTCGTTTCCGTATTTATTGAAGTCCATTATTCTCCGGTAGGAATACAGTTTGTCCCCTTCGACGGCCCAATAAATCTTCCCTTTTAATTCCAAAGCTCGCTTCACATGCTCGGAATTCACGCTGGAATCGAGAGTTCCCATTTGAAAAATGACTTTATGGTCATGGATAATGCTTATCGTATCGAAAACCGTTTTGGATCCTTTAAGATCATTCAACCACGAGAAAATGTCCTTGTAATATCTATCGTAATCCAGCGCTTTGTTGTAATCCTCTTTGACGAATTTTTGAATTTGGGCGTTCGAAAGAATCCGGAGAGAGAGATCGTTCGTGTCCGCGAGCAGGGAATCAAAATTTTGCCTCGTTTGTTTCAACGTCTGCAAAGCGATGTCGCTTGACTTGTTTAGGGTTAAGCTAGCAACTTGGTTGTTCAAATAAAATCCGGTTATGATGAGAGGCACCACGATAAACAGAATGATGCACAGATACAATTTACGTTTGAGGGCATGTCCCTAAACTTAAGATGGATGCGAATCACACTCCATTACGGGCTTCCATATTGAAACTAACCATACACCATATCTTTCGAGATGGACAATATCTTAGTTCTATCTCTAGTGATTTCAAGGTCGAGCACTCGTAACATCGAGGTGCATTCGCGGCGCCTTGGCGCATCCAATCAGGATCTGTGAACAGATCCTCGAGTTCGAGGAAGTCGTCGACAGGACGTGCTGAACCAAAGCCGACGACCCTCCCCTCAACAACAGCGACGCGCGTGAAAGGCAATATCTCGTCGTCCCCGCAGCATGTCGAAGTCGTCAGCAACTGCGCTTCTAATGACGAGGTTAGACGAATGTAGAGGTTTTTTCATTCACGGTTGAGTCTCCTTTCTATGGAAATTCCATGATAGTATTTTCATTTTTAAGACTGTAAAACCATACTACATTAATTATTAGAGAAGTAGCCATGTATTGTATCAATATAAATTATACTATTTGTGATGCCGTTCACCTTATCAGTTGACAACTTCGCTGCCCGTTAGAGCAACGAGGCTACCGATACATGCCGGTAGCCTCGTTCTCGTTACTTATAGCGCTATCGTGTCCCGTCAGTTGAAACATCTAACCTAGATACTTTATTTCTTTCCCTCTATGCAATCTGTGTAATAACAAGGTGTGCGGAAACCGATCTTGTTCCTCCGGCTAATGGAGTGATCGTGAGTGCCGCGGCATTACCAGCAGGATTTCGAACTGTGAGCACTGAATTAATGACCGTTGTTTGCACAAGAGCTATTCCTACTATTTGAGAAGTACCTGTTGCCCGCCCGACCACCGTATAAGCAAGGTCAGCGCCATTGAGCGTTAAAATAAGTTGGCCAGGTTCGTTTACACCTACCTGAAACAAAACCTGGTAAGTGCCAATTGTTGCCAAGTTAAACGAGCTTGCATTTACACGGGTAATTTCAGCCCCGCTGATCGGACCATCTTGGGGAAAACTTACGTCCGTGTTGGGAGCAACAGTTGCAGCATTATTAGGAGGCATTAAAGCAAAAAAATCCGCGAAGCCTTTTACTCCACCTGCCATCCCAGCAGATCCCGCTGGTCCCGCTGGTCCCGTTGCTCCTGCCAGTCCAGTTGCTCCAATCGCACCTGCTAGTCCTGCTAGTCCTTGGGGTCCAAGCGCTCCTACAAGCCCTTCAGGTCCAAGTGCGCCAATCGCACCTGCAAGTCCTGCTAGTCCTTGGGGCCCAAGTGCTCCTGCAAATCCTTGAGGTCCAAGTGTGCCAATCGCTCCTACAAGGCCTGCTACTCCTTGGGGTCCAAGCGCTCCTGCAAGTCCTTGAGGTCCAAGTGTGCCAATCGCTCCTACAAGACCTGCTACTCCTTGGGGTCCAAGCGCTCCTGCAAGTCCTTGAGGTCCAGCTTCTGCAATTGCCCCTGCAAGTCCTTGAAGCAATTGCTGGCCTTTTTGCGGCACCCGTACAATTTTTTTAATAACTATTTTTTTAACAACTCGCAAACAACGCTTCGTTTTTTTTCTTTTTGGATGGCAAACAATTACGGTTTTCTTTTTACACCGTTTTTTTCTATCCAGACAGCTCAACGTTCACACCTCCCTATTAAGATGGTTCAGTGTACGTAAGTTTCTTATTATAGGCATGGACTAATAGCCGCTATTAGCTAGACTAATAACTATTTTTAGAATAATGGGTTAATCGTAGGTAGAGTTAATCCATAATTCCAACACTCTTTCCCGTTAGTGCAACGAGGCTGCCTATACTTGCCGGCAGCCTCGTTCTAGTTACTTATAGATCTGATTCAGACTATCGGTAAATCCCGTCCGCCAAGTCGGGTATAGCGGTTTCCAGCCGTATTCCTGCCGGGCTTTCTTGTTCGATGCCCCTCGCTCCCAAGCGTTACTATTCGAAAGAGTTTCAGGGATAGGTGCTCCTATGGCTTGCGCATAAACCGGGAGCCAGTCCATTCCTCTTGCCGGTTCGTCGTCCACGATGTTCACGGGTCCAGATGGCCATTGTAAGGCGAAAAGCACTGCTTCAGCGGCATCCTCCACATGAAGAAAAGAAGTGACCCCTTCGGTTGCAGGAACCTGTCTTTGATGAATTTGATGTGCCATAAATCCATTATGCTCGTACCAAGTGCCTGGACCATAGAACATTCCATAACGTAAAATTACATATTGCGGTAATTTTGTAACGGCACTTTCCAATGCTAATATGCCGTCAATTGTCGATTTCCGGGGCTCTTCGGCTGCTACGTGTAAGGATACATCTTCGGTTGCCGGTCCCTTGCCCGGTTCATATGCCCACGAAATGCTTTGGGCGATGATGCGGTTGACACCAGCCGAAAGGGCGGCATCTACTAGATTTTGCGTTCCTTCTCTGCGTATCCTTGTATTATCCGAAAAATTGCGATTACTCAAAGAAGTCAATTGATGAATGACAACCTCGGGTTGAGATTCATCTAATGCTGATCGTATTGCCTCGCGATCAAAGACATCAGCGATTAAGGCTCTTGCTCCCGTATTCTCGATAATGGATTTCTTACTCTCGCTTTGCGTGATTCCAATTACTTCATGACCTGCACGAATCAGCTTTGGAAGCAAGAAACGTCCGACAGCTCCAGTAGCTCCGGCGACGATAATTTTCATAAACCATTCCTCCGATAGATCCCATAAATAGAAAAAGCCGCGATTTCCGCGTCTTGTTAGGGGTCAATGTTCATGACTCCTACGCTAACTTACTAGGGTCGCGAGCATATTCGCGCAGAACATCCTAAGTTTTTCTGATTTTTTCCAAATCCATTGTATTCTATCCCCCCGTGTAGCGAAATTAAATTCTTATTTTTTTCAGTATAGCACCCTTCGTTTCGTTGATTAATAATTAATTGTTGACGCCAGGGTCATATTCTCTTGCCAATTGCGTTAGCCGCCCGTTATTGCAACGAAGCCGCCGATCATTCCGGCAGCTTCGTTAGGGTTGCATATTGAACTATTCTTGGCCAGTTATGAAATGCCTATTGCGTCGTTACTGCGCGGAAATCTCGAACTTCGTGCCGGCATCCCCAGCGAAAACTATCGATCCTCCCGCGGGCAGTTCGACCTGATCCTTGCCTCCGATGACGCTGAAGTAGGTGCATGTTCCCTTCGCATCATACACGGTGAAGGAGGCGTTCGAGGACATATTCACCTTAACGATTTTGCCCCCGTTTTTGTCGCTTATCGTATACCATTTGGCGTATCCGCTCGACGGTATCGTAACGATTGACTTCTTAGCGACGTAGATAGGCTTCAAGGCGTCCTCGTTTACTAAGATGCTTCCGCCAAGATTCAAGTACTCAACGCCATCCTGCATAAAAAACGTATACCCCGAGAGATCCCGCCCACTCTGTCCCGGAATTTGCAATTCGGAGACGGCCGTATTCGGGCCCGTTATTCGCTTATCCAACACGTACCCCGGCAATTGTTTCGACACGTTCAATTGGATGGGCGGCAACACCAAATAAATAAGCGACGTATACTTCTCGTTCAGCAGATAATACTTCTTGCCGTCGCGCTGAATCCATGCTTTTTTCGTCTCTGACGGAAGATCTTTAGGCTGTAGCTTCTCGGCGTTGTACTCCGACATAGCGATCTGTCCAAGAGCCGGCAATGAAGCGTATTGGCGAAGCCATAAGTAGGTACGGCCGTTCTTCTCCGTCACGAAGCTGATCATCACATTCCCATCCGCGCTCCGGAACGTGCCGTCCGCCGAATACTCGTAGATCTGGGCTGGATTACCGGGTGCCAGCTCAGAAGTGATGGACATGACGCCGCCTTCGGTAATCTTGATGTTTATCGTTGAACTTGTCGCGCCATAGATTCCCGAATACTGCAGCATGGACTCCGGCATTTCAGTCTTTGCCGGCGCGCCGTACGATTTCTCAGGCTTGAATTCGGCAATTGTCCGATTCTCCTTCAGCGCTTGAAGCAGGATTTCGTTTGCCAGAAGCCAGTCGATCGTACTGCTCCCGCCAGAAGAGACGACAGCTACCGCCATTTCCTGTTCGGGAAGCACAACGAGCACCGAGTGATAGAAAAGCGTGTCCCCGCCTTTGGTCAGCGCTTTAATCCCATATTCGCTGAAGGGATACAGATTGACGCTGTCCCAGCCGAGACCGTATTCGAATAAGTTATCCGCATCGGCAGGCCACAAAGGCGTCTTATATTCGTCTTGGGCCATAGCCGTAACCGATTTGACGGATAAGACTTCTTCCGCTTCCCCCGTGAAAACTTGCGAGAATCGGGCCAAATCTTCCGCCGTGGAATAAATGCCTCCCGCTCCGATCACGTTAGCCGTCTCGTTGGGAAGTTGTCCTGTATAAGTAGGATGATAGAGTCCCGCCATCTTCGATGTGTCAGGAGAATCGAGCGGCGTCTTCGTATTGGTCATACCCAGAGGTTCCGTAATATATCGATGGATATAAGAGGTAAAGTCCATGCCGCCGACTCTCTCGATCAGAATCAGGGCCAGCGTAAATCCGTCATTACAGTAAACCGAATAAGCGCCCGGATCTGCCTTTAAGGTCTGACCGGCCAATTGTTTCAGCAGTGTGTCGTGAGCGTAAGTATCGTTATCTTCGAATAAAAAGGCGTTCGTCATCGACGATCCGTTCAGACCGGAAGAATGATTCAGCAGCATGCGTGGAGTAATCTGCTTGTAGCGTTCATCCTTCATCGTAAACTCGGGGATATACTGGACGACCGGCGTATCGAGATCGATCTTCCCCTGGTCGACCAACTGCATGACGGCAACCGCGGTAAACATTTTACTTGTCGAACCGATTCCGTACATCGTGTCTTTCGTGAGCGGCTTCTGTCCTTGCTCATCATTGTTGCCGGATTGGCCGGATACAACGATGTTGCCATGATCGATAAGGGCGTACTGTACACTATTCGTGCCGTAAGCTTTCGTAAGGAGATCTGCCTTCTCCTTAGCCGTTTTCCGGGTTGTTTCGTAGGTGATTGCAACCTTATTCGAATGTGAATCCATTGCCGCTGCCTTGTTGTCGTCGCAAGGGGTTATCAGCAGACACAAAGCTAGCACAGCTCCTATTATCCATCGGCTTTCCATCATTTAAACTCTCCCTCCGAAGAATGCCTTAATTATCGAAAATTGAAAATGGGTACGAGAATGGCGGTCATCAGAACGGCGATCGTCGTAGAGGCTATGATCTTACCGCGCGGATTTGCCATATTAATCGTCCATCCGAATCCGTATCTATCCGGAACGAATAACGCTGGGTCTTCGGGGTTGGCGTAAATGCTGCCGAGCCATTTCCAATGCCGCTCCTCCTGCGACGGAATGTCCCGGTGCTGATCAAGGCCTCTGAACCGCAGGTAAAGCAAGACGCCGATCAGCGTCAAGAAGAACGCCGCCATAAACGAGATGTTGTAGCGTAAGAGCAGATTAAGCTTCCAACCGTACAACATTACGGCTTGCAACAACCCTAAGTTTGCAATCCCCAGCAGAGATATCCCCCAAGCCGTAATCGAATGGATTTTCTTGAGCTTCAACTGTTTACGCAACGAAGCATCCCGGTACTGGGGATCCAGCGATGTCCTGGCACGGCTAATCATCAGATTATAGCCGGCGAATAACGCGATCATCAGCGCTTGCACGATGTTCATCATGAACACGGTTCGTACGGATTTGTTAGTGAACTGATCCGGAAAGTCATTCGGACCCATATGTATCGCGACTGACTGCGGGATCTCGTTCCATCTCGCAACGGCAAAGATGATACATAGCACCATTACGGCGACATGCGCCAAATACCACCAAGAGCCAAACGCTGAACGATGCGTTCGGCCGACCATAAGACTTGCTGCGCGCTTTGTTTGCACGGCAACCTGCCAGCCTCTGGCCGCTTTCAGGCGTTGCGCGGACATCCGGCTGATCCGAACTGCGAAGACCGACACAATCATTAAAAGCAAGATGGCTGCCGCCCACCACCGGATACTCCAACTCGTCGTTTGATGACGCGTCAATATAAAGCAAGCTGCTCCGATGAAGATCGCAGAACCGCCGGTAAGCAGGACGTAATTCCTGCGAATGCCTCGGACGGCCGTATCTTGCATGGCCTCCGCCGGCAGAGCGATGCCGAACAGCAAAGTCCGCAGGCCAATATAAGCCTGTATGCTGATCAACAACGCAATAAACAAATAAAAGCTGGATATCATGATTGTTTCCAGTACAGTCAACGCTGTTCCCCTCCCCGATTGGTAATGGTATCCCGGTACACCGACCTGCTCTCCTGCGCGAACGTTTCTTCCGTCATGCCTCGTACCGCAGCTGCCGCGGCAAGAGAACGCAGTTGCTGCCTGAGCTTCTCCTCGAACGCCTCCGTCACGCCGGGCATCCCGTCGGGCTGAACGATAACGCCCTTTTTCCGGTGCACTTGAAGAAAGCCCTCCTGCTTGAGCAAATTGTAGGCTTTGTTAACGGTATGGAGATTGATCCCCAAGTCCTCCGCCAAGTTCCGGATCGACGGAAGCGGATCCCCCGGCTTCAAGGCACCGGAGGCGATCCCCTCGACGATTTGGTCAACCAGTTGTGCGTAAATCGGGGTTTCCGATTGTAGATCGAGCTCAATGAACAAGAATATCCCTCCTTATGAAGCCGTTTCATATCGATCCACCCGCCTTCTTTTGTTGTTTGTTATATTACATATATAACATATTGTTATATTACATGTATAACACATATGGAAATAACACACAAGATCCAGATCTGAATTCTTTCATCTTGCTATGCTTAAAAGAAAACGGCAGCTGATTTTCAGGTCAGCTGCCGTTGTATCCTTATTCAACTATCTTGCTTCCCGTTAACGGTCATTTCCAGTCTGCATCATCGCGGCCATAAGATTACTTTATTTCACTTCAACTACAAAGGGACTGATAAAAGTTTTACCGTTTCGTTGAAATTGTCCCCAGATCTTATATACGCCGGTATTCGGGAACGTCGTCATGAATTTCGCATCCGGGCCTTTCGCTTTTTCCTCCATCGGGTGTACATGCAAATACTGCTCTGTATCTTCGCTTAGGATCACAACGTGCCCAACAGCGCCTAGGTAAGGCTCTAGATCCGTTATCGGCTCTTTGGACTTCGCATCCGAAAGTTTGAAGTTCAACATCATTTCTTTGCCGGCTTCCGGATGATTGTTGACGAGCGAGATTTCTACCCCGTCCACGATCACGGAATGTTCATCCGATGGCTCAATAGGAACTTGTTCAGCCGCTCGCCCTTCTACTTTGATCCACTCGGACTTCGTAGTGGCGGATCCGCCGGTAGGAATATAGTCGGCGAATAACTTATAATCACCACCGGAAGGGAACGCCGTCGTGATTTCGAATTGCCCATTCCCTTTGTACTCCGGATGGATGTGGTCAAAGTAAGATAAATCTTTGCTAACCGCGATCAGATGAAGCTTCTTCTCGTGATTAATATCGAAATCCTCGATGGCTTTCCCGTCCGTATCTTGAATTTGTACGGTTATTAAGGTATTCTCTCCGGATCTCGGCTTTTCTTCAGACCATTTCCAAACGGCATTCGTCTCTAGCTTCTTCGTCTCCCCGGCATGTTCTTCTCCATGAGCTTCGCCGTGCTCTTCGGCACTGGATACAGCGGGCGATGCTGCTTGAGAATTTCCTCCATGAGCACTATGATTATCTGTATCTTGTTTATTTTGTTTGCCGCAAGCGGCAACAAGAACTAGTGCCGCTAGCAATCCGATCAAATAGATTCTTTTCATATTAGCCTCCATGATATCAATAACTTTATACTTTTGCTCTTTGTAGACGTAGCGCATTCAGCACAACGGAGACGGAGCTTAAAGCCATAGCTGCTCCGGCGAGCCATGGTGCAAGGAATCCAAGCGCCGCGATCGGGATGCCGATCACATTATAAGCAAGCGCCCAGAACAAGTTTTGCTTAATGTTGACCATCGTTTTTTTACTCATCGAGATCGCGTCCGGAATACTGTTCAAGTCCCCGCGCATTAAAGTAACATCCGCGGCTTCCATGGCCACGTCGGTTCCCGTTCCGATCGCCATCCCGATATCCGCAATGGCCAATGCCGGCGCATCGTTAATTCCATCTCCAACCATCGCGACTTTTTTCCCGCTTTCTTGCAATCGCTTGACCTCGTTGGCTTTACCGTCCGGCAGCACTTCCGCCAACACATGGTCGATTCCAACTTGACTCGCAATGGCTTTAGCGGTACGTTCATTGTCGCCCGTCATCATCACGACTTCCAAGCCGAGCTGCTTTAATCTGGCAACCGCCTGCTTCGACGTATCTTTAATCGTGTCCGCTACGGCTACCATACCCGCGTACTTTCCGTTAACCGCAACCAGCATCGCTGTTTTTCCAACCGACTCCAGTCGGCTCATTTCCTCGAAAGCGGCCTCCGCGTTCACATTGGTTTTCGCCAATAACTTTCGGGTTCCAATTAACAATTCGTTCCCTTCGACCGTAGCTTCAACGCCAAATCCAGGTATCGCTTGAAAGGAATCGGTCGACGGAAGAGAAATACCTAGCTCTTGAATGCCAGCCACGATCGCTTCCGCTAGTGGATGCTCCGAATTTTTCTCCGCTGCGGCAACCCAGGACAAGAGCTGTTCCCGATCAAAGCCTTGCTCAATCCGAACATCCGTCAATTCCGGCTTGCCTTTCGTTACCGTTCCCGTTTTATCCAATACTATGGTGTTAATGCGATGCGTGGATTCTAAATGTTCGCCGCCTTTGAACAAAATACCGAGTTCAGCGGATCGACCCGAACCGGCCATGATCGATGTCGGCGTAGCAAGACCTAGCGCGCAAGGGCATGCGATAACCAGAACGGCAATTGCCTTCTCCAACGCCTCTGCGAAATTGCCTGCATCGACGGCGAAGTACCAGATCAAGAAAGTGACGACCGCAATCCCTACGACGATCGGGACGAATATCCCCGAAATCACGTCGGCTACCCTTTGAATCGGCGCTTTCGAGCCTTGCGCTTCCTCAACGACTTTGATGATTTGGGAAAGCGCCGTTTCTTTGCCGACTTTGGTCGCCCGTACTTTAAGCACGCCGTTTTTGTTCAGCGTTGCTCCGATGACTTGATCTCCTGTCTTCTTATCTACCGGGATGCTTTCGCCGGTTAGCATCGATTCGTCGATTGCCGATAACCCTTCAAGCACTTCGCCATCGACAGGTACTTTCTCTCCAGGTTTAACTAGGAATATATCTCCAGCTACTACGTCTTCAACCGGAATACTCATTTCCTGACCATTCCGTATGACGATAGCCGACTTGGCTTGTAAGCCCATCAATGCTTTGATCGCTTCGGAAGACCGGCCTTTCGCCAGCGTCTCGAATAATTTACCCAACAAGATTAATGTGATCAGCACAGCACTCGTCTCATAATACATCTCAACCTGATGATGCGCGGATGCATTTAACGATTCGATTGTTAAGTAAACGCTATAGAAGTAAGCGGCAGATGTGCCGAGCGCAACCAATACATCCATATTCGCACTGCCGTTGCGCAGAGCCTTGTAGGCTCCGACATAGAATCGACTGCCGATAATGAACTGTACCGGGGTGGCTAATATCAATTGAAACCAAGGATTCATGAAAATCTCCGGCACCCATATCCATGACGTAAACGAAAAATGTCCAACCATTGCCCATAGAAGCGGCAATGAGAGAATAGCCGATACAATCAACCGAATCTGCAGGCTGCGGACTTCTTTTTTCTTATGATCGGTTTCTTTCGTCTGCTCGCTCTTCGGTTTAGCTTTGTAGCCGATCTGTTCGACTTTCCTGATCATATCCTCAGCACTTGTCATGGATGGAATATATTCCACATGTGCCGTCTCCAAAGCTAAGTTCACAGTGGCTTTTACTCCACTCATTTTGTTAAGGCCTTTCTCGATACGCGTGGCGCATGCTGCGCAGGTCATGCCTACAATATCGAAGTCAATGGACTCCTTTACCGTACCATATCCTAAGTCTTGTATTTTCTGTTCCAATTGGGACATGTTGACTTGAGAAGGGTCAAAGTTGACGGATGCTTGTTCCATGGCGAAGTTAACGTTCGCTTGTGCAACGCCTTCCAGCTTATTCAGGCCTTTCTCTATACGGTTGGCACATGCTGCGCAAGTCATGCCAGTGATCTGTAGTGTCGCTTGTTGGGTTGGTACTGCTTGATTAGGACTACTCATAATCATCACCTATTCCTCTGTCGTATTCCATCTTAACGATGTGACTTTTTCATTTCAACACATCGTAACCCTGTTCCTCAATCGTTTCGACAATGGCGTCCAATGAGATATTACTGTCGTCATATACCACTTCAACCAAGCCTGCGTCTAGATCAACAGTTGCTTTTGCATCGAGAGCTTGGACTGCTCCTTCAATAGTACGAACACAATGACCGCAAGTCATTCCTTCAACATTTAACAGTACGTTTTTCATTTTTAATTCCTCCATATCATTCATTTTGTTATTTTGTTAATTGTAATCAAAATCTTCTTACTATACCCCCCTAATGTATAAAAGGGGCAAAATAAAAACTATCCATTAATGACTTCCTTAAGATTGATTCGATCGATATATTTGGTAAACTTTTCTTTTCCTTTGGCATGCGTCCGATAGTAGTCGATTATCTCTAGAATTATCGGAATGACCCGTTCCTCCCGGATTCCTGACATAAATAACTTGGCCAATTTTGCTTTTATTCCTTTAACGTCTCCCCCGACATAGAGGTCATATACATCCCTCATTTTGACAACGGAAATGTCCTTGGTAAGCGGTTCGCTTGTTCCCAGAGCGCAACCTGCATACCCGATCTTTATCGGAACCGGAACTTCCATTCCGGAGATCGCTTCATCCAACCGAAGCGCGAACGACAAACCGGCTTCTTCATGACCTTTACAGAAATTGCATGCTTGCAAGTTTTTTGTGGTAGAACCTGTTGGTAACACTCTTAAACCTGCCTTGGCCAACTCTTCCTCCGCTTCTGAAAACTTAGATTCATCCACGAATACGTAAAGCTGTTTGAATGGTGTCATTTCGATTGCAGTGCCTGGATGAACTATAGAACCAATGACGGTTAATTGCTCCGGTTGATACGTCGTTCCACCTACCGCCAATGGAGTTGCTAAGGCTAATTTGCGAAGAGTCAAGTTCAAACACGTCCTTTGTCGTTAATGATAATGTCCATGAATATAATATACCCCCGTACCCTATATTGTGTCAAGCGAAGATAATTCATAATATAAAAGCAAATGTACATAAGCACATTTGCTCCGATTATCATTTCATTAGTTTATTTATCGTCGTCAGCAATTCATCGATGACTGCATGCTCGCCCGATTGAATTTTTTCAACGACACAGCTTTTCATATGGTTCTCGAGAAGTAATTTTCCTACGCCGTTGAGAGCTGATTGCACCGAAGCGATTTGATTGAGGACGTCATCGCAGTACGTATCTTTTTCGATTAAACCTTTGATCCCTCGAATTTGCCCTTCAATTCGGTTCAGGCGGCTGGTCAGGTTTATCTTGGTCTTCTCGGAGTGATGGCTATGTTGATGGCGGTGATGATGTTCATGTCCAGCGGATTCAACCGTTAATTCCTTTTCCATGGCTTATCCCCTCCCCTTACGCTCCATTATACCCCCTAACCCTATACGAAGCAAAATTCTGATTGCTTATGTTGGATAAGCTCGACGCCAAACCGGATTATTCCGGTCTTGCCCTTGACAAGGAGGCAATCGTTGCCGGGATATAAGCCATTGACATGCCCTCCTACGGGATGAGCTGATTGATGGCGCCTGTTAACGTTTCTTTGGGTACGAATCCTGTCACTTTCCCGACTAGTTGCCCCTTCTTATAAATAAACAGCGCTGGTAAACTCATGACTCCCATTTGCTCTGTCACTTTCGTTTCCGTCGCTACATCCACCATGGCCACCGTTACTTTACCTGCATAAGCTTGATCGATGTCCTCTAGAATCGGCTTCATTTGTTTACAGAGCGAACACCATTCCGCCCAAAACTCCACCAAGACGGCATCTTGTTCGGAAACCAACTTATCGTAATCGTTGTCCGACAAATTTAATATAGTCATTGCTACATCCCTCCTCATGTGTAACTTACCCAGATAATTGGTACATAATCGTTAGCTTATTATTTTGATTGTTCATAGCCGAGTACTTTACCTACCACATTCCCCTGATCTAATGCACCGAAAAATTGACTATCAATGCTTCTAAACCAAGTATCGCCTAGCACAAACAGATGATTGGCGGGGACTTGGGTACTTGCCATATTCGTATTGAAAAAATCCTTCATAGTTTTCTCACAAGCTTCATCACATACGCCAGATCCAGGTTTGTTCATGACTTTGAAATATTGTTTTTCATCCAGTCCCCAACTTAATGCTTTTCCGTAGAAAGTGTTGAGTTTTTTTTCATCTATGTAAATTTGACCCTTCTTGATTTTTATTGTCTCTCCAGGAAGACCAATAACTCTGGCGATGTTACTTTTAGGAGGTTTAGGAATCGAATCAGAGTTATTGCTAAGAGAAGGAGATAAGTAATAGATCACATCACCACGTCTGAATTCGTTATATTGATAAAAATTAGGATCAATGACTAGTTTTCTATTCTCATTCGTAATATACTCCAATTTCGTTCTTGCCATCCCGTCTGCCGAATAGTCGATGGTAAACATCTGATCTGTTGCTTCGATGACTGGAGGTTGCTCTGGTGTCATCTCGTCTATAATGCCTTTTTTCTCGCATGCGACTAACAAAATGACAATGAGAATGAAAAGCCATTTAACATTTTTCACTACCGTCACCCTCAATTTAGTAACCTGTTTCTGTTTAACTTAAAATCCCCCCTGTTATAATTAACTTTACATATTAAACGTAGAATCCTTCCAATAGTTACGCTAACGTGCCCGTTCGTAGCTTAATGGTCCTCCGATTCACAACGTTCATTCGAAAGAAACACAGACTGTCTGTTCGTCAGCCTGTGTTGTTATTTAAATGTTAAATTTATCTATCCGTTCGTGGGTAATAAGAATAGCCAGGATGTTTTACTATAAACGATTTTTCCTTTCGCAATGCGTTCATTAATTCCGGTCCTACATTAAGGTTACTCTGTACGATTTGATGAGGGGTAAGCGCCATCCACTGACTAAGCGAAACATCTTCGAAGCGGTCACTCTTAAAAATCTCCATAACCCATAGGGTTTTATCACCGGTATTCTGAATATAGTGACCATTAGCAAACGGTACATAACCGACATCCCCAGCCCGATAATCGAAAGTGCGAGCAGTGCCATTGGCGGCGAATACCGTCATACGCGCCGTACCCGAGATATAATATTGCCATTCATCATTATTGGGATGCCAATGCATTTCTCTCATTGCTCCCGGTTTGATTTCCAACAACGATGCGGCAATTTGAGTGGAAATCGGAAAGTTGGTGGAATCGACTATACGCACGGTTCCGCCCGGAGTTACAATCGGCTTCTGTGCGAGTAGTCGATGCGTAAAGGATAAGGGTATGGTGCCTTGCGGGTCTGCAACCTTCTGACTTTCGATTGGACCCGGGACGGTACCCTGATAAATGTATAGCTGATGATTCGGAATATGGGCAAAAGCGCTTGTTGGCACTCCGAAATTCGCGGATAGTACGTCCTTTGGCGTATGTGCGAACCAATCGGAGATAGTCAAAGTATTGAGGTCGGAGAAATTACCGTCAGGGAAGACAAGCAAAAATTCGCTCCCTTCTTCCAACCCTTGAATAGAATGCGGAATTCCTGGCGGGAAGTACCACAAGTCGCCAACACCTACGTCAGCAATGAAGTTCCTTCCATTCTGGTCAACGGATGTAATGCGCGCTCGCCCCACAAGCATGATAGCCCATTCCGCTTGCTGATGCCAATGTAACTCACGCACACCGCCGGGAGTTAAAGCCATATTCACCCCGGCAATCGTGGTTGCGATCGGAAGCTCTCTAACCGTCACTTCCCGCGACCACCCGCCATGATTTAACTGCATATGAGTGTCGGAGAACGAGAATTTCATATTGGGCAACGAACCGGCATCGGTAACAGGCGATACTAGCATGTCAGGGTTCTCCATGTCTCGCATAACGTCCCGTGGTCCCAAATCGTACCAACCCGCACCATCATTCCTTATCGGCTGCGGAATATTTCCATTCCGAGTTTCGTTTTCCATAATCATTTGCACCTCTCGATCGATACACTTCATACTTATTACTGGGTAAGTGCCTAAAATAAGTTATGAATGGATTTACGATTTGGATACTTAGAGAATCAAATAAGTAACGGCTATTAGGTCTAACGCATGAAAAAGAAGCCGCCCTCAAACTTCCTTAGAGGCGGCTTTTGACAATCTATCTATGTTACGTCTCTACGAGTTACAGCATTCCAACACGAACGGATTGCATCGCTGACGTTCTCGCTGCTTAACTCGAAGATTCCGTACAGAATTCATTTCATTGCTACAAGATCTTGATAGCCGGTTAGCTCAGAGATATTCAATTTACCTTGATATTATCTTGAAAACATTGTTCCCAAGACAAACAGTCGCATTTTACGCTGTTTGCCAGAATGGTTTTCATACGGGTCATTTGTTGGATTTTCGCTTCGAGTTCGTCCTGTTTCCTCAAAGCCATCAGCCTCCACCTCTCGGAAGGTGCAACTTGCGAATCAAAGCCATCCAACAACTGCTTGATCTCTTGGATTTGAAACCCCGCGCTCTGTGCAAGCTTTATCGTGTCGATCCTCCCAAAAATCTCAACTTCATACACCCTCTTACCGTTCTTGCGACGTGGCGGCTGAAGCAATCCGATCTGTTCATAATACCGTATTGCCGATGTCGTTGTACCGCTCTTTTCAGCGACCTTCCCGATGGATAACATGGGAATCCCCCCTTGACTTCAAGTTAACTTTAAGTGATAGACTTTTTTCAAGCATACAATATCCATCAATTTGGGACAACTTAGGGGTGGGTTCATGATCGTTGCTTTAGGAATTTTCATCGTTACTTTGATTTTTGTGATTTGGCAGCCTCGCGGTCTTAACATCGGATGGTCTGCATGCGTAGGCGCTATCCTTGCATTGATCTTCGGAGTCGTGAATTTGAATGATGTTTGGGCAGTTACTCAGATCGTTTGGAACGCTACGCTTACTTTCGTTGCCGTTATATTAATTTCGTTAGTTTTGGACGTGATCGGGTTTTTCGAATGGGCGGCGCTTCATATGGCCCGGTTTGCCAAAGGCAACGGAAACCTAATGTTCGTTTACGTCATTTTGCTTAGCGCTGCGGTAGCGGCTTTTTTTGCTAACGATGGAGCTGCGCTAATTCTAACTCCGATCGTTTTGTCCATGGTCAGAGCTCTGAAATTCGATGAACGAATGATTCTCCCCTATGTTATGGCAAGCGGGTTTATTTCGGATACCGCCTCCCTGCCTCTCGTCGTTAGCAACTTGGTGAACATCTTATCTTCGGATTTCTTTGGCATCGGATTTGCCGAATATGCCGGTCGTATGATCGTCCCGACGATCTTTGCAATTGCTTCAAGCTTACTGGTTTTGTACCTGATGTTTAGAAAAAGCATTCCAAAGCAATACGGCCTTGCGCAGCTAAAACAGCCAAAGGAAGCTATTAGAGACAAACGATTATTTCGGATTGCTTGGGGCATTTTGGCTGTATTGTTGATTGCCTATTTGATGAGCGAAGTTATCAATGTTCCTGTTTCCATTATTGCCGGAGTAGCCGCGATCATCTTTCTTATATTTGCGAGGCAAAGTAAATGTATTCATAGCTGGAATCTCGTGAAAGGCGCGCCATGGGCTATTGTCGTTTTTTCCATCGGCATGTACGTCGTGGTTTACGGCCTACGCAACGTTGGTCTTACGGATGAACTTGGAAAGCTGTTCGAATGGGTCGGAGATCAGGGGGGATTCGCGGCTACGTTTGGTGCTGGATTTATCGCGGCTCTTCTCTCTTCGACCATGAACAATATGCCGACGGTAATGATCAATGCGCTCGCTATCCAAGGTACCCATGCAACAGGGCTTGTTCGAGAAGCTTTTATCTATGCGAATGTCATCGGCTCAGACTTGGGTCCCAAAATTACGCCGATCGGTTCTTTGGCTACTTTGTTATGGCTGCATGTCCTGTCGTCCAAAGGCGTCAAAATCAGCTGGGGGTATTATTTCAAAGTAGGTATTGTTCTCACTGTCCCCGTCCTCTGCATCACGCTGACCAGCCTTTATTTCTGGCTTATTTTTATCAATTAATGTAGTTAATTAAAGGAGATCTGAGAAAATGATAAAACCGCTTGTGTACTTTCTATGTACGGGCAACTCCTGCCGGAGTCAAATGGCGGACGGATTTCTCAATGCAATCGGCAGTCATCTTTACGAAGTGAAAAGCGCAGGACTTGAAGCGCATGGGCTGAACCCGAGAGCGGTTAAAGTCATGGCTGAGGTTGACGTCGATATCTCATCGAATACCTCGAACGTCATTGACCCGGAGACTCTAAATCGGGCGACTTACGTTATTACGTTGTGCGGACATGCCGATGAGCATTGCCCTGTTATATCCAATCGAAACGTCACGAAATGGCATTGGGGTTTCGACGACCCCGCTAAATCGACCGGGACGGAGGAACAGATCTTGGATCAGTTCCGTTCCGTCCGCGATGCGATCAAGACTCGTATCGAGCAGTTCGTTCAACAGGGAAAATAACAACTCATCGGTCATGATGCATGACCTCTCTCCGTTTTGCTTCTTTTCTCAATAATAAGAGGGATTAGTAAAAGCGCACCGATAACAATCAAACCACCGCTTGCCGCATACACCGCCAGTAAGGAAAGCATATCCTTCAAATAGCCGGAAATGAACATGCCAATCACCATCATTCCCATAAATACAGGCGTTATCGCCCCGGATACCCGGCCAATAAATGCTCCATCTGTGTTCCGTACAATCAGCGTCTGGATTCCGCCTTGAATACAAGGGTAAAATAAACCGCTGGTCACCAAGAGAACGATGGTCAGCCAAATCATCGTAGACGCACCTATTCCGATCGTGCAGACGGCGGTGACAAGCAAGCCAAACATGAGCAACCGCTGCGGTTTCACCTTTTTGGCTATCCCCATTATGGCTATTCCGCCAACCAACATGGCTGCCCCGTTCGCCATAACCAACCACTGCAGAAATTGTTTGTCCTGTCCCAATTTCTCGATGACAAGAAAGATCTGTAGCGGCTGAGTCAATCCTGAAGCCAATCCGACAGCCGAGAAGGTCAAGCTGAGTGTTTTTAAGGATTGATTGGACCCGATATAGCGCAACCCGGCCTTCAGCTCCTTCATGAAGCTGCCGGCATCGCCAGACTTCGCTTCCTCCGCGTCTCGAGGTAGCGATGATAATATAAATGAAGAACCTAGGAACAGAACTGCCGTCAGGATCAGAGATACTTTAATTCCAAACTGTATGAAAATAAACGTACCGATGACCGGACCCAAAACCATAAAGACAGCGATAAGAGTTTGGGACATCGCCATCGCGCCCTGCAATTGTTCGCCTGGCACATGGCGCTTATACAATTTCATGGCCGAAGGCTGAGAAAATTGTGACAGGCTGGCGGAAACGAACGATCCGATGAGAAGTGCGACCCATCCACCATTCATGATGGCAAGAAGTACGGCCACAACGGACAAGGAAGACAACAGATCGCTCCGTACCATTGTCCGCTTCGGCCGCCATCGGTCGGCTAACGTTCCGCCAATAAGACCGAATAGAAAGATCGGAGCGAATTCCGCAACCGAAATCAGCGATATATAAACAGGATTATTATTCGTCAGATCAGTAACATAAAGTAATACGGCATAATTTCGGATCCAAATTCCCAACTGCAGCAGCACACGGGAGAAGATAATAGTTCGAATATAACGATTGGAAAACATTTTAATACCCCATATCCTCTAAAATTTTTTAACTTCGCGAAAATGTTCATGGATGGACAGACCAGAACGGACAAAGCGAGAATGCGATGTCCTCACCCCCCTTATCTGTTTACTAACTTACTAATTTACTAAATAACTATACGTACTAATTTACTAAATTACTGTGTAAATATATCTCGTGTTTCATCGTTTTGTCAATCTTTCGCCAGCGAAGCCAACTCAGAATGCCTTTTCGGCAATAAAAAACCCGCGGTTTACGCGGTTCCCTTACGATTATTCTATTTGATCAGGTGTGTCCGTCTCCGAGCAAACTCCAAACCGCTCGCCCGCTTTACAAAGCCGCTCAAATCGTGCCGCTTCGCTGCAACAAAAACGGACCCTCGCAACCGAACGATCGCGACGGCCCGTTGTACCTCACGGCCTCGGTTTAAGACGACTTCACTTCTTCCCTTCGAAGCACCCGGATCGCGTAGTCGCGGCCGAACCGCGGCGAGAGCGCGGTCCAGAACGAACCGAGCGCCTTCTCGATCTCGCCCATCGCTTCTGCACCTTCCGTGTCCACCATGTCGAATCCGGCTTCTGCCCCCAGCAGGAAGACGGTTTGCTTGGCTTCTTCGTCCTCCCCGTTAATGAAGAGCGTGGCGTTCGCCTCGCCGAACCGCGGGTTTGCGAGCGCCTCCCACGTCGACGTATGGAAAGCCCGCACGACGCGAGCGCCAATCGCGAGTCTCCGCACTTCCGCGTCCGCCGACCGCCCGTCGAACAAAATCGTCGCATTGACGACGATTTTCCGTCCCAGGTCTCCCGCCTCCTCCAGCACGCGCTCGATTTCCGAGCCGGGAACGGCCAATACGACAATTTCGCCGAAAGCGGTCGCTTCCTTAACGGACGCAGCCGTGGCGTTTGGACCGATCGACTCTATCAGCGCAATCATCCGTTCGCTTTGCGGATTCCGCGAACCGAACGAGATCATGTGCCCTTTCGCCGCCCATGCTTTCCCTAACGTTCCTCCGATGTGTCCCGACCCAATAATAGCAATGTCCATGCTCGCATCTCCTTCTTTTGAGGCTCGTACACCGGAACTTTCGATAACGTTTACGGCGTCCCGTCCAACAGTTCGTTGTACATTCGAATGTTGTTTTTCGTCCGATCGATCAGTTCGTCGAGTTCGCGGCGCTGCGTCTCCATCCGGACCAAGTTGTCCTTCAGCAGGACGATCCGTTCTCGGAGAACGGCTTCGTCTCCGTCATTCATCGACAAGCGATCGGTTACACAACGTTTCGTGCTCGTGAACGTCTTGATTTCTTCCAAAGACAATCCCAGCCGTTTCAAGCATTTCAGTCCGGACAACAATCGGAGATCGTCGTCGTTAAACACCCGCGCTCCTCTCGGCCGTTTGCGTTGCGGCATGAGCAGCCCGATTTTCTCGTAATACCTGAGCGTATCGTGTCCGAACCCCGTCATCTCTACGACTTGACCAATCGTGTACAACGAGATCACCTCCTTCATTTCGCATTCTACATGCTGGAGTCGACTCCAGGTCAACCCCGCGAAGTGATTTTTTTCGTTTCGGCTTGAATCGAGTTATTTCGTAATGAAACAGGCCGCCAATCGGCAGCCTGATTTTGTGCTCTCGTTCCCGTTAATTCAATTTCAATCCCGACAACAACGTATTCTCCGCTCCACCGTTTTTTCCTTTTTTTAACTTCTGTCTGAACCCAAAGAAGCCGCGATTTACGCGGCACTTCATGAGATAGAGTTCTTGTCGACCGACACATGGCCGTGACAAATCAGATTAAGAGATCCTGAGCTCTATGTGGTAATTAAATTAAAACGTATTGTATACATTTTCGCATTCTTCGGCGGTCGGTTCATAAAAACAGTGCTTCTTCCATCGTCCTGCCTGCGGCTGATTATACCATGTTGGCGGACAGGGACCGGGATTTTCGAACGTGCCTGGACGGAAATACCATAGGGAGTATTTGGCTGGCCAATTCCGCTCTCCATTCACGGCCCGTTGCGCTAGACGGCGTTCCCTATCTCTTGCGTTTTGATAGTACATGCCATGTTGCAATGCTTCGAACGCATGCGGCTGGTTGATCATCTGGGGAATTGTCCGGAGTCCTTTAAAGTCGGAGCAATTCGCTCTAATCCGGTTGATGCCAACATTTCCAACAAGGAGCATGCCCGTTTCGCCTTCGGTCTCAGCTTCGGCTCGAAGCAACCTTGCCAACATATCAATATCCTGTTTCCTGGCTTTTACGACTGCCATTGACTCACCTCTTTAGATTTCTAGACTCCTCATATTGTAGGTGCGATGAAGCGGATGTGTTACTCAGGCAAAATAGAAAGCGATAATAAATAACCGTTATGCGACATTTTTCTGATCGTTAGCTGTAGATGGAAACTAGGGAAGGCTGCAGGTTGGAATCGGTGCGATGCTTCGCGTATGAAGCTGGCGGGTAAAAAGGGTCTAAAAGGACCGGCCGATCATGCGCCGAAGGAGGCATTGCGATATGAAACCATCTACAGGAAAGCTAGATTTCGCACGTGATCTGTACGCACGATTCCGCGCGGACGACGTAACCTCGCTCGGAGCCCAGTTGACTTATTACTTACTGCTCGCCTTTTTCCCTTTCTTGATCTTCCTCGTCAGCCTGATCGGATTCGCTCGGATTAATCCGGACGAATTGATGGCCGATCTGCTGCTCGCCCTTCCCGCCGCATCCGGGGAAGTTGTGCGCGGAGTCGTGACCGAGGTGACCGCCGACCGGAACGGCGCCTTGCTATCGATCGGAATGCTAGGGACGATATGGGCCGCCTCCAACGGCGTCAACGCCATGATCAAAGCGCTTAACAAAGCTTACGACGAAGACGAAACGCGTCCATTCTGGAAGGTCCGTGCGATGTCCGTTGCGGCAACGCTCGCCCTAGGGGTGGTCGTTCTGTCCAGCATGCTGACGCTTGTGATGGGCAAATACGTCGGCGAATACCTTTTTCGAAAGCTTCGCTATCCCGAGGCGTTCCCGTGGCTTTGGGATACGGTCAAGTTCGCCGTGCCGCTCGCGGCCATGTTCCTATCGTTCCTGCTATTCTATCGGATGATGCCGAACCGCAAGCTATCTTGGCGCGGCGCAATACCCGGTTCGATCTTCGCGACGGCGGGGTGGGTTGTGTCGTCCCTTCTCTTTTCTTTCTATGTGAACCAATTCGGAAACTACGCGAAAACGTATGGCAGCCTGGGAGGCATTATCGTGCTCCTCGTTTGGCTGTATTGGAGTTCGATTATCCTGCTGTTGGGCGGAGAGATTAACGCGACCGTCCATTTCCGACGGGAAAGCCGGATCGGAGCTGAGAAGGACCGGCGTCTGCGCCGGCCTACCGATGACCGCGGGACCGTGGAAGATAAAGTCCCTCCTGAGTCTTCTCGATCCCGCGCCAGCAATATCGTGTAAAGATATTCCTGGGGGAAATCCCAACACGAGTCATCGATAGCACTTATTGCGGAGAAGTCGGCTTGGGATCGACGCCGTTACACCCGATCAAGAAATACCTGTAAAAGTGCATTTATTTTTTTCTCCTCGACCCGAAAAGGGAGATTACCTGCATAAATACATTTATTGAGGCCGCTTGAACCCGTGGAGGGAATCAACGGGATAAAATTACTACAGAAATACATTTAATTGCCAAATGGAGGGCATCCTTCCTGAAAACAAATGCAGAAATGCAGTTACTCCTCGACCCTGTCTTTTGATATGCAGCTAAAAAGTTGGTTCCCGTATTGCTATTGTGTACTTTCGAAAAGAACTTGAATTTCATTTACTAATTCTTCATTATGAAGATAATATTTGCCTGAAATATTATTGTTGGTAAAACCTAGCTTTAACTCCTTATTCTCGAACAAAGAAATCCCGTATAGGAATCCAGTTCTACCTTCCTGATTGGGGTCGGGAATTAATATTTGTTTACGAACTTTATTAATCCAATCTTGTATCTGCTCCTGGTCCTTAAACGATTTGAGTTGACCTGTTGAGCCACTGCGAATCTCGATGTAATCAACTTTCTGAATATCACCAGGGTATAACTCATTAAGTTTTTTTGTAGCTAAATCAGGTTCAGGTACAGCTTTACTACATCCGAAAAAAATAAGCATAACGACTAATAACAGAGCTAAAGGTGTAATCGTTAATTTCATAAAATCACCTCCATTTGTTGAACTAATTTAAGTAACGGAACCAAGCCAAATAATGTTTCAATTACTTGGTAGCTACGCCATTAAAACGGTCAATTCAACGGTTCAAACGACTATGATAGCTGTTTCCCTTTTTCAGAGAACAGAAATAGGTTTCATCCATTTCGACGGTGTCTTGAAATGCCAAGCCAGCCACTCACATCGCATTGACCATATTCACTATGCCCCGCAGTAACCACCGTACCGTCCGATTTAAAACCGACGGTACGACGCCAACCCGCCGCAATGGTATCTTTAGGACACCGTCCTAGTTTATGATATATATTCATGCACCATATTCCACTGTTTTCTCATCTCGTGGAAGAATCAGAATTAAAGCAGGACGCACGCCGTAACCGTCTATACTGTTATTCCCATAACTGCGAATGCTGCGACTCGGGCCGACAAAAAACGCTCGCGAAGGCTTGTTTCCTTGTTTTCGCAGCCACCACCAGGAACAGCCGACTTCTTCGCCGTCTAGGATGACATAGTTGTCTTTGTTCGTTTTATTATATACATATAAGCTGCATCCATCGGACTTTCTCGTCTTGGCATAATCGGTTCCGACAGCGCGCCGCAAATCCTTGCCATGGATGTCGGATAAATCTTTGATCTCGGCAACGCTAAGCAGAAAGACCTTGTCATCCGTATCCGGGCAGCCCTCTCCGTTGTCCGTGCAATGAGTCGACTTTATTAATTGCTTTTCCGCGGCATTAAATGCGGCGTTATAAAATTCATCATTCAGCCACTCGCGCAAATCGCTGTCAACCCAAGTAATTTCCATGCAATCGCGCCACTTCAGATCCACGCTCTTACCGTGATACCTCTTGCAGTCCAAAATATGCTCGCTCAAAACAAACAACTCGTTTCCTGAATTTTTAAGAACACGCCATTTAATAGCCTGATCTTTACCGCCCACAGACTGCGTATACGTGCCGTACGTAAAGAAATCGCCGGGTTGTAGATTCCGGTACGCTAAAGCAAAATGCCCCTTTTCCATTAAGTTATCCTCCTAGATTGTTCATCCCAACTTCGATCATATAACATTCATGCAAGATTTCATTTGATAGACTACGAATCCTTGTGTGGAGGCCCATTGATTATTATAATATTGTTGCAGTACTTTAGAGTTTGACTTTAAGGAAGGTGTCGCAGATGAACAAAATCTTTACGCCGAAGCAGGTGGCCAAGAGACTTCATGTCAGCACCACGACGTTGCGAAGATATGAAAATCTCGAGTTGGTGCCTGACGTACCTCGGACAGCCAGTAATAGAAGATATTATTCTCCCGTGCATGTTCAAGCTTTCCTTGCTTTACGGTCCTTGATCAGAGGATTCGATCTGCCTATCGCCTACGAAGTCATGAACTTATTGAAAAAAGGGCACGTAGAACAAGCGCTTTGGATGATCAATTTACAACAGTACAACATTCAGTTAGAGAAGCAACGAGTCGAGGAAATTATGAACCTCATTCATCAAACTGATTTCACCATGTATAGGAATGTTCGGATCACGGATGAAATGAAAATCGGGGAGGTAGCCGTAATAGCAGGCGTTAACCCGTCCGCTATTCGACATTGGGAAAAGGAGGAGCTTATTCGTTCTAAGCGGAATCCGGAAAACGGATATAGAGTTTTTACATCGCGGGAATTAAAAAAGATTATCGTGCTAAGCAGTTTAAGAAAAACAGTCTTTTTCATTGAAAGCATGAAACAATTGCTTGAAGCTTTAGAGACGCATGATCTAACTACGATTGAACGCTCCTTCAAAGCGGCGCTTCAGAAGCTGAATGAGCAATTGGAGAAGCAAATGAATGGCATATCGGAAATGATGAGATATATACAATTTGCAAAATAGCTTGAATGTTATCGGCTCTTATCTTGTCTCAACAAAAATCTTACGTCGATCATAGGCAAAGAGCATCATCAAAGCGCTTAAGATTGCGCAAATCCTATACATAAATGAATAAGAGAATTGGTCAGCGACCGGTCCCATTATGACCCCGCCCAGCGAAACTCCCAAATCAGCCATGGCAATAAATAAACCAATTAGCACGTTACGATTCAACTGCGGCAATACAAAAGTCAAATAGGTTGTCAAAGTAGGATAAAGCAGTGCCTGAGCGATCCCCATTAAGCAAGCGCCAACATAAAAATACATAGCTCCGCCCGTTACGGAATAACTTACGCATTGCGATGCTACGGCTAATATAAGCATCACCGACATGATATAAGCAGAATGCCACCTGCCGTCAGATGGGATTTTCTTCCTCAACACAAACCGGCTAATGACTACGGTCCCCGCTTGCAGCATGAGATAAATGGCCGCATTACCGCTTTCTATTTGCGCAGCGAATAACGGTACGAAGGTGGTTGCCGCTCCAAAAACTAGGGAAGCGCTCAGCATCAAAACGCTGCATTTGAATAAATGCGGGTTTTTGACCAGTTGGCCGAACGACTGCAGCATCGCCCCACTCTGCCCCGCCTGACCCGAGATAGGATCAATCTCTTTTTTGTCCATTTTGGCGCTATAGCCCACAACCCCTGTAAGAATGGCAATACCGACCATAGCTAGCGTAAAAACATTCATATCCCCTGTTTGCCACATTCCTATAGCCAGCAAGGGCCCTATAATTCCTGGCATGGAAGCACATAAGGAATACATCGAGATCCCTTGCGAACGCTCCTTGTCCGGAAGCGCATCTATAATGCCCAGTTGTAAGGCCATCGAAAAGAACGCAGTACAAACCCCTTGTAGCATACGGGCAGCGAAATAACCCCCTAAACCGGAAAAAGCGTAGAAGATGAGAGCAAAGCCATTGATCACAAGAATCGTGCGTAAAACTTTAATCGGCCCGTGTTTGTGAATCATTTGGCCTGCCCACGGCCGAAATAGCATGGTTGTAAACAGATATGCCCCCATGATAATTCCGATCGTCGTATTGGTTGCTCCAAGAGATTCGACTTTTAATGGAATAATGACATTCAAAATCGAGTTGGCGCTAAAATACAAAAGCGTTAATAAATATAATCGCAAAAAAGGCCAAGACAAAGCTCCTCTCAAAACGCTAGCTCCTTCCTCTACTTTCTCTGACAACGCCTTTTGCCTATCGTTAAGTAATGATCATTTTCAGCAATTTTCTAGCATACTCGGACTGAACGTCCTTTAATTGTGCAATCGCGACTATTTCTTCGATTTGACCGTCTCTAACGATCATGACCCTGTCGCAAATATAGGCAGCGGCCTTAATATCATGGGTGATGAAAATATAGCCCATATTGTAGATTTTTCGCAGGCTTTTCAGTAACTCAAGCACCTGGATTTGAACGGTTCCATCCAATGAGCTGACCGCTTCATCCAATAAAATACATTTCGGTTTCGAGGAAACGGCTCTTGCTATGCACACTCGTTGAGCCTCGCCGCCCGATAACTCATGAGGGTATTTGATTCGGTAGGACGGGTTCAGCCCGACTTGATTCAATAACAGATCAATCTTGCTTAGAGCTTCCCGTTTAACCATTCCTTGCAGCTTCAAGGGCTCCAACATGGCTTGCTCCACGGTATAATACGGATTGATGGAGGAAGTATAATCTTGAAAAACGGCGCTTATATTTCCGAATCTCGCTTTGCGATCCTCTATGCTCTTTCCCTCAAACAGAATGGTTCCGCGATCTGGCTTTTCAATCCCTAACAACAATCGTCCCAGAGTAGATTTACCGCTTCCGCTTTCTCCGATAATGCCCAAACATTCCCCTTGTCGGAATTCGAAGCTAACGTTTTTCAATACCTTCTGTCTTTCGCGGGAAAACATTCCGCCTTTTTTATAGGATTTCTCAACGCGATCAATGCTCAGCAACGCTAACGCCTCCCATAACGATCTCGAAATGATGATGGAGTGCAAGCTTTGTAGAAACTAAATACTGGGTATATTCGTGCTGAGGCTCAGTGAAAATGGCCCGGGTTGTCCCTCTTTCTACAATGTCCCCTTCTTTCATGACCAGAACGTCATCCGCTATTTTTTGGACAACACCCAAATCGTGAGAAACAAAAATCATCGAGCCGCCCATTTTTTCGCGCAACCGGATGAACTGTTCCACGACCTCGAATTGCGAGATCGTATCGAGCGCTGTCGTCGGCTCGTCGGCGATCACGATGTCGGGCTCCAATACGATGGCAAGCGCAATCATCACCCGTTGCAGCATACCTCCAGATAATTGATGCGGATACTGATTCATCACAGCGATCGGGTCTTTCAGCAACACGCTTTCCATCGCCATCTTCATTCTGGCGGTGATTTCGTCACGGCTCCAGCCGAAATGGCAGGCGAGCGTTTCCTTTAGATGAACCCCAATTACACAAGAGGGATCAAAGGCGCGCATGCCGTTTTGCAAGATCATACATAGCTGCTTTCCTCTTTTTTTTCGCATTTCTTTTTCGGAAAGCTCGCTTAAATTCATTCCGTCCAGCAGAATATCCCCGGATTGTCGAAGCCCTGCTTTATTTAATCTCATAATGGCCCTGCAGGTCAGCGACTTGCCGCTCCCGCTTTCTCCAACAATAGCCAGACAGCTTCCCTTTTTGACAGCAAATGAACTATTCTGAATCATCACGTTGCCGGTGCGGCTATCCCAAATCTTCAAATTTGCCACTTCTATAATATTTTCCAATGGATTACGCCGCCTCTTTCCCTCGTAGATTCGCTGCCGTTGCATAGGGTTGTCCTCGCCGCTTATTCCGGGAAGTTATTAATTTCGGATCTAAAGCAACTTGAAGCGAATCAGACAAAAAGTTGATAGCCGATACGACGATAATGATCGTTAATCCGGGTGCTAACATGAGTTCCGGCCTTGAAAACATGACTGCTCTTGCCTCATTTAACATCATACCCCACTCCGCATTCGGCGCTTGAATACCTAAACCGAGGAAGGAAAAGCCCGATAATTGCAAAATCATTGAACCGAAGGAGCTGCTGGAAATGACCGCAATGTCCGGAAAAGAGACAGGAACGATATGCCTGATCATTATTTTGAAGTTGCCGACACCGAGCGCCTTGGAAAACTTCACGTAGTCGGCTTCGGCATATTGCATGACAGACGTTCGGATGATGCGGGCAAACCATGCCCATTTCATCAATACGAACGCGATCATTATATTCTCAAGACCAACGCCCAGAATGCCGATCACGGCCAACGTCATAACATATCCAGGGAAAGAAAGCATCACATCGCAAACCCTCATAACCAAGGCATCCGTTTTCCCTCTAAAATAGCCCGCGATAAAGCCTAAAATTGCTCCAATCCCTACCGATAAAACCAAAGCAACCAACACCCAAAGCACGCTTGGACGGATGCCATAAATTAATCTTGACAACATACATCTCCCCAGATGGTCATTACCTAATAGGTACTCCCATGATGAGGATGCAAAGCGGAGCTCCATATGGACTGCTTCGGGATCATGAGGCGCAAAAAAGGGGGCAAATAACCCGACAACAAGAGTTGCCGCAATAATAAATAACGATGTAGCGGCTAACCTATCTTTCCATACATGAATGAGCAGTTTCATTTAGAGATCCTTCCTTAACTTGGGGTTCATCGCGGCATTGAGAATGTCAGAAACCGTATTAAACAGTACAAATGTTACTGCCAGTACAAGGACATACGCCTGAATGATCGGGAAATCCCGGCTTAAAATGGATTTAACGCTCAGCGTTCCTAACCCCGGCCAGGCAAAAATGTTCTCCACGACGACCGTACTTCCCAAGATGATAGGGATTGCCATGCCAAATACGGAAATCGCGACTTGCAATGAATTTCTTAAAATATGTAACGTTATTTTTCTCTCTGGCAAACCGCATGCTCTACCGTACAATACATAGTCTTCATTCATGTTGCTTATCATCGAACTTCTAACGATTCGGAAGTAAACGCCTGCAAAACTGATCGTGATCACAACGACCGGTAGAACATAACTCTTCAACGAGTCCATGCCACTTGTCGGCAATAAATCCAGCTTCACGGATAGAAACCAGACCATTAGCGCCGCAAGCCAGTAGGATGGCATGGAAGTCAGGAAAAAGGAGACGCCTCTAATCGACTTATCCATCATTTTTCCTTCTCTCCATGCGCTGATGACGCCTAATACTACCGACAGCGCGATAATGGCGATAACTGAAACCGAGGTTAGTTTTAACGTATTGAGAAAAGCCGGACCGAGTAATGACCAGACCGGTTTCCCCGTAACGTACGAGTGTCCGAAATCAAACTGCAAGCAGGCAACGAGCCAATTCAGATAGCGGAGCATAAAGGGTTGATTCATCCCCAGCATCGCTTTCGTTTCCGCGATCAATTCAGCTGTTATATTCGGTACACCTTGCGCATGCAATACCACTTCGACCGGATCTATGGGAGATAGATTGATAAAGACAAACGTAATAAACGATATCGTTATAAGCAAAGGAATTGACATCAATATTCTTTTCAAAATATAACTGCTCATGGCTATTCGAAGTACAATCGCTCGAATGGCAACTCATATTGCGTTTGCTTAAACGAGATGCCATGCAAGTTTTCCGGGGCTACAACGGTGACGTTACCATTAGTGATGGGAATAAACACGGCTTCATCATGGACGATTGTCAGAATATCCGCATATAGAGATTTACGACCTGCCTCTTCCATCGTCACCATAACCTGATTAATTTTCTCGTAGAGTTCATTCGCTTTTGCAATGCCCTTGGTCGTATGGAGATAAGCCGATTCGGAAGTAAAGGCGGCGATTGTGCTTTGCGGATCATAAGCGAGTCCCCATGTTTGATTGAACAGCAACTCGTAATCTCCCGTCGATCTTCTATTCGCAATAGACGAAGACTCTTCTCCGACAAGCTTCAGCTCGATCCCTATCTTTTTTACTGTGCTTTGGATGAATTCCGCTTGCGTTTTCTGGGAGGACGAGTTGACGTCATAGTAAAGCTTAATCATTAATTTGCTTCCGTCTTTTATTCTGACTTCGCCGCCTTTTTCTAGTTTCCATCCGGCTTCTTCCAATATCTCTTTCGCTTTTTCTAGATCATAGCCACGTTTCTTCAACGCCACGTTGGCATAATTAACGTTAGAGGAGAACAGGGTGTCGGCTTCCGTTTCTGTTCCGTTAAAAATTTGCTTACTGATCGTTTCCCTGTCAATCGAATACCAGATTGCTTCGCGAACAGCGGTCTTATGTATAGGACTATCCGCTTGGCTGCTATTGGCCACGATCATTTTCGTATTCATGGCTTTACTTCTAACCAGTTGATATTCACCCGTTTCGACTAACTTATTCATCGCTTCCACGTCAATGCTGTCTGCGCCTCGATCATCGGTGAATATAAAGTCGACCTCTCCCTTTTGTAGGGCCAATAATGTCGTTTCTCCCGCAGGAAGCACTTTTGCCGTAACCTTACTCACTTTCGGCGCGCCGCCCCAATAGTTTTCATTGGCTTCAAATACGGCATATTGATCGGATTTATGTTCGGTTAGCTTATAGGGTCCCGTTCCGTCGTAACCGTTCACGCCATCCTTCGTTCCTCCGTTCATAAAATCTTTGGGAGAGATGAATACGTAAGGTCTTGTCATCGACAGTTCAAGCAATGTCGGATAATACGGCTCCGATAGTACCAATTCAAACGTATACTCATCGATTGCTTGGAGACTCGCGATCTTCGTCGATAGCTTGATCCAAGTATGTTTGCTTGCGTTGCTTTGCACGGCTTCGATATTTTTTTTCACGGCTTCGGCGTTGAATGGCTCCCCATCATGAAATTTCACGTCTTTACGTAGATGAAAGGTATATATTTTTCCATCGTCGGAAACCTTCCATGATTCGGCCAACAAAGGCTTGATTCCATCTTCCGTATTTTCAACCAGTGACTCATACACCATTCCCTGAGCTGGCAAGGAGCCGGTGTATAGATGGGGGTTCATATCGTTAATATCTTTTGAAGTGGCATACACCAGCTCCTTTCTTTGATCCGCTGGACTCGTTGTCTCAGCCTTGTCGTTGCCGCAGGCTGCAAGCAGTACAATCGAAACCATTAATGCCATTAATAAACCAATCGTTTTTCTTGTCATGTCGTATCCTCCTGTAAATAGCAGTTACTAATTTACTTTAATCGTAAATATTACGATTAGCATAATGGAAACGAGAGGCTACGTCAACATCTTTACCGATTTTTCATTTTTATCGTTTATTGCATAACAAAAAGCAGCCATTTTGATTGGCTGCTTTTTGTCCTTTTAGAGGGGAGGAGTAAAATACGGTCTATAATACACTTCGGACTACTTTCTACGTGATTTAAAAATGATATAAATGCTACTAATAAACCAAGATATCCCGATAAGAAACCCCGAAATAATAGGGATATAAACAAGCTAATATCGTCCCTCTCTACTGGCCCCATATGCATTGAAATACTATTCAAACTTCTTCCTTATTCCAGCAACTTCTAGTTCTATACCGACTTTATTCAATGTCCCCGCAAGTCCTGTTCCGTTTCTTTGCGTCCCATCAAATTGAACATTAAATAAGTGTTTTCTATGAGGAGCTATGCTAACAACACTATCTTTAAAATCAATTTCAATATCTGGATACCTATCTATTAATATAGGTTTGATCAATACATCCTCTTCGGTTCCATAATTATAAATTGTAAATGAGCAATTAGCTTTAACAGCTGATTCAATAGTCTGAACGTAGCACTTACTATCTTTTATTGAGAAGTCTAAAGAATTGATTCCCTTAGAATTATGCTTCAGTAAAAACATAGCTTTCTCGCTTGCTATTGGACAAATCAAAACAAATACAATGCAACCTATAATAACACTACTTAATATCTTTGGATATCGGGGACGATATGTTCTCACTGTTCCTGACACACCAATTAGTAGCAAGGAAAACCCAAGTATAGCAGGCAAATGAATCCCTGTTTCATCCCTATCTGTCCATGGGGACAAGCCAATAAACTTAAATAGGTAATCTCCATAAGAATGATCAAGATGATTATCAGATATCATCAATAGGCCTAGAAGTAAAGTAACTACGTAAAGAACACTTTTTCTCTTCAAAACTCATCCTCCAACTCCCTTATGGTCCGAACAACCGGTCGCAACGCGGTTAGGTGGTGCGGATGTGTTCGCCTGCTTATATTTACTCGCCTCTTAAAATGCCTCTTCGATCCACATCTAACTCCGTCCGAACCGAATGCGAGATGCGTGAAATGGTGTTATATAAAATGATGTTATTCCCTTCGCCAAACACCACCTGAACATGATGTGAAACCACAATCCTCATAAAATGATCTGTGTTTTTCTTGGAATGTCACTGTAATAATTGAAATCCCTCGTATTTCAGCTTCTTGTAACAATGCTTTAACTAGTCTCTTTCCTATGCCTCTTGCTTGGTTATTTGGGTGAACAATAACATCCTCTAGATATCCGTGTTCAATTCCAGGGCCTGTTATGTAACCGAAAGCAATCAGACTCTCATCTTCATCTCTTAAACTGCCCCAGAACAAGATTCTTTCAAACAATAACGGATAGTCACTATCTCTTCGTTCCCAACCTACTGATTCTCGTAAATTCGGGACTTCATATTCTTTAATTGTATTATTGATTTGGATTTCCGCTAAATTCATTGAACTCCTACTTTCAAAAAAAAGTTTCGGTAATGTCTTCTAACGTTGTCGTACCTCGAAATACCTCGGGCAGATCAAGGGCCAACGGCCCGCAGCGCGAATATGGTGTTAGACGAAGTGCCCTTCATCATTGATTCGCTATCTTGCGTTGTTATTATCCTTCTTAAGTTTCGAAAAGATTACTGCATCTATAAATCTCTTCTTCTCATAAAAATATTCCTTTAATAATCCCTCTTCCTTAAATCCTGTTTTTTCCAAAACTTTTTGGGAGCTAGTATTTCCACTGTGAATCAACGCTTCGATTCGATTTAATTCTAAGACTTCAAATCCATATTTCATTACTGTATCTATTGCTTCTTTCATATAACCCTGACGCCAATATCTTGGTGATAATTCATATCCAATCTCAGCCTTAAAATGTTTCTTTACCCACTTATGAAAACCACATGTTCCGATAATTCGACCTTCAGATTTAAGCGCTATTCCCCATCTTATTGTGAGGGAATTATTAAATTTCTCATTCCAATTTTCTATTAATTCTTCAGCTTGTTTCAATTCTGTGAAACTATCCAAATCATAAAATTCAGTCACTTCATCCTTTGAGAAGTAGTCAAACAAATCAACTGCATCCTCGTGTCGTAATTGTCGAAGTATTAATCTTTCGGTTTCAAGTATTGGAAAACTCATTGGTATTACCTCGCTTTAAGGTCATTTCGTCTAACGTTCTTGTATTCACGACGTCCATAGATAGCTCTTCTCTTAGGGGAATGGATGTATCTGACTGTCTGACTTATTGATCATCTTCAAAATGCCCCATGCAGATCATGGACCGTATGATCCGCATCCGGCTGATTCAGCTTCCCTGCTACTGCCAATTTTATCATCGATTCCACTTCTAACTCCGGTCCGGACCGAGGCAGCTCGTCTGCCGATGCGTGAATATGGTTTATGTGATGTTGATGCCTTCTTCGAAAAGTCGTACTAGTGTTATTTCCATCCGCCCCAAATGGATATCTTATTTCCATCAGGATCAAATACATCAAAGTAATCCCCACAATCTTCTGTTTCATTAATGCCTTCAATTCTTACATCATTACTTCTCATATTGTTATAAACTTCTTCTATGTCTGTGACTTCAAGTGTAAGTGCAGACATTTCTGACCCACCCACTTCAATGTAGTTCAGGGTAGTTTTCTCCTTGGTCTTAATCAAAAATATCGCTTGATTCTCTCCTACTCTTAATTGCACTTGATCTTCTGTCACTGGATTTCTTAACTCAAGCCCAAGGTTCCTCTGATACCATTCTGAAGACACATACGGGTTAGTGATGGGAATATAAACGATTCAATCTGTTTTACTTTTGCTTTCATCTCTTCATCTCCCTTTCATTTTGCATCAATTTCTGATAACGTTCTTGAGTTCACGACGTCCCACCGACTTAAGGCGACGAAGTCGCCGAGCGTGATGCGCTTAGTCGGTTGGATGTGTCCGGCTGAATCTGCTTCCCTGTATCTGAGTTACTCCAATCGAATCCGCTTCAACTTCTGCCGGACCGAGGGGCGGATGCCCCGATGCGTGAATATGGTGTTAGACGAAGTCATTGTCCTCCATAATAACTCTTACATAGTTGTTCCAGTCTTTATTATCTGTATTAATTTCTAATGTCGGTACTTTTGACAGTGTAGCTTGATATCTAATATTTTTTTGAACTTCTAATAATTCACTGATTGATGCACTCACTTCTTCTCCGGTTTTGTTAATCCATTCTTCTGGTCGTCTACTTTTGATTCTTTCTTCTACAATTTCCGGCGAGATCGTTAGTAGTACACACTTTGCACTTAGTGAAACAAGTTCGTCTTCTATTTCAATTAATTCATCATTAACCAGGTCAGGAAATGCAACTCTATGATTCAAATGGAATCTTTCGAACACATATAATAATCCTCTAGATTGTCTAGACGCTGGACCAAGCTGAACCGCCCATTTGTTAAGCTGCTTTAGCATATCTACACGTTCCTTAAGTATATTAATATGCTCTTCTTGAGAAAGTCTTTCATATTTTCCATGTTTGTTATTCAACACTTGAGAGTAGTGTTCGCCAAGAATAACTATACTTCTTTCTGCAGTTTCATCTTGGGATTGATATTGTTTTAATGCCTTTAAGACAGAAGTCTTTCCCGCATTCGAATAACCTTCTAGAATTACTCCTCTTATATGCATTTCCTTCTCCTTTACTTGCAATGATTGTCTAACGTTCTTGTATTCACGACGCCCTTCCCCCTTAGATAGCTCTTATCTTAAGGGGGAAGGATATATCCGGCTGATTCCGCTTCTTTGCTACTGCCAAATGCATCCACCAAACCACTTCTAACTGCAGACGGACCGAGGCAGCTTGTCTGCCGAAGCGTGAATATAGTGTTATATGAAGTTCTTGTAATAAAATCAATCGTTTTTGATCTCATCCGCTCTTTAATCCAACTTAAATAAGATCAATTTCTGATCTGTTCTGAAAATGTCTCTTTCCGACCTAATCCGCCTAGAAAGAATTATGTCTTTGATCTCATTAAAAACCCATTCTTTGTAGGTATTAATATAGCTTTTAAAAATTTTCCCTATATAAATCATAATCCAAAAAAAGCAGTGGCTCCCGAGAGTGAGGCTCCCTTCTCTATTTACTTATACATCATTTACATCAAAATGTTTCCAGATATCTATTGAATCATGTATACTTTTAGAGTCATGCTTCACTTATCCTTACACACGAAAGGAAGATCTCAATGAAAATATTTCGCAATACACGCAGTCTACTGCTGGCTATCTTGATGCTATTGCCGATGACTACGCAGGTTTTCGCTGAATCCGATACAGACAACGTTAGCAAGCCGGAGAGCGTGAACGCCAAATGGGAAGTAATCGTGTCGCCAGGCGATTCTCAACTCACCATTTCTTTTCCAAAAACATTAGATTCCGGCATCGTTCCAGATACATTCACTCTAAGGATTAAAGCCGAAGGAAAATCTGAAGTTCCCACTCCAATCATTCTCTCAACAGATACAATCGAGTCCGATATCGTGACCTATACTTTTACGAAATTGACCAATAAGACGAGATACATTATAGGTGTAGTCACCATAAAAGAAGGAGAGTATTCGGTTGTAGGCACTGCTGTCAGCACCCCGGATATTATTCCGGTCATAATTGATGTCAAGACGGTTGTTGGGAACGGATCTGTCCAGTTGACGTTCAATAAACTAGAAGGAACAAAGGTGCCGACTGTATATAAAATCCAATGGTGGTATAAAATCGATAAAAAAGGTGAACCGATTTACGAGAAACCGGTAACCATCAAATCACAGAGTATAAAGAGACAAGAAGTCAGCTACACGTTCAATAAATTGAAAAGCGGAACGATCTATCATTTCGATATTACCGCTGAGAAGGGCGCCGATGTTCTTGGTCAAACCATAGACATCAAAGCGAAACCGAAGGCCTCACTGAAAAGCTAAGGTTACAAAGACATCACTTCGGTTTCACCACTAACATTTATTTTGTGAAATGAAACTTGGGAGACACAAAAGACGACTCCTTCAAAAAAATGAAAGGAGTCGTCTTTTGCCAAGAACAGTAGACTTTCCTTTAAAGCACTATTATTCAGTGGCCTTGGCGTCGAATGGGGTTACCCATTTGCTCGGAATCTCTCGCGACTACTTTACTTTCTTCTTTAAGAGATACTAACCATTCGCCCATAAACCTTAGCTCTTCGGTTCTTTCATATAACGTTCTGGTATTTGCGACGTCCAATCCCCTTAGATAGCTCCTAGCTTAGGGGATTGGATGTGTCCGGTTGATTCCGCTTCCCTGTAATTTGAGTTCGCTCCAGTCGATTCCCCTTCAGCGCCAGCCGGACCGAGGGGCGAATGCCCCGATGCGTGAATATGGTGTTAGATGAAGTTATTGCCCTCTTCGAATTAGCTTACGTAAAAATTCTGTATTGAGTTCTTTAATCTGTATCTTATATTCCTCAATTAATCTTGTCTTTTCACAAATATCATTTTGATCATTAGGATTATAGTAAAATCCTAAATCTTCCATTAGACTTTCTAGTCCAACATATTCTTTAGGTATAAACATGTAATCAAACTCATCGTTCCTGGCTAATCTGGCAAGCCTTTCACATCCATTTATTAGGCCATATTCATCGTTTGTCATTCTAATCACAAGCCAATAAACAATCTCTACCTCTATGTACTTTTGATGATTTCGGTATATATTCTTAATTAATTTCTTTAATCTATACTTTGCATCCTTGCTTTTGAAATCAAAGGATATTAGATCTAAATAATCATTTTTTAATTCTGTTTCTAAGGTTGAATTTGAATATACTTCTTTTTCAAACTCAATAATTGAATATTCATCACAATATAATCTAATGAACATGTTTGAAATTGAATCTGAAAATAAAAGCATTTCATCACCACTCTTTGCAATAATTTCATCTAACGTTGTCGTATTCGCGACGGCCATTCCCCTTAGATAGCTCTTATCTTAGGGGAATGGATGTATCTGCCTGACTCACTTCCTCGAAATCACTTCGGGCAGATCAAGGGCCGCATGGCCCGCTGCCCGAATATTGTGTTAGGTGATGGACTCAACATCTTGGCTTGCTTTCAACTAAGTTATTTCGAACTTCATATGAGTCAGTTTATTTATTAAATATCTGATGTTACATATGATAATTGCAATTACAATAATTGTGCTGATAAATGTTAAATGATTTGAAATATATTTACTTGCCACATACAAGATCCAGATGTACCCAGATAATCCACCTGCTACTATATAGTATATATTTGAGAATACGTACTTTAAAGAATTTGATTTTCTTATCTTGATCCACAAAATATCATGGACAACCCCAATAAACAGTCCTGTAATAAAAATTGGTATTCCAATAATCATAATAATAAAAAATGTGCTCCAAATTTCCGAAGAATACACCCAAAAAAAGATCTCTAGCAATAAAATGAACAAAGATATTGAGGCGATATTGTTTTTCATATTTTTTCCTTTGCACTCCGAGTCTTTCACTTAACGTTTTATCTACGAACTTCGCAAATATCCCATATCTGAAGTATTCGCGCAATGATCCCACTATCCTACCATTAGCTTAAAAGTCATTGCAGTTACAAAGCTTGTACTGCTGCATGCTTAAAACAAAAAAAAGCGCGCTATATGCGGAGTGGGATCAAAGTTTCTAAGAGAAGCAACATAACAAGCCAAGGCTCAGGAATGAATTCCTTAGCCTCGGCTTATGGGGTTTGCTATGCCTATTGTTCGCTTATATTACGGATTCGTCATCCGAACCTCGTCCCCAATCGCGATTACACCCGTTCTTACGACAGAAGCATATACGCCGAAGGTGAGTTGCAATTCATTGTTGACGACTTTCAGCAACGAAGAATCCCGTTCCAGCGAATCCGGATGTAATGTAATCATCGAGCAGCGCTCGCAGCCCTTATCGATCCGAAACTCTGCGCTTCCGATGATCAACTGCTTGCCGATCCATTCTGCTTCTCCCCCCTCTTGATCGTTAAGCGATACGATGAGATTCGCTCTGAATCGGCGCGGATCCAGCTCCTTCCCCCATAGCGCTTCGAGATGGAGAAGCGAACGATCCGTTACGATCAGAATATGGCTGTCGTCGATCCCGGTCCCCTCTCCGCTTCCCGTCTTATATTTCTTCATGCTTATTTTCACGCGAGCTAATCGCTGTATTTCCTGAAGAAGTTCTTCGTCCCAACGATATTGCTTCCCGTCCGGAGCCGTCACTACAACGCATGGCTCCCCTTCTTCGAAGCTATTCTCCTCGATGATCGCGCGGTAGTTCAACATCGCGGGGATTCCCCTCGCGGTAATAAAGCTATTCCAGCCTTCCTTCTTCTCGTCAACGAAAGCATGGAGGCGATCGCCGAATAGCCCGTATTGTTCAATGTTGCATTCCGATTCCAGCCGTTCCCCCGCAAAAGATTTGACGGGATACCGGAACATCTCGCGAACACTGCCGACGATCATCACAATTACGCCCCTTCCTCGGTGCTACAATACCGGACTTTTCGAACTCGAACTTTTAGTTGCTTACTCTGTCAAATTTAAATAGATAGGTTCCGGATCCGATCACTAAGCGAACGTCCGTCTCGATCGAATCAACCGTTAGAATACCTTCTACCCGTTCGATCGTCAATCCCGACTCCCGTATGGACTCCGGTTCGGCATTTGGCAGCCACACTTCAGCCGTCGTATTCGGCGGCACCTTGACGACGACCTGCATACGATCCCCTGTTTCGAGAAGCCATGCGGATCGGATTTCCCCGTATAGCGATTGGTACACGGCTTCCGCTTCCGTCAATCCCTCTCCGATCTGAGGCTTGATCACGATCTTCTTGTAGCCCGGCCCGCTCGGATCGGTATCGATCCCCGCGACGACCCGGTACAGCCAATCCCCGATCGCCCCGAAGGCGTAATGATTGAATGAGTTCATTTCGTCTTTCCAGAAGGAACCGTCTTGCTTAATGCCGTCCCAATGCTCCCAGATGGTCGTCGCTCCCTGGGTAACGGAATATAACCAAGAAGGGTATTCCCGCCGCAGCGCAAGACGGTATGCAAGATCATTATACCCGAAGCGGGTCAGCACGTGGCATAGGTATGGCGTACCGATGAACCCAGTCGTCAACTGCTCCCCGCTTTCTCGGATGTGGTCGGCTAGCATCTGCGCGGTCCGCGGACGGTCCTTCTCTTCCAAGAGGTCGAACATGAGCGCCAGCGCGTACGCCGTCTGAGTCGGACATGCGACTCTGCCGCTCGGAGTGACGAATTCCCGCCGGAAGGCTTCGCCGATCTTCGTTCGTAAATTCGCGTAAGTCCGCAAGTCGTCTGACTTGCCAAGAGCTTCCGCCGCTTCCGCGAGCAGCCCGGTCGAATAAGCGTAGAAAGCGGTCGCGATCAACTCCTTGGTCGTGGCGCCCGCGACCTGATCGCCCGGCCCGTCTAGCGCGAGCCAATCGCCGAAGTGAAAGCCCGTATTCCACAAATATTCGTCGGAACCTTGCGCCCTAATAAATTCGACCCAACTTCTCATGCTCTCGTACTGGGTTTCCAACAATCGCTTGTCTCCATAGCACAAATACATCGTCCAAGGCACGATAACCGCCGCATCCGACCAAGCGGAGGAATCGTAGCCGCAGAAGGGCAAATCCGGAACGACGTGCGGAACGCCGCCGTCCGGCCGTTGATCGGCCGCTAAATCCTTTAGCCATTTCGCGAAGAACGGAGCGACGTTGAAGTTATACGCCGCCGTTCTAACAAACGCCTGAGCGTCGCCGGTCCAGCCTAACCTCTCGTCTCGTTGCGGACAATCGGTCGGGACTTCCAAGAAGTTCCCCTTCTGTCCCCAGACGATATTCGATTGAAGCTGATTTAGTAAGGGGTCGGAACTGCGAAAGGCGCCTGTATGCTCCATATCGGTGTGAAGAACGCACGCCGTGAATCGGCCTGCCGCTTCTTCGGCTGTCAGGCCTTCGACGTGTACATAGCGAAATCCTTGAAAGCTGAAGATCGGCTCGTAAGTTTCTTCTCCGCCCCCCTTGCAAATGTAATGAATGGTCTGTTTCGCTGTTCTAAGGTTGGCCGTATGAAAGTTGCCATCCGCATCGAGCACCTCGGCATGCCGAACGATAATCGTCTTGCCGGCATCCGATTCGATCTTGAATCGCATCCACCCGACCAGATTTTGACCTATGTCGAGTACGACTTCTCCTCGAGGGGTCGTGAAGATCGAAGCGGGCTCGAGTTGCTGGATGATCCTTACCGGTTCCCCTTGCTGCGCGACTAGAGTTCCATGGAGCTCGTTAGTCAATCGAACAGACCGCCATCCCCTAGCCGAGAACCCCGGACGATGCCAATCATCCTGCTCCAACCGCGCATCATAAACTTCGCCATGATATAACTCCGACATACGAAGCGCGCCTGAGCCGCTTGTCCAGGATTCGTCCGATCTGACGATCTCCTCGCTCCCGTCTTCATAAGTCAAGTGAAGTTGAAGAAGCAAAGCACGTCGATTTCCATAGAACCGACGGCCGTCCATCCAGCCCAGATCCCCCGCGTACCACCCGTTGCCGAGCATGACTCCGATGGCGTTGTTCTCCTCCTGGATAAGCTCGGTGACATCGAACGTTTGATATTGCAGCCGCTTACGATAACTCGTCCAGCCCGGCGTTAATACGGCATCGTCGGCTGGTTGACCGTTTACGTATAACTTATAGACACCCAAAGCGGTCGCATAGATTCTTGCCGACGTTAGGGTTTCTCGAGATCGGAATTCCTTACGCAAGTAGTCGATCTCTTCCGGAAGCTCTTCGTCTTCGCGATCCGGCGCGATCCATGACGCCTTCCAATCTTCGGAATCTAGCAGCGCCGTCTCCCAGTACGCCGTCTCGCTCCATTCCGATTCCCGTTCCGCGTTATCCCATACGCGAACCCGATAATAATATCGCGTCCGCGAAGCTAGTTCCGCCCCCTCGTATGGAACAAGAACGGAATGATCGCTAGAAACGATTCCCGTATCCCATATCGGATGATCGAAACGGCTTTCCGCGGCAACCTGGATCCGGTAAGCCGTTTGCATTAAGCCTCTGGCTCCCGACGACAGCTTCCAACTGATTCGAGGCTTCCGATCGTCCAAACCAAGGGGATTACGTCGATATTCGCATCTCATATCATAAACATGTAAGCCCATATTGCAACTCCTCGCCATTTTGAGTTTTATCCGTGAAGTTCGCCTTGCCTCACTCTTTAACGCTGCCCAGTACTATTCCTTTAATAAAGAAACGCTGCAGGAATGGATATAGCAGCAATATCGGAAGCGCGCCCAGGAAGATCTGGGCCGATTTGGCCGTTTGATCGTTGATTTCCGAGTATCGTTCCATGCTCTTGACCGAGAACATGCTAAGATCTTGCTGGATAACGACCGTCTGAAGATAGCTCTGCAAAGGATAATCCGCAGGAGAGTTCATGAAGATCAAGCCGTCGAACCAGGCATTCCAATGGCCGACGGTCGAGAATAATGTTACTGTCGCCAGTGAGGCCATGGAGAGAGGGATGTATATCTTCCACAGTACGGTCAGGTGCCCCGCTCCGTCGATATAGGCCGCTTCTTCCAAATCCTTCGGCAACCCGCGGAAAAAATTCAGCATAAGGATAACGTTGAAGACGGGAACGGCTCCGGGCAGCACGAGAGCCCAGATCGAATCCAAGATCATCGTGTCTTTCACCATCATGTATAAGGGGATCAGTCCGCCGCCGAATAAAATCGTAAAAACGAATATCCATGCGTAAACCGTTCTGGAACGGAAAGCTGACGTCTCCTTGGATAATGGATAGGCGATAAGAACTGTGAGCAGCATGTTCAGAGACACGCCGATGCCGACCCGTTGCAACGTGATCAACATCGAATCGAGAAATTCTTTTTTGCTGCTTACGAATTCGTAGCTTCTGAAAGTGAACTGAACGGGCCACAGCTTGACGTATCCGGCTGCCGCGGCCTGGCTTGAACTGAATGAAACAGCCAGCACATGAATTAATGGCATTAAGCAAATCGCAGCCATCAAGGTCAAAAAGATATAGTTAAACGCGACGAAAGCGACTCTGCCGCGGGAGTAGCGTTCTACCATAGGATTGTTGCTCCCTTTAGAAAATTCTATAGTTGGCGATGCGGTACGCCATCACGTACGCCGCGATGACGAAGAAGCACGATACGACGGATTTGAACAACCCGGCCGCCGTAGCTACGCCGTATTGCGTCTCTACCAAACCGACTCGATAGACGAAAGTATCGATGATATCTCCTGTTTCGTACACTTGGGGACTGTAGAGATTAAATACTTGATCGAAGCCCGCGTTCAAGACGTTGCCCAGACTGAGAACCGCCAGCAGTACGATAATCGGGAGCATGCCGGGCAGCGTTACGTGAAAAGCCTGCTTCCAGCGATTGGCTCCGTCCATGATTGCGGCCTCATAGAGGCTCGGATTGATTCCCGTCAGGGCGGCCAAATAAACGATTGTATTAAAACCAAATTCCTTCCATACGTCCGAAGTAACCAACACGATACGGAACCAACTGTTGCTGCCTAGAAAATAGATCGGTTCGATCCCGAACCAGCCCAGAATATCGTTCACGAACCCGTTCGTGGGTGAGAGGATGTCGATCAACACGCCGCCAAGAATAATCCACGAGAGGAAATGCGGCAAATAAATCATCGTCTGAATTCCGCGCTTAAAACTTTCCTTCCTCACTTCGTTTAGCAACAGCGCTACGATAATCGGAACGAACAAACCCGCCACGATCTTCATGAACGAGATGATGATCGTATTCCTTAGAATGTCCATGGAATCCGGCATATCGAGCAGGTATCGGAAGTTATCCCAGCCGATCCATTCTGAGCCCGCGATCCCTCGCGTCGGAATATATCTCTCGAACGCCATGGCGATTCCGATCATGGGACCGTAGCTATAGATCAATACTAGAGCCAAACCAGGCAAAATCATGAGATGTAAGGGAAGGGTTCGTAAACTTCCTATTTTCCTAGTCCATCTGATCTTCATTTCTAACCGCTCTCCTTCCCCATCGAGCCGGCATTCGATAAAGCTCGGGGCGGCAAGGGACATCCCTTGACCGCCCCGCCTTTCCATTGCCGACCGACGGTCGACTCTTCGTCTCTATTGCATCGCTTCGTTAACTTCGGCGGTGATCTGATCGCCTCCGAGCTTCTTCCAATCTTCAACGAACTTGTCGAACGAGTCCAGGGAAGCGCCCATGATGATCTTTGTGAACGTCTGGATCTGCAGCTTCTGCAGCGTCGCGTTCTTGATCGTCATCGTCTCGGTCGGCGACTTAATGAATTCGCTCGGTTTGAATAAATTCGCAGACAGGAGCTTGTCGATGACCGAGTAGGAGCCCTCTCTACCGAACACCTTACTCATGCCCCAATTGGTCGCATCTCCTTTGCCCTCTTCCATCGCCAAGCTGTTGTTATAGGCGTCCACCTGCTCCTGGTTCAATCCCGTCGTGTCTTTGCTATCCAGAGCTGCGACGACTTTCTTGTGAACTTCCAGGTTTTTGTTCGGATTGACGACGGAGAACGGGAAGTACTGCCAGAGCTCGATGTCGTCTTCGTAAGTCAACGCTTGGTACTCTTCTTGGGTCACGTTCGGGTTGATGTCCAAATCGACGGAGACGTTGATCATCTTGAACATCGCTTCCGGATTTTTGGCATTTTTATTGATGACGTAGTAATCGCTGATCGCGTTCGCCTTCGTCTGGGAATAGGCCGGTTTATCGTCGATGGAAACAAGCGGATACGCCTGCCAATCGGCGTTCGGATCGTTCTTGCGGCTATCCAGCAGAGTCAGCGAGAAGAACATCGGACCGTAGGCCATGCCTAGCTTGCCCGCGCTGGCGAGCTCCAGCACCTTCGCGTCTCCTTTCACTCCGAATTCTTTGTCGATCTGGCCGTTTTTGTACATTTGCTGCAATGCAGCAAGGGCTTGCTTCATTTCAGGTTGAATGCTGCCGTAGACCAGCATGCCGTCTTCGCCTTTTATCCAGCCTTGCGGATAGGCGTGATAGCCGTTAAAGAAGCCTTCCAACGAGCCGAATGCCTGCCCGTCTTCATACATCAGCAGCGTCTTGTTCACGGCCAGACCGTAGGAGTCTTTCTTGTTATTGCCGTCTGGATCCTGGTTCGTGAAGGCTTCGGAGATGGCCAACACGTCGGCCATCGTCTTGGGCTCGGGTAAATTCAGCTTCTTAAGCCAATCTCTCCGAATCCAGAGCAAGGGAGCGTTGTCGCTCGTCGCCGATCCGGTAGGAAGCGCCATCATCTTGCCGTCGAACGTGGAAGTCTCAAGACCGTTAGTGACGCTCTCCGTATATTTTTTGAAGGCCGACGATGCGTATTTCTGATAGATATCGGTCATATCCATGATCTGTCCGGCTTCCACCAGCTGGTTGAGCTGCGTCGCGTTGACGGAGAAGAAATCCGGAAGGTTCCCGGAGGCGATGGAAATGTTCATCTTCTCCGTGCCTTGGTCCGTATTGACGACCCACTGGTGCTTGAGCTTGATGCCCAAGGAGTCCATAAGCTTGCGCGTCCACACGTTATCCTCCCAGGACTGACCCTCCTGAAACCGAACGCCGCTGCCGACTGAACGAACCGTCGACACTTCGATTGGCGGATCGTACTTGCCGAACTGCAGGTCGGCTTCCGATTCGGTGCTCGTCGCAGATGGCGAAGCGGCGGCGCTTGAAGCGGATGCCACTGCCGAAGGCGATGAAGATGGCGACGAAGATTCCCCATTCCCTTGCTTGGCATTGTTTCCTCCCGAGCAAGCGGATAGGACGACAGTCATCGCCAGCAGTGCATAAGACAACTTGATTTTCGAGGTTTGAATCAAAGCTTTTCCTCCCCTGATTTCCATAAGTTTTGATTTTCGTTTTCAGTATAAACTCCCTCGGGAACTCCGTATATTTCACTTCTTCTAGAAAGCTTCTCTTTCGTTTGTCACTTATTAGCCGGTTCATTGCCGGTCCATTTCGCGTGTCCGTTGCGGTATTCTTGAGGCGTAAGACCGGTAAATTTCTTGAAGAAACGCGTAAAATAACCCGCCGTTCCAAAGCCCACGTTCACTGATATCTCGTGAATTTTCCAAGAGGAATCCTCCAGCATTTCCTTGGCCTTCTCGACTCGAAGAGCCGAGATATAATCCGATAAATTGAAACCGGTATATTGTTTGTACATCGTCGATAAGTAGGATGAATTAAGATGGACGAGCTCCGAAAGCCGATCGAGCGACAAGTCGCCGTCCAGATGCTCGCGAACGTGTTGATTCAGCTTGTTAACGATGCGATTCGTTCGTTCGTCAAGCGTCGTCATTCTTCCGGAGAACAAGCCTGCAGCCGCGTCTTTCAGCACTTGCAGCGCGGAATCCTTCTGAACATGGTGACCAAGATTCATAAGCTTGGCCATGATCGCTTCGTTGCCGGTCATTCCGTTGGAAACTTTCGTTAAATGTCCGAGAAGCAATGAGGCCACGGAATAATACGTCTGGGCGTAAAGTCCGAACGCGCTCGGGAGCATAGAGAAAACGACATCCAGCTTTTCGTTGAATTCGTCCTTGCGGCCGGTCTCCAGAGCCGTCTCCAATTCCGCGAGCTTCCGTATCGACAGCGAGTGAGTATATTCCGGCGATTCACCGGCGTCGCATCTTAGAATCAACATCTCGGTGCCCGTCCCGAATCCAAGAATAAGGTTCTTCTTGACCCTGTTGTAGGTTAGGTGAGTTTCCTCCCAACCTGAGGGCTCTCCGGTCGTAACGAGAGACAGCGGCAAGCGAAGAAGTGCCTTCGTCGTGGATTGAATGCTGTCCAACGTACCCGCCGCGAAGGTCAGAGTCTCCTCCCAGGTACGAGCAAGTCCCGGACCCTCCTCTGAATCTCCAGGTTGGATAAGCCATACGAATTGCGAATCGTTTAGCACGATCGACTGAAACCGCGTTTGTCCCAAATACTCTTCCGCGATGTTCTGGATCGCATAGATCAGCAGCGTTTTACCCGACGTTGTCGTATTCTCCGGCCATCGGTCCACTCTGCCCAGCACGAGCAGCACGCGATCGACCGGGGACACCGATAACTCCAGTTCCCGGAAACGGGTTTCCGTGAAGACGAGCGGATTACAAGCGAAGTCGGTCAAGCTCGCGAACCATTCCCTTCTTAGTAGAAGCAGTTCTTGACGAACTTGCTCTTTCGCCCGAAGCATGAACTGATCGTTCTTTGCCTCCTCTTCCAACGCGGCGATGGCGATGCGAATCGCGTGAACGATGGCCTCATCGCCCTCCGTTTTCAGAATATAATCGATCCCGCCTGCCCGTACCGCTTGCTGCAGATAGGAAATATCCCCGATGCCGGTCAGAAAGATAATCTTGCATCTCGGCCAACGGTTCCGAATCCATCGCTGCAATTCCAACCCGTCCATGCCGGGCATGCGAATGTCGCTGAGCACGATGTCCATTTTCGATCGGCTTAACCGATGCATGGCATCTTCGGCGGAATAATCGCTATAGAGATCGAGTTCTAAATCTTCGATATTGGAGAGCATCTCGTATAACCCGTCAACCGTATATGGCTCGTCGTCCACGATAAGCAGTCGGTTCATAGGCCCACCTCTCGAATCGGAATCACGATTTCCACTTTCAAACCGCCCCTCTCCCCTGCTCCTAGGCGAAGTCCGCCCGACTCGCCGTATTTGATCTTAAGCCTGCGATGAACGTTGAGCATGCCCGTGCTTTCGCCCGGTTCGTCTTGCGATTGAAGCTTATTTCGCATCTCCTCCAGCTTGTCCGGAGTCAACTCTTGCCCGTTGTCTTCTACCGAGATAACGAGATGATCCCCGTATACGTCCATCTCCACGTTCAACCACCCGTCCTTCGGTCTTTTCTCGAGCGAATGATTGTATGCGTTCTCAATAATGGGTTGAAGGATAAGTCGCGGCACAAGCATATTCTCGAGACCCTCCGGTACCTTTCCGAAGTTTGCCTCGATTCTGCGGGAGAAACGGATGATCTGGATTTCCATATAGGTTCTGGCATGGTGGGCTTCCTTCCCGAGAGGCACTTCATCCGCGCCGTCGCGAGTGATAAATTGAAAATATTCCCCTAAATGTTTGGTAAGCCGAATGACGTTCTCGTTATCTTCTAATTGCGCCATCCGGTACAAAATAAAATAAGTATTATAGAGAAAATGAGGGTTGATCTGCGACTGCAGATGACGCAACTCGGACAATTGCGCCCGATATTTTTGTTCGTAGACCTCGTGGACCAGGATGTTCAATTGCTTGGCCATCGCGTTAAATCTTCCGTACAGATAACCGAACTCGTCCTTATGCGGGTATTGGAGAGTCAGATTCAGTTCCCCTTTCTCGATGCGGCGGAACGAATGCAGCAGACGAATCAGCGGTCTATGAATCATTCGGTAAATCCCGATAGAGAACACGATCACGATGATCGCCGATGCGATCGACAGGACGATTAACCAGTAACTATGGGTTCGGAGAGCCGGATTTACGTTTTTGGCCGGAACGTACATGATCAAGCTCATCTCCGAAGCGTCCGAATCCTCCCGTGCCACCAAATAGGAATCGCCCTCGATCGACACGGTCTGTAAAGCGTTTTTCTTCGATTCCTTCATCAAGTCCGAGCGTTTCTCGAATAATTCGTCCGGAATATCGAAAGCGCTCGCAATAACCCGATCCGTTGACAAGCCGACGAGCATGACTCCCCCGCCTTTATTCGAAAACCGGGCTAACGTCGAATCAAGCTCCGGTTTAGAAATCTCTACCATAACGGTGAAAACGGGATTCTTGCCCATGGACACCGGCGGATAGACGAGAGGAATGAACAGCCGATCTTTCCACTCCAAGAAGGGCATATCGCGAGGTTTGATTTCCTGTAGCAACCCTTGGAATTGTTCCCGGTCGAAATCTGTAATCGCATCGGCTTTCGACGAGATGGTACGGTCGATAAGCGGTATGAAAATCGCCGCTTCCTTGATGAAATTGCTTGAACGAGCCAAGTTGTCCATTCTCTCCTTCAAGCGCAGAATCGCTTGAGTCTTCTCGATATCGGACATAATGCTGACGGCCATTCCCAATCCAAGGGCGTCGTCGTCGACGATGAAGTCCTGTAACGAGAAGAGGACCGATTCCAAGTCGTTGTCTAGCATTTCCATGTACAGACCGGCGCGGGATGACAACGAGTCCTCTATTTCCTGCTTAACGTTCTTGGAACCGGATAGATTGATCTGTACTCCGATGACGTACAGGGGAGCAAGAACGAGCAGAAAACTGAGGAGCAGCTTAGGAAAAAGTCGGATTGAAGTTACTTTTTCTTCGAGATTCAACGGCATCGCTTCCTTTTCTCTAACAACTATATCCTCATTGTACTCTGTCAGGCTTCCCGTATTCGACAAAATTTTCAGGCTCGGATGTATCGATTTCTTAACTCCAGCAGTTCTTCTAGTAGGAAAGGAGCATCAAAATTTCTCCACGATCGTCATGGCCAATTTCTTCGAAACCGCATCTTGCGTACAGCGCGCGCCCCCTGAAGTTATCCCTATGCGTCGTAAGCAAAATGCCGCCCTTGTCGGACTCGCGCGCTTGGGCAATCGCATGCTTCATCATTCTTTTCCCTAATCCCCTGCCCTGATAATCGTCCGCGATTGAGATGCCAAGCCAAGGGATTGCGCGATTCCAACTCCAGAACCAGACGGTGCCGACCGCTCGCGGCTTCCCGCCGCCATCCCCGTCGGTCCCCGAGATCGCCAGATAACGTTTAAAATCCGAATGACCGGATTCTTCCTTGGCGATTCGAAGCGATTCCTCGTCCGTGAACGGATACCCGGGGAAGAACCCTCTCGTTTCTTCGGACAATAGCCGGAAGTAATCGGCAAGAACCTTGCCGTCCCCCGGCTCCAATTCTCTGATTACAATATCGTCCATGTCTGCGTCGCTCCCCCGGCGTTAATCGAACTTGGCGAACAACACGGAATGTTTCGGCAGGAATACAGTAACCGCGCCGTCCTCTTCGCTTGCGATGGCGGAGGCTTCCAGACCGTCGAACCGCCGCTCCTTATCCAATAGCAGCCACTCTCCCCGCCGCGAATCGAGCCCCGGCCAAGAGATTCGGTACTCCCTGCTCTCTCCGCCGAAATTGCTGATCCACAGCGCCGAGTTTCCGCTGTCGCTGGTCGCGGCGAGCGCGTATACCCCGGACGCCCCCTCTTCTATTTCCGTTTCGATTCGTTGCGCGTAACCGCACAACTCGTTGAACTTACGGAACACGTCGTACACTTTGGTCGGCACGCCGTAACGGTCGAAGAGTCCGCAGAACAAGTTATGGGGCTGAGCGTCGTAGTAGTTGGCTTCGTGCACCGGACAATCCTGGAGCAGAGCGAACAGCGCCGCCGCGAACGAAGCGCCTTCCTCGGTCTTGATCCGTTCGAAAGTCGTATGCCGCTGCTCCGCCCCCACGGGTTTCCACAGCTGCTCCCCGGCGGACTTGAAGAACCCCCATTCGTTCAAGTGACACTCCATATCGAAGTATCCGGCGTCTTCCAGCCATCGATTCACCAGTCGCGCGTTCGCCGCTACCGCTTCCGGATCTCCTGCGTACGTATGCCACGTGAAAAAGTCGAGCGGAAGAACATGTTCCCGGCAATACGCGATGAACGCTTGGGTGAACGAAGGGTTGACCATCGTGGCCGCATGTCCTCCGACCTTAAGCGTCGCATCATGACGCTTGATCGCGAGCGAGGCGACGCGGTATAGGTCGTAATATTGCTCGGGCGTTCCCGTCCACATCACCTGGTTGTCGGGATTGTCCGGCTCGTTCCAGATTTCCCAATACCGAATCCCGTAATGAAAGCCGTTCGCCCATCCTTCGTTATAATGCCGGATGATGCCCACGCATACTTTCGCCCATTTCTCGTAATCCGCGGGCGGATGCACGTAGTATTTCTTCTTGGTATGCTCGATGCTTTCTCCCAGCCGGTAGACGATCTTCGCTCCCGTCTCGAGAATGGACGCGATATACGTATCCGTTCTCTCGAAGTCGTAGCTAGCCGGATCTTCCGGGTCGCGGCCGAAATCGGGGAAAATCGTATGAATGTCCACTTCCCAGGCATGAGGCCAATTCACGTCATGCAGTCTGATCAGCGGGAATGCCGCGTTGCGAAAATGTTCCGTTACGTCGATCAGCGAGCCGAAGCTGACCGGTCCGTTGTTCACGCCGTGCAGCTTCTTCAGAGGCCCGCTCTTGCGGTCCGGCCGAATTTGAATATCCATTTGTCATCCGCCCCTTAATTCAGGATCCAACCGCCGTTGACGTTCAGCGTCTGTCCCGTAATAAAATCGCTGTCCTCCGAAGCCAGAAACACGAAGGCTCCCTCCAGGTCGCCCGCCGTCTGGCGTCTGCCGATGCTCTGCAAGCCTTTCATCTCGCGTTCGGTTTCGATCGGATCGTAATCCGTCTCGTCCTCGCCTTCCGTCTCCGTCAGCACGGCTCCCGGAGCGATGCCATTCACGGTGATGCCGTGCCCCCCGACCTCGCGCGCGAGCGCCCTCGTAAATCCGATAATGGCCCCCTTGGAAGCCACGTAGTGTACGAAACCGGTCTGACCGGTGTAAAAAGTAACCGAAGAGACGTTCACGATCTTCCCGCGTCCTCGTTCCCTCATATGAGGGAATACCGCTTGCGCGCAAAATAATTGCGACTTCGCGTTCACGCCCATGACGCGATCCCATTCCTCGCCGGTCATCTCCAGCCAGTCTCGCCTCGGATCGATGCCCGCGTTGTTGACGAGAATGTCGACGGTTCCGAATCGCCGGACGGTCGTCTCGACCATCCGCTCGACTTGCCCCTTGTCGGAGACATCCGTCCCGATCGCGATCGCCTCGCCGCCCAACGCGCGGATCGAGGCCGCGACCCGCTCCGCTTCGTCGACATCGATATCCGCGATGACGACGTTAGCGCCTTCCGCGGCGTATCTCGCGGCGACGGCGGCCCCGATCGACCGGGCCGCGCCGGTGACGATCGCCGTTCTTCCGTGCAGCCTCATCTCCGAACCCTCCCCGGCGAGACCGAAGCGCCTTCCAGCGCCGGACGAGCAAGCCTCGTATATTGACTGAGCGCTCCAGTATGCGAGAACTCGGGGGTTGCCAGGTCGCACGGCGCCTCTCGAACTCCTCTTTGACTTCTTCGGAGGACTTCCGTTCGCCCGCGATGCCGACAATGTCGATCTTCCGATTCGGAATGTCGATAAGGACGAGATCGCCGTCGGCGATATGCGCGATCGGTCCGCCGTCGATCGCCTCGGGGCCTAAGTAACCGACGCACGGCCCCCGCGTCGCTCCCGAGAATCTCCCATCCGTGACGAGCGCGGTCGTCCGGGACAGTTCGGGATCGGAAGCGATCAGCTCCGACATGAAGAACATCTCCGGCATTCCGACCGCTTTCGGCCCTTGATAACGAATGATAACGACGTCGCCGGGACGAATAGTCTTCGCCAACAGAGCATCCACCGCTTCCCTCTCGCTGTCGAATACTTTGGCCGGACCTTGATGCGTCTGCATTTCGGCGGCGACCGCGCTCTTCTTCACCGTGGCGCCCGAAGGTGCGAGGCTGCCCTTCAGCAGGGCGAGCGAGCCTTCGTTCTTGAGCGGTTTGCTCAAGGGATACACGACGTCACGCCGGTTCAGCTTGTAATTCGCCAGGAACATCTCGGCGAATTTCGGCATTTCGCTTCGGCGATAGTCTTCCAGATTGGCCCCGAGCGTCCGGCCCGTGACCGTCATGACGTCCAGATGGAGGAACTCGCGAAGCTCGTTCATCAGTCCGGGGACGCCTCCGGCATACCAGAACAGCTCGGTCGGATAGTGTCCGGCCGTCTTCGTGTCGACCAATACCGGAATATGACGGTGAATCCGGTCGAAACGTTCCGCGTCGAGCTCGATCCCCGCTTCTCTCGCGATCGCGATCATATGCATCACCGCGTTGAGCGAGCCTCCGACGGCGGAATGGATCATGATCGCGTTCTCGAACGCTTCCATCGTCAGAATATCCGAAGGCCGGATTCCCGCTTCGGCTAACCGCATTACTTGTTGGCCCGCGGCCCGGGCGTTGCGGCGAATTTCCGCGTTCGTCGCCGGAATGAGCGCGGACCACGGCAGCGCCAGCCCGAGCGCCTCGGCAACGACCTGCATCGTAGCGGCCGTCCCCATGTATTGGCAGGCGCCGCAAGTCGGACAGCAAGCCCTCTGGAAAGCAAGAAATTCCTCTTTCGTCATCTGGCCCTTGTCCACTTCGACGCTCATATGCCACAGCTCTTCGTTGGAGCGCAGGCAGGGTCCCGCTCCCATCGCGCCGCCCGGCACGTGGATCGCCGGGATGTCCAGCCGGGCCATCGCCATCAGATGGGCAGGTACGGCCTTGTCTCCGGCCGAGGAAAGCACCATCGCGTCGAAAGGCGTCGCGAGCGCGTGAACCTCCACCATCGAAGCGATCATGTCGCGGGACGGCAAGGAGTAATGCATCCCGTTATGCGCTTGGGCGACGCCGTCGCAAATGTCCGTCGTCGTGTAGACGGCCGGTTTGCCGCCCAGTTGGAAAACGCCTTTCTCGATCTCGTCGACAAGCTCTCCCAGATGATAGGAGCTGGGATGACTGTCTCCCGCCGTGCTCTCGACGAGAACTTGGATCTTATCCAGATCCTCGACCGTCCAATCCATCGACATGCGCAGCGCGTCGCCCTCGAAGCTGATCTTGCGCACCTTCTGGCTGCGGCGATCGTCGCCCGTCTCTCTCCCGATCGGTTCCGTCATGATAGATTCCTCCACTCGAAGTTGTCGTCAAAAGGGTAAAAGGGGCGCGGAAGGTTCCGATACTCCAATCGCCTGACGTCGGCGGTGCTCGCTCCCGGTGTATCCAGAATGTAGATGTTCGGAGTGAGAGTCTCGTACTCCGCCCGGAATTGATTCGCCGACTTCACCAGGACGAGATCCGCTTCCAGCGGCTCGAGCCCCATCGAACGATAGAGCGCGGGATCGCCCGTGAAGGTCGGATGCTCGCAGATGAGCAGGGAGATTCGCCCGATCTGAAGCACGGCGCAGCGCCCCATGTTGCCGGTCGCCCCTTTGACGGACCCTCCGGAGAATCGAAATTTCCCGTCCCCGATGCGGCGAACCGTGCCCTCTATTCGGATCGGCGCTCCGTAAGCGCTGCCCTTCGTTAACGTGTAGCCCACCTCTAACTCGACGGATCGGCCAACCCCCGCTTCGATCGAGCGGGCCACCGCCGGCGCATCGACCATAGTCAGCAGGCAATTCAGACGATCTTGCGCATTCGTCGCCAGCAGTTGCTTCAGCACGTAATTGCTGTCTCCGGCCGATCCGGCGCCCGGGCTGTCCGCGGAATCGGATATCACGAAGGGCTTGCCTCCCCCTTCGCCCTCCGATGCAAGCGAGACGATCTCGCGAACGGTGCGCAACTCGACCGAGAACGCATGACGCTTCGCCCAGAACAACTCGGCCAGCCGATCGGCCTCCGCCAACGTCGCTTCGGCGTCCCGACCGACCACGACGACGCTGCAGCCCAAGTCCGTCAGGTCCAGCCACGGTTGCACGGGGAACAACGAAGTCACGATCGCGTCTCCCCGCCGCTCCCCCTTCTCCGCCTCCGCCCACAACTCCGCGAACGGGCCGCTGGACGTTTGGCTGTTCTCGGCAGGCACGATCATCGGGATTTTCCGTAGGGCGATCGAAGGATACGGCGCCCCGTCGCGAACTATACTTAACAGCAGTCGGGCTGAGCGTTGCCCAGTCTCTCGGTGATCGGTATGAGGAAACGTCCTGTAGCCGACAATGCCCTGTACCCTCTCGACCATTTTCCGCGTAACGTTCGCATGCAGATCCAGCGAGATCACGAGCGGCTTATCCGGACCGAGACTCTCCCTCAATGCTTCGATCAGCGCCCCGCAGGCGTCCTCGCAACCGTCCGCCGCCATCGCCCCGTGTAAGGCCAGATAAGCGCCGTCCGCTTCCGAGGCCGATCGCGCGCTTTCTCGGAAGATTCGGAGCAACTCTTCCCATGCCGATGCCTTCATCGTTCCCGACGAGACGGCATTCGCCGACAGGCCGCATAAGACTTCGACCGACGAATCGGCAACCGTCGCCTCGAGAAATCCCTTCAATTCATGTTCGAATCCGATTTGCAGAATTTCGTCGCCCAAGGCGAAGTGGAATCGGCGAAAGTCGTCCATCGCGCACTTCAATGGACTGAAAGTATTCGTTTCTTCGATGATGCCTCCGCACCATATCCGCATTCGTTTCATCGGAGTCTCTCCTTCTCTCAAACCATCGTATTAAAAGGGCAACCCAAAGCCGGATACCGGCTTTGGGCTGCGACTTCGCGGATCGATACCGATTACGGGACGAGCTTGATCGAACGGAAGAGTGCGCTGTCTTTCTCGTCTCCGATGCCGCTTCCCCACTCGATGTAACCCTTGCGTCCCGTACCGTCGTTGTCGTTCACGAGCAGGGAGACGCTAAGCATGCCGTCGCCCGAGGCCACCGGCGTCAATTCCGTCCACGGCAGGGCGATTTCGTACAGGGTCGTCTTCGTGGTCTCGTTGCGCGTAATCGCTACGTTTCCATTGCTGACCAATCCCGAAGCATACCCGGCCGTACCTAACCAACGGAACACTTGAGGTCCCTGCGGCGTCAATGCGGCTCCGAACTCGTGCCAGAATTCGCTTTCTCCCGGCGTGCCTTGGGCGATGCTGAACTGCAAGCTGTCGCCTTGCCAGATCGCGCCCGCTTGACTCGTCTGCGAGAAGACGTTGTCATGAATCTTAGCCGTAAGATAGACGTTGTTCTGATCCCAGTTCAACCAGATGTCGCCGTTCAGATCCGAGCTTCCGCCGTAGGACGTAATCAAGTTGTTGCCATCGGTCGCCAGATTGGCGATCCGCGTGCCCGGATTGGCATCCGCCGTGCCGTCGACCGTAACGGTCCGGTTCGGCGCGTTCTTCATGGCGGAAGGATTCCGGCCGATCAACGTGCCTTCGTACCGGTAAGCAACCGATCCGTTAGCCACGAACGACAACTTCGTCGCGTAAGGCGTCCCGGCCGTCAGCCCCGTGACCGGCAAGTCGAAGCTGCCCGAAGAATGGGCGGCTACGGTCAACGCCGCGTTCAAAGTCCCCGTCTGGCTGCCGATCTCCCAGTCCACTTCGTCCAGCGTATAAGCCGACGAGCTTCGGTTGACGACCCCGATGCGGACCGCGTCCCCGCTTCCCGTCAGGACATGTTTAGCGCTGAATGCGATCGGATCCACCAGTCTAACGTCGGCGGACAGCTTCGCGATCGCTTGCCCTCCGGCCTTCACGATTCCGAACAGCGTCTGATCGTTGCTCAAGGCCGGAACCGAGATCTGGTACTGCTGCTGTTGCCCGGCTCCGACGTTGATCGCTACCGACGTTCCCTGAACCTCGACGGTTCCGCTGATCGCTTGGCTGCCCGGAACCGTGTTATTGACGGACAGCGTCAGAACCGCCGGTTCTCCTTTAACGGCCTCACCGCCGGAGAGCGTAAACCGATTGTTCGCGATGACGGTAGTCGAGCTTGCGTTCATGTAGATCGGGGCTCCCGTGACCGTCAAATACGCGTACCCGTTGTTCGGATTCAAGGTGGTCGTCTCGCCCATCACGTCCGTAATTACGATAGGGCTGCTCGTCTGGATCGCGACTTGCTTCGGTACGGAAGACCAGAGAACGCGTTGCCGGCCGCTGCCGGTACCGAAGATATAGCTGTAAATATCGGTTCCGACGGTCTCCTTGTGATCGTACGCCTTGCCTTCCAGCTTGCGGGTCATGACGCCGTAAGCGACATATCCCGGTTTGGGCGCGTACTTGCCGAGCGCATCCTTCGCGTTTCGGATCAAGCCGAAATTTTGTTCGTTAACGGTCGGGTCCGTTCCGTCGTTCATGAAGTCGTACCAGTACACTTTCTGGACTCCCGCCGCCAGTTGGGTGACGTTGGCGCGCACGACGTTAGCCGCTTGCGTGGATTCGCTCACGCCTCTCGCGTCCAATTGAGTCGGCCATCCGGTCTCCGTTCCCCAGATCGGCTTGGATTGCCCGTTGTTGTACTGCTTCACGAGGGTGTCGAGCTGCTTCAGCTCCGCTTCCATTCCTTCCGGAGAGACGGGATAGTTATAAGGATGCACGGACAGAATGTCCATGTATTGAAGCCCGCCGAGCTGGAACAATTCCTCCATCCAGCTCCAGTCGTTGTGCGCGACTACCCCGCCGATAACGATCGTGTTCGGGTTCTCGGCTTTGATCGTTTGGTAGCTGGTCTTCAGCAACTCGTAGTAGTAGGAGGGCAGGTTATCCGCCGGTCCGTCTCCGTAATCGCCCATGATATTGAATTCGTTATAGACCTCCACCCACTTGGTGGCGGGAAAATCGTTCAGCAGCGCGTTGCCGTAGTCGGCGAACGCTTGCCTGCCGGCGTTCGTATACGGCGTCGCTCCTCCGTCGTGATTCGCGTTGTTGAACGACAAGATCATCAGCGGCTCCAAGTCGTTGTCCGCCGCGGTCTCGTAATATTCCGTGTAGTCCTCCGGCGTCTCGTAGACGCCCGCGCTCGGCTCCATGCGGCTCCAATACATCTCGTCGCGGTAGTTTTTCGAGCCTGCGTTCGCGATCAGGGGAATCATATCGGGATTCCAGCCATGCGCGAAGTGAGTCGCTACCCCGAAGGAGGAACTTGCGATCTGGCTCATGTCGACGGGAGACAGTACGGAGAACGTCGTCTCGGCCGTGTCGACCGGCTGTCCCCCCGAGGTTGCCTCGACTTTAAGGCGGTAATACCCGCTTCCCAGCTGCGGTACCTGAAGCTGCGCCGAACCGTCGATCGTCTGCGCGCTCGCGCCCGCTACGCGCCGGCCCCAGAAGTCGGTCGCCGACCAGACCAGATCGGCGTCTTGCGCCAGATCGACCCGGAAGGCTATCGCCTCGGCCGTTCCGAACGCATTGCCGAGACGGTCCTGCGCGATGCGGATCGTCGGCCTAGGCACATTGGCGATCACGTCGTCGATCCAGAGCGTTCCGCTAGTTTGCGTCCCTACCAAATCCGACGCTTCCATCAACACGTCCATGCGGATGGCCGGACCGTGCCACAGTCCGTCTTCCGCTCCGCCCCAATGGTAGGTGCCCGGTCCGGGCAGCCCGGCGAGATGCGTGACGACGATCTCTTGCCAGTTGCCGTTAGGCTGAATCTCGATTCGCTGCTGATGAATCTGTCCGGTCTCGTCGAACAACCTTAGCGCGATGGCGTTCAGATCCTGCGTTTTCACCCAGAAGCTGAGCTCCTCCATGTCGATGTCCGGCAATTCCTTGTTCATCGAGACGTAGACCCCGCCGTTAGAGAAATTCCCAGTCAGCTTCCCGGCGGCGGCTCCGTTATGATGCTCGTTCGTATCCCGGGTAAGAGTCCCCGTCGCTCCCGGGAACTCGGGACCGTTATGGAACGCCCAGCCCACGCCGTTCTCTTCATAATCGCTAATGATCACGTCGTCGTAGTACGGCCCGGCCGGGCCGTCAGGGACGGTCACGGTCACCGCGTCGACCAGTAACGTTCCGGTCGTCGACTCGTTCACGAAAGCCCCGTACTCGAGATTCAAGCCTACGCGGATAGCGGGGCCGTGCCACAAGCCGTCTTCCGCTCCGCCCCAGTGGTACGTTCCGGGTCCGCTTCCGCCGGCAAGATCCGTGATCACGATCTCCTGCCAATTCGAACCGGGTGTAATATCGATCTCCTGCTGATGGATCTGGCCGGTGCTGTCGGTCAGCCGGAGCGCCAGCCAAGCCAAGTCTTCCGTCTTGATCCAGAACCGAAGCTCCTGCATGTCTACGTCGGGCAGATCCTGGTACATCGAGACGTAGTTGCCTCCGCCGGAGAAGTCTCCCGTCAGTTTGCCGGATTTCGTTCCTTCGTAGGAATCGTTCGTTTCCGCGACCAAACTGCCGGTCGCTCCGGGGAATTCCGGTCCGTTATGGAAAATCCAGCCCTCCTCGTTTCCTTCGAAATCGCTGATCGTCTGTTCGAGTGTAGCCTGTTGGGCATAAGCCGTTGGCGGTTGCGTGAAAATACGGCTTACGTTGCCTGCGTTAGCTGCGATCAATACGAAAGCTAATAAGACCGTGAATACTCTGGCAACAAGCGCCGCGAACGGATGGTTTTTGCCTCCATGCTTTGAAACGCTCATCATGGACACCTCTCCTCAATAATGGTTTTAGCGCGATCCATTCTTGCTTCCAAGCCTTCCGTTTCCCAGTATACAAAAGGGCAATTAGAGCGTATATGTCACTTTCTATAGAACTCTTATCTTCCGTTCGCAAGATTCACCGGTTCCGCAGACGCCAAGAGGACAGCGAATAATCGCTGTCCTCTTGATTCGTTCCTATGAGAGATCCGTAGATAAAGAATCCCGACATCATGCAGGATGCTGTTGCTCAACGACAGGCTCGGCCTGTTAAAAAACCCGTTTAATCTCTATCTTATAACAGTATCAATAAATTTTTCTAAAGAAGCAATATCCGTGATGTTCTTATTACATTCATGACTATCTAAGCACAAATAGTTACCAACCGCTTTGTAGTAATCAGGCGAAGAATTAGCCGGTCTTTTTTTGGATATCGCCGAAAAAAAGGAAAGTTCTTCATGCCGATTACATAAAAAACAAAAGCCTTTCTTGTTTGTGGGCGTATATTTGCCTTCTACGCCAATGAATTGCCCGTTTAGTTGATAGACCAGGAACATTTTATTCGTTGAAATATCGCTCCAACTCAGATAGGTTAAATAACGATTGTCTATTGCGGATAAATCGGGTATCTTTAGTTTCTTATTCTTAGGAAATAGTTGCTGAATCTGCTTGGCTGTTACTTGCGGAAATTCCAACAAATACGGTTCAAACTCTCTCAAATATTTCTGAAAATCTTCAGTCGTTTTCAAAGTGGATATTTCTTCCAACATTTGTTTTCGAACGTCCGTAACATCCGGAAACATTTCAACGATTTTGGATTCCGTACCAAATCTGACCGATTCCAAAACTTTAGGATCCGCTATCGTTCTGAGAGCATTTTGCATAATTCCTGCTTGCTTTTTGATAACGTTATATTGATGGTTTCTAATAAATGGTTTACACATCTTGGTTCAGCCCCTTATTTATTAAATAATGAGATAAGGTGCAAAGCCAAGTATTAGAAACGATGATTGCTTACCGGGGCGATTTTAGTTCTGACCGCCCATGCAAAGTATCGCCTCTAAAACAGGCTTTGCATGAGCTGATCTATTCCGACAATCTTTAATTGCCATCCATACCACTTCCTTCGCTCTTACGATACGGATATTATAAAAAAAACTCCGCTTTAATTCAATGGGAAGGTTTCTCCTTATTCTTTGTTTTGGTACCGTGAATAATAGATGTTTTTCCATGTCAATATGGGGTGAAACCTACCCGTAAATCTTACGTATGAGAGGATTATTGCTTTCAAGGGGTGTCAAAGGTGGACAAAAAGAAAAATAACAAAAGAAGATATAACGGTATGGCTTCAGGTATAGCGTTCGGGGTTGCGATCGGCTTAATGATGGATAATCTAGCTATCGGTATTGCCATTGGAGTAGCTATTGGAGTTGCATTTGATCAAACGATTTTCAAGCGGAAACCGCCAAGCGAGTAATCAATCTCCTTTATTCGAATACATGCTTCCCTCAGGCTCTCTCCGTTCCTAGCTCCCTCCGAACAAACTCGATCCAACCTGATGCCGCATGGGAGACATAGCCGTTTTTCTTCCAAATAATCGCTAAATCCCAATGGATGTTCGGTTCGATCTTACGAATGACATGTACATTGGCTGCATCGAATTTGGCGCATATCGTTTCCGGAAGTAGGGATATTCCCTCGTCCGCGCGGATTAATTCGTAGATAAAATCCCATTGCGAGCTTTCGTATGCGACCTGCGGCTCGAACCCTTCCCGAATGCATGCCTCCTTCACCCTGTCGTGCAAATTGAACTCTTGGCGAAAGAGAATAAAAAATTCGTTCCTAAGCTCGGATAGACGTACCTCATTACTCCCGCTTAGGGGATGGGATGTGGGAACGACCAAGTTTAGATGCCTCTTTACGATCGGAACTACCTCGAACAGCTCCTCGTCTACGGGAAGCACGACAACCCCAAGATCTAATGAACCCTCTATTAATAGCTGCTCAATCCGCTTGCCCCCTTCCTCGACGAGTTGGATATCGATATCCGGGTGCAACTGATGAAATTTTGAGATGACCTTCGGGAAAAAACTCGCTCCGATGACTGGCGGTAGTCCTAACGAAAATTGCCCTTTTCTCATTTCGGTCAAATCCGCAACGGCAGACAACAGATTTTGCTTAGCATTCAAGATCGTTTGCGCATGAGCTTGAACGACTTTACCCGCTTCGGTCAGGTCGACTCGACGCGTGGAACGATTGATTAGCAATACGCCCAGCTCTTCCTCCAAGCTTTTTACCATCTTGCTAAGCGTAGGTTGGGTCACATGAATCGTTTGACTCGCCTTAGAGAAACTCTCCTGATTCGCCACTTCCAGAAAATAACTAAGCTGACGTAAATCCATCGCGTTATCGCGTCCTTATATATAGATAATTGGAATATATAATATTCTATATATGTATTTTACCTATAAATATGCGGTGTGTATATTAGTAATAGAGATAGCTCATTTATCGAGGAGGTAAATATGATCAAAAACATTGCTGTTCTGGGATCCGGCACCATGGGAAGCGGAATTGCGCTATTATTCGCAGAGCATGGCTTTAAGGTAGCCCTGTACGAACCGGCGGGAAGAACATTTCCTTCATTAGATGCGAGAATTCATTTTTATAACGATTTAGAGAAAGCGGTTGCAAATGCCGACTTGATCGTAGAAGCCGTCCCTGAACAACTGGAGATCAAGCGCGAAGTGTTCCGACAGTTGGCGGAAATAATCTCTGATCGCGCAATCGTCGCCTCTAATACCTCCACCATATCTCTGCAGACTTTGGCGGAAAATTTGCCTTTCTCGGATCGGATCGTCATTACCCACTTTTTTAACCCGGCTAATCTAATCCCGTTGGTCGAAATCGTAACTTTACCGACGACTTCACCGCAAATTGGAAACGAGCTTACTGCTCTATTAATTCATTGCGGCAAAACTCCGGTTGTACTGAACAGGGATGTTCCCGGTTTTGTTGCGAATCGTCTTCAAGCCGCGCTTATAAGAGAAGCCTTGTACCTAGTCGAGAATGGCATTGCCGACCCTGGCCAGATTGACACCGTTGTTAAAGAGGGACTCGGACTGCGATGGGCATTCAAGGGCCCTTTCGAGATTGCGGATCTCGGCGGACTGGATGTATGGGCTAAGGTTACCGGTCACCTGTTTCCCGAGCTGAGTACGAACACGCTTGCACCCGAATCGTTGCTGACAAAAGTGGCTGATGGAGAACTCGGAGTGAAGAGCGGATACGGGTACTACCGTTACGAGGATCCAAGCTCTACAGCGGAGAAAATGAAAAACAGCATAGATCAGTTGGTCAGCTTTAAGAAGAGAATTGAGGAGGTTTGAACGTTATGATAGCCAATTCCGTCGTCATTGCCAGCGCGGTAAGAACGCCGGTCGGCAGCTTTAACGGCATATTTAAGGATGTTTCTGCCGTCCGCTTAGGTTCAGTTGCTATCGCCGAGGCGATCAGTCGTGCGGGGATCGACCCTAAACAAGTCAATGAAGTCATTATGGGCAACGTGCTTCAAGCGGGACTTGGTCAGAATCCCGCCAGGCAAGCCGCCCTCTCCGCCGGGCTTCCCGTAGAAATCCCCGCCATGACGATTAATAAAGTTTGCGGCTCAGGAATGAAGGCCGTTCATTTGGCTTTCAATGCGATCCTGACCGGGGAAAGCGAGATTGTCGTAGCCGGAGGCATGGAAAACATGACCGCCTCCCCTTACCTCCTGCAAGGCGCCCGTTCCGGTTTCCGCATGGGAGACCAGGCTATCACGGACTCGATGATCCGCGATGGGCTTTGGTGCGCAACGAATGATTACCACATGGGGATTACTGCGGAGAACATCTGCGCGAAATATGGTTTTACCCGAGAAGAGCTCGATCAATACGCAGTAGACAGCCAGCGTAAAGCTACGGAAGCCATTAGCGCAGGACGATTTGTTGATGAAATCGTTCCTATAGATATTCCTCAGAGAAAAGGCGCATCAATTCCCGTTACTAGAGATGAAAGTCCGCGTCCGGACACGACGATCGAAGTCCTATCCAAACTACGCCCAGCTTTTAAGCCAGATGGACTTGTTACGGCCGGCAACTCTTCCGGCATTAACGACGGTGCGGCAGCTCTCATTCTTATGTCGGAAAGACGAGCGACTGCGCTGGGAATCGAACCGCTTGCCATAATCCGCGCTCATGCTTCCGCAGGAGTTGATCCCGCGATGATGGGTTTAGGTCCAGTCCCCGCAACAGAAAGGGCGCTCAGTAAAGCAGGTCTCTTCATTCAAGATATGGATCTGCTTGAGGTGAACGAAGCTTTTGCCGCCCAATCATTGGCTTACGTCAAGAGCTTCGACTTTGACCCGAATAGGATGAACGTCAATGGAGGAGCTATTGCATTAGGTCACCCGATCGGAGCTAGCGGGGCTCGCGTCTTGATCACTTTATTGCATGAATTACATCGTAGAGGCTCCCGATATGGTTTGGCGACCTTATGCATTGGCGGCGGTCAAGGAATCGCAACCGTAGTGGAGCGTTGTTAGTCGCCTAATATTCGACGTATCTAAGAAAGGAGACGGTTTCTCATGAAAGAACTGTTGACGTCGTTCACAGATGCCGTGAACGCGATCCCTGATGGCGCAACGCTCATGGTAGGTGGCTTCGGTCTCGTAGGCATTCCGGAAAATTTAATCGCAGCTTTGGCCGATCTAGGGACGCGCAACTTGACCATTATATCCAACAATTGCGGGGTCGACGATTGGGGACTCGGACTGCTGTTGAGAAATAAACAGATTAAACGGATCATCGCCTCTTACGTCGGGGAGAACAAGGAATTCGAACGCCAAGTATTGGCTGGCGAGATTGAAGCGGAATTGGTTCCGCAAGGTACGCTAGCTGAGAGAATCAGGGCGGGCGGCGCAGGAATTCCAGCATTCTATACGCCGGCAGGAGTCGGAACCCCGCTTGCCGAAGGAAGGGAAACACGCGTTTTCGACGGTAAAGAATATATATTCGAACACGCCTTAACCGCGGATTTCAGCCTGATACGCGCGTTTAGAGCAGATCGCATGGGAAATCTGATGTTCAACAAAACAGCCCGCAATTTTAATCCGATTATGGCGACCGCAGGCAAGATAACGATTGCAGAGGTGGAGCAACTCGTAGAGGTCGGTGATTTGGATCCGGAATCCATCCATACGCCAGGTATATATGTGAATCAATTGATTGTGGGCGTCCAAGAGAAACGAATTGAACGACTAACGACGATATAACGACTAACTATAGAAAGGTGAAGATACGTTGAGTGAGCAAATGTCGATTCGAGAACGAATTGCGAGGCGCGCGGAAAAAGAAATACAGAGCGGTTACTATGTGAATCTTGGAATTGGCATTCCAACATTAGTAGCGAATTTTATTTCGCCGGATAAACAGGTTGTGCTCCAATCGGAAAACGGCCTTCTTGGCATTGGCCCTTTCCCCCCCATTGACCTCGTCGATCCGGATCTCATTAATGCGGGTAAGGAAACCGTCACCGCCATCGCGGGAGCCTCCTATTTCAGTAGCTCGGATTCATTCGCCATGATTCGCGGAGGCCATATCGATCTGGCCATTCTAGGCGGAATGGAAGTATCCGAATCCGGAGATTTGGCCAACTGGATGATACCCGGCAAGATGGTCAAAGGAATGGGCGGCGCCATGGACCTCGTGCATGGAGCCAAACGAATCGTTGTGATTATGGACCATGTCAACAAAGCCGGACAATCGAAACTATTAAAAGCTTGCACCTTACCGCTGACTGGCAAACAAGTCGTGCATCGGATCATCACGGAACGGGCCGTCATCGATATCACGCCGAATGGAATGCTTCTTGTTGAAGTCGCTAAAGGGTATTCGATCGAGGATATCCAACGGGCAACTGAGCCCCCGCTGATCTTGTCCGACTCTATTCTATTGGAATCCTATTAATCTACATGAATAAGGAGCTACAGAGCATATTCACCGATCGCGTTGTCATCGTTACGGGTACCGCACAGGGTATCGGATTTCATATCGCAGGGTTACAGCATGTTGCCCCGATCGAGGATTTTCCTACGGATAAATTCGAAATGATGCTTAAGATCATGCTGACGGCGCCCTTCATAGCGATCAAACATTCGCTTCCTATCATGAAGCGACAAAACTATGGTCGCATCCTTAATATCGCCTCCATCAACGGATTGGTCGGTTTTGCCGGTAAAGCGGCATACAACAGCGCTAAACATGGCGTGATCGGCTTATCTAAAGTCGCCGCGTTGGAAGCAGCCGCCTACGGAATTACAGTGAACGCTTTATGTCCTGGTTACGTCGACACGCCATTAGTTCGGGGCCAGCTACAAGGAAAATGGAGAGTGAAGTTCATCCGTGTTATCCTTGTTTCTGGATTCGTAAAGTTTCCTAAACAGCAAAAAACGGCATCTCTGCCGTTTGCGCTTCTCGAATTCCGGTGTTCACCCGATCCGGACGCTATGCATTGTTGATAGCTGTCCATCCACATATTCATTATCCTTTTCTGGGCATCGGATGCAATGGCGCATGGCGCAGCATCGGATAAGTGGCGAATAAAGCAGCCAGACTCACTGCTCCGACGCATGAAACGATCGCCATCGCACTCATCTTGATGTCAGACATTGAGTCAGACAGCGCGGAAATAACGCCTCCATAATATAGAAATATGCCTACGACCGTTACGATCATCAACATGATGACGCAGCGAATAAACCCTACCCGATAAAAGATGGCATTGCCGAAAAAAGTAAGACTGAAGCTTGCAATACCTACCATCAGATCGATCCACAAATAGTCTAAGAAATCGTACTCATCCAGAAACAACCTTCCGGCATGCAGAATGCCGGCTTCTACCGAATTCCATTGATAGATCGTGACTAGCGCGTATTGGCAGACGTTCAAACACAAGACGCTGAAAATAACGCCCCCTATGCCCACGCTGTAATAAGCTTTAAGAAATTGCTCGCGCGTGCTTCCCATTCCGATCGTTATCGGAAAGAGGGACTTGAATCCGAAGAGCCCGAAACCGGCGATAAAGAAGTACGCAGGTCCGGATATCGCAGCTAGCGTTTCTCGATCGAGATTAAAGACCAATCCGGCGATAATCCATACGATCGTCAACGGAACGGTAATGAACAGAAGCATAAGTTTGACGAAATACCAGATCACATCCTCGTACATTAATCGGAATACCGCGCTCTGTGAGTTCATATGTTTACCTCCGCATCTTCCGTTATATTCAGCAAATAATTTTGTAAGTCCGCTTTTTCAATGGAAAGTCCCTTAACTTGCGCTTGCTCTTTCCAGTGCTTCGAATAGGGGGCATCGAGCATCACCCTGATTTTCGATCCCATCGTGCTTTGCTCCAGCACTTTATGACCGTCAATAACGCTTGTCACCGCGCTTCGTTCACCAGCCAACCATATGCCTTGCTCACGGAATTCATCGATCTGTTGATGACGCAGCAACTTGCCCTTGTGCATAACGATCAACGATTCGCAGAGCGTTTGGACTTCTTCGATATGATGCGTCGAAATCAGAATGAGACGAGGTGAATCCTCATGGCTTTCCCTTAATGCCTCATACAGCTTCCTGCGAATCCCGGCATCCAAGCCGTTCGTCGGCTCATCGAGTATCGTGACGTCGGCGTGGCTAGATAAACCGATAATAAACTGAAGTGCAGATTTCATCCCTTTGGACAGTTTGGGAACTCTCTTCTTGCGATCCAATCTGAAAGTTTCGACCAGGCGGTCTGCCGTAGCTTGATCCCAGTTGGCATTAAAATATCGACCGAAACGAAGCGCATCCTGCACCGTCCATATCGGGCTGAACGGATGATCCTCCTGCATATAGCAAACATGCCGAACTGCCGCCGGGTTACCGTAAGGCGCCGAGCCCATAACTTGAACCGTTCCGCCGTGAGGCCGTTGATGACCGGCCAACAGTCTCATTAGAGTTGTTTTACCAGCCCCGTTGCGCCCCCACAGCCCCGCGATCACCGGCTCCTTCTCCTCTAACGATACATTTTCTAGAACGGGAACGTTATCGTACGAATACGCCACTTCGTTTACGTATATCATCTCTACTCCTCCTCCAGAATCAACTGAACGACCGATTCCTTGCTTAATCCGATTTTCTTCGCTTCTTCCAATAAGGGAAGGACGAACTGTTCGCGATAGTGACGCTGACGTTCCTTCAACAATTGCAGCTTCGCTCCGCTCTTAACGAACATGCCTATCCCTCGCTGTTTATAAATAATCCCTGCATCCACCAAATCCTGTAGACCCTTACGTATCGTCGCCCGATTGATGTTATAGAAGCGCGACAACTCATTTTCGGAAGGAATTTGTTCCTCTTCGTTCAATTCGCCCCCCACAATCTCGTCCATGATCATTTGGGCAATCTGTTGAAAGATGGGTTGGGATTCATCCAATGTCGGTTTCATCAAGGACCTCTTTTCTCTAAAAAGATTGCGACGTTGAATGGTTGGTTACTCATGTATTCAACTATACATGACATTGAAATAATTGTCTATACTGCTGCAGCCCAAATAAGCGAAAAAAGCCCACTACCCTATGAAGAGGCAGAAGGATACTGAATACGTCCGACGCTACATCGGCTGTTGACACGACACCAATCGGTGTCCTATAATCAAAGTGTCACCAAATGGTGTCTAATTGGAAATTTACCGTTATTTATCGATGAGGAAATAATCAAGGAGGAAACCACCATGACAAAAAGAAACAAAATCATTTATTGGATGGCTACCGCTTGGCTTTCGCTAGGAATGCTTTCTGTGGGAATCGTGCAATTCATTAAAATGGATGAAGAAGTTGTTAAAATGACGCATTTGGGATATCCATCCTATTTACTCGTTGTCCTTGGCGCATCGAAATTATTAGGCGTAATTGCCATACTCGTTCCAAAATTTCCGTTGCTTAAAGAATGGGCTTACGCTGGTTTTTTCTTTACAGTGGCGGGAGCGATCATTTCACATCTTGTATTAGGCGATTCTATCGGCGATCTAACTCCCCCCGCGTTACTTCTCGTTCTAACCGCTGTTTCGTGGTATTTCAGACCCGCGGACAAAAAAATAAGGCCAGTTGGGTAGGCTGGGTCTTATTTTTTATCCCTGTTTTATTTAATGACATTAATTTGATTTTTCCACTCTTGAGTCACGGGCTTGAATTAATAGAAGATCATAAGTCGCGAAGACGCCTCCCTGCATGCGATACTTCCTCTCGTATTCCATAAACATCTGGAAAAACAGTTGTCGGGAGCTCAGATCAGGAATGGCAACGGCTTCAGAAGCGCTTGCTCCCATGCTCAAGTTCAATAACATTCGCTCTCCGGGCACCGTATAACCTGGAAATTCGGATACCGTGCCATGCGTACGCAAGGAACGTTCCAATGAGGCGTCAGCCAATCGTTCAAGCTCTTTATCCATCCAGTTCATCGTTAGCACCGCCTTAAAGGGCGATTAATTCAATCTCAAAGCCCAAATCCTCAATGATCTGGTGATCGGCGGACACATCTTGGCCTTCTGTCGTTAAGTAATCACCGACGAAGAGTGAATTGGTCGCGAACAAAGACAGAGGCTGCAAGGTACGGAGATTAACTTCACGCCCACCCGCCACGCGGATTTCTTTAGACGGGCAAATGAAACGAAACCATGCCAATACCTTCAACGCTTCGGTGACCTCTGAAAGAGGAATTGGCGAACTATCATAAATATTTTTATACATAACCACATAAAACATAATTTGTTTTATTCATTTGACGATCGTACAATAACACCTGTAACCAAACATCAAATATATAGGAGGCAATACGGATGGGGAAAAAAATATTAATGGTTGTCACCAATCATGCAGATATGAAGGAAGGCAAAAAGACGGGAATCTGGCTGTCGGAATTCGCGGAGGCTTATCTGACCTTCTTGGAAAAAGGCTATGGAATTACAGTAGCAAGTCCAAAAGGAGGAGCCGGTCCGGTTGACCCAGGCAGCGTGGACGACCAAACGCCTCAAGAAATTCTGGATGCCGCCAAGCATTTGGAAAATACCAAAAAGCTAGACGGCGTAACGACAGAGGACTTCGAGGCGATTTTCCTGCCCGGCGGTCACGGAACGATGTTCGATCTTCCGCAAAACGAAAAGCTCCGGCAGTTGCTTCGCGAATTTTACGAAGCAGGCAAATTCGTCGTCGCCGTTTGCCATGGCCCTGCCGGCCTTGTCGGCGCGACTTTGTCCAATGGACAACCGCTGGTTGCAGGAAAACGCGTGAATGCCTTCACGGACAGAGAAGAATCAGAGACAGGCTTGAGCTCATACGTGCCGTTCCTCTTGGAGAGCAGAATTCGCGATCTGGGCGCTATCTTTGTAGCGGCACCGAACTGGAGCACGCATGTAGAAGTCGACGGCAATCTGATTACCGGGCAAAATCCTCAATCTACGCTTGCAGTCGTAAATGCATTATTAAATCAACTAGGTAAATAATACTCATAAGGCTGATTGGCAACAATTATCAGCCTTCTTCCTTATTCACCTTAATTTAAAGGAGGGCTAATCACAACCATGCCAACAGAAAATATTGCCCTTCGGTCCGAGCAAGCACAGGCAAGTCGCAAAGGATCCACGCTCGCCCTCTATGCGCTTACGCTTGGGGCATTTGCAATCGGAATGACGGAATTCATCATTATGGGGCTGCTCTCCGAAGTAGCGGCTAGTCTGAATGTCTCTATCCCAATGGCCGGCTTCCTTATTACGGGATATGCTTTAGGCGTTGCGATAGGCGCGCCCTTCATAACCATAGCCACTCACAAAATGCCGCGTAAAGCACTTTTACTTTTCCTTATGATTCTCTTTATCACAGGGAATGCGCTTGCCGCTATCGCACCGAATTATACGGTTTTGATGTTGGCCCGTATCCTTGCTGCCCTTACCCATGGATCGTTCTTCGGCGTTGGCTCGGTCATTGCCGCAGAGCTGGTTCCCAAGGAAAAACGCGCAGGGGCAATCGCGATTATGTTTACCGGACTGACGCTGGCTAACATTTTGGGAGTGCCGTTCGGAACATTTCTGGGACAAGCCTACGGCTGGCGCTCTACATTCTGGGCAATCACCATTATTGGGATCGTTGCGCTTGTCGGGATTGTCATGCTCGTCCCGAAAGTTGCCAACGCAACATCCGGTTTGCGAAATGAGCTCCGAGTGCTCAAACGTCCGGCGGTTCATATCGCCTTGTTGATGACCGTATTCGGGTTTGGCGGAGTATTTACCGCTTTTACGTACATTTCGCCAATCCTAGTAGATATTACGGGTTTCTCGATCAGCTCTGTTTCATACATCCTCGTCCTATTCGGCGTGGGGATTACCATCGGAAATATTTACGGAGGAAAATTGGCGGACCGCAGCTTGTTCCCCTCCCTGCTTGGGATACTTGTCGGGCTTGCGATCATACTTGCCGTATTTAGTATCACGGACCAATATAAGATTCTCACCTTGATCACTGTATTCTTATTGGGAATCGCGGCATTCGGAACCGTCCCCGGTCTGCAGCTCCACATGCTGAACACTGCCAAGGAGGCTCCTACTCTCGCCTCGACCTTGAATATCGCGGCTTTTAATCTGGGCAATGCGCTTGGAGCTTATCTTGGGGGCATCGTCATTGATACGAATTTCGCAGGAGGTCTTCCTGCCGTACCTTGGGTTGCTTCGATAGTGACGGTCATCGGAATTTTGTTTACGCTATGGGGAGCACAACACCGGAAAAGCTTTAGGTAAGAAAGGGTGCTGAACATGGTGGACTTTGAATGGTACCGCAGCTTCATTAGCATTTATAAGCATAACTCCGTATCGGAGGCTGCTAGAACAAGGATGATGACCCAGCCGGCCATGAGCCAACATTTGGCCGCTCTGGAGGCAGAGGTAGGTGAATCTTTGTTTACTCGTGCTCATCGGAAAATGATTCCGACTGAGAGAGGGAAAACACTCTATACTCAGGTGGTTCCGCTTATTGAAGCTCTGGAAGAAGCTACGCAATCCTTGAAGACGAACGCGCTAGCTTCTTTACCGGTACTTCGGATCGGGTCTGCATATGAGTTTTTTCGGGAAAATATCGCTCCGCATATCGACAGGTACCAGATGCGCATCATAGCTTATCTCGGTGTCGCTTCCAAGCTGCTTGAATGGCTGCTTGAGGAAAAGGTAGACATCATCATCATGTCTCAAAAGCTTGCTGCTCCCGGAATCGAATATATCCCGTACATGCAGGAGGAGTTCGCGGTAGTCGCCCCTCCTGATTACGTTGAGCCCTCATTTAGCGACAAAGAGTCTTTTGAAGCGTGGTTATGCTCCCAGCCATGGATCAGCTATGACTTGGATTTACCCATTATCCGCCGTTTTTGGCGCGAACATTTCCAGAAGCGTCCGCAAACACATCCTACGCATGTCGTACCCGATTTACACAGCGTCCTTAAGGCGATCGAGCATGGCGCTGGAATCAGCTTGATTCCCACGTTCATGCTGAATGACCATCTTTTTAGAAACAAGGTAAAGATTATGTACCCGTCCTATACTGTCCATAATGACCTGTACATGGCGTACCAGATGAAAAATCGGAATTCGCCCCAGTTGAAGACGTGGATTGAAACGCAGAAAAAAACAGTGTAATCGCACATTTTCACGCACAAGAGGCTGTTATCCTTTGAAGGATGACAGCCTCTTGTTGTAGGTGCTGGTTTATTTTATAAACTATTCTGTATCTATAGCTTTTTTTAGGGATACCCCTTTTAGTCATTTGCGTTTTTGGTTAACCTGTAATTCCACAAAGAAAAAGGAGCTGCCTCTGGCTAGCTCCTTTTCTTTCGTTTCAGTTATCCTATTGTTATCCTAAAACTGTGCCATCAGTGAAGTGTACCTTGATAATCCGAAAATTTTTGACTGATGCTACTTTTAACCGATTATCTGCCTGTAACGAGGACGTATCCGTCTGAATCTGCTTCCATGTATCTATTTTCACTGCTAATGATCGCTTCTAAAACTCTACGTGATCCTTGCTAGAGTAGAAGATCCCCAAAAAGGGCTGATTATCACGGCCATGCAATTTCAAGAGAATATGGGTTGTGTCTGTTTCCCATACGGTTTCATAGACCAGATTACCTGTTATAACGGCTGTCCCCCAGTCAGAAGGATCATCTTTGTACAAATCATTTTTCCATGTTATATCATCTGTAATCGGTGTGCCGTACTTCTCGGTCAAATTCTTCTTCAGGTTATTAAAATCATTAATATGTTCAGTAGCATTTGAGTGCTGTTCAAAAATACCATAACGAGCTTCAACAAGCTTATCATCTATAAAAGTGGTTCCGAATCCAGCCTTTAGATTGTGAATATTGCCATCGTAATGAAGTGAACTTTCTGCTTTCCTTATGTTCTCTCCATGCCCATTTGGATTTTCGGCCTCTGTTTTTCTAAACTCGTTAGTCGACATCCCCCAGGTCGCATTTCGGAAATCGCCTCGGAAATCGCTAAGTTTAGCCTCAGTATGATTGCTTTCTACACCTGAAGCATTACCCGGAGCCGCTTCCGGTTTGCCCGAAGCAGAAGTCGCAAAAACCGTAACGGTTCCAACCACAATGACAATAGCAAGCAGAATCGCCGCTCTAGAGATTTTCTTAGTTTTCATAATCGATATAATCCTTTCTTCAATTGAGATTTTCGAAAAATGGCTAGCCATCTGGAACATCCCGCTTTTCTTTTCTTCCAAACGGACAAGTGCCATAGCATAAGATGACTTCATGCTCTCCCCGGATGTCCGTATGACCTTTTCATCACAAGATAGCTCGATGTCACGATTGGCCATGATGTACATGAGCCACACGAACGGGTTGAACCAATGGACGCATAAGCTAGCAGCAAGCACCCACTTTTTGAGCGTATCAAATCGTTTGACGTGAATATACTCGTGAATAAGGATAAGCTTGAGTTGATCTTCGTCGGTATAGTCGATATGTTTCGGCATAAGAATCACAGGCTGAAAAATACCATAGGTAAGCGGATTTATAATTGTATCCGACTGTCTGATTCGTACCTTACGCCATAATGGATTTGATTTCTGCCATTTTTGGATGAATTCATTTTCAAGCGGCAACGACGTTCTGTAGTTTTTGCGACACCTGATATGCGGGATGATGAAAAACAAAGCGAAAATCGTAAAACCAATGAGCCATGCTAGCAAAAAAATCCATATTGATGATGACGGCTCCATGGGTACGTTTGGAGTGATCAGATTATCTGCTGTGAGTGGCGTAGTAACCGTTCCACCATGTGAAATTGGTGTGTTTTGCGTTAGGGAAATGCTCGTCTGATCTGTAAATAATGTGGTTATATTGTTAACCGCCGTAAAAATACTAAATTGCGAATAAACAGAAACAGGAATAAGCAATCTGGATAACGCAACACCCCATAGAACGATAAACGTCATTTTCGGAACCTTATTCAGAAGCAGGAAACGAAAGCATACAACCGCAAGAATGAAGCAGGAAGCCGATACGCTCATTTCAAGAAACGACATCCCCCACCTCATTGCAATTTCTCAATCAGTTGCTTTAATCGGATAATTTCCTCGGACGTCAGGCGTTTCTGCCCCAGCAGTGAAGCGACCAGTCTATCGGGAGCGCCGTTATACAATTTATTGATGAGCTCCGTTGTTTCATGTTCTTGCACCTGTTCTCTCGTCACAAGCGCACGGCATACGAAATTCGGCTCTTGCCGCTCAATCGCCCCTTTATCGAGGCACTTCTTAATGACCGTATAGGTGGTAGTCTTGCTCCAGCCTATTTTTTCCTTTGTTATTTCCGCGATCTTCTTTGCCGTCGTATCCCCTTCTTGCCACAAAATTTCCATAATATTAAGCTCGCTATCAAACAGTTTTATGCTCATAAGAAATCCCCTCCGTTCTACTGCACTAGAACATTACTATTATATTCTATTGCAGTAGAACGATTTAGTCAATCCGGTTTGAAGTTGTTTTACAACAAGTGACCCTTGGCTTCCGAAAATACTTAATCCGCAAAACGAAAAAGCCCGCGGTTTCCGCGGACTTCATTCGGGATCGGATTATGATTAATAAAATTCTCCCTAGATGTATTTCACCAAATTCTTGACTAATCGCTCCAGGCAATCTTGATCGATTCCATCAAATCGACCTTTGCTTGGACTGTCAATATCCAGAACTCCGATCAGTTCATCGTCTTTAATGAGCGGGATCACGATTTCCGATTGCGAAGCTTCATCGCATGCAATATGACCCGGAAACAAATGGACGTCGTCCACTCTAATCGTTTCCCTCTTTTGAGCTGCAGTTCCGCAGACCCCTTTACCTATCGGTATTCTAATGCAAGCCGGCATCCCTTGGAACGGTCCAAGTACAAGCTCGCCTGACTTCAACAGATAAAAGCCGACCCAATTTACATCGGTTAAAAATAGATTCAGTAGCGCCGAAGCATTGGATAAGTTCGCAATCCTATCGGTTTCGCCTTCAAGCAGCGATGAAAGTTGTTGCGTAACCAATTGGTAGTTTTGTTGTTTCGTTCCTGTATAGCTTTCTTTTTGAAACATTTTCTCCACCTCGACATTAGATGATTCCATAATGATATCATCCATTTTTATTTTATGATAGGATCATAGAAAACCTTCCATTGAGGTGAGTGGCATGTGTTATACGGATCCAAATTGGAGTACATCCGTACTGATCACCATTGATACACAAAACGACTTCGCCTTATCCAACGCTCCAGCCGAGATAAAAGGAACTTCCGATGTGTTGCCGAACATGAAACGCGTGTTGGATACCTACCGCTAGTCCCTCGCCTCTATAGGAAAACCAATCAGCACATTAAACTGGTCTCCGCTAACCTCGATTCGGATATCCCCGCCCTGCAATTCGACAATACTTTTGGCAATGGCTAGCCCTAGCCCTGACCCTTCGGTATGGCGGGATTCGTCGGCCCTCTTAAATCTTTCGAACAACTCATCCGGAGCAAAATCGATCTCGTACTGGGCGGTATTCTGAATTTGAAAAGTTACACGGCCGTCCACCTCGTCAAGATATACATAAACTCTCGTGCCTGGAAGCGAATATTTAAGGGCGTTGGAAAGTAAATTCTCGAACAATCGCCAAGTTTTGTTCCCATCCAGATAGGCGTAAATATGGGGTTTGCTCATTTTCATGCGAAGAAATAACGAGGAATGTTCGAATTTATCTTTGAATTCCGCCACGGCTTGATCTAAAAGCGCTACAACGTCGATTCGCTGAATATCGAGTTCTATCGTTCCGCTAGCCATCTTCGACGCCTCGAATAAATCCTCGATTAGCGCTTTAAGTCTCGACGATTTGCGGTCCAGCACCTCCACGTAAGCTCCTATTTTTTCGGATCCCGGCTGTTCTTTCTTAAGTAAATCGACGTAATTAATAATGGATGTGAGCGGCGTCTTCAAATCGTGCGACACGTTCGTAATGAGCTCCGATTTGAGACGTTCGCTTTTCATTTGCACCTCAAGCGCTTTTCGATAACCTATCTTCATGTTATTGATATGGGAGGCGAGATCGGAAATTGGCCCCTTCCCTTTGATCTCGATTTTTGCCTGTAGATTCCCTTGGGTGATTTCCTTCGTTTCGAGCAATAAGCGACGGAACTTCCCGGCGAAATTTAATACCGCGGGTAAGATAACGAGCACGTAGAAACACATGTACAGAATAAGCCACTTCTCATCGACATAGCGATAGTAGCCGTATAACCGATAGCCGACGATTCCCGCGGCAGCCGATAGAAGAGCGAACGAAACGATCGGAAGCGCAATTCGATATTCCATGATCCCGCCTTGCCATGTACGCAAATACCTAAGCAGGAGACTGTTTCTCCATTGTTTAAGTAGGTTATCCGGTGCTACGAGAAGATGGGCAATTCGAAGAACGAAGACGCCGAATGCGACTAAAAATATGGTTATGACGTAACTTAAGGCAATATCCGAACGGTAACCCCAGAAGGATAAATTGCCGATTCCCAGTACGATCAGCCACCAGATACCCGCAGCTCCCAATAGCCGAATATCGAAAGAAAATCGACCGATCGAATTTGAGATTTTTTCGTATTGTCGCTTGAATCCGGCGAATGGATTACTTGCTTTCCATTTTGTATCCAATCCCCCACACCACCTTCAAGTATTTCGGATCCTTCGGGTTGATTTCGATCTTTTCGCGAATATTTCGAATGTGTACGGCAACGGTATTCTCGGACGCATAAACAGGTTCATTCCATACCTTCTCGTAAATTTCGTCGATGGAGAATACTCTCCCCTTATTCACCATAAGCAGTTCTAAAATTTTGTATTCTTTAGGCGTAAGCCTGACTTCTTCGCCGTCGACCACGACCGTTCTGGAGCTTCTGTCCAAAGCAAGACCGCGGATTACGATCTGGTCATCGGCCATCTTGTGCGATCCCAGATTCGTAAACCGCCTTAATTGCGATTTTACTCTCGCTACCAGCTCCATAGGATTAAAAGGCTTCGTGATATAATCGTCGGCCCCTATATTGAGTCCCATAATTTTGTCCGTATTTTCCGATTTCGCGGAGAGCAAGACGATCGGGATATTCAGATGCTCGCGAATTTTGAAAGTCGTCTTGATACCATCCATCTGGGGCATCATGATATCCATGATAATAAGATGAATCGTTTCCATCTCTAGGACTGCGAGAGCCTCTACTCCGTTTGAAGCCGTAAATACAACGATGTCTTCGCTTGATAAGTAAATCGTCAGAGCCTCTAGAATCTCCGCTTCGTCATCCACGATCAGCACGTTATGTTTCGGCATTATTTTTCCACCTTACGATTTTCGTCGCTTTGTCCTTTTTTACGCCACTTTTTATTTTTCCTAGGCCGATTAGAAATATGCAGATCCATAAATGATGTTCGAATGGTTCGTTTAAACTGTCCATTTCGCTCGACAACTGCTTGGGACCGGTTTCTAGATCGGTATAAAATCCGTATACGCCGACCGAGCGGTTTAACAACATCATGAAAGCACTATTGTTTAACGAATGCACATAACTTTTCAACCCGATCTTGTGCAGGCGAAATACGAGAAACGGATCTAACAGCACCCTGGATACGGGCATCGCGACCGCGGAAAATCCTTTATTTTTCACGAATTCCACGATGGCGTCAGCCGATTGGCTAGACTGATAAGTAGAATAGATTTTGTTCGGAAAAGGGTAGATCTTCATTACGGCATCGTACATCTCCGGACTATAGATTTCGGGTATGATCCTTCGCAATAACGACGTATCGACACTCTGCACTTCATTCACCAAATACTCGAATTGCCTCCTCACCTTCTCTACTTTAGTTTCCTTGGTATCCGTAATCAAATAAAAGTCCGGATTTTCCCGCATCAAGCGAACGATATCCCTTACGCTCAGCGGTTCGTATTGGCCATAGATCAAAGTGCCTTTAAATTCCGCTAATGTGGATGCGCCGCCATTTCGATCTGGCAAACCGGGTTGATAATCGTCCGTCCAATCGTGCCGCGCGGCCAACTTCCCGTCTTTCGTCAGAATGAGATCGACCTCGAACAATCGGTATCCTCTATCGTAATTGGCTTGGAATGCCTCGTAAGAGTTCGTGTATTTTACGCCGTCAATGCCTCCCATCGCATGGGCAATGAAGCGGTTGGCTTGCCAGCCATCCGCTGTGCCGACGGCAACTGCCCGTCCCCCGAAACCGATGGCCACCAAAACTAATAATACGCCTATACATATCCGACTCGCTATTTTCATGCTTACTTCTCCTCTTTCGTCATTCATAGAACCCATGTTAACGGGTGTCTATGAATAAGCAGGGGAGAAAAAACGAAAGAAACTTTAAAGATTAGCTTGTCAGTTAACCGGTACCTGATCCCGCAAAATCAAAAAGCCGCGATTTACGCGACTTGTTAAGGGACTATTTATTAGGTTCTGTTTTCCTATTTCCGCCAAAAGGTTGAACAGTCTGCCTTGTCCAACATATTGAATTCGATCATTTTCTCAAGTAATGAGAAATCAACCGGACTATCCCACCGTATACGTAGCAGTTCCTTGGTGTGATCATAACCAGCCTGCACGATTTCATCGGAAAAACGATTAATTCCCGCCCTTTCAGGGGAAACAGCCAAATGTTGTTTGGATACGCTAAAGCCAATAATAAAGGTATCGTGATCGGTAAACATAGGCTGATTCCACGCAATTTTCGGCACTAAGCTCGGAAATTTCTTAGTTACCCAATCCATAACCTCTTCCGTTCGGGCACGATGTTGCGGATTATCGATACGCGCGAAATATTCTCCAAAAACTTCCACATTATTCCCTCCTCATAAGGTTAAACTTTTCGTCCCCTAATCACTCATTCGAATTCATTATTAACTAATACCCGTAAAAAGCATCCTTTTTGATGTTCTTTTTTGAAATATTATGACTTTGTAAATAGCCGGATATGGAATCTACCATTGCCTTCGGTCCTGCGATGAAGTAACTACCATTGTTTGAATATACATCGTTAAACTTATCGATTTCCTGATGTAAGTCGTCCCTTGAATCCAGATAAGCGACGCTTATTGAAGTTTTGTCAGCCAGTTCATCAAGTTCATCTTTGTAGAGATAAGACTTTTTGCCATCAAGATAAAGAAGTTTTCTTTGTTTTCCGTCTTCGCTTCCTTCTGACTCTATTTGTTTTAGGATCGAACGAAACGGAGTAATTCCGATTCCGCCTGCGATCAGAAGCGAAGGACTGTTATCTTGTAGACAAAAAGACCCTACAGGCCCGCTCATTTTAACTTTCATTCCCTCCTGTAATTCTAATAGCGCTTTCTTAAAATCGCTTGGGTTATTACGGATACGCGTTGTTATTTTAACAATCTTTTCCGTAGGAGCAGATGCCATGCTAAATGGCTTTGTAACATTTTTGATGTTCTTATGAGTAATGCTAAACAAACCATATTGCCCTGCTGTCCAAGTTAAATCTTTATCTTTTTCAAATAAAAAAGAATATACATCTTCCGATTCTTTGCGGCTTTCTAAAAATAATAATTCTCTCTTTTTGAATATTGCGAAAGCATCCTTGAAAAAACTCATTTCCCCAGCTCCCAACTTTATAAAATGAACTAACTTCTAATTGGACACCATTTAGTGTTGTTTTAATTTTAGGTCACCATTTGGTGTCGCGTCAACAATTTTTTTAACTTTACACAATAAATTCCAATGGACAATTATCGCGTAAACATCCACCAATTTAGCTACCTAACCGCACTAAATATGTCATCGAACAATATTATTCTTAAGCTAACGAAGAAAAGAGGAACTGCAAAATGCAGGTTCCTCCACCTTAGATTAATATTCGCAAAGTACGATTTTCGTTTTACGTTCTTGCGTGAGAATCATTCGTAAATAAATATTTGATGCAATACAACCCGCAAATTCCAACCAAGAAATACACGATTCGGCTAATCATTGAAGATTCACGATGAGAATCCCCTCCTAGCAACGCGGTGACCAAGTCCCATTCAAATAAACCGACGAGGAGCCAATTAACCGCTCCGATAATCACTAGCACCAACGCAACTTTACCCATAACTTACCACCCTCTTCAATCAATATCTTACAATTAACAATATGCGTATTTTTTATGACATCCATACCTAGGAATCAATAAATTCTAAGGGGTAAAACGGAATCCAGATGGATTTCGTTTTACCCCCTTGTTTTGTTGCACCTATTACTAAGTTTGGAGCATGGAAAGCAATTGATCTCGGTTCGTGATTTCCCCAATGCCGACTTGACGAAGCTTTCCATTGGCATCGATTACGAAAGTGGCAGGTAGGCCGACTATTCGATAGAGCGTTGAGACTTTCCCCGTCGCATCGATGATGACAGGGAAAGATATGTCCTGTTGTTTTAGATATTCGTTAACCGTCCCTCTTGATTCGCCAACGTTAACGGACACCAACTGGAAGTTGATCTCCTTGGATCGGTAGATCTCGTCTATAAGCGGCATTTCCTTTACGCAAGGCTTGCACCAGGATGCCCAGAAGTTTAACAATACGGTTTGACCCCGATATGAACGAAGATTCACCCTCTCTCCGTCTGTATTCACCCCTTCGAATTCAGGCGCTTCGAGTCCGATTGAGAGGTTCCCCTTCTTTTCATGGCTCTCGGAACGGTCCGTCGAAATAAACAGTCGGATCATCAGGATGAGGGCAATTAAAGCAATGATAACAGTTGCTACGCTAACGACATTAAGTCTTGCCGTTCGTTGTCTCATCTGAGCGCCTCTTGGAAAGCTGCATGTAAAGGATGGTGGCCGAAGCGGGCACGATAGTGTTCTACGCTACCTTCTCCGCAGTTTCTTCCTTCATTGAGGAATACGACATGATCCGCGACGTCTTCAGCTACCGGAAGCTGATGTGTAGAAAAAATAATCGCATGACCTTCCTGCTTGATGTTCTTAATCAATTGAACGAACTCATTCATCCAGTAAGGATCGAGTCCATTGGTAGGTTCGTCCATAATCAAAAGCGGAGGGTTGGACAATAGGGATTGAGCGAATAATAAACGCTGCCGCATGCCCTTAGAGAAAGTATGCACTTTATTGTTTTTTTTGCTCTCGAGACCTACCATAGCCAAAGTATCCAGAACGCGTTGCTTCGGCACGGAACGCAGGGCAGCCCAGAAGGACAGCGCTTCGAAGGCAGATAAACCCGCGCTGAATTGGTAATCGTCAGGCATATATCCAATTTGCGTAGCGAATGCTGCTCTGTCCTTTTTCCACGCTAGTCCGTTTACGCTAATCTCGCCAGTACTAGGCTGAAGGATTCCCGCAATCATTCGAAGGATCGTGCTCTTCCCTGCGCCATTGCCGCCGCACAAGGCAAGAACTTCTCCTCTACGGATCTTCAGATCTATAGGTTCTACGAGCGTTTGCTTCTTGATCGTCTTGCTGACGCCGGAAACTTTAACGAGCGATTCATCCACGCGATCGTCCCCTTTCCCATATCCAATAGACTAACCCCATAGAGAGTACAATCCATGCGATACAGACGCCCAAGAATAGAAAAGTACCGGAAGATTGGCGCACCCAAATGACCCATTCATAATATTCCGGACCGAGGACGGAACCTCCTCCGAGCTTTATTACGACGAATAACCGGACTAACTCCGCGGGGTTAACGAACGTTAAAGCGACCAAGATCGGTTTGATCCACAAATATGGCAAGCTTCCGAGTATCGCAATCAGTATCGTAGACCATCCGACAACGAGGAAAAACCATATGGCAACGCTAATCGTCATCGCTTGCCAGCGGTTTCGCGACAAGGAGCCTACGATCATGGATATCGCCAGGAATAATAAAACCAATCCGACCGAGAATGCCAAAAACAAAAAGTAGGTTTTGGAATCGAAGCCGGTTCCCGTGATTTGACTAACAAGCCCCATCAGTCCATAACCAAAGGCGACGATCGTAATCAGAACAACCGATAAGCCGATGTATTTTCCTGCAACGAAAGATAACGTCCCAAGAGGGTAAGTGGATAGTAACTGCCAACTCCCCTCCTCCTTCTCCGCGGTTAAGGAGAAGGAACCAAGGAACAAGGTCATCAAGGGTAACAAGTATAGAATAAGGCTAAGCATGGAACCTGTTGTTCCGGAGTATCCTTGCACAACGTTTTGGGCATTAATTAGCAGCAAACAAAGGCTGAATACGGAAAACAAGGCTAAGAAGGAATATGCCCACGGATTTCGAAAACCGATTTTAATCTCGCGTTTAGCGACTTGCAACATATCGGACATTATTATTTCTCCGTCTTTTCCATAGAATCTCCGCTCATTTCGCCGTCCATGTGGCCTTCGCCATCGGATCCCATTTCCCCGTTCATATCTCCCATGTTCATGCTGTCTTTATTTTGCTCCCACGTATGGGAAGCAAGATCGTCCGCATTCATCAGCTTTCCTACGCCTTGCTCCGCTATGAAGGCTTCTGCGGACTTTTTATCTTTGAAGCTTACGATCCCGTATGCCATAGGCGTGCGAAGTGACGAGTCATACACATAAGTTGCTTTCTCGAATTCAACCCAATCCTTATCATTGTAATCGCGAACGTAATCCATCCCGATGTTGTCCGTCCCGTTCGTCTTCTTCCATTCATTCATGCAGCCAATGTCGTCGAATTTATAGTTTTTTCCGTCCTTAGTCGTAAGCTGCGTCGCATACGCATCATCTTTAACTTGCATTTTACAGATGACGCATACGTCCACGTCTTCATTAATGGGAACCGCCTCGTACTTCTTTCCTCCGCATGCCGTCAATACGACGAACGCCATTACGAGAATCAAACCAAGTGTCCATTTCTTCATTTTCTGATTACCCCTTTGTATATGATGGTTAGAGAAGCAATGAGTAGAATCAAACTTACGATCCGCATGTAAGCACGGGATTCCTGCGAGGGATGGGTTCTATCTGCCGATGCGGAAGGCAAGCTCATAAGAGGAAAAGCATCCGTCGCCCAAGAATCCCTATCGTTCATGAACAAATTGCTTAAGAACATCGTGCTCGGAGATTGGAAGAATAGCTGATAAGCCGGCGTCTTCTGAATCAATTGTTGATAGAAGGGATTAATCGCGTACGGGATATCGCTTAAACCGTCATGATTCAAGTCTAGTCCTTGTACGGCATCCCAATAGTTGTTTTCCATACGATTGCCGCTGCTCTCCAGCGCTTCGGCTTCGATCACATTGGATATAAACTGGTTATTATGAAATTCATTGTTACCCGATTCGAGAAATTGGATGCCCATAAAATTGCGCCAAACGGAATTATTAATTAGCCGATTGTCCGAGGATTGCTCCATATAAATGCCGACTCGGTTGCCTTCGACGATATTGCTATCTATGAGCGAAGTCTGGACATCGAACAATAACAGGCCTTGAGAATTGACGTTCTCGCTTTGTTTCCGGAAGGAATTGTCGGAAACGATAGCGTCGCGAACCCCCATAATCATAGCCCCCGTGACGTTATACTCTCCTTGATTGCCCGTAACAAGGGTCCCATTCGTATACATGCAATGAATGCCGTAACGCGATCGGTAAATCCTGTTGTCCACGACTATCGAACGATGACTGTTCTCAAGATAGATCCCGTCTCTCAAGTCCGATATTTCATTCGATTCGATGAGGTTGTCATGAGAATCGTAAAGGTCAATACCATTGTTCTTCTTGCTTAGACGTGCTTGTTCGTTGTTATTCGCCCCTGACCAGCTAATCCGATTATTCTTGATCATCCCTCTGTCTGCATTGCGAAGCATAATACCGAAACCTCGCGTCTCGATCGAAAGATTTTCTAGGGATACGTAGTCTGACTTCACAACAATAGCCGACGATTCACCTGCTACCTGTTGAACAATCGATATCCCCTGAATAACGGCATCGTTCGAACGAATCTCGATAACCGTTTGCTTGCCGTCAGCGGTTACGACTGCCTTGCGGCTCCCTTTAATCGTCAGTTTCTTATCTATGATGGCCGGCCCCAGATACTTCCCGTCTTCAAGCACGATCGTATCGCCCGGCTTGGCATCGTCTATCAAATTCTGCAACGCTCTTGAAGGCGCTTCTGCGCTATTCGAGTGAGCCGCACCGAGCATCGAAGCAACCGAAATGAACAATATTGCATTTGTTAAACAGATCAACTTAATAAGCTTGTTTTTCATTCCATCACAACCAGCGGTTTTTTCTTTGTAATATGAATATCTTGATTGTATAAATGGATGTACACATCGTATTTTGCTGCATTCTTAAATACGTACGGAGCCGTATACTTTCCCTTTCCTTTTGATTCGACCTCTTGAATCAGATCGGGTAAGCCGCTGTTATCCGAATGACGGATTTCAAACTGCACGTCGGTGTTTTTCTCGTCTACTAACCCTGTGATCGTAACCTGAAGATTCGTTTCTTCCCCCGAACGAGCCTGCTCCGGGATCGTGCTTAATTCTACTTTTACATTTTTGGGATCCTGGTCTCCCGTGCTCGCAGATGAACCACAACCAGTCAAAACAACCAATATTACGCTTATTGCTAGCAGCAACCTACCGAATAGATTTCCCATCCCCTCACTCCAATCCAACGACTAGTTTCACTTTTCACTACTATTTTAGAACGGATCCAACTTTTTTACATAACTCGATAGGGCTATATCCGATGACGTTCTTGTGACAGATAGATCGTTCAATGATATCGGAGGGAGTTCCGGGAAGAGGATTTCGAACGGTTTTATTCGGTTTTTTCGGACCCCGGACACTGGGGACAAGGGTATGCTTCGGAAATCGGGTCCAGGCTTCTGGAGTTCGGATTCAATCATGTTAAGCTTCATCGGATCAGCGCGAGCTGCAATGCCAACAACGGCGGTTCAGAGAAGGTCATGCGGAAGATCGGCATGAGCAAGGAAGGAGAAATCCGGAAAACGCGTTACAAAGACGGGCGCTGGGATAACGAGTTGAAGTACGGCATCCTGCTGGAGGAATGGAATTCGATCAAGTGACGATGGAAAACGAATGCCCCGCCGCTTTTCACCCCTTCCGCGGTCGTCTCCCGGATACGCCTTTCCGGCGAAACCAAGAGACGACCGCTAACAGCAGCAAGGGAAGCACGTACACGAGGTTGTTCAATAGGGGCCAGATGGTGTTGACGATCTCCTCGAGCGCGGCTTCGTTCGTATACGTCGTCAGAGAAAGCAGCAAACAGACGAACGCCACGGGAAACACCATCATGCGTTCGTTCTTGAGTTTCAGAAGTTGCGTCAACATTCGGACCAGAATAAGCAGCAAAATCGAAGCTTTGAAGTAAAAGCCTACGATCAAGGAGAAGCCGATGACCGATTCGATCCGTTCGATGATCTCCTGGATGAAGATCAGACGGGCAAGCTGGTAGAGCGAGTATTTGAGATCGCCTGACAGAGGCCCGAGCACCATGATGCTGCAGACGATCGAAGCGAGCAATGTTAAACCGTTAATCGTCAGCGCCAAGTACAGATGTTTGCCGACCTTGCGAGATTCCTTTTCCTTGACGCACGGCAGAAGAATCGCGAACACGACCAGCTCGGAATAAGGAAACCCGTACACGATGTAGGCGGCGTTCAGCACGGGGCCTATCCCGTCAGGCATGACGGGAAGCAAATATTCCGGATGATACAGGTTCGCGACCAGAAGGCAAACGACGACGATAAACGCGAACATGAGAATCAACAGCATCGCGGCCATGCGGGACATCGTCTCGAGACCGGCGCGCACGGTCAGGGCGATCGTTACGAATAGCAAAGAGTTGACCGCGTAGGTCGGGGTTTCCTTCAACATCGTGCTCTTGAAGAAGATGCCGATCTCGATGACGATGCCGGCGACGTTCCAGAACAGGACCACGAGGAAGGGAGCGAGCAGCAAAAAGGTCAACGCGTTGCCGATTAACGAACGGCTATAGACGACCAGACTCTCGTTCGGGAACCGGCGGTACATATACAGAACCGCGTACAGAAGAGCCATACCGGCGGCCAGTGCGATCAGCAAAGCGACCCAAGCCCCGTTGGAGGCGACGTTCGTCAGTGGTGCCGGAACGATGACGATGGACGAACCCGTCATGAAGAACAGAAACAAAACCATCATCTGAAGCGAACTAACGCGTTCCGAACCGTTCATGGCGATTCCCCCTCTGCGGGCTGTTGCTTGGCAACGGTCGGATTCATCCACTGGACCAGTTGCTTGGCCGGTTTCGCGAGCAGATCGAAGGCGTCGTTCAGATTCGGCCAATGAAACTCCGACACGCTGAGGAATCCGAGATAGACGATCGCCGCCAGCAACGTCCCGTAAGTTCTACGGTCTCTCTTCACGGCTTGCGCGAGCTGGGACCAATCGCTAGCGAACATAAGCGCGAGAAGCGCGACGAAGCAGGCGATTTTTCCGTACACGGCTACTTCTCCTTATAACCGAATGGCGTACCGACATTCAGGCCCGTGCTCAAGACTTCGACGTCCACGTGGATATCGAATCTGCAACGGGAGATAATCTCGTCCCAACTCGGTTCTAGTGTTTTCCATTGCTTCGGGTTTTTCCTGTAAATCCGATTGCCGATTCCAACCAAGTCCGCTTTCCGGTGTTCGAATATCGAGATGGCGTGATGTAGGCGCCGCTGCACCTGCTCGGCGATTTTCTCCTCGAATAGCTCCGCGTCCTCGACCGACTTCAAGCGTGAGCACTTGAGTTCTCCGATCGTCCCTTTGATTTCGATGCGCACGTCGACCGACACGGAGTCGCCATGCACGTGCGGAATCAATCGGCTGCGGAAAAAGATCACTTCGATCGATTCCATCCGGCGATCCATCCCTTCCGCGTTGCCGATGCACGGAAATTCCAGCACGCCGCTCTCGTATTTGTCGACGAGCATCAGATAGGCTTCCGTGTCTTTCCCGCGCAGCGCGTCGACGAGCTTGCTATCTTTCAGAATGGCAATGCCCGATACGACGGCCTCTTTCCCGGAATCGGTTATGCGGATTAACGGAATGTCCGACGTTTTGGAGGGGCTTTTCATTTGGATGGCCAGCTCGTATAGCGGGATTTTAGTCGTTTTTCCGGTGTAGATCGCCCCGTTCGTTTCCATTTTCTTGAACTGCTGGCCGATCGTCTGTTCGATGAACGGACGAATGTTCAGAAAGTCCGCCGCCTCTCCTTCCGCGATCAACGGGAGCACGGTTCCCCTCGGCTCGTGGTCTCTTGAAAAATAGTCGAGGATTTCCCGGATGTTCCTCGATTGAGCCAGCTTCTCTCCGATCAAAATCACGCGCATATGATCCCATTTCGCCTTGCGGCCGAATTTGAGCGGAACGTCGCGCACCGCTTCGAAGATCGTTTCCGCGCTAGTGACGATATTGATGCCCTTCGCCGTGGACGATTTCGCGCTCCCGCTCATCTCCGTCTTGTTCGAAGGATTGTAGAAATGGGTCGTTAACCGGATGAGATCGTCCTCGGACGAGTCGATGGCGACCGCCTGAACGTATCCGTACTCGTCGAGTTCGTTGTTGTCCCAGCAGCCCGAGACCGCGAGCAACGAAAGCGCGAGCGTAAGGGATGCACACCAACGTTTCAACGTTCCTTTCCCCTTCCGGCTCTTCTATGCCTCATTCGGCGATCTCCGGGAGTCTGCGGCAACAGACGTTTCGGAAGAACGAATAAGGCATCCCTAAGGCCTGCGAGATCCAACGGGCTGATGGAGGCCAAGTAGGGCTGTCCTAACGGACGAAGAACGGCGAGATGAAGATAAATCAGCAAGAAACCGACCATGATCCCGAGACCTCCGAACGTCGCGGCCAACAACATCAAAGGGAAACGCAAAATGCGTATCGCTATGGCCATATTGTATTGCGGGAAAGCGAACGACGCGATGCCGGTCAGGGCGACGACAATGACCATGACCGGAGAAGCGATCTGCGATTGAATCGCGGCTTGTCCGATCACGAGGGCGCCGACGATGCTGACGGCCGAGCCGATCGGACGTGGAAGCCGGATACCGGCTTCCCGCAGCAACTCGAAGAAAAACTCCATGATGAGCGCCTCCACGAAAGCCGGAAAAGGAATCCCTTCCCTCGTGTTCAGAATCGCAAGAAGAAGAACGGTCGGAATCAATTCGGAATGAAACGTGGACAACGCGATGTAGGTGCTGGGAAGCATCAAGGCGATGATAAAAGCAGCGACCCGCAAGACTCGAATGAGCGAAGAGAATACGGGCCGGTAATAGTAATCGTCGCTCGCCACGAAAAATTCCATGAAAGTTCCCGGACAGATCAAGATCGACGGGCTGCCGTTTACCAGGGCGATGATTTTGCCGTCGAGCAGCGCGGCTACGGCCGTATCCGGTCGCTCCGTGTAGCGCGCTAGCGGAAAAGGAGAATATCGGGTTTCCCCTACCCAATCTTCCAGGTAGGTCGCGTCGAGAATTTCTTCTTGGTCGATTGCCGAGATTCTCTTTTTGAATTCGAGCAGAATTTCCGGTTTAACGTAGCCGTCCAAATAGCCGTAGGCGATCTTTCGTCTGCTCTCCGCCCCGGCGGTCCGGAACTCGAACTTCAGATTCGAGGATTGGAGCAGATTGCGGATTACGCCGACATTGCGGTCCAGGCTTTCGATCGTGCTCGCGTGAGAACCTTGGACGCTCGGCTCGTTGATCGGTTCCGAGGTTTGCCTCTGTTCGACGTCCAGGGCGGGATAGGCCAACGCCATGTTCCATCCGTCGAACAACACGAGAACTTTGCCTCCCAGGACGGCCTGCGCCGCCTGATCGAACCTCGCGATCAAGTCGGCTCCGGACTCCGATATCCCGTGCCTTTCGTAATGGCGGACGACGTCTTCCACGGTCACGGACTCCGCCGGTCCGAGCCGATGCGCGACAAGGTTCTGCAAGGAGATTCGAAGCTCGTTCTTGCGGACCGGCTTGACCAACGTGTCGAAGCAGACGGTCAGAGCCTTCTGCTCCATGCGCGGACCGTAGCTCCATCCGCTCATCTCGAGATCCGAGCAATCGGCGAATCGCTCCGCCAGTTCCCTCGAGTTTTCCTCCAGTTTTATGGACAGAGGCGAAGATGCCGAAGTCTCTTCTCGATCGTCCAGGCTCTTTCTCATGCTTCTCCCTCCCCCTTTGGGCGCGACTGGAAACATTCGTTAGGTTTACCAGTTGAGGGAAGGGCTATTCGATTACGAGGGTCAACGGCAAAAAGACGCCTCCCCCCGATACTTAGAGGAAAGACGCCTTCCTAGTGTAGCTTATGCGCTTAAAATTTGAACGTATCGTCCGTAATCGGAGCGACTTTCGCCACCGCGTACGTAGACCCTTTTTGCGAGAAGAAATCGTAAGTGGAACCTTCGTTCCTAATCCCGTTCATGACGATCGGGTTCACTTCTTCGTCCGGAAACATCGTCTCGAAGCCGATGTTCATCAGCGCTTTGTTCGCATTATAACGGATATAGCTTTTCACGTCCGGACTTAATCCGGTTTCCGCATATAAATCATTGGTATAGTTCAGCTCGTTATGGTACAAGTCCAACAAGAACTCGTAAGCCCAAACCGTCAGCTGCTCTTTTTGCTCCGCGCTAAATTGTTTGAAATGTTGTTGAGCAAAGAAACCTATAGCTACGCCGTGAATCGATTCGTCCCGTAAAATGAGCGAGATGACCTCCGCGCTATTACGAAGCACGCCTTGGCCTCCCAAGTATAGTGGAAAGAAGAAGCCCGAGTAGAACAAGAACGACTCCAGCATAACAGAAGCGAACATCGCCTTCCATAGGGTAACCGGTTCGCCTTCTTCGATCGCGAGATAGACGTCGCTGATCCGTTTGGCTTTGTACTGCAAATACTCGTTCTGCTTTACCCAGTTGAAGATCGTGTCGATCTCGCCGTTCGTACATAATGTCGTGAAAATATAAGAGTACGACTTCGCGTGAATGGCTTCGAACGAGGCAAACACCGTGTAGAGCGCCTTTTCTTGCAGATCCGGAGCATGGCGGGCGATCTCGTTCATCCCGATATTCGTCTGAATCGTATCTAGCAGCGTAAGGCCGCCGAACACCTTTTTGTACGTATCCTGATGCGCGAAATCCTGCCACTGCTTCAAATCTTTACTGACCGCTATCTCTTCGGGAAACCAAATTTGTTTCCACTGTTGATCCCAGAATACCTTCGTCAGCTCTTGTTGGCTTCGATTCCAGTTTACGGCTTCGAACGCTTTTAGATCGAACACGACACACACTCCTCGATGGTCTGAAGACGCTGACGCACGTAATACACCGTCTTGATCCCTTTCATCCATGCATAGATATAAAGACGCGCCAATTGCTCGGTCGTCCATTGATCAGTCACATACAACGTCATCGAAATTCCTTGGTCGATGTGACGCTGCGCGGCCGCGTACAAATCGACCATTCGGAATTGATCGATCTCATAGGCTTCCTTGTATAACGCGATGTTATCGTTCGTCAAGAATGGCATCGGATAAATCGTACGGCTGTCGGCATAATCCCGAATTTCAACCTTCTCCGTGCAAGGAGCGATCGAAGCCGTGCTGTTGCGGATATAGGAAATGCTTCCGGTCGGCGCAATAGCCAGCCGGTACGCGTTGAATAATCCGTGTTCCATGACCTGTTCCTTAAGCTCGGCCCACATCTCCGCCGTAATCAACGGGACGTTGCCTAACGCCTTGATGACCTCAACCGGCAGCTCCTCGTCGGATTTGCTGATATACGCATCGAAATAGCTTCCGTTGGCGTAATCGCTTCGCTCGAAGCCGTAAAATGTTTCATTGCGTTCTTGGGCGATCTGGCTCGATGCGACCAAGGAGTAATAATTGAGCGCCTCCATGAATGCGTCAATAAAGAGGGCGGATTCTTTCGATCCGTAAGCCAATCCTTGCGAGATCAAATGTCCGTGCAAGTTCATAACGCCAAGTCCGACGGAATGCATGCTTTTGTTCGCTTTCGAAACGGACGGTACGTTCTTGATATCGGTCATAAGCGACACATTGGACAACAATCGCATCGACGTGTCGATCAACTGCCCGAAGGATGCCTCACGCGTCGCGTTGTGTATGTCAATTGAACCTAAGTTGCAAGATACGTCCATTCCGTAATCGTTGTCGGTCCCGTGGTCGTGGATGACGCTGGTTTCTTGAACCTGCAAAATTTCCGTGCACAGGTTCGACATCTTCACCCGGCCTAAATTGCGCAACGGGTGCTTGTCGTTCACGTGGTCGTCGAACACTTCGAACGGATAGCCCGATTCGAACTGCGCCTTCTTGATTTCCGTATACAATTTACGCGCATTGATGCGCTTGATTTTGCGAACGTTAGGGTTGTCCAACAGCTCGTAGTACATCTCGTTAATGCTGAGCTCAGACATCCGTTTGCCGTATTCCTTATATATGTCGTACGGACTAAACAACACCATATCCTTATCGCGCTTCATCAGCTCGAAGAAAATATTCGGCACGATAATGCCCGTCGAAAGCGTCGCTAGCCGTATCTTATCGTCAGCGTTAGGTTTCTTAGCGGAAATAAAGTTCTCGATATCGGCGTGGAAAACGTTCAAGTAGATAACACCGGAGCCATTACGCTGGCCAAGTTGATTCGAATAGGAAAAGGAGTTCTCCAGAAGCTTGGCTACCGGCATAACCCCGCTCGCGCGGTTAAGAATGCCCTTGATCGGATCCCCGAGCGGTCGCAGGTCGGTTAAGTTAACCCCGACACCGCCGCCTAAGCGAGACAGTTCCAGGCAGTATCCGATATTCTGTGAAATACTGTTCATCGAATCGTCCATCGTCAACTTGAAGCAGCTAACGAGCTCTCCTCGCGCCATCTTGCCGCTATTGAGCGCGGTCGGCGTCGCCGGTTGGTAAGCCGACATCATCGCTTCGACCGCCCGTTCCGCCAGCCGTTCATCCCCTTGCGCTAAATACAAAGAGATAATAACGATGCGATCCTCGTACTTCTCGAGAATTTCCTCGCCGTCCCGGCTCTTCATCGCATAGCTCTCATAAAATTTGCTGGCGCTCATGAACGACGGAAAACGAAATTCGTACGCGTACGCTTTCTCGTATAACCGCTCGATGAACTCCATCGAATATTGCTTAAGGAAGCCAGCTTCGTAGTACCCTTCGTCCACAAGATACCGAATTTTTTCTTCCGTATCGATAAAATATCGCAACTTTACGTTAACGTGCTCCAGAAAATAGCGGCGCGTCGCCTCTTTGTCTTTCACGAGATCAAGCTTTCCCGTCCGGCTGTATTGATTAAGAACTTCGTTGTTCAACTTTAGATAAGACTTCATCCGACTCTCTCCTCCCGGAAACCATGCTCGTAATAACGGCGAATCGCCTCGTAATCTTCGGCGAAGCCTCGCAAGTCGATTTTACGGACAAGCGGAACTTGCCATTGCCGCGCAAGGGCATCGCCGGCCGCCCCGAATACGCGATGGCCGAAGTTGCTGTTTCCGCTTACGATCACTCCTTGGCAATACGCGCCGCACCGCTCCATAAACTCCTTCACGATTCGCGGAACATCGCCTAGCCCGTCCGTATAGGTGAACAGCAAAAAAGGCTGCGTCAGCTTAACGTCATCGGCGATTTCGATCGCCGGCAATTGAAGCCGCGAAACGATATAGCGAACGTTTCCCGTACGGCTCGCGAAGGCAATCATACGTTCGCTTTCTCCAATTGCTTGACCATGTCGTTCGTATCGAAAATGAACTCGCCTTCGACCTCCATGACCGGCACGCTCATCGCGCCTGCCGCCACGAGCCTCTCAAACGCTTCCGCGTCATGATCGACGTTGATAATCTCGACTTCGACGCCCGCGCGTTGTAATTCTGATTTGATCCACATGCATTTCGGACATACCGTTCTTGTATAAAGCTTCATCTTCTCGTCTCCTCTAGTCGTATTCGCAAATAAAAAGAACACCCTCGTCTCCGGGGGGTTCTACCGAATCGCGTGGTTATTTTCGGCAACCGAACATGCGCATTCTTCATGCCGCAAGCGTTGCCGAAAATCCCGCTATATTCGCTTCATTTCTCAGCCCCCGGAGAAATGCAAACAGCGTTTCGGTCTGGCAGGTCCATCTGGCTTCGCTTCGTCCCGGCGTCCCCTTCCCCTGCCGATTGCACAGTAGATTCGAACGTCCGTCAGCGTTACAGATGCGGGGACTTCGCTAGTATCGCACTAGCTTCCCTATTAAGCTACCTTAGTGTACCTAGCCGAAACAGATATGTAATTGAAGTAAAGCAATTGTAGCACATGCGATTCAATATTCCAAGATACAGTATGTATAGAGGTATTTGTTGGTACTAACGATCAATATCTAGATGATACAAAATGGCCGTAAAATACGATGAAACCGTGCGTATTGACGAGGTTTAGAGCAAAATCAATAGAAATAGCCACCGCCTAACGGGTGGCTATTTCTATTGATTTTTATTTATGCGAAACCTATATCGATTTCAACTGACCCCCTCATGACCGGAACGTTGTTGAACGTGAGCTGCGCCCAGCCCGGAATGGAGGCGGAACAACGGAACTTAGTGGTTCGTATTTACTTTTCTTCCGATGCCGCCCATACGTCGAGCTGTTTTTGTTTCTCGGCGATAATTTTATCGAGTCCCGCCGACTTCAACTTCCCGTTGAAATCGCCCAGCGTCGAAGGATCCAATGTGCCCGTCTCGAGTCCGACCTTGTATTGGTTGACGACGTTCGTGACCGCCGCCACTTCGTTCTTCACTGAGTTCGAGTCGAACGTAAAGCCTAGCGCCTTGGAGAACGTGGCCGATTTATTGAAAGCTCTCATCTGCTCCCAGATGTCCGGCGCTGTTCCTTTCCACACGGCCGACAGCGCGTTGTTGCCAATTTCCCATTGGTTGAATTGGTAGCCGGTATCCGTGACGCCTTCCGGTGTTTGAATCGTGCCGTCTTCGTTCTTGACGTAGTGCTTGCCCTCTACGCCGTTCGTTAATAGATTCACGATCTCCTTGTCCGTATACAACAGGTTCATCAGTTGCATCGCCTTATCCGGATCCGAACTGTTATGCGGAATCGAGATCATCATGGATGTCGCGTTCGAAGAGCTGGATACCGGTTTCGTCAGTCGAACCGCGACCATCTCGTGTCCGTTCAGCCCTGTCTCTTGCTGCTCGAACCCGGGCTTCGTGTTGGAGAAATAGCTGAACGCTTTGCCCGCTCTGACCAAGCTGCTGTAAGTTTCCAGCGTCGTCGCGGCATCCTGCATGATGTATCCGGCTTGATACCATTTGCGAACCAAAGCGACCGCATCGGCATATTCCTGCGTTTCATAGAGGTTGACGATTTTCGTATCGTTATTCGCGAGCGGCAGCACGCCCATGTTGTCGCCGAGCATATCGATCGAACCGCTCAATATATCGGTGACGATCGGAAGCGCCTGAGACCGTGGAACAAGCGGGGAGATACCCGGTTCCTTGTCCTTGATCGTCTTGAGAATCGATTCCACGTCGGCAAACGTCTTGACCGCGGACAAATCGATCCCGTGCTTGTCGACCAGATCCTTGCGCATGATCAATCCGTAATCCGCCGCCGTATCCCGCACGCTAGGTACGCCGTATATTTTGCCGTCGATCTTCGTCGCGTTGTAGATGGCCGGCTCCATCGTGTCTTTGATCGTAGGGCCGTATTTTTCGAGTAATTCGTCGAGCGGAAGCAGTTGACCCTTAGCGACTTGGTTGCTGAAATTAAACATCGTCGACGTTAGCATGAGGTCAAGCGGCTCATTCCCCGCGAGCAGTAAATTGATCTGTTGGTTCCATGAGCCTGCGTCGATCGGCATCAGTTCAACGGTCGCGTTGATTTTCTCTTTCGCGATGATGTTAATGGCGTCTTGAACCGTTTTGAAGTCTTTCGTGTTAGATACGCTAAAGTAAGCCATTTTCAAATTCGCCGTCTTCTCGTTGGCTTGCGCCGGGCTTGCCGTCGTTCCCCCTTCCGTTGCCCCGCCGTTCTTGTTATTGTCGTTTCCGCAAGCGGCCAACAAGGCCATTAACGCCAACAACGCAGATAGCAGAATCGTAGATGATTTGCGTTTGCTCCACATGTTTCGTATCCCCCTAATGATGGTGTGTATGCCACCGAACCCGGAAGTCCGGATAAAGCCGATCAACCTTTAACGGCTCCGATCGTGAGCCCCTTCACGAAGTATTTCTGGAAGAACGGGTATATGCAGACAATAGGCAGAATACCGACGACCGCCATGGCCATGCGAACCGCATTCGTCGGCAGCGACGCGGCTTGTCCCTGCGTACTGCCTAGCGTATTTTGCTGGAGAAACTGAATGTTGCTGAGCATCCGGTTCAACAAGCTTTGGATGCTGAACAGCTTGGCGTCGGTCACGTAGATCAATGCGTTAAACCAGTCGTTCCAATAGTTGATCGTTAGCATCAAGCCGATCGTCGCCAAGATCGGCAGCGACAGCGGCAATACGATGCGGTAGAAGATTTTGAATTCCGACGCCCCGTCCATGTAGGCCGATTCGATGATCGGAACCGGTATGGAGGTCGAGAAGAACGTCCGGATCAACAGAATGAAAAATCCGTTCGTAAGCAATCCCGGGATGATCAACGCCATCAACGTGTTTTTCAAGTGGAACAGCTCAGTGTAGACGAGATAAGTCGGTACGAGCCCCCCGTTGAATAACAAAGTGAAAAACACGATGAACGAAAGCGATGTTCGAAGCGGCATGTCTTTGCGCGACAACGGATAAGCGAGCAGAGCCGCGATGAGCAGCCCGACGAACGTACCCGTTATGGTAATGAATACCGTAATGCCGTAAGCTCGTAGCATCGTGGACGCTTCCGTCCAAAGGTAGGCGTAGGCGTCCATGCTGATGCGTTCCGGGAACAACGAATAGCCGTTGCGAATAATGGAGCTTTCATCCGTGATCGATGACATGAACAGCAGCAGGAACGGAAACAAACAAGCGCAAGCGAGTACGAATAACACGGCGTGAACGAAAGTCTGATTCATTTGTATCGATTTCATCTCGGGTCCCCCTCTCTTCTCAGAATAAAGCCTGTTCTCGGTTTCTTCGACTGACGACGTAATTCGACAGGATAACGAGAACAAACCCGACAAGAGATTGGTACAAGCCCGCGGCGGAAGACATCCCGATGTCTCCTAACGTCATCAGGCCGCGATATACGTACGTATCGATGACGTCCGTCGTCGGCTGCAGAGGACCGGAGTTCAGCGGCACTTGGTAGAAAAGCCCGAAATCGGAGTAGAAAATTCGCCCGATCGCAAGGAGCGTTAGCACCGTAATGGTCGGCATGATCAACGGGACGGTAATGCCCTTGATTTGTTGCCATTTATTCGCGCCGTCGATCGTCGCGGCCTCGTAATATTCTTGATCGATTCCGATAATCGCGGCCAGGAAGATGACGCACAGATAACCGACGTTCTTCCACACGTTCACGATCGTTAGAATATAGGGCCAATACTTCGGCTCGCTGTACCAGGATATCGGTTCGATTCCGAACGCCGGCAGCAAGCGATTGAGCAGGCCGTTCTCGACGTTGAGCATCGACAGAACCAAATAACCTACGATGACCATCGAGATAAGGAAAGGAAGCAAAATGATGCTTTGATAAAATCTTGCCGCGATTTTATGCCGTACTTCGTTGAGCAGTATGGCGACCGCGATGGCGAGAACCGTGTTGAGCACGATAAACCCGCCGTTGTAGAGCAGCGTGTTGCGGGTAATGATCAGCGCGTCGGACGTCTTGAACAGATACTCGAAATTGCTGAAGCCGATCCAATCGCTGCCGAGAATTCCTTTCGCGTAATTGATGTTCTTAAAGGCGATCATGACGCCGAACATCGGCAAATAATTGTTGATGATCAAATAGATCAATCCGGGCACGACCATGATCAGCAGTGCCCTGTAGCGTCTCGCTTTCTTCAGCGCCGCGCGCCATCCTGTCCGTTGCATGCGCTTCCTCCTCGATTCGTTGCTGTTACTTCTTCATTGTATAAGCAGCAGACAACCGGCGCTTACCACGAACACGACTTCGTGTTTTCGTTATTCCGACTTGTTCCGGATTCGGGAGTTTCCGCAACGGGCCGTCATCTCCTCGAGCATTGCTTGCGGTAGTCGATCGGGTTCAATCCCGTCGTTCTCTTGAATAGCGTGGAGAAGTAAGAAAGGTTCGTATACCCGATTTCGACGGCGATATCGCTGACCGAAAGACGGGAATCGCAGAGCAACCTCTTGGCGAATTCGATCCTTTGCTGCTGCATGTAATCGGATATGGAGAAGCCGGTTTCCTTCTTGAACACCCTCGTTAAGTAATCGGGATTCAGGAACACATGGTTCGCAACGTCTTCGCGGGATAAGCTCTGCAATCCGAGTTGATCGTGTATGTAGCGCTTCACCTTATCAACGATCGACATATTTTCCTCGGAATCGTGCAAGCGATTCATCGCCACGCTCAGTACGTACAACACCCACTCCCGAAGCGACGAGACGGAACGAAGCACCGTTGCGGGCTTATCCGTCATCAGGTTGCGGGAAAATACTAGATTAGCTTGCAAGCCTTTCGACTGGAGAATGAAGTAAACCATCTGCAGAAAATCCTGATAGAACAGGTGCAGCGAATGGGAATCCGCTTCAACTTCATCCCCTCTCCAAGAGTCCAGATAGCTTACGATGCCGGCGGTTAGCCTCTCCCTAGCTCCCTGCTTCATCCACAAGGCCCATTCTTCCACGGGAGCCGGCGGCATTCGGGTCGTTCGATTCTCTTTCTTGCCGGTTTCATAGAGGAATAACGTCCGATTGACCCGAGTGACGTTGTTTTCATCCAGGTCCTGCAACCGTCGAAGCATGGCGGGCATTTCGTGCAGCTTGACCGGCTTGCCGATATAGCAATTGATGTCGCAATGCAAATTCGAATTGCAGAACGCGATAAAAGAGTCGCAAGCCGCTTGGACAGGCGGCATGACAAATTCGGCTTCGGACGGAATGGCGGCCAACAGCGAGCCCGCCTCAAGCGGAACGACGGTGCCTCTTCCGGCGACTCCTTCTTCCGCCGCGTTGCGCAGCGCGAACTCCATAATCCGTTCGTCTCGCGGATTCCATGCTTGATGCCATTCGCGCACGGTAATGTAGACCGATAAGAACGAAACGTCATCCGAGTAGATTAAACCGATTCTCGACGCCTGCTCCCTTACTGCTTCCGGGGTCGACGCGAACGTCTGCCGGAGAAGATCCTGCCAGAATCTTTCCGCCATGACCGGTCGATGTTTATCCCATAAGCCGAGATAATGCTTGTACGTTTCTTCGAACGAATGAAGCTCCCGATCTTTGCGAATCTTCTCCAGCGCGTTCGCGATAACGCCTTCCAACTCGGAGTAATCGACCGGCTTAAGCAAATACCCGAAGCTTTGCAAGTGGATCGCTTGCTTCGCGAAAGAAAAGTCGGAATGGCAAGTCAGAAATATCGTCTCCGTCCGGGGAAAGTTTTCTCTGGTCCACTCCAACAGATCCAAGCCGGAACCCATGGGCATCTCGATATCGCAGATCATCAGGCTAACCGGCTGCGACCGGAATACGTCCTGCGCTTGCTTTAAGCTATGCGCGGTATGTATGGCGGAGATGTTTAACCGCTCCCAGTCGACGCCTGCCTGCAGCCCTCTGACGGCATGAACCTCGTCGTCGACGAGCAAAACGTGATGCATTGGCGATGCCCCCCTCATGCGGATTGTACCGGCAACGTAATCCTCACCGTCGCTCCTTGAATTTGCCTTTCGTTATAGAATGCGATCGAAGCTTTGTCCTGATAGAGCAAGCGGAGCCTTCGCTTTACGTTCCAGATGCCGATGTGCTCGCCTTCCTCCCCCGGCATTCCCTCCGCGTCCTTCAACCTTCGCAGCGCTTCCTCCGAAAAACCCGGGCCGGTGTCCCGGATTAGGATTGCCACGATAGGCGCACCATCGGCGTCGGCATGCTCCAGTGCGACCTCGACGTCGATGCGGATCGGCTTATCGATGCTAACCGCGTGTTTGATCGTGTTTTCCACGATCGTTTGAATTACGAGAGGCGGAACTTCGATATCCAGCAAGCTGTCCGGAGAATCGAGCCGGTAAGCGAATATGCCGGGAAATCTTAATTCCTGGATTCGCAAATAGTTGGCGGAATGCTTCAATTCATCCCTTAGCGAGACGAAGTAAGAGCTGCTCCTGAACATAAAACGGAAATAGGCGACCAAACATTTGGACATCTCTTGGATAAGCGCGTAGTCTCTCACCGTCGCCAAATTGTATATGATGTTAAGCGAATTCAGGAAAAAGTGGGGATTGATTTGCAACTGCAAGTGACGAAGCTCCGCGCGCTGATGATTCAGCTTTTCTTCGTATACGTTGATCTTCAGCTCATGAATTTCGCCGATCATCCGGTTAAACGTCTCGTTCATCAGCTCGAATTCGGTCGAGCTAGAAGCCTTCTCCAGCCGCGCGTCCCATTTCCCGCCTTGAAGCTTGCGCATAGCCACGACGATGCTCTTGATCGGAAGCAGGAACACTCTGCGCATCGCGTACAGGAAGAGAAGCAGGAAAAGCGCCCCTGCAATCGAGATGAGAGTCGATATGCGCTGGAGATCGGGGAGACGTTCAAGAATCTCGCTCTCCGGGACGAGCGCGATCAGGCTGAACCCTCCTTCTTTCGAGGTTTCTCCCATGACGAGGTACTGCGCGTGTTTCCCGCTAAGGCTGTACGAATCTTTAGAAAATCGCAGGTCGATTCCGTTGTCTTCGACTAGCTCGGCATGGTTGATCGGGATGAGCCGATCCGTAGCCAGCAACGCCGCGCCCGATTCGCCCAGATCGATCAAGCTCAACGGTACGATCAGCTTCTTGCTGTTGACCCACGCGCCGACATAGACATCGCCGGTTTTGATCAAGTGAAACATATGATAGTCTCGTTTGCCTTTCCACGCGTGCCATTGGGAGAAATCGAAATCGTCCGACGCCTGTTCGATCATCGCGACGATATCGCTTTTCACGGTTTCGCGGGCCTCGAGAGTATCCCCGAAAGTTTGCGTCATAATCAATTCTTCGTTGGGCTCGGAATATACGAAAAACGAATCGATAGACGGATAATAGGTAATGTCTTGCAGAAGATCTTGGAAAATGCGCAGCTTGGCTAGCGTGTATACGGTTTCATTTTCGGATTTGCGTTTATTCAATTCCAGCAGGTCCGTCTCCGTTTCCGACAGATTAAACAAGTAATTGTCGACCTCTTGCAGGTTGCGGTCAATCTGGTTCATATACAGACTCAACATGTTCTTGTTCGATTGCGCGACTTGGTTACGAACGACATCGATCGAATAAGCGTTGTTAATGATAAGCAACGCGATCAATGGCGCCATAATCAGGGTAATTACGGCGAATAGCTTAAAACGTAGCGAATGGAGAAAAGGTTTAAGTTGACGCATGCGCAACGACGCTCCTTCTAGCGGGAAGTTCTTCCATTATCTCATCCCGTTTCGATGCACGAAAGACACCCGATTATCGGGTGTCCTCGATTAACGATTCAGAATGTATGAAATTTGCTTTACATTTCCGAATCGTCTCCGACAAAAACAGCTTCCCGCCATGCCTAAGGACGGCGGCAGCCGTTTTTGCTTGCTAGCATCAAGATTGCGAGATTGCGGGAACATTGTAACGAGCCGTTCTCTCGTCCTGAATGACGCCGGACCAATTCAAACCGAAGGCGAAATCGTAAGCATGGCCAGAGGCGTCAACGTGCGGAATCAACTCCCGGGGCACGTCCTCCCGCTGCCGTTCCACGGTATCCATATCGGCTGGCAATTGCATCGGAAGTAAGCCGCTCGGCTCCGCTTCCCCGGTCATCGCGTCGAGCATCGCTTGGGTTTGTACGCCGAAGTGCACGAGAATCGCGTCCGCGGACGCTTCGAACTCGCGAACGACAGTCGGCTTCGACAGCAGCAGCGAGACGACGACCGGCTTCTCCCCCATAAGCGCTTTCGTTTGCAGTACCAGGTCCAAATCCGGAGCGTTATGAGCGGTAACTGACTTGCCTTTATACGAACGGTTCTCGACGTCCGTCGGCCGCGAATCTCCGGCAAGGCTTCGTTCGCGTGCGTCCGCGGCGGTATACTCGCCGTATTGCAAGCTTATCGGCACGTACCCGTTGCCTCCGGCTTCCGCGTCTACCTTGCTGTAACCGCTGCCTGAATCGGCGCCGTGAATGAACACAAGCGCGCAATCCGCTTCTTCCGGATCGTCCGTCACGTCGAAATAACCGCGTACGACTTCGAGACTTACGGGGTAATCGAACGATTCCGGAGTCGGAAAGCCGAACCAATTCACGCCGGCCGGTACGAACCTCTTAGGCACGTAAACTTTGCTGCGCTTGGCAAGCGGCAATGTAGTGCCCGATTCGTTCTTCAGCATGACGATCGACCGTTGCTGAGCCTCGAAACCTTCCTTCATGAACGCCGCGTTGCCGACCGTTGCAGCGGTTTCCTCCGGGTCCAGATAAGGATTCTCGAATAATCCCAAGCGAAAAATGTTGATCAGTAGCCTGACCGCCGATTGTTCGAAGCGACGGCGCATGAAGCTTTCTCCGTGCTCGGCGGTTCCGATCCTGTACGCTTCGATAATCGGAGCGATCTCGTTATTGCCGCCGAATTGGTCGACTCCGGCCATGATCAGCTTATAATGCCGCTCCGCTACCGTGTAACCTTCTTCCACTCCCCAGCATCGTCCGCCGGGAAACAGCTTCGTGATATCTTCTCCTTCGTCGTTCGTAATTCCCCAATCGGTGCAGACGACCCCATCGTAACCGTATTCGTCGCGCAACAGGTTCTGAATCAAGTAAACGTTGTAGGAATTGCCGACGTTTTCTCCGTTCAGGTCGTCCTGTCCGAAGGAAATCGTATAGTAAGGCATGACGGCCGACGCTTGGCCGGTTCCGCCCTCTAGCTTAAACGCCCCTTCCGTGAAAGGGAGCAGATGCGTTTCGAATTGATTGCCGGGATAGACAGCGTACTTTCCATACCCGAAATGCGCGTCCCTTCCGCCTTCCCCGGACCCTCCGCCGGGCCAGTGCTTCACCATCGCGTTGACGCTGTCGTATCCCCAGCCCCCTCCGATTTCACGGTCTCCCTGAGACGTCTGGAATCCGTCGATATAAGCGCGGGCGAGATCCGTCGCCAGCTTCGGATCATCTCCGAACGTACCGTTCGTTCGCATCCAGCGCGAATCGGTCGCCAGATCGATCTGGGGGGATAACGCGGTCGCGATTCCGAGCGCCCGGTATTCCTGTGCGGCGATTTCGCCGAATCGGCGAACGGTAGCCGGATCGAAGGTGGCCGCTAGACCGAGAGGCTCGGGCCACATCGAGATGCGGCCGCCCGCGCCCGCGTTGAATTCCGCGCTGGATTCCGTGCTGTGTCGAGGATCCGAGCTGTTATTGGTGGGAATACCATGCCCGAGGCCTTCTACGAGCGCTTGCACGTTGTTGCTCCATCGGGCAGCCGTTGCGGGATCGGAAACCGTCGTTACAAGAACATGCCTCAAATAATCGTTCGTCAAGAACGCGGTCTGCTGATCGGACAACGCGTGCGGCTCCGCCCCGCTCTCCGCGAACGGTTTGCCCCCGTACGTGGCGGGAAAGAAGGCGAACGATCCGGGAACCGCTTGATGAGTGCTGTACAGCATCAGCCCGGCAATCTCTTCGAGACTGAGCCGGGACGCCAGATCTTTGGCGCGTTCATGAGGCGGCAGCCGCCAATCTTTGTAAGGCTCAAGCTTGCCGCTCCTGTTCAGGTCCTTGAAGGCGAAGCCGTCTTCCGTAAGAATACCGATTCCGGAAGAAACGGAGTATCCGAGCTTGCTGCCTCCGGGATTATCGATATAGCGAATCGATTGTTGGCTGGTTTCGGTTTCGGTCCATTTGGAATTCAATTGCGATTCCCTCCCTTAAGGTTAATCGTGCGTTTAATCGGCGTTCAGCTCTCTGAGCATCTCGTCGATTGTTTCGTTGGAGAACGCTCCGCCGCTGAACGCGGCCAAACCGCGCAACGGCATGTCTTTCAACGCGGCAGCCATCATGGCTGAGATGGAATCTTCGTTCGCGATCGCCGAGGACGCGCCGAAAGGCGTATTCGCAAGGAGCCCCTGTACGGCCGGGATAGCTCGCGGGTCCGTCATCAAATCTCCGATGGCCGTATTTCGCGTATATTTTTTTCCCGGAGCCGCTTTAGAATGTACGAATACCGTCTCCCGAAGCTCGATCTGCGCCGAAGATTTTCCGACCAACATTTCGAAGTCTCCGCTTTCGACCGCCCAATCTCCGATGTCCGTATTGTAATAAGCAAATGCCCGTTTATCCAGTTGAAACGTGATCGTACGGGATTGTCCCGGTTCCAAATACACCTTGGCAAATCCTTTCAGCTCTTTCTCCGGCCGGATCACTCCGCTATGTACGTCTCGAACGTACAGCTGCACGACTTCTTTGCCCGGGCGGTCACCGGTATTCGATACCTCGACTTGGATCGTAAGCGAATCGGTATCCTCCATGTCTTTCTTATCCACCGAGAGCCCGGAATATTGAAACGTCGTGTAGCTAAGCCCATGTCCGAACGGGAATAGCGGCTCGATATTTTTGGCGTCGTAGTAGCGATAACCGACGAATATCCCCTCCCGATATTCCACGCGATCGCCTTCCCCCGGGAAATAAGGATGGGAAGGATTGTGCCTAAGGTCGACGGGGAACGTTTCCGCCAGTTTACCGCTGGGGTTGGCGTCGCCGAAGATCAGATCCGCCAATGCGCCACCGAGAGCTTGCCCGCCAAGATAGGCTTCTAGGATGGCACCGGCACTGCTTAGCCAAGGCATCTCGACGGACGATCCGTTGGATAGTATCGCCACGATGCGGCTTTGCACCTTCGAAACGGCTTCAAGCAAGCGCGATTGATTATCCGGTAACCGAAGATGGGATCGGTCGAATCCTTCCGACTCGAACCGTTCGGGAAGACCGAGCACGACGATCGCGACATCCGCCTCCTCCGCGACTCGAACGGCTTCGGCGGACAGTTCCTCGACTTCGTCGTCCCGATCCAACTCGTAACCTTGCGAGTAGACGATCTCAACTCCGCCTCCCGCGGACAATAAGAGCTGCTCGCGCAAGTCATCCATTCTAGTCGGATTAACATGGGAGCTTCCGCCTCCCTGATAACGGGGACGAACGGCCATCTCGCCGATCAGCGCGATTTTTCCGGTTTTCGGCAGGGGCAACAGCTCCCCTTCGTTCTTCAACAGCACCATCGACTCTCTTGCGACTTCCCGGGCTAGCCGGTGATGGGCGTTCGGATCATAGGCAGCGCCTTCCCTTTTTCCGTCCGCCGCTTTGAAGATGACGGAAAGCACCCGCATGACGGCGCGGTCAACTGCTTCTTCCGGCAGATCGCCTCGTCGGACCGCCGACACGATTTCTCGGTCTCCCGCGCCTCCGTTGCCGGGCATCTCCAGGTCCAACCCGGCGGCGAGACCGCGCGTCCGTTCGTTCACGGCTCCCCAATCGGATACGGTAAAACCTTCGAACCCCCACTCTTCCTTCAATATTTCGGTCAGAAGGCCGACATGCTCGGAGGCGTATTCCCCATTGACTTTGTTGTATGAGCACATAACCGTCCACGGACGCCCTTGATTCACCGCTCCCTCGAAGCTGGCCAAATATATTTCGCGGAGCGTTCGTTCGTCCACGATCGCATCGATCGTCATTCGGCGATGCTCCTGATTGTTCACCGCGAAATGCTTTAACGACGCGCCGACGCCTTGAATTTGCACTCCCTGGATATGGCTAGCCGCAAGTTCCGCGGACAAGAACGGATCCTCGGAGAAATATTCGAAGTTTCTTCCGCATAAAGGCGAACGCTTAATATTCGCTCCGGGACCTAACAATACGGCAACGTCTTCCGCTTGGCATTCCTCACCCAAAGCTTCCCCTACCTTTCGGATCAGGTCCCGGTCCCAAGAACTGGCCAGCCCCGCCGCCGAAGGAAAACAAGTCGCCGGAACGCTATCGAACAGACCGAGGTGATCCGCTGAAGCCCGCTGTTTCCTAAGCCCATGCGGTCCATCGGTGAGCATAATGGAAGGAATGCCCAACCTCTCGATTCCTTTCGTGCTCCAGAAATCGAGTCCCGAGCACAGACTAGCTTTCTCCTCCAATGTCATCTCGGCCAATAATTTCCTCAAATCTCGGTGCATGGCTAGAACCTCCCGTTTGGATGAACATGATTCTATTGTAAAAGGCGACGGGAACATGCGACCACTTGGAATACGACCTCCGATTTGCGTTTTTCCGACTTATTGCCGCAATGTCGTTCTTATTCATTAAAAAACCGAACCTCCAATGTTAGATCGTCTAACGATCGGAAGTTCGGATCATCTCTCGTTATTTACTTTGCTTGAATCGTTTCATTAAATTTAAGGCTAAGAAGATAACGCCCGTACAGAGCAAAAATATTCTATCTAGCTTTAAGTTGTGTTGGGTATAGTTCGTATCGCTGTTATCAACTAACCTCCTCTTCTTTTTTTTCGAATATTGAACGATTAGGAGACTCCGTAAAATCTCACTTAAATTGTAAATTGTTAAATGTCCCTCCCGATAGTGACGACGGTCATCATGACCGTAATGGTAGAAATATGACGCGATAAGAGCATATTTCTATACAGACTCTAAGAGAATTTAACGAACATCGTCGCATAAAGTCGAATAAGCCTAACGCTATCGCACAGACTTTATCGAATAGTCATTGTTTTTTGTAAGCTGGACTTCAATTTCAAATGGCGTTTCGCCTAACTATTCCCTCGGAGTCGTTCTCACGATTTCCATCAGCCGTTCTCGAATGTTGCCGCTGCAAACACCGCCGTGGTAGGTAATGACCGTATCGATATCAAAATCAAGTAGCTTCTCGATCGAGCGCACTGCTTCCTCCTTATTCGGAGTGAAACTCGGGTTAAAAGGCATAAGATTACCGTCCTGCGCAGTTAACGCATCGCCGGAAATCAGCGTGCGGCTAGGCTCGTGGTAGAAGCTGGTATGATCCGGCGTATGACCCGGGGTGTAGACGACGCGTAAGCCGCCGGCGATCGGCAGGGTGTCTCCGTCTTGGAACGTGCGGGTCACTGAGACGGGCGTTGCGAGCATGCCGCTCTTGATAAGCGGCGCCTTCCCCTCGAGGTAGGGTTTGCAGACTTCGTGGCATAACACTTCGATTCGGTCGCCGCCAGAGACGAGTTCGGGCAAACTTCCGATATGGTCACGGTCTTGATGAGTGATGAGAATTCGGGTCACCCGTTCGAAAGGTATTCCCTGCTCTTCCAGCGCCGATCGAATCAACTCGTGTTGCCCAGGAATACCGGTATCGACAAGCGTAGCTTCCTCCCCGTCCCAAATTACCGCTGCATGAACCGGGAATGGCGTGCCGCCCGCGTCCATCTTGAGGAGTAACGGGATAACTTCTTGTTTGTTCGGCATCATACATGACCTCTCTTTCACAATTCGTTCATCGAATACTAATCGTCCATTCCCTTACCATTAAGAATTTTCGGCAAATATTTTTCAATCCGCGAATCCCGAGTTTTGGATTGCTTGGGTGCGGAGAAATGAAGCAGGTACCCTCTTTGACGTCCGGGCGTCAATGCTTCGAAAGCAACTTTCAATTCAGGAATTTCCGTGAATTTATTTTGTAGCTCTTCAGGAACGGCATATTCCGTATTCTTTTTATACTCCACTTGCAAACCGGATTTTTCGACTACGATGGCTTCATCGATATACGTTTTGATAATAAGCTGCATCCCATCGATCTCTTCAGCGTTGGTGAACCGAATCTGGCGCGCCGCCTGTACATTTTTCGTTTGTTGGATCAGGATCTTATGGGGATCTTTTAATAAAGCTCCTTTGTGAAACAGAAGCGCGCAATATTCCTTAAATCCATGAATGATAACGACGTTGTTATTCTGAAACGTGTAACAAGGATGCATCCACTTAAATTCTTCTTTCAATTCGCAGTCAAGAACGATCTCTCTCAACTTCTCGAATTCTGCCTTCCACTTTTTCTCTTTGGCGAAAAAAGGATCGATCTTCGTATTCCTTTCACCTTTTGGCATGATGGCACACTCCTCATTCTATTGACTGTGATCCAATTGTATCTCATTGCAGACCGTACAACCAAGGTCTTGCTACGCTCTTAAAGCCTTCCGTTTCGGAATAGACGAGCAGGTAAATATCCTGGTTCCCTCTCGCCACAGTCATCTCGGCGTATCCGTGTTTCTCAACAAAGTCGATCAACTTATATTCGGCATGAGCATCGCCCAAGAGCAAGCGTAACTGATCGTTCGCTAGCTTCTCAAGCGCGCCTGCGTCCTCGTAATCGAGCGCTTGGTTTTCCGCCTCGCCGATACCGGAAACCATTAGGAGCTCTCCGTTATCCGGATCGATCCGCACATCCACGAATGCGCCTTCGTTCTGCCCTTCCGGTCGTAGCTTAAGCATCCAGATCGTGCGACCGTTCGAGGCTTTCGCCTGATCTACCTCGTTGATCCGAAGCTTGTCCATCGACGTACCGCCCGCCGTCCTGATCGCAATAATCGCGGAAGTTACGTCCGGGTTAGAGGTAATCTTTTCCGTAATCGGCATGTTTTTATACACTCCGATAATTACGGGCTCCGTCAGATTCGGCCTCTCGACGTGGCTGACGACCTCTTCATCCGCATTGCGCAATACGGCTTGATCGCCGTCGTATCGCCATGGAAACCGATTGTTATCCCATAGAATTACGCCCTGTCGAGGACTCATACGCTCCGTCAGCCCGGCGATAATGGTCAGCTTGCCTCCCGCCTTCAATAACGTTCCCTCCGAGAAAACGTAGCCTTCCCTTTTATTCGTCCCGTCCAGTCCCCAGCCCGTCAGATCGACGTCGCGATCGCTCTGATTCTCGAGAACGGCTGTCTGTTTCGTGAAATCGACGCTGATGAGTGCGACTCCGTCTTCCTTGTTCGATTGAGAATGCAGAATATCATCTCCGTTACCCTCGGAAAGAACGGCGTATTTACTGAGCTGTTTACCTTTGTCGTAAGCGTCTCTCATGCTCGATTGGCCCGTGACCGTGACGGCCGATGCGAATCGGGTGCCTTCAATATCGATCTTGTCCCCCAATGCGACAAGCCATGCTTCGTAAGTAAAGCCTTCATAGTTCTCGTCCTTATTCGTATCGCCGACGTAACGGTCGCGCGCCACGACATACAGCTTGGCTTCCCCGAAGCTGCCGAACTCGATTTCCTCGAACGCGACGGTGGCATGGTTTCCAATTAACGATGCGGGCGCAACGCTTAGATCTCCGATGATCGGCATGCTTTCATACATGCACGGACATGGGTTGAGCGCATCGTTGGAGGATATTACATTCCATTTTAATTCTCGTTTCTCAAGTACGGGCGCTCTGTCGGATGGATTAAGTCGTTCGACGGGTTTTTCGCTTCGCATTTCATCTTCAAGCACAGCGACGCTCGCCAGCGGAGCTCTGTCCTCGTATTTCTCCTGGTTCGCGTTTTCCGGCGTGCATGCCGCAAGCGTAATCGTCAGCGTTGCAACCGTACCGATTAAACCCAGCTTTTTATGTAGCTCAGCGAATCCTAGCATAAAATCCCGCCTCTGTACCGTTTCCCGAATCGTATTTTCACTCACAATGGCTTATTAATTAACGAGGTTTGCTGAGCTCCCATCGACATGGAAATCGTTGGATGCAGTTAAAAACAATACGAAAAAATAGTTTAATCATTCGCAATTACGTTTTTGATTTTATCTCGGGCAGCTATTTTGCGTTTTTCGATCCAGAATTTCGTCCATTGCCGGAATCTCTTCTTGAATCGTTGCGTTTTTAACCCATTACATCTTGCAACAACATTTTATCCTCGAAACGCGTGGAAAGCACAACAAGGGTCGATGAAAAACCGAATGTATGGCAGGTTTCAAGAAAATTCTCCAAGGTTTCGCTTGTTTCGGTTACAACCTTCAATAAAAAGTTGTACTCTCCGCTAGTTCTGTAGAAATCGACGATCTCGGGAGCCGCTTCGGCGAAGGTTTCGAACTCCTTGCATTTGTTCGATTTCAACATGACGAACGCGGTTGTATGCTTGCCAAGCTTAGACAAGGAAAGCTCCGCTCGATAACCCTTGATTATCCCCTGCTCCTCCAGCTTTCGAAGTCGTTCCGTTACTGCCGGCTGCGACATCGCGATCATTCGACTCATTTCGGAAACCGTTATCCTCGCATTATCGTGAATGATGGACAATATTTTATAATCGGTTTGATCCATAATCGGGGCACCTCATTTATAGAAGTCACGGCTGGAAAAATAACGATATATTTAAGTTTTTGAGCCCCTAACTCCTTAATTATTTCATTCAAATTGTAGGTCAATTCCAATAAAATGTCACTAATAACCAGCGAGGAGAATGAGAGCGATGACAAAAACATTAAACGAAACAAGAGCAACCGATGGGTTAAACTTTTTTACGACCGGTGATGGAGTTCGGATTGCTTATCGAATCGATGGAACAGCCGGTAAGCCCGTGCTAATGCTGGCGAACTCCATTGCCACCTCGATGAACATGTGGAACGGTCAGCTCGCTGAATTTTCTCTGCATTATCGCGTATTACGTTACGACTATCGGGGGCATGGCGACTCGGATACGCCCGATGGTCCTTATTCGTTCGACAGACTGGGAAGGGATGTAATCGAGCTCCTCGACACTCTTCATATTGATCGTGTCCATTTCCTCGGACTGTCGCTAGGCGGTATCATCGGACAATGGCTCGGCATCTATGCTCCCGAACGGATCGATCGGCTCATTCTGAGCAATACCTCCTCCTACCTTGGGCCGGCCGAGCAGTGGCAGGGTCTAATTACCTCAGTGCTGCAACCAGAGAAGATCTCCGATTTCGCCGATATGTTCATCAAGAACTGGTTCCCTTCGCATATGCTAGAATCGAAGAATGAGCTCGTCGCAGCGTTTCGCAATGGGATACTCGCTACTCGTCCTCAAGGAATTGCAGGAAGCTGGGCAGCTATCCGCGACATGGATATGCGCCGAACCGTCACCCTTATCGACGCCCCGACGCTAGTCATTGCCAGTCAGTATGATACGGTGACACTCCCCAGCCACGGCGAATTGATCGCCGAGACCGTGCCGAACGCGAAGCTAGTCATGCTGCCTGCAGTTCACCTGCCCAATGTAGAATTTCAATCCGAATTCATGAGCATCGTGCTCGAATTCCTGCAATCGAAATAACGCGTTCGCTAGATTTGCTAGTCGATCTCATAATTGCCTCAAGCACCCACTGTAAATCCTTTCCTTTCTTTCTGAGTTTATAGTATTCTAAACCATAAGAAAGGAGAGGAATTTATGTTCAAACAACTGATCGTCGGCGACGCATTGCATGAACTGGCGACGACACGCCGCGTCCTGGAACGCTTGCCCGAGGAGCATATGTCGTGGAAGCCGCACGAGAAATCGATGACGCTCGGCGGACTGGCCACGCACCTGATCAACCTGCTGAACTGGCAAATCGCGATTTTTCAGTATCCGGAGTTCGATCTTGCAACCGTTCCGCAGCGGCGGACCGCCTTGGAAAGACGCGCGGAAGTTCTTGAGGAGTTCGACGCGAACGTCGGCAAGCTGGAGAAGCTCATCGCCGAATGCGATGAGCTTACGCTCGGCGAGGAATGGACGTTACGCCACGGCGACCATATGATCCTCCGCGAACCGAAGGCTCTTGCGCTCCGCTCCTTCGGATTGAGCCACATGGTTCATCACCGGGCACAGCTCGGGGTATACTTGCGGCTTCTCGATATTCCGGTGCCGGGGATGTACGGCCCATCGGCCGACGAGGCTGCCCAATGAGCTTAGTTTCTTGATCCGTTACGCGCCAAATAGTCGCAGAGTACAGGCATGACCGCCGGCACTCTGCGACTATTATTATTGTCTTCGATTAGACGCTCGCGTTCACCTGCTTGCGTTTTCGATTTCTAATTTTCCTCTTGGTCAAGGAAAGTCTCGAGTGCATCAAGCTTGCTGGACCAGAAATGACGATAGGACTCCAACCACCTATCGACTTCCTGAAGCGGCTCCGGACGTATGGAATAAATGTTTTTCTGGGATACGGATCTTACCTCTACCAATCCGGCTTCTCGTAATATTCTAAGATGCTTGGAAACTCCCGGTTGACTCAACTGGCACTTGTCCACAAGCTCCCCGACTGACCGCTCGCGGATGCGCAACAGATCTAGCATAGACCGTCTATGCGGCTCCGACAAAACTTCAAATATACTATTTTTCATCCTTTGCACCTTAGGTTCATTTCTGAATTTTCGTGAAGTTATCTGTCCGTATTGAATATTCCTTTGTCATCGGCTTTTCCTCGCGATGTCGCGGTACGGTGCCGTACGTAATGCCATGTTCCAAGTAAAATTTCAGCAGAGTCAATGCCTCTCCCCACCCGACCGCGCAATCTCCGAAAGCTTTCAAATCCTGTTCGGATCGCTGATATCCCGATTCCGTTAAACTAACCAAGGTCCCTTCGCCAAGCTTCCTCAACGTAAATGAAATTGTCGTCGTCGTTTCCCCCGGCGTCCATTGATAAACGAATTTTTCGCCAGCGACCATTTCCAGAATGGCTCCGCCGTCCTCCAAAGAAATATGGTCCGGACCGAAATCCTTGAATCGAAAATGTATGCTTCCACCCGGTCTAGCATCGATCGTCGTACCTTGAGTAAACCACGCATCCCATCCTTCACCTGTTGTAAGCGTCTCATATACCCTGTCCGGTGTGGCATTTATGAATGTACGATGCTGAATATCAAGCGTCTTTCGCATCTTAACCCTCCTTCTCTAAATTCATTATGGAAGCATATTTCTCGCGCATTTCTTTAACACGCCCCCAAGGGAAGTCGACATGCTTCTCTTGAAGGACCACATCCAGCATATCCAAATGGACGTGCCAGCCCGCCAGAAAATCACCCACTTCAGCGGATTCATAAAACGTATGAGTCAAGCGGAGATGACATCCGTCACCTTCGTCCCTCAATTCCCATCGAACCAAGGATTGTCCCGATGACTTCTCTTCCCAGGTGTACTCCAATTCATTCGGAGGATTTACCTTGGTGAATACCCCATGAACCACATCGCCGTTGTCCCATTGAAATGAAATCTTGCCATCCATTATCAGATCGAATCGAGCTTCAGCCGTTAACCAATGGACGATCCGGTTCGGACTCGTTATCGCCGTCCATACTTTTTCAACCGGATGATTGAGATTACGCTCGAACTTAACCACTCGTCTTCCTTCATGTCGTAAAACTTTGCCGTCCATGTCATCCCTCCAATTTATTTTCTTCCATATTATATAATATATATTACTATAAAGATATATAACTGTAAAGAAATGAATTGACCGAATCGACCAGCTTCAATAAAAAAGATGACCCCTAAAGAATATAGGAATCATCTTCTTAACGCTTAGTATTACTTCAAGTATTTTCCCGTAATCGACTTCTCCGCGTGGATGATCTGAGTAGGCGTGCCCTCGAACACCACTTGACCGCCCTTGCTCCCTCCGTCCGGTCCCATATCGATGATCCAGTCCGCTTGGCTGATCACATCGAGGTTGTGCTCGATAACGATCACCGTATTGCCGGCATCCACGAGGCGGTTCATAATCTCCAGCAGGTGACCGATATCCGACATGTGCAAGCCTGTCGTCGGCTCGTCCATCACGTAGATGCTGCCGTTCTTGTGCAACTCGCTTGCCAGCTTGATGCGTTGGCATTCCCCGCCGGAGAGCGTGCTGAGCGGCTGGCCGAGCGTAATATAGTTCAGCCCTACGTCGCTCATCGCTTGAAGCTTGCGCACAACCTCTTTGAGCTGAAAAAAGTCCAATGCCTGCTCGACGGTCATCTCCAGCACTTCCGCAATCGACTTGCCGTTCAGCTTATACTCGAGAACTTCTTCCTTAAAGCGTTTCCCGCCGCATACTTCGCATGGCAACTTCACGCTATCGAGATAACCAATGTCCGTATAGACTACGCCCAGTCCTTGGCAATTCTCGCAAGCGCCCTTGGAGTTGAAGCTGAACAAGCCTTGGTTAACCTTGTTCGCGGAAGCGAACGCTTTGCGCACGTCATCCATGATGCCCGTGTAGGTCGCCGGATTCGAGCGAGTCGACACGCCTATTGCCGATTGGTCGATAACGATCGCATCTTGATGCTGGCTAAGGAATACATCGTTAATGAGCGTGCTTTTACCCGAACCGGCGACACCGGTTACGACTGTCAGCACTCCGGTCGGAATATCGACGCTCACGTTCCGCAGGTTGTGCTGAGTGGCATCGTTGATGGACAGCTTGCCGGAAGAGTGCCTGCAATCCTGCTTCAACTGGAGCGAACGCTTCATATGGGTGCCTGTCAACGTTCCCGACTCCAGCAACCCTTGATAACTTCCTTTGTACACGACGTTACCGCCGCGACTGCCGGCATGAGGCCCGACGTCTACGATATAGTCCGCAACCTTGATCACATCGGGATCATGCTCAACGACTAGAACGGTATTACCCTTGTCGCGCAGCTTCTGAAGCAATCCGTTTAATCGGTGTACGTCGCGGGGATGCAAACCAATGCTGGGCTCATCGAAGATGTAAGTAACGTCAACCAGACTGCCGCTCAGATGCTTCACCATCTTCACGCGCTGCGACTCTCCCCCGGACAAGGTATCCGTCTCGCGGTCCAGCGTCAAATAGTCTAGTCCGATATCCACCAGATGCTGCAATCGCTCCGCCAGCGCCTTCACGACCGGCGCGGATGCGGAATCTTCAATCTCCCGAATTACGCGGATGAGCTGTCCCACTTCCATAGCCGATAATTCAGCGATGTTGTGTCCGTTGATCCGACAGTTAAGCGCAGCCTGACTGAGTCTTGCGCCGCGACAAGCGGAACAGGTACCCTCGGTAATGTACGGCGCAACGGATTGTTGCGTGCGCTCGGACTTCGTCTTCACGTCTTGCTTGATGTACTTATTGGTAAACTTCTCGATGACGCCTTCCACCGTAATATTCGTTGCCTTCCCGGCGAAATCCATCTTCACTTTCCTAGCCTTGCCGTATAGCAGTAGCTCCAGATTCTCATCCGAATAATCGCTTATCTTCTTGTCGAGATCGAAGGGCCCCGACTGAACGATCATGTTCCAATCCCAACTGCTCACCGAATAACCCGGCAGCAGGATTGCCCCTTCATTTAACGATTTGGACATATCCACCGCTTTGCTCATATCGATGCCCAGCCTGCGACCGATCCCGTTGCACTCCGGACACATCCCTTGCGGATCGTTAAACGAGAACATGTTCACCGGACCAACATAGGGCTGACCCACGCGGGAAAAGAGTAGTCGGAGAATGGGAGAAATATCGGTAATCGTGCCCATCGTGGAATGGGAACCGCCGCCCAGCCGCTTCTGATCGACGATAACGGCCATGCTTAGGTTCTCGAGCGCGTCCGCGTCCGGTTGCGGAAAACGCGGCAGAAAAGTACGGACGAACATGCTGAAGTTTTCGTTCAGCAGCCGCTGGGATTCCGCGGCGATCGTATCGAAAACGATCGATGACTTACCGGATCCGGATACCCCCGTGAAGATCGTGATCTTCCTCTTCGGAATGCGCAAGGATACGTTCTTGAGATTGTTTTCCCTCGCACCCGAGATGACGATATACTCCTGATTCCATTCGCTCATGTGCTTAACACCCTTCCGATAATTATTGAATCAACATAAACCGGCTGCAAACGATATGCAGCCGGTTTATGTTGATTCGGGTCAAGCTGAGTCCGTCTATCGCACCCATTCATTCTAGTATTGGGAAGGCACAATGCGGTTATAGTTCCAACGCCTTTTCGAACCCGCCGAACCAATTCCCCCAGCCGTATCTAGCGCCTTCGAGTCCATGAACATTCGAGAATCCGGTTTGATCGAGATGAAGATTAACCTTCCCGTCCCCTAAATCCTGCAACGTCCAGGTGACCGTATGCCGCTCGTCTCCGGTAGCCCAGGAATACGACAACCGGTTTGGCGCTTCCACGATAAGCACTTCGCCGTCAACGAGCCCATCCCAATATTCGTTCGGCTGATGGCGAAACTGGAAACGATGGCCCACGACAGGCTTAAAATCATTTTCCGTGATCCATTTGGCAAGCTTATTCGAATCGGTTAAGGCGGACCATGCCTTCTCGATCGATGTCGTATACTGAAAATCCAAAGACAAAGCCAAACTCATTCTTCTTCCTCCTCGAATAGTTGATTCAATCGCAACATATTGGTACTCCAGTATTTACTGTAGAAGCCCACCCAATCTTGAACTTCCCTAAGCGGAGAGGCGTCTAGCCTAAATCGCGTTTCCCTTCCGACTTTTCGATCATGTACTAGTCCGACCTCTTTAAGAATCGTCAAATGCTTAGACACTGCCGTGCGGCCCATTGGAAACTGCGCCGTTAATTCGTGAAGCGGTATCTCCTCCGACTCCGATAACAGATGTATCAGTTCGCGCCTAGTTGGATCTGCAATCGCGTCATATACATCCCGCAACTGGTTGTTCTCGTTCACAGCACCCTCTCCTAAGTAGGATTACCAAGGGACAGCAAAGCCATTATTTATTAATTAGACACCATCTGGTGTCGTTTTTAATTATATGTTTCCTTTCGGTGTCCTGTCAACCAGATCGTGCCAATACAGCAGCTTGGATCCTAGCCATACCATCGCCATATCGGTCAGCTTGCCGAATATCGCGAACAGAATGAGGCTTGTCATGATAATCGCCGGTCGTCCCGTCGTTTGACCGTCCGTCATAAGAAACCCTAACCCTTTGCTGGCGCCCATAATTTCCGCTGCCACGACGAACATCCAGCCCATGCTCAATCCGCTTCTCATGCCGACGACCAAGGAAGGCAACGTAGCGGGCAGGTAGAAATGCCAGATCAAACGAAATCCCTTATATCCATGCACCCATCCGACTTCGATCAACTTCCGGTCTACGCTCATAATGCCCGTCAGCAAATTCAAATAGACGGGAAAAAATACCCCGATAGCGATAAGAGTGATCTTCGACGTCTCGTAAATCCCTAACCATAGAATGAACAAAGGAACCCACGCCATGGACGGAATATTCCGAAGCGCTTGAAGCAGCGGGTCAAACAAATAACGGAAAAACCGAAAGTACCCGTTCAGAATGCCTAGTACCAACGCTACCGCTAAGCCTGCAACAAAACCGGAAAATACCCGATATATCGTAATCCGCAAATGCTCGGCCAGCTCGCCCGATGCTAACAGATCGGTGAATGTGTCGTAAATTCGATTGAGCGGCGGCAGTAAATTAGGGGCTACATATCCGGTAACGGAAGCGTATTGCCAACCGCCTAGCAGGACGATAGGAACTAGGAATCCCAAAGCGATTTGAAAAAGGCGACTGTCCGTGAATTTCAAATCGACGACCCCCGTTTATTGTGCGATCTTGGTGAAGTATTGCGAATCGATCAATTCATCCACGACTTTGGCAACGTCCGTATCCTCAGGAATAATTCCGCTCTTCAATAAAACAACACCCGCCGCGTTAAGAGCTTCCTTCTGCTTATCTCCGATGACAGGGTCGGAAAGATCGGTTCTCTCGATAACCTTATCCACGACCGGCAACGTTTGCTTGGATTGCTCGCTTACGATTTTCTTGAATTCGTCACCGTTGTCGATAGCCCAATTACGCGCCTTTTCATAGGCTTCAATCACTTTTTTCGTCAGCTCCGGGTTGTCGCTCGCGAACGACTCTCTTACGTTAAGCACCCCGTAAGTATTTAAGGAAGCGTCGCGGATAACGAGCTTGGAGCCCTGCTCCACTTCGGTTTGCGCCATGAACGGATCGAGTCCCGCCCATGCATCGACTTCGCCCTTCTCCAAAGCCGCTTTGCCATCGGCGTGCTGCAGTTGAACGAGCTCTACGTCCTTCTCGGTCAGTCCCGCCTGATCTAGAATTCGCAATAGGAAAATATGCGGGTCCGTCCCTCTCGTAACCGCGATTTTCTTTCCTTTCAAATCCTCGGCTTTCGCGATCGTAGAGTCGGCTTTAGTCACAAGCGCTGTCCATTCCGGCTTGGAATAAACGTAGATCGACTTAATCGGATTTCCGTTCGATTTGCCTAATAACGCCGCGGCGCCTGCCGTGGAGCCGAAATCGATGCTCTTGCTATTCAAATACTCCAAAGCCTTATTGCTTCCCGCGCTAAGTACCCATTCGACTTCGGTGCCGTCCGATTTAAGCGCCTCCTCCAGGAAGCCTTTTTCCTTCAACACGAGGCTTACCGGATTATAATAAGCATAGTCCAGCTTAATCTTGGTCACGCTTGATGAAGCTTCCTTCGACGTGCCGTTACCGCAGCCCGCCAATTGTAGTACGACCAATATCATGACGATAACGAATGCGAGTTGCTTCCCTTTTCCTAATCTCATTTTCATATCTCCTTAGATGGTATAGTTATCCATTGCCTTGCCAGTTGGCGATTCTATCTTCTCCTTAACCAGAACGCGGTCAAGAATCATTTTCTCGAAATAGGCGAAGCCGCTATCATGCTCTCTGGGGCGCGGCAACGTAATCTTAACGTCAAACGCAATCCTCCCCTGCTCAATGAGAATAACCCGATCCGCCAATTGCACCGCTTCCGCTACGTCATGGGTGACAAGCAGAGCTGTGAATTGCTGCTCCGTCCACAAGCGCTCTATTAATTGCTGCATTTCGATTCTCGTTAAGGCGTCCAGCGCTCCAAGCGGCTCATCAAGCAGCAGAAGCTTCGGATTTCCCGCCAAAGCGCGGGCAAGCGCTACCCGTTGACGTTGTCCGCCGGATAACACGCCTGGCCATTCGGAAGCGCGACTACCCAAACCCACTTGCTCTAGCGCATTCTCCGCTTTACGAATAGCCCCATCCTTGACGCCCACTCTAACGTTCTCAACCACGCTCTTCCAAGGGAGCAATCTTGCATCCTGGAACAGCACGCGGGTATCTGGATGTATAAACCGAATTTCCTCGCCGTCGATCGATATGCCGCCTTCGGACGATTTCTCGAGACCCGCCACCAGTCGGAGCAAAGTACTCTTCCCGCAACCGCTCCTGCCTACGATAGCGATGAATTCTCCCGGTTTTGCTTCAAGTTCCACCCCTTTCAGAACCTGCTTATCCCCGTACCGCTTTGCTGTTTGCTTAATTTGCAGATAACTGCCTAATGCCGTTCGTTCCATTCCCTTCCCCCCTTCGGAATAATTTGATTGGCAATCATTTCGCCGAATGGACTGATGAAGAGCGGTTGATCCGCTTGCACCTTCTTGTGCAGCGGAAGCTTCGGAAACAAAAGCTCCGCTACGCGGTAAGCCTCCTCCAAGTGCGGATATCCCGACAAAATAAAGGTGTCGATGCCCATCTCTTGATACTCCAGCATACGAGCCGCTACCTGATCGGGGTCGCCGACAAGCGCGGTACCCGCCCCGCCGCGCACCAGACCGACCCCCGCCCACAGATTAGGACTCACGACAAGCTTGTTTCGGTCTCCTCCATGCAATTGGGCCATCCGGCGTTGTCCCTCCGAGTCCATCTTGGCAAAAGAAGACTGAGCTCTTGCGATCGTCTCGTCGTCGATATGCGAGATGAGCTTATCGGCCGCTTGCCACGCTTCCGATTCCGTTCTACGGACGATAACATGCAATCGGATACCGAACTTGATCGTTCTTCCGGAAGCTTCGGCCAGCCGTCTCATCTTAGCTATTTTCTCGGCAACCTGCTCCGGAGGTTCGCCCCATGTCAGGTAAACGTCGATGTGGTCAGCCGCTATCTCCATAGCCGCATCCGAAGATCCCCCGAAATATAAGGGCGGGTAAGGGGCTTGAATCGGAGGATACAGCACCCTTCCGCCTTTTACGCTAAGATGGTCCCCCTCTAAATCCACCTCTTCTCCTTGCAGCACTCGCTTCCATACTTCGAGGAATTCGCCGGTTAAGCCGTAGCGATCCGAGTGATCTAGGAAGACGCCGTCTCCTTCAAGCTCAGCCCTGTCGCCGCCGGTCACTACGTTGATAAGAAGCCGTCCGTTGGAAAACCGATCCAACGTTGCCGCCATTCTTGCCGCCAAAGTCGGGGACATCAAGCCGGGTCTTACCGCAACTAGAAACTTCAGCTTCTCCGTAGCCGGTACCAACGTCGAAGCGACGACCCAAGCATCCTCGCACGAGCGGCCGGTCGGAAGAAGCACGCCGCCGAAACCCAGCTCGTCCGCAGCTTGCGCGATCTGTTTGGTGTACGCGTAGTTAACCGCTCTAGCGCCCTCGCTCGTGCCTAGAAAATGTCCATCGCCGTGGGTCGGAATAAACCAGAATACTTCCATCATGTTAAATCTCCTCTCGAATAGAAAAGACACCCGTCCCCTGTTATTAGAGAAAGGCGCCTTTAGTTGTCTAATCGGCTTGTATTTAGCTGTAAGTTCAAGTTGATCATCTATCCCTTGCTCGTTTCCTGCAGCAGCTTCCAGATCTGATCGGTATAACTGCTTTTATTCGCGTTGAGATACTGATTGGCATACGAGCGTACTGGATCCCCCGCATAGAAACGTTCATACAATTCGTGGCGCGAGCCGAGCGGACTGCCGATTAAATCCCATGCCAGCTTAAACAGCTTTACCTTTTTCTCCGCGCTGACGGAGGCGCCTTCGAAATACAGATGCATGAATTTGGAGATCGGACCGTAGAAGTCCTCCATGCCGGACGGGGTTTGAACGAATCCGCCTCCTCCGACCTGCTGTAATATCTCGATCGCTCTCGGATATGCTTTCGTTCCGATATTCCTAGCGGTATCGATAAAAGAAATCTCAGGCACCCATACTCCGGAAGTATTTTGCGCGGCTTTCGTTTCGGAAGCGATCACGAGCGCTCGCATCGTCTCGACTTGAGTCAGCAGCTCTCCAAGCTTCTCTTGAATGTGAAGATAGCCGGTTACCCCGATCGATTCCGAAATCGCGAAAGCAAGTCCCGTTACGAATTCGAGCTTAGCGACGGACCTCACGACCGTTTGATGGAACGCGAGCGAATTCGCCGTTTTGTTGTTTCGCAGACTCAATACGGATTCCGAATCTCCATAGAGCAATACGCGTTCCCAAGGAATGAGCACATCGTCGAAAAATAGAACGGCGTCCATTTCCTCGTATCTAGAGCTCAGAATATGCTCCTCATCCCTTGAATCCGCGAAAGATTCCCGACAAACGATATGCAGCCCTTTCGAATTGGCCGGAACAACGAGGACATGCGAATGTTCCTTGTTCTCCTTCTTCAACTGTAAAAAGGAGAAAATAATGAAGTCGTGCGTATACGGCGCTCCAGTCGCAATCATTTTCGCCCCGCGCACGATAATGCCTTCGCTCGATTCCTTCACCACATGAAGGAATCTTTCCGCGATGCGCTCATCGCTTAATTCGCGGGAACGATCGATCTGCGGGTCGAGGATAGCCGTCGTAAGGAACAAGTCGTTATCCCTGGCGGATTCGTAATATTTCTCGATCTTCGCTTGAAACCCCTGGTCCCTCTTGCCGATCTCTTCTCTATCCGCATACCATCCCGTAATCATGGACCTGCCGTAATCGGATAAGCGGCTCATGATGCCGTTGGTTTCTTTCGCCCAACAGGTGAAAGCTTTACTTCGGGTTAGAATGTCTTCCTGCGCATTAGGCACCAGAAATGAACTGTGAGCATAACGCCCCGTTGACGGGAGGAAATACCCTACTTCATCTTGGCGGTGCGGATCATCCAGTAAATCGAAGAGTGCTGAAATGGTTTTCAATGTACCTTGAAACGCGGGGTGACCGGGCAAATCGTCCACCGCTTGGCCTTCAAGCCAAACCTTCCGACCATCCTTAAGACTGTTTAGAAACTTATCGCCTCTCTTTGTCATTGAACGGTATCTCCTTGACTTCTTTTTCCGATGAGAATACTATGATTTAAATCATGATGTTGATGTTATCCAATTTTTTCATTAAATTCAACCATCATTTGTATGTATTTCGTGGTTTAAGCAACAGAATTCGCCTATAAGTTCGATTACCCAAAAACAAACAACTATTCATAAATCTTCTCAGCCTATTTGAACATTGGCACGATGTTGGTTAACCAACGAATTCGACCATATTGTCCATTAATAAAAGGAGGATTAAATTCATGCTGCAACCAACGAAAGAAGACCGCAGAATTATCCGCACGCGTAAGGTCATAACGGATTCCTTCATTTCCCTGCTGAACGAAAAAGGGTTTCCCGACATATCCGTAGCCGATCTAACGGAACGTGCCGAGATCAATCGATCAACCTTCTATGCCCATTACAAAGATAAATTCGATCTTCTTCAAGCCGTTATCGAAGAGAAGCTAACCTTGCTATCCGAGCAGCTCGAAGCGTCTAGAGTCACTCATCCCGTGCCTTCCAATGCGCAGGACAGCCCTCATCCCTATTTCGTAACTCTGTTCGTTCATCTTCAAGCACACGCGGAATTTTATACGGTCATGTTCAAGAGAATCGAGGATTCAGTCCTTCGCGGCCGTATGCTGGAAGTCATCAGAGAAAGCCAGTTCATTGTCATCTCCCAATTCAAACTCGAACAAAAGATGCTTATTCCGACGGATATTCTATTGGATTATCTCTGCTCTTCAATTATTGGGGTAGTAGAGAAATGGTATGACAACGGAATGAAATACAGCGCAAATTACATGGCCCTTCAGTTGACGAGATTATGCAGACTAGGCACGGATAAGGCTATGGGGATGTAACCTCCACTTTCCGTAGACTAACGACTTGGAAAAACTAAACTTACGTTGTCCGAAGGAAAAGCGTGGGCGGGAGTTATCATCATCGAACGAATCGGTTTTCCGGTATTCGTGCCCGTGAAGATGATGTTAATATTGCCGTTCCGATGAGCGATAGTGAAGGTGATCGTCGGACGATTAACTTTCCCTCCTCCCCTAACCCCTGCGATCTGACCGATTTGCGACAAGGTCATTTGTTCCAACCCGACTGATTGGGGTGGAATGGTCGTAGAAGTCGCCATATTGTTAACGTCATTAAATACATACTTTCAAATTTATGATCTTAAGATTCCAACCGCCTCCGCGCCAGTTCCCAATGACAGGCAGCATCACAACCTCTTTGTTACCCATCTGGAAAAACCCAAAATGTCTCAGTACCCTTAAATCAAGCTGTCCGATAAAATCGTCGTCTTTATCGCCAAATGGCGATCCATGCGTTCGAAAAACGGATATCGTGCCGTATATCGGATGAGTTTATATTATCCAGCATGACAATCATGCATGACTAAACATGACATTTCCGTGACAGGCATACTCGTTTCCGCGTGTTACAATTTCCAAGAAATAAAATAACGACGTCTTGGAAGGAGCTTTACCCTCATGGATATTCACGGTTACTTCGGACCCTCGGACAACTGGATCAACCTGCTCGTGCTCGTTCACGTCTTAAGCGCCATTATCGGCATCGGCCCGACTTTCTTCGGCCACGTTCTTCTTCGCAAAGGGCAAAATTACGGCAAGTTAAGAAACTCCGTCGGCTTAATGCCGTTGCTGGAGAAGTTTCCGAAGATTCTCGGCTCTTTGGCGGTCGTTAGCGGCATTCTGCTCGCTTGGCTCGGCGATTACGGATTTAAGCAGCTATGGATATACGGCTCGCTTGCCGTGTATGTTCTCATTCAAATCGTCGTCATCGGTTTTATGGCTCCTGCCGCGCAGAAGCTGGTCTCCAAAATCATGGCAGCCAAGGAACCGGATGATCAGCCTATTTCGGCGGAGTTCGCTAGCGAAGTGGCGAAAGTGAATAAAATCAATTATATCGCCACTTGCTTCGGAGTCGTCCTCTTCCTCCTCATGTTTTTCAAGCCGACTTTGTAACGTAGCACGCAACGCACAAATCCCCGATGCGAGAGCATCGGGGATTTCCAACCTCTATATATGTTCCTTGCACGTAATTCGCGAACCGTCGTAGTCCTTAATTGTTAGGGACTTTATCTTTCCTGAACTTTTCGACTTCCGCGTTCAGCTTGTAGTTGTTTTTCTCGACGACGTCCATGAATTGTTGAAGCAGGTTCAGATAGGCGCTTGACTTCGGATCGTTCCTTTGCAGCATCGCTTTGTAAGCCTTCTGCGCGTTCGCATTCATAAGCTTGTAATCGTATCCGAACAACGGCGTATTATTGGCGCCATAGTAAGTTAACGTACGGTAGCTTAATAATAAATTGCCGATGTGGTTCGCACGATTGGAGTGAGGGTACAGCGATAAGAACTTTTCTTGGCTTAGAGCCCGGTTAACCAACTGTTGATAACCAATGACTAGCGCCGCATCCTTAAGCGGAGCTTGTTCCGTTTCGACGGACATAATATCGATATAAGTTGAAATATCCGAATTTACCCGGTCCGCAAAAATCTTAAAGCCCGTATAATTAACGACCGGGAAGAAAAACCCTTCGGCGGTTTCCAGCTTGTAGCCGCTATCGCGCGCCGACATGAGCATTCCCTTCAGCGTCTTATCTGTCGTCCGGCTGATTACGTTGTCGAAGCTGTCTCCTTTTTTGTACGCTTTTCCGATCCCCTTCTGCACGGATAACGCTTCGAAACGTTTTTGTAACGCAGGTAGTTGCTTCTTGACCGCATTCTCCAAGTGAAGAACCATAAGAGTAGCTTGCGATTTGTTGACTTCAACTATGTGTGCTTTTAAGTAGGTGAACGCCTTGGAGATCTGATTTTGTTTCAGTAAAGCTTCGAATTGGTTGACGACTGAGGTCGGAGAGGCGGCTGAGATCGTACCTACCGAGCTTGCATAAGCCGTAGAAAGGTTAGTTGCCGATACTTGAATCGCTTGAAAAGTGAAAGCAAGAGCCGCGATCGCGGCAATCGTCATGGTCTTCGTTCTGCGAGTTTTTCTATACATATTCATTCTCCTTTGGGTGATTTACAGAAATGGTTGGTTAAGCTACTTCTAACAATAAAGGCCGGATGTATCGGGATCATATCGAGTTGTTTCCAAGCTGTAAACTTTTCGTCGGGAAATCTAACGGGAATACTTTCATTTAACCTCAATAGTCGCTTCTAAAACCAAATCAAGAAAATGCCAAAAAACAAGCACGGTCATATTAAGATGACTGTGCTTGTTTTTGAAGTCTCTGTTGACTAAACATAGCTGTATGATCGTTCCGTTAATACTTCAGTAATGTCGTCAAGGTCGAACCCATCCGATGCGAAGCATTTGCAAGCCACGACAATCGCAAGCTTTTCGTTTTCATTTTCCGCAGGTACGTGTATCGTCCACTCTCCATCTTGATGGTAGAAAGTCACTTGGATCATCTTATGCTTACGCCCCATCCTAGTTCCCTCCATGGGAGCTACGGCTCCCGATATTTATGTTGCATTATATTCCGGGATGGCTTTCATGGGTATGATCGGGGCTAACTTTCACGTACTTATTCTTCGGATTCCAGATAAGCTCTTATCCTTCGAGCAGCATGTAAATGCCCATTACGCCCAATAAGACGCCCGATGCTTTTTCCGACCATTCTCCCAAATAAGGCTTGAGCTTGGAGCCGAACGCGATGCCGATAAAGGTAAACACGAAAGTTCTGGAAAAGATCAGCAATACCGTCAGCAAAATAGGCACATGAATAAATCCGGCGGTAAACCCCACGGCGAGTTCGTCCAAGCTGATGCTGAACGCCGTCGCGACCAAAGGCCATCCGGCAAGTTCCTTATCCAGCGTTAGGCTTTCGTCTTCATCGTTAAATAAAAGAAAATAAGTCGCCACCCCGATTAGGAGCAAAGCTCCGATAACGGATGCCATACTTTCGAAATACCGGCTGATCGCGTTGCCGAGGAAGTAACCGACAAGCGGCATGGCGGATTCCGCCGCAGCGAAAGTCAGCGCGATTTTCACCTTGTCCTTCGCTTTTCTTTGCAGTCCTAACGAGGTCGAGATGACGATCGTATCAAAGCCAAGCGCCATAACTAAGATCCAGGCGGCTAACGTTAGATCCACGGCCTAACCCCTTTCGGCGATCGCTTTATTCATAGATATTCCAGCCGTTATTACCGTAGTACAAGCTGTTGCATAAGAATTCGGCGGCTGTGTCACCCTAATGATAGAAATTAATCAGACTCCAAAGGCAGGTACACCTCCATGAGAAGGAAAATCATAAGCGGGTTATGGGTTGCCGTCGTGTCTTTGATGCTTGCGTTACCGGCGTATGCCGCCCATACAGGGACGGAAAATGGCGGAAACGGAGGCTTGGGCAACGGAATGGGTCATTATGGAACCGGTACGCACGATGGGATGTCCACGAATTCCAACGGAACGCGGATGTATGACGGAGCGGGCTATCGCGCAAAAGGGACAAGAGCAGCTCCCGATTATGAGGTCAGCATCTACGGAACGGGAACCGGCAGCCAGTTCCGGAACATGAATGCGGGGGCTCCGGGCATGAAGAACCCCTCCGAAGATTATCATACGAGAATGTATACGGACGGAGGTTATCGGGCAACCGCTTCTACCCCGACTAGAGGCATAGGATGGGGATGGCTAGGCCTGATCGGCTTGATCGGTCTTGCCGGGATATTTAGCAGAAATCCGCAACGAAATCGCTGACCAGAGGTTCGATAACGATGCAGACTCGCCCGGATGAACGGACGAGACTAGCATCGTTATTTTTTGCTTCTGAGGCCTCCAGATGCCCTCATACAATAAGGCATACCGTCTGCCGCTATTCCATTGGAGGGGAGGTGTGACCATGTGGGTTAAACCCGATTTCAAGATTATCGAGATCTGCGCCGAAGTGACGGCCTACGCTCATCGGAAGTGAAATGAAATGCCGGAGAGATCCGGCATCTCTTTTATTAAGGGGAGAAGCCATGTTCATTAAAGTGCTAGGCTCCGCCGCCGGAGGAGGATTTCCGCAATGGAATTGCGCTTGTTCCAACTGCCGACGCGTTAGAACCGGGGAGCCTTCCTTACGCGCCCGGGGAATGATTCGTTGGCCGTTAGCCCGGACGGATACAGGTGGGCACTGCTGAATGCAGGGCCGGATGTCTGCTTGCAGTCGGAAGCTCACGCCTCCCTTCATCCGGGTCCATCCTTGCGCGGCTCCCCCATTCAAGCCGTATTGCTTACCGATTCGGAATTGGACCACACGACGGGTCTGCTTCAGCTTAGACAAAGCTCGATCCTGGAAGTATACGCGGCTCCCCCCGTTCTCCGCGCGCTGGAGGATTCCTTCCCGATTCGGAGAATTCTCGAACCGTATGCGGGTTTTCGCTGGCTGGAGGCGAACCCAGGAGAATCTTTTCCACTTTTTGGGGGACAATTATCGGTATGTCCGTTTTATTTGGGCGGCAAGTCTCCTCGATACGTATACGCGGAACGCTCTCAAGACCAAGAAGCTTGGGTCGTTGGCTATCGGATTACGGATCGAACGACGGGAGGCGTTGCAATATACGCGCCGGGGATCGAGACGTGGTCGCAGACGCTCGAACGGCATCTGGAAGATGCGGATTGCGTTTTCTTGGACGGAACCTTCTGGCAGGCCGACGAGTTGCGAACGCTTGGCGTATCCGAGCTGAGCGCGGCAGATATGGGACATTTCCCCGTAGCCGGACCTAACGGCAGCGCCGTGCGATTCGCGAGATTACCGGCGCGCCGCAAAGTGTATATACACGTCAACAACACGAATCCGATGCTGGACGAACGCTCGCCGGAACACCGAAGTCTGAAGGAGCTAGGCATTGAAATCGGTTATGACGGAATGGAAATGGAGGTTTAATTTTGGAATCGTATTTGCTGTCGAACGAACAATTCACGACGAAGCTGAGACAGGTAGGCGAAGAACGCTACCACGACAAACATCCTTATCATGTCGCGATGCACGAAGGAAAGCTGTCCCCTGCGCAGCTTCAAGCATGGATCGCGAATCGCTTCTATTATCAGAAGAACATCCCCATTAAAGACGCGCTGGTCCTGTCCAAACTGCCGTCCCGCGAAGATCGCCGCGAGTGGATCCAACGGATCATCGATCATGACGGCCGGGAAGGCTCGGAAGGCGGCATCGAAGCATGGATTCGTCTTGGCGAAGCCGCAGGCATTCCGAGAGAGGAAATGCTGGATGAGCGCCGCGTGCTTCCGGCGGTTCGGTTCGCCGTCGATGCCTATGTTAATTTTTGCCGATTGGAACCGTGGCCCATAGCCGTCGCCTCATCCTTGACGGAATTGTTCGCGCCTTCTCTCGTGTCCAAGCGGATTGCGATATTCGAACAGTTGTACCCTTGGATTCGCCCCGAAGGTCTGGCTTACTTTCAAGCCAGACTGCATCAAGCGCCGCGCGATGCGGATCACGGCTTGAGCCTGGTACTGCGAGAATGCAAAGATCGCAGGGATCAAGAACAAGCGATCTCGGCATTGCGGTTCAAATGCGACGTTCTCTGGGCTCTCTTGGATGCGTTAAGCTTGGCTTTCCCCGGGGAGAACGAGCGATGAGCTCATGGGCGCTATCAGAACGGCCGAGAATACGCGGACCGGGTCGCATGAAATACGACAAAGCCCGCCAATCCGATATGCTGCTGCTTCCCGAACGGGTCGTCCAGCTCAACGAGGCGGCGGGAGCGATTCTCTGGCTTTGCGACGGACAACGAACGATTGCGCAAATGATCGATGAGCTTGAATCGAAATACGGTCAATCCGACCTTCAAGGAGATGTGGTCGAGTTTCTCGCTTCGGCGGCGGAGAGAGGGTGGATCGAACGATGACGGTTAATTTGCCGTATGCCATGACCGCGGAACTCACGCATCGATGTCCGCTTCATTGCCCCTACTGCTCCAATCCGATCGAACTTCAGAAAAGAGAGAATGAGCTGTCGGCCGATACATGGCTGAACGTCTTGGAACAGGCCAGCGAGCTCGGGGTCGTTCAAGTCCATTTCACGGGCGGAGAACCGCTCCTGCGTCCGGACCTGGAATTGCTCGTCCGCCGTGCCCGGGAGTTAGGGCTATTTGTCAATCTCATTACGAGCGGTGTCGGAATGACGGAGCAGCGAGTACGGCAGCTCGTAGAGGCCGGGGTCGACAGCATTCAGCTTAGCGTGCAGGCCTCCTCTTCCGAGCTTGCCGATTCGATTGCCGGCTTTCAAGCCCATGAACGGAAAAGGCAAGCAGCTGAGTGGATTCGCGCCAGCGGACTTGATTTACATATGAACGTGGTTCTTCATCGGGCCAACATTCATAGTGTCGAAGAGATCATCGAGCTTTGCGCGGAATGGGGCGCGGTGCGGCTTGAGCTAGCCAATGCGCAATATTACGGTTGGGCTCTGCGAAACATTCATCAATTGCTTCCGAGCAAAGAACAAATTCAAGCAGCCGAAGTAGCCTATGCACGGGCGCATGAGCGCTTCGGCCATCAAATCGAACTTTTATGGATTTTACCGGATTATTATGAAGATTTCCCGAAGCCCTGCATGGGCGGCTGGGGCCAAGTATCCCTTACTGTCGCGCCCGACGGGCGCGTACTGCCGTGCACGGTGTCATCGGACATTCGGAGCCTGATCTTCGAAAATGTAAAGGAACGAGATCTAGCCTGGATTTGGCATGATTCTCCTTCTTTTAACGCTTTTAGAGGTTACGATTGGATGCCGGAGCCCTGCAAGAGCTGCGAGCGACGCGAGATAGACTATGGCGGGTGTCGCTGTCAAGCCTTTCAGTTAACCGGGGACGCGAGCGCGGCGGATCCCGTATGCAAGTGGTCTCCCCATCGCGGCGTGATCGCGGATAAAGTCGGCTCGATCGCGAGCGCGAACGGCAATGGCGATGTTGGCACGCCAATCTATTCTTACCGCGGCAGGTGATCCCTAATTGAAAATTTTCGACGCCCACTGCGATGTGCTCAGCAAGCTGCTAGAGAATCCTAACCTCGATTTTGCCCATGGAAAAGAAGGCCTGGACGTTACGCTGGAAAGAATGCTTGAATCGGGCATCGGCGTGCAAAATTTTGCCGTATATTTGCCGGAGCGATGGTCCGGTGAATTTAAGTATGTATTGGAAAGCATAGATTTGTTCAACGAACGCATTCTCATAGAGCCGCAAATGCGGTTTATTCGCACGAAAAACGACTTACGGATCGCCTCGGCCGAAGGACGGATCGGGGCGTTGCTATCTCTGGAAGGCGTAGATTCGCTGAACGGAAACTTGGCCTATCTGCGGATACTCTACCACCTTGGCGTAAGATCCGTCGGAATAACGTGGAACCGCGCCAACTGGGCTGCGGACGGCGTATTGGAGCCCCGGGGCGGCGGGTTTACCGCGCGGGGGGAAGAATTGATCATGGAATGCAACCGGCTGGGTTTGATTATGGACGTTTCCCATCTATCCGAGAAAGGCTTCTGGGAACTCGTCGAAGCATCCGGCAAACCCGTCATCGCTTCCCACTCCAACGCAAGCGCGATCAGCCCCCGATTACGCAATCTGACGGATGCCCAGATCGGCTCCGTTATTCATAACGGAGGCGTTATCGGGATTACCTTCGTCCCCCCTTTCGTTAGCGTGGAAGAACCGGTTTCTATGGATAAAATTTTGCTTCATATCGATCACATTTGCTCGTTAGGCGGCAGTCGCCATATCGGGCTAGGCTCCGATTTCGACGGAATTCAGCAATGGATCGTAGGTCTGGAGCATGCGGGACATTACGACCGACTGGTGAATCTGCTCCTGAAGCATTACAGAGAAGATGATGTCGAGCTATTCGTCTACGGCAACTGGTTCCGCTTCTATATGGAGCATTTGCCGGATTAAAGCCGTTTAATTAGCAGCCGAAGCGATCACCCTCGGATCATGATCGCCCGGCTGTACAAAGCCGATGGGCAGCGAGTCTCCCGCCTTCAGAAATTTCTCCTGTCCCACGAACTTCGTTATGCGCGTTTCATAAAACGGCGGGCGCTGCTTCCATACTTCCTCCGGTACCGTCAGGACGAACCGGCCGTTTCGGTCGGGTATCGTAACGGAGTATCGGACCTCCGGCGGGACGTCGAGTCCGGCTAGCAATCCGGCATACGTCGCTCCCATCGAGGTCTTGCAATCTAGCGTGGGAGGCTTATCTTCGATTACCGTGCCCTCCCTAGGCAGTCGAATCCCAATATCGACGCTCGTATTCCGCGGCAGAATGAACACTTTATTAGCCGGAAGTGCGTACCGACGAGTGCCTACGATAACAGTAAGGTTCGTTTCCTCTTCTTCCGGCCAGTAATACATCTCGTATTTCCCATCTTGATCCGTTGGAGTCGATTTGGCGAAGCCTTCGCCTCTGTCCCGGTCAATCCATACGATCGCATCCTTAACCGGATTGCCGCCGGCGTCCGTCACCGTGCCAGCGATCCGGTATTTGTCGACCTGGAAAAAGGAAACCTTATCGCCATAGTCGCTCAAGATCCGAGCATGCACTTTGATCATGTTCCCATCCGTTTTCGAAAGCTCCGTCTTTGTCACTTCGATCGGATGATAGACGCTGATCGCTGAAGTCGTTGTCAAGAGCAGATCGGCCTCCTTCTTCCCGATCGGCTTGCCTGCGATCTTCGCATCCTGGACTGACACGGCTCGAATAGGAGCATAAACCGGTAGACTTCGGTCGACGATCAGTTCGAAAGAGCCGTTCTCCTCGGTTCGAATGCTTCTTCTGCTCGTATCGCTTTGCAGGACGGCATTCTCGACCGGCTGTCCGTTGAAAGTCAGCTTCCCTTTGACGGCGGTCAAGTGCGTGCCGTCCTTTCGCCATGTCTTGACGACAAACGTCGTCCGATCAAGCTCGATTTGTCCTTGAAGAACTTCCGCTTGCGCGTTGGCTTCATGACTAGAGGTCATCCGTATCCCATACGCCGAAGCCGCACCTAAGAACACGAACAGGCAGATTTTGATTATTATTTTCATGTATGTAGGTCTCCTTCAAAAGCAGCGATCAAGACAAACCAATGGATGTTTGTCTTGATCGCCTTGTCGAATCTTTCCTTATTTCGCCGAATGCGCGCCACCCGTATTAGCTTCCCCTGCCGGCCCTTGCGTTTTGTTGCCTCCCAGCCCGAACACATGTACTTTTGGCTTGGAGCCGCCCGTGGTAACCACGACGTATTCTTTGTCATCAACCTTGAAAATCGAAGGGGCGGCTTGCACGTTATCCCCGGAAGTCTGGAAAGTCCAGACCACTTTGCCTGCTTTGATGTCCATCGCGTTCAGCTTCCCGTCCAGCTCTCCGAAGAAAGCCAGTCCCGAATCCGTGCTCGTCAATCCGCCGCGCTGCTGATCCGTCGTCTTGATCTGATAGGCTTGCTTGCCCGTATCCACGTTGATCGCCGTAATCGTACCGTATCCTTTGACATCCGGTACCTCTTCGGTTACCGTACCGAAAGCCGCCGCACCCGGGAAATCCGGGGTGTCTGCCTCCTCTTCGTTTTTCGCCGCTTTGAAGATGGAGGGCTGCTCGATTCCGGGAATCAATACGTAATTCGTCGCGGGATCATAGGATTCGGGCGCGTAGTTCTCCCCGCCCAGCACTCCGGGATAGCCGACCACTCCTTCGACCGTCGGCTTCGGATGATCGATCTTAGCGAACGGAATGCCGTCCCACACCGTATCTCCGGTAGCCGCATCCCAAGCGAACCACAAGCCGGATTTGCCCCCTTGAACGACGAGCTTCTGCTTCTTCCCTTTCGCCGTAGCTTCGATAATCATCGGAGAAGCCGCGGCATCGTAGTCCCATACGTCGTGGCTGACTTCCTGCTTAGCCCAAACTAACTTGCCGGACATCGCATTGACGGCCACGACCGAGTCGGTATTCGGGTTATCTCCCGGACGCTTCTCTCCGTAGAAATCCGGAGCCGGATTACCTGTCGCGAAGTACATGAGGTCGGTTTTTTCGTCTATCGCAACCGGATCCCAGACCGCTCCGCCACCTTGGAACTTGCTGTTCGCCAGCCAATCCTGGCCTTTCGGCGGGACGGTCCAGAACGGGGAATCCCAGGCCGGCGTCAGATCGCTCGCTTTGAACGCCGCTACGAAACCGCGAACGCCGTTATCGCCGCCGCTGCTCCCGATATAAACGTTTCCTTTATAGAATTGGGGAGCAGTTGTTTCATAGTACCCATTCTCCATCGTAACCCCGTCGATATATTCGGAAAGCTTAATCATCTTAACTAATTGTCCGGTTTTCTGATCCAAGGCAATCAGCGAATTATCGACCGCCAGCATAAACACTTTGCCATCGCCGACCGCGACGCCGCGATTGGCAATGATCCCCGCTTTCGCAAAGGTTGCGGCTTGCTCGGCTGACGGCTTCCAATGCCAGATGGGATTACCCGTCACGGCGTCTAACGCGAACACCTGATTGCCGGCAGTCGTAACGAAGATGACTCCGTCTACAACGACCGGATACGACTGATTGCCGTTTTTGACATCCGGGTCTAGAGTCTTAAGGTCCGCTGTCCAGATGACGCCAAGATCTTTGACGTTATCGGCGGAAATCTCTTTGAAAGGAACGTGTCGATTGTTGGCAAGCGTGTGACCGTAGGAACCCCAATTTTCAAAGGATTTGCCGGTCACTCCGGTGGCGGGCGGCGAAGCCGTTGCGGTCTGGCTTGCCGTTGGCGAAGGTGTAACATTGTTGTTTTTTCCGGTACAAGCGCTAAACACCAACAACATAACGACTAGAGTTGTTCCGATTTTGGCGTGCGTTTTTTTCACGATCGTTACCCCCAAAATGTTTGATATTTCGTGGTTCGTGGAAGTTCCAACTTCATGCAACATCCGCTGATTATGGTATTTCCAAACTGGCGAGAATTAAGTCACAGACTTGCCCAACACTCTGCCCGACTTCGAATTCGATCCTTAATAAACACAAAAAAACCGCCAGGGAGAATATCCCCAACGGCTTCTTCTGTTCTATTCGTATTTCACCGCATTCTTCGCATCGATAACTTCGACGGCCGATTCCTTCGCTTCCTGCTGGTCGTACATCTTACCGAGCTTCCAACCAATCCCGATATTCACCACCGCCATGGCCGAGAATAAGACGACGTCTCCCCACGGCTCTGGAAGCAGCAGATCGCCCAGAAGCCAACCGCCGGTCATCGAGGCCCCCATAATCACGCCCTTCACCGACGACTTAACGTAAGATTTGCCCATTCGCTCACCCTCCCGTTGATCCTCGTATACGCACTCCTCGCTCTGATGACTAGCTTGAAGTATGCAGGCTACCCGCGAAGGTTCTCGGTTCCCTCTAAGACCGATTGTATGACGAGGACAAGAGCGAATATACCTGAAAATAGAGCCGGGCTGCCGAATCGATCTTACGAACCGGCTCACGTGTCCATCTGTTAATCTTCTTCAAATAACCGTTCGCCTTTATGCAGCCTCCAGGCGATTTTAGCCGTATGCGGAAGCTCGCGCGCGGTTGGCGCGTGCGCCGCCAAATATCGGGTGCAGGCGAGCAGCATCGTTTCTCTGGCCTTCTCCGCCAAAGTTCCTTCCGCCGCTTGCCAGCGGTCGAACTCGGCCACTGCGGCTTCGTACATTTGGAAAGAATGGAATTCCGCATCCTCCCGCAACAGCGCATGGCCAAGCGTGTTCAGCAACGCTGCCGGATCGCCATCGCCATGAATGTAGTCCATCACCCATTGGGCGGCCGGTCCGACCTGCTGGCGCTGATCGAGCAAGTCGAGCAGTTCCTGAAGGTTCGACGAAGCTGCGGAGTCGGACGGTTTGGGCCGCGAGGCTGTCGGTACGTTTAAGAAACGGTCAAGATATACGCTGACGGCTCCATGAAAAATCGCTCGTTGCAGAAGGGGCTCATCCGATTGCAGCAGCCTTTCATGCACGGCGTGAGCATACGTGAACGTATGGAGCACGGCAATCCAATCGGCGAAATCGTTCTGCGTATGGAAACGAACGATCCGTTCCGCGGCGGCCAAAGCAACGATCTGCGCCACTTGCGCCGGAGCCGTTCCCGCTATGAGCAGATCGCGCAGCAAAGCGATCGTCTGTTCCGGCGCATCGCTTAGCAATTGCCGCAGCAATTGCTCTTCCTTCTCGGCGGACAGCCGCGAATTCGTTGACCCGTCGGCAAGCTTCTCCTTCGCCGAATGGTTCTCCAGCTCAATGACCGCTTGCTTGATCGGCTCTACAAGGTTCACCGGCGCTTGCCATTGGTGCAGTTCCTCGCTGCGTATCGGACGAGCCATCATCGGCACGAGCGAAGTTAAAATTCGCACCTTTTGCGAAGAGTCCGCCCACTCCAACGCCTCAAAAGCTTTGCTGTGGAAATCGAACGCATGACCGCCGTCCAAGTAAAAGTGATCCGTTGCGGCAACGAGCATCATTTCCGATAGTCGTTTCGTATCAATTCCTTTCCTTATCGCTGTGATCAGAACTTTCTCTGCGCCTTGCGTATCCCGTACTTCTATGCAACTGCGATACCACTCGGTCAATCGTTCGAACGGCACGTCGGCCGACGGCAGCGCAGTGAGCAAGTGACGGGTTCCTCTGCCCGAGCTGCCGCGAGCGACGTGGACAAGACCTTGATACAAGGCGAGTATTTTGCCGTTCTTGTCAAGCTTGTCGACGCTTTGCGTCATCGCGGTCAGAATCGTAAGTCCGGAGTTCCAGCCCGTTCCGTATGTCGTACCGAATTCAATGCCAATGCGGGCGATGTCCTGTTCCGGCACTCCCGCTTCGATCAATCCGACGACCGCTTTCGCGATGACGATGCCGATGTTTTGCTCGAGACCTTCTTTTAATTTATGCTTATATTTTTCCGCGCCATCCGCTCTTCTGGAAACCGGATTTACCCACACTTCGCCGCCGTCGACGCGCACTTCATGCGACGGAACGTCGTCCGCCCACGGATCGAGCGTACCGCCGCTGCAGACGTCAAACCGGGCATGATGCCAATGGCACGTCAGAATCCCGTCGCACAAACTTCCCATATGAAGCGGAAAGCCTAAATGCGGGCAACGGTTGTCCACGGCGTACACCTTGTCTTCATGATAAAAAACGGCGATACCGCCTCGGATAACCTTTGCGCCCGCTTGTTTAAGCGCTTCCAATTCGCCTGCCGAAATCCAATTTAAACTTACGCTCATCGAAACAGCCTCCTTTATTTTTCAAGCTGCACTTCAAGTGATACCCATCTTAGCTGTCTGAATTCACTACGTTATTTTCTATACTTATTATACATTAATGTTTCAGATATTTGCCTCGAGATAGTCGCGTTTTTTTCGACGACTGGAGCGGACGCAGTAACCGTTTTTCCGCGACAATAGCTATGCATAATCAACAAACCCTACTCCCATAGTCGAAAAAACCGACTACGACGAGCTCAAACATACAAGTGCTCCCTTACTGTAGGAAATTTCGACTATGGCCAGGCAAATTGAATGTACAGATTCAATCTATACGGACGGCAATAAAGGAACACCGTAAACGAATGCAAATTCTATCAACTGTCACTCTAGAAACCTCGCAAAATAGGAAAATCTGTACACACTAAGTGTAGAACCTGCAACTAGTTTAGGAAATTTTACTCTCTCTACCGACTAAGTGTAAAATCTGCAACTAGTTCAGCCGACTATTTCGATTCAACGCGAATTCTATGGTGCTATCCCGGAACTTTATCAGCCGTCTATATAGCAATAATGGTTGCCTACTTCTCGAGCCTTTCATATCAATAACAAAGAGCTCCTGTCCGGAGAACCGGAAGGAGCTCTTGTATAATCTTGTTTTCATCCACCTATCGCGACGAGTAAAGTTTCGAAACCTGATCGCCCGTAAGCGCCCGGTCGTACAATTGCAATTCATCGATTCTGACTTGCGCGAATTCGATATTGGAAGCCGACTTATAGCCGAGACGAATCGGGTTCGATACGACCGACAGTCCTCCTGCCATATCGCCACTCATTCCCTCTTCCTCCCCGTCGATGTATACGCGCGCGTTCTTTCCATCGTAAGTCGCGGTAACCTGATGCCATTGCCCGGTCTTCAGCGGCATATGGAATCCCGCAACCGTACTATACCAGCCCGCTCCGGACGTACTCATGACGAAGTGTCCCGCTCCGCTTGGTTCTATCGTCAATCGAAACGCATTGTCCGTATCTCCTCCTTCTTTACCGATAAGGGAATAGTTAAGCTTCGGCAGGCGCGACATATTCACCCACATCGATATCGTAAACTGATCTTTGCCATCTAAAGCGCGGCTATCGATTTCCGCGTAATCGTCTACGCCGTCCAACGAGAGCGAATTGCCAAAGACACCGCCGGATACGATATCCGCTCCGCCCTTCAACTGAGCCGGCGAGCCGCCTCCCGACGATTCAGTCGACGTATTCCCCGTCTTTTCATCGAATTTCCATGTCAACGACGGCACGGGCACCTCCCCTTGCTCGCCAGGTTGTACGGAGCAGCGCGGTTCAGCCAACAGGGAGTCCGCGATCGCTAGTTGAATCGCCGAATCGAGAATCGCGTTTTTCTTGTTCTTATCGTTCATCTTCCCTTTCCGTTGCTTCTCGAGCAGTAACACCCAATCGTCCTTATTCGGCTTGGCGGGAATGCACCAGCTCGAAGAAGTTGCTTGGATAGTCTCGGGAATCAGGTAGTAAAGACCCGTTCGCGGGTCGAACCAATTAGCCTCGTATTTAGCGGAATTGTCCAATTGTTTCAAAGTTCCGCTGGCTGTGTCGCTATTATAGAAAAAGACGACATAAGCGTTGTTTCCATCCGATGATAGCAACGATCTAGTCGTGTCCTTAAAAGAAGCCCAGGCACCGTCATTAAATCGGGGAACGAGTTTCCACCAATCCAGCGACGTGTAAAACCTTTTGAAATCGGTCAACTGATCGGCCGTCTGCAAATTCGCGCCGTCATACCACCAAAAGTACCGGTCCGGCATCTCGGAAGCGGTTCCGAAGTCATCCGGCTTTCCGCTTTGGGAATAAATATCGTTCCAGACGCCAGCAGCCCCGTAACCGTATCCGTACATCCCGTACTGAAACGCTTTATATGCCGCGCTCAAAGCCCCCCTGCTATCGGTCCAAAATTCGTCGTAACCGCTTTCGTATAACACCGCCGGCTTGGAAGGGGAAGCATTCCAGAATTCTTTAGCCACCCGCATGCCGGAGAGATTGCCCTGCCACTGAACCGCCCAGCCGTCATGGTACGGCTTGCTCGCCCAACTGGAACTCGCCGGAAGAGTCGAATTCGCTCCTTCCATGTGCGGCATGATCGGTTGCTTGTATGAATCGTTGTCGGCTAGGCTCTGCCCAACGGCATACCACTTGCCCATCGTTTGTTCGTTGTAATTGCCGTACATATTTTTATCGATCTCTTGCGCGATCGTCCAGATCACCGGATAAGCGCCGAACCGCGCTACCCAGTATTTCGCGATTCGCGCCATGTAGTCTTCGGTAAAGATCGGATACTGTACCGGGTCGAGCGCCCAAGTGACTTGCGCGTTCGCGTGAACGAAACCTTTGTCGGCGATATATTTGAACTTGCGATCCAGATTGCGGAATCCATCCAGATCGGCGGCCGTGAAACCGTCGCTTAAATTCGCCGTTTTTTCTTCGTCCGCTCCAGTGTGCGTTCCGCCGTGAGGTTGCCAGATCGGTTCCGACTGGTAAACGGTGAACCCTTGATCCTTTCTCTTGTCGACCATGTACTTGAACTGCGAAGCTACTCCGGGCGCGTTCGACGTAGAGAACCGCTCATGCGGCAATATCCAGTGCGTATCCCCTAAGTAAAAAAACGGCGTTCCATCCGCGTAACTCAAGTATTTACCGCTATCGCCAGCCTTCAAAAACCCATGCTTGTAAATAGCCAAATCGCCTTTATATTTCGTGCTCAACACTTGACCGGTCTGATTGTGCAACCCCTTATCGGACGGGACGGAGGCCGTTACCCGATAAGTCCAAGTGCCCGGTTTAGTCGGCGCGAATCGGACTTTCCACGTGTTTCCGCCATCCCAATAGCCTGGCCGGGTAATGATCGTACGGTCCGGACCGATGAACGTCGCCGAAATATCAACGTCCTTGAATGGATCCGAATAACTTTTCGTACTCGTTAACGTAATTTCCGCCGCTCTCCACTGCTCCGTTTTGACGATTGCAATCGGCTTCTTCGCTAGACCCTCCGGCGCGTTCGCTCCCGTCCATAACCCAAGCGCAAGCAACCATGCGACGATCATTGCCGCCATTTTCCATTTACGCATCATTTGCGTTCATCCTCCTCGATTTAAGCCTGAAGTTTATAAGCGCCAAGCATATTGAAACCGATACGAGCCTGATTCCAACTCCAACCTTATGTCCTTCTCTTGCGGAACGACATGTCGGATCCCATACGATTCGCTCAGCCGCATCCCTCCTTCAGTCACCTCTTCCTGACGGGCATTGGGTAAAATAACGGTGCCGGTCGTGTTTGGAGGCAAAGTTATTTGTATAATCATGATTCCATCCTCTATTGTCCATAGAGACAGAATTTCACCGTACATGGATTGATAGGAGGCTCTAGCATACGTTAATCCTTCTCCCGGCCTAGGATGAATGCGGGTATGTTTGTACCCTGATTGCTCCGAGTCCGTATCTATGCCTGATACGACCCTGTAAAACCAGTCTCCAATTGCGCCGAAAGCATAGTGATTAAATGAATTCATATCCGCGCTCCAGAACGATCCGTCCGCGTTCCGACCGTCCCAATGCTCCCAAATCGTCGTTGCCCCCTGTTCGACCGAATACAGCCAAGAAGGAAAATCTCTGGAAAGCGCCAGCTTGTAAGCCAGGTCGGTTCTACCGATGTCCGTTAACGTTGAACAGAGGTAAGGAGTGCCTAAGAAACCTGTCGTCAGCTTGTGATTCGATTGTTCTAGGAGCTCGATTAAATCTTGCTCGACCCGCGTTCGAACGGTACCTTCAACTAATCCAAAACCGAGTGCCAGCACGTGCGCGGTCTGAGTCGGAGAGACAAGCCTGCCGTTCTTGGACACGAACTCGAGGTTAAAATGTTCTAAAACTCTCTTGTGCAGCTCCTCGTATTCCGCGACATCCTTTTCTTTTCCTAGAACCCGTGCGGCTTTAACTAGCAAATCCGTAGAATGGGCATAAAATGCGGTTGCGATAAAATCCTTCGGCGTTGCGCCCGCATAACTTCCAGCCGGAGCATCCAGCGCAAGCCAATCGCCGAATTGAAATCCGCTATTCCATAGAAATTCTTCCTCGCCCAGGTTTCGTATGAATTCCACCCATAATTTCATGCTGTCGTATTGCTCTTCCAGCAACCGTTTGTCTCCATAACATAGATATAGCGTCCATGGGCAAATGACGGCGGCATCTCCCCAGCCCGCCGCGGAATGCAAATCCCATCCGGGCAAAGTGTCGGGTACCGTGTTCGAAACGCCCCCGCTGGGAAGCTGGTCCGCTTTCAAGTCCCTAAGCCACTTCGTAAAGAACGAGGCCACATCCATATTAAACGCCGCCGTTCTAATGAACACCTGCGCATCGCCCGTGTACCCCAACCTTTCATCGCGCTGCGGGCAATCCGTCGGCACGTCGAGGAAATTTCCTCTTTGCCCCCACACGATATTGCTTTGCAGTTGGTTGATCGACTCGTCCGAGCATTCGAAAGTTCCCGTCTCGTCCAACGCGGAATAAATCACATGTGCCGTAAAAGATTCGAGCGACACATCGTCCGGATAGCCGGTAACTTTAACATATCGAAAACCTTGGAACGAAAACCTGGGCTCGTAAACCTCGCTTCCGCTCCCTCTGCACACGTAGCGGGTTGTCTGCTTCGCCGAGCGCAAATTGTCCGTATACAGATTGCCGTCCCGATCCAATACTTCGGCGTGCGCCAATTCTATGATCGTCCCTGTCGGCGCCATCACCGAATAAGAGACCCAGCCAACCATGTTCTGGCCGAAATCGAGTATCTTTTCTCCAGCCGGAGATCGAAGCACGGCGATCGGTTTCAATTCCCTCATTACCCGGGTTGGTAAGTTCTCCTCAGGAACCAGCATCTGTTTGCCATGATCCAAGATGGAAACGGGGAGCCAATCGTCATCCTCGTAGGAGGATGTGCTCCATCCCTCCTTCTCTAACCTGGCGTCATACGTTTCTCCGTCATAGATCGAAGCCATGACGATGGGACCCGTATCCACCCGCCAGCTCCCGTCGGTGATGACGATTTCTTGCCTCCCGTCTTCGTACTTCAGGTGCAGTTCAAGCAGAGCCGCCCGTTGATCCCCATAGAAATTGTTCGGGTGCCCGCCGATTCTCCCCTTATACCAGCCGTCCGCTACCGTAATTCCAATCGCGTTGTCTCCTCTTCGAACAAGATCGGTTACGTCGAAGGTTTGCGTTTGAAGCCGCTTATGATAACTGGTCCATCCAGGTAAAAACTTGTTCTCGTTCAAGCGTTTCCCGTTTAGCTCCAATTCGTATATCCCCAAAGCCGTAGCGTAAATGCGCGCGGATACAGGACTCTCGCCTGCTTCGAAAGTTTTCCGAAACATCTGGGAAGCTTCCGGCGAGCGATTGTTCAGTTCCAGGTCGCAGGTGATCCAATGCGCCGTCCATTCCGCGAAGTCCATCATCCCCGTCTCCCAGAACGCCGACAACCAATCGCTCTCAGCGCCCCGAGAATCCCGAACGCGTACCCGATAGTGATAAATCGTACGCGACTTGAGAGGACTTCCTTCATAGGGGATGTGAACGGATTGATCCGTTCGGACTTGTCCGCTGTCCCACGTCAAAGTCTGAAATAGCGGATCCCCTTCCGAAGCTTGAATCCGGTAACTTGCTTGTTTAATTCCGCGTCCCGTCCCCGTTAACTTCCAACTGAACCTCGGGACACGATTGCCTATCCCAACGGGGTTTACCCGGTATTCGCAGCGTAAATCTGTTAAGCCGAAAAGTTGCATCTTACTCCTCCATCTCTCCAAATGACGCGATCCTTCAGCCTTTAACCGATCCCATGATGAGCCCTCTCATCATGTACTTTTGCGTAAAGAAAAACAGAATAATCAAAGGGAGAGTCGCCATTACGCACAGAGCAAAAATCGGACCGTAATCGATCGATTGGTTATTCGCTTTAAATTGCACGACCTGCGCCATGAGCGTCATTTTCGCCGGATCCTTAAGGTAGAGCAAAGGTCCGAAGAGATCGTTCCATATTCCGTAAATGTTCAGCATAATCAGAGTTCCCGTAGCCGGAAGCAACAAGGGGAAAATAATCAGCCAGTACGTTCGGAATCTACCGTATCCGTCTAGCGAAGCCGACTCTTCTATTTCTCGCGGCACGGACTTCGTAAATCCCGCGTACATAAACGTAGCCATAGGGATTGCGCCCGCCGTATACAACAAAATCATAAAAGAGCGCGTATCGATGAGATGCAACGCGACTCCCATCTTAAAGATCGGAATCATTCCCGTTTGCAGCGGAATGACCATGCCCGATATGAAGAAGTAGAACAAGAGCTGAAAAAACTTGTGCGGCATTCGTGCAATGATATACCCGGCCATGGAAGATACGATAATAATGAGGGCGATTGAACCCGCGCTAATAGCAAAGGTATTCATAAAGCCCGACATAACGTTTACCTTAGCGAAGGCTTTCTCGTAATGTCCTAGATAAAAAGAGTTTGGCCATGCTAGAGGGTCATAGAATTGGCCAGGCTCCTTGAAACTAGCTAGAACAAGATAGAGGATCGGATATAAGAATAGCAATGCGACTAGAATTAATAGAACTTCCGATGCCAAACCCACGCGATCTCTCCGCTTGGAGAGCAGCTTGTCCATTAGATCTCCACCTCTCTTCGGCGCGTGATTCTCAGTTGAATGAGCGTGACGATCATAATGAAGATCATAAGGACGATACCGGCTGCGATTGCGTAACCGTAAGTGTTCTCGCGGAACGCGGCATTATATATCGCAAGAGTTATCGTGTATGAGGATGAACCTGGCCCGCCGCCCGTCATGACGTAAGGGATATCGAACAGCTTAAGCCCCCCGATAATCGTTAAGAAAACGACGATCGTAATGGCAGGCATTAACAGCGGAAGCGTTACATGCATGAAACGTCTGCCCGCATTGGCCCCGTCAATCTTCGCGGCTTCGTACAGCTCTTGCGGGATCGATTGCAGTCCCGCCAAATAAATGACGGCACAGTATCCAAGTCCCTGCCACTGAGTCATGGCGATAATCGTAGGAAATACGGTGTGAGAGTTGCCTAGCCAATCCCGGCTCCAATCCGCCAATCCGATTCGTTCAAGCAAGCCGTTAAGCAATCCGTCGTACTGTAAAATGCTGCCCCATACGATGGAAGTTACGACCAGACTCACGATGACCGGTAAATAAAATGCCGTTCGCAGAAATGCCCGGGTACGGAACGAACGATTTAACAGAACAGCCAGCAACAACGAAAGCGGGTTCTGTATCGCTAAACCGAATACCGTAACCAGAAGCGTATTCATCCCCGCTCGAAGCATCTTGGAATCCTCGAGAAGATACGCGTAATTATCCAATCCGATATATTTCGCCGGACGAATGGAGTCCCACTCCGTGAACGAATAGTAAATGCTTTGCGCAAACGGGTAATAAACAAACGCGATAAAAAGTATCGTTGCCGGAAGAATAAATAGAAATCCGGTCCACCACTCGCGAGATCGATTGTTCAACGTCTTTCACCTGCTTAATATTCGACCGGCCGTCTGTTTAGCCGGCCGGTCGAATTCGAATATATTAGCTTTACTCCGCCGGAACGATGACCGTCCCTTTATCTTTTTCGAGCTTTTTCTGCGCTTCCGCCAAATCTTTAGGATTAAATTTAATGCCGGATGCCACTTTCGTGAACGTCTCCACGAGCGAAGTCATAGCGGAAGCAGGCAAGTACGATTCATAGCCCATACCGGAATCCGTCTCTTCGACAACCTTCAGTAGATCGTTCAATGCAGCGTCAGGGTAGTTCAATTGCATGCCTTGAATGGCAGGCACCGTACCGCCGCCCACGTTAAATGGACCGTACACTTCCGGACTCGCTATGACATCGACCAAGTCTTTCGCTTGCTGCATAAGTTTCGTCTTGGCATTGACGGACAGGGATTGGTCGACGCCGATGGATAATTTGGCATACCCTTTATCCGTCGTGAACGGGAAGTATCCGAGATCGAATGCGGCATGTCCTTTGGTTTGGAAATTTTCTTTAGCCGTTCCGGGCATCCAAGGACCTTGTACGATCATTGCCGCTTTACCCGAAGTGAACAACTCCGCGGATTGCGGCCAATCGATGCTCAGTGCGGTTTTGTTCAAATACCCTTTTTCGACCATTTCTTGCAGATGGGTCATGACCGCTTGAACTTCAGGGCCCTCCAACGTCTTCTTGCCTTCGTACAAATCTTTGCCGTACGTTGGACTGCTTTCGTTACCATAAGGCTGCATCCATAGATTAAAAGTCATTTGAGCCGTCCAGATATCCTTAAAGCCCGCGGAAACGGGAGTAATGCCCGCTGCTTTGATCACGGAGAAAGCCTTCTCCAATTCCGACCACGACTTGGGTACTTGGATACCTAGGTCGCCGAAGATTTTTTTGTTATACCAGATTCCGCTGGAGGCCACTCCCATCGGCAGGGAATAGACGACGTCTTTGTAAAGATAGGAACTCTTAGTTCCCGGATTAAGCTTCCCTGCCCATGACTCTCCGGATAAATCCGCCAAATAGCCGACTTCGCCGAATTTTGCGGTTTGTCCTTGATGGAAAAATACGTCCGGTGCCGTATCCGAAGCTAACTCCGCCTTCAGCTTGTCGGAATAAGTGTCGCCGAGCGTAATGTCCCATTGGATCGTACCGTTAGGATATACCGCTTTGTAGGCTTTCTCGGTATTCGCCTTGAACTCTTGCATGTAAGGCCGATCATCGATAAACCAAGCCCCGATTCGAATGGTAAATGCATCGTCATTCGAAGCGCTAGCAGGAGCGCTCTCGACCGATCCGTTCTTGTTCGGCGTTGCCGTGTTTTGAGCTTCGTTTCCTCCGCATGCCGATAACGCCATTGATATCAATAACGTAGCGGACATTAGAAGAGTCATTCTTTTTTTCACGTTGTGCCCTCCCGCAAAGTTTCTGTTTAAGGAGAAGCGCTCTCTTGTTGAAGTTGCAACGCTTTCCTAATTCCTAGCCTAAACGAACTCGTCCCCCATCGACATGTGTGTATTTTTCAAAACCTGTTCTGTATTTTTCTTTATGCTTTATACTCTCCGGGACTTTTGCCCGTTAATTTCTTGAATAATTGACTAAAGTGGGCAGGATCCTTGAATCCGACCGCATAAGCAACCTCATAATGCTTAAGACTTGTTGTCGAGAGCTTGATTTTAGCCATCTCGATGCGATACGACCATAACAGGTCCCGGAAATTTTGGCCTGTTTCCTTCTTGATAAGCCTGCTTAGATACGAATAATTAATAAAGAGTTCCTCTGCCAACATCTGTAAAGTAATGTCTTCCATGTACCGCCGTTCAATAAACTGCGTGACATGATCGATTAAGTTTACGGACGATTTCTGTTTCGCGGATTTAATATCCGCTACCGATCTCTCCAGAAATTGTTCCATGAACTGCATCAGATCGGATAGAATCGTAAAGGACAATACGCTTTTACGAACGGCCAGCGTCTCTTCTGGGCTTGGCTGCAAGCCGAACGCGATCATCGTTTTACCGGTCACGGTCACCATTTCCATGCATTCTTCCAGTATCCGTTTTTTGTTCAAACCTTCCCGCATAAAGACTCTATTCATCTTTTTCAAATATTCCGGTATAAGAGCCGATTCCCCTTTACGTAAAACTTCAACGAGTTCCGTATGGTTGATTTCCGTTTGAACCCGTTTCTTTTCCTGGAGGGATTTCATAGCTTGGTAAGCGATAATCGATTTGCGGCCAATCAACATCCGATAATCCAAACAGCTTTTCGCCTCTTCAAGACCTCTTCCTAGCTCCAGGATGGAGTTTAATCTATCGCTGATTCCTATCGAAACGCTAAAACCTAACGACTCGTTGCTCGTCTCTAGAATCCGACGGGCAACATCCATCGCTTCATGCGCGGTTTCTTCGTTAGGAAGAGAAAAAGGGATAAATAAAATCAAATAAACCCCGCTCTGCGAGAGAGTCGACCAATAAGGAAAAGGATAGAAAGACATCACCTCGAATATTTTTTCCCGTAACGTAAGCTTGGAGAAAGGTTTCCCCGTGTAATCCAGAAAATCCACGTTGTCGATTTCAATCGATAGGAACACCGCCGATTTCATGAACAGTTCCGGCTGACTAAGAGCCTCCGACTTGGATTGTTCCGACAATTCTGAGTTCAGAAGCGTCTGTATCCATTCCTCTTGCCGAATCAATTCCGCATTCTGACGATCCAGCCGATGTTCTTTGATCCATTTGACGCTGTCCAGGAGCTCGCTTTCGTGAAAAGGCTTGGTGATGAAATCCGATACGCCTAGCTTAACGGCCTGCTTGGCATAGTTAAATTCGCTATAGGCGGTTAGGAAGATCACTTTCATCTCCGGAAATTTCTCCAGCATGCGCCTGGACAACTCAATTCCGTCCATAACCGGCATACGAATATCGGATATGAGGATGTCGGGAATTCGTTCCTTCATTTCTATTAAATCTTCATAGGCTTCCAAGCCATCGGCTGCCTGTCCTATGATCTTGCAACCGAGGTTCTCCCATTCCGGAAGGGAAACGATATAGTCCCGAACTGCTTTTTCGTCATCTACCACGTATATGTTCATGAGTTGTCGTCTTCCTTTCTAAGAAGTCTCTTCGAAATCGTTCAAAACAATCGGCAAGTGAAGCCGAATGATCATTCCTTGGGCACCCCTTACCTTTTCAAGTCCAAAACGATCTCCGTAATGGAGTCTAATCCTCGATTCGATGCTATTTAATCCCGATCCCATCCCCTTCGTTCTTACCGGTTCCGCATTGTTCGCTCGGCCGTTATCTTCGACTTCAATGACGAGATCAAAACCGCTTTCGTAAGCGCGAATATCGATTCGTCCTTTGTGGCGAATGTGATCGATGCCGTGTATAAAAGCATTCTCTATTATCGGCTGAAGGATCAGCTTAGGAACGCTTACTTGCTTCAGATGATCCGGAATGTCCAGATTGTATTCGAACCGATCCTCGAATCGGTATTGATGGATTTGCAAGTAAATCTGGGCGAATTTCACTTCCACTTCCAGCGATACGAAAGCTTCTCCCGGAGCGATCGAGAAACGAAAGATGCTGGAAAGATTCTTGACGAGAGTGGGAATTAAATCGATCTTCTCCTTGGATTTGGCCAATATGCTAATGTACTCAAGCGTGTTATGCAAGAAATGCGGATTAAAATAGGTGCGAATCGCCGTCAGTTGCGCTTCCTTCTGAACCAGTTCGGCCTTGTACACCTTCTGAATCAAATCTCTCGTCTCCATGATCATCCTATTGAAACTGTTGCATAGCATAGCAATCTCGTCATGAGAGCCGAAATTTTCGATTAGCTGGTAGTTTTCTTTTTGCGCCTTGCGCATTAATTTACTTAAGGTCGTTAAAGGACTTGTGATTCTCCGGAGCACGTAGTAGGTAATGACTATGACCGCTATCCAAGAAACCAAAGTAATCACGATAGATAATACGGCTAATTTACGAATACCCGCGCTCGCTTCGGAAACGGGAATGCGGCTAACGTATTTGAAGTCGGTCTCCTTTGACTTTCTTTCCGTAGTAATCGTTTTGCTCTTCTCGGCCATAGAAAGTAGCTGACCTATGGATTCCGAATGATCGGAGGACATGACGACGTTGCTTGCGTTTGTTATAAAAAAGGATCCTTCCGGATAAGTGCCGTATAACCCTCTTACCTTATCCGCATCCAACATGATCACCAATAGACCGAGATTCGTTCCCGTTACGGTATCTATTAGCTGCATATTGCAAACCAATCGCCGGTGATCGACGAAGAAAGCCCATTCCGGAATACCCTGCTTCTCGAAAGGCATAATGTTAAGCGCTTCGTAGTATTGAACTTCTTGATCGGAGCCCGCGGAATAGTGTTTGCCTTCCCGATTATAAAGATGGATCGAATTCGCGAAGTCGCCGATGCTACGAGTCATATCTTCCAATTCGATCTGCAGCATTTGTTCGACGCCCTCTTCGAGCGCGGACTGTTCGGATGGCATTAACGGATATTTGTCCGGCGAAGCCGCGTTGCGCAACAGCGTGTATACCAAACGGTTATCGCCGATGTCGGAAGCCTGCCGGGCAAACGCCTTCAACACGCCGTCTATCTTATCGGAAGTTTCGGATAACGTTTGTTTAAAGGATTGGTCCTCGTTATTCTCAAGGATGCGCTTGGAGTTAAAATAAAAGGTAGCGCTTACAACGATTAAAGGCGCTAGCGTCAGTAGCGAGTAGATAATGATCATTTTGTAATGCAATTTCGAACGAATCGATTGAATCAGCTTCATAGTCGTAATCCTCCTGTTGGCGTTGAACAATATAGTAATCCCAAACCGTGGAAAATAGCAAAGAAAATAATAAGGATTCAGATTTCTTAACGCATGGGATAACGACAAAAATCCCGGCGGGAAAGATCCCGCCGGGATTACGTTGGAATACTTTTTTACGAAATCTCCAAATAATCAAGATAAGCGTCCCAAGTCCCGTTGTCGGTCGTGACTACGAGCTGAATCTCTTGATTTCCGGTTCCATGGCTGACATTGTTTAGCGTATAGACCGCAGGACTGCTCCCTCCGAAGTAGAAGGACCCCTTCGTTACCCCGCCGATTTTCAAGTCGACTCTGGCCATGCTGGAATTATTCGAAGCTCCCCGGAGTGAAAAGTTATGGGTGCCGGTCGTAAAATTGTGCGTGAATTTCACCAAATCATTGTTGGCGTACAAAGCGACTCCGGAGAACGGCGAGCTGATATTCCCCGTGTACTGCCCGCCTTTGGTCATGCTTTCGGCTTCCTTCTTCGTACCCGTTGGAGGAGTCGTGCCGCCGCCGTCAGGTGCGACCGCCCTGCCCGTGCTCGGCGAGATCATCCCGGAACAAAGGCCACGGCTCTTGAGGTTCTGAGCAATTTGCGGTACCGCTTGGAGCGTAGTTTGGTACTGGTCATGCATCAGAATCACGTCGCCGTTCTGCAGCCTGCCCGCTGCGGCTACGATCTGAGCGGTGGTGGCGCCGTTCCAATCTTGGGAATCGACGTTCCACAATACCTCCGTAAGACCGTTCTGCGACTCGACGGATTTCAAGGTAGCGTTGGTTTCTCCGTATGGCGGTCGGAACAGCTTCGGCGAGGTTCCAGTTGCCGACTGGATCGCCTGCTGCGTCCGCGTAATTTCCGACGACATCTGCGAGCTGCTCAATGTTGTCATATGCGGATGCGTATAAGAGTGGTTGCCGACCCACATGCCCGCGCTCACTTGATCCCGCACCAGAGACGGGTTATTTTGCGCGTTCTGCCCGAGGTTAAACATCGTTGCGCGTAACCCGGCCTGCTTAAGCGCATTGAGCAGATTGGTCGTGTTCCCGGCATTCGGGCCGTCGTCGTACGTCAACCCTACGTAACCGTTCGGGCAGTTGGGATCGGCTGCGTTGGCGATGGGCATAGCCGGACTGGTAAACAACGTGCCTATTAGCGCCAAGGCAGCTGCTCCTTTTACTAGTTTTGCTTTGAACAAATTAAGTACCTCCTCGCTTTGGTCGAATCATATACCGCTTCGGGCTTTTTAAGTGATTTCCAGATAATCAACGTAAGCATCCCAAGTCCCGTTATCGGCAGTTACAACGAGCTCGATTTCTTGATTTCCGGTCCCGTGGCTAACGTTGTTAATGGTATAAACTGCTGGATTACTTCCGCCAAAGTAGAACGTCCCCTTCGTCTGTCCGCCGATTTTCAAATCCACTCTGGCCATGTTCGAGTTATTCGAAGCTCCGCGAAGCGAGAAATTATGAGTGCCGGTCGTGAAATTCTGCGTGTATTTTACGGAATCGTTGTTGGCGTATAGAGCGACTCCGGAGAATGGAGAGTTAATATTCCCGGTGTACTGACCGCTTTTGGTCATGCTCTCGGCTTCCTTTTTCGTGCCTGTGCCTGGAGTTGGGGTTGGGGTAGGAGTTGGATTCGTACCGCCACCGCCGATAGTAAGCGTATTCGTAGTCACATTAGCATTTCCGCTGCTTTGATAGCCCTCTACCGTTAGCGCGACTTCGTACATTTTACCCATCGGCATTCCCAAGCTTTCCCACTTCTTAAAGTGTTCGCTAACGGAGATCGTTCCGCTAGAGCGTTTCGACTGCCGGACGCTCCAATACTGTTTAAACGTCGCGGTACCTTCTATGGAAGGTTGGTTGACTCGAGTAGTCTCATAAATATCGTAGGTGCCCCCGTCAACGGTAATGGTGCCCTTTTGCGTTCCGGTCGGACGATAAGTCCCCCAGTTCTCGACGATGTAATATTCTACGAGCGGGCTCTTCGTCCATCCGTAAACAGTCAAATAGGAATTGCCCCCCGGATTAAAGGTTGCGCTGTAGTTGATAGAAATGTTTCCAATCTGCTGGTGCGTCTGGGTCGAGTTGAATTTCTTACCTTTACGGAACAACGCGTTGTTGATGTTACTCCACTGCGCGCTGAATGCGCCGCCACTATTGAGCGTCATGCTCGTGTTGCCCGAATCCTTCCACAGCTCATAGTCGTAGCCGTCTTGGGTACCGGTTTGATTGGAGGTGATCGTCGTAGCCGCATGTACGATTAATGTAGGTACCGTAAGCGCCAAACATAGTAATAGGGCAAAAAAAAGTTTCGTCCTTCTTTGTTTCATTTGTAATTCCTCCTTTTTGGTTATGATGCATTTGGTCTTACTATGATTCCGTGCAGCCTATAGTTGGCCGACGTCCCCACTTCCTTTCTCAATATTGTTTGAAAGCGATTACAACGATTATTTTATCAAAGCGTCCCTCAACTTTTAACCTGTAAAAATTTAGATGTTACTGTAAAATACATAGTCCTTTTGGTTTCAAATGGATGAATGGCAATCTATGTCGTCCGCTATCTGTTTTCATATAAAAAAACGCTTTTCTGTCCATGGGGTTCAAAATCCGCGAATCACCCTCCGTCATTCGTACAAACCGTTCGGGCTGTGCTTATATACTCTATTTCTAGACAGAAACAGGGGGAAACCGAAACAAATGGAATCAAAGATAGGATCTTAGCCGCCTTGATCGATCGGCGCGAAAACTTTAGGGGAGCGTGGTAAAGGTTGATCAAGATCGAAAAAAGGAACTGCAAGGTGTGTTTTCAGCCCATTTTCCGCTGTAGCTGCAAAAAAAGAAAACACAACGTCAAAATCGTCAGAGTTCGTTTCAACCAAGTCGTCGACGTACTTAACGTCATTAATGATCAGCTCATCGGGATCAATTCTAGCATCAACACTAACGTTAACAATCTAAGTACGCTTATCAGCAACGACAACACAAACCTAAACAGCAATATGACGACTTCGATCGCTGCTCTGAACGCTAGCTTAACCGACATGTTGCAGACGACGACTAATACGATCATTAGCAACATGAACACAATTCAAGCCCGGAGTTGCACCGTCCGGAAAACGTCCCAATGGAGCGACTTCTCGGTGCCATGCGGAAGCCAAAAAATCTTCTTCGAAAATTTCTCTTCGCCGACGACCGAGAAGGTGATCGTACGCGCAGCCAGTTTCCAGCCCGTCGAAAGTCCTTGCCGGGCCGTCCTGATCATCGTTCAACAGGACGGTCACGTCATCGAACGCCTGCTCCCTCCTAACGGCAGCGAAACGAACCTGCAGATCGATGACTATTCCAACATAGCCATCCGATGCGATTTCGGAATCGGAGATCCGCCGCCGGAAAATTCAGACTGCAAAGGCTTTATCCAAGTGGACGAATTTTTCTGCATATGCTGCCCAAGCGGCGTCGTCGCTTAGTTCGGGCTAAGGAGGTTATTTTCTGAACGATTACCAAAGGTCTCTCGTGCTGCAACGGTTAGCAACCCTCGATTTGCCGGAAGTAATGGAACTTGTGACTAACAAAGCGGAAGATAAAGCCGTACTGGAAGCGTTCGAAGAAATTTTGCTCAAACGAAGCACTTCCTATCAGCTTTTCGTGCAGCGGCATTCCGAATCTCGTCCCAGCCAGACGTATATGGCCCGCGTCAGAGACCGTTTCTTAAGAGACGAAATCTACAATCAACCGCGATACCGGTTTATTTATTCCCTGCTCCAGCCGATCGATCAAAGCCTCGATTGCGGTTGCGGGCCCCAAAACGTAACTACTAAGGAGAGTGTTTCGAATTGACCTCATGCGTTAAAGTCAAGCGGCACAGCAGCTCCGAGCCGCCGAGAACTCTCAAGTGCAAAAAGGAAAAAATAAAGAAAACCGTACACCCCTCCGGCGTCACGCAAGTCGTCGAGCTGTTAAACGTCATCAACACCCAACTAATCGGGATCAACAACAACATTAATACTGATTTTAACAACCTGAGCAGCGTGATCAGCAACGGCAACAGCAATCTCAACGCCAATATGGTCAATTCGATCAGCGCACTTAACGCCAGCCTTAAGAACAGCATTGCCGCGAATACGAATACGATTATCAGCAACATGAACACCGTCACCGCGTCGAATTGCACGGTTAAGGAAATCGGCAGCTTCGAGAATTTCACGATTCCGTGCGGAAAGTCCGAAGTCATTTTCGAAAATCTCTCGACGGCCGATATTCAGAAAGTTTTCATATCGGCCGCAAGCAATCAGAACTGGTACGACCCTTGCCAAGCCGTATTGGTCGTGGTTACGTCAAGCGGGACGATTATCGAAAGAGCGCTGCCGCCCAAAATGCCGCCGAACTTCTTCCCGAGGAAATTCATATCGTCGTCGATAATTTCCGCAGCATTTCCATTCGATGCGACTTTCCTGGACCGGATCCAAGCGGTGGTGGATTCTGCAGCGGTTTCGTCCAAGTGAACGAATTCGTCTGCATCTGTTGCAACCCGAACGAAGTTTAACCATAGAGAAGACCGGCAGAGCTAACTCTGCCGGTCTTCTATGCGGACTGAACTCGTAGTCAAGAGCCCTCAGAAGCTCCCAACGAATGTAGCTGATCCATTATCCCCGGTATAGGGTGGCGCACCTGGTTTTGTAACGTAACAAATGATCATTTTATACGCCTTGTCTTTAGTTATATCTTGATTAAATGTTAATACAAATACGGTATTGTTGTTACCCACCGCTCTGATTGTTACTTTAGCTGAAGTCAAAGAATTGCCGGGATTCACGGTATCGTTTACGCCCAATGTGGCGATACCAGTCGGACTCGCTTCCGTCGTGCTCTGGATCCAATAGTTTTTGGGATCTATCCCTTTTGACAACTCTACGGGCTGATCGTAAGTCACCTGAAGTTGATTAGACGATAACTGTTTCAACTCCGAAAGCATCGGAATGTCGGTTTGTCGCTTGTTAATCTGAGAGTCCGCAAAAACCGAGTTGGACATTAGAAATATCAAAGTAAACATGCAACAAAATATAAGCTTTGTAATTCCCTTTTTATTCATACTCACTGGAATTCCTCCTAGGCAGATATCGTTATTCACATCATTTATGTTACCCAGCAAATAACTTCATTATCCTGCACTAGTTAATATTCACAACAAAGCACATCACTCAGCTTTAATCTTTCACTTAGGAATGAGCAAATAATGCCCTTGACGAAGCGCATGATACATATCGCGGTATTGGCGTTCTCCGTCCTGCGCTTTTATTAAATCTAAACTCATATCGTTAAGCTTGCTATTTAACCGGTTGATCTCATCAAGCAGTTTCTCGTTCTCGGCTATTCTCATTTGATAAGCAGCCATGATATTAAAATTTTCGCTTTCATTTATGTAATGAACTTTTTTCGCGGTCTTAGTCATCAATATCCTCTCCCTCTCTCAAACTTATCATAATTATATTTGTTCTTATAATTATAATATTCGATGCTATTTTCTGGTTTGAGGGGGTACATCGTTAGAAAAATTAAAAATTTATAGTTTTTTATATTTTCGCTCGGATATTGAATTTCCTGCGTAATCAGTTAAGAAAGCCGCCCCGCTTGGGGTGGCTCTTTGGTTCTACTGTATTCCTTCTATAAATCCCCTGAAATTCTCGACCATTTCTTTCGAATGGGTATGGTGAAGATAATGCTCTCCTTCAACCTTAATCATTTCGCCATGTTCCAAGTCTTTGATTTGCCCTTCATGCAGAGGTATCCATCCTTCCACGTCCGTATTATTCGCCTGAACTAAGAGAATAACGGGAAGATTTTTGGGGAAAGTTAATTTTTCTGCCGCCTTAAAATTAGGACTGAAGTTTTCCATTTCATTCGATAGAGTGGAATTGTAAAGATTTTTGTGAGTAATCATCCTAATTTGTTTTTTTGTTTCATCATCGAATGGTAATCCTTCATATGGGTCTGCACTCAGTTTCATTACCAATCTGGCTATCCCGGATTTTTTGAGCAGTTTAAACGTTTTTATAGGAAATTCAGTATCCATGCCGCCTTGCGTTGGAACGCTGCTATCGATCCCGACGAACGCGCTCACTTCGTTTTCATATTTGTTAACGTAATCGAGACCGTAAATCCCCGCAATGGAGTGACCCATTAGGATGTATCGGTCAATATTCAAACTCTGCAAAGCTTCATGAATCTCGTTCACGATATTTTCCGTGTTTCGTTCCTTATCGGTTCCATCGCTTAACCCATAACCGAAAGGTTCAATCACGACGACTTTGTAAAATGGGGACAGTTCCTCCACAAGCGGCTTAAAATCAAGCGCCGGCGCTGCCGTTCCATAACCCGGTAGGAGCACGACCGTTTCTTCGCCTTCCCCTTGAATGAGTACGTTCATCTTTTTCCCGTCTACGACGACGGACTGACCATAGGGTTCGATTTTACTTTTCTCCGTCTTGTTGCAAATCATGTTTACTATAAAAACAATAGCTAGAAAAAGGATTATGGCTATTACGATAATCCCTATCGACTTAAGAATAAACTTAAGCAACTTGTTCATTTTCATTCCCTCTATCCGTTTCACTTGCATCTACTCCTGTCCTCATTCGTGTTGTTGGCTGCCTTGTGTTGGCTGCTAACAAAAGCTTAATCGACGAAAATGTACTCCTTATGACGACAATATGAACGGAGTATGAACAAGCAAAAAAATATTACGGAGTCGCATGCAAGTAAGCTTGCACATGATTCCGTAATATGGAATTGACATAGGGAACTATGAATTTACTACCGGCGTGATGGGCAAAGTGACGATGAATGTCGTTCCGCGACCGATTTCGCTTTCTACTTGGATATCTCCGTGATGTAGAGACACGATTTGTTTGGCGATCGCAAGTCCCATACCGCTACCGTCATACTTCCGGCTATGGGACCGATCGGCCTTAAAGAAACGCTCGAATATACGCTTCTGGTCCTCCGGTGAAATCCCAATGCCATTGTCGGATATTCGGACGATCGCATGGTTGTTATTTTGCTTGACGCTTACTTCGATAATATCGCCTTCCTTGGAAAATTTGATGCTATTGCCGAGCAAATTGGTCCATACTTGATTCAGTTGATCATGATCACCCGTTAGGGTAACCGCCCGCAGATCAAGCTCGAATCGGATGCTGCGAGCCGACCATTGAGGTTGGATGGCCACGATGACTCGCCTTATCTGTTCATCTAATCTTAACGTGACCAACTGCAACTGCTGCGTCTGCGATTCAAGCAAACTCAGCTTTAGCAGGCTGTTGCTCATCTTGGACATCCGATCCGCTTCGGCGATAATAATGTCGAGAAAACGTCTACGCTCGTTAACGCCGATGTCTTCTTGTTTAAGAGCGATAGCATAACCGGAAATCGAGGTAAGCGGCGACTGAACTTCGTGCGACACGTTCGATACGAATTCCCTGCGCATTTGCTCAAGCTGCTGTAAATCGTGCATCATTTCTTCAAAGCTGCGAGCTAACGTACCTATCTCGCCCTTCTGCTTAATATTCAGCTCGACGTTAAAGTCTCCGGCTGCGATACGCTTAGTCGCTATTGTCAGCTTCTTGATCGGTCTTATTAGGAACATAGCGGCGATCAGAATAATCAGGCTTCCCGCTGTTAACGAATACGCCAAAAAGTTCAATACCCATGTAATGAGGAATGAGGAGGAAGGAGCTAGCGGCTCTATAAACATCGCTTTTGTTCCCATTTCCGTTTTTAACGGCAGGCCGAGGAAGTTCGTTTCGGTTGCCGTTGCATGGATGGCTGTAACTTCTCCATTTATTACTTTCTTTATGTGTTCCATCGTCACAGTGGAAGTCTTATGTCCGTTAAGCGGTCCGTAAGACTGGAACCGACCCGTTTCATCATAAATTCGAACATGATAAGAATTGAGCTGCTTCATTCCGCTTAAGAACTTTTCCGCTTCGCTTAACGGCAGTACCTCGTATAACCGGACGATGTCCTGGCCGAAATCAAGCAAGGTGATTTTCAGGTTTTCGTTCAATTTATCCTTAAATATCCAAGTCGCCACGAAAAAAGCAATGATAGTCCCCCCGATTACCGAGACTAAAAATGTCAGGACTACCCGTGTATATAAGGATTTGATCATTCTTGTACCTCAAGCCGATATCCAAGCCCGCGTACCGTTTCGATATGGAAATCCGGTGAAGACGCGAACCGTTCGCGCAGACGTTTAATATGTACGTCTATCGTTCGATCGTCTCCAGCGTAATCGATCCCCCAAATCTGGTCGATCAACTGGTCGCGCGTAAAGATTTGTCCGGGGGTACCGGCAAGCTTATAAAGTAATTCGAACTCCTTGAGCGGCAAAGTTAGCGACTCCGTTCCTCTCGTTACCTTATAGGTCTGGCGATCAAGAATGATATTGCCCAACTGGATCGACTGCGTGGAGCCAATCCGGTATCTTTTCAGGAGCGCTCTAACGCGTACCGTCAGTTCCATCGGATCGAACGGCTTCGTCAAGTAATCGTCCGTACCTAGCTGGAAGCCCTTCACTTTCTCCCATGTTTCTCCTCTGGCCGTCAGCATGAGCAGCGGAAGATCGGGGTTTGCTCGTCTCAGCTCCTTGCATAACGTCCAACCATCCATAATCGGCATCATAATATCGAGTACGACGAGATCGACTTGCGTCGAAGCATAGACGGCCAGCGCTTCCTTACCGTCCGCGGCTTCGACAGTTGACAACCCGTCGTTACGCAGAAACAAACAGACGAGTTCGCGAATGTTCGCATCGTCGTCGGCAACCAGTATTGTAGGCATTCGTTCCCTCTTTTCCTATTGTCCATCCTAACCAGTTTACTATAAGTTAACCTATCATATACTTCAACTAAGATGCCCCTTGCGTGATGCACCATTCAGGTCGGCATCCATCTAGTTGACGCCACTGCAGCGCGTAGGAACGTAGCATTGTGGAGACAGGTGCGAACGGTTTGCCGAAAGCGAAAATGCCCGGTACATGATATCCCGGGCATTTCGTATGGACATAATGCACAGCTTCTATTTCGCCTGTTTATTGGACAGCAGCAACAGGGAAAGGCAGTCGCGCCACTTCCAGCGTTGCTTTCACGATACTGTTGTTGTTCCCCGGAGTATAGGGGATAATCGTGATCCTTTTACCTGCAGTAAGCTTAAGCATGGTCGATGTCGTGACGAAAAAATTTCCGCCGGGAAAGCCGTTCGGCGTATAGTCAGTATACTTTTGCACGTAGTTCATTCCTCCTGCGGCCGGGAGTTCGACTATGCCGATCTCCACAGACCCGGAATTACCGGGATATAGGAAGACTTCGTAGGAAACCTGGAACCAATAAATCCCGTCCGTCTTCGGAATGAACGTCGTACCGTCGAATTCGTCTCCTAAGTCAAAGGGTTGGGTATGAAAATAAATACTGTTGGGGTAATTCGTACTTTGATCATCGTTGGTTACAGCCTTAACCGCGGAGGCGACGATTTCCGTTCCCGGCATTCCGGGTATCCCCTGGGGTCCTTGCGGTCCGGTTGCGCCGGTCGGACCTGTGGCCCCTGTCGCACCCGTATTTCCCGATGACCCTTGCGGCCCAGTCGCGCCAGTCGCCCCGGTGTCGCCTTTCGCCCCTGTCGGGCCGACGGCTCCTTTAACTCCCGGATCTCCCTTGTCTACCTTGTCTCCCTTCGCCCCTTTCTCTCCCTTCGGTCCGATCACGTTCCAAGAGAGCAATTTCTCGTTCTTGAGACAAGACTTGGAGGAAGCGACAATCCGAAGATCTCCATTCGTCTTCGTGCAAGCGTATATAACGCTTGTCGTCGGTTTACTCTGAACGGCCGCAAAGACGCCTACGCCGGAGCAAATAAACACAGCAAAAGCTTGAAATATATTACATTATTTTTTTGGTTTCTTAACCGTTATAATCAGACTTATGTGACTAACGAGAATTCGACATATGGAGGAAATTTGTTTTGGTTTTTAGTTCAGTCCTATTTTTGTTTTTCTTTTTACCGCTTGTTCTGGCGCTCTATTTCTCCGTTCCGTTCAAATATAAAAATACGATTCTGTTACTTTTCAGTTTAGTTTTCTATGCATGGGGCGAACCCAGATATGTCGTTCTCATGATCTTATCCATTCTCATGAACTACGGTTACGGCATTTGGATCGATAAAACGCAACATCGCGAAAAAAAGAAAGTCTCGATATTAACGTTGGCCATCGTCATGAATATCGGACTTCTGGGTTTCTTTAAGTATGCGAATTTCTTCGTGGATGTCATGAATTCCGTTCTTCAAACGAATCTTCATCTAAAGCCGATTCCCTTACCGATAGGGATCTCTTTTTACACGTTCCATGCGCTCAGTTACTTAATCGACGTGTATCGAAAAAAAGAAAAAGCGCAACGGAATCTGTTCCGTCTGTCGCTTTACATTACGTTTTTCCCGCAACTCGTGGCAGGTCCGATTATTAGATATAACGCCGTCGCCGAACAACTCGGCAAACGCGCGTTTTCTTCCCCCCAATTCGCCGAGGGAATCAAACGGTTCATTCTAGGTTTATCCAAAAAAATACTGTTGGCCAACCCGCTCGGGTCCGTCGCCGATACCGTATTCGCTTCGTCTCCGATGGATCTATCTACCGGAAGCGCTTGGCTTGGAATGATCGCGTATACGCTGCAAATCTATTTTGATTTCTCGGGATACAGCGATATGGCGATAGGTTTAGGTAAAATGTTCGGCTTCGAGTTCGCGGAGAACTTCAACTATCCGTATATCTCGAAGAGCATTTCCGAGTTCTGGAGACGCTGGCATATCTCGTTGGGCAGTTGGTTCAGGGACTATGTCTATATCCCGCTGGGCGGTAGCAGAGTCGCTCATTGGAAGATCTATCGCAACTTATTCATCGTGTGGACGCTTACGGGGTTCTGGCATGGAGCCAGTTGGACTTTCCTTGCTTGGGGCACCTACTACGGAATCCTTATCGCTCTAGAAAAAGCCGGCCTTGAAAAATGGCTATCCAAGATTTATCCGTTAAACCATGTTATCGTGCTGCTGCTTGTCATGATCGGATGGGTTTTCTTTCGCGCCGACAACTTCGGTTACGCGATGGATTTCATGTCTACCCTTTTCTATTCCAATGGCAACGCGATCTTCGATTCACAGGCCCTATCGTTGTTATCTTTGAACTGGCTGCCTTTTGCCATTGCGATTCTCGTTGCTATGCCAGTGTATCCGAAGCTTCAGAAGTTACGATTCAGTCAATCGATTACGAACGCGCTAACCGTTTTTGCAATGCTGTTCCACTTCTTCCTTCTCGCGGAAGTGATCTTGTATTTGATTAATTCAACCTACAACCCATTCCTGTATTTTAGATTCTGATTTTCGTAAGGAGCTACAAAGTGAACAAACGGATTTCAATCGTTTATATCGTCGTCTTCATAGCCATTATTTTCGGTTTCGCGATTGCCAGCATTCTTAAACCGGATAGAGACATCTCCGCTATTGAAAACAGAACGTTAAGCCAGTTGCCTAGGATCAGTTTGGAAGCCATTTCTACGCGCAGTTTTTTCGAAGATATGAACCAATACGCCAATGATCAAATCGTGTTCCGCGATGAAATGGTAAGCATTTACCAAAATCAGCAAAATTCTAAGTTGTTCAACTCCATGCTGTTCGAAAACTTGCTTCGTGCTAACAAGCCGCATAATCCCGAAGAGGGAACCGCCATTAAAGATTCGCGCATCGTATCCGGACTTGTCGTCACGAACCACAAGTGGATTATGCCCGTTACCGACAAAGTCGTTCATACGGATAAAATCGACGAATCGACCGCCAAATTAAACGAAGCGGTTAAATTCGCCGAAGCGCGAAACACGGAAACGTATTTTGTTTTTAACCCGTCCAGAACCAAAGCGCTGATGCATTTATATCCTGAGTATTTGCAAACCGATGCTTATGCCCGTTCCAAAGACTATTTCTTATCCAAGCTCGATCCTAATATTAACGTCGTTAATATTGGCGACAAGTTCGATTCTTTCACGAAAGCGCAGTTGGAGGAACGCTACTTGGAAACCGACCACCATTGGAACATCAAGGGCGCCTTTACGGCTTATCAGGAAATGATAACCCAGATCTCTAACAAGTCGGCCTTATTCGAAGATACGCCGCTAACTCTGAACGATATCTACGTATCTCAATTAACGACTGGCAACTTCGAAGGCAGCTATAACATTCAAATCAATAATGCCGTAAGTCCCAGAAGAGCGGATAGAACGATCCTCTATGAACCGAAAGTGCCGTTCTCCTTTCACAATTTCGAAGTCATTAACAAAGACGGACAACAAACCGTTTCGAGCTTTAAAGATTTTTACGGTTTCAAAAAAGGGCGAAGCACTTATTCTTATGGAGCCATCTACGGCGGCGACAGACGTAAAATCGCTTATGAGAATCCGAAAGCGAATAATCGATTAAACGTCTTGCTGCTGAAAGATTCTTTCATGAATCCTATAACGCCGTATTTGGCTCAACATTTTAACAAACTTACCGTTTACGATAGTCGTTATTATTCGGAATTCAGCCTGAAGAAGATTCTCGCGAGCGAGCATTACGATGTATTGATCATCGCATTCCACGACGACAATCTGTTCAGCGATACCTATAATTTCGAGAAGATTGCCGGAAATTAGGTTTATTCCCTTCCGTGAAACCAATGGAATAGCCCAATCAGCTACGTAGCCAAACGCTCATCTCCCCGGGCTGGCGATTTCCCCACAAATAATAGGGAATCGCTTTGAAGCGGACGGGCCGCGTCTGGTCCTTGAGCGGCTGGTAAGGCTGTCCCTCCGACCAAACGGAATCGTCGACGACCAGCCCGTCGCCCTCTACGATAACGCAACCGTCGAGCAGATCGGCGACAAAGCTCTCCGTAAGCTTCGGTTCTTCGGCAAGGGAGAACGAGGAAAGCGGAGTCACGTTATCCGCTTCTTCGACACAATAGACGAGCGGGCCGCGCTGAATGGCGGCCTTGCCCGCGTCTGCTCGGATTAACGGGTGGGCGGCGATCAGCTTCGTCTCCAGCGGTAACAACCACTCCACTCTATCGCCTTCCGACCAGATTTGCTCCGCTTTCGCATATCCGTTATCCACGCGATAATTTTGAGTTTCCCCGTTCACTTTCATAACCGGCAGGCGGCTCTGGAACCAGCCTGGTACGCGGAGCGCTAACTCAAACTCGGCGCCATCGCCGCCGTCCGGAATCGATACCTCGAATTCGACCTTGCCGTTCCAAGGCAGTTCCGACCGCTGGCGCAACGTCACGCTTCGTCCGGCAAGTTCGAACGAGACTTCGCTGCCGATAAACAAATGTGCATAGACCGTCTTGCCGTCATCGGATACGTCGTAAATGTAATCGCTCAACGAGCTGAGCAGACGGGCTACGTTAGGCGGGCAGCAAGAACAGCCGAACCACTTCTGACGTACGGCCTTCACATGATGCCTGTCGGGATTTTTGGCGCTTGCGTCCGGCCATACCTCTAACGGGTTCACATAGAAAAAATGCTTGCCGTCTTTAGACATGCTTCCAAGCACATTGTTGTAAAGCGCCCTCTCCATTACGTCGGCGTATTCGCTCTTGGCTTCTATCTGCAGCATCCTTCGCGCCCAGAAGATCAAGCCGATCGAGGCGCAAGTTTCCGCGTAAACGGTATCGTTGGGCAGGTCGTAATCGAACGAGAATGCTTCGCCGAGATGCGTCGAACCGATGCCACCGGTAATGTACATTTGCTTGCCGGTCGTATTAGCCCACAGTCGCTCGCAGGCTTCGCGCAGTTTGGCGTCACCTGTCAATCGCGCCAGATCGGCCATCGCCGAATACATGTAGACGGCCCGCACGGAGTGTCCGACGGCAGCCGATTGCTCTCGTACGGGAAGATGGCTTTGATACATTTCGAGATTGGGCTCGGACGTTGTTCCCTGTACCCAGTAGCTTGTCCGTCCGCGGCGCTCCCATTCCTCGAAGAAGTAGTTCGGCTTACTTCCCCGCTCATCGATGAAGTAGCGGCTTAGGTTCACATAACGTTGTTCTCCCGTCACCCGATACAGCTTGACAAGAGCCAACTCGATCTCCTGATGGCCGCAATATCCCCGAATTTGGCCCGGCTTCGTTCCGAATTGGTTATCGATAAGGTCGGCGAAACGGCAGACGATATCGAGCAGCTTGCGTTTTCCCGTGGCTTCGAAATAAGCGACGGCGGCTTCGATCATATGACCGGCGCAATATAACTCGTGAGCTTCGTAAAGATTGGTCCATTGTTTGCCTGGTTCCTTGATCGTATAGTACGTATTCAAGTATCCGTTCTCATGCTGGGCTTGACCGATCAAGTCGATCACGTCATCGGCGATCTTCTCGAGTTCAGGGTCCGGATGATGACGGAGCGAAAAGCCGACCGCCTCCAACCACTTGGCCAAATCGCTGTCTTGAAACACAAAGCCGCCGAATTCGCCTTCCTTCAGCCCTGCGGCAATACGGAAGTTTCGAATCGCATGGCTAGGTTCCGCGCCTTCGATCCGATCGTTCAGCGCTTCCCACTGGTAAGGGATGACGGTTTGGCGAACCAGCTCCGAGTAACCATTCCAAAAATCGTCTTGGATATATACTTTCGTCTCCCGCATAAGAACCTCCATGAAAATATAGAATTTGACTCCTTATAGGTTCGAGTATATGCTTTTTCCAAAAGGCGAAATAGGAACGGAATAAACTTTTTTTTATACAAAATGACACAGAAGGTTGAGGGAATTGGGATGAGTGAAGCGTCCATCGTTGAGTTGCAAGCCCCTCCGCTCCCGTATTTCGTGGAAGCCGGGCGTGCGGAGTTCCGGGCCGGCGATCGTCATCCTAATCGAAGAAACCTCGGCATTTACGATCTGCTGATCATGGCCGAGGGAGAGCTTCATATCGGAGAAAACGGGAAAGAATGGTCTCTACGCGAAGGAGATACGTTATTATTGCTGCCTTACGGGGAGCATTATTCGGTCAAGCCATGCGAGCGGAAAACGGTGTTTTACTGGGTTCATTTTGAGCATGTAGCCAAGCAGCAAGGTGTTCACGCCGAAGAAACGGACACCCATGCATTGCTTCCGTTCGGTAATCCCTACTCGCTTCGAATTCCTAAACAGATTTGCTTGTCCAATCCCCAGATCGCCTTCGAACTGATGCGACAGCTGTTGCTGCTGCCGGTCGGCGACTCTTTCTGGGAAGAACAGCGCCTGTTTGCCGGAATTCTCGCCCTGCTGGAGGAAGGAAGGTCGAGCGGGACAAGCTCGTCCGCGACCCGGTTGGCGGAGAAGGCCGCAGCTTACCTTCAATTAAACTTCCGAAATGAAATCACGAACGAGACTCTGGCTGAGGAGCTCCATTTTCATCCCAACTATATCGTTCGCTGCATGAAAATGAAGTACGGAGTCACGCCGATTCACTATTTGCTCGAGTTCCGCCTAGAGCGGGCCAAGCGTCTCCTCGTCTCTACGGAATGGTCGATTGAACGGATCGCGGAAGAAGTCGGTTTTCGGTACTCCCCCTACTTCTCATCCTCTTTCAAGCGCAGCGTCGGCCTGTCTCCTCTCAAATACCGTAAGCAGTATGTGAATTGACGGATGTGTTACATGAATTACAATATGTAATTTAATTCGGATATAATCGCATCTTTGGAAGAATATTGGGGCTGGTAGCCAATCATATCCGATTTCCTGTTAAGCGAATAGTAGTTTGATTTCAAGCCCGTGACCGAAGTAATTTCCGTTTCCTTTTCGATCTTGACCCTTAATCCATAGTTCTTCTCGAAAAATTCAAGCATCTGGAACTTACTGATCGGTTCTAAGCTATACACATCGAACACATCGTTAATATTGCGAATATTAATGCATCTTTCGATTAACTCAACCAAATCCCTAGGATGTATGTAATCTCTTACCATGTCGTTACTTCCCGTTACAAACTCTTTATCTCGTTTTAAACTATTGACGATCTCGCTAAGAAAATAAGGCATTTTCAAATCGATATACCTGCTGAAAAATCCGAATACTCTTAAATCCACGATATTGAATTTAGAAAATGACCGATGCTTGGCCTCCGTATTCATTTTGGAAATGGTATAGTAATCCGTTGAAGAGATGTTATTGATGTTGATGACGGCTGTTTTATTCTGATCCGCGGGCGTATTGAAATTTGAACCGTAGGCAATGCCGCTGCTAAAATTGATATACAAAGTTTTGGGACTGTTTTCTATATACCTTAAGGCTAAATTATCGAATTCCTCGGTCAATCTGAATATATCCCCGCCTACTTTTTTCAATTTGGCAGGATCGCCGATCCCCACGCAATTCATAATCGCGTCGTAGTTCAGCTCCATGAAGGAACTAAAAGAATGGACTGCTATACCCGAGCAATCAGCGATCTCGGCTTTAAGGAAGGCTTGTAACCGTTCCTGATTTCTAGCAAACAGAAATAATTCGTAATTCGTATTTTTGGATAAACCCATTATGATATTTTTGGCAATATGCCCCGTGGCTCCTAAAATCGCAATTTTAGTTTTACTCATAGGATCTCCTTTCTATTCGTCATTATCGTAATTGGGAAAGACTCACGGCAACCTCTAGAATCAAATCCTCCTGACCTGCGACTACTTTTCTTTTGCCCAACTCGAAATAAATGTCTTTGGGATCCAGATTATATTGTTTGGCTATTCGCTCCACGGGTTTTGCAAATCCCGAAAATACACCCGCCATTCCGCTAACAATGCTAGACGAGCTAATCGTCGGAACCGTTATGAAGTTTTGCTCGGCTACATCGGAAGCATCCAATAACCTGTATAAGTCAATTCCAGTCTCATATCCCGTTAATTGCAATACAGCGATGAGAACTTCTAATTGGGCATTTCCTGCCCCTGCTCCGAAGCCTTTCATTGTAGCATCTAATATAGTTGCCCCCTCTTCGATTGCGGCAACGGAATTTGCGATGGCCATTCCCAGATTATTATGAGCATGAAATCCGACTGGAATATCCAAGCTGCTTACCAAAGCTTTCATTTTCTCTTTTACCTCTTCGGGTAAATAGGCACCAGCGGAATCCATGATTATGATGCCTTGAGCGCCATAGCTTTGCATTTTCTTCGCTTCGGCAATTAAGATCGAAGCTGGTGCCATATGCGACATCATTAGAACGCCGTAGACTTCTCTTTCCCTTGTACGGCAATGCTCGATATGCCTCTGCGTAACATCCGCTTCCGTACAATGCGAGGCAACTCGTATGACATCTACTCCGATATCTATCGCATTGTTTAGATCTTTCTTAATGGTAGCAAAGCCTGGAATCACATGAATGCCTAACTTCGTTCTCTTCAAATGTTCTCTGCATACTTCTAGCATTTGTTTATCCGAAACGAGACTCTCGCCTAATTGCAATGAAGATGCCCCGAGTCCGTTACCATGCCCGACTTCAACGATGGGAATCGACGCTTCTTCTGCCATTCGGGTATAAGCGCTAATCTGCTCTACGGTTAATCGATGATGAATGGCATGTGATCCGTCCCTTAAGGTTGGGTCGCTAATTAAAATAGGTCTCATCATCTACCCCGCCCCTTTAGAGATTGTGTATTTTAGCGTATTCTTCCGCAATCGCAATAGCAGCACAGTTGATAATGTCTAAATTACCTGCGTACGTAGGCAAATAATCGCCTAAGCCCTGTACTTTAACCATGACAACAATTCTCCCGTTCTCGATCGTAGGGGGAACAATCAGCTTGTATCCGGGTACGAAGCTTTGGATGGAGGTTATCATTTCATTCACGGAAGACAACAGAGCATCCATATCAGGCTTGTCGACTAACGCGAATATCGTTGTTTGCATATCGATGCAAGGATTTGCCGGATTTAAATTGAGGATCGCCTTTGCTCTATTACAACCCGAAAAGTGCTTGATTGCTTCTTCCGTCGTCTCAATATATTCATCCAGGTTTGTTCTTGTTGCGGGTCCGGCGCTTTTCGAAGATATGCTCGATACCACTTCAATGTAATTCACGTTCTTTTGCGACTTACCGATGGCATACGCAATCGGTAAAGAGGCTTGTCCGCCGCAAGTAATCATATTTACGTTGTCTCGATCCAGGCATTCTTTCAAATTGATTGCGGGGACGCACATTTCCCCGATATTGGACGGGGTCATATCGATTACGAATTTTCCTAATCTCTTCAATATGGGCGCGTGATCTAAGTGATCCCTTGCCGAGGTCGCGTCGACGACTACATCGCATAAAGATGGATCCATCACAATGGAGTTGATGCTTGTATCATACGTGGGGACTCCTAAACTTCGAGCCTTTAGCATTCCTGGAGAATTCGCGTTTCTTCCTATAAACATCGTGCATTCCAGATAAGGCGATCGTATTATTTTTATAAGGAGATCCGTTCCTATATTGCCGCTTCCCACTATGGCCACTTTTAATTTATTCATTTTTATCTCCCCAATAGTTCAAACGGAATTTGAGCGATATTCCTCTCTGGGTAGAAATGGATACATATCATCGTAAGGCATCGATATCATCGTTCCATCCTCCATTTTCTTCGATGAAATCCTCGGTATTAATAATTGATCGGGGGGCGTGATGACCTCGCAGATCAATGATCCCTCATACGCAAATAGTTCCTCTAGTTTGAAGTCCAATTCTTCGAGGTTAGAAATTTTCATATATCCTAATCCGAACGTATCGGCTACCTTGTCAAATGGCGCAAAACTAACGCCGGTCGAAGGGCTTTCCCCGATGAGTCTTCCTTCCATAAAATTATGTTGAGTGTGCCGCATCAACAAATATCCGTTATTGCTGAATAAAATGAACTTGATAGGCAGCTTGTATTGATTAATCGTTTGCAACTCTTGAAGGTTCATCTGGAAAGATCCGTCCCCGGTTATGCAATATACTTCTTGATGTTTCAATGCAACAGACACGCCTACCGCTCCGGGAGAATACCCCATCGTAGATAATCCGCCGGTGATGATGTGTCTTTGCCCGAATTTCACCTTAAAAGCTTGAGCATGAACATGAAAGCATGAACCTGTATCGACGACAAACACGTGATTGGACAAAGCCTTTTCCGAAAATTTAGAGACAAAACGATAGGAGTTAATGCCATTGCTATCATCGTCATACTCTGCGAGGTCAACCGGATATTTTAGCTTCCATTGTTGCGTTTGTTCTATCCATGCTAGTCTGCTTTCCATCGGAGGTAGCGACTTCGTTATTTTCTCGAAAAACTCGCCTGCATCTCCTAAGATAGATAAATCAGCGGAAACCGAAGGTTTATTGATTTCTTTCTCGTCGATATCAACATAGATTTTGTAAGCCTGACTCGCGAAATCTTGAAAATCATAACCTACCAAACCTATGCCAAGCCTACAACCTACCGTGATAAGGAGATCGCATTTTTGAATCGTAAAGTTAGCCGCGCGTTCCCCATAGGTGCCAGGTCTGCCAACAAAAAAAGAATGGCCATGGTCTATTAAGTCCATGCCTAATCTCGAAGTTAATACGGGGATTTTTGCTTGGTTAACAAAATCATGAAACTTGTCGATCGCATTGGATAATCTTACGCCTGCGCCGACTAATAGACAGGGTCTCTCGCTCGATAATAGGGCTTCCTTGACTTGTTTAATTTGTTGTTCAGTTATATGCGTCGTTATGCTCAACTCGGGCGTATACCCTTCAAATTCATCGGGATCGAATAAAGCACCCTGAATGTCTACTGGAACTTCAAGATATACGGGTCCGACTCTATTCGTCTTAGCCAAGTGAATGCATTTCTCTACTTCAACCTTCACTTTTGAAATATCATCGAGCAAAACCGCATATTTGGTTATATAAGAAAACATGGGCAGCGAGTCGAATCCTTGCAAAGGAAATTGTCGGGGCCCTTTGATTTTAGCTAATGACACTTTTGAGTTTCCTGCCACAATAATCATAGGAGACGAGTCAATATAAGCACCGGCGACACCGGTTATCGAGTTTAATGCACCCGGTCCGGCAGTAACATAAGCGACCCCTAGTCGATTTGTAAATCTTCCGTATGCCTCTGCCGCCATTGCCGCTGCTTGCTCATGGTGACATGAAATATAGGTCTGATGTTTATGTTGATAAAGAGCATCCGTTAAATGCATGATCATTCCGCCGGTCACAAGAAAGACTTGCTCTCCGCCAGCTTCGTATAACGCATTCGTAATATAATCGGCAACGCGCATTCGCATAATGCCCCACTCCTCACCACGTACCTGAAGTGCTTTGTCCTAATTATCATATTATGGAAGCAAGTCAGATATGATTCGATGAAAGTCATTAATAGCATTAAATAAGTAGACAAAAAAAGCAGGTTCATAATGGTGATATCCGACCATAATGAACCTGCTGAATAAAATTCCCGATCTAACCAATTTGAATGATATTGATCGTAGCGCCAGGTGGCGATAAAACGACGGTAGCCACAAGTCCAAAAAATTGGAGTGTTATCGTCGAGTTAGCCGGAACGGTAATAATAAAATCAGATGTTAAAAGAGAAGTACTAATCGTTGGCGAAACAACAGAAGGCGGCACCGAAGCCCCATTCAATAATATTCTTGATTGAACTAGTAAAGCAGCAGTCGTATTAATTTTATAAGAAATATAATACCTTCCCGCATTTGCGAGCGTAAATGTGTCATTTGCACCATTAATCGTGATATTTGCACCAATATTCTGGTTATTAGGCAGTGAAACATTAAGGCCACCTAGTACCACTAGAAATGTTCCCGATGTGTTTTCAGCGAATGCCGAAGTGTTCGTGATATTTGTTCCTGTTGCTCCTGTAGCTCCCGTCGGTCCGATGACTCCAGTTACTCCGGTTGCTCCCGTAGCTCCCGTTACGCCTGTTGCCCCGGTTGCTCCGGTTGCTCCGGTTGCTCCCGTTGCTCCTGTTGCTCCTGTTGCTCCGGTTGCCCCTGTTGCTCCCGTTGCTCCGGTTGCACCCGTTGCTCCGGTTGCCCCTGTTGCTCCCGTTGCACCCGTTGCTCCGGTTGCGCCTGTTGCTCCCGTTGCTCCTGTTGCACCTGTAACCCCTGTAACCCCTGTCGCTCCCGTTTCGCCCGTTGCTCCTGTTGCTCCTGTTGCTCCTGTTGCTCCGGTTGCGCCTGTAACCCCAGTTGCTCCGGTTGCTCCTGTTTCGCCAGTTGCTCCCGTAGCACCCGTTGCGCCGGTAGATCCTGTTGCACCTGTTGCCCCTGTTGATCCTGTAGCACCCGTTGCACCGGTTTCTCCTGTTTCGCCCGTAGAACCTGTAGCCCCAGTTGCTCCTGTTGCTCCTGTTGCTCCTGTTGCTCCTGTTGCTCCCGTAGCTCCCGTTGCTCCCGAAGAACCTGTAGCCCCAGTTGCACCCGTTGCACCTGTTGCACCTGTAGCCCCAGTTTCCCCTGTTGCACCTGTAGCTCCCGTCGGTCCGATGACTCCAGTTACTCCGGTTACTCCGGTTGCTCCCGTTGCACCTGTAGCCCCAGTTTCTCCCGTTTCGCCCGTAGCTCCCGTAGCTCCTGTATCGCCAGTTGCGCCTGTTGCACCAGCTGCCCCTGTTGCACCGGTTTCTCCCGTAGCCCCAGTTGCACCTGTTGCTCCTGTTGCACCCGTTGCACCGGTTTCTCCCGTAGCCCCTGTTGCCCCTGTTGCACCGGTTTCTCCCGTAGCTCCTGTTGCCCCCGTTGCACCTGTATCCCCAGTTGCTCCTGTTGCACCTGTTGCTCCCGTTGCGCCTGTTGCTCCTGTTGCACCGGTTTCTCCCGTAGCTCCTGTTGCCCCTGTTGCACCGGTTTCTCCCGTAGCTCCTGTTGCACCGGTTTCTCCCGTTGCTCCTGTTGCACCTGTAGCCCCAGTTGCACCTGTTGCGCCTGTTGCCCCTGTTGCCCCTGTTGCCCCTGTTGCACCTGTTGCACCTGTTGCACCGGTTTCTCCTGTTGCTCCCGTTTCGCCCGTAGCTCCCGTTGCACCTGTAGCCCCAGTTTCTCCTGTTGCACCTGTATCCCCAGTTGCGCCGGTTGCTCCCGTTTCGCCCGTAGCTCCTGTAGCCCCAGTTGCTCCTGTTTCGCCTGTTGCTCCCGTTGCTCCTGTTGCACCTGTAGCCCCTGTTGCCCCTGTAGCCCCAGTTTCTCCTGTTGCACCTGTAGCCCCAGTTTCTCCTGTTGCACCTGTAGCCCCAGTTTCTCCTGTTGCACCTGTAGCCCCAGTTTCTCCTGTTGCACCTGTAGCCCCAGTTTCTCCTGTTGCACCTGTAGCCCCAGTTTCTCCTGTTGCACCTGTAGCCCCAGTTTCTCCTGTTGCACCTGTAGCCCCAGTTTCACCTGTTGCACCCGTTACACCGGTTTCTCCTGTTGCTCCCGTTGCTCCTGTTGCTCCTGTTGCTCCCGTTGCTCCTGTTGCTCCCGTTGCTCCCGTTGCGCCTGTTGCTCCTGTTGCTCCGGTAGATCCTGTTGCTCCGGTAGATCCTGTTGCTCCGGTAGATCCTGTTGCACCTGTTGCTCCTGTATCGCCAGTTGCGCCTGTTGCTCCAGTTGCCCCTGTTGCACCCGTTGCACCTGTATCCCCAGTTGCTCCGGTTTCTCCCGTTTCGCCCGTAGCACCCGTTGCACCTGTTTCGCCCGTAGCTCCGGTTTCTCCCGTAGAACCTGTAGCCCCTGTTGCTCCTGTTGCTCCTGTTGCACCTGTTTCGCCCGTAGCGCCCGTTGCACCTGTAGCCCCAGTTGCCCCTGTTGCACCTGTAGCTCCCGTTGCACCGGTTTCTCCTGTTGCTCCCGTTTCGCCCGTAGCTCCCGTTGCACCTGTAGCCCCAGTTGCACCTGTTGCTCCTGTTGCACCGGTTTCTCCTGTTGCTCCTGTATCGCCAGTTGCGCCTGTTGCTCCTGTTGCTCCTGTTGCTCCTGTTGCTCCCGTTACTCCTGTTGCACCTGTTGCACCTGTTGCACCTGTAGCCCCTGTAGCCCCTGTAGCCCCAGTTTCTCCTGTAGCCCCAGTTTCTCCTGTAGCCCCAGTTTCTCCTGTAGCCCCAGTTTCTCCTGTAGCCCCAGTTTCTCCTGTAGCCCCAGTTTCTCCTGTAGCCCCAGTTTCTCCTGTTGCACCTGTAGCCCCAGTTTCTCCTGTAGCCCCAGTTTCTCCTGTTGCACCTGTTGCACCTGTTGCGCCTGTATCCCCAGTTGCTCCCGTTGCTCCTGTTGCGCCCGTTTCGCCCGTTGCTCCGGTTTCTCCCGTTGCGCCTGTTGCTCCCGTAGCTCCCGTTGCTCCGGTTGCCCCTGTTGCACCGGTTTCTCCTGTTGCTCCCGTTTCGCCCGTAGCTCCCGTTTCGCCAGTTGCGCCAGTTGCTCCTGTTGCCCCTGTAGCCCCAGTTGCTCCCGTTGCTCCTGTTGCTCCTGTTGCACCGGTTGCGCCGGTTTCTCCGGTTGCTCCTGTTGCACCTGTATCCCCAGTTGCTCCGGTTTCTCCCGTTGCACCGGTTTCTCCTGTTGCTCCCGTTGCTCCTGTTTCGCCCGTAGCTCCTGTTGCACCGGTGGATCCTGTTGCGCCTGTTGCACCCGTTGCACCGGTTTCTCCTGTTGCTCCTGTTGCACCTGTAACCCCTGTCGCTCCCGTTTCGCCAGTAGCTCCCGTTGCTCCCGTTTCGCCCGTAGCTCCCGTTGCTCCTGTTTCGCCCGTAGCGCCTGTTGCTCCAGTTGCACCTGTAGCCCCTGTTTCGCCCGTAGCTCCCGTAGAACCTGTAGCTCCTGTTGCTCCTGTTGCTCCGGTTTCTCCTGTTGCTCCGGTTGCTCCTGTTGCACCAGTTGCACCTGTTTCTCCAGTTGCCCCAGTTGCCCCAGTTACCCCAGTTGCCCCTGTTTCTCCTATTGCACCGGTTTCTCCTGTTGCCCCTGTTGCACCCGTTGCACCGGTTTCTCCTGTTGCTCCCGTTTCGCCCGTAGCTCCGGTTGCTCCCGTAGAACCTGTAGCCCCAGTTGCCCCTGTTTCGCCCGTAACGCCCGTTGCACCTGTAGCCCCAGTTGCACCTATTGTTCCCGTTGCGCCTGTTGCTCCTGTTGCTCCTGTATCGCCAGTTGCACCTGTTGCACCTGTTGCACCTGTAGCCCCAGTTGCTCCCGTTTCGCCCGTAGCTCCCGTTGCTCCTGTTGCTCCTGTTGCCCCTGTATCCCCAGTTGCTCCCGTTGCTCCTGTTGCGCCCGTTTCGCCCGTTGCTCCGGTTTCTCCCGTTGCGCCTGTTGCTCCCGTTGCTCCTGTTGCTCCCGTTGCTCCTGTTGCTCCTGTTGCTCCCGTAGCTCCCGTTGCTCCGGTTGCCCCGGTTGCCCCTGTTGCACCGGTTTCTCCTGTTGCTCCCGTTTCGCCCGTAGCTCCCGTTGCTCCCGTTGCTCCTGTATCGCCAGTTGCGCCTGTTGCGCCTGTTGCCCCTGTTGCCCCTGTTACACCGGTTTCTCCCGTAGCTCCTGTTTCGCCCGTAGCCCCTGTTGCTCCCGTTTCGCCCGTAGCTCCCGTTGCTCCTGTATCGCCAGTTGCACCTGTTGCTCCAGTTGCACCTGTTGCACCTGTTGCACCTGTAGCCCCAGTTGCTCCCGTTGCTCCTGTTGCTCCCGTAGAACCTGTCGCTCCCGTTTCGCCCGTAGCTCCCGTAGCTCCCGTTGCTCCTGTATCGCCAGTTGCGCCTGTTGCTCCAGTTGCACCTGTTGCTCCAGTTGCCCCTGTTGCACCCGTTGCACCTGTTGCTCCTGTTGCTCCCGTTTCGCCCGTTGCTCCGGTTTCTCCTGTTGCTCCCGTAGCTCCCGTTGCACCTGTTTCGCCAGTTGCACCCGTTGCACCTGTATCCCCAGTTGCCCCTGTTGCTCCTGTTGCACCTGTTTCGCCCGTAGCGCCCGTTGCACCTGTAGCCCCAGTTGCTCCCGTTTCGCTCGTAGCTCCCGTTACTCCTGTTGCTCCTGTTGCTCCCGTAGATCCTGTTGCACCTGTAACCCCAGTTGCTCCTGTTGCACTTGTAACCCCAGTTGCTCCTGTTGCACCTGTAACACCAGTTGCTCCTGTTGCACCAGTTTGACCTGTTGTGCCGGTTGCCCCAGTAGCTCCTGTTGCCCCTGTTACGCCTGGTTCCCCAGTTGAACCGGTTGCTCCAGTTTGACCCATAACTCCTGCTAGGCCAGTCGCTCCTGTCGGTCCTGTTACGCCTGGGTCACCAGTCGAACCCGTAGCTCCCGTTTGACCGGTAACACCAGTTACGCCTGTTGCACCCATAACTCCTGTTACTCCAGATGCACCTGTAGCCCCAGTGGCTCCCGTTGCCCCTGGATCACCAGTCGAACCCGTAGCTCCCGTTTGACCGGTAACACCAGTTACGCCTGTTGCACCCGTAACCCCTGTAACTCCAGTAACTCCTGTAACTCCTGTTTCTCCACCAGTTGCTCCTGTTGCTCCAGTTGCACCTGCAGTACCTGTAGCACCTGTAGCACCTGTAACTCCAGTAACTCCATTTGCTCCTGTATTGCCGCTAGCTCCTGTTACTCCTGTAGCCCCCTTTCGCCCCGTAGCTCCAGTAGGACCAGGCGGACCTGTTGCACCGGTAGCCCCCGTTGGTCCTCTTGGACCTGTTGGGCCTGTCAGTCCTATGGCTCCTGTTGCTCCCGTAACTCCCATCAAACCCTGTTCGCCTGTTGCTCCCTTCAGCCCTTGAGGCCCTTCTGGACCTTTTGGACCTCTCGGACCTTTCTTACAACATGCTTTTTTGACCTTTTTCTTTTTGCATTTACAACGTACTTCGCGACAAACCAAACACTTTATATATCTTTTTTTCTTCTTTTTCTGTTTACAAGTACAGCTTGATTTCCTTTTGACCGGTTTCTTTTTTTTCTGATCTTTCGGTTTATCACATTTGGTTGTTATCGTTTTATTTGCTTTTCGGGTTTTTATAGATTTTTTTTTTACTGAAGAACAGATAACAGTCAACGCCTGTCACCTCCATACAGATAAAGTATGAGGATAAGCGTTGACTGGGATAGACTGATTACTCAATGAAAGAAAAGAAATACGTTTTTCAACCAAACAAATCTTGAAAATATTTTTTATTATAGAGCATGCTTGGATGATTAGGATAATAAGACAAGGCTTTCTCGTTATGCTCGTAAGCTTTCTCATGTTGTCCTAGACGATCGTAACAAAGACACAACTGTAAATGAGGTAACCACGTCGAGTGAAATGGATTAACCAATCCCAAGTTGTTCTTATCGTGCCCCTGTTCCACAGCTACTGTAAACCAAAAAATCGCAGTTTCGTAATGCTTCTCTTCCAGAAAATATCCACCCAAAGCACAGCAAAATTCCGCTCTCGGTTTATCATAGGAAAGTGATCTGCACATCGCTTCAACCTGTTTCTCTCTTTGACCTAGACGACCATAACAATCGCCAATCCTCATACAGGCTTGTATATTATCTTCAATCCAGCCTTGTTTTCCTTTCAAAAACTTCTCGTAATACAGAATGGCCTTTCTAAATTGAGAATGATCGCGAAGCTCGTTTGCGAAATAATATAAATCTCTTGGCGTGAACGTCTCTCCGGATTGCTCTCTTTTTAAGTAAATTTGCAAATTACGGTCTGTATACACTTTATTTTTGCTATGCGTAATGCCTATGTCGCTGTTCTGTATATTGCCGGAGACAGCAAGATATTCATGAACGGCGCCGATCCATTGAAAGTTGCGATCTCTGCGAACTAATCTGTTTCGCCGCAGGCTCGAAGACACATTCCCAGCCTCGTCGAAAGCAAGATAATAGTGCATGCTCACGCTATCGACGTCCATGGTAAGTTTCTTTTTCAGTTTAATGAACAACTGCCGATCTTTCTCTGCAATTCGATCATCTGCGTCCAACCACAGGATGTATTTTTTGGTTGCCTGACTAAAGGCATAGTTGCGGGCAGCCGAGAAATCGTCGATCCATTCGAAATCGAAAATTCGGTCCGTGAATTGTGCGGCAATCTCCTTCGTACGGTCGGTTGACCCTGTGTCCACAATAACGATTTCATCTGCAATTCCCTTGACGGATGACAAACAATTAGCCAGTCCTTCCTCTTCGTTCCGAACAATCATGCACAGACTAATGGTAATCATCGTCCCGATTCCCCCTTCTTCCTCTGGTAAATCGTCCGGCACCGGATATCCTGCTGCTCTTCTGAACAGGTAACGGGAATACGGTTCATCGAAAGTTTCTATTTTTCGTTCATCAGTCAGAGAAACTCTATCCTCGCTGCCATCCATCGTAAATTTCAGGCTAGCCAGTTTCCTAATCATTTTCGCATCATAAACTTCATCTTGTTTCAGCCAAACGACATATTCCTGCGTTGCATTATCAAAGGCATATCGATAGGGACCTAGAGGGTCATCCAGTCCCGAATAACTAAATACAATCGAAGTATAATTTTTTGCGATCTTAATCGTTTGATCGTTGGAGCCCAGATCAACAATGACGATCTCCTCGGCAATATCCAGAATGGAAAGAAGAGATTGATCTATAGTAAGCTCGGCATTTTTTAACACCATGCAGAAACTAACCGTATGCTCCGGTTTATACATAAGCTGATGAATATCTATGCCCCACTTTTCCGTTGCTTCCCGACGATTTTGTTGCAAGAGCATAGCGAGGTTGTAACCTTCTAGATTAAGCATAGTCGCATGACCGAAATGGTGGATGAAGGAATCATGAACGACCCGTAACAAGTAACCGCCTTGCAACGCGCGTAAACATAGATCGTCGTCTTCGTAGTTCCCAAGTTCATAGCGTTCATCGAAGCCGCCTATCTCGTCTATTAGGCTTCTCTTCGCTAATAGACAGAACCCGATCAAACGACGCACGTCGGTATAACACCCTGCATTTTCTTGACAGTGACTTCTTGCAAAGGGTTCGAGCCCGCTCAAGTCGTTATAAGTAACCGGAATGCATTGATGTCCGCTTGAGTAGTTCGTAACGGGACCGACCAGTCCGACTCTTTCATTGTCATGCAGCACGCGCAACATGTTTTCTAACCAATGCATCGTTACGATCGTATCGTTATTTAAGAAGAGGATGTTGTCCCCCGTTGCCAGCTTGATTCCTTGGTTGCAGCCTTTAGCAAAACCAAGATTCTCTTCGTTCTCATGAACGATAACATCGGGTTGCCTTCTTAGATAAGTAACCGTGTCGTCCGTGGACCCGTTATCAACGACGATAAGTTCATAATCGTTCGTATGGTGCCTAATGCTATTCAAACACTTTTCGGTTAATGGCAATTGATTATGCGTCAAAATCACGATGCTGGTTGTCATTTGTTCACCTCAATATCAGAAAGCTTACTTTCCACGGCTAATCGGTTGGCTTAACACTTTCGCGCGAATATGCATCTAATTGTTCTAAACAAAGAGCCTTCATATCGGCTTGTTTCCGGTAAGCTTGAAACCAATCCACCGTCTTTTCCAATGCCGTCTTCACGTCCCATACCGGCTCCCAGCCCAAAGCGCGCCTTGCTTTCGAACTATCCAAACTAAGATTGTCGGCTTCATGGGGATTGCTCCCTTGCGACAATTCATAGAAGTCATACTCTCCCCAGAGCGTTCCGATCGTCTGGACCAACCACTCCACGCTTTTCGAGTTCGCATCCATAGGTCCGAAATTCCACGCATCCCCGAATTCCGTTCCGCGCTCTACCATCTTTTGCGCTAACAGCAAATAGCCCTGCAACGGCTCTAGTACATGCTGCCAAGGCCGAGTAGCCTGAGGATGGCGTACTTCCAGCTTACTTCCGGACAATAAAGCCCGCATACTGTTAGGAACGAGTCGATCTTCAGACCAATCGCCTCCTCCGATCACATTGCCCGCTCTTGCAGTGGCTACGCTAAGACCATGATTCGCATAATCCTTATGATGAAAAAAGCTGTTTCGAAAAGAAGCGGTAACGAGCTCGGAACATGCTTTACTGTTGGAATAAGGGTCAAAACCGCCCAGCCTGTCGATTTCACGGTAGCCCCAGGTCCATTCCTTATTTTCATAACACTTGTCCGTAGTCACATTAATAATGGCTTTAATGCCTACTCCGTCCCTAATCGACGTTCTCGCCGCATCGAGGAGATTAACGGCTCCAAGCACGTTGACCTCAAAGGTTTCTACTGGATATTGATAAGAATATCGGACAAAAGGTTGAGCGGCCATGTGGAAAATAACTTCGGGTTGCGTGTCTTGAATAGTATCTAGCAACGCTGTTCGATTTCGAATATCTGCCGTCACGGAGCGCATCGTTTGTTCAAGTTTGCATAATGAATGCAAATTCGGCGAGGTCATCGGTTCCAACGCGTAACCGGTTACTTCTGCTCCTAAAGACTGAAGCCACAAACTAAGCCAACTTCCCTTAAATCCCGTATGTCCGGTAATCAACACTTTTTTGCGCGACCAGAAATCGTTACTTGGCATTGTTCCTCATCCGTTTCTATTCCAGGAGGCTTTTCCCGTTTTCCACAGATCCTCCAGGTAGTTTTTGTCGCGAAGGGTGTCCATGGGATGCCAAAAACCGGTATGATGGTACGCCATCAGCTCGCCGGATTTGGCCAGAGACTCCAACGGTTCTTTTTCCCATACCGTCGCATCCCCTTCGATAAAGTCAAATACTTCAGGCTGCAATACAAAAAAACCGCCGTTGACCCATCCTCCGTCCCCCTTTGGCTTCTCCACGATTTTTAGCACCTGACTCTCGCCGGAAATGTGCAAAGCCCCGAATCGTCCGATAGGCTGCGTCGCGGTCAACGTTGCCATTTTCCCATGCGAATGATGGAAATCGACTAGCTTTCCAATATCCAGATCCGAAAGACCGTCTCCATAAGTCAGCATGAAGGGCTCCTTCTCCACGTACTTCTGTATTCTTTTCAACCTTCCGCCCGTCATCGTATCTAAACCCGTATCTACTAGAGTGACTTTCCAAGGGTCCAAGTCGCGGTTATGCAAGGTCATCTTCTTGGTGTCATTCCCGAACTCGAACGTCACATCGGAGCCGAATAAATGATAATTCGCGAAATATTGTTTAATCGCGTTTCCTTTATAACCGAGACAAATAATAAACTCTCTAAAATCGTATTTTGAATAACTGTTCATAATATGCCATATCATCGGCCTATCGCCGATTTCAATCATCGGTTTCGGTTTTAGATGGGTTTCCTCGCTGATTCTTGTTCCATACCCTCCGGCTAGAATAACTACTTTCATGAATGAGAACTCCTTTTCAACAGCGTAAAAAAAACATCGACAACGTGCTGCAGCATTTCCGAGCTAAGTCCCGGATACACGCCAATCCAAAAAGTATCGTTCATAATCCGATCCGTGTTCCGCAGCTCGCCAACGATTCGGCAGTTCATGTCTTTGTAAGCAGGCTGACGGAGGATATTCCCGGCGAATAACAACCGGGTACCGATACGATGTTGTTCCAGCGCTTGCACGAGTTGATTACGCGTAAGGGGGGCATCTTCCCGTACCGTTATTGGAAACCCAAACCAACTTGGATCGCTTCCCTCGGTGGCCTCCGGTAATATGAGAACATCTTCTAGCGGTTTTAGAGATGCCTTTAAGAAGGCGAAATTTTGCTTTCGTTTCATTATGAACGCTTCAAGCTTATTCAATTGAGCAACGCCGATTGCCGCTTGCATATCGGTTACTTTCAAGTTGTAGCCAATGTGGCTATACGTATATTTATGATCGTAGCCTTGCGGGAGATCTCCATGCTGCCAGTCGAACCTCTTGCCGCACGTGTTATCTTTGCCGGGTTCGCACCAGCAATCCCTTCCCCAGTCCCGAAACGATTCTACTATTTTTTTCAGTTTTGGCGATGAGGTTAGAACGGCTCCTCCCTCGCCCATCGTAATGTGATGCGCCGGGTAGAAACTTACGGTCGCCAGATCTCCGAACGTTCCTACGCGGTTTCCATGATACATCGTCCCAACGGCATCGCACGTATCTTCAATCAGCCACAAGCCATACTGATCGGCGATTCGTTTGACTTCGTCGACGCGGAATGAATTGCCGAGCGTATGCGCGATGACAATGGCTTTCGTTTTATGGCTTATTGCGGCTTCCAAGAGCGAAGTATCTATATTGTACGTAGGAATATCCACATCTAAAAAGACGGGAACAAGACCGTATTGAACAATCGGATTCACCGTTGTAGGGAACCCGGCGGCTACCGTAATCACTTCGTCCCCCGGTCGAAGTCTGCGCTCCCCCAGCTGAGGCGAAGTTAACGCTGCTAAAGCTAACAAGTTAGCGCTTGAACCGGAGTTAGTCAAGAGCGCATACCTGCAATTCATGAACTTGGCGAATTCACGCTCGAACTTTAGCGCGTAACGGCCTGTCGTTAAGTTAAAATCGAGGGACGCGTCGACTAATTGCACGACCTCGTCTTGATCGAATACCTTACCGCTAACGGGGATATAATCAACGCCTGGTCGAAACGCCTTCGGAGACCACTTCTCCACATAGAATGCGGCCGTTAATTCTAAAATTTGTTTTCTAAGATTTTGCTTGGACAACTCCATCGGTGTTGAATCCCCCTGCCCCATCTTAGTCGCATGAAAATTCGCATATTGGGCGAAGCGATATGCTCATTTTTTAAATATATGCTGGGCTTCGAAAATGTTTAATCTATTCCTCCCTTCGATCATTCATCGCCTCATCTGAATAGGATGCTCTTAAGCTTCGGAGAAGGAGGCGCTAATTGACGGATGGACATCACGCCTGAGCGAATTTCGATCGGACATGGCGTATCTTTAAGCGCGCCTTATACGTTAAAGGTAATTAACGACGAGAATGAGTTGCCGGCTATCCTTCTTGGCGACGGATGCCGTATCCAGCCTGGACTGACGATCGTCGCCAAGCACCAAGTCACGCTGGAACGAAACGTACTCATCGACCCCCATGTTCACATCAGCGATCACGTAGACATGGACGTCAAACTGCCGACGGGGGCACCATTTCCAAACCTAGGTGATTCCTCTACAGAGGGGGAAGTTCATATTTGCGAGGGGGCTTGGATCGGTGCTCATGCTATTGTGCAAGGTGCCGTGCGCATTGGCAGGGGCAGCGTTGTAAAACCGAACAGCGTCGTAGTAAGAGACGTCCCCGACTATTGCGTCGTAGCGGGGATTCCCGCTGAAATCGTTCAACTGTATGAAACGTCTTCCGTAAGCTGGGTTCCCGTCACCGGAGATGATCATGCGAGCGAGCTTCTTGCAACACGACGCCGACATCCTCTGCTTTCGATCTGCCTTCCTACATTTAATCGCGCTCCTCATCTGGAACACTGCTTGCAATCCATTTACGATCAGATCGGTGATCATGAATTAATAGAAGTAATCGTTTCCGACAATGCTTCTACGGACGCAACGGCGGAAATTGCGACTCGCTACGCTTCGCGTTATTCGAATATGAAATACGTGCGCAACGAAGAAAATATCGGCGGGGACCCGAACATATTCCGCGTTATGAATTTGGCGCAGGGTACATTCGTCAAATTGCAGGGTGACGATGATTTCTATGTAGAAGGAACATTAAATGCGTTGCTTCATGTTCTGCACAGCCATAGCGATTGCGGTATCGTTCAGGTCTTCGTGAGAAACGGAGACGGACGAATATGGACCGGGACCGGGATGAGCGCTTATCTGGATGCGACATCCATATACGCGACTTTCATTAGCTCCATCGTCTTGCGCCGCGAGGATCTCGTGAAAATAAAAGAGCCTGCATTATTTCTGCGCTCTTCGTTTAATCAGCTGTATCTCCAATATGCGATTCTGGAGGAAAACCCCAAATTCTGCGTAATGAATAGCAGTATGTTCACATACGGAGGCGGCTCTTCCGAAGGATATAATTTTGGCGAGATTATTTTCCATAGCTACCAGTCGATCCTGCAACATTTCATAGGTAGGGGACTGACGATGGACGACTTTCTTAAAGAAAAGAAAAGAACTCTCTTTGAATACGCTCTTCCGTGGTTCGATCATATTATCAGGACGAAAATGGAAGGCAATACGGACCGGTTCGAAGACATATACATCGATCATTACAAAGATGAGCCTTACTACGAAGAGGGTTTGAGCATCATTGCTTCTATTCTAAAAAGCACCTGACCAACAGAGAGGAGCACAGGCATGCCGGTGTCCATAGATCCGCAAATAGCCGCTACCTTTTATCGTTATGGGGAGTCGTCATTCCTTGATGTCAGTGGGCAGTTCCATCATCCCGAGCAAATATCTATCGGAAGCGACGTAAAGATCCGTGGTGATTATTCGCTAGAAATCATTGCAAACGAAATCGGACCAAAGCCGAAAATCATTATTGGCGATGGCTGTATATGCGAACAGGGACTTATGATGAGTGCTTTAAATCGGATCGAGCTTGAAAGTGACGTCATAATTGAACCCCGTGTCTATATTTCGGATGCCGAGCATGATTACCGTCAAGTCGGCATACCCGTAAAGGCGCAATCGTTCATTGAAACCTCAGGCGAGGTGCTTATCGAGAAAGGGGCGCGCATAGGTGCAGGCTCTGTTATTGTCGGTAATATCCGTATAGGTCGTTACAGTATCGTGCAGCCCGGAAGCGTCGTCGAACAGGATGTGCCGGAGCAATGCATGGTGAGCGGAGCCCCAGCGCAAATCATACAAATATACGAGCCGGTTCTAGATAGATGGGTCGATATGGGCAAAAAGATGGAAGCTTCCGATCATCGCCTATTAAAACCTAGGCAAAAGCCCCCCCTACTCTCGATATGCATTCCGACTTACAATCGATCGGCCAATTTGGACCGCTGTCTGAATTCGATATTACCGCAATTAGAAGCTGGCGCTCCCGTGGAAGTGCTTGTTTCGGACAATGCCTCCACGGACGATACGCCTGATGTCGTTAAGCGGTATGCGGACCGGTATCCCTTCTTGAAATATTCTCGCAATAACGAGAATATAGGTGGAGACCGGAATATCTATCGCGTCATGCGCGAAGCTCGGGGAACGTTCATCAAGATGCAAGGGGACGACGATTATTACGAAGAAGGCACGCTAATGCCGCTTATCGATATTGTGAGAAGCCATCGCGATTGCGGGATTATTCACATTCATACGTATAACAACGACCGACGCGTGTATACGGCCGAAGGTGCTCAAGCGTTTCTCGCTACGGCGACTATGATGTCTACCTTCATTTCAGGCATGATTTTGCGAAAAGAGGATTTGGATCAAGTCGAGCAGCCCGAACGGTTTCTGAATTCCTCCTTCAACCAAATGTATCTTCAATTCGCCATATTGATGAAAAACCCTAAGTTTTGCGTCGTGAATTGGAGCATGTTTCAATTCGAAGGGAATCAACCAAGCGGTTATAATTACGGCGAAGTAGTGTTTCGTAGCTATCAGTCGATCTTAAAATACTTTATTGGTAAAGGCCTAACGGAAGACAACCTTCGCGAGGAGAAAATGCGGTCTCTCTTCAGCTTTATTCTACCTTGGTATAGAGGCATTATCGTAAATCGTTACCACACGGATATCAGTCGGTTCGAGGATATTTTCAGCGAACATTATCATGACGAGCCCTACTATGAACAAGTTCTAAATGAGATTCGGGCTTTAACTGCGGCTGCACAAAGCTAGAGGTCTATCGTCTATGGTGCGGCGATTTGAGCAAAAAAACAACGCAGGAGTTTACCTGCGTCATCTTCGTTTACCTTTATAATTCGGCCGTCATTCCGCCATCCGCCACTAACGTCGCTCCCGTCATGAACGAATTGTCCGGGCTTGCGGCGAACATGACGACCGCCGCAATCTCTTCCGGCTGTCCGATCCGACCGATGGGTTGCGACTCATCCCATTGTTTCATGATTTCTTCTCGGGGCGTATCCAAGTTTCTCACGCTGCTCTCCAGCATCGGCGTTCGAACCGCGCCGGGCAGTACCGTATTGGCGCGAATATTTTGCTTGGCATAATCAAGAGCGATGGCTCGCGTTAACCCTACGATTCCGGCTTTGGAAGCGGAATAGGCAGAATAGCCATCGAGCGTCGCAACCGCATGAACGGAGCTAACGTTCACGATCACCCCGCCCCCCTGCTCTAACATGGACGGAATGACTCCCCGACAGAATAAGAATACGGAAGTCAGATTGTTCGTTATCACGCCGTTCCATTCGTCCAGACTCATATCCGTTAATCGAACTTGCGGACAAACCGCCGCGTTGTTCACCATAACATCTATTCTTCCGAACTGTTTCAGCGTTTCCTGGACAATCCGCTTCACGTCATCTTCGGCCGCTACGTCTGCCGCCATCGCAACTGCGCGATAACCCATTTCCGTAATTTCATTGGCCACGGTCTCTACTTTGCTAAGCGTACGGCCTACGATAACGACCGCGGCGCCTGCGCCGGCAAACTTGTGCGCGATCGAGCGGCCGATCCCGCCGCCACCGCCAGTAACGATAACGACTTTATCTTCCCAGCCCATGGTACACCTCATAATGTTTAGAATTGATCGGCCACGAATGTATTCCGCAACGTCCCGATGCCTTCAATCGTCGCTTCCACGACGTCGCCGGGCTTCAACCACACTTGCGGCTTCCTCCCCATTCCTACGCCCGGAGGGGTGCCTGTGCTGATGATATCGCCCGGCTGAAGCGTAATCGTGTTGGAGAGAAACGAGACCAGGTAAGGAATGTTGAAGATCAATTCCTTCGTATTTGAATTTTGCATCGTTTCGCCGTTTAACTTGAGCGAAATGCTCAGATTGCCTGGATTCTCAATCTCGTCTGCGGTGACGATCCAAGGTCCCATCGGAGCGAAACCATCGATCGCCTTGCCGCGAGTCCATTGCGGCTCGTTCAATTGAATATCCCTTGCGCTAACATCGTTCAGAACCGTATAACCGAATACATAATCCATTGCGGATTCCAAAGGTACGCGCTTCGCCGTCTTGCCGATGACGACCGCTAGCTCGACTTCATAATCGCATTGAGAGACTTCGGCCGGAATGACGACTTCATCGTCATGGCCGGTCAGGCAGTTGTTATACTTAGGGAACAACACCGGCACCTTAGGAACCTGCATATTCGATTCGATCACATGATCATGATAATTAAGCCCGATGCAGATGATTTTCTCCGGATCGGTTAACGGGGATAAAAGCTTCACTTCATCGAGTCGATAGGAAGCTCCTTCCTGCAAGGAATAGATGTCGGATTCACGAATAACATCGCGCACCGTTCCTGCGGTACTAAGCGCGACGACCGTAGAATCTCCCTTGAGTAGGCCGACCTGGAGTTTACGCGCTTCATCTTGCAGGTGATAGAATTGCAAAAGCTTCATCGTTAATACTCCTCCTGTTCCAAGCTTAGAAAGATTTTAGCTACTTTTCCCGGTCCGCCTATCAACCGCTCGAAGCAAGCTCCTCCGTCAACTATCGGAGCTGTCTCTACCCAAGGAAGAATATCGATTCTTCCTTGTCCGATCCATAATATCGCCGTCTCGAAGTCTTCCTGCGAATAGGCGAATGCGCCTTTCGTACTGATCTCGTTACGGATCATATCGTTGATCGGGAGCTTACTATCCGCTTCATGCAATCCCGTGAAGACGACTTTGCCTCCCGCGCGCGTTGCCTTAACGCTGTTCTGCCTCGTCACTTCAGCTCCGACAGCGTCGATGACGGCATCGAACCCGTTCCCGTCCGGTAGATCCTTAACCGCGATTCCGCCGAGTTCCCTCGCGATCTCAAGTCTAGCTTCGTTCAAGTCTACGATGACCGCATCCCTGATTCCGTACTCTTTCGCCGCCAGGAGCGTGAATATACCGATCGGCCCCGCGCCATAGATCAGAATCCGATCCGTCGGCTTTAATTGCAACAAACGGCAGATATGGATTGCACAGGCGAACGGCTCTGCCAAAGCGCCTTCTTCGAACGATAGTCGATCTTCCAATCGGTACGCGTTTCGCGCCGGAACCGCAACGTACTCTGCGAAAGCCCCTGGTCTATGAGCACCCAGTAAGTTTCTAGCTGCGCATAATTGCGATTGTCCGTTGCGACAGTAGCCGCACGTTCCGCAAGTGATCAGAGGATTTGCCGTTACGCGATCCCCCGGTTGGAAGCCGCTCACATGTTCTCCAATCTGCTCGATCACGCCCGCAAATTCATGCCCCATGATCAGGGGCGGCTTACGCAACGAATTATGTCCTAGATAGCCGCTAAGCTCGGATCCGCAGATGCCGGCTCTCTTGACGCGAATGAGTATCTCATCCGGCTTTACTTCCGGTCGCGGAACTTCCCGCATGTTCATCGTTCGCGGTCCCTCGTACACCAATGCCTTCATGCTCATGATCTTTGCCCCCTATTCGACCTTTTCCCGCTTCTCCCAGCCTTGTTTGAACAACGGCAGCCAGTGTCCCGGATCGTACGGATACTTGGATGCTTCCTCCAGATTAAACTCTACGCCAAGGCCTGGGCGTTCCGGCGGTTGCAAATAACCGTCCACTACCTTAAAGGGAGGGGAGAAAATATCCTGCGCCCACGAGTGGTTGAAGTCGTCGAAAATTTCATGCAGGAAGAAGTTCGGCGTAGCCATGTTCAAATGCGAGCAGACGATCGAACAGATCGGCCCTTGAGCGCTATGAGGAGCCGTCACGCCATTATGCGCATGGACCATCCCGCATATTTGTTTCGATGCGCTTAGGCCCAGGAACTGCGGTTCTAGTTGGATAATGTGAACGGCATCATGTTTCAGCAATTCCGCGAATTGCTCGCGGTTGTAATAATCTTCTCCGCATGCAATCGGAACCGGGCTTCGTTTGGCCACTTCGATAACCGACGAAACGCGATAAGGAGGTACAGGCGCCTCGAACCAGGTCGGGCTATATGGAGCCATGGCATCCGCGAATTGTAACGCCGTATGCACGCTAAAGCGATTGTGGCCTTCGATCAGAATATCGACATCGGGTCCTACCGCTTCTCTAACGGCAGCTATATTACGTACGGCAAGAGTAAAGTCCGCGCGTTCGACCGTTCGCCACGCCGGTCCGAAGGGATCGAACTTCAAAGCGGTATAGCCCTTGTCGACGACCTCCTTCGCTTGGTTGTAGAAGCTATCTTCATCCGCGCCGCCGCGATACCAACCATTCGCATAACAACGAAGCTTGTCATGACACCTGCCGCCGAGTAGCTTGTACAGGGGTTGACCGGTGACTTTGCCCATGATGTCCCAGCACGCCGTTTCGATGGCGGCAAGGGCGGAGCCTTGAACTTGGCCGCCGTCTGAATAAACATCTCGAATCATTTTAAGCGAAATCGTTTCCACGTCGAACGGATCCATCCCGAGCACCAAATGCTTCAACTCGTGTATGGCCGCCTCAACCGTCTTAGCGAGCCCGTTCAGAGTGCCTTCGCCCAATCCGGTAAAGCCTTCATCCGTATCCACCTGGACGAACAACCAATTTTTCCAAGGGTTTCCTACGATATAAGTGCGAACATCGGTAATCTTCATGTTACGTAACCTCCAGTATTATAGGAATGAACTAAACGTAACATGAACCTATTAGACGCTCAAGATGTCTCACTTGTATACATCAAAGCATGATTTGTTTCACGAACTCGATATGATTTCTGATCAGCTGCACCGTCCACGCCGCGTCTTCGCCTTCGAGCGCATCGCGAATTTGCTTATGCTCGTTCAGGCTGCCCCACAACCGTTTCTTATTCTTATAGAAGGTCGTCCGCACAGCCATCAAGAACTTATCTTGTATTCTCGACATCGCGTCCGCGTATTCCTCATTGGACAATCCAGCTATGATCACCTCGTGAAATTCGCGGTCCAACTCCACGTAGCCTACGATATCCTCCTGTTTAACGGCTTCGGCTTGCTTAACCAGATTTGCATCGAGCTTAGCGAAGAAATCCCGATCCATTTTGCCGGTCAAATGACTTACCGCGAATGTCTCCAGCGATAACCGCAATTCATAGATATCCATAATCTTCTTAAGCGAAATTTCCTGAACGACGAACCCCTGATTAGGCATAAGCTTTACTAGCCCCATCATCTCAAGCCGATCCAACGCCGAACGGATGGGTGTCTTGCTCATCTGCAGATGCTCGCTTAGCCATTTTTCCGAAAGAAACGTACCTCCTTCCCACTCCCCGTTCACTATGCTCATCTTTATTTTCTGAAAGGCGGTATCTCTAAGCGTCATTCCCGTAAAGGACATCCCTCGATCTTCCTTTCTTGCGCTTCTTGTTCTATGATTATCATACTCGTTATCCAAGAGACCCGATAGAGAGGGAACAGACGAATGGGAAATCTATCTTTGCGTCAACAGGCGTATGCACAAATTTTGGACTGGATCGAAAGCGGAGATTTTCCTAAAGGTTCGGTAACCTCGGAAGTCCAACTCAGCAAGATGCTTGATATGAGCCGAACCCCAATTCGGGCTGCCCTTCAGCAGCTCGAGCTAGAAGGATATGTCCGAATCGCGTCCAAACACGGCATCCTGATCCTAGACTCTTCTTCCCAGAGAGTCAGCGACTTGCTAGAGATCATCGCATCTATGGTGCTGTTCTCCGTAAGTGGATCATGGAAGTCCAAACAAGATGAAATAGGCGACTTGTCGAACAACAGGCTGGAAGCTTATCAACTCTTGATTACGACTAGGCAAGATGATCTTAATGAACTTATCGTGTTTGAATACGAGCTGCTTCAACGATTCATTATGCTCTGCAATAATAGCGAAATGACCAAATCATTTCAATCCGCTGTCTCACGATTATTCTGGAATCGAAACTACAGACGATGGCAAGCTCCCTACGCCGGTCAAACCTCCATTCAAGTCGATAAGCTGATTCGTTCAGCATCTTCGGACTTGGCAACTTTTCAAGAAGCATTATTCGACTATCTGCACACGCTGAAGCTGACATGGCTATAAAGATTAGAGTACATCCCGTAATTCGTTAGACCAGTTGAAAATAGCTAATGGCTACTCCACCTAATGCACCCGTGATCACCACTACCCAGGACGGAGTTTTCCAATAAGCAAGCATGCCGAATAATATAGCCGCCAAAGCGAAATCCGCTGGAGCTAATATTGAACTCGTCCAAATCGGGTTATAAAATGCTGCAACTAGAATACCTACCACTGCCGCATTTATCCCTAGGAGAGCGCCTTGTACTTTAGGTTTTCTTCGTAAGGAATCCCAGAACGGCAATACCCCAATGACCAATAGAAAAGCCGGCAGAAAGATTGCCACAGTAGCTACTATTGCTCCCAGCCAACCATTCATAATGGTCCCTATATAAGCTGCAAAAGTAAATAAGGGACCAGGTACAGCTTGGGTAACGCCGTATCCGGAAAGGAACTCTTCGCTTGATATCCATCCCGTTGTTACGACTTCCCTCTCCAGGAGCGGAAGAACGACATGTCCTCCCCCAAATACAAGAGAACCTGCCCGGTAAAAGCTATCAAACATCACAATCCAATGAGAAGACGTTAACTCTCTTATTGCGGGTAGCAAGAATAACAATCCGAAAAAAACAACCAAACAGGCGACGGCTATATCTCGTTTAATGGTCACTTGAATTTCTGACAAATCGGTAACCGTTGATTTTCTGTAGAGAAATAAACCCGCAATAGCGGCAAGGAAAATAATCGAAATTTGGCTAAGCGAAGTTTGCCACAATAAAGCGATTACAGTCGCTGCAATGGCTATTGTTGCTCGATTACGGTCAGGTATTAATTTTTGCGCCATACCAAGTATGGCATGAGCGACAATGGCTACGGCTACTATTTTCAGACCATGAATCCATCCCGTTGCGCCGATATCTAATCCTTTCATCGTAAATGCAAAGAGTACGAGCGCTAGGAATGACGGAAGTGTGAACCCGATCCAAGCGGCAACGCCTCCTAATAACCCCGCGCGCATGGTTCCTATGCCTATACCGACTTGGCTGCTTGCAGGTCCAGGCAAAAACTGACAAAGAGCTACTAAATCGGCGTAACTTCTCTCATCTATCCACTTTCTTCGTTTTACATATACGTTGTGAAAATAACCAAGGTGAGCAATGGGGCCTCCAAATGACGTTAATCCGAGTAGAGTAGAAACCCAGACGACTTCTGCCAATGACTTAAGCTTATTCATGAGTATTACTTTACCTCCACCCTGATCTCCAATTCTAATATCCCCATTTTATCACCGTTTGTTTATCGCAATGTAAAAAAGCTATCCCCTCGTCATCTTCATGACTTGAGGGACAGCCTCCGGCTACTATAGATTTAATATTCTAAGAGGCGACCATCATCATTCCATTGACCATACATTTTATTAATACGGGTTTGTTCGATGAACTTTGTCAATCGATTTTGAAATAACTTTGCATCGTTCCGGACCGACTGGATATTGTCGATTTTGATTCTCACATATAGGTCCGGCATGGCCTGAAAATGACGATATAGCGTTTCATCCTCACGTAATTGCGCTAAAATATCATCTTGAATAACGAAAGATTCCACTTTCATATCGGGCAACACGCGATTTCCTGCTTCAGTCATCATACCTAGTTTAGCTAATCGCCGGACTCGTTCTTTGTTGAGCTCTGTCCAGTTACTTCTTTTACTTCTAGGTGAAAACCGTTGCGCGGTTTGGGTGTTATCTATCCTCTTTTTTGTACTATCAATCCAACCAAAACACAAAGCTTCTTCAACTAAATCTAAATAACTTACGGGATCATGATTTGCAGTTACTGCCCAACAATAATCTTCTGAATCGTGATTATCGCTTAGCCAATTTCGCCATTCTTGTCGCGAATGAGCTTGGACGATTTTATCAATAATCATTTATTGTTTCCTCCGTTACGAAATGGTAGGGGGATTGGCTGTTGACGCTACTTATATAACCGCTATCATCGTAATTCGTTATGATTTCGTGTAGCATCGCGCTCGCATCGGGTAAATCCAGCAAGGGTGCGGAAGAACGATGTAACAGGTTAGCGTAAGCATTTGAAGGGATAGATGTGCTAAGCGCGACGCCTCCAATAATGCATACGCATAGGAGAAGGGCAATAAGGTCACTACGAATATCTTTCGTATCTTGTCGAGACATAAGTCGCCCTCTCTTACACCGATTTATTACTTATCGTAATATCCTTTCGAGCAATTTTCAACCAATATTTCCCACGCCGGAACTAAACCACCTTCTAAGCTGATTAATATGAGCTTGATGATAGCGACTATGGTCTGCCATATGCCATATACCCCAGCGGATAGTGGCTTTCTTTTCATTTTCATGACCAAAAGTGACAACTTTATCTAGATCAGCATCCGATAACCGCGAACATGAATCTTTCAACAATCGGCGACATTCCAGCTTCGCCTTGTAAATCGTATAGCATCCTAGCTCGTCCTCCTTTCATTTATTCTTTGTTTGGCGACGCCCACACCAAATGAAAAATATTAAACTTGTAGCGTTCCATATGGTGAATATGAATCCGGGACTGTTGAAAAATATTGATCATATTACGATTCAGATGGCAGCCGACAACACGTTGAAATAACGGTTCGATGATCTTTTGGGTGCTGCCGATCCATCGGTTCGAGCTGAGACCATGCTCCATTAGTAAAATCTGACCGCCCGGCTTGCACCACCTGCTAAAGGATTCCAACACTTTAACCGGATATTCGTAACCGCAAAAGGATAATGTCGAGACGATCGTATCGAATGAGTTATCCGGAAACGAAATCGATTCAATATCGGATTGAATGAATGTGGCCCGAACTTGGCTAGCCGCAGCGGACTCTTGCGCCTTGGACAACATAGCAGCGCTGAAATCGACAGCAGTCACATCCACGTCTTTGGGGTAAAAGCAAAAATTCGCTCCGGCCCCGACTGCTACCTCGAGAACCTTCCCCTTCGCACTCCCGATCAATTTCTCCCGCCATTTCCTTTCGGACTGCTTCTTCCTCCTCATTTCGTAAATTTGGGATTGGTTATCGAATTTACGGATGAGTTTCTGTTTGTCCATTGTTGCCTCCTCATTTCATTGGACAGGCTTTGATATATTGAATTGATCAAAACGAAATTCTGAATCGCTTAAAATGAAATACTCGATACGATCAGGATTTAATTCGTTTGCTATGAAGCTAAGCAAATATATCGAATTTTGCCAATTGTTCCGATCCGTTGCTTCAAACATATTCATGGATTGCAACCTGTCTTCAATCCACTTAAAGTTGTAATTAAGACTCAAAGAATCATTGTAAGTGGGATCCCCATAAATGCGAAGCACTTCTTTTCGATCAGTCGGCATGCTCAACCCTTTATTAGTTGCAACCAGCGAATCCAATGAAGGAACAACTAAAATTGCCGCTACGAGATCCTCACGATAATAAACGGAGAATGAATCGTACGAGTCCATGACAACGGAGGAGTAATTAAGGGGACTATCCGGTTTTCCGTATAATGCCTCCACCTCTTTTCGTGACATGCCCAGCGAAATCCGTTTATCATCTCTGTCGTTAATCCCGGTTATTTCCTCCTCGGCAAAAGTCGGCTTGTTAGGAACAGGTTCGGTGTACCGTTCTTCCATAAATTGGGTAAAAGCGGCCTGTACAACTTTTATCCCAGAAACATTGTCAGATGGGCTGATCCCAAATCTTAACGTATATACATCTGTTCTGCCTTTTCCGTCTTGAATGGCTTTCCCGTAAATCTGCTTCAGCTTTCCGTTTACCATCTGAAATACGTAATCACCATTCCGGTCTGTTTTTAAGGACGGTTGGCCGATCTTTGACAAAACCTTTTTCCATGGGGATCCAAATTTGTATTGACCATTTAATGATGTCTCATATCCTGTCGCAAAGATGGATGCCGCCTTTCCATTTAAATAGCCAACGAGCACAGTGGGAGTAGAACCGTAAGAATAGCCTTTAAAATCAGCACTTTCCACTTCGTTCGGCTTTCCAAGCAACCGGTCAATCTGTACCTTGGTCATTCCGGGACGAAGCGCAATCCGTTTCTTCTGGCTCATGACCTGAATCGTTAAATACGGATGTTGAATGACACTCGCAATGACCAAATTCGAACTACTTGCAGCTCGAGCATGATACGGACTTGCGAAAGACATACATATAAAGGCTACGATAAACATTGTTGTAAGCAGCCTTTTACTTGTCCCTGACAACATGATCCTCTCCCAGCCTTATGTTTTATCTATTTAATTTCGTCGGATTCCGTTTTGTGAATACTTAAAATGGCATCCAGCTAGTCATACTTATAATTCTCTTATTCTAGAATGAATCTAAAATAAATAGCGTTCTTGTATTCCGAAGGAACCCTTTGCGATTCTTAGATGGGCTTTCTCTAAACAACTCTCAGATTCTATATAATTGTGTCATACAAGTCTATTTCAATATCTTCTATTTCATTAGATCCCCATTCATCAGATATCTCCAGATGCCAGGATCTTTGTAATCTTTCAAGTCTATTTTCTTCTATCCATTTATGTAGCTTTTCATATGTGTTTCTAATTTCATGATTGGGTCCCTTATGCCTTATAACTGCATACTTTTGTTTAGGAACTACTAAAGAAACCATTCCCTCAGGAACTTTATTAATTTCTTTTACCTCAATACATACCCAGTAACCATCCTCCTCTTCGGAAAAATCATCAACGACAAATGCCCCTACAAGTCTTGTTGGATTTACAGCGTCATTAATCTCGTTCAGTCTTTCTTTAAGTTTAAGAGAAGCCTTGGGGATTTCATTGACATATTGATCACCTGGACAAATTACTCTTATTCCAACTAACTTCTTTTCATTGAGTTCGACTACTCGCACATAACCAACTCCTGCTTTATTTGATTTTATGTGTCCGGCTAATTCCACTTCCATGCTATCTAAGAAAAAAGGAGAATCTGCTTTGCAGATCTCCTCTAAAGTTAATCCATTACTTATTCTGAATTAATCCAATTCCGTTGCCTACAGGGTCAACTAAATATGCTAAATAGAAATTATCAAATTCCATCTTATCTCTTACAATCTGAGCTCCTAATTCAACTGACTTCTTAATAGATTCTTCGATATCATCTACCTCGATTTGAATTCTTGTGCCATGAGGAAAATCACTCGGTCCTTTAGAAATGCCGCCATGAATTCCTGGTTGATTATCATCGCCAGTTGTCACGGGATAGTACCCCCAATTGGGTTCTGAAATCTTCCATCCAAACACCGAAGAATAAAATGCCGCTGCACGTTCAGGATCTTGACTACTTAAGTCAAATAAAACTACTCTCCCCATAAAGAAACCTCCACAAAAGGAATAGATACCCAATTAAAATAATAACGAATGTTTGTTCGTATGTAAACTTATTTTAAAGTTATCTATAAGCTTGCCATTCAATCTCCAAAAATCCCTATAATACTGTGATTGTGCTTCCTTCTTACCCTTCTTCTATGAAAATCACTCAAATTATTCAGTCTCTGCACTGTCTTTAACTTCTTTATTTCCATTGTTAATCTCTTCAATTAAGAAGTCCTTACTCAAGATAGTAAATAACAAGAACATTCCACCCAATAATGTTAAAATTGCTCCTAGATATTCATATGATTCTATTTTACTCTTGATAATAATGTTAAATTGGTTTGTATCCATTCCACCACGATTTCCTAAGAATCGCTCAGCAGAATGGAAGCCCCAATTCGTACTATTCAAAATGAAAACTATTCCAATAATTATTGAAGTGGTTGCTAAAAACAGTAAAAATAAATGTTTTGGGCTAACTTTCATATTAATCTCTCCTTCTCTTGGCATTGTTTCAGCTAGCTTTCTTGTATTCACGAACCCTCACTGGATTAAGTAAGCGATAGCGAGCGGGTCCAACGGACTTAAACACAGTGCAGGGTTGTCTTCTGATTCCGTTTCTAAGTAATCACTTCTGCAGACCAAGCGGCGACAGTCGCGCAGCGTGAATATGGTTTATCCAATGGACTTGCCTTCTACGATTATGCTGAATCTCATTGAATTACTTGATGTCTCGTTCTTCAATAGGAAAATATAAATAAAGTTCCTCGTTTGCTTCTACTGGGTTGTAGAATTCATGTATTGCTCCAACAATTGTATATTGGTTAGTTGGTAAATAATCATTGATCATATAATTGAATATCTCTTGATATGTACTTTGACTGCATTTCATTACTGCAAATTTATATGAAGGAACTATCCATTTTGTCCATCCAATTGGAGCAATCGAGTTCTCCAACACTTCACATCCAGCTAAATATTTACCCTGATCTGTCCAACGTTTAAAGCTCTCGGATAAGTCACTCATCGCCCCCCAAAGCCCAACGATATTACCTTCCGCATCAGTCTTTGCTAATGTCCGAATCTCTTCAAAGTTATTATTTGCTTCTTGCCAAAGGGGATAAATCCAATCTTGGCTGTCGGCTGCAAAGCCCTGTCCTAACTTTCCGATAACTGCAAATGATCCCTTCTTTTCTAAAAATGCGGACATACTACACTCTCCTAACGATTTGGCTTAAAGCTGATAACAAGTCTGTAAGGACCGAGGGAAAACCCCCGAACACAAATATGGTGCTATCGGACGATGAGGTCTTCTTTTATCCATTTTCGAAATATGCTTCTGTAAATAATCGTTACAAAATTAAAAAGCATTATCCCAATAATTGCTCCAATGGAGTTTAATATCAAGTCATCTATATCAAATTGTCCCAATCCTAAAATTAATTGAATTACTTCAAGTGATAAACTCGTTAGTGTAGCATACGAAAATATCCTTCGATTAGAGTTGCTCTTATACATCATTGCAGAAATTATTAATCCAAATGGTATAAAGAGAATTGTATTCCCTACCACATTTATATATCCAATCCTCCAATTCTCATTATTAATAACATAATTATAAATAGTTCTGAAAGGAATCAAATTACTATAGTAATAAATTTTGATCTTAATGCTTTCCCAATGAAGTTGAGTTTGTATTCTTTCAATTATGAACGATTGCGAGTGCGAATATTTAAATAGAACAACCTTGAACAAAATTGAAAGATAAACAAGAAAAATTGACCAAACAATTACAAGGTAAATTAATCGTTTGACCTTCAAATTTGTTTTCACCTCAATTTCAATTAACGTTCTTACATTCACGACGTCCAATCTCCTTAGATAAGCACCTATCCTAGGGTGAACGATGTGTCAGGCTAATTCCGCTTCCCTGCTACTGAAATGCTTCTTCTAATCAACTTCAAACTTGTACCGGACCGCGGGGCGTACCCGATGCGTAAATGTAGTGTTAGGTAATTTCGGCACCTTCCTTTCATTATCAAGAATTATGTTTCTGGCCTTCATAAAGTAACCTTATAAACACATGACCTAAAATAAAAAAGATTTGTGGTATCCCGATGTAAAGGGGTATCCCCACTTCCCATAAAACAAAATCCCAGCCAAATAACTTATTCCAATCACCAGAAACAAATTTATCGTTATCATTCATCATCTTACTTATTCCGAATACTGTTGATATTAGAATCCAAGTCATAAGCACTATTACACCGATCAGGCCCTTATATCTATTTATAATTCTTGCAGAGATTAACAACAAAATAGCTAGAATAGAATTGAATATAACAAAAAGATAAATACTGCTTTTAACGTACTGATCATCTACATATTTTAATGGCCATGTGTCCATTAATAATCCAGCAAATATGAATGAAATGTATATTGCAAAAGCACCTATATAGCCCTTCATAGCAATATTCCCTTCAGCTCCGATTTTACCTAACGTTCTTGTATTTACGACGTCCCACCTGCTAACTAATGTTACCGTCTTCAAAGCGTGTACTGAAAATAACATTCTACTGTTGAGCAAGAATATTTACTAATTTTCCAAATGGATCTCTTACATAAAATCTTCTCACACCCCAAGGTTCATTTACAGGTCCGTATTCTATCTGAAACCCAGCTTCTCTGATTCTTGTATATGCGGTATCAACATCGTCAACTTCAATTGATATGTCAGGGGTCGGAGTCTCAGATCCCCCTTGCGAAGCAATTGAAATTTGTACTTTCATATCTTGATCAAATCCATAAGTTGTAATCCAACCCTGATCCATTATTAAATGGAGTCCTAGAGCATCTTGATAAAAGGATTTAGCCTTTGAAACAGCATCTGAATGGATGTTTGTTACAATCCGTTTTACTTTCATAATTACCCTCCGTTTTGGGTGAAATAGATCTTTTTGATGTCATTGATGTCTCAACTCTCGTGGATTTCCGATAACGTTGTATTCAAGACATCCCACCGACTTAGACCACGAAGTGGCCGGGTGCGGTGCGCTTAGTCGTTGCGGATATGTCCGGTTGATCGAGGGCAAAGGCCGCAGCACGTGAATATGGTTTATGCGATGGTTCGTTCTTCTTGAATTACATTCAAATTTCTTTTGTTGAGTTAATATAATTATTGCTCTTGAATAGGGAGGTTCACTTTATGAAATGGTCTACAATTAGAGAAAATTATCCAGAAAAATGGGTTCTAGTTGAAGCAATAGACGCTACATCAGTGAATAGCAACAGGGTTATTAAGAAAGCTATGAAAATTGAAATGTATAATGGGCTTCCTACTGTTTCCATAAACTTGAAGTATAAATTAGGTTCCATCCAATTAGAACAAGTTCTTATAGAACAATGGAAGAGCCATAAGAATGTATGGTGTAGGTGGACAAAGTGAAGTTTGTTACACAATCAGTTTCTGGCATCGTTTTTTTTAGTAGATTTACTCTTAAATTAGATTTTGAAAGTTATTCATTTTACTGATTTTATCGAACTTGCGTATAACGTTCTTTTATTCATGAATCCTCACCGGCTTAGATAGCTCTTATATTAGCTGGAGTATGGTTGTCCACTGATTCTGTTCCCCCGAACATAATCAACTTTTTTGACTACTCAATAGAAATTATTTCTTTCGTTTTTGCATTAACCTTCACAAAATGATATTTACTTTTGTCTGTTTTCCCTTCATACAAGATTCTCCAACTTAAATCATCCGGTACGAATTCAGCTTGTACCAAGAAGATTTTTATTTGCTCATTTTCATCTGGAAATGGTATTTTGTTCACCTCAAAAGGCAAATAATTACTCACTTATACAATCAAAATACTTAGGAGTATTAGTCCATTCTTTATAATCAATTGGACCTTTTACTTCTAAAAGTGAGAAGAAATATCTATATGGCTCTCTACATTGCGTCAAATCAGGAAATTCACCTATGCTTTCGTATCCTCTTTTGAATGCTCGTGCTCCATTTGAAGTTAAATTACATTCAATTGTGACTAAATCTAATTCTCTAGGTCCGATGACATATGCTTCAGTGTCGACTATGGCTGTTACCCTCTTATCATCAAATAGTAGTTGACGTGAATCCATGTCCACCATCACAAATGAAGAAATACTAGGTGCCGGATTTACTTGTAGTTTTTTTATAATCTCATTATGAATCATTTGTTCTTCTTCACTTTTTTTGTAATACTTATTTGATATTTCAGTTATGACTCTGGCGAGCCTAGCATTGAATTGAGAAGTTGGAAATCTACAAGTGCCTTTTATGTTCCCACACTCTTTGAAAGTATGTTTATGTATAATCGCTAAGTCTCTTCCGAAATTCTCTAAAAAACTTCAAGGTTGATGTTGGAAAAAGAACCATTCTTGCCAACCATCATATCAACGACAACAAATTCAACATCATTAATAACTTGTTTCCTTTTCACTTGCGGGATCGAAATTGGACTGACTTTACTCAGTTCTACATTAATAAACTCTATATCAAATGTTTTGTTTAGTTCAGTTCCAAATAAAGTTCTGCAACCATATAAAAACGGTGCATCGGAATCTTCTCGAACTCCCGAAGCCCTGACGACAACTTCTTCTTTTGAAGTTCTGATAAGCCAAACATCACTAGCATGACCACCAAGAGAAATTTGTGATTCAATTGGTTCATTAAATAACGCTTGAAAGTTCAAATTAATCATTCCTTATAAATTTGAAATAATTTTACCTTCGCTGTCCATTTCACTTAGATAGCTCTGCAGCGTGAATATTGTGTTATCAGAAGTCCTACTTATGTAAGCAACACGCTGTTCGCCTCCTGGATTCTCTGATTGATGTTATCGTTTATTTTTGCTTTGCGCTGATTTCGTCTAACGTTCTTGAATTCACGAAGTCGATCTTCCATAGATAGCTCCTATCTTAGGAAAATCGATGTGTCCGGCTGTTATAACTTCCCCGAAAAACCTCTGGCGGACGAGGGACGAATGGCCCGATGCGCGAATATGGTGTAAGGCGATGTCAGCGACTCCTTCGAGCAACTTCCAAAATTAAATTATTCTTGTCGTTCTAAGTTAAAGTCTTTTTGAAATATATTGCGGATTCATCATACCCAATTGCCTTGTAAAATTCACTAGCTCTTCTTGTAGCGAGTGCAACGAGTTTTGAACCACGACCATAAGCTTTCTCTTCAATTATTTTCATCAATTTCTTTCCAATCCTCTTTCCTCTATATTCTTCTAAAACAATCAACTCTTCTACCCAGCTTATTAAACCATTTGCGTAAAATGTTGAGTGGTGAAACGACATTGCATATCCTACTAATCTTGATTCCGTTTCTGCTATTACTAAATCAACATTATTATTACTTAAGAGTTCTGAAAAAATTCTTGAAAAATCGGTCTTATTAAGTTTATTACTTGTCGCCAGATTCTCCGCTAAAACAAACAACTCTTCTTCATCTTCTAAATCAGCGTTTCTGTATTTAATATTCACTTAATTCTCTCCTCTCAAGAAAAAAATCATTGGGTAGTTTTAGGTTAGAAATGGATGTATCTGCCTGTCTCCGCTTCCTTAAAAAACAGTTTGGGCAGATCAAGTGCTGAATGGCCCGTAGCGCGAATATTGTGTTAGGTAATGTCCCCATCTTCTTGAATAGCCTTCAATAGTATTGGCTTAATCTCTGGTAAATTTGTTTTGATGATCTGCCAAAATTCCAAAGTACTCATGTATTAAAATATTTCTTACACCTATCATCTGTCTCCATTGGATAACAGGGTATTTTATATTAATCTCATCAGGTGCATTTCTTGCTGCTTCGCCCATGCCTTCCAAATTTCTTATTACAGCATCAAACATCATTAAAACAAAAGGAATCGTAATCGATTCCTTGGATGTACATTTCAATTTTGTTTATTGATTCTTGGATGTCTTTTAAGTATACGTTTTTCTTCTTCATTGAAATTGTACCTCATTCATCACTTGTTCCCTCATGAATGGTTTTAGGGCATTTACGGTTACCAGATCTACTGGTTTTTGCCTCCAGATACTCTTTCAATTCAATGAATTCAAATCCAACAGGTTTCTTAAATTCCACCAATAAGTCTATATCGCTGTTTTCGGTTTGTTCATCTCTTACAAATGATCCGAGTAATCCGATTTTCTCTACCGAATAGGTTTCTGACAAATATGCTTTATGTTCATTTATGGTTTTCTGCACTTCATCTTTATTCAAGCGTATCACCCTCCGTTTTAAGAACTTCGGTCTTTGATAATATTATAATTCAAAAATACAAATTTGATAAAATGTTCTTATGCTCTAAGGGAATTTCACCCGTTGATTTATTCACAGCGTCCCACCACCCTAAAGGAACGAAGTGACTGGCCGCGATATGGTTAGGGAGTTGGATGTAAACTCCTTCCGCTTCTTCGTATCTGAGATCACTCCAGTCGAGTCCTCTTCATCTCCGGTCCGGACCGAGGGGCGAATGCCCCGATGCGTAAATATGGTTTAGGTGAAGTTCAATCTCTTCCATGAAATTTCCAATAAAAAATCTGCAATTTTCATTGCAGACGCTTGAGCTCTAAGTTGAGTAAATCAATATTGAATTTTCCTTTTAGTAAGATATCCAATCCAAGTAGTCCGTTTATATTGTGATACTTAAATGATGTAAAATCTAATTCCACATTTTGAATTAAATAATCACCAATTTCAATTGAATCTATCTTTTTAATAAATGCATGCTCTTCTCCGCCGATTCCAAAACTAGTTATAAAGTGATCTTCTTTGGTCGCTCTTATATCTAACTCGTCAACTGCATCTTGTGAAAGTAATGTATGGCTTGCTCCTGTGTCAATTACTATATTCTCAATTACTTTACTTTGACCTTTAAATTTAATTCTAACCTGGGTAAAGAGGAGTCCATCCTTATATTTAATTTGCATCTAAAGGTATCTCCTTAACCCGATGTTCTTTCTTATTATTACTTCGACCTTATCCTTAGATGTATGGTAAACAAGCGTTCTATTCTTACAATTGAGCAATTCGTGGGTTGCATCCTCATCTTTGACTGGACCAATCAAAGCAACTTCATCAATAATCTCTTTGTTATCTTCTTCTTTTGAATGCAGTATTTCGAACTTAACAAATTGATCAGGATATATGTTTTGAACTTCATCCCATTTCACGATTGATCCCTCCAATCAAATTAAAATTATTGTACCATTTCTTTATTTAAAAAGCCTTAGATTGAATTTCATCTAACGTTCTTTTATTCACGACGTCCAACTCCCTTAAGCCCGAAGGGCGGCCGCGATGCGGTTAGTCGGAGCGGATGTGTCCGGCTAAATCTACTTCCATGCTACAGCAATTGCCTCTTCGAATTTACTTCTAACATCTGCCGGACCGAGGGCCGAATGGCCCGAAGCGTGAATAGGGTTTATGTGATACTCCTGTCTTCCTCGATAATGCAACCCAATCGCCTTAATTCGTTCTTAATATTCAGATATCTTTCCGCTCCAAGTAGTAATTCACTATAAATATACATGTAAGTTCCAGGGTATCCGTCAAACTTCCTCAGATGGTATCTCAGTAATAAATCAACATGATCCTTATAGAAATATAGACATTCCATTGTTTTCTTATTTTCTTTAACTGTACCGATATAATTCTTTAATTCAATGAGTTTCTGTTTTGTAAATATTAAAATATCTTTTATGTCCTCTTCACTTAATAATTCATATGCTTCAGATCTTAAATTCCAATGGTTTTCAAATATCTCTTTTTGATCTTGCAATATTTCAAAGACGGGTTTAATTAATTTCAAATCATTTCGTAGTCGCCTTATCTTAAAGTAGTTATAAATTCTTACTTGATGAATGAGGTATCACCTCTATTCAATGATTTTTAGAGCTCTTCGGGAGTTTCACATAACTCCTAATCTACGAACTTCGCAAATATCCAATATCTGAGGAATTCGAGATTTAATTACACTATCCTGCCATAAAACTGAACAAGCTACCGCATTTGGCAGCCTGCTGTCGTAATGCACGAAATGTTATGAAGCATTCGGAAATAATAAATTGATCCCTGATTTACGAAGTCCATTTTATAAGTTTTAGTTAAGAGACCTCCAACGACTTGAACAAGAACGGTTCTCCATTCATGTAGGCTCGCAGTATCGCTTGTGCGTAGGGCTGCTCTTCAATCAACCCTTCGGACTCAAGTTGATTCTCCGCATGGAAGCTGTATGCTTCAATGATCGCCATGATAAAAAAGCTCTCCAGCTTCGGAATAGCATCGTCGTCCATGTTTCTTATCCTCTCATAACCTTCGATGAAAAGAGCTCTCTGTGGCGGATGCAGCCCCATGATCGATTGGGCAATGTCGTAGAGATGATAGCCAAAGCCGCACCTGCCGAAATCGATGGGATAAGGTTCGCTGTCTCTAAAAATAACATTATCTTTATGTAAGTCCGCATGGATCATCCCATAGTTCCGTTCATGGCTGACGAACGTGCCAATATGATCAAAAACCTTAATGAAGGCCTTCGTGTATAACTCAAAAGCTTCTTCCGATATGAAATTACTGTGATACAGTTGCAAATGCTCCCAGTCCTGTTGAAAGCTTTGCCTGCCCCAAGATGGGCGTTTAAAGCCGACGGATGGTTTAAAATCCGCGCTTGCCTCGTGTAGGTTCGCCATCATAGTCCCCATTTTCCGGATGGCCTCCTCTGAAAGCTCCTCTCTTTTCAAACGCTCGCCTTCGATCCATCTCAGCAAGGTAGCATGGCACTGCTGTCCGTCGCTCGTCGCTGCATTCGTGACAAAGTCTCCTTCCCGATTCGATATCGCTTCGGGTAAGATTAGACCCTTGAGTTTTAGTGCCGCCAACCATTCCAGTTCGGAGATGGTTTCCTCGCGCGGTTTGCATTCCGGGTGAATCCGGAGCAATAACTGTACACCCCCGTCAGTCACTATGCGGAAGGTGACATGCTCGGATATCTGAATGAAGTGAATGGAACTCCAGTCTACTTCGTATTTCTGTAAGGTATTAAGTGCCGCTTGTTTCGTTTGCTTCAGCGTATGGCGCCGATTTGTCTCTGAATCGATCCGAAAGCCGTTGTTCATCGCAATTCCCCTTTATTGAACCGTTCTTGCATCATTGTAACAGTCAAAAGGACTATCATCGCGGTAAACTATCTTTTTAACTGTATTTTCCCATTCCCATTCGGCGGCCAACCCTCATTTATTAATCAGCTTTTTCTACAACTACTAACGAATAAACGGCATTATTCCCTCCTCCGCCACCCATTGCACTTTGATTTATTACTTTCCAGCCACTAGCAAGCAGATGATTTAATTCGTCCAAGTTGTTTTTCTTTTCAGAAAGAAAATAAACAACGATAGCCTGTTGCATCCGAACTCCCTCCATACTATCTAGTTTAGACTCTTCGATTTAAATGTTACTCCCATAACAGCTGCCCCTTCCTCATTTTTGCAATGTAAAGGATTTGTCCCGTGTGACTAGGTAAATGTCTGAATTGATGCAAAAGCATCTCTAGAACCGTGGATTGATTATCTAGGCCGGCACTGCTGAACTTTGGAAAGTTTAAATAAGGTTGCTCCAGTAACTTTTCTGGGTTTGCTTTAATAATCTCTAGAACTTGTATGACGCTGTCGTATGATTTCTTCGAAAGTTCCAAAGCTTGCTCTTTTGTCATTTGCAAACCGCGTTCGAATTCTTTACTCCTGTCTTCAATATGTGGAGCACCAAAGTATGCGGTTTCAAACCATTGATATAACGCCCCTGAAATGTGTGCTACCAAATTTGCGATGCTGTTACTCTCAGGCGTAGGTGACCATACGATATCCTCTTCAGTCAACTGTTCAATTACGATGCGAGTCCATTTCTGGTCTGCTTTGTATTTCCTTAAGAGAAGGTCAATCACTATAGTTGAACTGTCCAAAACTCTTCACGCTCCCCTATGTTTCACAAAGTTTACCAAACATATGTTTGCCAACTAAGGCCAGAGGTAGCCTCCGAAGTCCGATTGTACTCAAGTAGAGAAGCATGGGCTCAAGATGACTGACGATGGGGCCGATTATTTCGAACTCATGCGCGTCCATCGACTGCGGCAGGTTCTTGATAAAAGAGAGCATTTCCGGTAACTGCAACTTGTAGGCCTCAGCCAGGGTATAACCAGAAATGTGGATATCCAACACGCCCTTGCTCATCCCGGTTCCCACGCACGCCGGACACTCCGAATGTTTCGAGAAAAACGAGATCATCCTCAGATTGCCTTTGCTGGTGGTGCGCGCATCAATCATAGTTTGAAGATCGGATACGCAACCGCGGTAATAGTCCGTCCGCAGCCGCTTATTATGTACAAACGAAACAGGCTCCTTGTCGTACCCATACAGCAGGACAGAAATAAATTGCCGATCTTGTTCCTCGAGCGGCCTCAGATAATCGATTCCAAGCATCGTCGCCAGTTGCCTGATTCTCGGCACCGGTGCGCAGTCCGTTCCAGCCCATAAGAGGACTGCTCCGTTCTTAAGCGACAGCTCGGGAACGATCATGCGGTCGGGGTTGATCTCGGTCGACGTAACGGTACCGCCGCACTCGGCGCAAGGACCGTAAGAACCGACTTCCCTCTTCTCTGCAATGCTTCCATAAAGCGCGCCAAGGTACTCCGACACGGACATAATGACGCCGACAAGGGCGCCTGGACGTTTGGGGTTGAACGGTCTAACCGGGGTATACGAGCGATTCATAGACTGATTCTCCTTCAGCTGCATCCGATTTAAGTTGCATAAGTTTGAATTCCACACAGTCGTTTCGATACCCTTTTTTCTTCAATCTTTCGGCACTTTCATTACAATCCCCCCGCAGCTTTGCTCAACATACCGCAGCAGGCCGCAGCTATCACTAGTCTATCCCTCGAATTCGACTGGGAGGATGGGAATAAACCCGAAGTAATGTGCCAGTACGTTCACAATACGTCTTGATGCTTGTCCGTCTCCGAAAATGTTGCTGGCATTTGTCATCCTATCATAGAAGTCTTTGTTTCTTCTTGAAGTCCACCCGAGTCACTCAATATAAGATAAGAGCGACGTATCGAATTAAACATGTTTTCCATGGGCTGGCCGTAATTTTCCCTGCGATGGGCTGTCACGGTTGTAATTCTTGCTTCACGCTGAAGTATACGATTCAACTTGTTTTCCTTAAATCTATAATCAATCGGTTACGACGACGATGATCTGTCGGTTTGCCTCTTCAGGCCATGGCGAATATATATTATGGGAACGTAATCCCGCTTCAATATGTCCAACCGGTATTTTATTGAAAAAAGCAACCAACCCGCCGCATAAAGCAGTTTGGGTATCCCCAAGAACGAATATGAATCAAAATGCGCTAGAGATTGATGAAGCTGTTCTCGATGCTGCCCCGTCACGACAACTTTTGTTTCGAACCATTCCGGATGCCTTTTTAACTCTTGTACGACAGGGCACATTTTCGTCGCTTCGGGTCTTGCACCAAAAATGACCATAATCTTCATAAAATAGAACGAATTAAAGGGTGTAAAGTTGCGACGTCCTGCCCGTTAGCTATTTCTTAATCATCAATCATTCGGCAAATCCGCTACAATCCCGCCGCAGCTTAATTAGCAAGCATTGCATAATTGTAGTCGGATGTTAAAATATTACTAAAATCTATCCCGTCGGACACGTTCAGACTAACCTTTTTTCCTTGGTACATCAGGAGGCATAGGGCATGAGTGCGTATTTTAAGAAATGGTATCTGGTTTCCTCCCTCGTTCTCTCCATATTCCTTGTCATCGTCACGATTCTCAGCTTTACTCCCGTATCCAAAGCGATCTTGAAGCCGCTAGAAACCGTCGCTTATTACGTATTGTGGTTCTTCATCGTCGAGTTGATCGTGCTTTTCTTCATTACCAAAGACGCCCGCAAATTCTTCCGAGAACAGTGGCTAAGCATCATAGCGGTAGTCTCATCGATCTCCGTCACTCAGCTTGCCGACGCGCTCGTCGGAGTCGGATCGTTGACTGGTCTTAACGCCTTGAAAGGCCTCAAATCAATAAAAGGCATCAAATCGCTTAAGTTGTTCAAAGCAACGAAAAGCGCGAAGGTAGCCAAATCGTTCAAGATCGGCAAAAAGGCTTCGAAAGCGGCGAAAGAAGTGGAGAAGCTGGAAAAAGGAAAAGGGTAACACTCGATCTGACAAAAACGGTCACCCCGTTTGAATTCATCGTCCCATAGAGTATACAATGGATAAGATTACATTCATTGGAGGCAAACTCATGTACCGTAAAGCAGAAGACTTTTTGGCAGAATGGTCGGCATCCGCCGCAGGAACGCTGTCCGTTATGAAAGCGATCACGGACGACAAAATGCACACGGCAATCGTGGAAGGACATAACTCGCTAGGATGGCTGGCATGGCATTTGGTCGGCACGGCGGGAGCGTTCGGACAAATTGCCGGATTGAATACTCCCGCGATCGAGCGTGGGGCTAAAGTACCTGAGCGCATGGGCGACATCGTGGAGAAATACGAAGCGATTAACGCTGCTTATAATAGCGAAGCAAAGAATTTCACGGATGAAATGATGACTGAGGAAATCAACGCTTTTGGCGGCAAAATGATCAGAGGCAAGTTTCTGCGGATGCTCGTCGATCACCAGACGCATCATCGCGGTCAAATGACGGTATTGCTCCGTCAAGCTGGCCTTCCCGTGCCTGGCGTGATGGGACCTACGAAAGAAATGCAATAACACTGATGGCTAACACAATAACTGCTTGAAACGAAGCGAGCCTTTTTGGACAAAGGGCTCGCTTCGTTTTGTATCCCTTAACGTTTTAATTCTAAATGAAGCAAGGGAAACGGTCGTCCTGAACCATCCAGCTCCGATCGTCCTATTTGTATAAAGCCGTACCGTTTATAGAATGCGTGAGCTCCCTCGTTCTGCTCGTTCACATCGACATGGAGGTGGCTTCCTTTTACTTTTTCGGCATGCTTTATTAATTGACTGCCAATCCCCTTTCCGTGATAATGGGGATCCACGAATAGCATCTCTATCTTCGTTCCGTCAAGTCCAACAAACCCTGTCGGTACTTCGTCTTCGTTTAATGCCAACCAAATCTCGACTTCCTTTAATGCTCCGTTTTGAACCATCCGATGATAAAATTCAATGTCCTTATCCGTCAAAAATGTGTGAGTTAGACGCACGGCACGGTACCAAATATCTACTAATCTATCATGATAGTGTTCTTGAAAAGGGACTATTTTGTTTAGCATTACTCTTCCTCCGTATTACAATAAAATTCATTCATGTTCGAGGTAGGCTGCGTTATAATCCCTTGCCGCCGACAGGACGAAGCCGAATCGGCTCGATGCCTGCGATTAAAGGTCGCGCGCGCTGAATGACGGCCAGTACTTCTTCGTTCTTGAGAGAGTCGGCATGAGCTTGGGCATCGCTCCACAGCTCAGTGATCCAGATCGCATCGGGATCATCTACGGATTCATTGATAATATAGAACTCGCAGCCCTCCATATCATTCAAGCTAAGCGAAGATTCCAGCAATAATGAAATCAGTTCCTCCCGTTTCCCTGGGTGAGCCGTCAATTTTCCGAACATAGTAAACTTGTTCATCTCATTTTTTCATCCTTTCTTATTCTCTGTTATTATTTGCATCGATTGATAGTGTTTATACATTTCGAGGCTAACCTCCGCCATTCTATCGATCAGCATTTGCGGTTCTAGGATCTCAAGAGACCTCCCGTACGGAAGAAGAAAGTACGGCACGTATGTCTTAAGCGACTGCTCCCCTAGCTTAAATAGAACTTCGCCGGGTCGTTTGCGATCAATTAGCGCATGACCGAATAGCCAATGTTTGCATAGCTCGTTAAGCGCGTGTTCATGTCCTTGGAGCCTAACGTTGACTAGCGTCTCGGCGTCGAGCGATTCCGGGAGTAAAGAACGCAAAAGGAAATCCTTCGCGGAAAAGGCGGCCGGACGTTCGAAACGAATATCCACCGTTTCCAAACGGACTATGCGATCCACGCGGAAGCTTCGGACCTCTTGTCTTAGACGGCAAAATCCGACAATGTACCAAATCCCTTTCCAATGCACGATGCCGTAGGGATCGAGGATTCGTTGGCTGGGAGTAGGCTCCGCCCCTTTGGCATAGTCCATGTTCAACGACTCTCCTCGGGCTGCGGCCTCCTCTAACCGTTTAAGCAATTCAAGCTCTCTCGAAGCCGTAGGTGTCTGGATGACGGCAAGCCCGCTGCTATGCCTGTTAATCCATTCAAGCTGCTCTTCATTGGTGTATCGCTTCAGCTTATCGACCGCTCGGGTAAGCGCGTCCGTAAACGGATACCCCGCTTCCCTGGCGAAGACGGATGCATGCACGAGCGCTTTCTGTTCTTCGGAATCGAACAGCAACGGGGAATCGACGAATTCGCCGAGCAACCGGTAACCACCCTTAGGACCGGAGTCGGCAATAATCGGGGCTCCGCTCGCGCACAAGGAATCAATGCATCGGTATACGGTGCGAACATGAATCTCCAGATCATCCGCGAGCTGTTGCGCCGTCACCCGCTTCCCCGATCGAAGTAGCCATAGAATGGACAGCATATTATCCGCTTTGGACATTGCCGTTCTTCACCCCCTAAGGCGTTTTCTTAAAAAAGCATTTAACCTGCCGCTTTCCATAGTTCTATTGTAAAGGAAATTAGACTAAGGGCGCTATCCCTTGCTCGATCCAAGTTTCGTAAGTCGGGCCGTAGACATTGGGCAATCGAAGACCGGCTTGGCGCATAAGAACGGTCATCTGTCCGCGATGATGCGTTTGGTGCATGATCGTATAGCGAAGGGAACTTCCATTCAACCAAGCTTCATTGTAAATCATAACCGATTCGCGCAAAGTTTCGTCATTCCACTGCGTTCGAACCGCATGCAGCAGATCCCTGCTGATCCGCCGATACTCTGAGGCTATTAGCGCAGCAGAAGCCGGAGCCGATTCGCCTCCGGAGTGAGCATCGAACACGAGCCCCAAAGAGGTCATGTAGTGCAAGGAACGAACCAGATGCCAGGCAATTTGTCCTAGCGTTCGTCTACCTTCGATCACCTCTTGTCCAAGAGAATCATCCGTAAGTGCATCCAGCACGCTTGCCGTTAATTCCGCCTCACTACTCCATTCCGTCGCAAAATCTTCAATTCGTGTAAACATTTTTTATTCCTCCATTTCATTATTGGCTTAAGCACTACAAGCATACAAAAAAACCACTGACAGCTACGGTCAGTGATTTTTCGTTAGCTTGGACAAATATTTAAATAAAATGCTATTTCTCAATCAAGCCAGAACACATCGAACACCTCCACCCTTTTTCAAGTTTATATTTACAAAAATTTCATTTTGCGCTTGAAGCTTACGTGACGTAATGAATTATGATGCAGATACCGGTAAAAATCTCGCGCGAAGAGTAAGAAGATGAATATGAAACGGGAGTGGAAAGTTGGAGAATTGCGAAATTAGCTCTGAATCCAATACTACACGGCTAGCCGACCAATGAGAGGACTAAATAAACCATGAACGAACAAGTCACAACAAACGCTATGAACGTGACCGAGATGCAAGCCGGCACGCGTGAATGGATCGGGCTTGCGGTGCTTGCCCTACCCGCCCTTCTTGTCTCCATTGATCTCTCCGTAATGATCCTAGCACTGCCGCTCATTGGCGCCGACCTCGGTGCCGACAGTGCCCAGCAGCTGTGGATCATCGATATCTACGGCTTCATGCTTGCCGGGTTCTTGATCACCATGGGGTCTCTGGGAGATCGGATCGGCCGTCGTAAACTGCTGTTGATCGGCGGAGCCACATTCGTCATGGCCTCGATAATGGCTGCATTCTCCCAAAGCGCTGAGATGCTCATTGTGGCCCGTGCACTGCTAGGAATTGCCGGGGCGACTGTTTCGCCTTCAACTCTAGCCTTAATAAGCAACATGTTCCGTTCCCATAAGCAGCGCTCCCTCGCTATCGGAATATGGTTAACGTGCTCGATGGGCGGAATGGCTCTTGGGCCGGTGGTGGGAGGCATCATGTTGGATCACTTCTGGTGGGGCTCGGCGTTTCTTCTAGGCGTGCCGGTCATGTTGCTTCTGCTAGTAGTCGGACCTATATTGCTACCCGAATACCGACACCCCGAATCCGGCCGGCTGGATTTAACCAGTGTCGCGTTATCTCTGGGCGCTATCCTGCCGGTGATATACGGCCTCAAGGAGATCGCCAAGTACGGTCTGCAGATGGTACCTGCGCTGTTAATACTGGTGGGCGTCGTCCTCGGTACGCTGTTCGTGTTGCGTCAACGCAGGCATACGAGTCCCTTGCTGGACCTGCGCCTGTTCGCGAGTCCCGGATTCAGCGCTGCGCTAGGGGGCATATTCGGTATTACACTGACCGGAGCGACCATGCTTTTCATCGCGCAGCACCTTCAGTTTGTGCAAGGAATGTCCCCTCTTCAGGCAGGGTTGTATATGCTCCCAGGGGTAATTGCCTCAATGGCCGGAATGCTTCTCTCGCCGCTTATCGCACGCCGGATCCGACCGGCTCGCCTTATCGGAATAGGTCTATTGATATCGACCACGGGTTGTTTTCTGCTGACCCAGGTGGGGGTTGAATCAGGTCTCACGTTTCTGGTGCTCGGGTACATTTGCTTCAATATAGGTTCTGCCCCATTCCCGAGCCTGTCCAGCGACCTTATCATCGGCTCTGCCCCGCCGGAGAAGGCGGGATCGGCGGCGTCCATGCTGCAAACCAGCGGCGAATTCGCCTTCGCGCTGGGCATAGCGGTCTTTGGCAGCATCGGCACGATCGTGTACCGCAACCAAGTGGCGAACTCTATTCCTGCCGACTTGCCGGCATCCGCGGAACAAGCTTCCCGCGATAGCTTGGCCGGCGCCACGGCTATAGCGGAAGGCCTCTCCGAACAAGCCGGCAAAACCCTACTCATCGGCGCGCGCGATGCCTTTACCGGCGGGATGCACGCCGTTGCGGCAGCCTGCGGCGTTATCATGCTCGCTGTCTTCATCCTTGTCGTTACGCGGTTTCGTCACTTACGTCCAATCGGTGAGACTCAGTCTAACCAATCCGGCAGTATTCCAGTAGTTGCACCCGGCGCTGCCAAACAATCAAGTTAGTTGCGCTGCGTAATAATGCTGAAGTCAGAAACCAACCCGTACGATTGGTTTTTGTCTTATTAAACTAACTTCAATCTAGGAATTTGGCGAAGCGTTCCGTTATTTGGATGCCTCTGTTCCAATCCGTTCCGCCTTCTTCAATGATCCAGCAGGCTTCAAGGACGCCTCGAGCTACGCCCCACATCGCGATTCGGCGAGGGTCAAGGCCGAGGCGATCAGCCATAATCGCAATTCGGGTTCGTAACACATGCTCACGATCGCCGCCTCGATCCTCGTAATTAAGCAGATACTGGATCGTTTCGAAATGGATGTCGCCGATGATGCCTTTGGGGTCAATGACAACCCATTGTTCCTCGCCTTGACGAAGAATGTTTTCATGGTGCAGATCGCCATGCAATAGTACATTCTCACTCGTGGTCGCAATGAGATACGCCAGACATTCTTCTGCATTTTCCACCCAGTTCTCGGGTAGCGGCGAGGAAATGTTATCGTGGACGAACTTCTCTCGGTATCGCTCGATCGCCGCGAAGTGCTTCTTCATACTCGGAAACTGACTACCGGATGGGGCCGAAAGGTGCAGGCGGCGAAACACTTCGCAAAAGATATCCGTCGCACGCGTATCATCCTCAATTGTAGACAATGGCATTCCAGGATCGGCACCCTCAAGCAAAGCCATGCCCCTATCTTCGTCTGCATAAAGCACATTAATCGCCCCTCGACCCTGATAGGCACGAAGCACACTGATTTCCTTGGAAAGCTCGTCCTTCATAAAGGATGATTTAAGTACGGCGGGCTTCCCGTCCTTGAGCTTTGCGAGGAGCACGAAGTTATAGGATAAATTAGAAAATGGCGCCTCTGGATTAAAATCGAACCGGTTAGCAAAGTCGGTAATAACCTTGGGCAGCGCTTGAGACCATTCGACGCCTTGTTCACCGTGGAGTTCACGCATTCTTTCAATAAATGTATCAGGGATCGCAATCATGTCATAATCTTTCCTTTCAGCAATATAGGCTTACTTCATCTTTCTCTTCAAAAGAGTATTCGTGAAAATACCGAACTATCCTGCCTTCTACTTCAACAAAGAAAAGGAGCTGCCTTCAGGCAAACTCCTTAACTCTCGTTCCCCATTTGTTTAAAGGCTAACGTCGGAACAGTGCCTGTTGCGCGAACCACCGATCCAAATCGACGGACCCTTGCACTCCTAAAAGCAGGTAAAAATAGCGGTATGCCTTGCGATAGTTTGATATATCGGGAGGATCAAGGATCGTCGAATAGCCATTGAGGAAAGAGGTGGCTGATATCTCATCCAACACATATTCCAATCCGACAAAATCAAACTCGCGAGGACCTACCGCATAGGCTTCAACATCTACGACTGCCAACAGCATACCATCTTGAATTAGGAACTGTGACGGATCCAGATCAATAAACACTGGACAAAAGTGATCCGGCATCGGCAGATCACCAAGTTCAAGAATCATTGCATCGAGGAGTGCCTTGATCTTACTATCATTCCAATAATCGCGTTCGACTAGCTGCCGTATGGTTTGGGACAGTCGAGCATGGAAGGATTCTTGTCGTTCGATTTGAGTGCAGGCAAGGTTTCCGAAGTAATCGCAACGTTTCAAGTGCACGCGGGCCAACCAGACACCTAATTGATGTAGAAGGGCATCGGATTGACCGACGAACGACTGAAGCGCCTTGCCGTTCATTTTTTCGACGACGAGATATTCCGTTGCCTCGATGACCGTATGCGTATGTACTCGTGGCACCGGAATGTCTGCAATGGAACTGAGCATAGCGGCGTTTGCTTCGAAGTAACACATTCGTCTGGGATCGATCCCGAACAAATCATAAATCCCCCACCAAAACTCACGACTCGGAGCTTCGGTCCATCTGGATGAACGTACGACATACTCCTCCGAAGCTGTCTTGACCAACCAGACATCACTGGCATGCCCAGAATAACCAGGATCAAGATACTTGATCTGTTCTATCGGTTCATGAAAGAGTTGCTGAAGCTTTGAATCGGTAACCATGAATGGTAACACTCCCCGTTTATTTATCACCCGGCTTCAGTACTTATTAAGTTTCCTGAAATGTACTATCTCTTTCCAACCTTATCGAACCAATCTAAACATCGCTCATGCATCCCCTTGATGACATCGTGGTCAACATTCGGCATTTCGATAAGCGTAAGTTTGTCCGATCTCCATGAGCCGCTCGCCATGATGGTATAAATCGAATGAAATCGCCACAAATCCTATGTTCTCCAATTTTTCCAGAAAGTCGAGCATGTGATCGGCATCTTTGCTTCCGGTAAAACCGTTTAGCCAAATGGCTAGATTCCCGTTCACGCTTCCCGGCGAGGGTTCTCGTTATACGACTGGGATGAAATCGACGATCTCCCGATTGCCCGCAACCATTTCCAAACCACCCTCCCAGGCCGATGAGCCCTTTTTAATGAACAACGCCATAAAACATCGATTTACCCATCTTGTCTTTCCTCCTGTTTGGCGATAAATGGCGAAGATACGGTCAAGACGTTGCCGTCGGGATCCTTGAAAGTAAACCAGATGCTCCCTGGGATGAAGCGTACGTTGTCGATCTTCATGCCACGGTCCGTTAGCTCGCGATAAGAGTCAAACATGACTTGAGCATCCGCCGTTCGAAAAGCTTTCAAGAACGCTTCGAACAATTCCGCATCCGAACCCCATTGCCTGTCCGCGGCCCGATGTTCAAACCCCGAATCGTCGTTAGCGTACCGGTACAGTTGCTTCGCCGCGATTCTGTAAAGATAAGGTTTGCTAAGCTCTCTTTCAGGGCTTTTTTTATATGACGGATTGTAAAGAGAAGTGCGACAGGTAGATTAAAGGCTCATGGAAGTGTTTATATAAAATAGAATCACCGCAACCACCGCAACTCACTATTACAGAGTAGTCGTCAGAAAGTAAAAGTTGTAGATGTTTAACGTGAGAAAGAAAATTAATTAGATTTTGCGCTCCGGAAGCAATTAAGGAATAACACCCTTCAAGCAAAATAAAGCTGGTGTCCCTTATACTAAAAGGTACACCAGCTTTTTTGGTCAACCGGATTTGCTTTATTGATTCGTTGCCGCGAAAGACTCTGCCGCTGCTGATAGATAATAAGCCAACCCGGTTTGCTGACTTTCGAGCATCTTAAGATGAAAGTCATCACTTAGAAAAAAACGAGTCTGTGCTACAAAGTCTTCAACCGATGCTTTGTGCCCATGCTTATTCATAAACTCAAGATGGCATCGAATCAAATTTCTTGTTTTTTCATCGTTATGCTTTAAGCCTTCTCTTAATGAACTTGCCATTTCATTCATGAAAGTCATGGCTTCAACTGCTTGCTCGTTTAATTCCTTAACATCCGTTGGGGCAACCTCATGAGACTCCATCCCATACGTTTCCTTCAAATATTGATTTTGCTCAGTCAGCGCTTTGTTCCACTCTTCCTCGTTTTCAAAACCTTTGAACATTTCCTTATTATCCATGGTTTCCCCTTCCTTTACACATGCAATGGATTTACGCAATGTTTGAATGATAGTATCCAGCCTGTCTTTGCTGCAAAGGAGCAACTCCTCCTGCTGCGAAAGAATGGATAGCCGGTCTGAATGATGTTCCATCATTTCCTTGATTTGATCTAAGGAAAAATCCAATTCTCTGTAAAATAGAATCTCTTGCAAACGTTCCAGCTCTTTCGTTCCATACAATCGGTATCCAGCTTCACTTATCTTACAAGGTAAGAGAAGACCGATCTTGTGATAATGATGAAGCGTTTTGATTGTAACATTGGACAGTTCCGATACTTCTTTTACCGTGTACAATATTGCTCATTCCTCCCTTCACTAGGTAGCTTATTGTCTTCCCTAAGAGGAGAGTCAAGTCGAACATTTTCAAAAAAAAATATTGACCCTCCCCTTACAGTAGGCACTAAGATGATTTTCGAAATAGATGACGAGGGAGGAAACTAGAAATGTCAGGATCCATTCAACTGCTTCGAAACGGCTTTGTTCGAGCCGTTATGATTTCAACTCTATTTTCTCAAATGGGTATTTGGATTCGTAATTTTGCTGTCCTCTTGTATGTTATGGAGGTGACAGGAGGAGATTCATTTGCCGCTTCCATGATTTCGGTCGCGGAATATGCTCCAATTTTTATCTTTTCTTTCATTGGCGGGGTATTCGCGGATAGATGGCGGCCCAAGAGAACAATGGTTTGGTGTGAATGTTTAAGTTCGTTATCCGTATTTATTGTCTTTGTTATGTTGGAAGTTGGAACATGGAAGATCATTTTTTTAGCAACATTATGCTCTTCCATTCTATCACAGTTTGCACAACCTTCAGGCATGAAGCTATTTAAGAATCATGTACGTGATGAAGATGCACAATCCTGTATGTCTTTGCTACAAACCATAACATCTGTCTTTATGGTTCTTGGTCCGATCCTGGGAACGTTGGTATATCAGCAATTCGGAATTGAAGTTTCAATATTGACGACCAGCGCTTGCTTTCTGCTATCTGCTTTTTCCCTTGTCTTCGTCCCGTCTGATGAAAAGCAACTAAAGAATCGAGAGACCAACCCATCTTCGCTATTTCGCGAAATGGCGGACGGCATTCATTTTGTCTTCGTAAACAAGCTACTCTTGCAGCTCAGTATATGTTTCACGTTGGTGGGACTAGGAGTTGGGTTAATTACGCCGCTTGGCATCTTCCTCGTTACGGAGCAGTTGGACTTGCCTGCAGAGGCTTTGCAGTGGATTAGCATACCTTACGGTTTGGGTGAAATTGTCGGAGGAATAGTAATATTTGCTCTCGCGGCTAAGATCGCCCCACAACGTTTCCTTATGATTGGCTTACTCGTCAACGGTGTCGGGATCATCTTAACAGGGATGTCGACCGTGATATGGCTAACGATGATGGCCCAATTCATCATTGCTCTTCTGCAACCGGCCATTTTTGTCGGAAATAGCGCGATGGTCATGCAGCATACCGATCAAAACTTTATAGGTCGGGTAATGGGAATCCGCACTCCGCTTATGACGGGAGCGATGCTCCTTATGATGAGTGTTGCAGGTATGTTAAAAAATACACTTTCACTTACAATTGTGTACGAATTGGCGGGATTCTGTTTTTTTGCAGGATTCCTAATTATGATTCCGCTTTTCCGAAGCAAAGGTAAAGGGGAGCAATCGGTGGCATAATGAATCATTTTATACTACACGCTAGTGCGGGTTCGCGGTTTATAACTTTATTCACTAAGCACTATATTTTCATATAACAACAGGAGAATATAACCATGAGTTACACTCATCTTAGCAAAACCGAACGTAGCCAGCTAGAAGTCCTAATCCGAATTGGATGGTCGAATCGGGAGATCGGTAGGGAGTTAGGGAGGCACCACTCAGCAATCGCAAGAGAACGAAAGCGAGGAAGCTTGAGTGGCGTATACCAAGCAGAGACAGCGCAGATTGATTGCCTACGAAGAGCGGCGGAAGTCCAGCAAGCCGAAAGGTCGCTTCACGACGGAGTTAGCTGACGAACTGGAGAATAAGCTGAACCAAACATGGTCGCCTGAGCAGATCGCTGAAGAACGTCGTGCAAGCGGAAAGCCGTTTGTATGCTTCAAAACAATTTACCGGTGGCTTTATGACGGACGTCTGGCTGGGGGCGAAGTTATCATGTTGCGCCATAAAGGAAAACGACGGAAGCCTATGGAGACACGTGGCCGGTTTCTAGTGGGTAAAACGATTGTCCAGCGTCCAAAATCCGTTAAGAAGCGTGAGTCATTCGGTCACTGGGAACTCGATACAGTTGTCTCCAGCCGGGGAAAAAGTCGTGCCTGCGTAGCGACTTTTATTGAAGGCAAGACGCGTATGTACCTGGCTGTTAAGATGCCTGACCGCACCGCTCATTCCATGGAGATTGCATTCGGTGTAGTAACTGGGCAGTTTCCACAAGGAGCCTTCAAGACCGCCACCGTTGACCGTGGGAAGGAATTCGCATGCCATACAGCGTTGGAGTTCTTTCATGGCATTAATGTGTATTTCGCCGATCCCTACTCGTCCTGGCAACGTGGATCCAATGAGAATGCAAATGGGCTCCTCCGCGAATTTTTCCCGAAGGGTAAAGATTTTGCAGAGGTTACAGATGAAGAACTGGCCCGCGCCCTCCACCTCATAAACCACCGACCTCGGAAGTGTCTCGAGTGGAAGTCTGCAAACGAATCGTTCATGGAAGATCTGTTGCACTTAGCTTGACAATCCGTCATATCGCCGAAACGCCTTCAACATCGTCTCTTGCAACAAATCCTCGCCGTCCCAATCCGCTCCGGCTAACTTCCGGGAATTTCTGCGAAGCTCCGCTAGATGCTTTATCGTCAGTTCTTCGAACTTTGCATCGGATAATGCTTTGTGCATCAAGACTATTCCTTCCGGTATTTTTGTTTATGTCTATAGAAATTCTCCGAGACCGGCAGCTCCTCGACGATCCCTAAGGCGTTGCCGTCTGGATCGAAGCAATCGAAGTAACGAACTCCGCCATCGTCATGGATCGCATTAACTTCAACGCCTTTCTCTTTAAGCGAGGCATACGAGACTTCAATGTCGAAAGATTCAAAGTTGAAATAAGGAATCGTGTAGCCTCCTGCGTCGAAATGAACCGGCTGCCTGCTTTGAACTTTCCAGAGGTTGATAATCGTCGCTTCGCCCGGGAAGGCAAGACCCGTACAAACGTCCGAAATTTGAATCGTTTCCAGATCGAATATCCGTATGTACCAATCCGCCGCTCTTTGCATGTCCGTAATCGGGATGAAAATACCGCTAACTTTGCTCATGATCCGCTTCATTTTAGGAGTCCCCTATCGTTGAAGTTTTCTTTACACCTTACATGACGAAAAAAATAAGAGCAGGGATACGGGGTCAATATTGCATTTAATCGGAATTCCTAACTCAATACGACTCAGCCAATATTTTTTATCGTGGATGCCATGGTTTCGTTATTATATATCCTAAAAACTTCGAGAGAATCATCGCATATCCTTTTATTAACACCGGCCACAGATAATTTGCATATCCCCGACCCATGCGTTACTATATTTATATCGACAAATTTGCAGGTCTATACAAGGAGGTTCACGTGCCTATGTGCCCTCGTACCAAAGAACAAAATGAGCTTATCCGCATGCAGCGCAGAGAACAGATCCTGGACGCCGCCGCGCGCTCCTACTTCTACAAGGGCGGCAACTTTGATATTCGCGACGTCGCCCGCGAGGCCGAGCTCGGTTACGGCACGGTATACCATTATTACCCCAACCGGCATTTATTAATAGAAGAGGTGCTGGACAGCGGCTTCGAGCGATGCGAGCAAGCCTTGGCAGATTGGGTAAACATCTGCGGCGGCAGCCCGGATGACAGGCAGCTGTTGACATATTGCAAGGCGCTGCTCCGGCTGTGGCAGTCGGACGCCCGCGCATATCTCGTCTATAAAATGGCGGCGGAACATTATACGGGTTTGCCTGAGATAGATCGGCACCCTACCAAGAGACGATTCATGGAACGGCTGTACGTTCCGCTCCAATCGATCTCCCAGCGCGAAGACGACAGCGTCGACCATATGCTTGCCGTGCTTGTCGGCTGCTGCGGATTGCGCTACTATGCAGGCAATTCCGGGCTGGACGTCGATCGAATCGCCAAGCTCGCGATGCAAGCTATTACGAAGGAGTCCTGATACGAACATGGTTATCTTAAAAAGCAAGCATGAAATCGAGGCAATCCGCAAGGCATGCCAAGTGGTGGCCGAATGCCATCGCACGATCGCCCCGCTCATCAAACCGGGAATCACGACGAACGAGATTGAGCGCATCTTCGAGGACATTATCTTGAAGCACGGCGCCAAGCCCTACACTAAGGGATACAAAGGCTATCCATATGCGACCTGCGCCTCCGTCAACGATGTGATCGCGCATGGCTTCCCTAGCGATAAGCCACTTAAGGAGGGCGATATCGTGACGATCGACACGGTCGCAGAGCTCGACGGCTGGCTCGGCGATTCGGCCTGGAGCTATGCGGTCGGGAAGATCTCGCCTATGGCCGAGAAACTGATGCGCGTCACGAAGGAATGCCTTGACCTCGGCATCGCACAGGCGCAGCACGGCAATCGCCTCGGCGACGTGACGAGCGCCATCCAGCGGCATGCCGAATCGAACGGCTTCGGCGTCGTGCGCGACCTTCTCGCGCATGGCATTGGCCGGGACCTGCACGAGGAACCGAACTATATGCATGTCGGCAAGCCCGGCAAAGGCCTCCGCATCAAGGAAGGCATGGTGTTCACGATCGAGCCAATGATCACCGAAGGCACTTACAACATGACAATCGATCCGGACGGCTGGACCGCGCGGACACTCGACCGCAAGCTCGCCGCCCAATACGAGCATACAATCTCCATCACGGCTGAAGGTCCGCAAATCCTGACCGCGCAATAGAATAATAGAGATCGACCATGATATAGAAAAAATTTCATCCTTCTAGTATTCGCGAGGTGATTAAGCAATACTGCCAAATCACTTAAAAACGGCTGCCGCGGCAGCCGTTCATTTATCGTACGAGTCCTCGTACTGTAACACTTCGCCAACGAGCTGAGCACCATACTTAGTGAGTCTGGATACCATTTCGTCAATGTCTTCCACGGTGAACATGACGCGTAGATAACCGAGGGCATTTACAGGAGCAGTTCGGTCCAAACGATCAGTGCGTTCTTCCCCTAGTAAAAAGCCAGCCCCCCGCCACGAAAACTAAAAAAAGCAAAAGGTTAAATCCGACGCCCGCCAGCAGCGAGCCGTTGAATAACAGCGTTTTGAAAAAAGAGACGACATGTACGCGCAGAGAAGGAATCGCCGTTCCCAACGGGATTGCCGCAATAAGCACCGCCCACAGCAGCCAGCCCACAGGGTGGTAGTAACCGGATACCAACATGCTTATTAGCGCCATCACCATCAAATAAAAGGCCAATTGGTATACAAAAGAACCTGCCAGACCAAAGTCGTCCCAATGAAACGCTTTAGCAAGATCAACGGTCTTCGAGTAACTCCTGAACACATTCTCCTCAAGCAATAGCCATAAAGAATTGAACAAAGCGATAGCTGCTGCCCAAACGGCAAAGACGAATTGGAGCGATTTATAATATTGCTCTCGGCTTGCGCCCAAATGCACGATGCGTTTGTAATAAGTCAGCGGCAGCACGATAGCGGTAAAGAGCAAAATAAGAATCAGCATGTTGGCCGCTGAAAGTCCGGTATTTGGGTTGCCGTCTATAAAGAAACTAACAATGAACTCTGCCAGCCTACCAAGCAAGATAAGAATCATTACGCACCAAATGTAAATCCTCATTTGCAAGTAGGTTGCCTTTAAATGAACGGCAAATGCCCCCATTCTAGTGACCTCCTTCAATCAAATACGAGAAAAACTTTTGAAGCGTCAAATTTTCGATCGAAATGCCCATCTCCCGCGCCTGTTTTATGTTCCCGTCGTTCAACTTATCGTAAATAGCGGCAAGAGTGCCGTGGCCATAGGATTCCGTATACAGGACTCGTTTCCCCGCCGTAAACGACGCCACCGTTTCCGAATTCCCCCGAATCGAATAAGCTGCCCTACGTATCCTTTCCGTCTCGTCGTGAAGCAGAAGAGCGCCGGCCTCAATGATATAAACTCTTTCTGCGACGGGGACGATTTCGTCAATCAAATGCGTAGAAAGCAAAATGGTGCGGGGGTGATTAGCGTAATCCTCCAACAGCACCTTGTAAAACCTTTCCCGCATCAACACATCGAGTCCGAGCACCGGCTCGTCGTATATTGTCAACGATGCCCGACTGGCCAGACCGATGATATTTCCTACGAGCGATTCCGCGCCTCTTGAAAGCTGTCTTATTTTTTTGTGCGGATCGAGGCGAAAAGTTTCTAGCAGCTTATGAGCTAACGTCCAATCCCATTTAGGATGAAAATTCGCAGCAAACTGCAAATTTTCGATTATCCGCGCCTCTCCGAAAAATTTGTTTTTCTCCCGTACGAAACAGAAATCTTCAGGCAGTTCTCCTTTGCCCAGCTTTTTGCCTCTTACCTCTATCGTGCCGTTGTTCGGAGAGATCCCTCCTGCGATTAGGTTAAGCAACGTCGTTTTACCGGCGCCGTTTCGCCCGAGCAAGCCGTAAATGACGTTTTCCTCCAGTTGAAGATCCAAATCCCGCAATGCGTAAGTTCGACCATATTTTTTGTTCAAATTGCCGCAACTCAATACTATGCTCACGATGCGTTCATTCCTTTCTCAACTGTTTGATCATGTCAACGATCTCTTGGGTTGTCAGTTTGAGCTTGTCGGCTTCATTAAGCAACTCAGTCAACAGCTCCTTGTGGAAACGATCTCGTCGCTGAGTCTGAATTTTCTGTTTCGCATCCGTCGAGACATACATGCCCAGCCCTCTTTTTTTATACAAAATCCCTTCATTGACGAGCAGGGCGATTCCTTTCACTACGGTCGCAGGGTTAATTTGAAACAGCTGAGAAAACTGAGCAACAGAAAGAATCTGCTCGTCCACTCGAAAAGTGCCGTTCAGAATATCGTCCTCAATGATGTCCGCTACCTGCCGAAAGATCGGTTGCTTATCGTCGAAAGTGACGCTCATTGCTTCACCACTCAGCATATTAGTATATCAATAATCTAACACACCATAGTTTATGTGCAAACAATTGTCAATCACCGAATGTTCAATCGTGTTCAATCGGCAAGAAAGACGAACGAACTTGAATAGTTAATCGTTTGTTGACAAGGATTAGATAGCGCATTATAGTATGCTACATGAGTAACATACTAACATACAAAACCGAATACGAGGAGATGTAACAAGTGAAAAAGCTAATCGAATTCAAAAAAGTAACGAAGGAATACACGGTAGGAGCAGCTCCAATAAAGGCCCTGAATGGTGTTGATTTATCGATATCAGAGGGGGAATTCGTCGTTGTTTTGGGGGCAAGCGGTGCAGGTAAAAGTACGATCTTGAATATACTCGGCGGCATGGATACTGCTACTTCGGGTCAAGTGTTTGTTGGCGATCAAGAAATAACCAAGCTCAACGATAAAAAATTAACAGAATATCGGGGTGAGAAGGTTGGCTTTGTTTTTCAATTCTATAACTTAATTCCGAATCTAAACGCTCTGGAAAATGTTGAATTTGCCACTGAAGTATGTAAAAACCATCTGAATGCTAAAGATATTTTATACAAGGTTGGATTAAAGGATCGTATTAAAAACTTCCCCTCCCAGCTCTCCGGTGGAGAACAACAAAGAGTCGCTATAGCTAGAGCCGTTGCAAAAAATCCTTTACTGTTACTCTGCGATGAACCAACCGGAGCTTTGGATTATGTGACCGGGAAGTCCGTCTTAAAGCTTCTTCAAGATTTGAATAAGGAAACGAAGAAGTGCGTCGTTCTGGTTACCCATAATTCCGCAATTGCTCCTATGGCGGATAAAATTATTAAGGTTAAAAGCGGAATGATAGAAAGCGTCACGATTAATGAGGATAAGCTAAGCGTTGAAGGGATTGAGTGGTAATAATGAAATTACTTATAAAATTAGCGAGGGATATCAAACAATCTACAGGCCAATTTATAGCCTTGGTTTTGGTTATCGCAGTAGGAACTTTTTTCTATGGAGGACTCGTAACCTATAGCGATAAGCTAAGTTCTTACACTAAGGCTTACTTCAAAGAACATAACTTAAGCGATTTAAATGTATTTTACAGTCAAATTTCTAAAGATGATGTGGTTGGTTTAAGCACAGTTGAAGGAATAACTAAAATGGAAGGCCGTTATACCTTTGATGCCACGCAAGCCTTCGATAAGGATAAAACTACATTAAAGATCCATTCCATTCCTGTAAATAATGAAATAAATACACTTACTATAATTGAAGGGAATATCCCGTCTCACAAGGATGAGATCTTATTGGACTCCCATTATGCCGAAGAACATCAATATCATGTCGGTGATAAAATCAGTATAAATACGGTTGAAAGAGATTATACGTTTACCATTAGCGGCTTGGGTGAAAATGTTGAATATACAAAAAAGAACGAAACGCAAAACCATAAAGCCTTCGGAGTAGCTTATATTGCTGAAGAGACGATACCTGAAATCCTAGACGGCTTTTACTATAATGAAATCATGATTGATGCTAATTCAGGTTACGATATAGACAAATTAGGTAAATCTATTGAAGCGCAATCGAAGCAACTTCCTTATTTAAATCAAGTGAGCAAAGAGCGGACTTTCAATTACTCAAAAATTACTGAAACGATATACAACAATGGGATGATGAGTAAGGTTATTCCTTTAGTCCTCTTCTTGATTTCCGCTATCATTCTATTTCTTTCCATGTCGAGAATTATAGATTCTCAAAGAACTCAAGTCGGGATCATGAAGGCTTTAGGCGTTAAAAACAGAAAAATCATGCTTCATTATATGGGATATCCTGTAATGGCGAGTCTAATAGGCTCGATCCTAGGTTGTGCCATTGCCGCCAGCGTATTTATTCCATTAGTCACCGCGTCGAGTGCGCGATCCTATTCTTTGCCTGACATTACTTACTCGCTTTCCTTTTATACCATCATCCCTCCCATTATGATCTCAAGCGTTTTTGGACTCCTATCCTGTTACTTAAGCGGTAGAAATTTACTAAAAGAACATGCGGCCCAAGCTATGCGTCCTAAACCGCCAAAGAAGATGAAAAAGCTATTAATAGAAAGAATTCCGGGTGTTTGGAGTCCTATTCCCTACAGCTACAAACTCATCTTGAGGAACATATTTCTAAATAAGCAAAAAGCTTTAGCGAGCTCGATCGGCGTTGTTGTAAGCACGGTATTATTGATAACCGCTTTTGGCACGCAAATGGCCTTAACGAAGGTAGCTAACCAAGTCGAAGATGTTTATACCTATGATCTAAAAATAAATTATACAATGGGAACATCAACGACTTCGCTAGAACTACCATTCGGAATTAATAATAGTTATGCTTTATCCACCTTTTCTGTCGAATTCATAAAAGAAGATGACAAAGAAAATGCCACTCTAGTTGTTACTGAACAAGAAAACAATCTCGTTCATTTCTTTGACGAAAACGATAATCCGATATTTTTGGAAAACAATGGGGTGCTGGTCCCCAAATCTTACGCCGATAAATACCATATTTCTCAAGGAGATATCATCAAAATAAAGTTCACGGCACCGGAGTTGAAAAATAAATCAGCGGATATGAAGGTGTTAAAAATATCTACTCAGTATTCAAATCCGTCGTTTTATGCCACACCCACCTATTTAAATAGCTTTGACATCGACTACAGTCCTACCTCGCTTTTAGTTGAAGCTAATAGCTCTACAGATCTTGTAAACGTACGTAACTTCTTTGAACAAGATCCGCATGTAGATACCATTTCGGATAAGAATGATCTAAAACAATCCGCTCGATTTATTTTGAAACAAAATAGTTTTGTATTTATTATGTTTATCATTTGTGCCGTCATCCTCTCCTTTGGCGCGATATATACGATATCCTCCATAAACATATATGAAAGGAATCGTGAGCTTGCCACGCTTAAAGTATTAGGGTATCAAAAAAATAAAATAAACCGGCTGATCTTTGTCGAAAACATCATACTCACCACTTTTGCGGTTATTGTTGCATTACCTGTCAGCGGTTATGTGTATTCCATTGTTGTAACGGCGCTTTCTAGTACCCATCAGCAAATTCCAGATAAATTAAATCTAATTGTCATGTTAACATCTATTATTCTGGCATTCTTACTGACTATTCTCTCTAACTTGATGCTTCGGAGAAAAGTAACCAAAATAAATATGATTGAATCCTTAAAAAGTATAGAATAAAAATTTAAGAACTAAAAAACTAAGCTAATTGATTAGCTTAGTTTTTTAGTCTTACGCAATAATACCTCATCGCTCGCGGTATTCCTTTGATCTCCAATTATCCATTGTAGACAAGATGCCGCAGCCGGTATTCAAAATAGCTGTCGCCGACATACTGCTCGCAATACCTCATGACCTTCCGCTAGTTCTAACCATTCGCTCTCAAGTTCGCCAAATACCTCCTTCAACTTCTCCGTCGGAATTTCTCCTGAGTATCAATAATCAATCCTCCTGTCGATCCATTGACTTGCCCCGGAAATCAAATTTAGCATTCATTGCTCTTCGTACCCGTATCGGAGTATCGTAGAACCCACTCCCTAATTTGTGATGCAACACCGCTTACAGCAGCTTCCGTTGTATCAATAGTAGGCATCGGCGGGTCGTATTCCGTATCCGCAATTTCAAGCAAACGCTTTGCAAAGTTTTTATGCTCCTGAATCATTCCAGTTGACCAATTTCTTTCTTGTAATCGTTTCTCACGAGTTTCTTCATTGCAGTGCAGATTCAAATAATAAACATGCTTAAAGTAAGGGAAGTCCACGCATTTTGCAATATCCCAAGGCATCATAGTCCCGCACAGGATAGTCATGCGTCCGCTTTGCGCAATATTTCGCGCAACGCGCAGCCAAATATTGCGCATTTTCTCCCAATCATGCTCAATAAACTCAATGAGATTATCAGGGTCGAAAATATCAAACTCTGGCATTATTCTGCGTAATTCTTTAACGATATATGTTTTCCCTGACCCACTTGCACCCGTTACAATAAATAAAGGCAACTTATTTTCCATCTGTTAGCCCCCATTCGCACGCTTATTTTATAAAATTATAGCATTTATAGAGAGACTTAATTTGGTAGTAAACAATTATAACTAACCTGGACTTTACTTCACAAAAAAGGAGCTGCCTCCCGGCTAGCCCCTTAATTGATGTAGATCAGTATCCTTTAATCGTCGTTCCATTCTGTTGAAAAACGGATCTTTTTTATTTTTTGCCCCGACGACTTGCGGCACGGCGAATTCTGGCCACGCGAATACGCCTCAAAATCTCTCCGAAGTTATTGCTCAATCCACTTTGTTGAATAACGGCAATGTCTGCGTCGGAAAGCACCAAAGAAGTTACGACCAACGACGATGCCTGGTTATCGAAGTTGAAATCAGCCAAATCGGGAACCCCTGCGGCGCTAGGATTAAATTTTACGAAATCTCCCGAATATCCCGTTCCGTCAAAAAGGACAACCGTGCCCGTTGCGCCTGCCGCCGTTGTTAACCTTAAACTCTGGATGTTGTTGTTTAAGCCGACGTTGGCCAAGTTCCGTATGCCCAGATTGCCTCGATACGATTTTGTCGTACCTGTGAAGTTAGTTCCTGTGCTTAAACGCAGCAACGGGTTGACTACTTTGACGCCCACTCGTCTAATAGACGCTTTTGCTGGAAGTTTTTCTTTCTTGATCAATTAAATTCCTCCTTTACATTGAGATAATTCAATTTATGGAGGAAGGCATGAAAAGGTTTGTCCATTAATCTATTTCGACGGTCTATTTTCCGAAGGTCTTATGAGAGAAATTCATCGGAGCCTGCGACGAATTAACGCGTCTATGAGAGGCCTTTTATGATTCGATAGACAGAATACGGACAACCGTGCTTTAGAAATCACTTATCAGCTTGATTCTGGTACTGATTAATGCAACTAACAATGAAAGTCTTCCTTTAGAACCCGCCTCTGGAATGAATGATCTGTCCTGTAATCCAACGTGATTCGTCGCTTGCCAGAAAAGCAATCAAACGAGCCGCATCCTCAGGAAGACCGATCCGCCCCATCGGGAATCGCGGCAATAGGGCGCTTTTCACCTCTTCGGACATCCAACCCGAATCGGTAGGTCCGGGATCGATCGCGTTCACCGTAATGTGAAGCGGCGCCAGCTCTACGGCCAGCGATTCGGTAAATACGGAGATAGCGCCTTTCGTAGCGGCATATGCGAGATTACCGGGCATTGGACCCTTACCTTGGCCGGAAGTGAGATTGATGATTCGTCCGCCGAATCCGGTATGAGAGGTATCAGCGCTTTGCTCGGCCTCGAGCATACGGGCGAATTCGACAGATAACATGAAGGTGCCCCTGATGTTTACAGCGCAGTGAGCGTCGATAAGGGCCTCGTTTAATTGACGGAAATCGGAATCTACGCTATACGTTGCATTATTGACTAAGATGGTCGGAAGCCCGACCGATGTTCGAGCTTCCTCCAGCAGTTGAGCTGCCGAACCAGATACGGCGAGGTCCAATTTCATATGTGCTGCTTGAACGCCGAATTGACGAAGTTCTCCGGCGAAAAGATCGGGCCAACTCTCGTCGGCATCATTCGGATTAATATATTTATCGTAATCGTACAGATGCGTAAAAAATAGGTTGGCACCTTCGCGGGCCAATGACCGGCAAATCGCGGTCCCGATTCCGCCCGGACGGCTTGCACCCGTGACGATGGCGGTTTTTCCTTGCAGAAGACTGGTCATTTTAGTTCTACCTCCCGTTTGGAATCAAGAAAGAATCTGCAATACGATTATTTAGCTTGAAATTCGATCAATAAAACGTTCCAAAGTGCCATCGAAGGGGAAATGATGATTTTCAATTCGATTCTGCAAGTTCGCCATTTCTTGCCTCACCCTCTTAATTAGTCCTTGAGGATAGGAATATAAAATCGAATTTTGCTCAAACTCATCTTCGTCAACGATCATCCACTTTCCGTTTCTTTGAATAAGATCGAGATCATAATCGACAAAGCTTACCGTTTCGCCATCCTCTGATAGGTTTGCGGGTTCATTTATGTTGCAATAGTATTGAGTGATAACTCCGTTATTTACATCCGCGCTTACAGTAAACCAACAGTCAAACGGAAAAAATTCAACTGTCCAGTTGTCAATTTCGAATATTTTTTGTTTTGTATGATGGTGTAACTTTCGTCCATATTCCCCAAGAACTATGATATAGGTTGACGTTTGTTCTAACAGTAATGTATCCCACTCATAATGCAAATTATTGCCGTATTTAAGAGCTTGAATCTTTATTGTTTTGATAATGAATCATCCTCTAGTGATTTGATTACTCTTTTAATCCTCATAGTCTGAAAAGAAAACATTATTTAGAATCGCTTTCGCTTTCTTTAGATTGCGTGAATCCAGCTTGTTAAGCATCGCCATGATATCATTCATTTCCTCGTTATCCGTTAAAGAGCGGAGAGCCAAGTCAGTCTCTTCCCTAGTCGTCTCCGAATTTATCCATGAAGTCCGCAAAATTTCGCCAAGGGCATTGACGAGAAATTGCAATTCACTTTCGTTATACTTTTGTAAAAAACGATTGGCACCGCTGTCAATTAGATGATGCAGAGCTTGATGCAAACGATAAATCTCTTTGCCCAATAATGTGGTACGGAACAGAATTTCTTTTTTGTTATCCGGAAGATATTCAATCGAGATGATTTGTTTTTCCACCAGTTTTCTCGTGATTTTGGAAACAGTGCCTTTGGAAATGCCGAATTTCTTCGAAATCGTAATACCGTTTATAGGCTCGTGCTTGCCGATCGCATCCAGCACATGCAGCATCAACACAGTCATTTCTTTCATCAACTCTGCAACAACGGCGTTAGGGCTATTTTGGATCAACCATTGTTTCTCTTCGTCCTCTTCCGATTGGAATCTAAGATGAATTTCATTCATGGATTCCAAGAAATGTTTGATTAAGCGATCTTTATTTGGCTTTTCCTTTGAATAATCGATCATACATTTCTCCCCTCAAGGCCATCGCTTACGAAATTAATACAAACGCTCCGCGAGCAGGTTTCTCCAGAAATAAGGGTGCTGAGCACCACTATTTTGCTCCGAGAGCAGGTTTCTGGAGAAATAAGGGTGCTAGGCACCTCTATTTCGCTCTGAGAGCCGGTTTCTGGAGAAATAAGGGTGCTAGGCACCGCTATTTCGCTCTGCGAGCGGGTTTCTGGAGAAATAAGGGTGCTAGGCACCGCTATTTCGCTCTGCGAGCGGGTTTCTGGAGAAATAAGGGTGCTAGGCACCGCTATTTCGCTCTGCGAGCAGGTTTCTCGAGAAATAAGGGTGCTAGGCACCGCTATTTCGCTCTGCGAGCAGGTTTCTCGAGAAATAAGGGTGCTAGGCACCGCTATTTCGCTCTGCGAGCGGGTTTCTCCAGAAATAAGGGTGCTGGACACCGCTATTTTGCTCCGCGAGCAGGTTTCTCCAGAAATAAGGGTGCTAGGCACCGCTATTTCGCTCCGAGAGCAGGTTTCTGGAGAAATAAGGGTGCTAGGCACCGCTATTTCGCTCTGCGAGCTGGTTTCTCAAGAAATAAGGGTGCTAGGCACCGCTATTTCGCTCGTTCTCCAGCTAGGTGGGAACCGTTACAGCTATCCCTTTAAGGCTAACTCATCCTTAAATCGTATCGTAAGCGATTTCCGTGTTACTCCCCCCGCGATTGACTTGATACCAGTATATCAAAGGAAAAGCGACAACTAAAGTTTCCACGAAACAATATTGACATACAATGCTGATCTATTTAATATTGTTTCTATGAAACTAATTGTTTCCGAAAAACAATAAACAGAATGAAATATGTCATTATCTTATAAAATCGGGGAGGTAAATCCACTTGCAAGAACACTACGAAATCGACGTACTCATCGCCGGAGCTGGTCCAACCGGCTCGACGCTGGCGGCGGACTTACTACGTCGCGGACTTCGGATTCGAGTGGTCGACAAAGCGCCGCATGCCTTTAAGGGTTCACGAGCCAAGGGAGTCCAACCGCGCACTCAGGAAATCTTCGAAGACTTCGGTATCATGGGCGAAGCTAGCGCTGAAGGCGGCCCCTACCCGCTAGCGGGCCTCCACCTCGGACCGATCACGGTGCCTTGGCGGATGCAGCAGCGGAACAAACCAACGCCCAGCGAGCCCTATCCGAACATTCTGTTGCTTCCCCAGTCCCGTACCGATGCCATCTTGCATCGCCTGCTCGACCGTCTCGGGCTGCGCATTGAATTCGACGCCTCGGTGGAAGGTTTCGAACAGGATTCCTTCGGCGTGACGACAACTCTCTCTACGGGCGAGAAAATCCGCAGCAGGTATTTGGTCGGAGCCGACGGTGGCTCGAGCACCGTCCGTAAGGCCTTGGGTACTCGGTTCGTCGGAAAGACTGACAACTCCGACCGTACGCTCATTATCGACGGCGCGATCGACGGACTGTCGCGCAACCGGTGGCACATGTGGCCTCGAACGCACGGCAAGTCGGTCGGAGCTTGCCCACTGCCGCACTCCGAACAATTCCAGGTCATGATCCGTCTGAAACCTGACGAAATTCCTGACCTCGAAGAAGCCGCGTTAGCCGACCAGTTCCACAGGCTCACCGGTTTACGGCTCCGCAACATTACTTGGACCTCGGTGTTCCGGCCCAACGTCCGGCTCGTCGAGCACTACCGGCTGGACAATGTCTTCTTGGCGGGCGACGCCGCCCACGTTCACACCCCGGCCGGTGCGCAAGGCCTCAATACCGGGGTGCAGGACGCATACAACCTCGGTTGGAAACTCGGCCAGGTCATCGCCGGCGCACCCGACGGCCTCCTCGACAGCTACGAGTCCGAACGGCAGCCAATCGCAGCACGTGTTCTCGGAAAGTCCAGCGAGCTTTACTCCGGTATGGACAAACAACGTCTCTCCAGCCTCAAGCGTGGAGACGAGGAGCGACAGCTCGGACTTTCGTACCGCGGCGGGCCACTCGCTCAGGCCGACACATCAACCACCAAGACGCTGCATGTGGGTGACCGGGCACCAGACGCGCACTGCATGGGTCCCGGCGGGGCACGACGTCTGTTCGACGTATTTCAAGGGCCACACTTCACTCTGTTGGCTTTCGGCGTCAGCGCAGCCAAGGTACTTCCAGAGCTGACTTGGCCGACAAGCGGTGCCGAATTGCGCCGCTACCCCGTCATAATCGGGAATGGAGTCGACGACAATAGCCTAAACGACACCACCGGAAAGCTTACTAGCATCTACGGCATCACTTGCGACACCTTGGTGATGATCCGGCCAGACGGTTACATCGGAAGCATCATCACGTCCGACTGGATAGAAGCCTTCGATAGCGTAGCCAGGACGATTGCCCCGCCTCGGTCCAACTGAGGGTCACGCATGACATCGTTTGGAAAACGATATATGCATAATTGCCGAAAAAAAGCAGACTGCCGCGGCAATCTGCTCTTTTACAATTTCGTATTCACTTATTAATCGAAATGATCCTAAGGTTTTATTTCTCTTTGATAAAATTCATATAATAGATCAATAGATGAACTTGAGAGGATCGGACCGGCTCGTTCAATCTTCTCGCGTTCCCAATCGAACCAACGCATTTCCTGTAACTTCTCGATTTCTTTGTCCGCGAAACGTTTCTTTATCTCTTTAGCGGGGTTGCCGCCTACTATCGTGTAAGGCGGGACTTCTTTCACGACAACCGATCCTGCCGCAACAATGGCACCTTCACCGATTTTCACGCCGGGCATAATCATTGCATTCATGCCGATCCAAGCATCGCTTTCGATAATCGTATCCCCTTTGGGTACGTAAGAGAATTCAATCTGCTCTACAAACGGATACACGGTAATCCATTCCGGATGATGATTGTGGTTTCCGCCCATTAAAATAACTACGCCGCTCGCAATGCAAACGTAATTTCCTATAATCAATTTATCTAAAACCCAACCATAGTCTTTAATGGGATTAAATAACCTTCTCGACTTTTCATCTCCCCAAAGGTATCTAACGCACCCATCTTCAAAGTCGTGATTATCGTAATATCCTGAATAGTAGGAGTATTCCCCTACTTCAATCATGGGGTTGGCGACAATATCTTTCAGATACTTAATTTCAGACCAATGGTTAAACCGATGTTGTTTCATTTTAATTCCTCGCTTCTAAGTTAGATAATCATTTTTCGCTTAGAAGCGTAATGCGGTAGCAACATTTTTTAACCTTTTCAAACGACGAACCATCGTCCTCATCCTTTTCCTAATTGATGGGGACATTGTAACAAAGGAAACTTTTAATCGTCAAATCACTCGCTAAAAAAATCGTTGAAAGAAACCCTTTTTTCTATCCAATTCTTCTTGCAGACGAACGATTTCCCCGGATTTATTATCGTACCTCCGAATCGCTTCATTGTACTCGCTAAGCGAATATCCTGTAATGAGATCGAAGTCGCAGTAATAAACAAATAGATAGTACATTCCGCTAGCTTTAGACGTTCTTTTATCTTTGATAGAGTCTATACTTCCAAGCCTCTTTTCCGCTAAACACAACTTTTGGAACTCCTCGTATTTAAGAGACAAACCCTCTTCGGTCTTAGAACTTAATACGGTTACGGAATTCCTTCGAATCAACATTTTATCCCACTCGAACCGTAATCTCATTTCCTCGACTTTCAAATGCCACAGTCGATCTTGAAGCTCTTTTCGCCGTTCTCTCGCACTATTCCATAAAGAAAGTAGCTTCATCTTCATTAGTCCTCTTAGTTAGATAATGTAACGGGCTTGCCTGTCAAAGCTTTATACGTTTATGATCTTGAAAATGGTTCAACATTCCTAGACACCGCTATTCTCTTTCGGCTATTCCGGGTACTGTTGCGCACAATAAATAAGCGATTGAGGCTCTCGCTTCTCTCGCTTATTTACTCTATTCGTTGTAATCATTCAACTTAAATTCGTTATCTCAAAGCCACAAATATATCGATCTCATTGCGAGTACTCTCCGGTTCATATCTTTCATCCCAAAACGTTAATCCAGTTACATTTTACATTAAAAAACGTAACGCAGCGCGGATAACAAAAGCAAAGCCGCAATCCCGAAGCACAGTCTCATCAGCCATTTGTCCTGCTGTTCAAACACGTTCATGATGTCTCTCCTTTCACATACTTAGCATTAAACAAAAACAGTCTTAGCAGAAGAACGAGTGAAGGAATCAGGAGCAAAAGTCCTGCCACAAAGGCGACAACCAACGCCCGTCCCATCGTCTGGTTGGTCACGCTGTTGACAAGCATCAAGTGCGGGTATAACAAATAAGGAAGATGCGACATTCCATATCCGAAGAAAGCAAACGCGAATTGCAACATAACCATCACGAATGCCGTCCCATAGTTTTTACGTCGCCATATTAACCAGATCGCGATCGCAAAACTGACTAACGACAGTCCGAACATCCACCATAGCCGAACCATGTTATCGAAGTGCTCCAGATTATGATTACGAAGCGCAATAAAAACGAACAAGCTGGAAATAATCGTAGGCACGCCTCCCCATAGAGCAAAAGAACGCAGCCACTCCAGCGCCCTTTTGTCTTCCGCATGATCGGCGTAATAAGTTAAGAACGTCGAACTGATAAACAGAACGCTCGAAATGGCAAGAAGAACGACCGCCCAAGAGTAGGCGCTAAAGAAAAGCTCCTCCATCAGCAACGTAACCGTATTGGCGCTAACGGACAGAAAACCGCCTTCAGAAATCGTAAACACGGTAGATAAGGCGGCAGGAATAAGCAATCCGGTAGCTCCGTAAGCAAGCAAATAAAGATTGCTTTTCTTGGCTCCATAATTAGCAAAGGCATAGAAGGATCCCCGAACGGCAAGCAGAATAAGCGCAACGCTTCCGGGAATCAGCAACGCGGTTCCGAAATAATAAGCGGTATCCGGAAAAAATCCGACGATTCCGACGAAGAAAAATACAAGAAATACATTCGTAACTTCCCATACCGGCGACAAGTATCTGGAAATGACCGGTCCGATGACGGACTCGATTCCGATTACCTTACCGTAATAAGCGTAAAATCCGGCTCCGAAATCGATGGACGCAACAATCAAGTAACCGTACAAAAATATCCAAAGAACCGTAATCCCGACTTCAGCAAGCGGCATTGTATTGTCCTCCTACAAAATAACTCGTCGTTCTTCAAGCTCAAGCTCCGCGGGTTTGTTGCGGAACAAGCGACTAAGCACGAGCAAACAAACGATACCTAGTAAGAGGTACAAAGCGGCGAACAGCCAGAACGTTATGCCGACATGCGGATTCGTTGTTGCCGCATCGGACACGCGCATGTATCCCCTAAGAATCCAAGGTTGTCTGCCGACCTCCGCGTAAAACCATCCGAGCTCAATGGCAAACAAAGAAAACGGCCCCCCCGCGACGATCCCCGCTAACATCCAGCGGTTATACGCATTCCAACGCTTCGCGAGCGTCATGAAGAGGAACAAGATCGGTATGGCAAGCAAGTAAAATCCGATACCCACCATTGCATCGAACAAATAGTGAACGTATAATGGCGGCCACTCGTCCTTAGGAAATTCGTTAAGACCCACAACCGTACCGTTGGGATGGTGCGTGGCAAGAAGACTAAGCGCCCAGGGGATCGTAATGGCTCCTGTGACTTCGTTCGTATCCGGGTTTAATTTCCCTCCAATAATGAGGGGCGCCCTACTGCTCGTCTCGAAATGCCATTCCGCGGCAGCGAGCTTTTCCGGCTGCGCTTCTGCCAAGAACACTGCGGAACTATCTCCGATCAAAATGGTAGCCGCCGCAAGAATCAATCCGGTCATCATGTTCAGACGAATCGACTTTTTGTTATATTCGTTATCCCGCCCCCGCAACATGGCAAAAGCGGCAATCATGGCAAGTAGGAAAGCCGCGGTTAAATACGCGGATGACAGGACATGCGCCACCTTGGAGGGCATCGCGGGATTAAACATAGCTGCGATCGGATCAAGATTCGTCAGTCTGCCCTCTTCGAGCGTAAATCCTTGCGGCGTATTCATAAAAGCATTAACCATCGTGATAAACAACGCGGATGCCGAGGCTCCGATCACGATCGGAAGGGTTAACAACCAGTGAATATACGGATTGGAGAAACGGTTCCATGTATACAAATAAATACCTAGAAAAATGGCTTCGAAGAAAAACGCGAACGTTTCCAGGAAGAGCGGCAGACTGACCACGTTGCCGGCAAATCGCATAAACTCCGGCCACAGCAAGCTTAAGAGAAGACCGATACACGTTCCGGTAACTACGCCTACCGCTACGGTAATGACAAAACCGCGTGTCCAGCGCCGTGCCATCAGCGAATAATGAGGATCATTTTTTCTTATTCCGATCCATTCGGCGATGGAGATAAAAATCGGTATGCCTACCCCTACGGTGGCAAACAGGATATGAAAGGCAAGAGTCATCTCCGTTAAGCCACGGCTCCAATCCAACGCGTTCACCTTAACCCCTCCTGCTTATTGACTGTTCATATTCTGGATATCATTCCTTTCATTAACAAAACGTATTCGTAGCAACTCGTGAACCGAGGTTCTAACGAAGTCATCTGCTAAATAGGCATTAAAAATCCGGATATGAAAAATAAAGTAATTGAAAGGAGGCTTTTAATCAAGATATGGCTGCAACGCTAACGGGAATAGTATTTAATGACATAAATCACAATGGCCAGTTCGATCCCGGCGAACCGGGAATACCCAATGTGTTTGTCGTTCTGTTTAGCAATACGGGCGGAACCTGCATACCCGCTCAAACGGATGTTAACGGAATTTATAGTTTCACGGTTACCGTGGCCGGAACCTATACCGTCTATGAGCCTGTAGCCAACCCGGGAGCGACTTGTCCGCCTTCGACTTTCACTCAACCCAGCGGGTTCACGATGTCCAACGGACCAAGAAAAATAACGATTACCGTTACGGCAGCTCAAATTAGCAGCAACGCGACTATAGCAAATCAAAATTTCAGTCATGACACGACCAATAACCCGCTAAGCTGTAACTCAAGGTTAATTCAATTCGCGGGTCGACCCTCTATCCGGTATAGCATCAGCGTTGTTACAGGGACGGCAACCGTCTTAGGAACCGTTAGTCCTCCCGTCGACATTAACGCAATCGGATACAATCCGTTGGACAATTACATTTACGGGTATGATCAGCTCAACAATAACATCGTCCGCGTCGATAACAGCGGTAATGTAACGGCTCTATTCCCTCTTCCAACAGGATTTCCGGCGGATGCCTACACGACCGGAACCTTTGATTTGAACGGATTTTTGTATCTGTTCGTCAATAACAATTCAAAGTTCTACGTAGTAGACCTGCGGCCAAACTCGGCTACATTCATGAAGCTGGTAAATCCGGCTAATGGTTTTGCGGAGCAGACAAGTAATTTCGGAGTCGCCTTAAGCGCAGCTCTGAACGTAAGCGATTGGATAATTAATCCTTCGGATAATAATTTATACGGGATTACGCCTACCGGAATCGTTGAAAGGATAATTCCGACGACCGGCAAAATTACCGATTTAACGACGACGCCTCATAATACGGGGCCTTTCGGAGCAATCGCCACCGATGCAACCGGAACCATCTACGCCATTTCCAACCAGACCGGAAACATTTTCAGGTATACCATCGTCGGCAACAATGCCACTGCGGCACAATTCTCAACCACTGTCACGACATCATTCAATGACGCGACCATGTGCCCGCTTGCTACGGTCAATATCGATTTCGGCGATGCGCCCGATACGGCAGCAGGGAATGGTCCGGATAACTATTCTACAGTGCTTGCCAAGAACGGACCGCGCCATGAACTGGTGAACGATCTGCTGTTAGGAACGCAAGTAACAGCTGAACCGGATGCTCTTCAGAATGCTACCGCTACCGGCGACGATATCCCTAAAGACATTCAAGACGATGGCTTGGCCGTACCTCTTCCCGCCCTCCCTATCAACGCAACGAGTTACTCGCTAAATGTAACTGTAATCAATAATACGGGAAGTCCTGCCAATCTATATGGTTGGGTTGACTTTAACGGTGATGGCATATTCCAAGGCAATGAAGCATCCCCCGTGCAAGTCGTGTCATCGCAACCCGGTACTCAAACGATACCGATCACTTTCACGGTACCTTCGAGCGGCGTAACGTTATCCGCCGGCCACACCTTTGTAAGGCTCAGACTTACGACGGATAATCTGGTTAATCAGAATGCAGCTTCCGTAACATCGGTAGATACAAGAACTTTAGGGCCGGCATCGGATGGAGAAGTGGAAGATTACATTGTCCAGATCGCTGCGCCCGCAGAGCTCGCTTTAACCAAGACGGTAACCCCGACTTCGGCGGCACCCGGAGACGTGGTGCAGTATACTTTCACGGTCTCGAATCCGGGTATCGTGACGTTGACTAACGTTCTTATTGAAGATTCCACGCTCGGGTTGATCGATATTTTGTCCAGTTTGCCGGTCGGCTCTTCGGTCGTTCTCAACGCTTCGTTCACGGTACCTGCCGGCACGCCAGCCGATACCGTTATCACCAATACGGCAACCGCCACTTCCGATCAAACAGGCCCTGCCATAGCGACGGCTCAGGTTACGGTACTGCCGGTCTTTAGCATGGCTGTTACGAAGACGAGCGACCGTATTTCCGTCGCGCCTGGAGAAACGGTAACGTATACGCTAACGGTAACTAATACGTCCAACGCTGCAATTACCAATGTCACGGTTACGGATGCCTTGCTAGGTTTTACCCAAAATATTCCTTTGTTGTCCGCAGGCGAATCCCTGTCGTTCATGGTCCTTTTCACGATTCCTCCAGGAACGCCTTCCGGTACCGTCTTCACGAACCTAACGACCGCCACCTCTAACGAAACAGGACCCGCATCCGATACGGCTACGGTTATTGTGACTCCTGTTCCGAACCTTGTCATTTTCAAAACCGTTACACCGCAAATCGCCGCACCCGGCGACACGGTTACCTACACTCTCACGGCCACGAACGCCGGAAATTCGACGCTTACGAATGTGCGAATCGTCGATCCGACGTTGGGCATCAATCAGACGTTTGTAACGGTAAACCCCGGAGATTCGGTTATTGTCACGATACCGTTCGTGGTTCCTCTTACCGCGATGCAAGGGGAAACGCTCGTGAACGTAGCAACCGCGACGGCGGATCAGACCGGACCCTCACAAGCGGATGCAGTCGTGACAGTAATCGGCGTGCCTGACATTGCGATAACTAAATCTGTCTCGCCCGAACAGTCGTCCCCCGGAAATACGGTCACCTATACTTTTCTCGTATCGAATACGGGCAATACGGTGTTGTCTAACGTAACGCTAACTGACCCGACCCTCGGTCTTATCCAATCGATTGGTACGCTTGCTGTCGGAGAATCGCGAACGGTCGATTTCCCGTTCGTCATTCCAAACACCGCCGTTAGTCCGTTTAACAATACGGCGACGGCGACCGGCAACTTCAATACGCAAGCCGTGCAGAATAGCAGTTCCGCGTCTCTTGATGTCCTACTACCCGCTTTTACGGTAACTAAGTCGGTCGATCAATCGCAAGTCAATCCAGGAGATACGGTCAACTTCACGTTTACGATCGTCAATACCGGAGGCATCGCGTTGACCAATGTCGCGGTATCCGATCCGTTGCTATCGTACTTTAACTTAATTGCTTCGCTTGCCCCCGGCGCGTCCGTAACGGAGACGATCCCGTTCGTTATCCCGGACGATGCGGCGGCCGGCTCGAGCATTACGAACGTCGTCACCGTCTCCCCGACGGAGACTGGGCCGCAGCAAGGAACGTCAACGGTAACGGTAAATCAAGTTCCCGCCATCTCGCTAACCAAAACGTCGGATAGGGACAATGCCCTGCCTGGAGACTTGATCACTTACACCGTTATTGTCACGAACACCGGGAATGTGAATTTAACGAACGTGGTCGTCAGCGACCCGCTGCTCGGCCTGAATGCTGCTATCCCGACGCTTCCTGTTGGTCAATCGCAGACCTTCACGCTAACGTTTACTGTTCCGCCGGGAACTATTGTCGGCACGGTTATCATGAATACGAGCACGGCTAATTCCGACCAAACGGCTTCCGTACAGGCATCTGCTAATGTGCTGATCAATGGATTGCCCGCGGAATTGACGGTCGTGAAGACCCCGGATCGATTGATCGCGGCTCCCGGAGATACCGTTACGTACACGGTTACGGTGTCGAATCCCGGAACCGTTGTTCTGACGGATGTTGTCTTAACAGATGCTTTACTAGGCATCGCCCAAACGATCGGCACGCTTAATCCCGGCCAAAGCCTAACGTTTACATTCCTTTTTACGATTCCTGCCGATGCGCCGAACGGTTCCGTCATCGTCAATACGGTTGTGGCCACTTCGGATCAGACGAATCCGCAAGAAGACACATCCAACGTAACGGTCGACCCGAGTCCGGGTTTAACGATAACCAAGACCATCGATCCCGCGCAAGCCGCGCCGGGGCAAACCGCGATCGCGACGATCGTCGTACGGAATACGGGCAACGTCGATCTGACGAATGTCGTCATCGCCGATACGACGCTGGACTTCCGTTCCGTGCTTCCCACATTGCCTGCCGGATCGACGGTTTCCATCCCGATTCCGTTCGTGACGCCTAATGTACCGGCCGGCACGATACTATCCAATACGGCAACTGCATTTTCCGACGAAACGGGGCAAACTTCCGCTACCGCAACGATTACGGTTTTACCGGAGTTCCAATTAAGTCTGATCAAAAGCGTTAATCCGTCCATCGGCTTTCCCGGAGATAGCGTTACATTCACCTTCACCATCCAAAATTCATCCAACGCGCCGCTCACCGATTTGCGATTCACGGACGATTTGCTTGGCATCGACAAGACGGTAAATCTTATTCCACCCGGGTTCTTCATCATTCTGTCCCGTACGTTCACGATACCTGAGGATGCGCGCGGCGGTACTGTAATCACGAATACGGCGGTGTTAAGTTCCGCCGAGACCTCGCCTGTTTCTTCTACCGTGCAGGTAACCGTGGCCGATAATCCGCAGCTCACGATTAGCAAAACGGTATTCCCGACCATCGCCATTCCAGGAGAAGTCGTGTTCTTCCGCTTGGAAGGCATCAATACCGGCAACGTACCTCTGGTGAACATACGCTACTCCGATCCGCTGTTCGGCATTAACGGAATCGTGGCTATGCAGGATGTCGGAGTTGCGATCGCGATCATCATTCCATTTACTGTGCCGGCTACCGCGAGTCCCGGCGATACGATCGTCAATACGGTACTAACCGACTCGGTTCAAACCGGGCCTTTAAGCACGGCGGCGACATTAAGAATCGTTGGTCTCCCCCTCTCCGTTACGAAGAGATCGGACGTCGATCTCGTCTTCGTAGGGGAAAATATCCGCTTCACGATTACGGTAGCCAATACGAGTACGCTCGCGACCAACAACGTCATTTTGACGGATGCGTTGCAAGCAGGCACGCAATTCGTGCCGAACAGCGTGACGGTCGGCGGCAGTTCCGTAGCCGGCGCCAATCCGGAAGCCGGTATTCCTCTCGGTAATCTTGCTCCGGGTCAGACCGTTCAAGTCTCGTTCCAAGCGATTCAACTCATTTTGCCGCCTAATGACCGAGTCCAGAATCAGGCAGCGGTAAGCTTCCAATTGGCCAATACGCTTCAACGGTTTACGATTAACTCCAATCTCTTGGTCATTACGGTGGAAGAACATGAAGAATAGAACCAGCAGGATAATGCGATAGGCTTTAGTCAACCCTTGCCATCTCACTGCACGAAAAAGAACAGCGAATCGCGATAAGCGGTTTCGCTGTTCTTTATTCGTTTAATGGGTTCAAATCGTTACCTTACCTAACCGCATTCAGACGCTCTTCCAGACGATCCCAAGTTTCAGTGATTCCTTGCAGCATGCCCATATCCATGACGGTCTTGAGCGCTTCAGCCGATACGTATTCGCTGCGGCTTACCAACTTCGTCTTGCCGCCCAGATCGATGAATTCCATTGTAACATCGGTTGACGGCATAGTCTCGTTCGAATTGCCTTCGGCATCCGAGAAGTAATCGGTGTAGCTGATCCACTCCGGCTCGACAATTTCCTTGTAGACGCCTTTGCCCCATGATTCCATGCCGTAAAAATCTCCCAAGTTCTGATCGACGCACTTCATGCAGAAGTGCCAAACGCCGCCCGGACGGAAGTCGATGTTGCACACGGGAAGCTCCCAGCCTCTCGGTCCCCACCAACGCTTGAGGTGCTCGGCCTCCTTAAACATCTTGAACACGAGATCGCGCGGCGCTTCGAATACGCGCTCCAGCACCAGCACCCGATCATTCTCTACTCTTGAAACCATGGCATTGTTAGACATTGTATTTCCTCCCGCTATAATTTAATGTTTTTATGATTTATCTTTGTTCTGCAGCTCGCGCAAATAAGCATCTAGATTGTCGTATCTTTCTTCCATCACTCGGCGAAAGGACTGCACCCAAGAGTCAAGCGCTTGAAAGGGTTCGGCCCGTAACTTGTAAATTCTACGGTTGGCTTCAGCTTGCACTTCCACAATCCGGTTCTCGCTAAGCACCTTCAGATGCTTCGAGGCTTGCGGCTGACGAAGCCCAAGCCGATCGGCGATTTCCCCCACGGTCAGTGGACCTTCGCGCAATAGTTCGACGATATTCATTCGATTCGGTTCGGACAAAGCACTCAGCGTCGTCATGTCCATACTGGGAATGTTGTCTGACATGTCGATCACCTCGTTAGGATAAAGTCTCTCGGTATATTATCAACTCCCTCATCTCTTTGGTCAACTTCCTCTTGAAATTAATATACTTTATAAGGAATATTCCTGTCAAGGAATATTTAAATCAATAAAATGGCACTGAATAAGTACCAGTGCCCTTTAACCACCAATGCGCTATTGCATAACCCGCTTTAATCCACCTTGGCTCCATGAGATAGCGATAACAAAACAGCTTGCTCTCTATCCATTCTCAACCCTATAACGGGGAATGACTTGAAGTCCACGCCATCCATTTTAGCCCCTCTTACATCGGCACCTTGCAGCTTAGCTTTGGCCAGCGATGCCATTGTGAGATCGCAATCTCTTAAGTCGGCTTTTTCTAAGTTGGCTTCCGACAAGTCCGCTTCGTAAAATTTAACCCCGCGTAAGTTCTGTCTAGCTAATCTCGCAAGTCTCAAATTCGTATACGACCAATCGCCTTGAGTAATGGTGATCCCATCCATAGTGGCGCCGGAAAAATCCGAACCCGTCATTTTGCAATTTTCGAATTTAGATACAAAGAGGTTAGCTCCGCTGAAATGACAGTTCTCGAACGCGGATTCTTTATGAATAGAGCTATTTAACGATGCCCCCCGGAAGTCGCACTCCATAAACCGGCAGTTGATCGATGTAATCTCTTCTAGAGAGCCGTGGGCAAACGAGCAACGACTAAATGTACAACTTATTAACTCTCCGTACCTTAAATCCTGCTTGCCGAAGTTTACTCCCGAATAATCTTGATTACAATGCTGAAACATGAGCAGCCCTCCATCTATTTTTAATATAGCACACGGCTGTCAAGTACCCGTATGAGCTCCGCGTAAAGTCAAGCGCTTTTTATTTCGTATCAAACACTCAAACACCTAGATTAGGATAGTTAAAATGACTATAAGGGGCTATTTTCGGCTCATTTATAGCGGTGATACAATAAAACAAACGAAAGGAGCGGAAAGATGAAGACGAAGTCCGGATCGGGATATTTTCCTTATATCGTTCTTGCAATGTTCATCGTAATAGCAGGTTACATCGCTTACAAATCCCTAGTGCCTGCCAAATCTTTACCTGTCATTAAAGCGGCACCCGATTTCGTATTGGAAGATTTAGACGGCAACGTGTTTCACAGCGAATCGATGAACGGAACGGTTCGATTAATGGAATTCATGTTCACGAGTTGTCCGGATATCTGTCCCGTAACCACCTACAAAATGGTACAAATCCAGGAAGAAATGAAAACACGCGGCATCTGGGGTGAACAAGTGAAGATGATTGCGGTCAGCTTCGATCCGGCGCGTGATACTCCGGAAGTCTTTAATGCATATGCCGATCGCATGAACATCGATAGATCCGGCTGGGCGTTACTCCGGGGAGAGGAAAAGAACATTCAGCAAATCGCCAAACAATTCGGGGTAACAATACAAAATATGGGCGATGGTCAATTTGTACATAACGTGACTTCTTTAATGTTAATTGACGGCAAAGATCGTATAAGACAAATCTATGAGATGGGTTCCGAAATGGATAACGATACAATCATTAAAGATATATTAGCTCTGGTCGACGAACAATAATTGGGGGGATATTCAAATGTACAAATGGATCGCCAGCGGAATAATAGCCTTAGCCTGCTTGTTTGCCGTCTACTTGATTACGTACAACATGCCTGAGAAAGAAGAGTCAGCCGAGCCCTCCTCATTGATAGCCATACCTGCCACTCCCGTTGATGCCGATGCAGCCCTGCAAGTCTACAAAAGCAATTGTTTGTCTTGCCATGGGGATCAATTGTCCGGCGGTTTCGCACCGAACCTAACCAACGTTGGTACATCGATGACCAAAGAGAAGATTTACAAGCAAATTAAGCAAGGCGGAGGCGGAATGCCCAAATTCGAGGATAGACTGACGGAAGATGAGCTCGTTAATATTACGAATTGGCTTGCAGGTATGAAAAAATAAAAGAAAAGCTGCTTCGTAGGTCCTGCAAGGACTCTAGAAAGCAGCTTTTGTTATTCAACTTGTTCTTTCGAATATCAAACCGCACCCATTACCGAATGGGGTACATACGGCTCTTCCAACGAAACGATTTCTTCGGGCGTTAACTTAATCGACAGAGCAGCGTAAGCATCTTCTAGATTAGTCATTTTCGTAGCGCCGATAATGGGAGCTGTTACCGGTTGTTTCTGCAACAACCAGGCTAGCGCGATTTGAGCTCGGGGAACTCCGCGTTGAGCCGCTATTGCCGCAACACGCTCTACGATCAATCGATCCGTATTCGCGGTCGCATCGTATTTGGATTTCTGAACTTGATCGGTTTCGGAACGGCGGGTTGTCTCGGACCAATCACGAGTCAACCTACCCGATGCGAGGGGGCTATAGGGAATCACGCCGATTTTCTCTTCCTTGCAAAGCGGCAGCATCTCCCTCTCCTCTTCGCGGTAAATGAGGTTTAGATGATTCTGCATCGACACAAACCGGGTCCATCCGTTTTTCTCGGCAACATGTAATGCCTTTAGAAATTGCCATGCGTACATGGCGGAAGCGCCGATGTATCTTGCCTTCCCAGCTTTCACAACATCATGTAAGGCTTCCATCGTTTCCTCGATCGGAGTATTGTAATCCCAGCGATGGATTTGATAGAGGTCTACATAATCCGTTCCTAACCTCTTAAGACTCTTATCCATCTCGCTCATGATTGCCTTCCGGGAGAGACCGGCACCGTTTGGCCCTTGATGCATGCGGAAATGAACCTTGGTCGCGAGGACGATCTCGTCACGATTGGCATAATCCTTTAACGCTCGTCCTACAATTTCCTCGCTTGTTCCGTCTGAATACACATTGGCGGTATCGAAAAAATTAATCCCAAGCTCCAATGCTCTCTTGATAATGGGACGACTATGCTCTTCATTCAGTACCCATTCATGAATCCACCGCTCCGCAACGCCAAAGCTCATGCAGCCAAGACAAAGCCGGGATACATCTAGGCCGGTATTTCCGAGTTTCACGTATTCCATTGGTCGATCCTCGCTTTCCAAGATTACTTAAAGTTGTATCTCCGCGGTCAAGATGGCAGTACCTCTTGGCGATTGACCGAACGCATCTGGTTCTTGGGTGATGGCGATTTGATCATAACCATCCAAGCTTTGGTCAAGCGTAAAGTATAAACCGCCCTTCCCGTCTTGCGGGAAGAAGGTACCGGCGTTCACGACATCCTGGCCTTTCTTCATTAACCAAACCTGAAACGCTTCGTTTTCTTTTACCTGCGGAAGCTTCTCGGCTTGTACTAATAGATGGGTTCCCTTGTTATCGATCACGATCGTCGCGAGACCGCTTGCGACGATGTCTTTGGCCGCCGAACTTAAGCTTACTGCCTGATTCATACGCAATCCCTGCGGGGGCTCGTTATGTTTGGCGAGGGTGAGTTCGTTATGAAGGTTCGACACCTCGTCCCTTAAAGCAAGTGTATATACGCACAACAAAATCACCGCGGCAGCAAGGCCGACATTTACCCATTTGCCAAAGCTCCGCTTCTTCGATCCATCTGGAAAGGAGAGGACAGGGCGGTTTGATCTTTCTGGTGTTTGATGCGGAATAACAGGTTCAGTTTCTATAACTCGTTTCACTTCCGTGTCTGCTACCTTCAGAATATTACCGAGAACCCGATCCTTCATCCCTGTCGGCACATCGACCGGCTCGGACGAAAGCGGCAGCATATCTACGATTTCCTGAAGCTCCGTGACTTGCTGTGCACATTCCGCGCAAGAGATAAGGTGCTGTTCGAAAGCTCTTTTTTCCGCTTCACTCAATCCGCCAAGCACATACATTTCCGCATTCTCGCATGAATTTGTATCATGTTTCATAACCATGCCCCTCCTCTCCTATATTTTCAAGTTCCGACTTCAGAGCTTTCATAGCGAGCCTTACCCTGCTCTTAACCGTTCCGAGCGGAATATCGCAACTCACTGATACTTCCTGCTGAGTATATCCGCCAAAATAGATGAGTTCCACAACTTGGTGCTGATCCGGGCTAAGCTTTCGCATTGCCTGCCGAACCTGTTCCCCGATCACTTTTGTTTCCACCGCTATAGCAGTATCTGTTGCAGAATCCGGGGTTTGATTTAATTGCTCCGTCTTGACAACTTGCTTTGATGTTCGGATTTGCCTTCTCCGAAGACCGTCAATGGCAATATTTCTAGTTAACGTAAACATCCAACTGGATAGCTTGCCCTGATCTCCGTCATACTTCTCTGCTGCGTTCCATATTCGCAGGAACAGTTCCTGTACGACTTCTTCCGCTAGCATCGCATCTTTAACGATACGGAAAGCAAAAGTATAAATGGGACGTTCATATCTTTCATATATAAGCTGCAATGCCTGGGAATCTTTACGGGTAATGCGCTCTATTAATTCTAAATCCGTCATCTCATCCGACATATTCGAAGCGGTCCCCCCTTACACACCCCCTCATTATAATATAAAAGTCCTGTTCCGGTATAAGGATAACCGAAACAGGACAAGAATATTGCAGGTTCTCGAATAGGTTTACATAGCTTTAGTCAACGTAATCGACCAGTCGGCTTTGTTCCAATTCAGATTCCAACCTAGCAGTTCGGCGATGAACCGAAGCGGTACCTGTGTACGGCCATCGTGTGCGAATACGGGAGCCATAAGATTGACGTTTTCTCCATTCACTTGCGCGATATCTTTACCTAACCAGAAGACAACTTTATCCGTGCCTGTGTCCACTTCAACCGTAGCCGTGGAAGGAGACCATCTCAAGTCAGCGCCAAGCGCCATCGTCAACGTTCTTAACGATACGAAGGTAACTGTGTCCTTGATTAAAGGCGCAACGTCCATTTCCACGTTATTGCCGTTAACTTTGGCTGTTTTCCCGTTGATTTGAAGCCATATCGTTTGAACTTCGTTCGAGGTTTCAGGCTCGGTTACAGGAAACTCCGACTGGAAAAAATCAGGCTTTTGCATCACGATTGCTCCCCCCAACGCTTTACCGACTCCGAACATGAGATTGTACCCTTTATCATAGCTTGCATACAATCCGGAAGCGTCCTTGGCTCTATATAGATCAAATGCCTCAAGCACGAGCCTCTCATGTTCTGCTATGGCAGCCGTTGCGGCAGATGCCGGAAGTTTACCACCTGTGGCAGCGCCAAGAAAATTACCGAATTCAACGGAAAACTTGCTCAGCTTAGCTCTAGCTTGCATACTTGCATTCGCATCTCCGGCAAGGCTAGCCTTAACAATTTCGTCTTGCGCATTAATATGATCGCCAAACCACACGGTTTTGAAGGCTTCACCGCCAGCTGCACCATACAGAGAGGTAATGGCTTCAGTAAAACCTACCGTATTGCCGTTCTCAGCTTCGAGAATCGCGGGATATGCGGGAGATTTATCCATTCCTTTTTGCATGCTAATTACGGCAAGGGCATAATGTTCCGCGGCGAGATAGTTCAGTGCCGATCTCAGATCTCCAGCCGAAGTGTCCGGCCGGGTACCATTAAATTTATCGGGCATTTGGGTGACAATTGCACCTGACAATGCATCGCTAATTACGAACATGAAGCTTAGGCCTTCACGATATTTGGCAAGCGAACTTGTGTAATTTCCGGCGACATAATCGTCGAATACTTGTTTGACTTGATCCTCGTGCTTACGAAGCACGTCTTGCGCCGCCGATGCAGGCAGCTTGCCTGCGGTCGCCGTACCCAAGAAGTTGCCAAGTTTGATTGCGAATTGTTCGATTTCTTTAGCGACACTGGTTTTATCGGCGGCATTATTAGACTTGACTGCCGTTACGTAATCTTTCGTATAGTTAAGATGACCGCTGAAAATTCGGTCGAACTCTCTCGCCCCTTTCTCTCCGTATACGGAAGCAATAGCCGGCACCATATCTTTCGCGTTTTTCTCCAGTGCCGTTTGAGCCGCAGCAGCGTCGAACGAGTTGTCGTACTTCTTGATCATCGAGTCAACGGCGAGCGTGAAGTGCTCCGAAAGCAAGTAATCCAATGTCGCTCTCAGCTCTATCGCAGGCGTTTCGACGGTTGGTATCTTCGGTTCCGCAGCGCTTGCGCTCGTCGCGCCGGTAATCGTAGGGAATAGTAATGACAGACTAAGTACGGGAGCTAACCATTTGTTCAGTTTCATGAATCATTCACTCTCCTCAGGGTTGGTCTTATTTCGTTTCTAATTAGACCAACGGAGAGAATGAAACTTTGGATCACATTCTTCTCCATCTTTTTCCCGAGCAGTTGTTGGTTATGTATCTTCATCTGGGTATTTGCTGAGATTTATTTACTCTGGGTATTTGTACTGTACCATACCGTCTAACTTACATAAGCTAGACATGTGACCAACGACGATCACAAATAAACAATCGGTGGTGAAATCATTGAGCGGAGTTGTTGGCGGGTATGGCGGTAGCTGCGGCGGATACGGCGGAGGCATGCAAGCGGCTGCATTTGCGCTTGTTCTCTTCATCCTTTTGGTAATCATCTTAAGAGCTGCCTACTAACAAATTCATTGTAACCCGCGATGTACGATCGATCGCGGGTTTTTACTACGCAATAGGAACACCGTTACACATCCGATGGACGCCGAGCTCGTTTTACTTTTGAGCCTCGTACCATTCCGGAATTTTTATTTTTCTTCCTATCCTTCGATTGCCTGTTATCAAGAACGATCGGTTGGAAGGGCATCGTCACATTGAAGCTTGGACTATCAAAAGAGACCTCGTCTTTGTCGCCTTCGGTTGATCCCTGATTGCTCTGTGATGTGTTGTTAGGGACGCCGTTGACATTACCGAAAATAATCGTTCCTTCGTTTTTTACAATCGTTATCCTTCCGATATGACAAAACATGAAATAATCAACTTCCTTTTGTTTATTTCTATGTTGTCGGTACATGCTGCTATCTTATGTATAGATTTTAACATCGGCATTGGCTTTTCCAATAGTAACATGAGCCTTAATATAAGGACAAAAAAACGGCCGCCGGCTTTCAAAGCCAATCGACCGTTCTATCTGCGGTTTAGGTTTACCGTTAATCCTCTGTAACGCTTATTTACTCTTCTCCATGACGGCAAAGTAATTATCTTCGAAATCCGCAAAGTTGAACACTCTACCGGAAGGCAAATTTACGATTTCTCCGACTTTGACGTTTTTATTGGATAAGTCGCTATGAAGTTGTTCGAAGTGATCCGAGAAGAACATCAAAGAAGGCGTTCCGAGATTTAAACCCGGAGACATCTTGGCTACGAAGTCTTTATTGTGAAGGATGATGGTCGTATCCGAACTCTCTGCAGGAGCAATTTCAATCCATCTGAACCCTTGACCGTTGTCCTCTTCGGCAATAACGCTAAATCCTAATTTTTCCGTCCAAAAAGCACGCGCTTCATCTTGGTTGTTTACATACACCATGATTTGTCCGACTTTATTGATCATTAAATTTTCCAACTCCCTCTCAAAAACGAATATGAATTTACTTGCACTGAGCGACTTTATCGATCGGCAGTCGGACCGATAATTGACCGACGTTAACAGTATTACCTATTGAGATCAACATTACGGGTATGAACCGATCCGCTTCGATTCCGAATGCTTCCGCAATTCGCCGTCGAGAACAATGTGCGATCCTCAGAAAAAGAAGCTGACCCCATGCTGAATTGGAGTCAGCTTCAGCTTTGCAAATGAATCGCCGATTATTCTTAACTATGAAACGGAAACGGTTCTGCGCGCGGCTTGTAACGGCATGTTGTCGCTTAAGCCAAGCGTCCGCGCCGTTGAAGTATGAATTTCTTCGATAAGCTCGGGATTCTTCAATAGCGACACGCCGTAAGAGGGAATCATTTCTTTGATTTTCGGCTCCCACTCTTTGATATGTTGAGGGAAACATTTGTTAAGAACCTCAAGCATAACGTGAACGGCGGTAGAAGCACCCGGAGAAGCGCCGAGCAATGCGGCTATCGAACCGTCCGCGGCGCTAATGACCTCCGTACCGAATTGAAGCGTTCCTTTGCCGGCATCCGTATCTTTAATGACTTGCACGCGTTGACCGGCCACCACTAAATCCCAATCCTCGATTTTGGCGTTCGGGATAAATTCACGCAACTCATCCATCCTTTTTTCTTTCGACAACATCACTTGCTGGATCAGATATTTCGTCAAAGACATGTTTTTGGCGCCTGCCGCCAGCATCGTTACGACATTATTCGGTTTAACGGAAGTAACCAAATCGAACATGGAACCGGATTTTAAGAACTTAGGCGAGAAGCCGGCAAACGGTCCGAATAACAACGATTTTTTATTATCGATATATCTAGTGTCAAGATGCGGAACGGACATTGGCGGAGCGCCGACCTTCGCTTTGCCGTATACTTTGGCGTGATGCTGCTTGACAACATCCGGATTGTTACACACCATAAAAATCCCGCTAACCGGGAATCCGCCGATATGTTTTCCTTCGGGAATACCCGATTTTTGCAGTAAATGTACGCTTCCGCCTCCGCCTCCGATAAAGACGAATTTAGCAATATGGCGTTCAACGTTACCGGTATCGACATTTCTCACTTTCAATTCCCAAGAACCATCTTTAGTACGTTTGATATTATCGACATTTTGTTTGTATTTGATATCGACTTTCTTGCTCTTTAAGTGGTCAAACAACATCCGCGTTAAAGCGCCGAAGTTAACATCCGTTCCGGAGTCTATTTTCGTTGCCGCTATCGCTTCGTTCGCCGGACGGTCTTCCATAATAAGCGGAATCCATTCCTTCAGTTTTTCCGGGTCATCCGAAAATTCCATCCCTTGAAACAGAGGGTTGTTTAATAACGCTTCGAAACGTTTCTTTAGGAAAGTTACGTTTTTCTCTCCCTGGACCATACTCATGTGAGGCAATGGCATGATAAAATCCTGCGGATTATTGACGAGCTTGCTGTTGACGAGATAAGACCAAAACTGCATCGAAAGTTGAAACTGTTCATTAATTTTGATAGCTTTGCTAATATCGATCGATCCGTCCGGTTTTTCTTCCGTATAGTTAAGCTCGCACAGAGCCGCATGCCCCGTTCCAGCATTATTCCATTCGTTAGAGCTTTCCTCACCAGCATTTTCGAGCTTCTCGAACACTTTAATTTCCCAGTCCGGTACTAATTCTTTCAGCAGCGATCCCAATGTAGCACTCATAATTCCCGCACCAATTAAGATAACGTCTGTTCTAGTTTGTATGTTGCTCATTTTTACCTTCCTTATATCTAAAGAATAGATTAATATATTTATCTACTATTATAGATAGTTATAAGCTATACGACAAGAAGCGCGGCGAAGAAGCCGAATAATGTTCTTATTTAGCGGTTATCCTACTCATCATCATTTCCCGATGGGCGGAGGAGCGTTATTTTCCATGCAACGGATCATGGCAGTCATCGTCGCAATCGGTTTTGTATTGAATACGTACGGCGTTGTCGACGCTGCCGCTCAATCCAAATCGAATACTGAGCTTGAGATCGTGAATTTTCTACAACAATTATTCGATGCCCGCTCGCGATTCTTGCTGAGTAACGATAATGAAATGTTAAATCGATACTATCTCTCCATGGAGAAGGCAAGCCGACATGCTCTTCAGCAGGAGATGATTCGTAAGGAATATATCCAAGCATGGGCGACTCGAAGAAAAGTTCGCTTTGAGCGCGTCCATAGCCATATTCGTGTCCCTCGTATTCGCATAGACGGTAATCGCGCTAAAGTATCCGTCGTCCTATCCCAGAAATTGGAATATTCGTATTCGGAGCCTTTCTCCGTCTTCCAGTCGTTCGGTATCGGTACTCGACATGCATTAACATTAATTCAAACAGACGGAAAATGGCATGTCCTTCGAGAATGGTATTCCGATCCGCTTAACGAGAATCCCCGATTAATTTCCGCTACGAACGATAACTTTCCTAACCCGTTAATCCAAGAGCATACGAAAAGAAATCGATCAAACGAAGGGAAACTCGGTTATCAACGAGACCGAGCCATAGCTTATGCCAATAAGTATGCAGGTGCCGCTTGGGGAGCCGGAAACAATAATCGCTATAACTTGAATTATCGGGATTATACATCGGACGGAGGAGACTGCACCAATTATGCCTCGCAAGTAATCGGCGATCCTCATGAAGGCGGCGGGTTGCGGATGACAACCAATTGGCGGTATTGGTTTCGGTCCGGCGGTAGCCATACTTGGATTCAGACGGATCGTTTTCGCAAGTTTCTTCTAGCCTCGGGATATGTTAGCGTAATTTCGGCAGGAACTTTCGAAGAGATAACGAAACCGAGCCCACAACGTCCCTACGGCGATATCGGGGAATTAAAGCCCGGCGATTTAATTGCTTATATTCTTCATGGCGATGACGTGGACCATTTCGGCGTGTTAGTAGGCTATGATGACAATGGCTATCCCTTAGTAAATTCCCATACCGCCGATCGCATTGGGGTGCCGTTCGACTTGGGATGGGATCAACATACCCGATATCAGCTCATTCATATTTTGGATTAAACGATTCATTCGTTCATAGCTGCTGCCGGATTTTGAAGAAAAACCGTATGCCCATGTAAATGCCCGCTCCTCCAAGGTATATCGCGATCTCAAGCGCTAGCGCGATTGGTTTCGATGATGAAAGGTTTAGTAAAAATAAGGATACAATCGTTGCGAAAATCATCATTCCAGCAAGAACCAACGAATCCAGAATAAGCAACGTCGGTCGAACATAATGATTACGCACCAGCTTAAGAGCTCGTATGTTCCATGCCGCGGCAACAAGCTCCATCGACAGGAATGCGATCGCGGCTCCCGCATATTCGAATCCCGGAATCGTGATGAGATAATACAACAAAATGAGAGTCATGCTTACCCCTGCAATCATGCCCGCCAAAGGTACCCTCTTACGATCTTGGGCCCACAAAGTACTTGTCGTTAATTCACGGAATCCTACGATCAAAGGGATAGCCGACAAATATTGAATCGCTGTAGAGGCTTCATCCGTGCCAAAAAACAACCAAGAAATTTGCGCAGCGTACTTATATAGAAGCAGACCCGAAGCCCACCCCCATATCCAGCTCAGCTCCATAGCAGCATAAACCCGTCTATAAAAATGGTTTTTCCGGCCTTCCTGCCAATCGGCAGCGATTTTCATTGTAAGGGTATGTGACAATGCCGAGGTAAGTAAGGTCGGCATATAAACAATAATGACGGCCATTCCGGATAACACGCCGTACATAGCCATCGCTTCCGACGCGGAATAACCCGCGAATTGCAATCGTCTCTGGATCACGACGGCATCGATCAGGTCGGAAGCCGGGATCAACAGTCTCGTTAGAGCAATGAGTAAAGATGATTGAATGACGATGGAAAGCGCGGGACTTACAGGCGACGCTCCCAACGGATTACCGATGGACGGAATAGGTTTTCGTGCAAACGCGCAAGCGACTATTAAAAGGATGAAGGAGAACAATGCTCCGATGAACGTTCCTAGAATGCCTCCTCCCACCGCTAATGAAGAGCCGTAAGAGAGAAATAAAATTACGAAAACAATCATGGCCGTTATGCGTACGGCTTGTTCCGTTAATTCCGATAACGCAATCATTCCGTAGCGTTCCATCCCTTGCAGGTATCCCCGCAGCAAGTTAAGTAACGGAACGGCGAATAGCGCGGGAGCTATACATTGAATAGCGAATGCTAGCTTGGAATTACCGAGAAGCTGCGCGATTACTGAAGCGAACGAGAAGCTAAGCAAGCTGACTAATCCGCCTATAACGACGATGATCAGAGAAAACGCTTTGAACAACCTCCAGCCTTGAGCTTTATTTTTCGCAGTGTACAAAGCAAGAGTCGTCGGTAGCCCCCCGGTAATCAACATCAGCATCAAACCATAGTAAGAGTAAGCGATTTGATAGAGCCCCACTCCTTCGGCACCGACCAAACGCGTCAGAACAACCCTTCCGATCAATCCGAATATTTTCACGCCAAACATGGCGCTGCTTCGCAAAGCAGTTTGTTTCAGAAGAAGCGGCATTCTCAACGCATTCACCCCGATAGTAAAACTTGTCCTTATCGAACTTTATGACAAGAACGGATCAGGTATGAAACCATGTGCCAGCAGTATCTTCTGAAAATGCGTAAAGGGATCCATAAGGCGGATCCCTTTACGATCATTATTTAAATAATTCGAGCTCCAGGGTGAGGTTTCTGTCCAAGGAATTCGCATCGATAATCAAATCTTCCATAAAATCGGCTTCGACTGCTCTTACCTTGGCTATTTTGACATAATCCGTCAGGTTAAAGTCTGTATCCGTGAGGATCGTATTCAAATCCACTTCAGATCCGCTTGTTTCGGCCTTATGAATTAAATAGCCAAGAGCTGTCTTGACACCGTAATTTTGGCCGTGTTGCGACTTGGCCGAAGGATTGTACACGGCACCTCCAGGAGCAAGGAAGGCGTAGGACTGCCATACTTGTCTCGCTTCATAACTGAGTTGGTTTAACGCGCGATCCCCTCCCCGTTCTCCCAGTCTATCCTTCACTTGAACCTCAAATTGTTCATAGCTGTGGCGAGTTTGAGCCGCGTAAGCCAATACTTCGTCTTGTGTCGGAATTTCCGCGGGATACACCTTCTTACTCGTTTCAGGATTGTCCTGGCTAGATAAAACTGTCCAATTAGAAGTAATTTTCGAGACTAGGCGAAACTTACCCATATTCGTTGAGAGATGATCGATGCCGCCCTCTGCAAAAGTATTAACCTTCTTCTCTTCCCCTGAAGCCGTAATAGACGAAACATGTTCCCGAGCAGCGATCATCATGGATAGCAACGGGGAGATTTCCTTGACGATGTTCGCCGCCCTATTGACATTAATAGCCGCATACTCGCTCGGTTTCTGCTTTTCCTTTTTATAAGCTTCCCTAGACAGAACTCTTAGCAGCCCCACAAGTCTTACATCTTTGTCTTTGTCATAGAGATTAGATATTTCATCCGCGAACCCTTCCTTCGGAATTCCGTATTTCTCTAGAAGCGGATACATCCTGTCTTTTCGTTCTTGCTTGCTCATCTTGCTCCCAAACCTTGCGGCCCTCTGAATCTGGTCAGCCGTAAAGAAGATTTCAGGTTTCGTGTCCTCCGTTGCCGACTGTCTCCCGTTCCGATCATGCCGGATGACCGGAGAATTCCGGCAATAAGCATACAGATTCGTTCCTTCGACCATTCCCGCCGGGTCGCAATTGAGCCATCTGCCGAGCCAAGGCAAGTAATACCTAGCGCCATGATAAGCCAAACCGCTCTCTTCGTCCCGTTCCATGCCCGTATAGCGGTAACGCTTGGCAGCACTTCGGATAGATGCATTGTGTGCTTTATAGGCAGTCGTACCGAACGGATGATATTCTTCGTAGCTGACCACCCTCGCCTCCTCGTCCAGCTCCAGCGAGGCCGAGCCCAGATGATTGTGCAACAGGTAACGCACCGATACGACAGGGGCGGTTCGCGCTGCGGACGAACCGAAGCCTTCCGCCGGTTTCGTCTCGACATCGATCAGAACGAAGCGGTGCCCGCCATCCATAAGGCTCAGACTCGTGCGTTCCAATCCCGCGTCCGCTCCGGCATAGCGTCTGTAGATCTCGTATCCGGCGATATAGATCCGCTCGTCTTTCCGCGTCGGCTCCTGTCCTTCGGGCGCCTGATATTCGGTTATTTTCCGAATCCGCTGCCCTTCGCCGTCATATTGATAATAAGTCGTCTCAGGCGTACCGCCGTCCGTTCTCCTCTGACGGACGGTCTTCGCTAGTTCCTCCTTGTAATTCCACCCGACGTAAGATAAATGAGGCATGGAAGTGATATAGCCGTGCTGAGAATGGTGCGTATAGTGAAACGTCGCGGAACCGACTTGCGTTCGTAACAGTCGATTATTTGCCGAAGCCATCTCGTAATCTCTCGTCCAATTGCTGCCGGCCGCCTGGTGCCGCATTTGCAGCAAATTACCGGCAAGGTCATAGCGGTAGCTCTGGATATACATCCGCATAGCCATCGGGTCTCCGGGATTCAACGAGTGCATGAACGCATTATCGTTCCAATTGTCTTCGCCTCCGTGGTCTGGTAGTGCCGCTTCGTTTTCTCTTCCGGTTGCCTGAATCAACCGATATAAGGAATCGTAAGTAAAGGTTGCGACTCCGACAATCTTCCGGTTATCGAAAAAGACGACTGGAACGTTGTTATCTTGGATATGGGTGATATTCCCCGTCGGATCGTACGTATAACGCCAATCCTGAAGCGGTTCGCCGTTCCCGCGTTTCGTCTCCAATCTCGTCGGTCGTAAGGTCTCTCTGTCGTAATGGAATCGCGTCAACACTCCATTTCCATAGACTACCGACGTCCGCTGCCCTTTTTCATTATAATTAATGTCGTTAATATAAGATTCCGTCGCATTCCCATCCGTATGGATCACTTTTTCTCCCTTTAGCAAACCGGCTTTGTTATACACGGGAACGAGAATCCGCCCGTCGGGGACGATCTGCCGGACGATCCGGCCGATCGCGTCCGTTACCGTCCGGATCGTGAAGCTCTCCTCTTCCAGATCGTCTTCCGGATTGGCATAGATCCAATTCGCGATTTCCTTGTAATTGCGGTACAGCGTACGAGTCATCGACATCGGCTGCCCCTTGAAGTCGAATTCGGGCGTTTCCGTCCTTCCCCCCGTATCGTAATGGCGAATGACTCGCCCTCTCAAGTTTTTCGCTTCGGGATTGTCCTCACCATCGCCATACTCCATCCGTTCGACGACATGGTTCAGAGCGATTGCTCCGTCTCCCCCCGACACCATGCTGTGCGTCGGCCTCTGCAAAATATCATAGAAATAGCGCATTTCGTGATTTCGTCTATCCCAAGTCCTTAGCGGCTGACCTGTAATATTCGTAAGTTGCCACCGACTGCCGGCATCCATACTCCGCTGATAAACCTTGTTTCCCAGCATATCGTAACGGTATTCCATAGCCAAGTTACCTCGCGCGTCGATCACGGCTTTCAGGTTGCTTTCGATGTCGAGCACGACCCTAGTCGCTACGAATTCATCCTTCCCGGTGTCGGGAGCCCGGTTATGGTCAATCGCTAATACGGGCCTGCCTAACGAATCCAAGTGCTGAACGCTGGGCGTATTCGCGTGAGCCGCGCTCTGATCGGCCGCCTCCTTTTCCTTGACCGGGTCTTTGCCCGCCGCGAGCAGCTCGTTATCGATCAACCGGTTGGTTCGGTTAAAATACCAGGAAGATTCGAGTATCGTATCGTTGGCATCGTAAGCGGCTTGTTTCCAGGAATCGAAGGTTGCGCGAGTCAGCGTGCCGTCAGGCAATTCCGTGCGGATGAGCCTCCCGGGCGCATCGTAGAAAGACAGCGGCGTAACTCCCGTTTCCACTAGCTCTTTCAAATCCTCATAACGATGCGTGACCGAGAAATAGGGCTCGTATTGTTTAACGGGATTACCTTTGTTGTTCAGTACGGTTCTGCCGTTGCCGATCCAACGCAGTTGTTGGGGGCTTAGCGCTGCGGTATCGATGTCGACGATCGCATAGGAATCATCCGGATTAACCGTCACTTGCTTGGCCGGTCCCGGCTCTGCCTGCGTCTTCTTCATTACAACTTGTCCTAGACCGTTTGAATATTCGAAACTGATCTGGACGGGCGAATTCACGTTGTCGATATAATGCTCTTCCCTCACGATGGAAGCAGCAGCCGCAGGTTTGCCTGATTTTCGATAAGCATCATAGTCATATACGAATCTTGCCGTGGCATGCCGCAATAAACTTTTCCCATGACTAACCAATACATCGGAAGCCTGCGCATGTAAGAAAACATTGATCAGTACCCTCTCGGAAGTCGAAGAAAACTCGTTAAAGCCGCTCAGGTCATCGGCTTCGCTCCCTTTGCCGTAAACGGCCATCGCTTTTACCAAGCCCAATTCATCTGTCAATGTTTCCGAGAGATTATGGTTCGCATCCCTCATCCGTTGCGGAGAAAGCGTGCGGAAATTAAACCATTCAACCTTCGCGCGATTGCCTAACGCATCTTCGGTTTCCGTCATGAATAACCGATAACGGTCATATTTCACTTTAGTCGTTGCACCATACGGATCCGTATAGCTGACAGGAAGGTAGAATCGATTACGAGCTTCGGCTGCCGTTTCATCAGATGCGATATACCCGGTCGTTCCCGAGCGAATCCACCAGTTAGGCTCATCTTCCCAGCGCATGAATTTCCCTTCCAGCAGAACGTCGTCGCTCGCTTTATCACCGAAAATGTGGTCTACCAGAGCCGGCGTGTAAGCAAGCTGGTAGCTCTCGTAAGGCAATGCCATAGACACCAGTTCATAGATCGGCAATGCATCGATCAGATCGTCGCTCCTGTACAGCGTGCGTGCATGTTCGATTAATCGTTTCTGCGAGCAACCGGGGGCTGGCGCAACATCCGTTTGATAATAGTCGACCTCGTCCGCTAACGCAAGGACATGCTCGAAATCAAGGACGTCGAAGAGCGCTCCGGCTTTGACTAGACCCTTCAATTCATAAATTTTCGTCTCCGCAGGCAGTCTCAATCGGTAAGCCGCATCGGTAACTACATCGTTCGTATAACGATTAAGCGTATAGACGATCTGCATCCGATTCTGCGCTTCGCGGGTTTCCTCAGGCAACGAAAAATCGGTTAGACGTCTCGGATATACAACCGAAGCCGTCTCCAAAATCTGTCCGTATTCGTCCAACTTTACGTTCAGCGTATGGGCTACGCGCGGATCGTCCGTATTCCGCTCGTATCCGTACGTCAGCGCTTCGCGCTCTTGCACCGCATAGACCGCATGCCGATTGTGTCCTTTGGGCTGCATCAGAACGATCGTATATCCTTGCTTGGCCGTAGAGTATGGGCTAAGCTGCTTGCGGATTTGATCGGCCGTCGCATCGTTCGATGGTGCGTCGCGCGCGAACGTTTCCGTCCGTAAGCTTCTGCCTTTGCAGGCTCGGTACGCCTCCCTACGCTCTTCGGCGTCGAGCCTTTCAAGAAGAACGGGATCCAATCCCGGAGCCGTTACGATCGTCGTCTCCTTCAACGCTATTTCCGGATTTTCTGCCGTAAATCCTGCCCGTTTAAGCTCAGCTTCCCAATAATCCGTGCCGAACGCACGGGACAGATCGCCCCCGTTCAAGTAAACTCCGGTATGGAACCAGCTTCTGGAGACGACCGGTGCTTGGTGCATAGACCGATCCAGCGGTTGACCGTTCTCTCCCAACACCCAATGCTCGAACGTTTCGGCATCCGTTTGCTCCACCATGCCGAAGCCGCGGAACTCCCTTTCGGCGCGATCGTAATAACCGTGTCGGTACCGATATTCGTTCACGAACCGGTAACCGGTCGTACGGTCCCTTGTCTCGGTTCGCGTCAGACAATGTACGGGAAAGTGCAGCGGCTCAAGCCAAGGAGACCCCGCCATTCGGTCTGCTAAGTAAAACGCCGTAGATGGCTTATATTCCATCGTCACTTCTTTCCCAAGATTATTTTTGTACAAAGTCATCAGATGAGGTTTTCTGCCGTTCATAAGATCGATATATTGGAGAGGAGCCTGGGCATCCTTGGATAATGGACTGGACCAAACGATGCAGGCAACTCCGTTGCCCAGAAGATCGATGACCGAGACGCGTGCCTCCGAATGAACTTCCGGGAATGCCTCGATGACATAAGGAGATGCGCTGAATGCGTTCCCGCTCAGATTGAACCAACAGGCTATGCGATCTGGCCCCACATACAGAAGATCTGCGGTTCCTGACCCGTCTACGTCGGCAAGTTGCAAGTATGACGGTTGAAACGCCTCCGGATGGTCGAAAACCGGCGCATTGTCCATTGCCACCTTCGCCCCGAAGCGACCATAGCCGAGATTCGGCCAATAGCAGACTTCCCCGTTGCGAATGCGAACAATGTCCGACAGTCCGTCGCCGGACATATCCGCAAGATAGATGAATTGTTCGGCGTCGGAGAAGACGGCCGAGGGACCGGTTTCTTCATCCGAAGAGCGAATCGTCTTGCCGGCGTACTCGAATCCTCTTCTTCCGATGGAAGCATACCAGACGAAAACAAGTTCTTCCGTCAATAACATCTCCGATCTGCCGTCCCCGTCGAGATCAAGCATCCGGACGTTGGTATCCGCCATGTTCGAATTGGGTAAGCTCTTGAAGGGTTGGAAAGGCAGCCAATCCTCCGCTTCGCCCAGCTCGAAGAACCCTTTCGGTTCGTTGGCAAGACTAACAAGCTGATTGCTTCCGTCCGCATCCAGATCCATCAGTCGCATCGTGGAACCAAGTCCCGCGAACGAGGGCTTGCGGGAAACCAACTCGGCATTTCCGAACTTTCCGCCGCCCAAGTTGCGTTTGTAATACCAGCCTCCGCCCTGTTCGGTGAGCATACCGGAAACCCCTTCGTTGTAGAGATCCGTAAATTGATAACGCGGTTCATCAAGTCCAGCAGGCGCATGAACGAGCGCTTCCGCCGACACGGTCTGAACCGCTTGATTCCACTCGATAGGCTGATATTCAAAGGCGATAGGCGGTAATGATTGATTCGTATACGTTCCGTCCGGTTTTTTAATATAGCCGCGCGCCGTGAACGACTTGAGCAAGCTCAGATCCGTTCCGTTCGCTTCGCTATAGCCGAATTCGATAGATTTGACCAGAGCACAACCACCCGGCAGCTCGGCGAAATGATGAAACAGCAGCACTCGCTTGCAGCGTCTAGTCGTCCGAATCTCGAATCCGGCCTTATACTCCGACCAAGCATCTTTTCTGAATTCCCACTCCTGAATTTCGTCGTATGGCGAGTCAACGTCGTATTCGCCGTAGTCGAACACCGTTTGAAACACGTAATCGGATGCCGGCGGGAAGGCATCGCCGAAACCGAGATAGGGAGTTCGGTTGCCATAGCAAACCCTCGCGATATAAATGTTGGCGTAAGTGAGTTGGCTGTTGCCCGCTATTCGATTGCGGTGATGCAGCAACGAAGCATCGAAACCGGCGATATCTTCCTTCTTGTACAAGTAATGCGTGCAATTTCCCTGATCGTCGAAGACGAACTCCGGTAACCATTCGAATACGCGAGACGCATTTTGCGGGTCGCAAATTCGGGAATCGACGCTCCATCCGAGAAGCGTCGTCACGTTGGCCTTCGATACGACCCGCCACTTGATCTCCCGCGTAGATTTGCCCGTCCAACGCTCGATCCTTGCGAATAAGCCTTCAATCCGAGGCTTGTAGAAGCGGATCGTAAATAAGCCGTCCACGGAGTCTTGTTCATGGACGACATAACTCCCATTCGCATCGATGCGAAAACTTCCGTCCTCCGATCTCGCGAACGCCGGCACCAAATCTTCGGCTTCGGAGAACAAATACGTATCCGAATCGGTATCGTCTTCGTACTTGGGCAGTCCTTGATCCGTTTTCCGCTTGATCGATGGCAATCCTAAGATCCAGCCCAAGCCGAAACTCCCGTTGCCCTCGCCGGAATTGTACATCAGGTTCATCGCCGGCGAAGCGCTCCCTCTAGCCGGAGAGAATGGCAGCGGAACGGAGAAGGAGGACGTGCCGTTCACTGCGTTGACGGTAAACTTCTCGTCAATCCCTCTTAGAGCTCCGCCGCCCTTGGGTAACGAGATGGATGGAACATCGATGGCGTTGGATTTTGTTCTTCCGCCACTTGTGTCAAGGAGCGACATATTCGCTTTCGAGTTTTCCGCGTTCATCATTTTTCCCCCTTTTGAGACGAATGACATTACCTTCCATAAAAAAACTTCTCTAAATCACTACAATTGTAGAAGTCCGGTTTGTCATCTTGCTAGTGACTATCGTCATTTGTGGTCATGCAATGAGATCACGCTTCTTGTCGACATGAACCGACAGAAGTTAATGGTTCTCCATTTCAAAGCCTATGGGTCGCATACGTACATGAAGCCATGCAAACAAAAAAAAGCCCGTCACCGAAGTGACAAGCCTTATCCGCTTAGCTAGCGTTCGTAATCATCCACAATCACATTAATGACATTAAATGATTGTTCTGCTACTGCTCTGTTTGAATTCCTATTGCCATCGTATGTGATTAAAGCCTTCCATAACGCCCATCCTCGCGCTCTATTCCAGGTGTCTTGATCCATGCCTAATTGTTCCTTGAATATCTTTCGACTATCGTTATCGAAGAAGGTCCATGCCATCGCAGCATCGCAGGAGGGATCTCCTACGCCCAATATTCCGAAATCAATGACTGCACACAACCTTCCCTCATTAACCAACAGATTACCTGGCGCTATATCACCATGGACCCAAACAGGATCTTTATCCCATTTAGAATCCAACGCAAGCGCCCATATTTCTTTTAATAAGTGTTCATCAAAGGTATCTTTCGTATTTTCGATTGCGGTTCTAGCCTCTTCATCATAGACGGCAATGGGTCCCCCTCGATAAAAGTTATGCTCCCCGGCTGCGGGACCTTGACTAGCATCGATGGATTGGAATTCAACTAAAAATTTTCCCAAGTCTCGGGCAAATTGATTAACATCATTAATATTGTTCCGAGTCAACGTCTCTCCTTCTAACCACATATTAACGGACCAAGGCCAAGGATACATTGCACTAGGATTCCCTTTGGCTAGCGGAGCGGATATGGGTAAAGAAAGTTGTTGTTTTAATAAAGGGAGCCATATTCTTTCTTTCTCCACTTGGGGAACATAAGAGGCTGCGCTCGGTAACCTTACGCTCATATGGTCGCCTAGATGAAACGTTCGATTATCATTCCCGCTGAATTTTACCGGACTGATTTCTAAATCCGACCATTCGGGAAATTGCTCGCGTATTAATCTTGTTACTAATTCCACGTTAATATGAACCATATTGTTCCTCCTACTTAATTTAACTCACTTCATGCTTCCTTTTAGGACAAGTCGGACAATATTCTTCATCCGACGTTTGATAATAATAACAGCAAGTTTTTCGAATGCGAAGGGGAACGTCGGAAGTCGGAATCATGATCTTATCGCTATTGAATTTCTTAAATGGATTACTGGTTTCTCCGAAAAGAGTTGCCGGGGCTTCGTTAATCAAGTATTGAAAGTCATCGCGTATTCGGGATTTCTGAGCTTCGCTCGCCCCCTCCTCGATTCTATTCTCATACAACCAATACACGTAAATGGCCGCATTCTCCCATAGAACGGATGCCGATATCGGAGCGATCTTAGTCAGAGCGCGCCATACTTTAGCTATATTCCCGGCGAAAATCGTTCGGAGGACTTGATCTCGCCATTCCTCCCGGCAGCCTTCAACGGGTCTTGAAACATCCCAACGTATAAGGCGCACTTTCGGAAGCCAAGCCTGATCCCGATAACTGGATTCCAGATGACAATTTTCAATCGAATAATTCAGAGACTTATCGAACATCGTCATGGCATACAGTCCTGATAGGATAGACATGAATCCATATCGCTTCGCGAAAAGCGAGACTACGGCAACCTTCGATGAGGTTTCGAACACGGTGGATACCTTATCCATCAGTTCTAGCCCCTTATCTCTATCCAGTAAACTTACGGAGGGGATTGAGATCCGTCTATCCAACGAGGGCTCGAGCGTCAATCGAAAATGTTGTGTCAGAACGTTCATTTCTTCAGGTAGCATGGCGAAAGCCATCATGCATTTCCCCCCTCTTATTGTTCCCCTCTGCGGAAGACGACTTCAGGTATTCCGTTGCGTTACGATCATGTCCACAAGCGAATCGATAATCGCCAATCGGCCCTTCGTCGTCCAACTCATCGCGAACCAGTTCGGGATCAGCTTCACGTTGCGTTTGCAAACCGCTGGTATCTCCGACCAAGCGGGCGAGCGTGTTAGCTCTTCGAATATCTTCTCGCTTCCAGCCAAGACGTGGTGCTTCTGGACAAATAGATGTTCCGTCTCTAACTCGGGTAAGGACTCCGGCAATATCTCCAGTCTCCACATCGATCCCGCTTCTTTGGCTCCGGACTTAAGAGCAAGCTCGCTATAAATCAGCTCATTAAGCGGATGCCCCGAGAGGCCTTGGATGCCTACCGCACGGTGGCTTACTTGCATGATCGCAATGCGCTCCTCGCCCAGCGCAAGGCGCAGTTGCTGTTTGGCCTCCGCGATTCGCAATTCCAGTCGGGTTAACGTCTGTTCCGCTTCGCGCTCGCGGTCGACAAGCTCGGCGATTTTCATGAAGCTCCCTTTCCAATCCCATACCGAAAAGTCAAGAAAAACCGGATGGGCGATCTCCTTTAACGTCATCTTGAAATCCATATGATAGTGATCGGCCAAGATGAGATCGGGATCGGAGGTTCTCAGCTCCTCCAATTGTCGTTGCAACAATTCAGCGTATTGCTCCTCGGCCAATCCCGGATAGTGAAATAGATCCACCACGCAAACCGGATCTATGCCTAACGGGACTAGATGATCTTGAAACCCTAACGAAGATGCCACGGCTATCTTTAAGGTACTCCGCTTCATGAATACCGTAGGAGATACGCCAACGATCCGCTGGAACGTTCGACTGAAATAAAATTCGCTGCGAAATCCGACGGCAGCGGCCACTTCCTTAACACGGCTGGAATCCTGGTCTAACAATCGCTTAGCTCGATCGATCCGAATGTTGCCCAAATATTCAACGGGAGATATCCCCGTAACTTTGCGGAATTGACGGGAGTATGCGGCCGGCCCCATATTCGCTTTATCGGCCAACTCCTCCATGCTGATTTTCTCCGTGTAGCGAAGCTCCATATGGGAAATGCTCCGGTCGATCCGCTCATCGCTCATATCGGATTTGTCCGAAGCATTGACAATAAATTCATTGATTAAAGTCTCTAATCTGAGCCGCAGCGAAAAACGACTTTCCTTCTGCGGTCCGCTGCTCTTGTCTTGCATTTGGAGAATACGTTGGAACACTTGTTGCGGATGACGGATCGGGAGATGTCCCGGAAACAATGTACCGGTCGACGATGACGTTTGTTTCACCGAGCGAGCTCCATTCGTTTTGACAAGAGAGACCGGCTCGAAGAACACTCCGAGATACTCATATCCCTTGCCCTGCTCCGGGAACTCTACAATCATGCCCGGAACGAGCAAATAAAGCTCGAAGGGACGGATCTTGAATAATGCCCCGTCGATTAGCGCAACTCCCTCGCCTTTGGTAATAAAACAAAATAAATGCACGGGAATTCGATACGAATAGACTCCCGTTTTGTTCGGGAAAATACGCTTACGAACAGATGAGAATAGGAAAAGCGTATCGTTCTCGAATAAAGGGGATGGCATCAATCCGCACAACCTTTCGTTAATCTTGAATAATTCCTTTTCATATTAAATAACATTGCGGCGAAGCAGCAAATAAATCATATAAGGCGCTCCAATTACCGCGGTAATCAGTCCGGCGGGTATCTCGTACGGCGAGAATAAGATTCTGCCTAGTAAATCCGCTGACATGACGAAGAGTCCCCCGATCAGTGCCGCGACCGGCAGTCGCTTCATGCTTGAGCTGCCGACTAGATGCAAGGCCATGTGCGGGGCCATCAGCCCTACGAATGCAATCGTACCCGCCATCGATACAGCTGAACCAGCTAATCCTACGCTGATCAAGATCAGAATAAATCGTGTCGACTCCAACCGAATGCCCAACCCTTTTACCGACTCGTCTCCTAATTGAAACAAATTTAGCCGTCTTGCGAACAATAGAATCAACGGAAACAAAAGGGCTAACCAAGGAAGCAACGGCCAGAAGTGAATCCAAGTTCTCCCGTACAAACTACCAGCCATCCAGATGGAAGCTTGCGTAACTTGAAATATTTCTCCGATTGTCAATAGATAAGTAATCAACGCTCCGGCCATGGCCGAAATAGCTATTCCGACCAAGAGCATTCGTACCGTAGAGCTTCCTTTTCTCCATGACAGGATGTAAATGATAACCGCAGCCATAAGCGCTCCGAGAAACGCGACGATAGGTAATCTGCTTATTGGGAAAGACGGAATTAGCGTGATTACGGCAACGACAGCCGCAGCCGCGCCTGAATTAAGTCCGATAACGCCCGGAGAAGCCAATGGATTACGGGTTATGATTTGTAATATCGTCCCGGATAAAGCCAATCCGCAGCCTACCAAAAATCCGGTTAGCGCTCTAGGCAGCCGAAGCTGCCGAATCGTAAACGCATATTCCTCATTACCGATGCCGAGCGCTGTCCGAATGGCTTCGATTGCCGGTATAAGCCGTTCTCCCAGTATGACATTTAGAGTAAGCACTAGTAAATTCAAAATAATCAATAGCAGGACGAGCCACGACCATTGCCTCTTAAACGCGGGAGAAACTATGTCGTCCCCCCCTTTCGCACGACTAAATAAATAAGGAACGGGGCTCCGAAAAAGGCGGTCACGACCCCCACCGGAATTTCTTGAGCCGGATGCACGAATCGTGCGGCAATGTCCGCCGCTAACAATAGCAATGCGCCAAGCAAAGCAGCATAGGGTAGAATCCAGCGATAATCGGTGCCTACGAGGAAACGGGCAATGTGCGGAACCGCCAATCCTACGAAACCGATCGGCCCGGCAATGGCAACCGCGCTTCCCGCAAGCATGACAATGACAATGATGCAACCGACTTTCATGAAAAACACGCGCTGACCTAACCCGCGGGCCATATCGTCCCCAAGGTTAATAACGTTCATATGCCCCCCCATGCTAAACGCGACTATTAAACCGATAATCATAAACGGAAGCACTTGCTCCAACAAATGAATATCCCGCCCCGTTAGCGAACCGGCAAGCCAGAACCGCATCGTATCCAACGATTGTTCGTTTAATATGAGAATTCCTTGCGTCAACGACGCGAGCAGAAGATTCATTGTCGAACCGGCCAATACTAGCTTAACCGGCGTCAGCGGATCTCTCCCAAGCGATCCTAGCAGAAATACGGAGGCCCCTGAAATCGCGGCTCCCAATAAAGCCGACCATGCGAATATCGTGAGGGAAGTCGACCCTAATAAGAAGGATGCGATGACGGCCGCCAAAGCTGCCCCGTAATTAACCCCGAACAATTCCGGACCTGCGAGCGAGTTCCTGCTCAGCGCTTGCATTAGGCAACCGGCAACGGCTAAAGAACCGCCCACCATTACCGCTATTAGCGCTCTTGGCAATCTTACGGTGCGAATGATCAATTGATCTCGCGATCCATCGAACGACCAGAACGCATCCAGCACTGAACGATAAGGGATTCGTACGATTCCGAACGCGATACTTAGGATCGCGGCCACAACGACAAGAGTAAGAAGGACTGCCAACCCTATGAATCTGACCTTCAATGTTCTTCCCTCCGCAGCATGTCCAGTGTGATAAATACAGAATAAAGATTGGGCCGCCGCTAGGACGACCCAATCTCTGATCAAGCGATTACGGAACGGGCAACCCTAGTCGACAAGATATGCGTTCAAATCGTCGACTACCTTGTTCACTGCTTGAATGCCAAGTCCGCTCATCCAATATTCCCAATCAACCGGATGTACGCGCTTGTTTTTAGCCCCTTCCAAGGTCGCCCATAGGGCGCTGCTTTCCAGCTTCGCGAAGGCGCTCTCCTCTCTATTGAACCAGAGCATCACGTCTCCATCGAGATCGGCTATTTGCTCCGTCGTTAAGTCCTTGGAAAATCCTTCGTCGCTTTGCGCAGCAGGGCGAGTGATTCCGGCATCGGTCATTATACTTCCCGCGAACGTACCTTTCAGGTAGATCTGGATTTTATCTTCCCTTGGCCGGAATAATGAAACTTCTATGGGCTCGTTCGCGGAGAGCTTCGATTTGAGCTCTTCGATTCTCTGCTCGTAGTTTTCCAGCAGTTTCTTGCCTGCTTCTTGTTTGTTCACCGTCTCTGCATGCAGCAAGAGATTGGCTTTCCAGGTCACGCCCAATGATTCTACGAACACCGTTGGAGCGATTTGCTTCAACTGGTCGCGAATCGCTTCATGCGCGTCCTTGTTGCCGATAATTAAATCCGGCTTCAGCGCATCGATTGCTTCCATATTCGGTTCATTAACCGTGCCGATATTATCAATCCCGTCCGTTCCCTTCAGATAAGCCGGATAAGGATCTCCCGCGGTCAAGATCGAAGGGGCGCCAATCGGCTTGATCCCCAATTCCAATAAATTATCGAGCGCTCCGATATCTAGCACAACGATTCGCTCGGGATTTTCCGGGACTTCGACTTCCTCGTAGGCATCTTTTACTACCCTAGTTGCGGCTGTGTTCGCTTGATTATCCGTAGCATTCGCAGCCGTTTCCGTGGACGCCGGCGTAGCCGATCCCGAGGTATTGCCGTTTGTCGTATCCGATTCCGAGTTGCCGCACCCCGCTAGGACCGTCAGCAGTAGTACAAGAACCGATAAATAAATCCATGATTTACGATGAATCCCCATTTGACTTCCCAACATGCAGTTAATCCCCCTACAACTAATTAATAATGATTATCATTATTAATGAAAATAATAGCGTACGCAGGATAGACTGTCCATGCAAAAACCTATCGATTCCATACAAAAAAATAAAAGCCTGATCATCATTCAGGCTTTTAATCCGGCATACGATTCCTTACCCTTTTACTATTCTTCGATTGTTCCTGCTTGCAACCGTCGCTCCGATAAGTATAAAGACCAAGAGAATAAAAATCACAAGTACGATTAACCCGACTATCGAAATGCTCATCATTTCACCGGCCTTTGTGCTTGTTTATCTCCTCGTTAATATATGTAAGGATAATTATACCGCCAGTGCATCCGCACAGAATCGACGAAAATACGAGTCCATTACGCCTATTCGCAACCTCTATCTGATCCGATATCGTTGTTCCTCGAATCCTTCGATCGTCAACAACAAAACCCGGTACACGAAATACACGCCTAAGTAAGCACCCGACAAGAGGAAGACCGGATTCAGAAACACGCCATGTATACTGGTCATGAACACGATTCGATCCTTAATGATTCCGGCAATCGACATTGCGGCGATATTCCCGAAGATAAGCAAAGAGACTAGCGACAACATGTTAAACACGTTAGAAGCTTGCGACCACTTACGTTGCGCATACAACATAGCTAACGGAACTATAAAACTGCCGAATAAGATTAAGATCGACACGGGATTCACCTCATCCCCATTGTTAGCTTATTATTTCGGGAAAATACGTAAGCCAGCTTTTCTTCTTGGGACGCCCCGGAAAGCTGATCTAAAAATGAACCTGCACTAGGATAAAAAAGTTGGCTTCAGGAAACATTAATGACGAGCCATATTCCCCCCGCTTGCAACAGCCGCGGTATCGTATGAGCAATTCGTTAATGCTGTATTCCGGAGGTTAACATGTACTATTTTTATGGCACTGCGCTCCTATTTGCAGGACTAACGGGAATAAACTTTATTTTTTCCTATCAAAGTAAAAACATTGATCCTCAGTTTTGGGTCACGTTAAAGTTTCAAGTGATGATGCTCCCGCTGTTTTTAATAACGAATCTCTGCATAGGCTACGGCATTAAATTTGGTTTTAAAGCTGTACAGAACCTCGGATTCGTGCTGATTGCTGCAAAATGTATGGAAGTACTGATTTCGTTAGGAATGGGCTACCTGTTTCTTAAAGAACTACCCAATTGGAAAACATGGGTCGGTCTCGGAATTATTGCGGTTGGTCTTGTGTTCGTAAAACAAAAATGAACTTCACTCCAAGAAATGCAAAAGTGCACCTATGTCCTCCCCTAAAATAGACTGTAGGAAGATATAGGTGCACTAATATCTAAATTATTTCCACTCGACACGTTTCAATAAACGGTATTTCATAAGAGCAAGTATAAAATCCACATAATAATCTTGGCGGACGATCACTCGATATCGTTGATTTGCATAGGGATAAAACATTACATCGGTAAGTACATTGTTTTCTTCGAACTTCTGCTGAATTTGCTTCAATTGTTCCCCATGCTCTTCCTTGATCATTCTGATATCGAACTCAACGTCTAAGTCGTTGGCTGATTCCGCTATGTGGACGACTTCATGATTACACTCATAAGTGATTATCATATCATTATCCCTCCTTCTCTACATTCCTAATTGGCGTGTTAATTAATGGATCGGCGGTGGAAAGCTTCTCAGAGCGCGTTTGATAATGCGCCTCGTATCTTTAGTATCCGATGTAACCGACCAAGTCTTACAAACCTTTTGAACCCACTCCGGATTCGATTTACCGGCATCATTTAGCCAATTCCCAACCGAATCTTGAACGTATTTGACCGGATCTGATTTTACGGCTTCGAGCAGAACCAGAGCCAGTCCGGGTTTGTTCTTCAACGCGGAAATATGCTTAGCCCAGACGCCATGGGGACGAGTCGCTTCGATGGCGAATCTCCGGACATAGTCGTTGGCATCGTGTACCCAATCACTAAGAATACGAATGGATAGCTCCAACTCATTGGATATAGATTCCCTGACGGCCATCCATGCAATCTCGCGCACGCCAAAATGAGAATCCGCGGCAAACGATCGAATATGCGTCAATTTCTGGTCAAGACTAAGCTTCCGATCCAGTCCGACTATGTAGGCAGCCCAACACCGAACACTGTCCGAGAGATGCGTCGATAATTTCATGAAAATGAGTTCGCGCGATTCTGACGGTAAGCGCTCCATCAAACTAAGCCATGCCTGCGCGATTGCAGGGATGATTTTCATAATTTTCTTCTCTGCTCCCTGCTGGAGCTCATCAACCATAGAACCAGCCTGTTGCTTCAGATCAAGTTCATTTACGATATGATCCAATAGTACGATATGGTTGACTGCGAGCCATTCTGTCAGATTAACAGACTCCAATTGTCCACTCTGAAGCAGCGCGCTTACTTCTTCCGGGATTTCGCTGACCTTAAGAGCGCCTTTTCGTTGCATAATCACATCGGATATCATCTTCTTCAAAAGGTCATCTCTCCGTATCTCGTCATCTATGCTTATAATAACTTATACTTCTATGAACCCATAATATTAGACCTTCCTTTCCAACAATAGATTCACAACGATATACTTGTCAAGGAAACGGCAGCCTCCTTAAACACAATTCAAAACCCATCATGCTACGCGCATGATGGGTTTTGAGTTAAGCGTCGAAGATCATTTTCAATAGAAGCCTGCACGCAAGATAATGACCAGCAAAATGAACAGTACTAGCGCGAATGCAGCGGCTTGCATTCCGCCGCCGTATCCTCCACAACTACCGGCACCTACTCCTCCGACTTCACAACCCATGGATATCACCCACCATTAATTATTGTGATGTTACATCACACGGTTAGTCTATGTTGAGATAAATTTACGGTTTGTGCATTCGCACAGATGGGAAAATAAACCTTTAAGTTCATTATTTTTTCAGATGCAGCCCATAAAAATAACAATCGCCATCACAAGCCGCTAGAAAGTATGATTCTCTGCTTCCACAAGCCTATCGTCATGGCAAAAGCGATCTTGGGTTGCCGCGGCATATTCGACCTTGTAGGTTTCATGGCTTCTGTTTCAACTCGTTCAGCTTAAGTTCCAATCGTTCGATTAAGCTTGCATCGGCCCTGTCCAGATTATCGATGAGATGGCTTACCATAAGCGATCCGAAGTCTTCGACAAGTCCATCGGTCACAACCTTCGTTTGTTCGCTAATGAATTGTTCCCTGTTCTGAACCGGAGAGAATAAAGTAATCTTGTTTCTGCTGTTGCCGGTTGATTCCTTAAGCAAATGCTCCTTGTCGGCCAACCGTATCATAACGGTCATTACCGCGTTCAGAGAGATGGGATCTTCCCGATTCAGAATTTCATGCACTTGTTTGATGGTCATTTTATTTTTTTCCCACAGCACTTCCATAATCTTAACTTCAAGAGAACCGAAGAAGCGATGAAGCCCTTCTTCGTTCAAGTGTATTTTTTTTACTCTCAACGGTTTTGCCCCCTTGGAAATCCGAATGGCTTCAATCGTTCTCCGACGACGTCCTGAGGAAAATCATGCTAACCGTGATAAGCACGAACGCAACTAAAGCTAGAAACGGGATCGTAATAAAGCCTAACCAATCAATATAATCGACGTTACAAGGAACCCCGTTCGTGCAAGGCTTTATTCCCTCGAATCCGGGCGCTTTTTGAAGCAAATAATGATAAATGGAAATCGATCCCCCGATAATCGACAGAGGTAAAATATACTTTTTCATCGCAACATCGCCATAATAAGCGGCTATCCCCAGTAAGATGCTTAAAGGATACATCAATATCCGTTGATACCAACAGAGCTCGCAGGGAATATACCCGCGAACTTCGCTGAAATACAAGCTTCCTAACGTTGCAACGACGGAGACGATCCAAGCAAAATATAAGAAGAAATGCGGAGCAATCGATTTTCTCGGGTTCATCTTTAAACTCCCAACTCCTTATCGATCACGGATTTGATCGACTCGATATCAAAAGGATTTGCAATCGTAATGCCATTGATCATCAAAGTTGGCGTTTGATTAATTCGATACTTCTCGACGAGAGCGTTATCGACTTGAACCTGAGGTAATGTCGTTCTGTTGCTCAAGTCGTTCTTTAACTTCTCAATATCTATCTGCGGTGTGATCGTTGTCGCGAGTTCCGCGATTTTCTCCTCGGTGATCCAGAGTCCATCGTGGTTTGCCGAAGGCTGCGCATTAAACATCGCTTCGTTAAACACCCAGAAGGCGTCCTTGTTCTGGGAGAACACCGCCTCCCCGGCCAAAGCCCCGAGTTCGGATTCATCGCCGTGAAACAGCGTGTTAACGAATGCAAGCTTCATTTTCCCGGTATCGATATATTCTGCCTTGAGAACGGGATATACGTCTTGACTCCATTTTTTGCATGACGGACATTTATAATCTCCAAACTCGATCAAGGTCACTTTAGCGTCCTCGCTCCCGATAACGGGTTGATCCGCGATGCTGGGTTGCACGTCGACCCGAGTTAAATCCTGCGTTCCATCCTTATTGGCTTGATTAATGAAAAACAAAGCAACGAGCAAGAGTACGAGAGCTGTCGTGTAGAGCACCATAGCTTTTCCCGGATTCTTCTTACGACCTGTCGTACCTGCCTTCTTATTCTTGCCTGACATTTTGTTATCCCCTTTACGATCTGAATTTTTGCGTCAACCTTTTTCTTCTTTTGGCTAACAAGACGAATAACATGAATAGCAACTGTAAAAACCAAAAAATAGTAACCATAATCGCCCATGGGGACTTCTTATCTATAGGAGGCGTGATTTCCACCTCGGCTGCGGCTTCAAGCAAGTTCGGAGCTTCGCTAAGAAATAGCGGTCTTAAGGAAGCAATCGATTGATCCAGCTTATAGAGCGAGCTATTCCGTACGTATAGATTTCCGGATTCATCCGCTGCGAGAGCGGGTGTCGTCCCCTTCTCTGCGGTCATCCAAATCGCAGCATTCGAATGGAAAGGCTTCTCTTCGCCGTTTACTGAAAAGTTCTGTTCGACGCCTTCGTCCATGATCTTAATCGTTTCTACGCGTTCAAATCCGTAGTCTAGCAAGGCAGCCATGTCCGAATAGATTTCATCGCTGGAAGAGGACTTAAGAATCACGCCGATTAGCTCCGTGTCGCCGCGCTGTGCGGAAGAAACCAACGTAAAGCCAGATGCGTTCGTATACCCATTCTTAATCCCTGTCGCCCCTTCGTAACTCGACAAGAGCTTATTATGATTAACGAGCTCCGACACCCACTCTTTCCCGACCCACGGTTTATTCCGCGTGGACACGATGGTCCGAAAGGTTTCGTTTTCCATTGCGTATTTCGCGATAATTGCCATATCTCTTGCCGTCGTATAGTGATTGGAATCCGGGAGCCCGTGAGGGTTCGTGAAGTTCGTTTGCGTTAATCCCAGCTTCTCTTTCACGAAAGCATTCATGCGATTTGCGAATTGCTCTTTGGAACCATCCATATGCTCCGCGATTGCTGTGGCCGCGTCATTCCCCGAGTTAACAAGAAGTCCGTAAACGAGCTTCTCCATCGGAACCTCTTCCCCTTCGGCTAGAAATACGCGAGTTCCCTCTTCATTTCTTGCTTCCTTGGAAACTTTTACGATATCGGCGAGATTCGAGTCTTCCAACGCTAGAATTCCCGTCACGATTTTCGTGATACTGGCGGGATACATTCGTTTGTCGCCATTATTATCGTATACGACGGCGCCTGTTCGCGCATCGATCAAGATTGCGGCTTCACCGCGGATTGCCGGAAGCTGACCGCCGTTCGCCGAAACGGATCCCGCCCAACACAAGAACATCAAGACCGGAAGAAATAGTCGAATGATCGAAACCCGCATATTGATCTTCATCTCCGCTTTTATGAACCGATTGGATAGAAATACCTCAACCGCTCATTATCTTTTTTTCCTGCGCAGGTACAAAGCAACAAATAATAGGAATACGGCCCCGGCGGCATAGAGAAGAAAATCCGAAGCTTTGGACTTAACTTCTAAGGACGTATTATCGGATGAATCAGATTCACTGTCCGGTTGCGATGATTCCGAAGCGGACGGATTGGAGGTATTCGTTTCGCTTGGAGCCGGACTTAAGGATTCGGAGGCAACCGGATCTTCGGAGCTTGAAGGCGATGACGATGGCGAAGCCGAAGCCGAAGCCGAAGGTGAAGCAGATGGAGTTGCAGTTGCCGGAACACGCACGCTGAATGCGAAGCTGCCTTTAATCGGATGTCCGTCTTTGCCAATGATTTTCCAATCCACGGTATATTCCCCATCCTTCAATGGCGAATTCAATCCTCCGGACATGGATGACTTATCGACCAATTTGTCGGCGATCTCATATTCGGTTCCCTGAGCGTCAACAACCTTAAAGCTACTCAGCTTCTCAATGTCCGTGTTAAAGGTCATTTTTATCTCATTGACTTCCGCATCCACGATTTGTTTATTTTCGGGGGTCGAGGATTTAAGACCCGTATGCGCGAAAGCGCTTGTCGGAGCAAGGATTGCCAGAACGAAGGCCGTTAAGATCAGCCATTTGGTTCGTTTCATTATTGATTCCCCATTTCGAATCTTTTCTAGTAACATATGAATCTCGTGACTTATTTATTTTACAACATTATTAAACTACGATAAATAGTATGATTTGACGTAATGATGACATCGATGCGCAATTTTTAGGCTCCGCGCAAGAAATCGAAGTGAAAACATAAGTCGGCCAACGTCAATAAGAATTCGATGTGGAGTTTCTCATTGTTTTATCATAATCGTCGGAAGACCTATGGCGGACATGCTCGGATTGTCTTCTTGGTAAATAGAGGGTCAAAAAGATGTGTTATCGTTGGTTCAGGTGATCAAGCAGCAACACATCTTAACCATCTTAAGGAGGACGACATCATGACTACTACCATTAAGAAAAATCATATGGGCAAGTTGCTTGTCGGAGCTACGCTAAGCCTTTCGATCGTTTTCTCGGCAGGAACGATGTTCGCGAATACGAACTCGGCCTATGCCGCAACAACGTCAACCGCGGACAGCGTAATTGCGACGGGCAAGAAGTTCTTGGGCGTTCCTTATGAATTCGGAGCCTCATCGAACAAAACGACCGCGTTTGATTGCTCATCGTTCACGCAATACGTGTTCAAACAAAACGGAGTCAGTATCCCCCGTTCGTCTAAAGAACAATCCAAAGTAGGTACTTTCGTGTCCAGAGACCAGCTCCAACCTGGAGATTTGGTATTCTCGGATACGAATCGGGACGGAGTTATCAATCACGTGAGCATCTATATCGGTAACGACCAGCTTCTGCACACCTATAGAGTCGGAATTGGCGTTACGATATCGACGTTCACAGGCAGTTCGTGGGATAAGACATACGTAACGGCTCGCAGAGTGCTTCCAACGAATGAACAACCTGTCGAGGTCACTCCGCCGACCAACATTACGAAACCGGATCCGAAGCCTGACAAACCTTCGATTACCGAACCCGATACAGACAGTTCGGATGATGGCGATCATTGGGATCGTGACCGCTACAATCACAAGAAGAAATGGCATCGATAAAACATGACGGGTTAACTTCCCTAAATCAAAGACAAAATGACCGCCAGATCAACTCTGTCGGTCATTTTGTTTGGAATAAAGTCCGGCAGCTTTAGAGCTTAACGATCTTGGTCGCAATATTTTCGCAAAATTCGCTGTCATGCTCAACAAAAAGCAAGGTTGGCTTATATTCAAGCAGCAACTCTTCAATTTGCATGCGTGAGATGACATCGATAAAATTTAGCGGTTCATCCCAAATATGCAAATGGGCTTTCTCGCAAAGGCTTTTTGCGATTAATACTTTCTTTTTCTGCCCACCGCTAAAATCCGACATATCCTTCTCGAATTGCACCCTCGAAAAATCGAGTTTCCTTAAGATCGATTTGAACAGACTTTCGTCAATCCCGTTATCTCTCGCGTAGTCCGTCAAATTGCCCCGCAGATGCGAAGTAATCTGTGAGACATAGGATATTTTAAGTTGGCTGCCCTTCCTGAAAGTACCGGAATAATCGATTTTCTCGCCCAGAATAAGTTTTATGACGCTCGATTTTCCCGAACCGTTCCTACCCGTAAGCGCTATTCTATCCCCTTGCTCAATCATAAAACCGATATCCGAACATACCTGCTTCTCGCCGTAATAAATGGAAACATGATCGAGTTCGGCAAGTTGATTTTTATGATAGGCAAGCTGTGAAAGCTTTAAGCTCTCGGCGCTTTCAATATTCTTAAGCAGCTTAGACTTGTCTTCTATCGCGGATTGCTGTCTATGCTCGATCGATTTCGAGCGTTTCATCATTTTAGCGGCTTTGTGGCCGATATACCCTCTATCTACGTCGGATCCGGAATTTAAGGTTCCGAATTTCGTCTTTTCCACTGCATCTGACCAATTGCTCGTTCGTTTCGCGGATTCCGATAGACGTCTAATGTCTTTTCTGAGCTTTTCGTTCTCCGCTAGCTCGAAGTGATCCTGTCTCCTTTTATTTTCCCACCAATCGGAGAAATTACCCTTCCGGATTTCGATGTTAGTCTTATTGATGGATAAAATGTGATCTACGCAGCGATCAAGAAACGATCTGTCGTGAGACACGAGGATGTATCCGCTTTTGGCGTTGAGATAATGACCGACGAGTTTTCTTGCCTCAATGTCAAGATGATTGGTCGGTTCATCGATTAACAGAAAACTGTTTTCCTTAAGAAATAAGGCTGCTAATAGTACCTTGGTCTGTTCTCCGTTGGACAAAGAGTCGAACGGGCGATATAAGACATCTTCGGAAACCTTAAGCAACGTCAATTCGCGCATGATTTCCCAGAGAGGGACGTCCGGGACAATGCCGTTGATGACATCAATCGTATGATCTTCCATGTGTTCGACATGGAATGGGAAATATTCGAACCCGACATTAGCGGAAATCTTCCCGCCGTATTCATAATCACCAAGCAATAAGCGGAGGAATGTGGTTTTCCCCCTTCCGTTTCTTCCCGTAAATCCTAATTTCCAATCGGTGTCCAATTGAAAATTAACTTTTTCGAACAAATTATCGTAGCTGCCCTCATAGGCAAACGTTAAGTTCGCGACATTAATTAATGACATAAAGAAATCCTCCTGCATCCTAAAAAAATAAGAGCTACAAGAAAGTTACTTTCTTGTAGCTCAAATAAATACAGAAAATCCAACCCGCTATGGGGTTAGAAAATGGATTTATTCATTGAGCGAAAAGAATAAGTAACTTTCTTGCATACAAAATAAAACATGCGAAAACGATCGCTTTTCCTGTTTTATAATGATTAGCAAGAAAAATCACATTATTCTTTTCAACTCCCGTCATTAAAGTAAGTGAAGTTTACCATAACCGTTTTTTATTTTCAACACCTATGCGGGAGACACACCTATGTGGGAGATCCTTCCTATACGTCCAATACTGCCAGGTTCATCTCTCTAATGCGCGAAGGTTCGGAAATCAAGTCGACCTCGACGATCTTCCCGTGAATCAGTGTAAATTGGAGAATATAAAGCAGCTTTCCACGAGGAGCAACGATAGCGCCTACCTTTCCGTTCACGAGGGCTGACTGCGCAGCCTGCGCGCGTCCAGAGATATGCATCGCCAGCGCTTTTGCGCCTCGAGTTACGTTGGATTGTGCTGTCCGGCGATCGTCTCTGACGACAACATCCGGATCAAGAGCCGCTACCAACGCATCAAAATCGCCAACGCGCGATGCCGCTAGGAAAGCGTCGACGAGCTCGCGCTGCAGAGCAATTCCGGCATCGTCAGTCTTTCCAGTCCCTTGCACCCGGCGACGAGCCCTGCTCGCAAGTTGTCTGACCGCGGTTTCGGATTTCCCCACGATAGGAGCAATTTCGTTGAAAGGTATTGCGAAGATATCTCGCAGCACGAACGCGATGCGTTCCGCGGGATTCAGATTATCGAGCACGACCAACAGGGCAAGACCGACGGAATCCGCCAGCAGCGCTTCGTGTTCGGGGTCGTTACGATCGCTATGAGTCGCGAACGTCTCGGGCAAATGCGTTTCCATCGATTCCTCGCGTCTCGACTTGCGCGAACGCAGCATATCGAGGCTCACCCGAGAAACTACAGTGGTCAGCCATCCTCCCAGGTTCACGACATCGCTCGTATCCGAACGGCTAAGTCTTACCCAAGTTTCCTGCACCGCGTCCTCCGCCTCGCTCAATGATCCAAGCATGCGATACGCAACCGCCTGCAGGTGATTCCGATGCACTTCGAACTGCTCCGCCTTCCGTTCCATTCCGTTCATCATCCACATTCCTTTTCGATCTGATATTCATCTTTATCATTATTGACGAACGATAACCGGCTATTGTGACATGTCGATTAAAATCGCTGATTAACCGGCATAACTTCCACTTGTCACATTCCAGAGGTTCATTTCGTCATCGTTTTGAAGAGGGCGAATACTTCGCTCCTATCAGAATAAAGAAGGGTTGTTACTTATGCAATCAAGAATGAATAGTCCCGCGATGATCGTTCCAGAAGCGATCCAAGCCTTACAAGCACTAGGCAAAGCCTTGTTCGAGTCCGCCGAGAAAACCGGCGTTCCGAGCCGGACGCTCTTCCTTGCTTATCTTCGGACGAGTCAGATTAACGGAGACAGCGTATGCGTTGATCTTCATTCGCGCAACGCTATGGCGGCCGGCGTACAGGTAGAGAAGCTTCTAGCCGTTGCGGCCTGGCGTGAAACGCCGCACTTCACCGATGCCGAACGTGCGGCGCTGGGACTCAGCGAGTCGATTACCCGTCTAAGCGACCGAACGGATCCCGTGCCGGACGAGATTTATACCGAGGCTGTCCGACACTACGAGGAACAGGCGTTGGCCACACTGATCGCCGGAATCGCTACGGCCAACCTCTGGAATCGCTTTAACGTTTCGACTAGGCAGATCGTTAATGTCTCCGTGGAATAAGCGCAACTGAATGCGCAATCTTCGTAAATAAAGGGCGGCTGACTGGATAGTCGGCCGCCTTCTTCACGCGTTCTTAAGACTCCGTCGCCTGATTTTATTTTCCCAAGCATTTGTCCCTATCAGACTGCAGCTATTCCGCATCTGTTAATGATCATAGGTCGTTAAGGATGGGGACGCAGGATGAAATATTTAATCGTTAACGCGGATGATTTCGGCTTATCTCCTGGTGTCAACAGGGGCATTGTCGAAGCCTATCTGGCAGGCGGGATAACCAGCACAACCTTGATGGTGAATATGCCCGGCTTTGAGGATGCCATAATTCGTTCTCTTGCGCTGCCAAATCTGGGTGTCGGTTTACACTTTAACTTAACCTCCGGCATACCTATTTCACATCCGAATCTCATCCCTTCTCTCGTACAACAAGATGGAACATTTCGTGATTTCAGGCAAGTTCACGCAAGAGACGAACGCGAGATCGAAATCGAGCTCGCCGCGCAATGGAATCGTTTCATTGCCTCCGGCCTACGCCCCACCCATTTGGATTCCCATCACCATATCCATCAGATCTTCCCTTCCGTCTACAAAGCAATGGCGAATTTAGCTACTAAAGAGAACATTCCCATGCGGCGTTCGCAGACGTCAGACGAAACAATCGCTCCTTCGGTATTAAAGACCCATCAAGTTTTACTGGACACTTACGAGAAGCCAGACGGTCTTCAAAAGTTGCTTCTTTACCTTAGCCAACTTCCCGAAGGCACGACGGAATTGATGTGTCATCCCGGATATACCGACAACATGCTGCGCGAACGAGAAACCTCGGAGTGGTCGAATGCCAGAGAAGCCGAATTGGCGGTTTTTCGCGATCCTGTCGTCCAGCACACGATTCGAGAGCTGGATATTCGTCCGATTCATTACGGATTGCTGAGTTCGATAATCGCTCAACCTACCGTGCATCCTACTCCAAACCCAAAACCCAAGATCCTTCTCAAATATAAACGCCGCAAGAAACGTACATTTAAGAAAAAAGCCAAGTTAATAACGCCGAAGAGGAAGAAGCGGCGTGTTTCTACTCGTTTATTTCTTTCAATAAAGTATAAGACTCGATAATACTAATAGGATGCGCGACTCGAGACTTACAAATTTTTGCGATTATAGATCCGCGTCGAAACCGTTAGCGAGATCCAACCGATCGCTGCTGCCAGCGCGCACAAGAGGATGTCTTGAACGATAGCGGGAAAAGGGAATTGAAAGCGGATGTCGATGTTTCGGCTTTGTATTTCTTGCATGATTGACGGAATTACGAATGGGAACATAACGATGATTAACATGAACGCATATCTGGTCTTCTCGTACCCGATTTGATATTGTACTGGGATTATCGCACCGAAGAAAACGGTTAAGATCAATAAAGACAGAGAAAAGTCCGAGAAACGAAGCGGCTCCAACATGCTAGGAACAACGAGGGACATCATCGTGTACAAAGCGAAACATCCCGCGAATATCGTCAAAACGAATAGATAAGTCGATCTCACGATCGATTTCCTCGTGTAGGGCGTCGTGCATAAGAACGTGGATCCTTTGTATTTGTATTCGACCATCGAAACCATATTAAACATTAAATACTGAATGTAGATCGTGCTAAGAAAGAAGCTTAAGAACCGGCTATCGGCCAATTCGATTTTACTGCTGATCCCAAGAGGTAATAATAGCGCCGCAATTAGCATAATGATCCAATATCTTTTAGCCAATAATAAGTCTTTTTTCACAAGATGGAGAACCATCCTTCTCACCTCCCGATGTAACCGAGCATGATTTCTTCAACCGAAGGTCTTTCGAATAGGACGTCTTTCATTTGCTTGTGAACGGCCGCAGGATTATCGGTCAATCCGGTAAACCCGTATTTCGTCTCCTCCAGCGTCAAGAACAAATCGCGCACGCCGTCCAACTGACGGCAGTCCCCTTTCACGACGCTGTGCCTCTCCCGCAAAACATCCTTCTCCTCGTCCAACACGACGCGCCCCTTATCGATCAGAATTAACGCATCCGCAACTTTATCCAAGTCGGAAGTGACATGCGAGGAGAAGAATACGCTTTTTCCTTCTTCCTTCACGAATTCGAGCAAAATGTTCATCAATTCCGAGCGAACTTGCGGATCCAAACCGCTTGTTGGCTCATCCATAATGAGCAAGTCCGCATGGTGGGAAATTGCCAAAACGATAGAATATTTCATTCGCATGCCTTTGGATAACGTCTTGATCTTTTGATTTGCCGACAAACCGAACCGTTCCATACGCTTTACAAAGATCGCGTTATCCCAATTCGAATAAGACGGCGCGATTATGCTTTTCATTTCGAGTAAATTCAAGTCATCGTAAAAGTTGCCATCGGACAAGACGATACCGATTCGGTTCTTGAATTCTCTTTCGTACCGCTGCGTATCTTTTCCGTAAAACGTAATGTTTCCGGCATCCTTCCGGGTAAGTCCGAGAATCGACTTGATCGTCGTCGTCTTCCCCGCCCCGTTGACGCCGATAAATCCGGTAATGCAACCCTCGTATAACGTAAAACTCACGTCCTTAAGTCCGAAGTCGCCCCAACTTTTACTAAGGCCTTTTACTTCCAGCATCGGCTTCATTCCGTATCCTCCTCAAACAATAATTCCATCATAGCGAACAATTCGTCTTTGCCGATTCCAAGAGATCTCGCCGTGTCCCAAGCTTCCGTAAGCTTGACCTCGACAAGATGACGCCTGGACTCGAGCAGAAGCTCGAGATTTTCCTTGGCGACGAACGAGCCCTTGCCCGCTCTCGTCGTAATGAACCCTTCCGACTCGAGTTCGTCATACACTCTGCGCGTCGTCAAAACGCTTACGCGAAGATCGCTCGCCAGCGCGCGAATCGATGGAAGCATTTCGCCCTCCGCTAATTCTCCGCGCAAGATCTCGTCTTTCATTTGATTTTTGATTTGCTGATAGATCGGCGTATCGGATACGTTGGATACGATAATTTTCATGTGACCTCCGGAGGTCTTATCTGTATATTAGTTACATACACAGAATACACACGATACACAGTAAAGTCAACTTCCGGTTTCCTGCTCCGTTCTCGCGGCAACAACTTGAAGAAGGCCTTGCGGCATGCGCAGGCCTTCTTCAAGTTAAAATTAATTTTTCTCTTAACCGCTCGAAATTTATTCGGCTAGCTCAATTCCCAGTCACGAACCGATGAGCCATCAGCGCGTATACTTTCGCGGCCTTTACGACTTGGTCCAAGGGAACGAATTCATTCGGGGCGTGGGCGACGTCGATGCTTCCCGGACCGTAAAGCAAGGAAGGAATGCCGGCTGCCGACAGAAGCTCGACCTCGGCGTACCCGTTAAAGCCCATGAAGGCGGACTCTTCACCGGTTGCGTCATTGATTGCTTCCGATAGACGAACGACGACTTCTTCCCCGTCCGATAACGTCCACGTACTAAAGCTTTGCTTCAAAACCAACTCGACTCCGAGTCCTTCGTCGCGATTCAAGGCATCCGTCAGATGGCGGACTTCCTTCTCCGCCAGTTCCATCGACTCGGTAGGCAACACCTGTCGGTCGAAATCGACATCGCAGAAATCCGGCACGAGCGTGACCCCGACACCCCCTTGGATTTTCCCGACATTGACGGTGGGATGCCGAAGATCGGGATCGCTGACAACCTTCGCCAACCCGTCGTTGTACTCCCTCAAAGCTTCGAGATAACGACCCATCTTGAATATGGCGTTATCCCCGTTAAACGCGACTCCGGTATGCGCGCTGCGACCGACCGTTCTTGCGGAGAACTCCATCGCGCCTTTCAGTCGATTGCCGATCCGAAGGCTTGTCGGTTCGGAGATACAAGCCATGACGCAATCGGCTAGTTTATCGTTGGACAGCAATGCCTTCGTGCCGAGGAAGTTGACCTCTTCGTCGATAACCGCGGTAAACAACAGCCCCCTGGAGCGGACGACTTTGCTTTGTACCAACGCCTGAACCGCGAAGATCATCGAAGCGACTCCGGCCTTCATATCGCACGAGCCTAAGCCGTACATTTTCCCGTCCCGGATTTCCGCCGCCCATGGATCACTGTCCCAGAGCTCTAAGTTACCGGCGGGCACGGTGTCCGTATGGCCGTTGAACAACAGCTTTTCCGGCCGTTCTCCTTCCAGGGCGACGATGACGTTCACCCGATCCCCTTCGACTTCCTGCAATTCCACTTGGCAACCGATCGATCGAAGCTTATCCGCGATCAACCGGGCAACGGCTCCCTCCCTTCCGGGAGGATTCTCGCTATTCGTGGCGACCAATTGCCGAAGAAACCGAATGAGCTCCTCCTCGTCGATGAGTTGAAGCAGTTCGTTCTCTTGTTGCGTGAGCATGCTCATCCGCCTTTCTATGCGAACACCGCGAATAGATTAATCCTTAGCGATCATCGGCATTCGGATTCCTTTATTCCTCGCGGTTTCTATGGCTAAATCATAACCCGCATCGGCGTGGCGGACAACACCCATTCCGGGATCCGTCGTCAGCACGCGTTCAAGACGCTCCTCCGCCTCTTTCGTTCCGTCCGCCACGACGACCATACCCGCGTGCATCGAGTAACCCATCCCTACGCCGCCGCCGTGGTGCACGGATACCCAGCTAGCTCCCGCGGACACGTTAACGAGCGCATTCAGAATCGGCCAATCCGCCACGGCGTCGCTGCCGTCCCGCATCGCTTCGGTTTCGCGATTCGGGGATGCCACGGATCCCGCGTCCAGGTGGTCGCGTCCGATAACGATCGGAGCTTTCAGTTCGCCAGTGGCGACCATATCGTTAATGATTTTGCCGAATTGGGCGCGTTCCCCGTACCCCAACCAACAGATTCTCGCCGGTAAGCCTTGGAACGCGATTTTTTCTTTCGCCATCCTGATCCATTTGCACAGATGCTCGTTATGCGCGAAAGTCTTCATGACGACTTCATCCAGTTTGTAGATATCCTCGGGATCTCCGGATAGCGCCGCCCAACGAAACGGACCTTTCCCTTCGCAAAATTGCGGGCGGATGTAAGCAGGTACGAATCCCGGAAAATCGAAAGCGTTGCTCACGCCTTCGTCGAAAGCGACTTGGCGAATATTGTTGCCGTAATCGAATACGATCGAACCTAGCTTTTTCATTTCCAGCATCGCTTCCACGTGGACAGCCATGCTCGATTTGGACAGCTTCACGTATTGCTCGGGATTTTCTTCGCGCAGCTTGCGCCCTTGTTCAAGCGTATAGCCGGCCGGCAAATAACCGTTCAGCGGATCGTGCGCGGACGTCTGGTCCGTTACGATATCCGGTATGAACGCTTTGCCGATCATCGCCGGCAATACTTCCGCCGCGTTGCCGACTAACCCGATGGACAGCGAGCGACCCTCGCTGGCCGCTTCCTTGGCAAGTGCGATCGCCTCGTCCAAGCTGTCGACCACCTGATCCAGATAGCGGGAGTCGATTCGTTTCTGGATACGCGTCGCGTCGACGTCTATTCCGATCACGACACCATCGTTCAACGTCACGGACAGCGGCTGCGCGCCTCCCATTCCGCCCATTCCGGCGGTTACGGTGATCGTTCCTTTCAGCGATCCTCCGAAATGCTGCCGCGCGAGCTCCGCGAACGTTTCGTAAGTCCCCTGAACGATGCCTTGGCTCCCGATATAAATCCAGCTTCCGGCCGTCATCTGACCGTACATCATCAAACCCTTTTTATCGAGCTCGTGGAACTTCTCCCAATTCGCGAATGCCGGCACGAGGTTCGAGTTAGCCAGCAACACGCGCGGCGAGTGTTTATGCGTCCGGAACACGGCGACCGGTTTACCAGATTGTATAAGCAAGGTTTCGTCTTCTTCCAGATTCTTAAGGGCCTTAACGATCGCATCGAAGCTTTCCCAGTTGCGGGCGGCTTTGCCGATTCCGCCGTAGACGACGAGCTTATCGGGGTGTTCGGCAACATCGGGATCCAGATTGTTCATCAGCATGCGCAAGGCGGCCTCTTGGACCCAGCCTTTCGTGTTCAGCACGGTTCCTCTTGGCGCGCGCACCTCACGCGGATTAGACTCGTTACTCATTCGAAGTTCCCCCTTATTATTGAATGACCGCTACGGCGGACATCGCTTCGGCAATATTGGTTCGTTTCATCCACTCGGCAATAATCTCGAAATCGTGCGACAAAATGCGATCCACGGTAACGGCCGGAATCAGCTCGCGACAATGCTCGTATAGCCAAGTCGTGCCAAGCCCAAGCAGCTTCGGATCGCGAAAATCGACGGCTTGCGCACCGCATAACAGCTCGATGGCGAGGACGGCATACGCGTTATCGACGATTTGCCTCGCCTTCCGCGCGCCGATCGTTCCCATGCTCACATGGTCTTCTTGGTTACCGGACGATGGGATCGAATCTACGCTGGCCGGATGCGCCAACGATTTATTTTCCGAGACGACCGCTGCCGCCGCATATTGAGCGATCATAAAACCGGACTCGAGTCCGCCGTTCGTCGTTAAGAATGGCGGCAAGCTCTCGTTCAAATGCGGATTAACGAGCCGTTCCACGCGGCGCTCGGAGATATTAGCCAGTTCGGCGGCGCTGATGGACAGATGATCCATCGCCAGCGCGATCGGTTGTCCGTGGAAGTTGCCGCCCGAAATGACTCGGTCCTCATCCACGAAGATGAGCGGATTGTCCGTCGCCGAGTTGATCTCGATCTCCAGCTTGTTCGCGATATATGCGAGCGCATCTCGGCTAGCTCCGTGCACTTGAGGCGCGCAACGCAAAGAATAGGCGTCCTGCACGCGCTTTTCTCCCTGATCGGTCATCAATCGGCTGCCCGAAGTTAACGCCCGGATATTCGCCGCGGAACGGCTTTGCCCTGGATGCGGGCGAATGCGGTGCGTCGAGGCGTGGAACGCGTCGCGAACTCCGAAGAGCGCTTCGCTGGTCAGCGAAACAGCGCAATCCGCCCAGTTGGCAAGATTAAGCGCATCCCAGCAAGCTAGCGTGCCAACAGCGGTCATGACCTGCGTACCGTTAATGAGCGCGAGTCCTTCTTTGGCCTCCAGCGTAACGGGAACGAGACCCGCCATCGCCATCGCTTGACCGCCCGGCAATCTCTCGCCGTGATAATACGCTTCTCCTTCACCCACGAGCACGAGCGCGAGATGCGACAACGGGGCCAAATCGCCGCTTGCGCCAAGCGAGCCTTTCTCCGGAATGACCGGCGTGACTTCCCGATTGAGCATGTCCGCGAGCAGAAGGACGACCTCCGGACGGATACCCGAATATCCGAGCGCCAGAGCATTGACCCTCAGCAGCATAATCGCCCGGACAACTTCGATCGGAAACGGGGCGCCGATTCCGCACGCATGGCTCCGTATGAGATTGATTTGCAACGTCTGCACGTCTTTGCCGGAAATGTACGTATCGCTAAATTTACCGAATCCAGTCGTGAGTCCGTAGACGACTTTCTGTTCGTCGAGCAGCTTCTCCACGTAATCGCGGGTACGCTTCATCAGTGCGACGCTCTCCGGCAGAATGTCAACTTCGGCATAATTTCTGGACACGCGCACGACCTGTTCGATCGTCATCTCTCCGCCGCCCACCATGACGGGGGTCTCTTTCATCGGTTGCGCCTGTTGCTCTTGATGTACTTGTTTCATGATCCGCACCTGCTTTACGAGTAATAAAAAAAAGCCAACCAAAAAAGGGTTCGGCTTCTAATCACTAATCGCTAAAGGGCCATATTCTTTTTGTTTATTTTCCGCTGCCTTCTTCCGAGTTCGCCATGCGCAGCTTAACGGAATAAGCATGGCCTTGCAGCCCTTCGAATTCGGCTAACGCAGCTATTTTATGTCCATTGGCCGCCATGTCCGCCCGACTATAACTGACCAAGCTCATTTTCTTAATGAAGTCGTCCACGGACAACGGGGACGAGAAACGGGCTCTGCCGCTCGTCGGCAGCACGTGATTCGGTCCTACGTAATAATCTCCGATAGGAACCGGGCTATTGTTGCCGATAAATACGGCTCCCGCATGCTTGACTTTGCCTAATCGTTCGAAAGGATCGGCGATGCACAACTGTAAGTGCTCCGTTGCCAATTCATTCACGATATCGAACGCCTCATCCAAACTATTGGCTATACATATGGCGCTCCATTGATCGATCGATTGTGCGGCAATCTCTTTGCGATTCAGATGCTCGAGCTGACTTAACACTTGCTCCTGCACTTGTTCGGCTAACGCGGCCGAAGTCGTAACCAATATCGCCGAAGCGAGCGGGTCGTGTTCGGCTTGGGCAAGTAAATCCGCCGCGGTAAATTCCGGATTGGCCGTTTCATCCGCGAGGATCACGACTTCGCTAGGGCCGGCAATCATGTCGATGTCTACGTCTCCATAGACTTCCCGCTTGGCAGCCGCTACGAAGGCGTTGCCGGGCCCGGTTATTTTATCGACTTTGGCGATCGATTCCGTCCCGTAAGCGAGAGCCGCGATCGCCTGGGCGCCGCCGACTTTGAAAATCTCGGTTATGCCTAACTCTCTAGCCGTGACCAGAACCGCGGCATTCATCCTGCCGTCCTTGCCTGGAGGAGTCGTCATCACGATCTGTTCGACGCCCGCTACAAGCGCGGGTATGGCGTTCATCATGACCGATGACGGATAGGAAGCCGTACCGCCGGGAACGTAGATCCCTACTCGTTCCAACGGCCTGACCAGTTGACCTAGAATCGTGCCCGACTCCGTCGCGTTCATCCACGATTGCCGAACTTGTCTTTCATGATAATCCCGGATATTGCGAATCGCGCTGCGGATCGCATCGAGCAACGTATCGTCGATCGCTTCGAAAGCTTCATCGAACTCTTCCGGTTGGACTTTCAAATGCGCTAGCTTGACTCGGTCGAATCTTTCCGTCATCTCAAGAAGCGCCTGATCGCCATTTTGCTTTACTTGCTCTATGATATTCAGAACGTCTTCCCTACGATCCTGCCCTTTGGAAGCTCTGCTCCGATTGGCACGCAATTGTTGGCGTTGCATCACCTTAAGCAATAGTCCGCGCTCCTTCCAGCCTGTCTATCCTTTGTTCGCCGTCTTGTTCTTCAGCGATTTCTGAAGCTCCAGCTCCATGATGATCGCTCTCTTATAATACATGAATTTATCCGATAGTTGATCGTTGAAATCTCTCGGCTTAGGAATATCGATCGTCATCTCTTGGGCGACGCGGCCCGGATGCGCGCTCATAATGTAGAGGCGGTCAGACAAATAGATCGCTTCATCCACGTCATGCGTAACGAATAATACGCTGCATTTCTCTTCCGACCATACTTTCATGACCAGATCCTGCATTTCCCTGCGCGTCTGCGCGTCCAACGCGCCAAAAGGCTCGTCCATAAGCAGCAAAGAAGGATGGAACACCAACGCGCGGGCGATCGCCACCCGTTGCTGCATGCCGCCTGACAACTGCGCTGGATACGACATCTCGAACCCTTTAAGACCGACCAAATCCAAATAATGATAGGCCTTTTCCTTTTTCTGGGCGGCGCTTAAATCTTCCGCTTTCTTCAAAGCGAACGCGACGTTCTCCCACGCATGCAACCAAGGCAGCAAGCTATATTGCTGGAATACGACGCCCCGATCTCTGCCCGCCCCGGTAATCGGCTCGTTATGCAGGATCAATTCGCCCTCCGTCATAGGGTCGAGTCCGGCTACCAGTCTAAGGAAGGTCGACTTCCCGCAGCCCGAAGGGCCTAGCAGCGAGACGAACTCTCCTTTACCGATCGTTAAGCTAACGTCTTCCATCGCCGTGATCGTTTTCTTGTGGCTTTCGAACTTCTTGGTCACGTTGCGCGCAACCAGCATCTGTTCCGGTCGAGCGGACGAATTCCGTGCATCTTGCATGACCATGTCCCCTTTCATCCCTTAGCTTTCTCCAGCGCTTTCCAAGGGAACATTTTTTTGTACAACAGCGAGAACAGCATATCGGTAATCAAACCTAGCAAACCGATGATCAGGATTCCTAGTATGATTCGATCCGTTGCCATGTACCGCTGCGCCTGCATGATCCGGTATCCGAGACCGGAGGAGGCGGCAACGAGCTCCGCGACGACGAGATAAGTCCATGCCCAACCCCAAGTCGTACGGAATGTGTCCATCATTCCCGGAAGCGCGGCTTTGAACGTGATATGTCTTAGAATTTCCCTTTTGTTAAAGCCAAGCGTCTTTCCGACCTCGATTAACGATTTGTTTACCGTTTTGCAATTGTCGGCGATCATAATGACTTCTTGGAAGAACACGCCCAAGAACAGAATGAAGAACTTCTGAATATCGGACGCTCCGAACCACAAGATCGATAACGGAATAAAAGCGACCGCCGGCATATAGCGGATCAGGGCGATTAGCGGTTCCCAGATCGCTTGCCAGGCTCGGGAAGTGGCGATCAACATCCCGATCGGAACGGCGAAGATCGTAGAGATCAGAAATCCGACTGATATCCGATAGAAACTCGTGCCGACGTCCTTAAAGAAAATGCCTTCTTCGATTTCTTGCTTCAATGCCTGAACGATATCTCCGGGCGTAGGCAAGAACAAGCTATCCACCATATTCGTATACGTGAATATCGACCAGACTGCCAGCACCAGGAGAACGCTGGAGATAGAATAGATGGTATACCGCGACATATGTCGTCCTCCTTCGCTATCCTCCATGCTTCGAAGAGACCGTTGCGGTTCGGACTCGTCCGCCCCGCAACGGTCGCCTTGCAGAAGCACGGCTAGTAACGCCGCTATTGAGATTGCTTATTTCGTCGGAACAATTTTTTGCAAGTCCACTTCTTTATCAAGCGCGCCCTGCTCAATCAGGATTTGCTGGATGTTCTGCACGGATTTCAACAATTCGCCGGAATCAAGCAGCTTGTTCTGATCTTCAGTGGAGAAATATTTCAGTCCGTCCAGAATGACCGGAAGCTCTTCCGCCGAAATTCCGCTTTCTTTAGCTACGATTTCGTTACCTTCGGCCTGATTCGCTTTCCAGTAAGCTAGAGACTCGTCCCAAGCTTTCATCAATTTTTCCTTCAAGCCCGCATGCTCCTCAAGGAAATCCGTGCGTACGATGGCAATATCGCTAATCAATCCGGGAGCGTTCTCGCCCGAATACAGAATGCTTGCATCGCCTTTGTTCATGATCGTCGAAATGTAAGGCTCATAGGTAACGGCCGCATCGACTTTCTTGGCGAGCAGTGCCATCCCTGCATCGGAAGCCGGCATTTGAACGAATTTAACATCGTCCAAGGAAATGTTGTTTTCTTTAAGCGCTTTACGGATAAGAAGGTCGGAAGTCGTTCCTTCTTCGAAAGCGATCTTCTTGCCTTTCAATTGCGTTATGCTGTCGATGCCTGTTAATCCAAGAACGGCGTCCGCTTTGTGCGACTCGTCCAAGAAAATAACGCCGGTCATCGGAACGCCCTCTTTCGTGGCCAGCTTGATGGCCGTGTGCGTCGCGACGTTAGACACTTGAATGACGTCGGCGGCATAGGCCGCGTTCATGTCCGCATCTTGGTTAAACATCTTGATCGTTACATCCAGACCGTGTTTCTTGAAAATTCCCGCCTTGTCGGCAATCCACCAAGGTCCGTTTCCGACCCACGGCTGCATGCCCATCGCCAAGCTGACCGGCTCGTCCGATTGCTCGGGCGACGCCGACGGATCGGACGAAGCCGAGCTCGCGCTAGATGCCGCCGGAGAAGAAGCCGGTTGTTTTTCATTGTTGTTACCATTGGAACCGCAGGCTGACAGCAAGCTTACGAACATGCATAATGCGGTTAACACGACCCACTTCTTCATTCGCTACACTCCATCTCATTCTTTTTTCGACTCGATTATCCTTATTTCGCGCAATCATGTCCGGTTGTAAACGAATATCATCGTAAGCATAAAAAAAATAGAATGAACTCCGAAAAAGGAAACGCAAAGTTTCCCTGTTCAAAGCTTCATTCTATCGGCTAAATCACTATATAGAGCTTTGATCAAATAAACATCGTTATGAGAGGGAAAGATTCTTGATGAGTAATGTTATCTGACATCCAGCAATGATGATACTGATGATATCGCTTACAACTAAACACTCATACTAATAATATCCTTCATTTCGACGTTTATTGTCAATATGTTTTTCATTGCGAGAGCCTGCTGCCTTCGGAAACGACGACCTTCCCCCGTTTAATTACCGCGTTAACGTGGTTAATGCCGAAATGATAAGGTAAATAAGCCAGATTGTTCGCTTCAAAAATAACCAAATCTCCTAGTTTTCCTACCTCCAGACTACCGATCGAATCCCCGCGTCCGATGGCGTATGCCGCGTTAATCGTCACGGCGGTCATCACCTCCTCCGGCGTCATTCCTAGATTCAAGCAGGCCAGCGTCATGACGAGCTGGATGGATTCCGTCGGCGAGCTTCCGGGATTATAGTCCGTCGATAACGCGACCGGTAACCCGAACTCGATCATCTTGCGAGCCCGAGCGTGACGGGTCAGCCGCAGGTTAAACGATGTCGCCGGCAAACAGACGGCAATGACGCCCGCGCGTTCCATCGCCTCCAAGCCTTCGTCCGAAGCCGCGAGCAAATGCTCGGCGGATACGCAGCCGATTCGGCCGGCAAGCTCCGCGCCGCCCATCGGTTCGATCTCGTCGGCGTGGATTTTCAAGCCGAAGCCAAGGGCCTTAGCCGCGACCAATATCCGTTCCGATTGCTCGACCGTGAATACGCCATGCTCGCAAAATACGTCGCAGAATTCCGCGAGATTTAATCGCTTGACTTCGGGCAACATTAGTCGTATCAGCAGTTCTACGAATTCGTCGGAACGGCCTTTGTATTCTTCCGGCACCATATGCGCACCCATGAAAGTAGACACCATATCCACCGGATGGGACTCGTTCAAGCTTCGGGTTACCCTTAGCTGTTTCAATTCATCCTGTAGCGTGAGCCCGTATCCGCTCTTGGCTTCGACGGTCGTAACGCCGTGCAGCAGCATGATGTCCAAGCTTCGGCGCGCTTTCGCGTATAGCTCTTCCTCGGTAGCTTGACGGGTTGCGCGCACCGTGCATAGAATTCCGCCGCCTTGAGCCAGGATTTCCAAATACGTGCTTCCTTTTAATTTCAACGCGAGCTCGTGCTCGCGAGATCCTCCGTGTACCAGATGCGTATGCGGATCGACAAGTCCGGGAGTGACCAACCTCCCGCCTGCATCGAATTGTTCCGCGATAGCCGCATTGCCGAGTTGCGCTCTTACTTTATCTTCAGGGCCAACCGCAACGATTTTCCCTTCGCTTATGGCTACGGCTCCGTTAGAAACCATCGACAACTCCGACATCTCGGCTCCTTTGCGAGCTGCCGCTTTTCCTGCCATCGTCACCAACGTTCCGATGTTATGCACCAACAAATCGATTCCTGTTCCCGTTTCCATTGTCTCACCCTTCATCTATGGATTCGATCTCATCGCGTATCCGGTCAAGAACGTTAGAATAACGTACAACGTCATCCTAACGGTCGCTCTCCGCGGATCTTGCATCGGGTCGACGCAGACGATATCGAACGCTTTAACTTTCGGATGCCTACCCAGCATGTAAGCCGCTTCCAGCAATTTCCACGGCGTCATACCGGCGGGTACCATCGCGGGTACGCCCGGCGCGAAAGCCTGATCCAACACGTCCATGTCCACCGTTACGTAAATCGCCTCCGTGCCGTCTCCCGCAGCTTTGATCGCTTTCTCCACTAAGCTTTCTATGCCTGCGCGATGCACTTGATTCGCCGTAAATTGCAAGATGCCTTGGGATTTGGCGTAATCGTGGTAAGCTTTGGAATTGGCGAAGCTATGGATGCCGATCTGAGCGATATTCCGTCCTTCCACCGTGCCGGACTCCAACAAGCCCCGTATCGGCGTTCCGTTCGACGGCCCTCCGTCTTCCAGGTTCCTTACGTCCATATGGGAATCGATTTGCACGATGCCGACCTTACCGCCCGCATGCTTACGGAAAGCCTTAACCGACGGACAAGTAATGGAATGGTCTCCGCCCGCGATAATAGGAAACAAGCCGGGCAATGTCTCGTATACATTGTTCAGGCCCTGTTCGATGTTCGCATGGCATTTCAACAAATCCGTTACGTGCATCGAGATGTCGCCTAGATCTCTGGCACGTAGATGCTGCAGATCCACTTCGTGATCTACGTTGTAAGTCGTCGCGTTCGCGAACAATTCCCGGAGCGCGTTCGGCGTCATGGAAGCGCCGGAGACGCTAATCGACGTCTTGGATAACGGGACGCCGATGAAGCCGATCTCCGGAAGCTCTACGCCATCCCACGGCGTCAACCACTGCGCGACTTTCGTTTCGTAACGGTCTCTCCAGTTGGATCGCCTGATGATTTCCGGCGGGTTAAGAAATTCGATTTGCTTGGTCATAGGTTCTTCGTCCCTTCGAACGGTTGATAACAAAAAAAGCCAACCCAAAATCAGGTTATGGCTTCTAATCGCTAATCGCTATAAGGATTCGATTTACTTCCGCTATTATTCCGATAATTAAATATGGTTAAATCCGAATCCGATCGCTTCGTGCTCGAAGCCTTTTTTCGGGGCGCCGATCGTCCCGTATACGCAGACGGCTATCCATTCGCCGCTATGCTCCAATGCTCCGTCCATTTTACCCCGAACGATGCTGAACGTTAAACCGACCGTGCGCAAGATATCGCCGAATTGCACGACTCCCCGCCCGATGCTCTGAATCGCTTCGATAATAGCGTGATAGACGGCATGAATTTCGCGATACGATTCGCTGTCGATGATTTTATTGTTTTTGGCGGCCGTCTCGATCGCGGTCACGACCTTGATAATGTCCATCGCTCCGACTCGCCCTATCGTGAAACGGAACCCTTTCGCGGTCAATTCGTCTTCCACGTCTTTTCTCCATTCGTGATCCTGGAGGACGGCGAGCATGATCGATAATTTGCCGATCGGGAATGAAGCCGCTTTCGAGTTTGTCATGTCATATCCCCTTATGAGTCAACTTCTGGACGTCATCTTAAGCGACAAAAAAAGTGCGCTTGAACAGGAGATCATCGTCTCCAACGTCCAAGCGGCACACTATCGGCTAAATAACTATTGCGCTCTGCTCTTACTATACTCACGCCTTGCGGTTTAAGTCAATATCGAGATGATATCGTCCGCCAAGCGATTACTTGACGATTAACACCGGAATTTGCGCCAGTTGAGCGACATGGTGGCTTACGCTGCCAAGCATCCATTCGCGGATCGGGCCCAGTCCCCTGTTACCCATAACGATAAGATCGCACATATTTTCCTTGGCATAGTCCAGAATCGCCGTAGCGGGCGTACCCGACAAGATAACCACCTTCGCATACGGAAGATCCGCGATCTTTGCTTTGGCTTGATCCACAAGCGAATTTTGATGATCTTTGATCTGCTGCTCGTAACCTTCGGGTATAACCATTCCATATCCGGCGAAAGCGTATGCAGGCCTCACGAGGACGTTGGCCACCGTAAGCTTGCTTCCGGGATTGCCTTGGATTAACTTAATCGCGTGTGATAGCGCTTTCTCGGATGCTTTCGATCCATCGTATGCGGTAATTATGTTGTGATAGGACATATTGTTCCCTCCAATGGATGATGATTTCATCTTAATACTAGAATACCTCATCTCCGAAGAATGTAACATCTATCACATTTGTCAATTTCGCTCGCGAACGCAGATCTGTATCCTCATTTTCCGCTCTTTCATGATTTCCCGATCGCTTTCCTAGCCGCTACGTGCGCTATTTTATGCAGGGCATTATTCTTTTTGTGATTGCTAATGTACTTTACCCTCACTGAGATCTCGGGAAAAAACATTTTCAACCCATTGATAGTTGCCGTGATTTGATTCCGCATTTCTTCGTATTGGGGCTTTAAGTGACTATCTTTGGATATCAGTCTGGCTATGCAGCTACAATCTGTATATAACATGGCGATTTTCGGACGGGTTTCCATTTCCGCCAACGTTTCACCAAGAATTTCGAGACTATAAACAATAGCCAATAATTCTCCGTGTACGGAATCGCCTATTTGCTCGACCGTCACTTGTTTCGAGTCGACGTAGATGTTTCTGCGATAGACCCAACAGCAAGCTATGCCGCAATCGTTGGTTTCCTTTTGCCCGGAGAAGTCGCTATACATGCAAATCATGCCCGAGTTCATCATATTCTGCCGTAAGCTCGGAGTTGCATACGCTCTCTTGACCAAGAAATGCAGGCTTGAATCCATACCTTACCTCCGGAAAATTAATGTAAAAAACGGAAGCCTTTCATAGGCTCCCGCTTTCTACCGAAATTATTCAGGTATGGCTAGGTACAATGGGATTGTATCGATTATTTCGAGTAACTCTCGCAGAAACTGGTCACCTCGCTGGAATTAGTCGAATTTTTCGAGTAACTCTCGCAGAAACTAGTCACCTCGCTGGAATTAATCGAATTTTTCGAGTAACTCTCGCAGAAACTGGTCACCTCGCCGGAATTAATCGTATTTTTCGAGTAACTCTCGCAGAAACTGGTCACCTCGCTGGAATTAATCGAATTTTTCGAGTAACTCTCGCAGAAACTGGTCACCTCGCTTGAATTAGTCGAATTTTTCGAGTAACTCTCGCAGAAACTGGTCACCTCGCTGGAATTAATCGAATTTTTCGAGTAACTCTCGCAGAAACTAGTCACCTCGCTAGCTAACTACTAGAATGTTAGTCGATTTTCCGCCTATCTCCCCATCACGCGGAGCTAACTCGGAGCAGACAGATCGAAATTCCGCCTATCTCTCCCTCACGCAGGGCTACCTCGGAGCAGATAGGTCGAATTTCCGCCTATCTCTCCCTCACGCGGCGCTAACTCGAAGCAGATAGGTCGAACTTCCGCCTATCTCTCCCTCACACACCCACTCACGCTTCATCCGGAATTCGACCTTATCAAGATACTCAATCAGCCGGAGGGGTACGTCTCGTTCAGGAACTTAACGGACTGGTTGATCAACGCAACTAACACTTCAGTATCAATATCCGCTACCTTATTGATGTAGACGCAGCCTTTACCTGCGGTAAATTTTCCGAAATCTTTAAGCAAAGTCTCGCGCGCGGCATCGCCTGTCGCAAAATACAAGCTGATCTTGGCTTTACGCGGCGAGTATCCTACAAGCGGCGCATCACCTTCATGACCAGATGCATATTTATAGTGATACGAGCCGAATCCTATAATCGTAGGCCCCCACATCTTCGCGGGATGACCGGTCGTTTCGGTAAAGAGATCCAACAGCTTGTAAGCATCCTCGCGCTTCTTAAGGTTGTCGATATTTTCGATAAACTCTATGACGCTGGCTTCGGTTTCTTTGGTTTTCTGTTCATACATGACAAGAACCATTCCTTCCTGGATTTACTATTCAAAATGGATACCTGTAATAATCTTGCGAATGCACCGCTTTGAATCCAACCGATTCGTACAATCCTAACGCTTGATCGTTTTTCGTCTCGACTTCCAAGTGAACCGAATGACCGGTTGCGCTTAACTGTTTAATGACTCGGCGAAGCGCTTTCCTGCCGATCCCTTTGCCTTGCCGTTCCGGCAAAACGGAAAATCCATAAAGCCACGCCTCCCCGTCTTGGCGATCCACGCGAATTTTCCCGACGGTTTCTCCGTCCGCTTCGATCATTAGCATTTCGGCTTCCGAGTCCTGGTCGACCCTATTTTCTATCTCCTGGGCATCGGCTTCTTCCAAGCCGAACGCCGTAACGGTCAACCGAACGCGCATCTTATAATCGTCGGCTGTTGCTTCCCGCAGAATAATGCCTTCTGCTTCTTCGATCGGTCTTTGTTGCCACTTCATTTGATGCTCGGAAAAGGCGTATTCAGCACCTTGTTTGTTCAAAAAAGCTTTGGCCGCTTCCGATCCCGTTGGCGCGTTCAATAAGATTTTCTTGTAGCCTTGTTGTTTGGCTACGTTCATTCCCTGATGGAACAAGCTATCGAAATGTCCCTTGCGTCGCTCCCTTGGTTTCACCATGCCGCATACTTCGACCGTAGAACCAAAGTCGTACAAACCTAAAAACGCTGCAAGTTCGTCATTTTCGTAATAAAAAAAGTCTAACTGATCGGATTCGCGTTTTTTAAGCATATCCCAATTAAGCTTCAACTGGATGCCATCATGTCTCTCGCACTCTTGTTGCAATCGTTCAATCTCTTGCAGACGTTGCTTCGTTAACATAGTCATCTCCTGCCTTATGGCTTGTCATTCCGCATCAAAGTCTCGGTTTATGATGTCATTCTAGCAGAGTATCTATGGATTATATAGCGAATAGTGCCGCTCCATCCGTAGATGAGGCGGCACGATATCGGTTTAACCTTATTCTTTAACCAAATCTTTGGTACTGCGTACCGTATCGATCGGACGAACCCGTTCCTCGATCTGTTCCCGTTTGTTTTCCAAGAACGGAGGAAGAGACAACTTTTCCCCTAGCGTTTCGTAGGGCTCATCTCCCATAAATCCTGGCCCATCCGTTGCAAATTCGAATAGAATTTGGGGAGCAACCCTGGCGTACAAAGATTCGAAGAAATGGCGATCTACATAACCGGACGAATGTAACCCGAAGCTGTCCAAGCGGTTGATCCATTCCTCCAATACTTGGCGGTCTTCAACGCGGAATGCCACGTGATGCACGGTACCGGAACCTTGATAGCCTTGAGGAAGAACGATATTGTGTTCAACGATGATCTGGGCTCCATTGCCGCCTTCTCCGACTTCGAACAAGTGGAATGATCCTTCTTTGGCGATTTCCTTGAATAATAATACTTTTTCCAGCATTTCCTTAAAATGATCGAATTGAGCGATGCGAACGAAAATGGGTCCTAAGCCGGTAATGGCATGCTCTAGCGGAATCGGTCCCTTTTGCCACGGCGTTCCCGAAGCGACGCCTTTGTTATTCTCATCGGATATTAACTGATAATGCTGATCATCGAAATCAACGAAAGAAAGCGTCTTTTTGCCGAATTGCGTTTGTATTCCCGAATGTTTGATTGACAGACGATTAAACCGTTGTTCCCAGTAGTCAAGCGACGCATCGGTAGGTATCCGGAAAGAAGTTTTCGAAATCTCGTTCGTCCCATGAACGCCCTTAGGGATATTAGGGAAATCGAAGAACGTCATATCCGTACCCGGGTTACCCTTATCATCCGCAAAAAACAAATGGTAAGTTCGAATATCGTCTTGGTTAACCGTCTTCTTAACTAAACGCATTCCTAAGATGTATGTGAAAAATTCGTAATTCCGCTCTGCGCTGCTTGTAATTGCCGTTACGTGATGTATGCCTTTTAATCCGTTCATGATCTATTCCTCCAGTCGATTTTAGCTTACCCACCCTGCCGGTAAAAACACTTAACTCAACAATCTTAATATCATATATCTTAAATTTAAGATAAATATAACAGGGTTACGATTGAAAGTCAACCTAGATCAATCTCGTCGAAAAACCGACACCTATAAATTGGATGCTTGCTTCATAACCCTTTGAAGTAGCCGGGATAGAAATCGATATAGCTATTTATTCCCTTGAATCCTAAAGGGCCGAACGATTACAGGAACCTCCGTAACCTTTGTCGAATAGTAACGTTTATGGTCGTAAGTTGGCGGTACTATAAACAATTGGTACTATCCGGTCGTGTTTCTATCCTTCACAATGAACGTGTGAGAACGTTACGCACCGGTAAGGAGTTTATACGATGAGTACGAATACGCGCAAAGTAAAAATAGTAGGAACTGGAAAATATTTGCCCGGCCAGCCGATCTCGGACTCGGAAATGGACGAACGTCTCGGAGTTGCTCCGGGCTGGACACGCCGAATGACGGACGTCTCTTTCCGTCACTTCGCGGGTGCCGATGATACGGCGTCCGCGATGGGAGCTAAGGCCGCATTCGAAGCCCTAAAAGCCGCAAATCTTCAATTCTCGGACTTGGACTGCCTGGTTAGCGCGAGCGGCACCAAAGAACAAGCGCTCCCCTGCTCGGCCGTGTTCATTCAACGGGCGATGGGGATGGAACAATCTGGCGTGCCCGCGTTCGATATCGATTCGACGTGCCTGAGTTTCCTGGCCGCGCTCGACGCCATGTCCTGCATGATCGCGACCGGCAGGTACAAATACGTGCTAATCGTCTCGTCCGAGATCGCTTCCGTCGGAATGGATTGGCGGAACAAAGAAAGCGCGGCCTTGTTCGGCGACGGAGCCGCAGCCGTCGTCATCGGACCATCCGGAGACGGCGATCCGTCCGGAATCATCGGCGCTTCCCTTCGTACTTTCGGCACGGGAGCACCCTATTCCGAGATCCGCGCCGGGGGCACGAAACGTCACCCGCGCGGCCCTCTTCCCGCTCAGCCGGAAGACTATTTATTCCAAATGGACGGCCCCGCTATTTTCAAAATGGCTTCGCGCCTGTTGCCGGCCTTCACGGATGAACTTCTGAAAGCCGCCGGCACGAGGATGTCCGACTTTAAGGCGGTCATCCCACATCAAGGCAGCGCGATGGCCGTCCGACTCATGCGTAAAAAGCTGGATATTTCGGAACAACAGCTCGTTTATATCACGCCAGATCACGGAAACACGATCGCCGCGTCCATCCCCATGGGTCTTCATGAAACGATCCGGACGAGCCGGATCGGAAGAGGCGACCGCGTGTTGCTGATCGGTACGGCCGCCGGGCTTACGTTGGGAGGGCTCATTCTTGACTACTAGCGCAGACTCTGACTCCCTTAGCATTCTTATCACCGGAGGGAGATCTCCAGCTGCTTTGGAGTTGTCTCGCCTGTTTCAAGCCGCCGGGCATCGCGTGTACGCAGCCGAGTCCATTCCGTATCATTTGTGCCGGGTATCCCGTTCCGTCGAACGGAGCTTTACCGTACCCGCTCCGATCGGCGACCCGTCCGGATACGTCCAGTCGCTGCGTAAGATCGCAGAGGAACATGACATTGACGTTTTGATACCGGTATGCGAAGAGATCTTCTACATCTCCAGGGAACTTGACCGGTTTGACGGCGTCTGCCGGGTGTTCGCTACTCCGATCGATGAACTGGAACGCGTTCATCACAAAGAAAAATTTATACGATTCGCCGAGCGTATGGGCTTGCCTGTTCCGGCAACCGTGCTGATCGAGTTTCCGGAAAGCTGGCTGCCGCTGCTCGAAGACTCCCGGTTCGGCGAAGGACTCGTGCTCAAACCGGCTTACTCCCGGTTCGCATCGCGTACTTTGTTCATGGATTTGAGCCGAGGTTCCTTATCTGCCGAACAGCGGCAACATTTTGTCCGTAAGTTGGAAAATGCCAAGGCGTCGCCAACTCTTCCTTGGGTTGCGCAAGAACTGCTGCGAGGCGAAGAATGGTGCACTTATAGCGTGGCGCACGACGGCGTGATCACCGCTCATGCCGCCTACCGCAGTCGTTTTCGAGCCGGGCGCGGAGCTAGCATTCATTATGAGCCGGCTATACAGCCTCAGCTATTCGAGTGGGTACGAAACTTCATTAGTCGAAGCAGCTTTACCGGTCAGATCGCGTTCGACTTCATGGTATCTCCGGAAGGAGCCGTCATGCCGATGGAATGCAACCCTCGCGCGACGAGCGGGGTCCATCTGTTCGGCTCCTCGGACGGCAGTCTGGCGGAGGCATTACTGACTCCGTCGGGCCTCATCGCGAACGGTCGAATCGCGACGCCTTCGGAGATAGCCGGAAGCGGCGCCATGCTAACAGCCGCAATGCTGTCGTTCGGGTTGACGCAAGCCGTCAGGCAGCGCATGCTTCGCGAATGGCAGCGCGCTTACCGGAGCAGCCGAGACGTCGTGTTTCGTCGGGAGGATCCGAAGCCGTTCGCGGAGCAATTCCGGCTTCTCGCTTGGACTCGTCGCGTCGCGCGTCGCCGGGGCTTCTCCCTGCAAGAGGCTTCAACATCCGATATAGAATGGAATGGTGAACGATGACTAAGGCGCTCGTGACTGGCGCAACGGGATTTCTAGGACGGGCGACGGCCCTTCGTCTTAGAGATTTGGGCTGGGACGTGCAAGGGCTCGGCCGCGACCCGCAAGCCGGACGCTTGCTGACCGAGCAAGGTATCCCCTTCGTTCAGGCGGATTTGCGTAGTACAAAGGAGATCGAGAAAGCTTGCGCGGGACAGGACTACGTCATCCATTGCGCGGCGTTGTCCTCCCCCTGGGGGCGTTACCGGGATTTTTACGAGATGAATGTAACCGGTACGGAGAATGTCGTTACCGGCTGTCTTCGTCACGGCGTGCGTAGACTCGTGCACGTCTCGACGCCAAGCGTCTATTTCGATTATTCCGATCGGCTGCTTATCTCCGAACAAACGGAACTTCCGAGAAAGCCGGTGAATGCCTATGCCGCTACCAAGCTTATCGCGGAGAGAATCGTATCGGATGCCGGAGCTAATGGCTTGCCTTCGGTCATTATCCGTCCGAGAGCCATTTTCGGGCCGGGCGACACTTCGCTTTTTCCGCGTCTGCTGCGCGTGAACGAGTCGCGGGGTATTCCGATGATCGGCGGAGGTCAAGCGGAGCTTGATCTGACCTTCATGGACAATGTCGTAGATGCGCTTCTTATGGCCTGCCGAGCGCCGGATGACGCTACCGGACATATCTACAATATTTCCAACGGCGAACCCGTCAAGTTGATCGAGTTGCTAAGGCAATTGTTCGATGAGTTGCAATTGCCTCTTCGCGTCAAGCCTGTCTCTCGTCCGATCGCGTTGGCTGCGGGACAAGGTTTGGAATGGTTATACCGGGCCCTTCCTTCGCTTGGTCCGGAACCGAAGTTCACGCGGTACACGGTCGGGCTGCTCGCCTATAGCCAGACGCTCAATATATCCAAAGCGCGCAAATCCCTTGGGTATGAACCGCGAATTTCCATAAAAGAAGGATTGCGCCGGTTCGCGGACTGGTGGCGGAACGAACGCCTATGACGCATCATCTTCGAACGGTACCGGTCGAGTTGCTTCTATTATCCGCGGGTTATTGTTTACATCCCGAATTCGTGACGCTACGAGGCGGCTCCATACGTCCTGCCGCTTATCCGGCCGGCTTCGCTTGTATCCGCCACCCGTCGCGCGGCTGGATTCTGTTCGATACCGGCTACTCCTCGAGGTTTCGAGAATTGACGATGTCGCTCCCTTATTCGTTATACCGCCACCTTACCCCCGTCCGGTTGCAGGAAGAGAATACCGCCGTCCGCCAACTGGCCAAGCTCGGTATTGGCGTAGAGGAAGTCCGTTATGTGATCCTCTCGCACTTTCATGCCGACCATATCGGGGGAGCGCGGGATTTCCCTTCTGCCCGGTTCCTTTATCCGCAGTCTGCTTATGACGCCGTTCGGACGCTCGGGCCTGTCCCTGCGACCCGCGCAGGTTTCATTGCGGGCTTGCTGCCGGATACCTTTGACGAAATCGCGCAGCCGATCGAACGTGCGTCAATGGAGATATCACTCTCTGACGACATCCCTTTTTCCGGCGGTCGCGATATTTTCGGAGATGGCAGTCTGATCGCCATCCCTCTACCGGGTCATGCAGCGGGACAGATCGGCCTGTTGCTTTCCACGGCTAACGCAAGGGTGTTGCTCTGCGCCGATGCCGCCTGGTCGAGCCGCGCGCTTCGCGAGAATCGGCCGCCTCATCCTATCGCTGGCATCGTCATGTCCGATCGAACGGCATACCGCGAAACGTTCGATCGGTTGAGAAAATGGCAAGTCGCAGATCCGGAGCTTATCTTGGTACCAAGCCATTGCAAGGAATTTTTCGATATCGATAGCGAGGAGGTTCACCGTCTGTGAGGAATATATTTGCTTTTATCAAGCATTATCGGGATGGCAAGAGACGCGGCGGAAGGGCGGACAGCGCGTCATTCGAACGACGCCGCGAGCGCCGAGTCGTTCGGCATGTCGAATTCATTCGAAGACGATCCGCTTTTTATCGAGATTGGTGGGGTGAAATCCCTTCTCGGCAATGGAGGTCCTTCCCTCTAATCGACAAATCGATCATGATGGAGCATTTTGACCGTTTGAATACAGCGAGTATCACCAAAGATCAGGCTTTTGCCGTGGCGAGTGCGGCGGAAGCCTCTCGGGATTTCAAGCCTGCCGTAGGCGAAGTGACAATCGGATTGTCTTCCGGCACGTCCGGCAATCGAGGACTGTTCCTCGTCGGAAGTCGCGAACGAGCGGGTTGGGCGGGAGCGATGCTGGGCAAGATGTTGCCCGGTTCGATCCTCGCCCGCACGTCGATCGCCTTCTTCCTGAGAGCGAACAGCAATTTGTACGAATCCGTTCGCAGCAAGCGGCTCACCTTCAGCTTCTATGATCTTCTCCTTCCGTTGTCGGACCATCTCAAGTCACTCGGACGACAGCAGCCCGACGTGATCGCGGCACCTCCTTCCGTACTGCGCGTGCTTGCAGAAGCACTCCGGTCCGGCAAGCTAGACGTTCGTCCCCGTCGGATCATCTCCGTCGCCGAGGTACTAGATCCGCTGGACCGGGAGGCGATCGGTCAAGCGTTCGGTCAAACCGTTCACCAGATTTATCAATGCACGGAGGGCTTTCTGGGCTGCACATGTCCGCACGGAACGCTTCATTTGAACGAAGATCTGGTCTATATCGAAAAGGAGTACGTGCCGGGTAGGTCTCGAACATTCGTACCGATCGTCACAGACATCTCCCGCACGACCCAGCCCATCGTCCGCTATCGGTTGAACGATCTGCTCACCGAGAGCGAATGGCCCTGCCCATGCGGGTCGCCTTATACCGCTATCGAACGGATTGAAGGCCGCTGCGACGATATTTTCTATGCAACCGGCAAGCAGGGAAACGGAGAACTGGTAACGGTTTATCCCGACTTCGTGACCCGCGCGATCATCGAATCCTCATCTGCTATCGAACAATACCGGACGGTTCAGACGGCGTTGGACAAATGGACGATCGAGCTTGAGCTGACGGAACATGGACGCGCTTCGACGGAGGATCTCGTTCGTCAGTCGATCGCGGCGTTATGCGATCGGTTGAGTTGCCGAATGCCCGAACTTGAATTCGCAGCTTACTCTTATCTTGCCGGGCCCAATAAGCTTCGGCGCGTCGAAAGGAAATACAAGCCGTGAGCCCGCGAGTCGATCTGTTCGACGCATCTAATGTGCATGAGTATACTTGGCCGGATACGGAATACGGCCTCTATGCCAAGCGATTCCTACTTCCGATGTTAAAGCATGGCTCCGAGCTGTACGTCCGGAATGTCCGTACGCGGCTTCTCATTCTCTCCATTGACGGAATACCGGTCCCCATCACCGTGAACGACTCGGAGTACGATAATTCCTACGTCTGCTCGCCTTATACCCATTATGTCAGCTATGCCAAGCAAGAGCTGGACCTGTTAGGCAATCGTATGCTTATCGCTAGCCTAGGCGCGCTGCTATCCGGGATCGGGGTATTGCTGAAGCGGGCGAGCTTTAATCGCATCGTTCACGTTAACAACTGGCTGTTGTCGACCAACCTTTTCCCTGCTCTTGCCGAGGAACAATGGGAGGCCGCGTTGGACAAGCTTCTGGCGGCATTTCCCGATCATGCCATCGCATTCCGCTCGTTAAATCCGTCCCTGAACGCCCGGGAGCTTGATCGGTTAGGTTCAAGGAAATGCCGACTCGTCCCGAGTAGGCAGATCTATCTGCTACGGACCGATGATTCCAACTTCGGCAATGCCAAGTCGCGCTGGTTGCTTAAACGAGACGACGCGCTAGCCGACAAGCACGGGTATGAGAAAGTTGACGCTAGCGGGATGACCGACGAGGATGTCCCTCGCATCGCAGAGCTATATCGGATGCTCTATTTAGAGAAATATTCCTTCTACAATCCGCAGTTCTCTGAAAGATTGTTGGAGGAAGCGCTCCGAGAAGGGACGCTTGAATTATTCGGTTATCGCCGCAATGGCCGCCTCGATGCCGTGCTCGGCTTCTATGCGCGGAACGGCGCAATGACGACGCCTCTCTTCGGGTACGATACGTCTCTCCCGCAGGAGCTTGGCTTATATCGGATGTTGTCTTCGTTGCTGATCGAACTGGCTAGAGATCGCGGTCTATTGCTGCATGAAAGCTCCGGGGCGGCCCAATTCAAACGGAATAGAGGCGCCGTTGCCGAGATCGAATATACGGCGGTTCATATCCGTCATTTGCCGTTAAGCCGCCGCTGGTGCTGGTCCGCGCTCGAATGGCTTCTAGTTAGGATCGGCGTACCGTTACTACGCAAATACAAACTTTAGTCTATGGGTGAAGGAGGATCGAAGATGGCAGACGTAGAGAAAATAGCGCTAGTCACAGGCGCCTCCAGCGGTTTTGGTCTGCTGATCGCAGTCGCATTGGCGCAAAAAGGACTCCGGGTCGTCGCCACGATGCGCGATCCGGAACGGCAAGCGACATTGTTGCGGGAAGCCGAACAGTCCGGTGTTGGCGCGAGAATAGATGTCGTGAAGCTCGATGTCACGGATGCTACAACGATTGAGGAAGCCGTATCGCAAACGATAAGCAAGCACGGTAAAATAGACGTGTTGGTGAATAATGCCGGATTCGCCGCGGGAGGCTTCGTCGAAGAGGTACCGATGGAAGCTTGGCGAGCGCAGATGGAGACGAACTTCATGGGAGCCGTAGCCGTGACTCGCGCCGTTCTGCCCCTGATGCGCCGGCAAGCAGACGGCGCTATCATTCAAATCGGCAGCGTTAGCGGCAGGATCGGCTTACCCGGATACGGCGCTTATGCCGCATCCAAGTTCGCGGTCGAAGGCTTCTGCGAAAGTCTTCGCCATGAGGTTGCGCCATTTGGCATCCGAGTCTTTCTCGTGGAGCCAGGTGCTTATCGCACGCCGATCTGGAGTAAAGGCTTCGCAGGTATTCATTCGCAACCGAATTCACCGTATAAGCGGATGATGGATCCCGTGCTCGAATATGCCCGCAAAGCGGCTGAAACCTCTCCGGATCCTCAGGAGGTCGCGGATCTGGTGGCCCGTCTTGCCGTTGGCAAACGTTCCCGGCGCCTGCGCTATCCGATCGGTCGCGGCGCGCGGTTGCTTATTCTGGCAAGCAAACTGATTCCCTGGGGCTGGATCGAAGCAGCCGTCCGCAGGACTCTGGGCAAGTGATCGGCTTTGTTACGATTTCAACATAATCGTTATTCATGAATCCTCCATTATGGGATTAACTACTCACGGCTTGTTTACTTAGCTTAAGCGCATGTATCCCAACGGTGAAGAGCCACCCGAAATAGGACAAGATCAATAATCGTCCGAATAGACCGGCAAGAATGTCGGGGCCAAACTGTCCATCGTGAGGAATCTGAAACATAAAAGCAGCCATGGCAATCAAGGTAATACCAGCGGTAATAAACAATCGCTTGCGAATAGGCCTCCAAGCTTGGTTGCGAACCAAAGCAAAGCTGAGCAGAAGAGCAGCCACCGGGGTATAATCTAATGTTGCTCCGAGTACGTGCATTTTGCCGTTAAACGTAGCTTCATCTGGACTTGCGGTCATCGGGTCGGTAACGAAAATCGCCGCGAAGAACATGCCGACCGCGCTTATTCCAAGGATTACGAGTCCGATAAATCCAACAATCGTGCGGATTTGCGAGAAGATTGCCACGCAAGTGCTAATCAGACACATAGCCAGAACTCCGAATGCAAGATGCATCATCCAACCGAAGTCGCCAAGTGCGTATTCGCTAATAAAGCGCCACATCGGATCAAATTCCGGCTCCAATAGATGAAGACACCCTAGAAGAAGAACGAATAGAATCCCTAAGACGACGGACAGCAGGGCGGCATTGACGGCAATCGGAGATAAAGGTTTCAAGATGAATTTCGGTTCAACCATTACTTTCTTCCTCCAATTCCGTTACTCGGTAATCTGGCCGATTTCTTAGATCAGTCACTCAAATTCACCTCTTGTTTGGCCACGGGAATACGAAGAAAATCGACGATTATCGAAGCCAAGGATTCTGGCGCCATTACGACTGCCGAATGATCTTGTCCGGCGAGAAGCCGGTGCTCGGCTTGCGGCAATAGATCGGCAAGCGCTTTGGCCGCGTCATGGAACAACGGTTCGCTGTTCTCTCCGGTCATAATCGCAGTTGGTACGTTAACCTGCCACCGGTCAGTCGGGAGCGGATTACCGGATTGGGTATCGCCCATAATGCGGCCATCGTAAGCTAGCGTATGCGCCATACGCTCCATGTTCTTCCAGGATGGATCTGCTTTCATGTACTCGACAAACTCGGCGGGGATTCCGACGGCTGCGGTCATGAAATATTCGACGGCATCGCTTCTTCTGTCGGTTTCGATCAGTTCGTTCAGGCGACTAACGTAATCTGCCGGCACTGGCGAACGGCTATCATTAATAATAAACGGCGGTTCGTACAGAAATAGCTTAGTCACTTGCTCGCCCAACTTGCTCGCCGCATCAAGGGCTAACACGGCGCCGGACGAACTTCCGAACAAGTAGGCTTTACCTCCTGCGGCGGCAATAATGGCTTGGATGTCCTCGACTTCCCGTTCGGGCGCATATGTAGCGGCATCGGAGCTTTGACCGCGCCCGCGGCGATCGAAGTTGTAAACTGTAAAATGATTAGCAAGCTGATCGGCCAATTGTGCGGCATCCCTATGGTCGGCAGCAGCTGCCGCTACTAATATGATCGCTTGTCCATTTCCCTTTTTGTCATAGGCAATCTTTGTTCCATCTTTAGAAAATATCGTTTGCATAGTCGTACCTCCAGTAATTGTGTTCAAGTATTGTTCAAGGCGACTAAAGGCATCCGTAAACCCTTCAACCATCCCCATAGCTTCGGCATTGTCCAAGTCTTGAACATTCGCGAACCGCGTAACGATGCGGAGTCTAGTTCCGTTGCTGACCTCTTTAAATGAAACGGTCGTTAACATGTCGCTGTTCTCTACGATATTCCAGTCCTTGTCGGCGAAAGAGTCGGTGTAGACAAGTTCGGATGGTTCGTTGACTTCGTGATAGACGGCTCTGCAGAAAGCCTCTTCCCCGTTTCCGTCGTCCGATATCAGACTATAGCGCCAGAGCCCGCCAGGTCTAACATCCATTTCGTGCACGGTAGCGGTCCATGATCGAGGTCCCCACCAACGCGCGATATGTTCCGGTCGAGTCCAGCCTTCCCATGCAAGATTAGGATGCAAGGCAACGATTCTTTCGACTGTGAGTTCTCTTAGTTTCCTGTCCTTGCTCACTTTAGTTCGACTGTTCAAATCGATCCATCCTCTCTTTAATAAAAGCTGTTCATCGCTGTCAAGGCTTCTCCTTCTTGGAATAGTCGAGCATATAATCCTCGAAATTGTCGAGACGTTCTTCCCACAAGCGGCTGAACGAATCGAACCAAGCATCGAGATCCTGAAACGGCTGAGCTTCAAGGCTATATATTCGCTGTTGTGCTTTGGTACGCGATCGTACCAACCCTGCCTCGCTCAATATTCGCAAATGGCGCGACACTTGCGGTTGTCCGAGGTTAAGCGCCTGAACGATTTCGCTTACCGAACGAGGCGCTTGTTTGAGAAGCTCTACGATGTTAAAACGGTTTGGCTCTGAGATCGTAAATAGATTTTGTTGCAATAGGGTTATGTTCATATCCATAATATACACCTAAGTGTATATACATGTCAACGTATATAAAATTTTTATTTTAGATTGCAAAAATAAAAGGAAATGCGCCGTGGCATTCCCTTTTACATGCAACATATTAAAAATGAGCGTTTACCAGAAGGATATCCGCCTATCGCAAATTCGTTCGACTAATTGCTGGTCATGGCTGATTACAAGAAGTCCAAGGTTTCGAGCTTTGGCCGCTTCGAGCACGGCATGCCAGATTTGCGCTTGCGTGATCGCATCGAGCATCGTGGTCATCTCGTCGGCAATGAGGAAACGAGCGTTCCCGCCCAAAGCCCTCGCGATGCATATTCGCTGCAACTCTCCGCCGGATAATTCACTAGGCGTTCGCTGCAACCAGCTTTCCTGAATACCCAACGCATCCATGAATGCCGGATCGGGTATTCCTCCCTCATCTAAAACACGGCTCATACGCCACCGCGGGTTGACCGCTCGTTCCGGATGCTGAAACACCAATTGAACCGGATGATAGCCACTTCTCGGCAAAGCCTGTCCATTCAGGGCAATCACACCTTCCACAGGCAATTGATGCCCTGCAAGGACTTGCCCTAACGTCGTTTTGCCGCATCCGCTTGGTCCGACAAGACCTACGATCTCGCCGGAATGAACGGTCACATCCAGATTCCGGAACAACCAATCGTTCCCGTCGTATCGGAAGCCGAGATTCTTCCCCTCAAGAAGCATGGATACACCTCGCCGACCCGCCTCGAACTTCGCGCATCTCCGGTCGCGACTCCGTACAAGCGTCCGTAACCCGAGCGCAACGCGGGGCGAACAGACAACCCGAAGGCAAATGATCGGGTCTAGGCTGAGCGCCCGGAATCGGAACGAATGCATTTTGCGGCAACGCCTGCCATAATGCTTTGCTGTAGGGATGCCGAAGCCGTTCGCCATCTCCCGCGAAGTCCGCCGCTAGCGCGGTTTCCACTGTCGTTCCTGCATAAAAAACGGCAATGCGGTCTGCAATACGCAGCGCCGCCTCGATATCGTGCGTGATGAACAATACGGCACAGCCGTTATCCGCCAATTCTCTAAACGTGTTAAGAGCTTCCGTTACGTCGTCCGGGTGCATGCCCGGCGTCGGTTCGTCCGCTATGATCAGTCGGGCACCGCTGATCGCGGCCGTGGAAACCAACACTCGACGCGCCATACCGCCCGACAATTGAAACGGAAACATTCGCTCTACGTTGTCGTTAAGCCGATACCGCTTAAAGATAGCTCGCTGCGCGGACGCCCGATCCTCTCCGACGGCAGTCGTCCTTACCTGCGCCCCGACTCTCATAAGCGGATCCAGATAGTTCACCGACTGCGGCACCAGCGCGATTTCTTTACCCCGAAGAGATAACGCTCTATCCTGATCCAATATTCGGCCATCGAAGTGGATCGTCCCGGACATTGTGGCATTATCCGGTAGAATTCCCATAATCGCGTGCGCAAGCAGGCTCTTGCCCGATCCGCTTGAACCGAATACGGCGACGATCTCGCCGGCATTCACAGATAAATGCAAATCGGTGATCGTCTGAACGATTTGTTGCCGTAGGCCACCCGTGTATTGCATAAAAGATACGGAAAGCTTATCGACCTTTAATAGAGCCACCCTGCATCCCCCCGCTTAATCTTTAGGCTTACTATTAATCGTTCGCATGACGCGGATCGATTAATGTCCGCAATCTGTCCCCGAGGCGATCGAACATACGAACCACAACGAGAAGGCCTAACCCCGGAAATACGGCCAGCCACCACATGCCGGTTGATAAATAACGCATCGCTTCCGATAAAATAATGCCGATTGCAGGCTGATGCGGGGACAAGCCAAGTCCTAGAAACGTAATCGAGGCTTCATGCAATATCGCATGAGGAAATAGCAGCAACACCCCGATCAGCAGTTGGGGGACAAGATGCGGCATTAGATGCCTGGTCGCGATCCACCAACTCGATTTTCCAAGTCTCTTCGATACTTTAATGAATTCAGCGGATCGCAATTGCAGCACTTCGGCTCGAATAATTCGCGACAAGCTTGGCCAATGCGTAAGCGCAACGCCAATAATGACGCCTCTAACACCGCCTCCGCTAACGAAGGCAATAAGAATAAGAGTTACGAGATGCGGCACGCTCAGGAACAGATCGATAAGCCAGGAAAAGAAACGATCCGCGGTTTTTCCAAGCAAGGCGGCCGCAAGTCCGACGGCGGTCGCGATGAATGCGCTGCAAACGGCAGCGAGCATTCCCACACCTATGCTAAGCGTAAGACCTTTAACTGTACGAGCGAACATATCTCTGCCGAGCCAATCCGTCCCAAAAAGATGGGATAACGACGGCTGTAAGTTACGATTCCCAAGATTCGTAGTTAACCGGTTATCCCCCATCACCATCGCGCTCGATACAATGAGGATCAAAAATCCCACAATGGCTACTACCGTATACAACGCTCTTTTCCGCCGATTAATCCGAAGAGAAGGTTTCAATTGAACACCCGAATAAACCCCGCGTGCCATTAAACCACCCTACCTTTCCGGACGCGCGGATCAATTGCCCGATAGAGTAGATCGGCGATCGTGTTCCCCGTAAAAACGAATATCGTGCTGAACAAAACAAGCCCCATGAGTAGAGGCACATCCCCTCTCAGACCCGCTTCTACCGTCGCCTGTCCAAGTCCCGGGTAGGAGAACACTTGCTCCGCTAGAACAGCGCCTCCGAATAGCTCGCTGAACGACGCGAACTGTAGCGTGATCGCAGGAAGGGCGATGTTGCGCAAACCATGCCTTCGAATAAGTCCAAACCCTCGCTCGCCTCTCGCTCTCGCGAACAACACGTAATCGCTCGACATGACTTCCAGCAACTTCTGGCGCGTATGCAGAGCTATCGGAGCAATCCCCACAATACTGAGCGTCATGGCAGGCAATAGAATATGCCGTACGCGGTCAACCAAAGTGACTTGATCCGCAAGCACCCCTGCCGGTACGCCCAACCCGACCGGGAACCATCCGAGCCACACCGCGAAAACCATCAACAGCAGCAACCCTAACCAAAACGTCGGAGTAGAAGCCAGCGTATAGCAATACCATTGGATCAACCTGTCTATCCAAGTGTTTTTTTTCATTGCCGCAACTACGCCAGCCGTAAATCCGACCAAGCCGGAAATTAACCAGGCAACGGCCATTAACGCGATAGAGTTTATGAACCTTTCGCTTATCACTTGGTCTACCGGCTCACGGAAGATCATCGAAGTTCCTAAGTCTCCATGCAGAAGCGCATTGACCCATCTCATGAATTGCTCCGGCGGGGATTTGTCCAGTCCCCAGTATTCCGAGATGAACAAGCGTTGCTCAGGTCCTACCCGCATCATGTCCGAACCGATGAAAGCTTGTACCGGATCAATAGGAGAGATGCTGATCAGCGTGAACGAAAGGATGCTGACGGCTGCGAGAAGCGTAGCTAGCCGGATCAGCTTCAAGCCGAAAAACAGGCTTAGATTTCGCAGCATGTCCGCTCCCCCTTGTCGTTTATTCGTCCCATTTCCATTGCTCGATGTTATCCGCGATCGGCCATCCATGGCCGTGCGGTTGGATACGTTGCTTGCCGATGTTCAGCTTATCCTTTACCAAATACAGGTGGTCGATGTTGACGAGCCACGCCCATGGCGCGTCTCCAAGACCGCTCAGCCCCGTCTTGCCGTCCCATTGGGATTTCTTCCAATATCCCATTGCTTCCTCTTCATTAGTTGCGCGCAATGCTTTACTCATCCAGTCGTCAACGACTGGATTGCTATAGTAACCGGCATTGTAGTATTCCATTCCTCGATAGGAGCTGCTATACAGATTGTACATCTCGAGCGGATCATGGCTTCCCCACCCGAATAGAACAGCATCGGCGTGCATTCTTTTCCCGATGTCGTCCCAGCTTTTCCCTTCCACTTTGATACGGATGCCTGCCGGAAGAACCATGTCCGCAGCCGCTAAGGCCAGAGACTGTCTCAACACGTCGCTAGAGGGATAGATCATAGAAAATTCGGCTTTCAAAGCCCCTTTCTCCACGATCCCGTCTCCGTCCGCGTCTTTCCACCCTGCGTCGTTCAATATTTTTTTCGCTTCGTCGATGTCGGCATCCTTCAACACCGTTTGATCGTTCCACCATGGAAGCTCATCGTTAGCCGAGTAAGCCGGGGTGCCATAACCTTCGAGAATTCCTTCTACCAATGCCTTTCGATCGATGGCCGTATTTACGGCTTTACGGATGGCAATATCGGCGGTCACGTCATTCCCGATCGGGTTACCGTCGTCGGTTTGACCGCCTGAAGGTACATATGGAAATTGGATGCCACGGTTGTCTACCGTCTTGATATCTTCAAGCCGCATACCAGGCACAGTCTGCTTACTGTAAGCCGACGGAATATAAGCCACGTCCGCCTTCCCGGCTTTGGCCGCCGCAAAAGCCGCATCCTCGCTTAGAAACAAGAAAGTAAGCTTCCGGAAAAACGGTTTGGCTCCGTAATAGTCGGGATTCGCTTCAACGATGACTTGCTGACCTTTGTCCCATTGCACGAACTTATACGGCCCGGAACCAATCGGATGCTCGGCGTAATTTTCTCCGTATGCATGCTTCGGCACGATCCCGGTAGAAACCAGATGAGTGATGAAGGTGGAATCCGGCTCCTTCAACGTAAAGATAACCGTATCATCCCCGCTCGCTTCCATACTTTGCAAATTCGTCAGATCGATAGCGGAACCGTTGTTTGCCGCCGTATCGAAAGTAAATATAACATCTTCGGCCGTAAGCGGAGTCCCATCGGAAAATTTCACGTTCGGCCTCAGCTTGACCGTCCACTGAGTTCCGTCTTTGTTCACCTCGTATTCGTCCGCCAAGTCGTTTACGATCTTCAATTCGTCATCGCGCTTGAGCAGCGTGCTCTGGAACAACGGTGAACCATAACGGCCCCACCCTGTCGTCGGGTCGAACCCTGATTCCGGCTCGGAGCTTATAGCCAATATTAATTCGTCTTTGTTCGGTTTGTCGCTTTCCCGGTTGTCCGCGGCACACCCCGCGAGCAAGAGGCTACAGAGCATAATGATTAATAAAATGACAATCGATGCTTTTTTCTCCATGGCTTCTCCACCCACTCTCCCTATACTCCCTCATATGTAACACGATTTCTTAACATTGTAACACACTTTTACGTCAGGAAATATACCATAACCCTAACTAGGAAGTTAACTATTTCTGTTTTTACACAAAAAAAACGACCAACCCTATCAGCAGGGGGTCGTTTTTATGCCATTACGGATGAACATGAGCATGAGGTGCCGTGTCCTGTTCATCCGCATAGGTCACGGACAGCTCGGCGTAATTTACGCCTTTTTGGACTTGAATCCGCTGATGAAGCGCACGAAGTCCGGACAGCTTGCCTCGAACGACGATCACTTCCAAGCACTGCGAATGATTCAAATGAACATGCATAGTCGAAATAATATGATGATGAAATTGATGTTGCGCCTCGGTTAAGAAGTTCGGCAGGTCTTGGATATGATGATCGTACACCAACACGATCGTACCGGCGACGATCTCATCCGCGCGAAGCTGCTCTGGATCGAGTATCGCTTTCCTGGCCAAATCCCGAATAGCTTCAGATCGATTCGTATACCCTTGCCCCGCGATGTATCGATCAAACTGCTCGATCAGCGCTTCGGGAAACGAGACTCCGAACCGAATCAATTCTTCCTTTTCAGACATGTTATCACCCAGTCCGCTTTCAATTTCCTAAATTGTATCACAGGCTTTACGCATTGGAAATGAAAGCGAGCCGTAACTCTTCTATTATTCCGACTTATGTTTCGCCTTCACTAGAAACTCGGAATCCTTCGAGATTTTTCGACCGATATATCTAGGCCAAGTTGCCGGATAAGCGCGGAAATGAGCATTCGAAAATGATCCCTTCCAAGCATATATCCCTGCCGAGTCGAATAAATTGGGATGCTAACGTAAATTACGAGGGGGGATCTCATTGCCCTTTGTCAACCGATTTTTCTTGAACGACAACGGTGCTATCACTTACACCGGAAACACACTAGGACTTAGCCGTTCGAATACCGTGGCCGTGCCGGGAACGGTGGATAGCATCGGCGCATTCGTAACGACTGACACCACAATGACCTTCGGAGCTTATCCCGCAGGAACGACAAGTTCCTTCGATCTGAACAGCGCAACCGCCGTACTCCAAATACCGGCGGGAAGTACCGTCTTGTACGCGGAATTAATCTGGGGCGGGACGTACATCAACAACGGGGTGGATAACAGCGCTTTTATTAACGATGACGTGCAATTTACGACGCCAATGGCTACGTTTTCGGTTTCTCCCGATACGGACACCGCATTCCAGGTCCTTCTTTCGAACTCGCCTCCCTTCCCGCCTGCTTTCGCCTACGTACGATCGGCCGATGTAACCTCGCTTGTTCAGGCAGGCGGTGCGGGAAGTTACACGACCGGTAGCGTTGTAGGAACGATCGTCGTCCCCGATCCGACTTCCAATCATGCCGGTTGGACTTTAGCGGTCGTATACCACAATGCCTCCTTACCGCTTCGCAACTTGTCGATCAGGGTCGGGGCGGACGTCATCCAATCTACATCCGGGCCGGTGACCACAGTCGTCAACGGATTCGCTACTCCTTTCGCAGGTGCGTTAAACGGAAGGGCGCTTATTAGCGCTCAAGAAGGGGATGCCAATAAGACTGGCGATCAAGCCTTATTCGGTCCTACGCTTGCAACCTTAACGACGCTGTCCGGACCCAATAACTTTGTAGACAACTTTTTCGCTTCGCAAATTAACCAAGACGACGGAACATTGGATACGTCGGGAACTTTCGGACTCCGTAATCAGATCAATGGAGAACCCGGTACTAATATTATCGGAGGACGCCAGGGCTGGGATATTACGAACGTCGACGTCAGCTCGACTTTGTTGAATGCGCAAACCGATGCGGTATTCCAGCTAGAGACCAACGGGGATGGTTACCTTGTGAACAGTATCGGCTTACAGTTCGATATAGCCACTCCTATTCTAAGCATCGTAAAATCCACTCCCACCATCAGCGCGGTTGTCGGAGATGTCGTTACTTATTCGGTTACGATCAAAAATACGGGAATTGTGGATGCGACGAATGCCGTATTTACGGATAATATCGATCCGGAGGCCACTTTCGTCACCGGCAGCGTTACGGTGAACGGCTCTCCGGTGATGAATGTGGATCCCGCAACGGGTGTGCCGTTAGGAACGGTTTCACCAAATCAGACCATAGTCGTAACTTTTCAATACACGGTGGCAAGCTTACCGAACGACGGCGAGATTACAGACCAGTCATTCGTCGCATTCGACTTCGTCCCGACTCCCGGAAGCCCTGTCATCTCTACGTTCTTGCCATCCAATATCATCAATATACCGATCTTCCAGCCCAACGTAATCGTTCAGAAATCCGGATCGCCCAGCCCGGTTCTGCTTGGTAACGTGGTGACTTATGTCGTCAACGTCATGAATGCAGGCGATTTACCGATTACAGCGGTATTAACAGATCCTTTGCCCCTCGGTTCGAGCTTAGTGGCTAATAGCGTTACGGTAAACGGAGTTAGTATAATAGGCGTCAGTCCTGTCGTAGGCATCCCGCTAGGTACGCTCTCCGTTGGAATGTCATCCGTCGTAACGTTTCAAGTTCATGTCGATGCCGTTCCTCCGGGCGGGAACTTAATTAACCAATCTACGGTCGACTTTACGTTCACTCCTCCCGGTCACCTTCCGATCCAAGGTTCTATGCTCTCTAATCAAGTGATAATACCGGTTCTTAATCCAATTTTTATGCCGATCGTAAACGTCGTAAAATCATCGAACGAGACCGAGGCTATCGTAGGCGAGACGATTACGTACAGGATTACCGTAACGAATAACAGCGTATTGCCGATCCAAAACACGTTATTAACGGATTCGATCGGACCCGGCGCCGCATTCGTTCCCGGCAGCGTTCAGATCAACAACATTCCGGATCTAAATGCTAATCCGGAGACGGGAATCGTGTTGGGCATTTTAGACGTTGGCGTATCCGTCATCGTTACTTTCCAGTATACGATCGTATCGCTCCCCACTCCTCCATTCATCGTGAACACGGCCAATATCGCCTTCAATTTTCAGAATTCGCATTTTAACCAACCCTCTAATCCAGTAACTGTCGAAGTGCTACAGCCGGTTATAACACTTCTTAAACGGGCAGGCTTGGATTCCGTCAGCGTCGGTCAAACTCTCAATTATTCGGTTACCGTTACGAACACCGGAAACATCGCGGCGAATACTACCGTTAGGGATCCATTGAACGCTTACAGCAGCTTCGTCCCAGGTACCGTAAGAATCGATGGCGTGTTGAATTTTACCGATTCTCCCCTGACCGGCATCCCGATCGGTTCCGTCTTACCGGGGCAATCGATCGTCGTCTCATACGACGTCTTAATAACGGCAGTACCTCCGACACAGTTTTATTTGAATCAAGCTAGCGCGACTTTCACTTTCCAATCTCCCGGCGGTCAGATCGGAAACGGCAATACCGTCTCCAACGTGGTGGAAGTTCGCAATGTTTCATTTCATCTCGTAGTCGTCAAATCGGTTTCGAATAGTATGGCTCTAGTCGGAGATCGAGTGACTTATGCTGTATCCGTATCGAATACCGGCAATACGAGTGCCACGGACGCAGTGCTCGTCGATCTTACGAGCCCCGGGACCCAATTTGTCCCCGGCAGCGCGACCGTTAACGGCGCACCCGTGACCGGAGACGTAACGCAAGGCTTGCCGCTAGGCACGATTGCCCCCGGTCAAAGCGTCTTCGTCACGTTCCAAGCAGACATTATATTTATCCCTCAACCAACCGGTAACATCATCGATTCGGCTTTAGTCAGCTTTACCGAGGCTGGCGTGCCGAGTGCCGCGGTTTCCGAGCCGGTGACCGTGAACGTAACACAACCGATCGTATCTGCGCAGAAGTCAGCTAGAGAACCGTTCGTATTCGTGGGAGATCTGGTTCATTATCAGACGAACGTGCAGAATATCGGGAGTTTCAACGCTTTGGCCACATGGTTCGATCTGCTTCCGGAAGGTTCCGTGTTCGTAGCTAACAGCTTAACGTTAAGTGGAATCCCGGATCCTGGCGTTAATATGCTGACGGGCGCCTTATTAGGTACGATTGAAGCGAACAGAAACAACATGATTACATTTTTATTGAGAGTCGTATCCTATCCACCGACAGGCGTCTTATTTAATCAAGGTAGAATCGTTCTTGATTTCGTTTTACCGAACGGTCGACCCTTCCAGGAATTCGTAGAGACGAATCCGGTGACGGTGCCCGTATTGGCTTTGCCGACGCTTGTCAAATCGGCCGGAGTCACCGAAGCGCAAGTCGGAAGCAGCTTTTACTATACGATCATTGCTACGAATCCGAATGTAACGCCGATCGAAAATGTCCAACTAACCGATATACTCCCGTCGGGGCTCTCCTTCATCCCGAATAGCGTTAAAATAAACGGAGCGACGGCAGCTGGGTTTTCTCCTTTAACGGGTATTCCGCTTGGCACTATCCCGCCTAAAGGAACAGCGGAAGTTCGCTTTCAAGTAAACGTCGATTTCGAACCAGAGTTTCAATCAACCGTCAATACCGCTCAGATTACATTCCAATTCGTACTGCCTAACGGGCAAAGATTTCCGCGAACGGTCATTTCCAACCCCGTCATTGTCGCGATCTCCGAAGAAGAAGAATGATAAATGATTGGATCATTCGCTATAAGTGGGATCGTGGCTGGTTACCGCAACGCGCGGCTCCCTAAGCGTGATTCTGCGCATAGTGTAGCGTTGCATGGCGTTGTGACCACCTCGCGCCGCCATTCCCAAGAAATAACCCGGCTGAGCCGGGCTATTTCTCGTTTTGCGGCCTTTCCCCACGCTCTAACCCGGCTCAGCCGGGCTAGGCTAGGCGGATCATCCAACTAAATGTGCTGCAAACCGCTAACAGCGGTCTAATTGGTCCGATTCCGAGGAATGCGTGCTGTAAATTCACTTGCCCCCTATTCAATCACGCACTATAATCAACTGAAAACGTCTAACTTAGTCGGATTGGAGAAATGAAGTTTGTTTTTATCTATTGTTCTATTCGTTATCGCGGGACTGGCCGAAATCGGCGGAGGTTACTTGGTTTGGCTCTGGCTGCGAGAGTCCAAGTCTTACTGGTACGGTATAGTCGGAAGTCTTATTCTGATCGCATACGGGGTTATCCCGACGTTACAGAACTTCCCGTCGTTTGGACGAGTCTATGCAGCTTACGGGGGTATTTTCGTCGTTCTCGCCGTTCTTTGGGGATGGCTCGTCGATAAGAAGGCACCGGATATGTACGACTGGATCGGAGCGTTCGTGTGTATCGTTGGAGTTTCCATCATGTTATGGGCGCCCAGAAGTTGAAGTTAAAAAGAAGAAGCCCTTAACAGGCTCCTTCTTCCGACGGTGGTTGATTGTTGAGTCTCAGACATCACACTTCGCGACAATGGAATCACTTGGGTAAATCCTGTGTTCAGAGATACTCTGCAGCACAACCCCTCGCTTCCTAGGCTAAGTGATTAGATAAGTTCCCCCTGCAGTCCTTGCACCAATTGGCCCAATGGAACCACGCCTCTCTTACACCGTCCTTATTATTTTGCGATAGGAAGCCTAAAATTATTCACGCGGCCTATAGCTTGTCCTTTGATGCCGGTAACCAGCAATTAAAAGTCGTTCCCTCGCCTAGTTGACTCTTTACGCTTATATCGCCGCCCATCAAATGAATGAAACGTTGACTGATCGCAAGCCCTAGTCCCGTTCCCCCGTATTTGCGCGTAGTCGAAGAATCCGCTTGCGTAAAGGGTTGAAAAAGCTTGCCGATTTGATCGGGAGACATGCCGATTCCCGTATCTTCAACGAGGAAACGATATCCCGAACCGTGCGGTTTATCTTCCTTGCTAACTTTGAATAGGATTGATCCCTTATCGGTGAATTTGTTCGCGTTGCTAAGCAAATTGATCAGAATCTGTCTTAGCTTCGTTACGTCGACTGTCTTGACTTCTCCCTTCCATCATCTCCCACATAAAAAAGGACTAACTCCTATCGCATAATCTACGACAAAGTTAGTCCCTTTCTTCAACTTAACAAGACGGTAGAACCTTTTGATTACTTCGGCTGAATATAACCTTCCGCTTTAAGCAATTCGGCGATCAGAACCGCGCCGCCTGCCGCGCCGCGTAACGTATTGTGCGAGAGTCCGACGAATTTATAATCGAACAACGTATCCTCGCGCAATCTTCCCGCCGAAATCCCCATGCCGCGTTCGATATCGCGATCAAGCTGGGTTTGCGGTCTGTTTTCTTCCTCGAAATAAGTGATGAACTGCTTCGGCGCGCTAGGTAAGCCTAACTCCTGCGGACGTCCTTTGTATTGGGACCAACGGGCAAGAATCTCTTCCTTCGATGGTTTGTTCTCGAACGAAGCGAACACGGTAGCCATATGTCCATCGAGCACGGGAACGCGAATGCACTGGGTTGTAATGAGCGGCGCGTTCGCTTTAACGATTTCATCGTTTACGATGCTGCCCCAGATGCGCAACGGCTCCTGCTCGCTCTTCTCTTCTTCCCCGCCGATGTAAGGAATGACGTTATCCAGCATTTCCGGCCAATCGGTAAAGTTCTTGCCCGCTCCGGATATCGCCTGGTACGTAGAAGCAACGATCTTAGTCGGTTTGAATTCAAGCAAAGCGTGAAGCATAGGAACATAGCTTTGAATGGAACAGTTGGGCTTCACGGCGATAAATCCGGTCGAAGTTCCGAGACGTTTTCTCTGAGCCGCAATGACTTCAAGATGGCCGGGGTTGATTTCCGGAATGACCATCGGAACGTCCGGCGTCCAACGGTGAGCCGAATTATTGGAGACGACGGGAGTGCCCGTTCTGGCATACGCCTCCTCCAACGCTTTGATTTCATCCTTCTTCATATCCACCGCGCAAAATATAAAGTCGACTTCGGCGGAAACTTCCTCCACTTTCGAAGCATCCAGAACGATAATATTTTTAACTCCGTCGGGAATCGATCCGGTCAGTTTCCATCTGCCTCGAACCGCTTCTTCATATGTTTTCCCTGCCGAACCGGCGCTGGCCGCGATGGTAGTCACCGTAAACCAAGGATGCTGGTCGAGCAATTGAACGAACCGTTGGCCGACCATGCCCGTTCCTCCGACAATACCGACTTTCAATTTTTGTGTCATTCTCTATTCAAATCCTTCCTATTTGTTTGATCATGGGCAAATAACGAGTCCAAAAAATATGATTTTATCTACCGTATGCGGCAGGCGTTCCCGAGTTCTCTTCGCGACAATAAAAAAAACCCACCCCCAAGACAGATGTCTTAGGGACGAGATTTGAATGCTCGCGGTACCACCCCAGATTCGTTAACATGTCGCCATATTAACCTCTTCAAGTACGGCATTACCAAGTAATGCTTATACTCTAGCCCTGTAACAGGAGCCCCTGTCACGCCATCCCCTTGAGGTTCCGACGCGCTGCTCAGAGTCTTTTTTCAATAATGAACTCTTTACTCCTTTTCAGCTGCCGGAGCTCTCTGCCAAAGACTTCATTTATTTACTCGTCTCTTCGTTGCATTTGTTATTGCGATTATACTATCAAAAAACTTCGCCAAGGTAAACAAAATTTTTCGTGTCCGGTTAGTTATTGAACGTAAAAGTTCTCATCCATGTATGACGAGTACGCCGACATATGCTAGATAGCCGGTGCCGGAGCGCCAAACTCTGCCCACTGCTCTTTCGTCGGGCCGTATAAATCCGGCACTCGGAGTCCGGCTTGACGCATGAGTACCGTCATTTGACCGCGATGGTGAATTTCATGTTTCACGAGAGCGTCCAGCGTCACTCCGTTGGGCCACTGATCGCCGTACATATCGCTCGTTTCTAGCAGATTAGCGTCTGTCCATTGGGATTGAACGGCATCAAGCATGGCTTGCGAAGTCCGCTTATAGACTGCCGCAATTTCCGCTGCGGATGTCGGCACCGCTTCCTCTTCGCCCGGGCCAACGAAAGACAACCCGGTTCTCGATGGCATTTCGTGCAAAGTCTGCGTCAAATGCCACGCAATGCGTCCGAGTGTACGATGGCCGTCCGTTATTTGCCGGCTTAGCGATTCATCCGTTAGCAGCTCCAACGTTCTTAACGTTGCAGCCGTTTCAAACTGCCAAGCTGCGACAAAATCCTCGATATGTTTATACATCCTAACAGCTCCTTAACGTAAATGGAATAACACCAGTATACCATGGTTTGCGCTCAATTAAAGCGAGCTTGAGGATTGGCTCAACCATGACACCAATTGTCCGGATTCAAACGTATCCCCTTTGCGCAATTTCATCGTTTTTCGTTCCGGGGGACCTTCGAACAAGCTATCCGGCACGCTCAGCGCGGCTGCATTAAAGATCGTAAAGCTAACAGCGTCTTTCGAAGTCGAGATGACGGCGGCGTATTTTCCGTTTTTCAAAAAATGGGGTTTCTTATATTGAATACGTTCGTTAACATCAGGTATTGCTTGGAAAACAACGTCGCGTAATTTGGCGGACATTTCCTTCTGCCATGGTTCATTTAACGCATCGATAAAATCGGTAACTTCCTGGTTCATAGTTTGAACTCTCCTTCGGGTATGTTTTGTAACATATTGATTTGATCTTCTAAATCGGCTTCCAGAGCCAAAGCTCTAGGATCGCGTATCGAGTCCGTTTCATCGTTAAGTTTCCGCAGCTCGATTTCGAATGCACCGAATCCTGGCGGTACCGGCATCCTAAGCGCCCAATCCATAGCTTCGGTTTCCGTCCCGACGTCGATCAGTGTATATTCCGCTATAAGCTCTTGATCTATTGCAAAAGGACCGGACTTGATCTCGGGCTCTCCGCCATTCGACGGATAACATATCCGGATCCCGCTGGAGCTTGGCTGACATTGTTCCTCCGCAAGCAATATGCCGGCTTTGGCCAAAACTTTCTTAAACGCTCTTCTGGCATCGTCATATTCCCGGCTGAATTTTACCCCCGCCTCGGAATATCCCGTCGCTTTGACGATCAACATAAATCGCATATCGTTCCCTCCTTAATCCGCTTTCGTTATTTTCGATTCGCATTCCGCGGCCCTGTTCCGTAGTAGCTTCCGCTCGCGATCGTTCTTGGTCATCGAAGCCGCAAGTTCAAATTCCGTACTGGCCTCTTCATACCTTCCAAGCTTCGTCAGAAGATCGCCTCTTACGCTTGGCAGAAGGTGGTATTCCTTAAGGGCCGCTTCGCTTCTAAGCTCATCGACGATTTGGAGTCCGAAGGCCGGACCGAACGCCATGGATAGGGCGACCGCCCGGTTTAATTCGACGATCGGCGATGGCGTTACTCTAGACAACGCTTCATATAGGGCCGAGATGCGTATCCAATCCGTCTCTGCTACAGTCCGAGCCTCGGCATGGCAAGCCGATATCGCCGCTTGCAAGGAATAGGGACCTAGCGGTCGTCCCTGCTTCCGGCTGCGATCCAGCGCCGACAACCCGCGGCGGATCAACAGGCGATCCCACTGAGTACGGTTCTGATCCATCAGAAGTACGGGTTCACCCAACGAGTTTACGCGGGTTTTAAACCGCGAAGATTGAATTTCCATTAAGGCGACCAAACCGTGAACTTCCGGCTCATGCGGAGCAATCTCGGCAAGGACGCGCCCCAACCTCAGCGCCTCCTGACAGAGCAACGGTCGCATCCAATGATCTCCCGAGGTTGCCGAATACCCTTCGTTAAACATCAAATAGATTACCTCGAGGACGGCGGACAAACGACTATGAAGTCGTTCGCCGGTTGGTAATTCAAATGGAACTTTCTCGGCGCTAAGCGTTCTTTTGGCACGGACGATTCGCTGAGCAATCGTCGATTCGGCTACGAGGAATGAACGCGCGATTTCATCCGTCGTAAGTCCGCACAATAAGCGAAGCGTCAACGACACTCTGGCATCTTGCGATAATACCGGATGGCAGGTCATGAAGATCAAACGAAGAAGATCGTCGCCGATCTCTCCGTCCAATACTTGATCTATGTCGTCTTCCGTAAACAAATCCATATTGTGAGCGATCTCTACGTATTTCTGATCGCGCAGCTTAGTCCTGCGCATAAGATCGATGGCGCGACGTTTAGCGGTCGTCATCAACCAGGCCCCCGGATTTTCCGGTATGCCGCTCTCCGGCCATTTCTCAAGAGCAACGACCAGAGCATCCTGAGCCAAATCTTCCGCGAGACCTACATCCCTGACCATTCGCGTCAACCCCGCGATAAGCTTCGCCGACTCCATTCGCCATATCGCGTCGATGGTTCGATGGGTACGGGACGAACTCACGCTTTCTTCCGCTCCTCGACTTGTTTGCGCAGTTCCGTTTCTCTCTCTTGCGTTTTGGAGTCTTCCATAATATCTTCGAATTCGTACACTTGTCTGAGCTCGATCTCACCTTGTCCGTAACCATGCGGATCCGGCATGCGCAGCGCCCATTCGATAGCTTCTTCTCTGGATTTCACTTCGATCAGCGTATACCCCGCGATCATTTCTTTGGCCTCCGTGAACGGACCATCCAGCACTTTCGCTTTGCCTCCGGGCTCCGGATAGGATATCCGAATTCCGCTAGAACTCGGTTGCAGGCCGTCGGCAGCCAATAACACGCCCGCTTTCACCAATTCCTCGTTATATTTCTGCATCGCTTCAATAAGTTCTTGGCTAGGCGGCAATCCCGCCTCTGAATCCGTTGTCGCTTTTACGATCATCATAAATCTCATTTTCGATTTCCTCCTCTTTTTTATATAAACCTGGGCGGCGAACAATCCTGTGACGATGAAATTAGAGCTCTGAATCCAACCCGCATCACCCAACGTTAGAGAACTGATGGCATGAATCTTAATATCGAACCCTTCACGCGTGAAGATTTGAGCAACGGTTATCGCGTAGAACAATGGCGCTGTTATCATGCCGCCGATGAGAAGAAGTTTAATGCCCTATTATTGATCCGTTTTGCGTTTATCGCATGCATAATATTTATCTCCTTCCTATTTTTTCATCCTCCATAAAATGCCGCAAGCTCCGCGGAGATTTTTTTCGCATCGAGCTTCTTCGTATGGCCAAGCCCCTTTTTACTTAGCAGCTTAGCATTCGGAAGCACGTTGGTCAGTCCCTTGGCAGCATGACGCAGCGAAGCGGGACTTTCCGTACCTTCGAGTACTAACGTTGGCATCGTAACCATGCTCCACAATTCGGACGGCAACGGGTTGCCTTCCATAAAACCATCCAATATTTTCGCGTCGTATGGCAACGTGTGAGCGACGGCCATCAGATTCCGCCACACGCCGGGCATCAATCGCATCAAGCCGACTACGAATGAAGGAGCGCCCATTCCTTTGGTCATAAAATACTTGATAGCCTCAGCTCGTCGATCGGCGGCAATCAGCTCCGTAACGTGCGAGACGAAATCTTCAGGCGGTTTACGATCATTCGCTCCGACTACGAAAGGAGGTTCATGTAAGGCTAGTTTTGTAATGTTTAGCCCGCTAGCCGCTGCTTGCAGGGCAAGAACCGCTCCGGATGACAATCCCCAGACATGAGCCGAACCGCCTGCTTCATCGATGATGGCTTGAAGATCTTCAATCTCCCGCGCGAGCTCATAGAGCTGCTTGTCTCCGCTATCTCCTCGGCCGCGGCGGTCGTAGTTGTACACGGTGAAGCTCTTCGACAAAAGTTCAGCGAGTTGTACCTGACCGGGGAACTTCCGGTAGCTGAAGGCACCTGTTACAAGGATGAGAGCCGGCCCTTGTCCGGTCTTGTCGTAAGCGATTTTGGTTCCGTCTTTGGAAGTTACTGCGTGCACGGTATCTCTCCTTAGTTACGATCGAATATCATTTAGTCCTAACAGACTTCGATTCATCTCAATGAAGTTTTCCTCCTTTTTATCGGATTTCCGAGCCTCTATTATGACGACGAACGGCCATCGACAGAATCGACAGATTCGGAAAAAATAATTTTTAAGTTATCAAATAAATTCATGTAGACTGTAAATCTGTAGGGTACGAATAAACGAAGACTTAAACGACAAAACCCCAGAGCAACCTCGGACGAATCCCAATGGATTCGTTCAAGGTTGCTCTGGGGGCTTTCAACTCAATTTGTTAATGCGAAGCCGAATACTCCTTCATCTCTGCCGCCGGGTCGAATCGTTCTTTGCTCATGGCGAACGCGGCAAGAAGCGCAATGACGGACGGGATAATCGCCCAGGCAAAAGTTTGAACGATCGACGAGGACAGCGCCTCCGTAATCTTATCCAGAATCGAATCCGGAATTTGCCCCCGGGTTTCGGGAGTTAAGATTTTGCGAGGGTCGCTTAGATCGACGCCTTTCGGCATTTGAGCTCCGCCGCCGAACATGGCGCCTAGTTTATTCATGAACACATGACTTTGAATGATGCCGAATACCGTAATCCCAAGCGTCATTCCCAATGAACGCATGAAATTGAGCGTCGAGCTGGCGGAACCGCGCTGTCTTGCGGAAAAGCCATGAATCGCCGCATTGCTTAATACGGAGAACGATGCTCCGATTCCCAAACCGACCAGAATCATAAAGACCGTAACGATGAACCGCGTCGATCCCGTCGTTAACGTAGTAAGCAGAGCAATGCCGACGACCAGGAGCGCCAAAGTAGGGATCATGATCGAGCGATACTTGAACTTGGCTAACATGGAGCCGCCGCCCGCGGCCGTTACGACGGAACCTAACATCATCGGAAGCAGGACAAGTCCCGAATTCGTTGCCGATCCTCCTAATACGCCTTGGATAAAGATCGGAATGTAAATAGATGCCGTTATGAACGCCGCGCCGGCAAACATAGCCATGATATTGCTTGTCGCGTAGAGACGGTTCTTGAACATTCCGAAGGTAATAATGGGTTCTTCCGCGCGTCGTTCGATGAAAATAAAAGCAACGATAAGCACCGCGAAAGCCGCGAACAAACCGAGGATCACGCCGGAATCCCAAGCGTATTGCTTGCCTCCAAGCTCTAAAGCGAACATTAAACAGACAATGGATGCAACTAGCGCGAACGCGCCCAAGTAGTCGATCTTTTGTTTGGAATGCTCTACGGACTCTTTGTAGAAGAAAGCAATCATGACGAATGCAACGAGACCAAGCGGCAAGTTGATGTAAAAAATCCAAGACCAATGGATATAATCCGTAATATAAGCTCCGAGAAGAGGTCCGAAAATACTGGATAAACCGAATACGGCGCCGAACAAACCGCCCATCTTGCCTCGTTTATCCGCGGGAACGACATCGAACATGATCGTGAAGGCAATAGGCATTAACGCCCCTCCGCCAATCCCTTGAATCGCGCGGTAAATACTAAGTTCTATGATCGTGTCTGCCGTACCGCATAGCGCCGAACCGACCATGAATACGATGATTCCAAAAATAAAGAAGCGCTTGCGCCCATACATATCCGACAACTTACCGAAGATCGGCATTCCCGCCATCTCCGCTACCAAATAAGCCGAGGTCACCCACATTAATTTGTCGAAGCCGCCGAGGTCGCCAACGATCGTGCCGATAGCCGTGGCTACGATCGTGTTGTCCATCGATGCCATAAGGATGGATAGCAGCAGTCCTCCAAGGATTATGCCCATATTATTTTTCTTTGTCATCTCAACGAATTCCCCTCAAAATCGGTTTTAAAAACTTTCCCGTGTAAGAAGCCGGTACATCGGCGATTTGCTCAGGAGTTCCTTCGGCAACGAGCTTACCGCCAGCCGATCCCCCTTCCGGACCGATGTCGATTACCCAATCGGATTCCCGGATCAATTCCAGACTGTGCTCGACAACGACGACGGTATTTCCGGAATCGACCAGTTTGCTCAATAAAGCATGTAACTGGTTAATGTCCGACGGATGAAGACCCGTCGTGGGCTCATCCAACAGATAGAGAGTATGATTTTTGGAAGGTTTGCTCAGCTCCTTCGCTAATCTAATGCGCTGTCCCTCGCCTCCGGATAAGGTTTTGACAGACTGACACCATTTCAAGTAACCAAGCCCGACCTCGCATAACGTCTCGATCAAACCGGCGATTTTGGTTTCGGACTTAAGAAGAGGCAGGCTTTCCTGAATAGACATGTTCAGTACATCCGATATGGAGAAGCCTTCATAAGTCACCAGGAGCACTTCGTTCGTAAACCTTCTTCCCTTGCAGTCGTGGCACTTTACTTCCAGATCGGGCATGAAATTCATATCCAAGCTCAGCACGCCCAACCCCTGGCAAGTCTCGCAACGTCCTCCCGGCGTATTGAACGAGAAATGCTTAGCGGATAGCTTCCTCGTCTTCGCCTCCGGAAGATTAGCATACAACTGACGTATTTGAGTGAACGCATCCGTATAAGTCGCGACATTCGAACGCTGCATTCTCCCCATTGGCGATTGGTCGATGATTACGATGTTACCGACTTGCTCCATACCGGACATTTCCTTGCATCCTGTCTTTTCGCGGCTTTCAGGGTTCCACCGGGCAAGAATATCGAACACAAGCGTGGATTTTCCCGAGCCCGATACCCCGGTAACCGACACTAGACATCCGAGCGGGAAGGTCACGACAGGGATATCGATATTGCGGGACCGCGCTTGCCGAATCGTGATCTGCCCCCCATTCCCTTGCCTGCGGACGCGAGCGGTTGACTCGAGATTCTCCGCTCTCAAGTAAGCGCCGGTAACCGAAAGCTCGCTTGCCATTAAATCCTCCAAGCTGCCTTGGCCCACAACGTTACCGCCATGCACGCCGGCACCAGGGCCGATATCGATAATATGATCGGCGGCTCTCATCATCTCGACATCGTGCTCGATAACGAGCACGGTATTGCCGAGATCCCGCAATTGCTGAAGCACTCTAATCAGTCCTTGCGTATCCCGAGGATGAAGCCCAGTCGTTGGTTCGTCCAGAATGTACAGCACTCCGGTCAACCCCGAGCCAAGCAACGAAGCTAGACGCATTCTTTGCGCTTCTCCGCCGGACAACGTCACCGTCTGACGGTTCAGGGAAAGATAGCCGAGCCCGACGTCGATAACCCGCTTTAGCCGCATAGGCATATCGTGGAGTATCGGCTTCAGTAAATGATGACCTTCGACGGGCAGCGCCTCCATCAGTCCTTTCGTCCACTCGTATACTTCGCCGAGCGACCAGTCCGACACGTCGGATATGGAACAACCCGCTACTCGAACGAGAAGAACTTCCTTCTTCAACCGAGCGCCGAGACAATCGGGACATAACTGCTCGCGGAAAAATCCTCCCTCCTTCTCCTGGGAGCCGACTTCCCCGTCTTTCTCCTTGTAACGCCGCCATAACCCGGGGATGACCCCCTCGAATTTCGTCCCTTGAATCGGCTTTACGTTCGGATAATGGCGCTTGAAGGCGTCGCTTTCGACTCCGTAGTAAAGCATATCCCGCTGGACTTCGCCGTAATCCTTCAACCGCTGTTGGGGATCGAACTCGAATCCGAAATGTTTGCCGGCGGCCATTAGAATTCGGGTTTGAATATCGCGATGGACGCCGTTCAGAGAGGCAACGCCCCCTTCGCTCAAACTCAGATCCCCATTGAATACCGCCGCTTCATTAATGCTAGCCACATGACCGAGTCCGCCGCACGATTCGCAAGCCCCCTCGGGTTTGTTGAAAGAAAAGTGCGACATTCCCACCTTCACGAGCTCAGTACCGCAATGCGGACAGTCCATTGTCTGACGATCCATCCACTCGTCTTCCTCATCCGGTCTGCCGGATGGTTCGAAAGATGGCGGAATGCTGCCCTTGCAGGAAGGACATTTCCTTTCTCCCAATCTGGCAAAAATAAATCGTACATAAGTGTAGAGGTCGGTTGCGGTTCCTACGGTCGAACGGGGATTGCGATTGGTCGCATGCTGGCCGACGCTAATGGAAGGCGATAAACCTTCGATTGACTCTACTTTCGGCCTGCCGATCGCGTCCGCCATCATTCCCATGGAATCCATGTACTGTCTCTGACATTCCCGCTGAAGCGTATCCATCGCTAGAGTAGATTTGCCCGAACCCGAAGGTCCGGTCAGAACGACCAACTTGATCTTCGGTATTTCGAGAGAAATATTTTTCAAATTATTTTCCCGAGCGCCATTAATGACTATCGTATCTTTCATAAATACTTCTCTCCTCAGTCCAATATCGTTCCCCTTTGCAAATTTATCATCGTTTCGCTAAAATGAACTTAAACAATCATCCGTTTATCAAGTATCTTATTAAACGAATATCTTGATAATCAAGATATTTTTATCTTAAAAGGAGGGGTGTCTTTTGTCAAGCGATCAACAGGACCAACCAACGGAGCAGCAGGAAAATTTCACCTTACGCATGCGCGGTCTGGGTTCTCGAACGGTGCTGTACCAGCAAAAAGTAGCAGCCTCGCTAGGGTTATATAATAACGATTATTTATCCGTAGACATCCTGCGCGAGAAAGGTCCCATCACCGCTGGAGAGTTATCCAATTTAACCGGGCTATCTACGGGCAGTATTACCGCGTTAATCGACCGGCTTGAAAAAAACGGCTTCGTACGCAGGCAGAATGACCCTAACGATCGTCGTAAAGTGATTATTGTCCCCTTGTATGAAAATAGAGAAGAAGTTAGCCGAACGTACGAACCGCTTCATGCGGCAATGATTAGACTGGCCTCCTCTTATAAGGAAGACGAGTTGGCGCTCATTACGCAATTTTTGGACAACGCCAGTTGGGTACTGGAAGAGCAAATTATTCAATTGGGCTCAACGACGCGCGGCAAATCTTCATCCTAATCTTATGTTCTAGCTAAAAAAGCCGTAACCCAAAGTGTAGTCACTTCTGGATTGCGGCCTTTTTATGCGTAATCATTGCCTAAACGCTAATCCTTTCAGCTTGGAGCCTACCCACACCCCGATAAGGCCGCGGACTGTCTGCATCGCGGACATCACCAAGAAAGTCGATCCGAGCCCGAGCACGACCCATAGGAGTGCGGATCCCGTATTCTTGGGCTGGAGCACGCACATCGTCGATCATGATCTTCGTCAGATAGGGAGGAATCAACTCCACGGCCGTGGTCAACATAAGTAGGATGATAGCGACCGCCATCTGCGTTTTATAGGGTTGCGCGTACCGCAACATGCGGAAGAGCACCTTGCCCTTGCTCTTGCAGATCGGGCAGGATTGCGTTTCCTCGGACAGCGGGTTCCCGCAGCTCGGACAATAACGGGGAAATTCTTTCTCCGAAATGTCCGTCGGGCATCAAATCCGTCTTAACGCTAAAGACCGGCTCACCGGATAGTCGGATGCGAATAGGTTCCGGGAGCATACTTTGAATCGCCATGGGTTCCTCCGCCGACAATCGATTGTCTACGTGATTTTATGATGATTTTTCGAATACTCTCGGTGGTCAAATGGTACTTAAGTTCAAGCTCCGCGATAGTCGATCCGTCCTTATGCAAGCGGCAGATCTCCTTGTTGCGTTCCGCCAGCAGCTTTCTCGTTCCGCTGACTTCTCCCCAGCGGGCGCGCTGTTCGTCCAATCTAGGAATATAGACCAGTTCGCCGTTGATATATTTCTGCAGCTCCTTAAGCAAGCTAGGGGGAAGCACATCTCTCCCGTTTTTGTAGATCAAGTTGGCCCTCCTTCGTTTCTAAAGCGTTCGTGGCTACTTTCATCCGTTCCGCAACTGCCATTCCCATATCTTTCATCCTCCTCTCGGTTATTGGTTAATAAAATAACAAAAACACGAACGCAAGGCTCGTGCTCCCCAGATACCTATTCCATTGCACGGACTTCCAGAGCGGACGGTATTCGGTTAGCGTTCTCTCACCTTGTTTGCTTGCGGCATCTTGAATATCCCCTTTCCATTAAATGTAATGCACGGTTACAGTATATAGAAGGCCTTTTCATTTCACAACAGCTTTAAGCGAATTTTACTTTCCGATAAGCTGAAAAAGGGAGGCTTGCGGCCTCCCCCCTAATTGGCGATCCTCGATTAAGAGGAAATCACCTCATATTGGTAGATCAATGCGATCAGCTCCTTTCTTGGAGATTAGTCGGGCCCGACACCTTTTATTGTACGACCGACCGGTCCCTGACGAAAGCGATTAAACGGCTATAATTAAACTTTCCGTTCGACATCGAATATCCGAAATGCGTTCAATCGGCCAATATCTGATCTACTCTTTCTTTGGCGTTCTTCCACTCCGTCATCAACGGAAAATCGTACTGTTCCCGCGCGCGCAGATTCCATGGATGCGGAATGCAGAGTACTTTTCTCCCCGCTTCCAACGCCGGGACTAGATTATGGGCGCCGTCGTCGATGAGGAGATCGTAAGCGATCAGGCTTTTTCGTTTGCACGCGATGAAGTTTTCCAGAGGAATAAACGGCATATGCTTTTGGAGCCAGTTCCATTTCTCCAACACCGATGACGGTTGCGCGGCCGTAACGATAACGACGTCGTAAGCCCCGTGAAGCTTCTCCATCTCCTCGACGACGTGTTCGTCGAACAGATCAAGTTCCTCATACAGTCCCGGGCGTCCAAAAAAGATTTCATGCGAACTATCCGGATGACGCAAATGATCCGTGTTCCAGTCGAACATTTCTTCATAGCGAAGCGGGTGAGTCGGGAAGTCGATGTTGTTGTGGTAGATAGCGCGCTTGACGAGATGGCATATCGTATCGTCCATATCGACCGCGATGATGGATTTCCGCATGATTGACCTCCCTTTAACGTATGTAATGCTTAGATAACCTTATTATATCTCGTGACGTTGAGTTATCCAAAACGCCATCCATTTCTAGTGGATATGACGCAAAAAAAGACGCGGGTTATCGCCAAATCGCTTGGCAGAAACCCGCGTCTTACTTGGAACTATATCATCTTCGCTTTCTTACGCGTGCTTCGAACGCGCGATCCGCGTCGCTTCGACCATGTTGCGCAAGGAAGCGACCGTTTCTTCGGTTCCTCTCGTTTTCAAGCCGCAATCCGGGTTGATCCAGAATAGCTTCGGATCGAGAACTTGCAGGGCGCGATCGATCATGCCCGTCATCTCTTCGACTTCCGGAACCCGAGGACTGTGAATGTCGTATACGCCGAGGCCGATGCCCAACTTGTACGTATTCAGCTCGAAGCTATGGATCAATTCCCCATGGCTACGGGAAGTCTCGATCGAGATGACGTCCGCGTCCATCTCTTCGATCGAATCGATCATATCGTGGAATTCGCAATAACACATATGCGTGTGAATCTGCGTCGTCTCTTCAACCGTACAAGTCGTCATGCGGAAAGCTTTGACGGCCCAAGCCAAGTACTCGGCTTGATCTTGCGCTTTCAATGGCAATCCTTCGCGAACGGCAGGTTCATCCACTTGAATCATCCCGATGCCCGCGCTTTCCAGCGCCTCTACTTCTTGTCTGAGCGCATAAGCCAATTGGTAGGCGATTTGCTCGCGCGGAATGTCGTCGCGGACGAACGACCAGTTCATGATCGTAATCGGGCCAGTCAGCATGCCTTTAACCGGGTGCTTCGTCTTGGACTGGGCATATTTCGTTTCTTCGACGGTCATTGCATTTTCGAACGCCACGTCTCCGTAAATAATTGGCGGTTTTACGCAACGGGAACCGTACGATTGAACCCAACCGTTTTGCGTGAACGCGAATCCGGCCAGTTTCTCTCCAAAAAATTCGACCATATCCGTTCTCTCGAATTCCCCGTGCACGAGAACGTCCAACCCGATCTCTTCTTGCAGCTTAATCCAGAGGTCAATCTGCTCGCGAATGAATCCTTCGTACTTCTCTTGATTCCACTCGCCTTTGCGCCACAGCTGACGGGCTTTGCGAACTTCCGCGGATTGCGGAAAGCTGCCGATGGTCGTCGTCGGGAACAACGGCAATTGCCATTTTTCCTGTTGCGCGATTTGACGTTCGGAGAACGGACGGCTGCGCAATGGTTGCTGCGCGCTAATGGCAGCTACGGCGTTCTTCACTGCCGTACGGTTGCGCTCATCCGATTGCTTAAGCGCTTGAACCGCGTTTTCGCTGTTTGTGAGCTCTTCGCTGATCGCGGATTCGCCGGAAGTAAAGGCTTTGGCCAACAACACGAGCTCATCCAGCTTCTCGTCCGCGAATGCTAGAGCGTTCTTCAACTCGGGAGCGAGCTTCGTTTCGTATTGCGTCGAGACCGGTACGTGAAGCAAGCTGCACGACGATTGCACGACGATCCGATCAGCGCCGACATATTCGGTTAACGTTTCCAGCAGAGACAGCTTTTCACGGAGCGAAGCCTTCCAAATACCGCGGCCGTCGATGACTCCAGCTCCTAGAACTTTGCCGGACGGGAAGCCGAATTGTTTGATCGCCTCGAGGTTGCCCGACAATCCGTGAACGAAATCGAGTCCGATACCTTGAACGGGCAGCGCAATGAGATCGCGATAGCTTTCAGCCGATTCGAAATAAGTTTGCAGCATGACATTCAACTGAGGCACCGCTGCAGCGATCGTGCCGTAAATCGTGTTCAGACGACGCAAATCGTCTTCGTTGATCGAGGTGACAAGGATCGGCTCGTCGATCTGAACCCATTGTACGCCTTCATCCGCCAGCTCCCGAAGGATCTGAACGTAGAGCGGAAGCAAGCGATCTACCCATGCATCCGTTTCCGATGCTTTATATCCTTTGGACAGCTTCAAGAACGTTAAAGGTCCCAAGATGACCGGCTTGCCTTCGATTCCAAGCTCCGATTTGGCTTCCCGGTAAGCCGCGAGAGGTTTATTTTCCGTCAAAGTCGGTTTTGCCCCGTCTAATTCAGGCACGATGTAGTGGTAGTTCGTGTTAAACCACTTGGTCATCTCGCTTGCCGTTGCTTCCTTCGTTCCTCTGGCCATGCCATAGTACACGGACAAAGGCACGGCGCCGCCTTCGTAAGGGAAACGATTCGGTACGATTCCGAACATCGCGGCCGTATCCAACACGTGATCGTAATAACTGAAGTCGTTAACCGGAATGATGTCTATGCCTTTCAAAAGTTGCTTGCGCAAATGATTCAAGCGAATCGCCTTCAGTTGGCTTTGAAATTCCGTTTCTTCCAGCTTTCCTGCCCAGAACGCTTCCAGAGCCTTTTTCCACTCTCGCTCCGCGCCAATGCGCGGATAACCCAATACGCTGCTTTTCGCCATCTCGTAACACTCCTAAATGAATTGTTACAAGAAAGATATCATGTTTCATCGGATATAGCGTAACTGGATTAAACTATAGCTAGACATAGCCTCAGGCTATACCGGACACTTAAAGGGCTGTAACCGTCGCCTCGATCAGCGCTTCGATGTAGGCTGTTCCGAGCTTGGATAGTGTCGTGTTCCTATGGGAAATCCAACCGACGTTAATCGTTTCCCCGCAATCCAACGGAACGGGAATGATCTCGTTACCATTCAAATCCGCGCTAAGCACCCCAGTCGATATCGTATATCCGTTCAAGCCGATCAATAGGTTGAATAACGTCGCTCTGTCGGTGACCCTAACGCTTTTCTTATGCGACAACGTACTGAGAATTTCTTCGGAGAAATGAAAGGAATTATAGTCGCCTTGATCAAAAAACAAATAGGGATAGTTCTGAAGCTGATCTATCGTCACGATAGATTGTCTCGCCAACGGATTGTTAATGCTGATGAAAATATGCGGATTTGCCGTAAATAAGCTGTTGAATTGTAAATTCGCGGATTTAAGCAGCTTGTTGATGACTTTGCCGTTGAACTCGTTCAAATATAATATCCCGATCTCGCTTCGCAAGGTTTTGACATCTTCGATAATCTCGTAAGTTTTGGTCTCTCGTAAGGATAACTCGTATTCTTCCTGACCATGCTCGCGAACGAGACTCACGAACGCATTTACCGCGAAAGCGTAATGCTGTGTCGATACCGAGAAATGCTGCGGAGAAGGCTTGGCATTCAAATACCGGCTCTCCAGCAACTCCGCCTGCTCGACGACCTGTCGCGCATAACTTAAGAACTCGACGCCTTCTTTGGAAAGCGAAATCCCTTTGTTCGATCTCTCGAAAATCTCTAATTTCATTTCTTCCTCTAAATCCTTGATCGCATTCGAAAGGCTTGGCTGAGATATAAATAACCGCTTGGCAGCTTCGTTAATCGAACCCTGATTGGCGACTTCGATAACGTACTTTAATTGTTGCAGAGTCAATGAAATACTCCCCTTCCGATATTTCCGATAAACGTCGTTATTGGCAAGTATATCAGATCGATGGTTACGGATGATTTCGAAATTTCATATCGCCATATTATTCGTGTAAAAGTTATACTAGATGTAACAAATATTGGAGAAAGGAAGCTGACCGAATGGCAAGGGTTGTCAAATCAGCAATGACCGTACCGCTCGCATTCGTATTTATTTTCTTCATGGCCGTTCTTCCTCATTTGCTTCAACTTAACGAGAGCGGCAGTTCCCTTCGTTTGGACTGGTCGCAGAGCTTTACCGCAGTAAAGGACTATTTTATAGGGATCGGGACGGGCGAGTCTTTTCGCTTCTTGGCTGGTCGATCCGAGCTTGTCTTCTGGGAGCAAATCGGAGGTTATTTCAAAGTCTCGTTACTCAATATTGCCGGAGGCGCGTTGATCGGAACGACGATCGGCATCCTGATCGGTATTTATTTTGCGTTATCCGGCGCCGACTGGTTGAAGCGAACCGTTGAATTTATCGGTGTTGTGCCCGATTTTATCATGATTCTACTGCTTCAGTTTCTTATCGTTTTCGTCGCTTCGGAAACCGGAGTCGTCCTTTTCCAGGTCGCCAGCGTAACCGCCGACGATCCCGCGATTATTCTGCCTCTGATCTCTTCTCTCATCATTCCCGCTAACTATATGATTCGGAACGTGGCTTTACAGATGAAGCTTACGCTGACGGAAGATTATATTAGCTTTGCCAAATCCCGCGGGTTAGGCAAATGGTATATCGTTTTTTATCACGCCTTGCCGAACGTATTGCCGTTTATCAAGGCCGATTTACATAAGTTGTTAGGCATTTTGATGGGAAATATTTTTATCGTGGAATATTTGTACAACATGCACGGAGTAACGATGTTATTGTTCGCCGATGCCTTTGCCAACGAAGGTTACCAGTATGCCCTTGTCGTAAACGGGCTGCTCACTTTATTAGTCCTGTACGCTGTTGTGTTCGCGCTTCTTAAGACATACCTATGGGGATGGGAGAAGGTGTTGGTCCGATGAACAAAACTTTACTGGCCGGACTGCTCATAACGGCGATCATGATTGCGGTAGCCTTGTTCGGAGGGTATTTCGCCCCCCATGATCTGAAAGACCAAGTAAAAATCGAGTACATCGTCAACGATCAGGGGAAAGGAGAAGTCATCGCTCCGCCGGTTCGACCGGGCTCGAATTACCCGTTCGGAACCGATAAGAACGGTTACGATCTGATGGCCAAACTCATGGACGGCGCGAAATATACGATCTTTCTTTCCGTAGGAATTGCGTTCATGCGAGTATTCATAGGCGGTATGCTGGGCATGTTGCTTGGCTATTTCAGGACGAATCCGGCGGGTCGCCTTCGCGCTCCCTCTTCCTGGAACTTCCTAAACGGGATCCCGATATTTTTGATTTTCTGGTTGATGTTGATCGGGATATCCATAAATCCAAGCCTTTCGCCGCTCGCAATCTCAATCCTAATGGGGGCGGTGCTTACTGTTGTCGGCCTTCCCTCCGTCGTATCCTCGATCAAGGATAAAACGTCGGTCATTCGCGACAGAGCTTTCGTCGTAGCTTCCCAATCCATCGGGGCGGGACATTGGAAAATCATTCGATCCCACCTGTTCCCGCACCTGAAAGAAAGTTTTTTAATCATGACCGTGCAAGAAGTCATACTCGTTTTAACTTTATTCGGTCAATTGGCGATCTTTAATCTCTTCGTTGGCGGAACGACCATGAACTTCGATCCTGCCGAGTATTTCAGCCGTACCAACGAATGGGGCGGATTAATCGGGCAAGCGAGAAATAGCATGTATTTATATTCGTGGATCCTGTTCATCCCTCTTGCCTCTTATATGTTGCTGATCACGGGATTTCACTTGGTTTCCAACGGGCTCGAAGCGCTGTATAAGAAACGATACGCCAAGTTCTCTCATTTTTAGAATGAAATTGATTAGAACGGAGTTGCTTCTTGCACGATGGTCGTCACTAGTTCTGTTTGCCGCGAGACCAAATGATAACCGGAATTAACATTAAAGAAAGGGCGCCTCCGATAAGCGACAGGGTTGCGAAGCTGGAGCCTGCGACGACCATTCCGGACAACATCCCGCCGGAAGCCCCTGCCAAGGCGACTAGAACATCGATATTCCCTTGCACTTTCGCGCGCGTTTCCAAGGTAGTTGCATCTACGATCTGCGCCGTACCGCTAATTAAACCGAAGTTCCAGCCGAGTCCGAGCAGCGCGAGAGCGACGATGAGAAGAAACATTGAATTTGCCGGTGCCAGCGCGGCTAACAAACCGGCGGATAACAACGTAATCCCCGAGGCGCAAGCCATTACGGTACGGCCGAACTTATCCACGAGGACTCCGGTCACGAGGGACGGGAGAAACATCGCGGCGATGTGAATACCGATGACAAGTCCTACATCTCCTAATCCATGGCCATGGTTCTTCATGTGAATCGGCGTCATCGTCATGATGGCGACCATTACGATCTGAGTTAACACCATTACGGTCGTCCCGACGATGATTCCCCGGTTATTCACGGCCGAAATCTTGCCAATCGCGGTTGTTGCATTCTTCCGGTCGACTTTGTTGGCTTCGGCAATAGCCTTAGCTACGATTAAAGGATCGGGACGCAGGAAGACAAGAAGAGCAACGCCCGCAAGCAGGAAAGCCACGGCTGCCAATAAGAACGGACCGGCCAAGGCCGGAACATCGATGGACGTAGCGAATCTCCCCATGGCATCGACTAGGTTTGGACCTGCGACAGCTCCGAACGTCGTCGATACCATCGCAAGACTGACCGCTCGAGCTCGTTGCGTGGGTTTCGCCAAATCCGTACCCGCGTAACGAGCTTGCAAGTTCGAAGACGTGCCCGCTCCGTAAATAAGCAAGGATACAAAGAGAAGCGCGAGCTGATCTGCAACCGCGGCAAGCACGATACCGATCGCGCCTATACCGCCGGCTATAAAACCCGATGCAAGTCCGGTACGTCGACCGAACCGCTGCGAAAGTCGGCCGACAAGCAGTGCCGACAAAGCGGAGCCGAACGTAATTAACGCTGCCGGCACCCCTGCGAAGCTGCTGGCTCCCATCATATCTTGAGCTAGCAGCGCTCCGACGGTTACCCCGGCTGCCAGTCCCGCTCCCCCGAAGATTTGCGAAATAACGATAACAATCAGCGTCCGTTTATACAACTTTTGCTGTTTATCCGGTGAATCGATATACCCTTGATAGGGGTTTGATTGAACTTCTATTTCCGCTGCATTCAACGATATCCCTCCAATTTTCCCTTTTCCGACTCCTCCTCTATAATTGAAAGTAACATTCTTATCCGTAAACTGTCCATCCCCGCGACATTCAGTTCATGAGTGTAATTGGCTTACTTTCGCCGCACTCGTCGTACTTCCGTCCAACAAGGTACTTTTTTGGCCTCGTTTCGTTGAACTCTACTGTAAGCCGCTGTGAGCGGTCTATTTGGTCGAAAACCGCGGAGCTGTGGGCTGTAGACCGCTGTGAGCGGTCTATTTGGTTGAAAACTGCGGAACTGTTGGCTGTAATCCTCTGTGAGCGGTCTATAAAAATCGCATTCTCTAACCATCATCGGCGGAATTTCATGGAACGACCTGCCGTTAATCGTATTGACGAACAAAGATTGACCGAGTCTTAGCTCGTAGCTGCGATCCGGTTCGATCTTGTGCAGTCGGTCGTCAGGTAAGGGCTTGTTGCAATCGAGGAGCGATCACTAAAGGAGCCGCCCAATCGATCGGGCGGCTGCTTCTAGCATATTAACGGGAGCGGATTATTCGAATTCCGTATTTCCTTTCGTTACCGGAATCCAGATTTCGCTTCGATAATTCGGCGAGGTCGTATCGGGATGCTCGTTCCACAACAATTCCGGCCCTTCCGATAGTTGATAATTCGAAGACGGGAACCATTCGGAATAGATGCGGCCCCATACATCCTGAAGGGTATCGGGAAAGGGACCAACCGCTTCGAAAACCGCCCAAGTCGTAGCAGGAACCTCAAGAAGAGCCAGATGCGCCGGGCATTCCATCGTCGTAGCCACGCCGATATAATGATCAAGCTCTCCCTGTTCCTCCATTCTGCCTTCGGAAAAATTCGTCGATGCGCTGACGATTCCGAGCGGCTCGACATTAGACAGTCGTTTAAGAATTTGGATCGTTTCGGCATCCAAGCTCTTAGCCATCTCCGCGATCTCCGGGTTCACCCCGTTGAATACGACAGGTACTCTTTTCATCATCCCGGCAATGCGGAACGCCTCTTTCTCTACGATGCGATAATTCATTTCAATTCCTCCTCTAATGGATAATTGAAAGGACATGCGCGGGAAGGATTTAAGAGATCGGCCGGTTCTCCTCGCATCCGAAGGCGTGACGCCATGCATGCTCTGGAACGCTCTCGCAAAAGAATCCGGCGAATCGTAACCGTACTTAACGGCGACGTCAATGATCTTAGCGTTGCTGTTATTCAACTCGAATGCGGCAAGCGTAAGCCTCCTGCGGCGAATATATTCGGACAAGGTTACGCCCGCGAGAAAAGAAAACATTCTCTTGAAATGGTATTCCGAACATAAAGACCTTCTCGAAACTTCCTTATAGTCGATTTCATTCGCGAGATTATCTTCGATATAGCTTATGGCTCCGTTCATCTTCTCCAGCAAATTCAATTCCTCCCCCTCCTTTCACCATTAGAGTAGCAGGATTGGAAAACTCGAACCCGACATTCCGTGCACCGTTATGAGGGGTATTGATCGCCTCATAGCTTCAAAGACATAAATACGCTGTAGGGGTCTTCCTTATAATCCGCGAACGGCCCGCATTCTTGAAAACCGGCGTTCGCATATAGTTTTCTCGCGGCTTCGAAAGCTTCCCCGGAACCCGTTTCCAAGCTTAACAGACGATATCCGCGTTGTTTGGCTTCATTAATGATGTGTTCGAGAAGAGTCTTAGCTACGCCTTTGCGCATATGCACGGAAGCTGTCCTCATCGATTTTAACTCTCCGTGTCTGCCCTCAAGCTCTTTAAGCGCTCCGCAGCCCAGTAGCTCGTCCTGTTCCCATACGCTCCAGAAAGTAATATCCGGTTTTCTAAGCCCATCGAGATTTAAGGCATGTACGCTTTCCGGAGGCGTATTGTCCGCCATCCCCCGCAGATGTTCCCCGATTAACCGAACGATTTTGGCACCGGTTAGATCATCGATTCTAATCTCCATCTCTTAATCTCCTCATTGGAAAATTGTTAAAATTATAACATAGCTTTCGCGAGGATTGGCGAAAAAAATCGCGAAAAGAGGAGCTCCGAAGAGCTCCCCCCATTCATTTAGCTTGAGTTCTTAATGAATGATCAGTCCGAAACCGCTCTGAATGAAATACAGATTCGGATGAGCGATATTGCTGGTCGTCAGATTATTGAAAGTAGCGCTACCGTTGCCCGTGTAAGTGTAGATTGCCGCACCCGGGTGAGGCGTCGTGAACCGCGAAGTGGTAATCCCGTCTAAGCCGGTACCGTTAATATTGATAGTGTTGAACACGATATTCTCGAATCCGCCGCCGTACCCGAACTGGATAGCGCTGCGCTGAGTGTTCAGGATATCGATGTTCGTAAAAGTGACGTTCTTAATGGAATCGTTGGAAGCTTCCAGATCGATCGCGCCGCGTTCGCCGTTGTACAGATCTTTACTTGTTCCGCTGTTGATGATAGTCGTGTCCGAGAACAGAATACCGGTATTGTTCTGGAAGTGGTAACCTGGGAACACGGTATTCATTCGGATTGCGGAACCGCCTACGGTGTCTTTGATCAAATTGTTAGTAGCCTTGTGACCGCCGCCTCCGAAAAACGCGATGCCTCCCGCGCGCCAGTTGTTCTCGATCGTGTTAAAGGAGAACGTATTATTCACTCCCGCGGGCGCCCCGTTAACGTTACTCGTCCATACGGCAAGTCCGTCATCGCCGTTATTGCGAATGCTGCTGTTGCGTACGGTCGAGTTGCTTGTTCCTTGCGCGAAATTAACGCCGTCGGCTAAGTTGTTCCGGATCCGACTGTTCTCGATCACCAGTCCGCTCGCAATGATTGCCGGCGTATGCGCGTAGTCTCCGACCCAGAACCCGCATTCGAAGTGCTCTACCCAGACGTTGTGCACTTTGGAATTGGTTCCGAAGTTATCCATGAAAGCTTTGTATATGGCTCCCTCGTGATAACGAGATCGCAAGTTCGAATTCATATAGATGTGGCTAAAATCAAGCTGTCCCTGGATGCGGAAAGAGATACCGCCTCCCGACACATTGGGGTTGGTGAACTGGATGTTCGTGTGCCAGATTCCGGCGCCCATGATCGTGAAGTTGTTGAGCTTATTAGCGACGGTACCGATCTTCCACATGCTGCTAAGATGAAAAGTTCCTTCAGGGATATACAAGGATTTGCCGCTCGCGACCGCCGCCGTTACCGCGGCTTCGAAGGCCGCAAGATCATCCTGACCGTCGTTCGCGACGGCTCCGTGATCGGTTACGGAAACGGAGTTGGCCGGACGCGCGATGGCTGTCGGAACCGGCTCGATCTCCAGGAAGTCGACGCCGTATTCAATGCTGTCGTTGGCTTTTTGAATGCGAATCGTGTCTCCGGGTTGTAGAGGCGTATCCAGTTTCCAATGAACTTCATCGAATCGGAACAGCGGCCGTCCACCGGAAGGCGTATCGGCAGGTTGATCGCTCGAGAAATACTGCCAGTTGTAGTAGGACGTCAAAGGCACGGTTTTGACCTTGGCTCCGTTCACGTAAACGTCAAGCGATCCGTTTAGTCCCATGCCGTTCGACGAATCCGGCATCGTAAATCTCATCGTAACGCCCGCGCCGCCTTGCCCTTGCTTAACGGTCCATTGCAAGTAGGAGCCGTTCGAAGGAAGCGAGATATAGCGTTGATCGGAAGCTTCGGAAGCGATCAGCGATTGATCGAACGTCGGCGCCGTCTGAAGCGTCGCTCCTCCGCCGCGGGTAGCGTCGTCGGTATCGTATCGGCTATACGGCATGCTCGCTCCTCGAGCGGAATAGACGACAAGATTCGTTGTACTCGTATTATTCGCTTGCTTAATCGCTAATTCGTTAGCGTCTACCGCTGCGGTAGTCGTAACCGTATAGCTGCCGTTAATCGCCGTCCACGTCCCCGGAATGTTAACGATCGCGGATGCTCCCGTGGCTAAAGTGCCGTTATAGGATCCGCTAAAGCTTTGGATCGTTGCCCCGGCGGCATTTTTAAGCACGACTGTAATTCCGTGGGCTCCGGCTGCGGAAGCAATCGTTCCTTGGTTTTTCAGATTGACGGCAAAGGAAACCGAATTGTTGGCGACCGGAGTGGTCGGAGTCCAAGATACGGCGGCTACGAGATCGGAGCTTGAAACGGGAACAACGGTAAGCGAAGTCGGTTGCGTATAATTGTTGTTCGATTCGTTCTGCTCGATGATCGCGTTGTTCTCGTCTACCTTGGCGCTGACCGAGTAGGTAGCGGAGGATTTCGTACCCGCGTTTACCGATACCGTGGTTGTAGCGCCAGCCGCAAGTCCCGCTACCGGAGCGGTGCCCGCCAACTCGTTGTTCAGATAGAAATTCACGTTCGTCGCCGCGGAGCTGGCGGTTCCGTTGTTCTTAACCGTAGCGTTCAAAGTAATGGCGCTGGTCTCGACCGGAGACGTCGGCGACCAAGATATGCCGGTGATCGTCAGATCCGGATTCGCCGAAGGCGTTCCGAACGCTTGGAACTCGGCGATCTGTCCGGCCGGTGCGCCGGTGTTGGACGTAATGTTAAGCTGTAGACGTTTCACCGTCGCCGTTACCGGAATCGTTACCGAATTGCCGGAGGCCGGATTAAACGTATACGATTGCGCGGATACGAGATTGCTAAAGGTCGTCGTGTTCTGATTGTGGCCGAGCACTTGAATCGTTTGCGTGCGCGTGCCCCATATCGAAGCCGGATTCAGCTTAAGCACGATAGACGTAATGTCATGGTTCGCCGCGAGATCAAGCGTTAACGTGCTTGGATTGCCGCCGCCTTCCCAATAGGTGTTGGTGTCGTTGTCGTTAGCGTTGGATGCCACGAAAGTTTGCGTGTTGGAGGATGCGGTGATCGATTTGCCGATCGCGATGTTGCTGCCGGGAGGCGGTGTCGGTGTTGGTGTTGGTGTCGGTGTTGGTGTTGGTGTCGGTGTTGGTGTTGGTGTCGGTGTTGGTGTTGGTGTTGGTGTCGGTGTTGGCGTAGGAGTTGGAGTCGGTGTTGGAGTCGGTGTTGTTGTCGTATCTACCGTGATTTGGTCAAGGTTAACGTTGCCGGAATCGCCCGCATCGTATTTGTAGGCAATCGTGTTGTTCCCCCCATTGAGGGTAAGAACTTCTTGTTTGCTCCCCCACGTATCCCAGTTCGCCAGACTAGGCAGAGAGGTTTGAAGGATTTTCGAACCGTTGACGTAGACGCTTACCGTCTTCGCGCTTCCGCTTGCGTTGGCGTACTTAAGCGTAACGTTGCGACTGCCAGCAGTCGGCACGGTAACGGTGAACGTCGTCGCCGCCCCTTGCGTCCAATATCCGTCAACAAAACCGGTTCCGGAGTAGCCGCTATGATCCGTATTCACTTTCGCCCCTCCCGACAATGCGGCAGCTTCGGCTTGGTAAGTGCCCGACGGCGGAGGCGTTGGCGTCGGACTTGGCGTCGGCGTTGGCCCGCTCGTACCGTATATTTCGAATTCCGACAGCTGAGCTGCCTGCCAGCCCGTATTCCCGGTAACGTTCAGCCGAACGTATCGGGTACTCGTAGCCGCAAAGTCGATCGTGACCGAGTTGCCTGCGACCGTAGGATTGAACGCATAACCCGCGGACCCTACGATGTTCGAGAATGTCGTTCCGTTCTCGCTCCCCTGCACGGCCAGCGTTTGCGTACGCGCTTCCCAACCTGCGGGAATTTTCAGAACGATCTGATCAATGCTCGTATTCGCCCCAAGATCAACTTGAATCCATTGAGGGAATGCATTGTTCGTGCTCTCCCAATAGGTGCTTGCGTTGCCGTCTTTCGCGTTATCCGGTCCGTAGACGTCGGCGTACCCGCTCGCCGTTACGGTTTTGCCCAGTGTCAGATTCGTCCCGCCAGCCGCGGAAACAACATCTGGAGATCCGACAGACAGAAAAAAGCCCGAGATTAGCATGGTAACGATAAGAGACCATGCGACGTACTTGCCTGTGCGCATTATTTTCCTCCTCGATTAAATGTGCAAACCTCCGAAAGTCCACAAATGTTAGCGCTTTCAAGTCCTCCTTTCTTGTAACAACCTCATTATAGAAACAGAGTGGATCAAGACATAAGAGGTAATCCTACGGAAAAGATATGCGATTCCAAGGTATTGCGCGTCCTGAAGCCCGATTGTTCATTATCCATGAAAAATCCAACCGTCAAACCACTTCAGAACGCCGTCCGCGTAAGAAACATAGATTTCCGTCCCCGATAGAATCGGGTAATACAACAGGAACAACAGCACGACAGCTCCGGCATAGAGATGCGTCCATTTCCGATTTTCGGGCTTGCCTTCTTCTATTTTCCGAATCCAATACACGATACATAAGACGATAAACGGTACGCAAGCGAAAAAATGATAAATGAAGGTCAGTCTAGGGACGAGTACCCACGGCAAATAAGCAGCACCGATCCCGACTAATACGACCGCCATGCTGGAATCTTGCTTTTTCCATGCCGCTCGTAAGGTCGCGATAACAGCGATCGTCCCCACCCACCATACCGCCGGATTTCCCATCGCAACAATGCTAGCCATCTTACTTGCCGGCAATTCCGAACCTCCGTAATACCAGATCGGTTTGCGAATGAGCGGCCATTCCCACCATGTCGACGAGAACGGATGCGTAGCGACCAGCTTGCTATGGTAAGAGTACATAAATTGCTGATACGACAAGACGTCCTTCCATCCGTGACCAGGACCCGGAACGAGCAGGAAAGGAATGTACGATGCCAGGTAGATCATCAACGGAACGACAACGAAGAACAAACCGGCATAAAGGATCGTCCATAGCGCATGATTCGCAAAAGGCAATTGCCTGTTTTCCCGGTACTCCTTATACCGGTTCCACAGCGAAAGAAAGAACAAGATCGCCAAACCCGCTCCCGCGTAAAGTCCGATCCATTTGGTCGCCGTGGCCAGTCCGAAAGCTAATCCGCTGATCGCAAGCGGTGGGATCGTCTTCAGCAGCTTATCTCGATGAAAGTTCATTTCATAATAGCGATGCATACGTTCGTAAGCCAACAAAATAAAAAACACGGCGAACGTATCGACGGTAGCCAGACGGCTTTGCGTAAATAGCATGAAGTCGAAAGCGACCAATATAGATGCCAGCGCCGCATAACGGGTTTCTCTGAACAAACGTTTACCGAACGCATATAGAAGAGGCACGATAGCAATCCCGAAGAGAACGCCCGCGATCCGCCAACCGAACGGATTCATCCCCAGCAAGGCCACTCCGGAAGAGATGAGAACCTTCCCGAGGGGCGGATGGGTCGTCTCGTAAGGTTCCATGCGATGTATATTCTCATAGGCGGTTCTGGCGTGATAGATCTCGTCGAAATACATGCTGTTCTTGAAAGAGCTTAGTTTCGGAACCGAACCTTGTTCATCGAATGCCGGTGAAGTCGAAGTCGAGTCGGAAAAAGGAACGAGTTGCTTCTCGGTTCCTCGAAACCCTATCTCCCCTAACGAAGCTCCGGGATTAACCGCCGCTATTTTCACGAAACGCGCCGTAAAACTCGCTTGGACTTTTTTCCATTGAAATACGGAGCCGTCGTTAAGATCAACGGTCGTCACCGGAGTCCATCCGATTCCGTCTTCCGATTGCTCCACTTGGAAGCTCCCGTTTCCGATGCCTCCGTACCATAAGATCGATTTCACCTGCTCGGCGGCTCCGAAATCCGCAATCGCGCTTTCCCCCTGCGTCCCTGCTTTCCAGAAACTCTGCGGAGCGACGGTCGAACCGAGTTGGAACAAAGCGATGGCCGCGTACACGAATGTAATGCCTACCATTGCGAAATAATCCTTACGCGTCATCGTAACGTTTGAAGGCGGCGCTGCAGCTGCGACAGGCTTAGGCTTGATTGATTGTATCGGTTTGCTGCTCGGCTTCTTGATGAATAGCTCATAGCCGATCCATGCGGCATATCCGGCAAGAAATACGTTGCCAAGGGAGACGAGGTTCATGAATCCGTTGCCGTTCGGAATGAAATAATTTTGGCTCAGACCGTATTTCAGGACGTAAGCCACGTTAGCGAAGTTCGTAAGCGTAACGCCAAGGAATAATCCGAACACGCGAACGTCCCGTATCCATATCCAGCTCATTAGCGCTAACGGTATGGTCATATATCCGTATCTTTCGTGCAGTCCCGTCTTGAACGCGAATACGAGTACGGCGATTAGGAATGCCGCGTAAATGATTTTGCCGTCTTTGCGGCTTCTAAGCATAAGAACTCCTACCAGACCAACGATCGCCAAGATAAAGAGTATATCCCAGCCCGCGAAAGGAATCCCCCACCATTTTCGACTCGTTTCCACGCCGTTAGCACCCAGTAGCGCATACCCGTTAAACGCGTTGAAGGTAGCATAGGGGTACATGCCGAACATCGCTTGATAGTGCTTGAAGATCCACCAAGGCCCCTGCTGAAGCGCGAAGGGTAACGTCACGACGATAAAAGCGACTAGAGCGTAAACGACTGCTTTGGCCGTCTCTTTCCAAGAACGGATCGAGAAGAGCAGCAACGGAGCGAACATGAAAGATTGAGGCTTGATCAGCACGGCGATCATGAACAGAGCCGAAGCCGTCGGAAGCCGCTTGATATGAAGGGAGTAAACCATGATTACGATGAACAAAGCAAATACCGAATCCATCTGACCCCAAACGACGGAGTCCAAAAACACGAGCGGATTTAAAACGTAGAGCAGCGCCGCCAGAAGAGCCGATCTTGCGTCCGCATGGCGCAACGCCAGTCTATAAATGAACAAACCCGCTAAGAGATCGGCAACGATTGCCGGAAACTTAATCAGGATTATGGAGGTAGACGATGCCGGATCCAAGCCAAGCCACGACTTGATCATGCCGAGCGCGTATAACACGTAAATATAACCCGGAGGATAATCCGCGAATACTTCCCCGTTATAGAAGCCCCCTAATCCTTCATGGTAAGCTCTATCCGCCCAAGCCATAAAATCGAAAATGTCTATCGGGTGGCCTTGAATAATAGGAGCGCATACAATCCTAAGCAGCAACGCGCCCCCGAACAGAAGAACGATGATCGACACTCGATGTTTGTCCAGTGCCGGCATGCGATCGGATAAATTAGCCTTCGGGTTGCGGAACCTTGAAATCAAATAGAAGCCTAATGCCGCATACGCTAAACCATAAAAAACCATCCAGCCCGAATATCCGGCATGCGAAGAAGCGAGTTCGGATGGACCGGGAACCGTGCCCCCGTCCCCTTGCGCGACGACCGGATCGAACGATACGACGCTAACCCCTGAAGGCGCCTCGTCCAGCCGTTCCATGCGAAAGTCGTCGAAATCGGCCTTCCCCGAATTCAGGCTGCCGTAACCTCCGATCCGAACCGCTACCGTTAATTGGAGCTGCTCTGCGCCCGTCCGTCCGATCAGTTCGAGAAGTTCCCAGCTTCCGGAAGCCGATTTCTTATCCGGCGATGTCGTTCCGATGCCCAGCACGGATAAATTGGCCCCGGTCGCTCCTTCATTATCTATTCGGGCAACCCGAACCCAACCCGATAGCTTGTACAACGTATCGGGTTCTACGGAAACCGTCTGCGTCCACTTGGCGTCGTTCGGCTGCAAGCTTTCAATCGTCGCAAACCGGGAGCCCGTGCGAGCGTCACCTTCCGCGACCTTCATCTGACTATAATCATCGCCTACGTAATAGGCATCCCTGATCCAACTCGCCGGCTCGCCGACGTTAACTTCTTCGAAGCCTCCGTTCAGAACGAGATTCCTCTCGGCATCTTCCCCATATACAGTCATGGAGGGGATCATAGAAGCCAATAACAACAGTACAAACAGAGCGCTTCGCCTAAACACGATTTCCCTCCTCGTCGATTCGTGATTCCATTAATTACATGATTCAACAATTCCGGTTCATTTCCTTCAAAAAATTATTAATCGTCTCCATCTGATGTACAAAAAAACAAGGCGGCTCCTAAGATTCTCCTAAGATCCGCCTTGTTACGCCATTTGTTTTCACACCATTGTAACGGTCAGAATGACCGTCTCATGAGTTGAAAGCCGAACACATGCTGCTATCTTTAATGATTTCAAGGTGCGTTGCCGAAGTTTACAAGGTCGAAATGATCTCTGAATCATTCACATGAAATATGCATTCTTTATATACTCTCTCTCTACCGCCTTGACTATCATACCAAGCATTGACCCTTTTCGCTTGTTCAGGGTTTCGAACATTTCGTTCGATTTCTTCATATCGTTCTTTACTATCATATTCCCATATTGCAAAAATCTCAGTTGTTGTCTCCGAATGCGGAGCCATCCATCTCCCGACTAATCTAGAACCATGTTTCAATTGATTCGGTAAGTTGTTTTCCATGAAATGCCTGTTAAACACTTCCACGAAATCATTGCTGACTACATAATACTTCCTTCTAAAAAACATATATGACCTCCAGAAATAAGGGACGAGTGCCCGAGTTAATCCTGTTTAATCCATACTTCAGGAAATTCTCCGTCTAATAACTGTGGTCCAGATACAATAATTTTGTCCGCGTCGATTGTGATTTGTATAGGAAATGATTCAACCGCATATTGATTTATCGCTCTCGGCAAAAGCCTGCAATTGGGCCATATCCCTTGAATTCCAGATATATATATATAGCTCGCCATCATCGCTTTTTATTTTACATGTCGTTGTTCCGCTTCTATAAATTCCAATATAGGAATCAATGTCTTCTAAATTCGCTACTGTCGCAGCTTTCGTGATTCCCAAAAAGTCAGAAACATCTTTCAAATATTCATCCCAATCCCCATTTGCAGTATCAACTGCGATTTTCCTAAATCCGATATTTTCAACGATCCCATCTGTAAACTGACGGTAATCTTTCCAAAATGAAACCATACCTTCAAACCCTGTTAGATTCCTCTTCCTCCCATAGATTGATTCGCAAGCATTATGTATAAACCGTTCCGATGTGCCATTGCCTCTTTTATCACAAATATTTTTAAGAGATTGATACACGTCATTCTGATAAAAATAAATCAAGGATGGTTTGCAAGGGCTGAGGATATTTTCGATGGCGTATAAGTAAACTTCAATTTCTTCAATCGGCACATCCATTGGGAATAGAGACCAAGTTAAATATCCAAAGAAAGTACTGTCTATTAGAACAACGCAATCCTTCTCTTGCACGGAATCGGAAAAGGATTGCCATTGCTTTAAAGCTCTATCCACTAGCTTTGAATACATCCCACGATTAAGATCATTGAGAGTATCAAGCATAGTTCATCTCAGGATCGTCCATTTCTGGAACTACACGTCCTCGGTGCGGGAAGTCATAAAGTATTTGTGCGTCCAAATGATTGTTTGTTCAGCCATTTATCCATCCTCGCTTTGACTTCGTCATGGGATAGTAAATTGGCTTCGTCGATATCTCAATACATTCCCTTACTGTTCTTTCAAGAATATCAACAACTTCATCGAAATCAAGAATCTCCAATTCCTGATCTTTCGCTTCATCTTTCATTGCAAAATCTAATTCTAATTCCTTTATCAACTCCGGGAGGAATCTGTAGTCAATTTCGTCAATCTCGATAAATTTAACTTCCAACTGTTTGATCTCTAAAGAGTAATAATCGATGAGTTTACCGTTCAATCTCCAGAAATCCCTATAATACTTTAATTGCGCTTCCTTCTTGTCGGGTTGAGGCAACGCCCTTATTTTCTGATTATATACTCTTTCCACCCAAATAACGTCAGACACCAAATGATAAAAGTAACCTAAGTAAAATGGATCCATCATATTACTTAAATATTTTTCATGAAATCCATACAAATCGACGAACAATTTCCCTTCACTATCGGTTCTTGCAAAATGGGATATTTTCTTAGTTGTATTCATATTTTTATGCACATCCGGTGCAATGCCGCCTAATAGAAACTGTTCGTCATCAATTCGTAATTCTTTAGCAAGTAGCGTTGATATGCAATAGTGCATTACTCTCGATCCCATAGTCTGCTCCTTTACATAGAACTCGGTGCATTCACCATACTGCCGTCCCACAAGGCACAATTTTGGCCTACTTTCGGCGAGCGCGCTATAGTTGTCTATCTATCCCTGCTAAGAATACTTGCTACGAGAATTTAGGCCGGATTTCCGGCTATCTCCCTCACGTTAAGGGCTTACCCAGAGAAGATAGGTCGAAAATCCGTCTATCTTCCCCTCCTCGCACGCGCACTAGCCCCTTATCGCCGAAATTCCGTTCCAGCCGGCATTGTCCTCCAACATTTCGATGTTCGCACCGATCGATTGGAACGATGCGACGATGTTCTCGTAACCTCGCTCGATATGGCCTACGCCCGTGATGGAAGTAACCCCTTCGGCGGCCAATCCGGCGATGAGCAGGCAAATGCCCGCCCGAACATCGGTGGCATGGACGAGCGTTCCCCTCAACGGCCTGCCGCCTTTAATAAGGGCGACGCCGGAACGAACGTTAATATCCGCCCCCATCCGGTTCAATTGGGCAACGTGCTGGTACCGCTTCGGATAGATCCGGTCGGCGACGATGCTTCTGCCGGATGCTTGCGTTAACAGCGCGGTCAGCGGTTGCTGCAGATCGGTCGGAAAACCGGGATACATAGCGGTTCTTACCCGTGTTGCCCTAAGTCTACCGTATCGATAAGCGGTGATGGAATTGTCGGTCGTTTCGATGCCGAGGCCGATCTCGGTTAGTTTGGAGAGGCTTACGCCAAGATGCTCCGGGATGACGTCGTTAATCGTAATTGAACCTCCCGTTGCCCCCGCCGCGATCAAGAAGGAACCCGCGATCAGCCGATCCGGTATCGCCGTATAGTCGCAGCCGCGCAAAAAGGGTACGCCTTCGATCGCGATCGTGTCGGTGCCGGCTCCTCTGATTTTCGCTCCCATGCAGACGAGCATATTGGCGGTATCGACGACTTCCGGATCTCTGGCTGCTTGGCGCAATACCGTTTTCCCTTTCGCCCGGACGGCGGCAAGCATTGCGTTAATGGTCGCTCCAGAAGATATCGTATCGTAGTAAATATCCGCGCCATGAAGGCTCGAAGTTTCTACGTCGTAATAATCGCTATGGAAAGTAAACCTCGCGCCCATGGCTTCGAGCGCTTTAATATGCTGATCGATGGGACGGCTCACGAAGTCGTCGCCGCCGGGATATCCTAGGCTGACGTTACCGTATTTGGCGAGCAATGCGCCGACGAAATAATACGCCGTGCGGAAGCTCGAAGCTTTAACCGGATCGATCTCCGTGGAATGAATGCCGCGCGAGTCAATCAGCACGTCGTTATCCGCGTCGCGGCGGAAGTCGATGCCGATCTCTTCACCGATGCGGAAGAACACGTCCAAATCGGATATTCGCGGCATTCCGCGCAATATGACGGGCTCGTCCGCGAGACAGGCCGCCGCCAACAAAGCAAGCGAGCTGTTCTTGGAGCCCGGAATCGCGATCGAGCCTCTGAGCGGGTAGGATGATTGAACTACGATTCGTTTCATGAAATCGTCTCCTCGTCGAGTGAGTGCGCTAACCGATTGCCAATTACTGAATCTATTGCCGCAGACAATCGCTTATGAAATGATAATATTTCCATTTTTGGATCTTGGCGACGAATCACTCGATTATTTCGAGTAACTCTGGCACTCTTGGCTACGTGGCGACGAATTACTCGATTATTTCGAGTAACTCCGACGCGTTTGGTTGCATGGTGACGAATTACTCGATTATTTCGAGTAACTCCGGCGCGTTTGGATGCGTGGCGACGAATTGCTCGATTATTTCGAGTAACTCTGGCGCGCTTGGCTGCGTGGCGACGAATTACTCGATTATTTCGAGTAACTCCGGCACTCTTGGCTGCGTGGCGACGAATTAGTCGATTATTTCGAGTAACTCCGGCGCGAGTGGCTGCGTGGCGACGAATTACTCGATTATTTCGAGTAACTCCAGCGCGTTTGAGCATTTGCCTTTTGCCGCTTGCAAATCCGGTAACCTTGGCCCATAATCATTCGTTATATGTAGAAGAAGCCTTCTTCTCTCAAAATTGTTTACGGAAAGAGGTTAATCTATGAGTCTCAATTCCTGTCTCGTGGTCGTACGAGGATTTCCATATGACGAAGGATCAACGCTTCAGATCCAACGTAACAGCGTTATTCTAGGAAGGAAAGACGCGGAATGGGAACCGGACATCGGATTCGAGAACGTCTACGTCTCCAGAAAACAGGCCTCCATCAGCTATGAGAACGGAAACTATACCGTCATGGACTTCGATAGTAAACACGGGACGGAAGTTAACGGAATAAAGCTAACTCCGTTCGTACCGTCCGCTCTCCGTTCGTCGGACGTCATCACCTTCGCCAAAGGGATGATCTGTCTGACCTTCTCCACGCGAATGTGGGAGGAGACGATGGACTTCTCGCCGGTGACCCATGCCTCCGCCGCCTCTGCCTCCGACGACTATCAATTGGATCCGGTTAGGCAGCTTCTCGTCCTGCAAGATCTAAACTATTCCTTCTCCGACAAGGAATACAAATGTCTGGAACTGCTCTTGCGCAAGGAGCGACAATTCGTCGGCAAGGAAGAGATCATTCGTTACGTGTGGCCGGAAAGATACGAAGAGGACGAGATTCCCGCCGCAAGCTCCGAGGAGATCAATTCTTTGCTCTACCGGATTCGCAAGAAGACGCATCCCGTCATCTCCATCGAAAATATTCGCGGCAAAGGCTATATTCTTACTCTTTCAAGGTTTGCTGAAAAATACGTTTAACCTTCGGCGTGACGTACTTACTTCCTCCGCGCCCTTTGACTTCCTCGATCATGACGGCGACCAGCAGCCGCGGATCGTCCGCGTTGAACCCTACGAACCAGCCATTCTCTTGACCGTCGTCGCCTTTGCTTGTTTTAAGCTCCGCAGTTCCCGTCTTGCCGGCGATAGAAGCGCCCTGAATATAGGCTCCGTGTCCGACGCCTTCGGGGCTGCTGACGGCTTTGACGAGATCGTCTTTCAAGATCGCGGCCGTATCCTGGGACATCGCTTGCTCCTTCCAGATAGACGGCAGATTCGCTTGATCGTCTATCGTCAACCTCGGATACGCGATATTCCCCTCGTTCACGATCGCCGAGAAAGCAAGCGCGACGTGAAGCGACGTCATCGTCACCTGCCCTTGCCCGTAACCGGAATCCGCGAGCTGAATGTCGCTTCGGATATCCCCGTTCGCCATCTGCGACTTACTAAGCGGATAAGCGATCGGAATCTCTTCGCCGATTCCGAACTTGGCCGCCTCTTCGACGAATTTCTTTTTCCCGACTTGTAACGCCGCTTGAGCGAAATAGATATTGTCCGAATAGACGAGCGCCTTCGTGAGATCGACCGGATCAACGGCGTGTACCCGCTTCACGTAATAGTTGCCCCAAGATCCGTCTTTGGCCCAAGTCAGACCGGCTATGGATTTCTCTTCGTTCGAATCCAAAGTTTTGGTGTCCATTCCGATCGCGGCGGTAACGATCTTGAAAGCGGAGCCCGGCGCATACCCTTTCGAGAAACGATTCAGGAAAGGATGGCGAGGGTCGTTATTCCACGTCTCGTATTGCCCGCTGGATAAGCCGCGCACGAAAGCGTTCGGATCATAGGACGGACTGCTGAGCAGAGCCAATATTTCTCCCGTGGTCGGCTGAACGGCCGCGACGGAAGACGCGTCTTCCTTGACTTCGTTATAGATCTTCTTTTGCAATTCCGAATCGATCGTTAATTGAAAAGAGGTACCCGGAACCGCCGCCGATTCGGCAAGCACGGACTTACGAACGCCCCTATCGTCCGTAATCGTGATCAAGATGCCGTCTTTCCCTCTCAGTCGATCTTCTAATACTTGCTCCAAGCCGGCTTTGCCGATGGAATCGCCAACCTCGTAACCCTGCGCCTTCCGTTTCTCCAATTGTTCCGCGTTAATCTCTCCGACATACCCGGTTAAATGGGCAGCGGCTTCTCCCAGCGGATAGACGCGTAGTTTCTTTTCCTGAATGACGACCCCGGGAAGATCCGGAAGGTCTCCGATTTCGTCTTCCGACACGAGAGCGATCGGCACGAAAAGATCCGGCTTGACCCACGTCGCGCCTAGCTTGCGGTTAATTTCATTTATGCCGATGCCGAGTTTATTCGCAATGGAAGCTTTAACGTCTTCCGCGGTTTCGCCCAGTTTGCCGGGAACAATGCCAAGTTGCAGCACGTTGCCGTTAACGGCAAGGCCGTTGCCGAATTTGTCCATGATCTCTCCTCGCGGCGCGTCGACGGTTTGAACCCGGACTTTATCCCCTTCTTCCATATCCGGGAATATCAGCGACGGTTCCCACTGCACCAACCACTTCTCTTCATCGCTCTCTAGCATCTTGCGGATCGTGCCTTGGTGCTGGAATTCCACCGGTCCGGCAATCGTATCCATTCGTACGTTATATTTGAATTTGCGTACCTTTTCTTCGGAATTGACTGCTCCTTGCGAACTTTGCGCGTTTTGCGAGTTTTGCGCGTCCTGCGATTCTCTCGGTTCACGAGGAATCTCGGTAATGACGATGTTCTTGGCTTCGATTCCGGCGTAAATTTTCTCGTAGCGCTCGGCAAATTGTTGTTCGGTCATTCCGTCCTTCGATTGCGGGGTCAGTAAGGCGTACATTCCCGCGAAATCCAACTGCTGCCATTCGGATAAGTAGCTTTCGCTCCTATCGGACGGAACGATAGACGGGATCGGCGTCGGGTTCTGGTTCGGTTTCGGCACGGCCGTCGATTCGTCGGCCGAGTTGCTGCATCCGAACAATACCAGAACGATTAAACCGCAGGCTAATGCTCCTTTACGCAACTTCATTATTCCGACCTCCTAGACTACGATAGAATACTCTTATTCCTATTCGCTTCGTAATCTCTATTGCCTGCCGATCGATCGCAAAATAGCTTAATCGGTCCTGCTCGATCCAAAGCTATCATAGACCGGAGTCCCGTTTCATTCAATAGATGGACAATCATAGCCGGATGATAGCTTCGTAACAGCAGAAGAAGCCCGCTTCGGCGGATTGCCGAAACAGACTTCCAATCAAGCAATCATGTTCTAAATCCCCAACTTATGCCCCTTTTCCAATCGCTGAATCTGCTTCTCTCCTTGGTCGGCTAACTCCCTGAACTGATTAATCGTATCCCGCATCTTAGGCAGAGCTTCCTGTTTGTAAGTGCTAATCGAATCCAATGCCGACAATACGTCGGTAAACGCCTGCTTCAGCGTATCCACGGAAATGCTCGTTTCTAGCGATTGCTTATGAATTTCGGTTCCCTGCTCCTTCAACATTCTGGACGTGCCCGCGATCAAGTCGTTCGTGGTTTGGTTTAGCAACTGGATTTTCTGCAGAACGATTTTCTGATTATAGAGAGCGCTAGCGACGGTAACGGATATCTTCAATGCCGAGATCGTTACGTTCTTCGCCCTGTCTACCCCGCGGATCAGTTCCTTATTGTTGCGGATGACCACTTCGATGGCCATGATCCCTTGCTGATTCACGACTAACATTTGCTGCAAATCCATCATGCGCTGGCGGAGGGGAAACAGAACTTCCTCGGTAATGAACCGAATCTTATCGGGATCTTCGTTACGCTGTTTGGCCTCCTCGATCTGCTGCTCGATCGATTCGTCCATCATGGCCCCGAGCTGTATTTCCTTCTGAAGCTTCTTGGTCAATTCCCGGAGCGTCTGTTGCTCGATCTCGAGCGTGGTGTTGTCATTCTTGAGCGTTGTTTTTCCCTTATCCAACGAAACGACGATATCCGCAATGACGCTGTCTGCTTTCTCATATTTGATAAAATAAGCACGCAGTGGATTGAACAGCTTACCCAGGAAACCTCTCTTGGCAAAGTCCACTAGGCTTGGGTCTAAATCCTTCAGTTGCGTATGCAACTCGGAAAGCCCCTTAGCTACTTGCCCGCCCTCGTCTCCCGTCTTGGAGAGATTACCGACCGAAATCTGCAGCAGCGAATTTTTGTCCGAAGACGATTTCATCGTTTGAAGGCCGAAAGCGTCGATCGATTGCAGAATTTCCTTCCGCTTCTCCATCGACTCGATATCCATGGCCATTATCGTCGCTACGTTTAAATCCGCCGTCTCTTTCAGTTTAGCGAGTTCCTCCGGCATAGGCTTTACCTCTTGTTCAATGACCGACTTAATCTCTTCCGGACTAGCGACTTCCATTGTGAACGACATGGCCATCCTCCTCAGGTTTCTGATTACATTTGAACGTTAAACAAATTGCCGATCTTGTAGACGACATCATCCGTATCCGCATTGATGCTAGCTGCTTCGTTAATGCTCGAAATGCTCTGAAGAGCCTTGATGTTCGCATTGTATCCGATCGTATAGATAGGGATCTTGTAGGTCTGGACTAACTCCTTAATATCGTTAAGCGAATACCCTTCGTTCGTCTCCCCGTCGCTCAGGACAAAAATAACCGGCTTCTGATTCGGATTAATCTTCAACTCGTCCTGAAGCAGCTTTAACGCAACGACGATTCCATCGAAAGTAGCCGTCCCTCCGCCGGATTGCAGGCTGTTCACCGCGCCGACGAACATCGACTGCTGCAACGTATCAAACTTCGCTATAGGCAAGTTAATGGTAACGTCGCTGGAATAGGAGACGAGACCGATGCTGTTGTCTTTCCCCAAATATTTCTGTCCTTTCAGCAACGATTCCTTAAGCCGGTTCAACGGTTCGCCGTCCATGCTGCCCGACACGTCCGTTACGAACACGGCCGCAATCGGGTGGCTGCCGTTTTTCTTCTCTTTCCACAGCTTCTGCGCGGAAGACAGCAAGCTTCCATCGACCGCCGCCAGTTCCGGCTTGTAGTCTTCAAGCTGATTAAAACCTTTGTCCTTGGCAAAGCTTTGATATTTATCTTGCAAAACGAATTCCGCGAACTTCTTAAGGATGTCTAGCTTTTCTTGGGGGAGCTGACCTAACGCATACAACGGACTGTCATGCCTCACTCCGAATGGCGTGAACACGTATCCGCTCTTCAAATCCTCCGCGTTGACGTAGGTCTGGTATTCCAACACGAAACCGTCCAACCTTCCGGACTTGGCCGCGTCTCGCATCTGAATGGTCGTCGAAGCTATGAAGGGAACGTTCGCTTGAAATTGCTGGAACCCTAGAACCGCTTTCTCGCTTAAGATGTCAGAGCTATCGAACGAATCGAGAGCCGTAAGGAGGAAGTTGATCCCCGTCGAACTGGCGAAAGGGTCCGTATATCCCATCGAAAATTCGTTGTTCGCTATCGCTTCCGTTACGGTTTTGACGTTAACGGAGCCATACTTCTCCACCAATGCATCGTACTTCGCTTTGGATATGACGATACCCGGCACATTCCCGACTAGTCGCTTGGATATCATTACCGTCGGGACTCCGCTCGACTTTATCATCTCGCCCCACAGTTCATTGGAAGGCGTGAAGGCGTCGGGAACGTATTTCCCGGATTTGATGTAATCGGTCGCCGTTCCGGAAGCGATATTCCGTACGAGAACGGATGCGGTCATCCCGTTCACGTCGATATTGGCTTTGTTAAACTCGGTCGCGACCTCGGTTAACCAACCGTCTACGCCGGTTCCCGACTTTTCCGTAGAGGAGAAAATTTCAACGAACTGATCCGTCGTGTTGTTTACGGTTATCGGATACTTGGATATATCCGGCAACGAGGCCGCGACGTCGACGGGATCCAGATCGATCTGCCCCTTGACCGGCTCCGCGGAAGTTACGGATATTTTCGAATATAGCTTGCTTAATTTCTTACCGGCGTCCTCCGTGGTGACTTGCGATTTGGACTTCCCTAAGTCGGAGGTCAGATTCACCCCGTAATACACAAGCGCGAACACCAAAACCAAAACCAGTCCTGCCAACAGTAAAAACTTACGCGAATTAGCCACTCCCCTCACCTCTCACTGTTTGTAATATTTCGTCTGCTTGATCAACGAGTCGATCTCCTGCATCCCGGGCATGTTTTCGATTTCTCCCGGATCAAGACCGTCTAGGCGCGAAATTTCCATCAGCAACTTATCCAGCTTCAACAGCATTTCTTCGTTCGCATCCAGAGAGCTCTTCACGAAAGCAAGATGTTCGTTATGCATATTCGCTTTCTCTTGCTGAAGCTTCGAAGATAAGCGCTCCGGATCCCGCCTCCAAGCGCCTTCGAGCTCCGACTCGTCGAAGACGGAAAACCTGTTCAAGACGCTCCTTACATTCATGTAGAAGAGCTTCTCTACCGTCAGAACGACGGAAGCAAACTTCTTGTAGCTTAACTCGTTCGGTTCGAATCGCTGGTTAAGGACTTGAAATAATGTCAGTTGCTTCTTTCTCATTCTCTCGAGTTGCTCCAAGGCGAGCGAAATATCTTCCCGAAATGACTTGACGTGCTTGTAGCGAACAATGGCTTGCACGAAGTCTTCATGGGTTTGGAGTTGCTTTACCGGGAGCGCGACCGATGACTTAAACAGTAATGCGTAGCTGCCGTAAAGCACGGCAAACGTGCTTGCGAACAGCAAAGTGACTCCTGATGCCGTAGCGAGAGCATTCTCGCCGAACGTTACTCCGATAAGTCCTGGCGACAGCACGACAATGTTTACGACCGCGACGCCAACAATGAGTCCGAGCAGCTTAACGAACTTTGCACCCATCGACGCTTACCCCTCTATCGTCCATTTCTATATGTGTACGCGCCAAGGTCGCAAATCATGGATAATAAAAATAAAGGAATGCCCAAATCCGGCATTCCTTCCGTTTAACCTATTTGATTTTAATGGGCACGCTGATCTTCTGCTGCTCTTTGTTTGTTGGATATGACCGCTTCCACGGCTTGAATAGCCTCGTCCACCGAATCGGCCTGAATAACCGCTTTATTCATCGGTTCGTACTGATCGAAGGAATGCTCGTAACGAGGATCATAGTAATATTCGAGAAGCAGTTCCACCGCCCGGTCATACTTACTATCCTTCAGGCTCTGCTCGATTTCAGCCGCAATGGGCGTATGGATCCGGGATTTGATCTTATGAAACGCCAACAGGCACGCATCGTGATTTTCCCATGGCCGATAGTCTTTAAGAATCTGATCGACCCGCGCCTTCAACGGAAGCTCAAGTAAAATCTGCGTTCCTTCTTCCTTCTTGCGCATGAGGAAATCGGGAAGCACGACTTTGCCGATTCGTTTGCTTTCCGCTTCGAAAATCACGTAAGGAGCATTGTGGATATGCAGCATTTCATCCAAGAGCAAGGAATCGAACGTCTTCTGGTTATGAGCCTTCAAGCCGATATGTCCGAAAATGGATCCGCGATGTCCCGCTAGCCGTTCCAAGTCCAACACTGCCGCCCCTTGCTCTTGCAATGCGCTTAACACGGCGGTTTTACCGCATCCCGTAAGTCCTTGAAGGATAAAGGCAGGCGATTCGAACGGAATCGACTCCAGGGAGTCGATCACCCATTTGCGATAAGCCTTGTATCCCCCGATTAATCGGTATACGCGAATGTCCATCAAGGATAAGAGTGTCGCCGTCGTCCGGCTCCGCATCCCTCCGCGCCAACAGAAAACCGCTTTTTTCCCGGGGATTCGCCCGAAACTCCTCACGAATGAAGGCAACTTGGCGGAGACGATCTCTAGCCCCCTCTCCTTCGCGGCCTGAATGCTCGTCTGTTTATACAGCGTTCCGATCTCGGCGCGTTCCGCGTCGTCGAAGATCGGAATATTCAGGCTGCCCGGTATCGTAGCTTCTTCGAATTCGGAAGGGGAACGGACATCGATTAATGTAAGCTCTTTGGTATTGCGTAACGAAGCCCATTCTTCTAACGTTAAATCTTGCAACATGTCGACGTTCTCCTTCGCAGGGTCAAGCAACGACGATTCGGCTAGGATGATCCGTAGTAATTTCACCGATCAGGCTTGCTTCGACGCCTGCTTCCTTCATTTCTTGGAGTAGCTTCTCCGCTTGTTCCGAGTTGACGGATATCAATAATCCGCCGGAAGTAACGGCATCGCACAAGATCCAGCGACTGACCTGATCCATGTCTTCAGGAAACCGCACATGGTCTTGTACGTGCAAAAAGTTGTTTTTCGTGCCGCCCGGCACGAAGCCGTTCTCGGCCAACTCCTTAACGCGAGGAAGAAGCGGAACATCCCGGTGATTAAGGATTAAGCCTACGTTACTTCCTCGGGCCATTTCCAAAGCATGTCCGATTAATCCGAATCCGGTCACGTCCGTGCAAGCATTCACATCGTAAGGCTCCATAATTTCGGCGGCTTTCTTATTTAACGTAGCCATAACTTCGGTTAATCGTGCGATCTCATCGGAGGATAATTGGTCTTTCTTGATCGAGGTCGTCAATATGCCGACGCCGATCGGTTTGGTCAGAATTAATTTGTCGCCGGGCTTAGCTCCCGCATTCGTGCGGATTCTGTCCGGATGAATTAATCCGGTAACGGCGAGACCGAACTTCGGTTCTTTGTCGTCAATGGAATGCCCTCCAACGAGCGTGGCTCCGGCTTCTCTGACTTTATCTCCGGCTCCGCGCAAAATATCGGCAAGAACTTGTTTGTCTAAAGTCGTAATCGGAAAAGCAACTATGTTCAATACCGTTAAGGGCTTGCCGCCCATCGCGTAAATATCGCTGATCGCGTTAGCCGCGGCGATTCGTCCGAAATCGTAAGGATCGTCTACGATCGGCGTAAAGAAATCGACGGTTTGTACCAATGCCATTTCATCGTTCAAACGATAAACGCCTGCGTCATCGCTAGTGTCTAGACCGACCAGTAGATTCGGGTTAGGCTCGGACTTAGGAAGGCTTTGAATCACCTGTTGCAGATCCCCGGGGCCGATTTTGCATCCGCAGCCGCCCTTACTGGAAAGCGAAGTCAATTTAACTGTATCTTGCATGAATCATTCACTGTCCTTTCCTGTTGTTTCCTACCTTAAATCGTACACTAACTGCTCCGATGAACGCAATTCAAACAAGCAAAAACGGATTCCGCCGTCCTTAGGAATGGCGGAAAACCGTTTTTGTCGGAGACGATTCATATAAGTAGAGCAAATTAACTACTTACTGAATCGTAAAAAAATCCCGCTCTACGCCTTCGAGGCGAAACGCGGGATGAAGTTCGATTAGAACAATGGCATGAGCAGCGAGTAGCCGATAACGAACAGCAAAACGACCGTAATGTGATTCAACGAGAAAATGAACATCGATCTCGCCCAGCCGCTCTCTTGCATGCGGCGATATCCGACGAAGCTCAGAATCAGCCATGCCGCGCTGAGCAACGCGTTCGTTATGGCGATATAAGGGTTAAACGACCAGAACAAGAAGCTGGAGGCGATAAGCGCCACGAGATACGCGTTCATCTGAAGGTATGTTCTCCGAATGCCTTTGGCGACAGGCAACATCGGAATGTTAGCCGCGCGATATTCCTCCATACGACGAATCGCGATCGCGTAGAAATGCGGCATTTGCCAGATCACCATCAACAAGAATAGAGCGGCGATACCGGGATGCATCATATCGGACGAGATTGCGGCCCACCCGATAAGAGGCGGTGTCGCTCCCGATAAGCTCCCAACTTCCGTATTATAGACCGTTCTGCGTTTCGTCCACATCGTGTAAGGGACGACATAGAGGAACAGGCCGAGGAATCCGAACAACGCGGCAAGCGGCGAAGCCATGTACAGGACGAACAATCCGACGATCGCCATCCCGATCCCGATGACCAATCCGGTAGTCATGCTCACACGACCGGTTACGGTAGGTCGCCTCTTCGTTCGTTCCATGATGACATCGATATCCCGATCGTACAAATTATTGAACGCTCCCGCGGAACCGATCACCAAAGAGGAACCGATGAACGCGAGCGCGATGCTTCCGATTTTATCGAAGAACGGGATTTCATTGACGAACAATGCCATGCTAAGCCCCGCGAACATCGCAATGAGATTAGACTTAATGATACCTATTTTTATCGTATCGAATAATACTTTCGAGAATGAGTTCGTTGACAAGTCGAAACTCAATTGACCGGTTTGCGTACGCATGACACAAACACTCCTCCCTGTTCCTTCTCACCTCCACATGCTAACATAAATTTTCATCCGCGTACTCGTTAGTTGCAGAGCCATCATCATTCTGTCATAAACCTGTGGCACTTTCGTTAACAATGTGTCGAATCCGTGAACGGAAGGCGTTTTTGATCTGGTAAGACTCGCCGATGATCATGTGATTTTTCGTTCTTTCAAAATAATACTTGCTTCTTCACGTGAACTGCTGTAAAGTATGAATTCTGGTCGATGAAATAAATATGATGCTCGTTTTTACTTTCGCGGGGTGGAGCAGCCCGGTAGCTCGTCGGGCTCATAACCCGAAGGCCGCAGGTTCAAATCCTGCCCCCGCAACCAATTCGCATTCGAATTTACACTCTATATACAGATACCTTTAAACCGGAAACAACGGTAGGAAGGTGTTTTTTTATGTAACGAAGAAGTCCGCGATTCAGTCGCGGACTTCTCTGCTTCATTACCGCAAAGTCTTCAATGCTCCGCTCCAGGCCAACACTTGATCGAGCATCCCGTTCACGTTCGTCAAATGCAGATCGGCCGGCTTAAATACCGTTCCGTTCTCGAAATCGGTAAATAACGATAAAGCCGGATGTACTCGAACGTCCGCTACGGACAACTCCGCCAGTATCCCTCTCAGATGTTCCGTTGCCCGAGCTCCGCCTACCGAACCGTAGCTAACGATTCCAGCCGCTTTGTTGTTCCACGCTTCGCGAGCATAATCCAAAGCATTCTTCAATGCGCCGGATATGCTGTGGTTATACTCCTGCACGATAAATACAAAGCCGTCCAAGCTAGCCAACTTGACGTTCCACGCCGTCGCTTGTTCGGTAGCATCCGCTTCGCCAAGCAGAGGCAGCTTGTAATCCGCGATATCCACGATCTCGTAATTCGCGTCTCCGCGTTTGTCGGCAATGCCTTTAACCCATTCGCCTACTTGCGGACTTACGCGCCCTTGACGGGTACTCCCCAATATAATTCCGATATTCAAATTCGACACGCTTTGGCCTCCTTGAGAATTCTTTGTGTGAACTACACGAAGCAAGCAATAAAATACTTGCTTAGAATTCCCTGAGCCTTCGTTCATATTCGTTACTTAACGCTTTCCCATGCTTCCGTAAGCAGCTCGCTATTAATTCCCACCGCGGCCAACGATCCCATCGCAGCGGCCGTAATCGCTTGGTAGAGCTCCGTTGCCGCATCTCCGGCGCTGTATACGCCCGGTACGTTCGTTTTGCCTAATGCATCTACGATTATCGAGCCTGCCTCCGATACTCTGCAACCAAGGTCTTGAGGCAATTCCGATCCGGCAACCAGTTTAGTCGCAAAGAAAATTCCCGTGCAAGGAACGTTTGTTCCATCCTCCAGAACGATATGTTGCACTTTACCGTCGATGGAATCGATACGAAGAATTGGCGAGTCGAAAACGGGGATGTGATGCCGCTTAAGCTCCTCGCGCTGTTCTTCCGTCATGTCGTCGGGTCCGTTCGTGCAAATGACCTTATGATCGGACCAACCGGACACCACTTTGGCAAAATGCACCGCGCCTGCCCCTTTCGCAATCAAAACGAGCGGCTGATCTCGCAGCTCCCAACCATCGCAATATGGGCACACAAAAGCGCTTTTTCCATATACTTCCGCTAATCCTTCGATATCGAACGGAAGATCTTTCTTGCCCATTGCGAACAAAACCTTTTTACTCCGGTAGGTCGCTCCTTGCTCGGTCGTCATAAGAAAATCCCCGTCGGATCCCTCGATCGTGACTGCTATATCCGACACGAAACGCACGGAAGGATAAGCGCTTATTTGTTCTCTCGCGATACGCCTGAATTCGCTTGGAGAAACTCCGTCTCTCGTTAGAAACCCGTGCGTCTCGCGAGTAACCCGATTCCGCGGGCGTTCTTCGTCGATGACGATGACGGTTTTTCTTGCTCTCCCCAGAACAAGTGCCGCATTCATTCCTGCCGGTCCTCCGCCGATGATCGCTACGTCTATCCGTTGTTGTTCATTCATTTATTATCATCCTCCTGGATCTTTAATGTCCACAATAGAATACAAGAAGCAACCCTTACTTCTTGCTAAGCTCAGAGTCGTTATCTATGGAAGCCGAATCCAACACCGACTGGATCGTATGATGCTCAAGATATTCGTACATCTGCCGTTCTGCGCCGTTCATTACTTTCTTCACCAAACATTCCTTGTTGCCTGGATGTCCGTTCAGATTCACGCACTCGAACAACTGTTGCCTGCCCTCGACGACTTGAACGACTTCTTGAAACGTAATCCGATCAGCGTCTCTTGCCAACTCGTAACCGCCGCTCGCTCCCGTAACCGCTCGTAAAATGCCATCCTGCCTAAGCTTAGACATGATCTTGGATAAGTAGCTTTCGGAGACCCCCAACAACCCGGATAGTTCCTTAATGCCGACGTTATGGCCGCGCTGCGCTCTCGCCAGATGAATAAGAGCGTGCAACGCGTAACCCGTGCTTTTGGAAAATTGCATGCCTATCCCCCCTTGAATCGTCGAGCTATATAGACTCGATTTGTCTATTATAGACACAAAATATCTATAATGCAACCATGAAAATGATCCCTCTTGAGCGTGTTGTCGCTTAGCCTTCGCCATCATCTAGTTAAACATACAAGCATCTCCGCATTTTCGGAATACGTTGTAACATAAGAAGCCGAATTGAAAGGAGTCGTCCTGCCATGACGAATAAACGGAAATCGACAAGAGAATTAGCCGTCAGGATGATCGGTGTTCCCGTTTGCATCGAGCTTAAGGACGGAAGTTGTTACTACGGACGAATCGAGGGTATCGATAAAGACCAATTAATTTTTTCCGGAAAAAGAAGACATGGCGCAATTCGTCGTCGTCCGTCCTCCAAACGGGGTAAAAACGTGAAAGTGTCCGGATTATTACCCATGTTCCAAACGTTGATGGGCGCCGGTGCCGGGTTAGGTGGTGGCGGTGGTGGCGGTAATGCCGGGTTAGGCGCGGGTGGCGGGTTAGCTGCCGCCGAAGCTCAAGGCGGCGGTGGCGGTGGCGGTTTCTTCGGAGGTTTCGGAGGCTTTACCGAGTTTATGGGATTCTTTAACAAAGCGATGCCGATGGTGAAAATGGGAATGGGAATGGTCAAGACGATTATGCCGTTGCTCAAAGGGTTCGGCGGGTAAAGGAAGTCGAATGGGTGCCCTGAATCAAAATGCTCGGGGAACCCACTAACGAAGTTCAATCATGAAAAGGACAACCAGAGTAGCCTGGTTGTCCTTTTCTCGCGGAAAATTAGCGAAAAAACTGCTCATTCGTTCATACGATCTACTCATGCTTCAAGTGCTGCAGCGTAAGGACGAATAATTGTTCGATATGCAAATCATCCAAGGAGTAATAAACGGTTTTACCCGACTTGCGTCGCTTCACGATTCTAAGATTCCTTAAATAACGAAGCTGATGCGATATCGCCGACTGTCCCATGCCTAGCAACACCGACAAATCGTGCACGCATAATTCGTTTATCAACAAGGCTCCGATCAATTTCACGCGCGTAGGATCGCTGAGCGCCTTGAATAGTTCGGCCAGATCGTTCGCGGAAGTATCGTCGACCATCTTTTGTTTGATCTCGGTCAAATCCGTATCCGTTCCTACGCAAGTGGTATCGCACGTTTCTACCGTTTGCTTTTCCAGATTCAACATCACCTTTGCGTTAAACTCTTGGGTACCATTATAACAAGTCCTTTGTTTTTCGGAAAGGTTACGATCAATCGACAAAGTGCGGATTCCATTGACATCATCGCAAATTCGGAATAACATATGAGCATCTATTCATTTAACTTGCGGAGGTTGGTCCTTCTTATGATTGAATATCGGGTTAAAGGCCTTTCTTGCGGCAATTGCGCCCAGGTGCTGGAACATGAAATTCGCCAATTGGAACACGGTGAAACCGCGACTCTTAGTTATAATAGCGGCAAGTTACGTTTAGACGAACGCGTGCCCCTAGATCAAGTAAATAAGATTCTGAACGGCGACCGCGCTTATATCGAGAAACAAGCTGCGGCTTCCTCTAACGCTCACGGTTATTCGGGACATGAACATTCCCATGAGCACGGACATAAACATAATCATGAGCACGAGCATAATCACAGCCAGGGCAATAAGAAAATGATCGGCATCCTGGCAGCTTCGACCGTTATTTACTTAGGCGCGATATTCATGGACGATCAAACGGCCGATATAGCGGTTATTTTGTTGTATTTGACCGCAACCGCGCTTAGCGGATATACAACGTTCGTGAAGGGCTTAAAAAATCTGTTCCGCCTTAAATTCACGATAGACACTCTGATGACGGTTGCTCTGGTCGGCGCGATTTCGTTGGGAGAATGGAAAGAAGCGACCCTTGTCGCCATTTTGTTCGGCCTTAACGAACTGCTAGAGGGTTTGGGGATGGAAAAAGCGCGGCGATCCATGGAAACGCTCCTAAAAGTCGCTCCCAAAGAAGCAACCAAACTCGGGAACGCCGGCGAGGAAACCGTTGTACCGATTGCAACGCTCCGAATCGGCGACAGAGTTTTAGTCAAACCCGGGGAAAAGATCCCCTCCGACGGCACGGTCCTATCCGGGAAGAGCTCCGTTAACGAGTCGGCGATTACGGGCGAAGCTCTCCCGGTTGAGAAAGCGGAAAACGAATCGGTCTTCGGCGGCAGCATAAACAACGAAGGCGTTCTGCAAATTCGTATCGACAAAGCGTATGCCGATTCATCGTTGGCCAAAATTCTTCATCTCGTGGAAGAAGCCCAAGAAACAAAAACGCCTACCGAGCTGTTCATTAATAAATTCGCCAAATATTACACTCCTCTCATTATGATCGTCGCCGCTCTCGTCATCGTCATCCCTCCTCTGTTTCTCGGCGGCGAATGGACGAAATGGTTGTATCAAGGCTTAGCCGTACTTATCGTAGGTTGTCCTTGCGCGTTGATCTTATCGTCTCCGATTGCTATCGTGGCCGGCATTACCCGGAATGCGCGCAACGGTATTCTGATCAAAGGCGGCGTGTTCCTGGAACAGTTAGGTAAACTGGATACGTTGGCTTTCGATAAAACCGGCACCCTGACGAAGGGCGAACCCCATGTCGAGCAAACCATCGTATACGATGAATCCCGGTTTCTAGCCGTTGCCGGCGCGATCGAGAAATCGTCCAATCATCCGCTTGCCAAAGCCATTATGAAGGAAGTTCATCGCAAGGGTATTGAGCCTAAGGATGCCGAAGCGATCGAGGCCGTGTCGGGGAGAGGCATTGTCGCGACCTACGAAGGTAAATCCTATTGGCTCGGGAACGAAAGAAGCATGGAACACATAACGATGCCTAATGATGTTCATGACGCGATCGAGCAATTCAAGGAAAGCGGTCTGACTCTCGTCCTTGTAGCCGACGAGAAGCAAGTAATCGGAATGTTCGGCATTTCCGATGAACTCCGCGAAGAGAGCCGTTCGGTCATCGCGGCGCTGCATCGGAGCGGCATTCGCCATACCGTCATGCTGACGGGCGACCACCAGAAGACCGCCGAGAAAGTAGCTAACGCAATCGGTATTAAGGAGTATTACGGCAACTTGCTTCCTGAGGACAAGGTTGCCAAAGTAAAGCAGCTCGCAACCCGGGGCACGGTCGGCATGATCGGGGACGGAATAAACGATGCTCCCGCCCTTGCCTCCGCGCAGCTCGGAATCGCGATGGGCAAAGGAACGGATAGCGCGATCGAAACGGCCGACATCGTATTCATGCAGGACCATCTCGGAAAGCTGCCCGCCGCGATCAAAGTAGCTCGACAAGTGAATCGCATCATTCGGTTCAATATTGGCGTCGCCATGGGCTTGAAGCTTCTGGCTCTGCTCCTTACCATCCCCGGTTGGTTAACTTTGTGGGTGGCCATCTTATCCGATATGGGAGCCACGATCTTCGTTACTTTGGTCAGTTTGACGATTCTCGTGCAAAGAAAAACGGATCAATAGATAAAAATGGCGACAACGGGAAGTGATCCCCGTGTCGCCATTTTTCCGTTATTCCCTGCCCTGCCACTGCGACTTTCCTCCTATCCATTTCCGTTGCGATAAGCTTTCTCGTGATACTGCGTAATCGCTTTGAACAACGATCGGCCGTCATCCTCTATGGCTGCGCTATCGTCGAAGCTAAGAAACATAGCCCGATACGTCTCGGGAACCCAAATGTAAGAATGAACGTAATCCGTTAAACGAAATCCGACTTTTTCCCAGAAAAGAACGCGTTCCGCGTTTTCCTTCGTCTCCTCGGCTTCGACCTCGATGACGATGCCCCGAGTGTCCGGCATAGAGGTCAAAGCCCAGTCCCGAATATTCTCGATGCATAAACGCCCTACCCCTTGTCCGCGCCAAGTTCGCCGAACGGCGAGATAGTCGATCACGAGCATCCGGGCACGCAAATTTAATGCTGTCAGAGCCATCGCGACAATCTCGTCGCGTTCGCTCCAAGTATGCAACGTACATATGCGTCTGTCGAACATGCGACGAACGATCGCTCGATTTTTCCGGCCATGTTCGGGAAAAGCCTCATGATACACTTGCTCCGCCTCGGCCCACATGGCTTCATTCCATTTATCCGTCGTTCGATGTTCCATACCGATATCCACCTTTTCATCAAAAACGACCGGATCGAAAAATCGAGAACAGCAGCCACATGAACATAAACATGGCAATTCCCAAGCCGATCTCGATGACGGGGACCCGCCATAGCACCGTACGCGAATGACTCAAAGCGGCTCCGACAATCAATCCGAGCATAACGATGCTAAGAGCAAGCAATACGATACTGAAAGAAAGACGATTGCCGATCCGGTCCATTTTCTTCATCAATGCCTCTACCTGAGGGCTGGCGACTTCGACGCGAAGTTTTCCCTGCCGCAACAAGATGGACAACTGTTTTAAGCTTAACGGGATATCATTCAATAAATCAAGATAGGCGGGAATTTCCTCCGCCCATTTTTTGACGAGCCGCCCGGGATTCAATCTTTCCAAAATCAATTTTTTCCCGAACGGTTCGGCTACGTCGATGACGCTGAAGGTTGGATCTAACGTCGTGACGACGCCCTCCATCGTTAATAACGTCTTCCCGAGCAAAGTCAGCTCCTTGGGGATTTGAATGCGATGACGCAGAGCTACGGAAAACAAATCATGAACCGCCTCGCCTATTCGTACGCGGTCTAGAGGCACTTTATAATACTTATCCCGCAGTTCGTCGACGTCGGAATTCAATTGTCTCATGTCCGCCCCTTCCGGCACGACGCCCATATCGGATATCGCGCGAAGCACGCCCTTCGTGCTTTGATTCCTGAGAGCAATGACGAACGACGAGAAATGGTTCTTGGTCTCGGAAGATAATCGGCCCATCATCCCGAAATCCAGCCAGGCCAGTCGACCATCCGGGAGCGCCAACACATTGCCGGGGTGGGGATCGCCATGGAAGAAGCCTTCGATCAGCACTTGATGCAGGATCATCGTCGCGTATCTCTCGGCGAGCACACTACGATTTAACCCTGCCCGATCAAGCTGAGCTTGATCGGTTAACTTGATTCCTTCTATGTATTCCATCGTGATTACCCGGTTCGAGCAATAGCCCAAATATACAGCCGGAACGCGGCTGTGTTTCATGGACTTGCATTGGAGCGCGAACAATTCGGCATTGCGCGCTTCCATTCCGTAATTAAGCTCGGAGCGCAAAGCTTTGCCCAGTTCGTCCACGATCTCGCTTAACCGGTAACTGCGCGCCCATTCCAGACGACTCTCGGCCAATCTTGCCCAATCCGCCATAATTTCCAGATCGGTTTCGATAAGCGCATGAATGTTAGGACGTTGTACTTTGACTACGACCTCGGTGCCGTCTTTAAGCAGGGCATGGTAGACTTGACCGATGGAAGCCGCGGCCAGCGGGGTCTCGTAAAATTGCAGGAACAGATCTTCGACGGGTTTTCCCAGCTCTTGCTCGATGATCCCGGAAGCGACCTCGAAAGGGAAAGCCCTCACCTGGTCTTGCAGGCGTTCCAGTTCCTTAATGATGTCCGGCGGCAGCAGATCGGGGCGCGAGCTCGCGATTTGCCCTAACTTCACGAACGTCGGCCCCAGCTCTTCCAACAGTAAACGTATCCGTTCACCGGTGTTCTTCGCCCGTATCCCCTTCCGCTCCTCGCTTCTGAAATACAGAAGCTTCTCCGTGAGGCCCATCTCGTTCGAAACGTATCCGAGGCCGTTGCGGGCAAAAGCAGCGGCAATCGTCCGGTAACGTCGCAATTGGCGAATCCTTCTTCTCACGTTCATCTTAAATCTCCCGTCAAGTTGCGGTAGGTTCCCGTTGTTCCAATATCGTTAAACGCTGTTCGATTCTTTCGATGTCCTCCTTGGTCGCGAGTCGGCCGTCGCCCACGATTGCCTGTACGCGTTCTTTAACGACAACCTCGATTCTCTTCCTCATCTCTTCGCCTTTGCCGACGAGATCGTTCACGAGCGTTCGAGACTCCGTCTTGCTCATCTCTCCTTTCTTCACCAGCTCGTCGATCGTTTTCTCGATCTGCTCCTTACCCGCAACCGCTAATCCTAAGCCAAGCGAGAACGCCTTCTCGATCGTATCTCTCATGATATTTCTAGCTCCTTTATCGCTGAAGTGTCTGTATCATGATGTGACAAACTTCATCATTTCATCCTAGATGAGATTAAGATAAGACGAGACGGCGGCAATAACGAAAAAACCGCCGAGAATTTCACGGCGGCTCGAAGAGGCTTGAAGTGGCTCGAAAAGTAGAAAAGAAGTCCAACAATTCCTAACGTCAGATTGCATACGTCCAGAACCGTTCCGTACCGAACCGATCCTGAATCTCTTTGTCGCTAAGCTTTCCGTTGCCTAACAGCTCGGCGGCCTGAAACTGGGATCGATGGGCTTTGATCGATTCCATCTTCGCGTTGAGGAAGTCTTTAACATCGATAATGACATCGGGTTTGCCTATCGACTGCTCGTGATTATTGCTGAATGCCAGGCAGTGAACGAGAGGTCTGTGCTCTTCGGGCATTGTTCCGATCGTACGAATGACCGCGGCCCCGCAAGCATCATGATCCGGATGCACGCTAAAGCCCGGATAGAAAGTAATGACCAGCGAAGGGTTAAGCTCGGTCAACAGTGCCGAAATTCGTCCATCCAATTGCTCCTGATCCTCGAATTCGATCGTTTTATCGTGAAAGCCAAGCATTCTTAAATCTTGTATACCGATCGCCCGGCAAGATTGTTCAAGCTCCTTCTTGCGAATTTCCGGAAGCGTGACTCGGGTAGCGAAGGGCGGAATGCCCATATTGCGTCCCATTTCCCCCAATGTCAAACAAGCGTAAGTGACTTGCGCTCCTTGGCTAATATATTTGGCAAGCGTCCCCGATAATCCGAACGCTTCGTCGTCCGGATGCGGCAAAACAACAAGAATGCGCTGTTCCATGCGGTCTTTCATCTCCTTTACCGTTAGAAGGGCTCTCGGCTTAGTTGCAACGCTACGACGAGCTTGCCTTGGCTGTCATGGCCCGCCATAATGAGCCTTTGCATATCTCCGTCTTCATAGTGCGTAAGACCTTCCGAGTAAACCCAGCCGTGATCCATTTTCAAACCTACCCGATAAGGTCCGTCTCCGGATATCGAACCTTGGGAATAACGAATGCGCGCATTCGAAATAAAGGTCGCTGCCGGATGCTTGGAACTATCCAGATGCGCGGCATAAGCTCCCGTCGTCATCTCGAGATGAACGTAGAGCTCTTGACCTTGGAATTGATCGATCATACGCTGGACTTCAGCTTTATTGATGAGTAGCATCCTCTAACCTCCCACAACCGCAATACAATCTATGAAATCCGTAAACGGATGTACTCATTTTAACAACATCCGCTTCGTTTCCGCAAATCGTCTCGCGAATAATGGATTTCCCGGAAGATGCTCCGGCTGCTGACCGACAACCGATCCGTCGTCGAGTCTTAGCCAAGATTCCAGCTTACGCTCGCCTTCCGTTAGTCTTATGACGCGCGCGCCACGATTAAATCCCTCTTTGCCATACGTGTTGTAGCCCGTCGCTCTGCCATAATAGAGGCGAATGCCATAGAGCTCTCCCCAATAATCGTTGACATGATCGTGCCCGCAGAAAGTAGCCATGACGTCCCCTTGCTCTAGCATCGCCGAGAAGAAGCCTGCCTGAGTTCGCGCCGAGCATACGTTCTCGTTCTTGCTCCCGTAACAAATCTCCTGATCCCATACCGTTTGATATTCCGGCAACGGGATATGGAAGAACGCCAGCGCAGGTAAATCATCCCCTTCGGAACCGGAGTTCCATTGTTGCGATTGACGTAAATACCATTGAACTTGGTCATGGCCGATCCAACCGTACCCGGGAACTCTCGCATTTCGGGAGTAATCGCCCGAATCCAGCGCATACAGCAAGGCGGCAACTTTATCGTTAGTCCTTCCCCATACGGGAAGCACGTAATTTCCTACTCCCTGAATATCTTTAGGCCCTCTTTCGGTATAGCCAAATGGCCTCTTAAGCACCTCGTCCATCAACTCTTCGCGGGTGATCCCGAACTCGGTATCATGATTGCCGAATACGACTCCCCAAGGAATGCCCCTCTGTTCAACGACAGAGACCGCTTCCCGGAAAGCAACTAAAGGATCAACGCACACGCTAGGACCATCCGCATCTTCCCCGGTATAGATGACATCGCCCGTGAACATCACGAAATCCGGCAACTCTGCAGCCAGAACGCTATCCATTAGCGCTTTGGACTTCAAATCTCTCTCCGATCCGTCCTTCCAATGAATATCGGTGAACTGGACAATTTTGAACGTGCCATCCTCGCGAAATCGTAAAGCGTTTTCCTTCATCCTGATGCCTACTCTCGCTTTTTCCCAACATAATAACACTCAAACACACTCATATACAATGAAGTTTATAAAAAAATACCTTTAAACGACTTGGCACTCCACTTCCATCTCCCGACGACTAGGCTTGCTCTTGAACTTAAATACGATAATTCCGGCTACAATGACTAACACGCCCAGCAACTTGTTGTAAGTAAAAGGCACTTGATCTAAGCCCAGCAATCCGAAAGAATCGCAAACCAACGCAAATCCGAGCTGTGAAATCATAACTAGGGAAATGCCATAGGTTGGACCAAGCAGTCTTATCCCGCGCACGAGACAGATGACCACTCCGACGCCGATTAACCCGCTGAATCCGTACCAGACCTTCATATTTCGCAAGTCGAACAAATCGATCCCTTCCACAAACAGACCAATCGTCATGGAGGCTAGAAATCCTAAACCTAACACCAATGACGTTGTCGTCCAAGAACCGGCTCTTTCGTTCACTTTGCTATTGTAAATATTTTGCAAACCGACCAACGAACCGGCGACGACCGCCAATAGAATCCCTTGAATCATGCACGCGTCTCCCCCTCATTCGTAAATATTTTCATTGGCCAACTCGCATAATCCGTCTCTATTCTTAACGCTAAGGCCATCTTTGTTTCGTTCGATCAGCCCCTCCGCGATGAACCGCCGGATGACCCTATTCAGATGCCTGTAGCTCGTTCCGATTAAACTTGCGGCATCCGCTACCTTCGTAGAGTTCAATTGCCCGTTCAAGCGATCACCGGATTCAGCGTAGGAAACGGATAAAAGGTAGCTTGCCAGTCGCACTTCAACCGGATACATCAAGTTAAAGCTCATGGAGTTGGACTTAATATAAAACTTCTCCGTAATGATCTCTAATAGCAATCGCTGCAATGGCGCATGGTCTTTCCCGTATCGATCCAACCAACGATGTTGAATTCCGATCATGTGGACCGATGAAACCGCCTCGACCGTATTCAGGATCGGAGCCCCTCTCACGTACTCAATTTCCCCGATGACCTCGAGCGGATTCTTAAAGGAAAGGATAAGCGTTTTGCCTTCCTTTGATATCGTGTAAATTTTGATCTTTCCTTTAACCAATACCAACAATTGCTGAGCCTTTTCATCTTGGGAACAAATTTTTTCCCCTTGTTCGAAACTGTACAGCGTCAAATAAGGTCTTAACGGATCATGAAATGCGGCTTCCAGCTCAAAAGTTTGCAAATAATGATTCAGCAACTCAGGATCGTTGATCTCCCTCACCCCGGATATCCCTCCACGCGATTAAAACTTTAATAGGATGACGCCGGTTATCATCAACCCGATGCCGATAAACTGCGGCCATTTCATTCTTATCTTCATAACGCCGAACCATCCGGTACCGTCGATGATAAAGGCGAGACTTAATTGGGCGATTAATAACGCAGATATCGTAAGAGTAACGCCGATTTGTTGAATGGCCGTAATGTTACTATAAATAATGATCGAAGCAAAAGCACCGCCTGTCAAATATATCGGCTTTACTTCCCTCAGACTTTGCCAGTTTCTTTCCTTAACGAGGAGCAGAATAAGCAATGCCGCCGCGAATCCGGTGAACTGGGTGAGCGTTGCCGCCTGCCAAGTGCCGATGTCTTGACTAATCCGGGAATTAGCTACTCCTTGCAACGTAATTAACGCGCCGCCAATCAACGCGAATAAGCTACCTTTCATCGGTACTCTCCCCCATATAGATTTCTCTTTTTTATTAAAAGATATTTCCAAGAACTATGATAGGACATATGTCCTGAGATCGTATGAAAATGAAAAAGAGCAACGACTTAGAAAAACTTCTCTAAGCGGTTGCTCCTATCCAAATGGATTATAGGTTCGCTCCAATGTTAACTTATAGAAGCAGGTCGCGTTTGCGAAATAACGCAATGGCGAGTCCGAACGAAGCCAGTCCGATGACTGCGAGCAGGAGGAAAGGAAACACGAGCTCCGCGTTGCCGTTTACGATTTCGCCGGGCTGATACAAGGAGAAGATAGAGAAGTGTTTAATCCAATCGATTTTCTCGCTGAGTTTCCCCAACAGATCCAAGCTGAAGAAACCGAAAGTTATGATTCCGGATATCCCTAGCGCCTTCTTCTCGTCATTGGATAACGAGGACACTAAGAAAGAGATACCGCCTACCGCGAAGAACAACAGGAATGCCGCCGCGTTCATCAGCAGAAATCTCGCAGTGTCGAATTCATAGGCAGTCCCCAGAAACCAAGCGTTCCCGGCAATCCCGGCTACCGTCGTTACGGTTACGATCAACAATAGTCCCGTCGTCAGCACGGACGCTTGCGTGAACGCGACCTTGCCTCTTGTCGTCGGAGTGGATAACAGATAAGCCATTGAGCCCTGATCTACCAGCTTGGCCATGAGTTGAGTCGAACATTGGACGCATAAGATCGAAAGAATCAGAACGAGAATCAATCCGTAATATTCGCCGGAGATGAACGCTTCGGCGCTATCGAAGCCGTTAAGGCCGAACGCTCTACCCACCCCTGCCGGCATGGATTTAACCAATTCGTCAATCGCTCGTGCGCTCTTGGAGATTCCCGGATATAGCCAGAACATAAGGAGAATATAGAATGCGGACCCGAAGGCGTAGTTCAAGAATCCTTTGCCGTTCACTTTCATCATCTGTTTATATAACGTCATATTCATCTCATCGTCTCCTTTCTATCGTAGTAGTTCATAAAGACGTCCTCCAGGTTCTGGCTATGAATGTCTATATTGCGCACCTTGTACTTAGCCGTCTCTTCCGCGAATTTGTCGTAGTTGCCTTGCACGGCTACGCTCACCCGATTCCCTTCGCGAGATTCGACGAGCAATCCGGAATCAAGAAACGAATTCGCATCGCTTTCGTTCTCGAAAGTCACTTCGAACAGCTTGCGTTGCATGGATTGCAACTCGTGAATATCTTTAGTCGCAATCAGGACGCCGTCCTTAATAATGGCTGCCCGATCGCAAGTTCTCTCGATTTCAGGGAAACTATGCGACGACATCAGGAACGTTTTCCCTTGCGCCTTCTCTTCGAGCACGAGCTCAATGAACACCTTTTGCATAAGCGGGTCAAGACCCGAAGTCGGCTCATCTAAAATAATCACTTCCGGGTCGTGCATGAAAGCCGCTACGATTCCTACTTTCTGCTTCATCCCCTTGGACATTTTCCGGATCGGCGTGTGGATATCGAATTGCAGCCGATCGATTAAGCGAGTACGCTTGTTCAAGTCCTTCACGCCTTGCATCTCGGCCATGAAATCCAAGAACGACTTTCCCGTCATTCCTTCGATAAAAGATATTTCTCCCGGCAAATATCCGATGAACCTTTGTACTTTCCCCTGCTCCTTCCACGTATCCAACCCGTTTACCGTCGCGAATCCTTTGTCCGGTTTCATGAAACCCATAATTTGTCGGATCGTCGTTGACTTCCCTGCTCCGTTCGGACCTAAGAAACCGAAAACCTCGCCTTGCCGTACCGTAAACGACACATCGAAAATGCCTTTCCCATTCGAAAACGTCTTCGTCAGATGTTCAACGGTTAACATGCAGACACCCCCAGGGTAAATAAATGAAATTTCGCATTCAATATATTTCATATGTTATACTATGCTTACAAAAGGAAACAGTCAATACATTATGAAATATTTTTATGTTAATATTTCATTAAATATGAAATTTTCAATAATTGAGGTGAAGCGATATGAATGGTTTCGAGAAAAGAGCAAGCCAAATTAAACATAAAATCATTCAAACGACCTTGCAGATGTTAAGCTCTTCCGGGTCCAGCAAGATAAGAATTGCCGATCTTGCCAAGGCGGCTAACGTATCGCAAGTCACGATATACAATTATTTCGGAAGCAAGGAAATTCTGATCCGAGAAGCGTTCATAGACTACGTAGACCGTGCCATCCTCGAATTCGAGCAGTACATGGACGAGAATCATTCGTTAAAGGAAAAGATCGAACACATCATCCTGCTGGAGAAATCCTCTTATAAAGAGCTTCCTCCCGGACTTATTAAAGAACTGTTGGCCGCGGACGAAGAGCTAAGCCGTTATATCGAGTTACAGTACAAGGAGAAAACGATTCCGCTTACGGTTCGCATTCTGGAAGAAGGAAAGCGGAGCGGAGAAATTTCGGAAGGGGTATCTATCGAGAGCGTGCTCGCTTTTATTCAACTGTATATGAATCAGTACGAAACGATCTTGCAAATGGCCGAGCAAAGCGAGGATATGGATAAGTATCTGGAAGGCATGGTTCATATGTTCTTCTATGGAATTTGCGGTAAACCCTAATCCGACTCATTGATAGCCTGCCGCCATTAAAAAAGACCCTTTCCGTTGAAGGAAGGGTCTTTAAGGTCATAGGCTTAATCGATTTTAATAATTTCCATTTTCCGAACTCTATGCTTGTCCTTCTCTCGGATGATGAACGTAAGCGAATCGAACTTCCACTCCGTGCCGATCGCAAGTTCGGGTTGCCTATTGTATAACCATCCTCCGATCGAATCGACGTCATCATGTTCCAGATGGCTTCCCAATACCGCATTCACTCGGTCGATCGACGTTAACCCATCGATCAAATAGCGGTTATTTCCGAGCGATTCGATCGGTTTCTTCTCGTCCTCGTCAAACTCGTCGCGAATTTCTCCAACGATTTCCTCTAGTATGTCTTCGATCGTGATCAAACCGGACGTCCCGCCGTATTCATCCAGCAGAAGAGCGATATGGACGTGCTCTTGCTGCATCTTGAGCAATAGCGATTTGACGGGAATGACGTCGGGCACCGACATGACCGGCTGGATAAGCGCATTAAAGTTGAACGCCGGGTTGTTATCGTAATTCAAGAAAAATTGCTTCGTATTCATGAACCCAACGATGTGGTCTTTGTTTTCTTTAGCGACCAGAAATCGGGTATATTGTTCTTTCTTAATGATTGCGAGATTTTCCTCCAGCGTCATATCCTCGTACAAACAAACGATATCGGTACGCGGCACCATGATCTCTTTCGCCAGAAGTTCATCGAACATGAAAATTCGGTTGACGTAACCGTACTCCGTTTTATTGATTTTGCCGCTCTCGTAACTTTCCGATAAAATAATGCGAATTTCTTCCTCCGAATGCGCTTCCTCATGCTCGCTGGCCGGTTTCATGCCGAACATTCTGACTAAAGCATTCGCGGAACCGTTTAATATCCAGATAAACGGATACATGATCTTGTAGAACAAAATGATAACCGGGGCGGTGTAGGTCGAGATGGCCTCCGCTTTATGAATGGCAAGCGTCTTCGGCGCTAATTCGCCCAATACGACGTGCAAATAAGTAATCGATAAGAACGCGATCAAGAACGATAAAATGTGACCGGTGTTTTCCCCGATACCTAACCGTTCGAATAACGGAAACAGCATCTTCTCGACGGTCGGTTCTCCCAACCAACCCAAGCCTAATGCGGTAATCGTAATTCCGAGCTGACAGGCGGATAAATATCCGTCCAGATTTGCGGTAACCTTCTGAATAGCGATGGCGTTCTTCTTTCCTTCCATCACCATTTGATCTACCCGACTTGGACGGAGCTTGATGATTGCGAATTCCGTTGCGACGAAAAAAGCGGTTAATACGATCAGTATTGCGACTAAAAACAAATTAATGACCAAAGTAAAAATCTATCCTCTCGTAGTTGAATAATGGTTTATACGTTAGAAACCCAACAATGTATTCATTTTTTTGATTTCCGACTGGCAACATCTGCTAAGGGTTCCACGGAAAGCTCAAATTCATACGGTACAATCTTATGCGTGGCAAATCACTCGATAATTGATTATTACCCCCAAAGTAGATGTTTTTAACCCATAAAAGACTCAATTCACTTAGGAGATCCGATCAAGCAAAAAAAGCCGCCCGACAAACAGAGCGACTTTCTTGGAGTTCCACGAATTATCATTGGTGAACTCTCCTAGTTCACCCGACGCCCATCCTATTTCAAACTCGACCAAATAATTTGTTTCGTACCGAGTACCGACAGCGGAACCCAAGAGTAAACGGAAGGCACGAACAGAACGACGACCAGATTCTCGGCCGGATCGACGAAGAGAGCCGATCTTCCCCCGCCTTCAAGTTGGAAAGTTCCTTGAGATTCGAAGTTAAGAGGGCTAATCGTCAGATCGAGACCAAGCGCGTGGCCTTTGTCCTTGATCTTACCTCCCCAATGATAAGCGGGAACATTAAACAAGTGACGACGGGTGAGCAACTCTACGGTTTTTCTTCCTAGGATGCGTTCGCCCTCGAAGGTTCCTCCGTTCAGAAGCATTTGTCCGAATTTCCATAGATCGTACATCGTGGAATAAAGTCCGCTGTCCGATAATGGGGGTTTGGACGAACCATCGTCCTTCTCGTTCAGTTGTTCGACGTCCGCTTGGTTAACCGTGCACACTTCCGCCCATAACCGTTCTGGCACGTCGAAGAAAGTCCTGTGCATCTTCAGCGGTTGCAAAATATGATCGTTAACGAAGTTTTCGTATTTCTTGCCGGATATGCGGCTGACCGCTTCGCCGAGCAGGGAAAAACCGACCGAGGAATAATTATAGGCTTCCCCCGGCTGGCAAACGAGCGGTCCCTGCAGCACTTTACGAATCCAACCGTCCATCCCTTGCGCGCCCCACCATTCCCGTGGGTATGGCTCGTTATAGTAGCCTCTCACGGGCATAATGCCTGACGTATGGGTCAACAAGTGAAACAAAGTAATGTCTTGATGCATCGGATTGTTGAATTCTTCAATGATCGTAGACACCGGTTGATCGAGATACAACTTGCCGTCTTCAATGAGTTTAACGATTGCAACGCTAGTGAATGCCTTCGTAATCGAGGAAAGCTGACGCAAGGAATCCGGTTGCAGCAGTCCCTCTTTCGTCGTGCCATGGAGCGGACCCTGGGATTGCCATGCTACGATCTTCCCGTGACGAGCTACGAGATATCCGGCTGCTTGGATTTGATCCTTCGTGATGAGATCGTCGAAGTGGCCGTTAAGCTTATGCAGCTGAAGGGAATCCATCATTACCTCTTCAGGCGCCGCATCCAACTTCCCTTCTAGTATTGTTGGGTCGAACGGTTTAACGTTCATGGATTATCCTCGCTTTCCTTTTTCAGGAACTTCGGGATTATTCTAATCGACCTACCCACAACGCGTCTATACGTACAGCGCCTCTCCCGTTTATAGTGAAATAAATCGTTAAAATGTATCATTTTTACGGCATGAAGAGGACCCGCTTCCTTCTATCCGGCAACGGTTAATCGAGATAATTCAATAGGCGATCTCCGAATAAGGTGACGGCGAAGATAAACGGTATTTTCCCAACGATCGACGCCAGCGCAAATGGAATGAGCTTCATATGGGTCACGGATGCTAAAATGTTAATGACTTGTGCGGGGATGAACGGTAACATACGGGCGATCATGACAGCAAGAAAGGGACTGCGATCAAAGAGGGCCGTTAAACGGGAAATCCCTTTGATGTCGAAGGCTCTTTGCCTTTGTTCCGGATTGAACGTATAGCGGACTAAGAGGAACAACGCTACAGCGGCTGAGCTGGATATGATCAGATTGATGACGCTGCCGGAGACGATTCCGTACTTAGCACCAAGCAAAGCAGCTAATATGCCGTAAGGAATCGCAGGCACGACCGCGATAAGAAACGCGACCGCGAATAATAAAATATCCGCCTCCCATGAGGAGTCAGCTTCAATCCACTGCAACAATGAATTCCGATAGACGAACAGTAAGACGGCTGTAGCGAGGTAAATGACGAACACGATCCGCTTTTTCAATGGGGGAGGCCTCTTTTACTAGGGTTATCTTACAAAACAATAACATGATTAGAGGCGACTAGGAGACTTTATTCTCGTCGATAATCGATTGCAAGGATACTCTCTTGCCTCTGGCATCTATGATTTTCGTGTCTTTCGTAATCGAAAGAATGATTTCGCTTTGATCCGTTAAGACAAGGCCGCGTCCGGTGACGGTAATCGTTTTACCGGAATCATCGTTCACGATATTCGTGATTTTTCCTACAGTAGCCGGAATCGCTTTTACTTGATTCACGTTAAAACCTTGTCCATCGTGTTTGGTCGGTGGGGGTACGTTTTGCGCACTGGCCGGAATCGGAATAGCCGCCAATGCGATAATAGATGCCGTCGCTAACGCTTTGTACATTTTGTACATTTTGTACATTTTGTTCATTCGTCATTCCTCCGGTTGTAGTGTACGCTTCGCAATGTCCTAGACGAGGAAAAGGTTAGAATGTTTCACGAGGTTCGGCTGATAGGATAAAGATTCCACCAATTGCGGTCATTTTGTGAATCGAAGCAGATGCTCCGGTCAGTCGCTATCCATAATCGTATGGCCTTCGCTTAATTGAATTTCAACGATTCCTTTTCCAACATCTCCTGCTTGCGCATCGAGTGTTTTGCCGCTTGCCAACACGATTATGTTACGCTCATCTCGTTCAGCCACCGCCGGCAAGGAAAATGCTTTGACGTAATCATATGTATTTCTAATCGTCGTATTTACGGCGTTTAACAGCCAATCGTTATTCGTTTTGCCCATTAGATTCAAGAGGAGAACGCCGTTGCTATCGAGCTTCTCTTTCGTCAATGCAAAAAACTCCAAAGTTTTTAGATGATGCGGAGTTCCCTTATCCGTGAAGGCATCAACGATAATATAATCGAATGAACTCTGTTCCTCCTGATCCAGAAGCTGACGACCGTCCCCGATCTTGACGTTATTCCGTTCATACATGAAATATTGCCGGCTTATGTCCACGACGCTCTCATCGATTTCCGCGATCGTAAAAAGCTTGTTCGGATAATGGCCAGCGATTGTCCCAATCCCGTGCCCGATAAGGAATACGCGCTCGAAATACGGATTAATGAACTCCATTAATGAAATAAGCGAGCTCTGGTATTCCAGAACAATCCGTTTCGGATCCTTTAAGTCTATCGCCCCCTGGACCGCATCATCCGCGAAACCCATGCAGCGAAATTTCCCCATCTTCCCGTACAATTGAGAGGTCTCGTATACGGCAATCTCGTTGTGCGCGCTAGACCTCTTCGTCAATAAATGCAACTCGTCGTACTCCTTCCCACTCCGTGCCTCTTGCTTTTATTTTCGATTACTATATATTATAGCCAATCGACCCATCGCAAGGAGGAAAAGTATGTATCGCAAACAATTTTACGTCTTCGATCAAGATCGGCCGGTTCCTGTCGTCATCCGTAATTATGAGCGCGGAGATTTCGACGATCTTATTCAAGTGCAACGGGAAAGCTTTCCGCCCCCGTTCCCATCCAACTTATGGTGGAATCCCGTTCAATTGAACAACCATGTTACGTTGTTCCCGGAAGGCGCGTTATGTATCGAAGTTCAGGGCGTGCTCGCCGGATCGATGACCGGACTGCTCATTGATTTTGATCCGGATCATCCGGATCATACGTGGGAACAGATTACGGATCACGGATACATACGAAACCATGTAAGCACCGGAAATACCCTGTACGTTGTCGATATTAGCGTACGTCCCTCCTATCGGAAACTAGGATTGGGACAAGCTTTAATGTCGTCCATGTACGAGGTTGTCGTGCACAAGGGGTTAGACCGATTGCTCGGCGGGGGAAGAATGTCAGGTTATCATAAGCGAGCGAACGAAATGACTGCGGAGCAGTATCTGAATGCCGTCGTTGCAGGAGAGATCAAAGATCCGGTCATTACATTCCTATTACGCTGCGGGCGAACTCCCCTCAAAGTCGTATCGAACTACTTAGAGGACGAAGAATCTTGCCATTACGCGGCTCTGATGGAATGGAAAAACCCTTTTGTCACGACAAGCAAAATAATCTGATTCCTCTGCGCACCGTATCGGGTTTCGTTTTCTTGCTCATCTATTCTATATTGCGTACAACCGTTCCCCCTTGGGGTTATACTGTTCATGGAGGTGAACTTTCTTGAAGGCGGAATACCTTTATAAACAACCGAAAACGCTCTTGAATAAAGGAACGGGTTTTCTAAGCGGTTATAGTCACTCTCTCAATCCCTATACGGGCTGTTCGTTCGGCTGTTCCTACTGTTACGTCAGGCAAATGCCGGTATCCACCTTCCGGGGACTTGAATGGGGATCTTGGGTCGATATCAAGCAAGGCGCGGCTGAAATCTTTCGGAAAGAATTGCGTAAGGCCAAGGTCAAAGGACCGGTTACGATCTTCATGTCATCGAGCACCGATCCGTATCAACCGATCGAATACAAAGAACGAATCACTCGATCTCTACTGGAAGTCATTGTCGAAGAGCCGCCCGATTTCTTATTCGTGCAAACCCGCAGCCCCTTGGTCGCACGGGATATCGATCTCTTATTACGACTAGGAGATCAGGTTCGGGTCAGCATGACCGTCGAAACGGACTTAGAACGCATTCGCAAGCATTTCTCTCCGTCAGCGCCGCCTATCGGTGCCAGACTCAAGACGCTTCAGGCGTTGGCCGATGCAGGCGTGCCGACTCAAGCAACGATTGCCCCTATGCTCCCGAGCAGCGAGGCTTTACCGGCGTTGCTCCGGAAATGCGTCGATCGCGTCTGCGTAGACGACTATTTCATGGGAGATGGCAGCGGGGGGAAACGAACGCGGAGTTTAGGCATATCAACGCTATATAAACAGCTAGGTTTAGAAGAATGGTACGACCCTTCCGCCTATCGCATCGTCTATGAGCGGTTGAAGACGGTATTTGAAGAGGATCAAATCTACGTGAGCCAGCAAGGATTTGAGCCCTAGGAGGGGGCAATCGCGAATACTATTGCTACAGCCCTCTACTTCCTTTTCATGCTGCGAATGAGCGTTTTGGTGATCTGGTCCACCCGGTAGGACTCGGTTATTTTTTGCAATGCTTTATTGTAGGTAAATAGATCTAACGAGTTGTCGTTTAAGTAGTTTAACGTAGGTTCCGGTAATTTCACGAAACAGATGGAAATCGCCCAAGCTACGGCCATCTTGACATAATACGCTTCGTGTTTGATGCCATCCAACAAGCGTAACACGCGGTCGATATATTCCTCATCGATATAATAACTAAGGAGCATTACCGCTCCGAAGCGGATTTCGTATTCGCGATCGGACGACAGATAAGGCTGCAGAAACTCCCATACCCGAACCTTATTCGCTACGGTGAATTTCAGCCCGTTGCAGAAGCTATCGCATACCGACCAGTTGTCAATTCGCGGGACAAAGACGGCTACATACTGAAGAAGTTCCTCTATGTCCGCCTTAACGTAACCGATAACCATTCCTTGCAGCATCACTTCCTCGAAATACTCGCTCTCGGTTTGTTCCACATAATCGCGCCATTCGCCTTGCGCGATAAGTTTGGCCATCTTGCGAAGCTCCGGTAACCTCACGCCCAATACATTATCGATAGTCGGAATAAGCGCCGCCGTAAATTTCTGAAATTCTGGTTCCGCAAGCTGCAATAGCTGATCTTTGATCGTTACGTTCATAACAAAGCTCCTTATTCAAAAGAAATCACCCATAAATAAATAGAGGCAATCGAACCATAGGGAGAGTAGGTCCGACGATAAACTTCAAATTGCTCTTTCGTGATCGAATGCAAGCCATAGAGCTTCATCATTCCGCGACGAATGGCGATATCTCCCCAACTAACTACGTCCTGTCGCTCCATGGCGTTAAGCAGAAGCATCTCCGCCGTCCATTTTCCAATGCCGTTTAATGCCGTGAGTCGTTGAATGACTTCCGCATCCGGCAAATCATGCAATTCATCTAAGTTAAAATCTCCATCCGCGATCATCCCGGCAATGTTATGAATACAGACGGCCTTCTTCATCGTCACTCCGCAGCTTTGGATGTCGTCGGCGGACCGTTCCGCCAAATTATGCGGTGTCACCTCGCCGAAGGTAAGCTGCATTCGATTCCAAATGGTTTGCGCCGCTTTGGCCGAAATCAATTGTCCTACTATGGCATGCACAAGCGCAGAGAACAGATCCGGGATAATGACGCGCTCGATTTTACCCATTCTGACCATTGCCGCTCCTAAAATCCCGTCAACGATTCTTAGATAATCGACTTCCTCATCCCCATAGTCAAAAAACTTGGTTATCACCGTCGCCAATCCGTTTCCCCCGATAGCTATCGTCTTAACTCTACTATAACTGAACCGACTCGATCCGCAAGATTCATCGAATAGGACAGCAAGATAACGTAAGAATCAGAAGCCGGTTCGTGCTCATCGCCTGTTGTTCCTAATTCTCCTTGTTTTCGTAGGCACATGGAATACAGAAGGACTGATTAAGTCGAGTCCCTCCTCTACTTGGTGCTGACTGGACAATCATGGGGAAATCGGAGCGTTTCACGGGGACATTCAGCGATGACGGCAACACTTTATCTGGTAATTGGGAGCTATCGGGCGATGGCGAGAGCTGGAATCCTTGGATGGAAATCAAGTTAACGAGGGTCGTTTAGCTCACCTTAATATCAAGTACTGCTTAATGACGTAAGAAATTATACTGACATCGAATTATGAACTGGCGATGATTGGACTGGGGAAGTTTATACAATAAACCTCCCCCTTCTAATCTCTGACCTACGATTGATAATTCGACTTCACTTGGGCCGCCTAGAATGGCCTTCGTCCGCTTCCTCCTCGATTAAATCTTTGGTTCCCGTTCTAAACTCCCTTAACGTCGTTCCGATCGCTTTACCCAATTGCGGCAATTTGGAAGGGCCGAAGATCAACAAAGCAATCAGCACCAGAAGCAATATTCCCGTCCAGCCAATATTTAAAGGCATTAAGATAACCTCCTTGAATGCAAGATTACACGCTGACGAAAAGCGCGGTCACGTACATCAATACGATACCGAGAGTCAAACTCGCCAAGTTAACCCACGACACTGCGGGTCTTCCCGCCTTCGCGGCCTCTCTTATGACCATTTTGCTAATCACATAGATCACTTGCACGATTGCCCCCGCTCCGATACCGAAGAACAGTGCGGCCAACGTATCGTTAAACACGAATCCGCCTATCCAAGTTCCCAGGATCGCCGGTGCTCCGGCAATAAGCGCCAACGTTAGGAACGTTCGCCACGTCGGTTGATCTTTCAGGAGCGGCGAAGCAATGCCTACCCCTTCCGTAATATTGTGCAGCGTGAAGCCGATAATCAAGAACGTTCCCAGTGCCGCTTCTCCGGCCGCGAAGGCTGCGCCGATCGCCAATCCCTCGCCAAGATTATGAAGCCCGATCCCTCCGGCGATCTTATAAGCCAATTGTTTACCGTCAGGGGTGCCTTTCCGTTCATTCGCTTGATCCAATGCAAGCAGGAAGAGAAAGCTTAGGAGCGCGCCAAACCAAACCAATCCCGTGCCTTGGAATATTCCCGGCGCTTCCGCTCCGAGCTCCAATCCTTCCTGAACGGTATCGACCGCGAGAAAAAACAGCAGTCCGACCGTAAGCGCAAGAATTCCTTGTATGCCCTTGTCCGAAAACCTGCGCAGGAAAGGAAACCACAATAGACCAAGTCCGATCGGCACGATCCCCACGTAAAATCCGATTAAAGCATATTGGGCAAAACGGTTAACGTCAGCCACGGGCGTCATAGCCGCGACGGCAACCTCGCCGGTAAATAACAGGCCGTTCGTCGTGATCAGTGTAATCGTGTAAGGTTCGCCATCCACCCAACCGTAAGGGATCGAAACTTCCGTCTTTCCTAACCGCCCTATCGTCTTACTCGGATGGAATGACGCATTCCAGAATGCATCGTTGACGACTACTTGCGCGATCGTGACGGTTTCCGGACCGGAGTTAAGCACTTTTACCGTAAATCCGTCCTCCGTCAAAGTGATTTTCTCAACGTTGAGAACTTCGACCGGAGCTACCGGTGTATCTTTGATTCCGGTTCCGAGACTCGATAACAAATAAATAATAACGGCCAGCAAAATTAGAGGAACGACTCCCCAGATCCAATATCGCTTCATCGGCTTAGGATTGCCGAGATTCAATTCGCTTTGCATACGGTTATCCTCCTTTCTTAAGCTTTAGCTTCGAAGAAACCTAGCCAGCCAAGCTCGGCGAATTCGCTTTGGTGCGCATGAAACATATATTGGCCGGGTTCGGGAAACACGATTTCCAATATTCCGCGTTGCCCTTGGCATTGCATGATCGTATCCGTAAGCACCGGTCTCGCTTCCGGATCCGCACCGACTTCGTAATAACGAAAGAAATTCGCATGAAGGTGGAAAGAATTAATGAGATCGAATTCCGTTAGATTACTTAAGTAAACGCGAACGAGCTCCCCTACTTTGACTTCGATCGGATAGGCATGGAATGCGAAGGCGTAACCGTTAACCGTATAAACCTCGTTCTCACCGTCCAGATCCAGATCGAATCCGTTCATGACCATGTTTAGCTCGTGCGCGGTTTTTCTTGGTTTCTTGGGATCAATAATGAAGTTCCCGTATAACCCTTTGTGAATATGCTTGGCAAGCGGCGGAATATGACAATGGTAAATGTGCAACCCTGCCGGCTTGGCCTCAAACTCGTAAATGAACTCCGTGCCGGATTGCACGGGCTCTATTCCATCCATCTTCGTCGGATGAATGCCATGAAAGTGGATGGAATGCGGATGTTTGGAACCGTTCCAAAACTTGATTCGAACGATATCTCCCTCGGTGCATCGAAGAGTCGGACCGGGAATCGTGCCGTTATAAGCCCATCCGGGAAATTTGATTCCGTTCGCGATCTCGACTTCCGTATCCATAGCTACCAACTCATACTCCCTTAAGACGCGTCCGTCCGCCCGGGTACTGACTTTACCGTAATCGAAAGAAGTTAGAGCCTCGATCGCCGCTTCCAACCCTTTCGTCCTTTCCTTACCCGGATCGTATCCGTGGGTCATCATGGCATGCTTCTGGGTTTGCAACGCCGAATGAACATCGTGCTTATCCATCGCTTTGACCGTTCTTCCGAACCATGAACCCGGATTTAACAATGCTCCTCCAAGTACGCCCAACGTACCTGCAGCCCCCCACTTCAATACTTCTCTTCTCGATATAGGTCGCTTTGGATCGAATGCCATACGCTTCACCTTCCATTCTTGTCTCAAGGAAATTAATTTTACCTAAGGAAACATTTTGGATAAAAAAATATGTTGTGTACTAGGGACAAAAAGTTGTGTTAATGCAACTTAAATGCTGATCTAAATATATCCTCTTTATGGAAAGTTGTAAACGAATTTCGTGAAAGTAGGAATTAAAAAGAAACCTTCTTTAGAAATATCTAAAGGCAGCTTCGATTGGGAAAGATATGTAGAAAGTATCGGAGACGAGGCGATTAATTATGGGTGTATGGGAAATCGTGCTGAGATCGTTGCTAGCGTTTGCTCTTATGATGGTCATTGCTCGAATTATGGGTAAACCGACGATCGCCCAGATGACCTATCATGATTTTGTGGCCTCGATTACTCTAGGCGCCATATCCGCTAACTTAGCCTTTAATGACAAACTTGCCGTATGGAAAATACTTACCGCGGTAATCGTCTTCTCCGGAATCGCTTATCTCTTGATGGTACTGTCTTTGAAAAACCGAATTCTGCGCAAATGGTTGTCAGGCGAACCGACCGTTCTCATTCAGGACGGCAAAATTCTGGAGCGGAATATGAAGAAACTCAAGGTTTCACTAGATATGCTGAATCAAGAACTAAGAGCAAAAGCGATCTTTAACATCGAAGAAGTCAAGTACGCCATACTCGAACTAAACGGACATCTATCGGTGATGCGAACATCCGACAGTATGGCTGTAACGATAAAGGACTTGAATTTGAAATCGGACACCAAGCTATCGTTTCCGATCGAATTAATTATGGACGGAACCGTTATTTCCAATAACTTAAAGCAAAACGGTATCTCGGAAAAATGGTTAGACGCGGAGCTGCACAAGAAAAACCTCTCTCTGGAAAAGGTCAATTATGCCGTCATCAATTCCGAAGGGAAAGTGATCTTCGATGAGTACGAAGATCATATCCGCCATGCCATTGACCGGGAATGAGCATGACCATATGGCGGAACCCTTCGAATCGAAAGTTTCTCATCGATTGCTAATCTGCAGAACTTGGTTCAAGAAATGATTCATTAACAAGGATAGGGAAACCAGAATCGGGGGATCGTCGGGAAGCGGCGGATGCAGCGTAACCTGCTGATAGGGAACGGATGAACCCGCATGTACCGTAATGGGCTCCTTAGAGCGGGTTCGCAATGTCGTATGCGGTAGCAGGAAATCGACGGCCTGCATTCCCCAGAGCACGGAAGTAGCCATCAGGTAATAAGTACCGGGTCTCACGTCGGTCAGACGGAACTCTCCATGCGAAGGAATCAACGTTCCATAGAGGGGAAACCCCTCGGGGATCGGCTTGGCGAACAAACCGATCAAGACGACGCCAGAAATCGGAACTTCCGTCCGCACGCTACCTTCTACGGTCGCGTATGCCCCATTAGCTTCAATGCGCGGTTGCCAATCTTTAAGCTTCTGCAAATTGTTAAGGTGATTTTCCGCCTCTATCGTAGAATTGCGAAATTGAGACGGAGTCACTCCTACCCGCTCCGTAAACCGCGTAGTAAACGTTCCTAGACTTTGCTGTCCGATCTCCAGCCCGATATCCCGTATGCCCAGGTTCGTGCGAAGAAGCAAGTCTTTGGCCTTCTGCAGACGAATCGAAGACGCATAATACAAGGGCGACAAGCCGATTCTTTCCTTAAAAATACGCGTAAAATGAAAAGGACTATAGCCAACATGGCTTGCTAATTGGTTCAGCGGCAACGGATCGTAAATGTTCCTGTGAATATAAGCGATCGCTTCGTCGATCTCCGCATAGCGGTTGGACTCCATCGTTCCCTTTCACCTCCTGAACCTCTCTAACTAAGCTATATGTAATAGGTATTGCACAAACAGGAACAAATGTTCTCAATAAAACTTACCATAAATTACATAAAAAACGCAAGTCTAAATTATCGAAACGAGTATATAGGCTCTGGAGACGGTTCCCTGTAAGCGAGCAATCTCGAATGGTATAATGGGAGAGGTTCACACCGTTAGGGAGGGATTACCATGCTATTCTTGCGATACGAAAATTTCCGCGGTTATCTCCGATTGTATCCGATCACGGCTCTAATTCTCGCCGTGAACTTGATCATGTTTCTGTTGGACAATTGGTTCCTGGATTCCCGATTAACCATTTGGGGATTGTTCTATCAAGAGCCGGTGTTCAATCGATACGGAATGGCCGAACCTTATCGTTACCTGTCCTCTATTATCCTTCACGCGGGCTGGGAACATCTCCTGTTCAATTGCTTCTCGACATTGGTATTCGCTCCTCCATTAGAGCGCATGTTGGGTCATCTTCGGTATTTGTTGTTTTATTTGGTCGCGGGCATAGGAGGAAACGCATTAAGCGCGATCATTCACGCCGGCTCGGAATATGCGTCGGTAGGTGCTTCCGGCGCGATATACGGCGTGTTCGGAGCTTATCTCTTTCTTGCCGTTTTCCGAAAGGCCGCATTGGACGAAGCAACGCGCAAGACGATCTACGGAACCTTGGTCTTCGGCGTAATCTACTCGGTATTGTCCCCGAACATTAATCTCTGGGCCCATATCGGGGGCGCACTCTCAGGTTTCGCTATGATGGGCGCCATCGTTACATTAAGGAAGAAAGTCCGCGACAGGTTAAGTTCTCGTTAAAGCGCGAATCTGTATTATTGAACGATTGAAACGATTACAAAAAAACTAGGGAGCCCGAGCTTCCCTAGTTTTCTTCATTTCATTATCAGCGATGGAACGGTCCATCCTTATGAGCCGATATATTCGATTTCCTCCATTAATCGTTCTGCCGCTGGAACGATCGTCTCATCCTCGACTCGGAAGTGTTCGGAGATGATGATGAGCACCTGAAGCAGGCGCGTAAGCGATTCTTCTGCCGGTTCTCCGCTTTCCAAGGACAATAAGTATGACTCATAGAACTGAAGAACGATTCTATCGTCCTGTTCTAGCACCGACACTTGCCCCATTCGTCCGCCTTTACCGGAGCACTTAGCGATCGGATACACGATAGTCCGTTCCTTTTCCTGATGCGTCTGCCATTCCTCCATGAAAGGCATGAAATCCTCATGCACTTGGCGCAGATGCATTCCCCAATAGGGATAATCGAAGTTTCCCGGATTCCATCTCATTTTCACGCATAGCTTGTTCAGTTTATCCCGCAAAGCATCGTGTTCTTCTTTCCACTGGTCGTATGACTGATAGAGATCAAGCAACGGCGAACCCGAATTCGTCATCGGATATCCTCCTCCAACTCCTGCATGATTTCCTCTTCTTCTCTGAAGCGATTGCTCATAATCGCGTAAGCTTGGATCAAATACCCGGCCAACCTCCTTGCTTCGTCCCGCTGTAAAGGAAGACTCGTACGATCAAAGGATTGCATAAATGCCTGGATCGATCGTTCGGCCAAATCGTATTCCCTCCCCATCAACGAGTACAAGTCCGACTCGGCTCCCAACAACCGGACGGCATTCGGGAACAGCTCCGTCTCCTCCCAAGAAGTATGCTCGTTCCAATCCTGCATGAATATTTTGACGTTCTCGCTCAGCTTGCAAATATCCCGATTTACGCCGATGTCATCTTTGCCTTGACGTAAACTGCAGGCCTGCTCGAATATGTTGTGCAACTCGAATCTCAGCAACTCATGCTCCTGCTTTGCCCGAAGCATGGACGTTTCCAACCCATATTCACTACTTTCGGCGTTTAACGGATGTTTATCGTGGGGGACATGTAATTTTGTCATAAAATCACTTCCTCTCCTGACTTATGAGTTTATCTTAACCCTTCCTCCGCCCTGTTCGTGTGAAAATAATCACAATGTAACAAACTGCTCATAATTGCTTGTTTTCTTTCCCTATCGGTTATTGGTACAAGCAAGTCGGTTCGATGCGACATATTTTGATCTTAAGCAATCAAGAAGGAGGTGGCATTATGTCCAAGCTAAAAGTATCCGGCTGTGAACATCGACACAAATCCAACCGCAGTTGCGGTTGCGAAAAACACAGATCCGAACACAAGCACAGATCCGACCACAAACACAGATCCGACCATAAACACAGATCTTGCGGAAGGGACAAGTCCCATGGCAGAAATAAATCCTGCGGTCACGAAAAGCATAAAAACAATTGCAGATGTTTCGCCTGCTGCGAGATCAGGCACGAAAACCATTACGGATATTATCAACCCCGCTCTTGGCTGTAATTAATCTCATGGCAACGAAGCTAAGAAGTCCGTACACTCTGCGGACTTTTTATTTTGATAACGGGTTTATCCTTGCCCCAGCCTTGCTCTCTTTATCTGGATTAATAATGATTATTACTAACGTTATCCATACAAAGTTCATTTGCCTATTTCCGTCGGTCATGAGATTATTTATAGTAAGTATTAAACGATAATCATTATAATTAAGGTGGGGATTTGCTATGAAAACGGTCGATTATCATCACTTGGACCATGTCAAAGAACAGCAGTCCTCGAAGCGAACGCTGTGGATTACTCTCCTCTTGACTTTGTTCTTTACCGTTGTCGAGATTATTGGCGGGGTACTGTCGCAGTCGCTAGCTTTGTTGTCCGATTCCGCGCATATGATATCCGACGTGCTCGCCTTAGGACTGAGCATGTTCGCGATCTACATGGCCACGCGTAAACCCAATGACCAATATACTTTCGGATTTCTGCGTTTCGAGATCATCGCTTCTTTCCTGAACGGGCTAACGTTAATCTTAATCGCCCTATGGATCTTCGTGGAAGGAATCAAAAGAATGATCCACCCTCAACAAGTCGATCTGGGATTGATGCTGGTCATAGCCTCCATCGGATTGGTCGTAAACATTACGTTAACGATTATCCTATCGCGCAGCATGAAGGCCGAGAATAACCTAAACGTCAAAAGCGCTCTATGGCACTTCATCGGGGATTTACTGAGCTCGGTTGGCGTAATCGTATCGGCCTTGCTTATCCGTTTCACCGGTTGGCAAGCGATCGACCCGCTAATCAGCATGGTCATTGGCGGAATCATTTGTTTCGGAGGGTACAAAATCATTCGGGAGGCTTATTTAATCCTGATGGAAACCGTGCCGGAGAAATTCGATTTGAATGAAATACGTGCCGATCTCGGCAATATCGAGGGCATCGAAGACGTTCATGAGATGCATTTGTGGGCTGTGTCGACGGAACACTATTCGCTTACGGCTCATGTGTTCGCACGAGTCGACATACAGCCCTTCTGCATCATCCTCGCCATTAACGAAATGCTCAAAAGCAAATACGGAATCGGTCATTCCACGATTCAGATCGAGCATGCGGCGATTCATGACCATGGCGAGTACGGGCGCAATTTTTTACTGAATCATGTTTAGTCTCTAGCCGATACGCCGTATACGATAAATCGAACGAGACTTTCGATCTCCCGCTCTTCGTTATCCGCGTTAGTTTCCGGAGACAACACGAACCGAACGACGAACTGGCTTCCGATCGTAGATAAAATCATCCTTATCAACTGATCGTTGGGGATGTCCGCCAGTTCGCCTCGGGCCTTGTAGTCGTTTATCGCGTTGCCGATAAAAGCGGACATTTCCTTGCCGATATGGGGAAATAGGTCGTAGCGAAGCTCGTCGCGATATAACAGCTCCTTGATAACCACCCGGAAGATTTCCCGGTTTGCTTTCAAGAAGTTCAGCCGGTTACGAATCAAGGATTCGATAAAATCCTCGAAACGGGTATTGTTATCCGGATTTACTTCTTCTCTTAAATCCTTGGCCAAGTCAGGCATGGATTCCTTCAAGAACGGCGCAATGACGGAAAGCAATAAATTTTCCTTCGTACCGTAATGGCGAAAGATAGTACCTTCCGCCACTCCCGATTTTTTGGCGATTTCGCTGGTCGACGTATTGGAGTATCCTTTCTCCGCGAATAAAGCGATGGCCGATTCCACGATTTTTTGCTGTTTGGCCGTTTCTTTTTTCGAGAGTTTGGATTTGGCTACGATTGCTTCCAAAATATTTATCGAGGACATGCCTACCCTTACCTTTCTATGGCTTGATCTTCTTTTTATTTGCGGTATTTTTTCAATGCCAATGCGTTAAGGACGATAAAAATCGTCGCGAAGAGCACCAGAATCAGTATATTAACCGCAATATCGCCGAAAACTTCTCCTCGGTACATAACGCCTTTTAACGCATCCGCCGCATAATAGAGCGGCATGATTTGCCCGAAAGCTTGCAGCCAATCCGCCATCCCGTCGATCGGGACGATTCCGGCGAAGAATACTTGCGGCAATACGACGATCGGGATAAATTGTACCATCTGGAATTCGGACGCAGCGAAAGTCGACAACAGTATTCCTAGAGATAGAGCGACCAACGCGAGCAACAAGTTAATAAGCAGCACGTTCCATATGGAACCCACGAGCGCGATATCCAATACGTTTACGGCGAACAAGACGACGATGATCGTTTGAATAACCGCGAATATCCCGTACCCCGTCAAGTATCCCGTGATCACTTCCGCCCTTCGGATCGGCGTGGACATCAGCCTTTCCAGCGTCCCCGTCGTCCGTTCGCGCAACAAGCCGATTCCAGAGATCAGGAACACGAAGAAGAAGACGAAGAACCCGACGAGAATGGGACTTAACACGTCGAAAAAGTTGGTGTCTCCGTTGCCGTAAACGTAGTTTATGGACAGGTTAGGAGGTACGAAATCGGTAGCTAAGTTGGCGATGACGAGCGAGGCGATCGTTTGACTGACCTTCATCTTCAAAGCCTTAGCTTCCGAAGGTTCCGCGTTCGTAAGCGTGAGAGTCAGCTTGCCGTCCGTCATCCGCAGGATGCCGTCCAGCCGATCGTTTACGATCGTTTCTTTCGTATCGACGGCGACTTCTTCGATGACGATCCCGCTTTGTTCTAACGCTTGCAGAAGCGGCTTCTCGACGCTAATGACGCCTAGTCTCGGCGGGGCAACTTCGCCATTGCCGTTCAGAATGAGATTCACGAGGGTCAGAATGATTAACGGGGCTACGAATAATAACGCCAGCGTGCGTTTGTCCCGAAGCATTTGCCGAATGATTCTTTTCGTTAACGCAACCGTTCTCATTGGCGCTTCCCCCCTGCGTTCAGGAATACATCCTCAAGGCTTCCGACCCCGTATTGTTCCATTAGCTCTGTCGGGGAGCCTGTCGTCAATATTCTTCCTTCTCTCACCATCGCAAGGAAATCGCATCTCCCCGCTTCATCCATGACATGCGTCGTTACGATAACCGTCTTGCCTTCTTCGTTCTTCAGGCGCAGCAGCTCGTTCCATATCGATAATCTAAGCTCCGGGTCGATGCCGACCGTAGGTTCGTCCAGGATCAGAATCCGGGGATTCTGAATTAATGCGATCGCTAGCGAGAGCCTGCGCTTCATGCCCCCGGAGTACGCGGACACCCTCTTCTTCAGTTCCTCTGTCAAGTTTACCAGCTGCGCGGTGTACGCTATCCGATCCTTTCTCTCCTTCTTGCCGAGCTTGAACAAGGAGGCGAAAAACTCGAGATTCTCTTCTCCCGATAGCTCCGCGTATAAGGCATCGGATTGCGCCATGTAGCCGATTTCCTGGAGCAATTTCAGATTCGGCATTTTCTCGCCCAACACATGAACCGTCCCCGTATCCGCCGTCTCCATGCCGACCAGCATTTTAACGAGCGTTGTTTTGCCGGCACCCGAAGGACCGATCAAACCATAGATTTGGCCGCTCTGAATGTCCAGGTTTATTTCGTTCAGAATCGTCTTTTTCCCATAATTCTTGCTGACGCCGATCACTTTCACGGATGAACCCATTCCAACGCCTCCCGGATCAGAAAAAGTGAGTGATTACTTTTATTTTATGGTGACGACGAGTCTAATGTCAATATTTACATAAAAAACAGTTCGAATCTCTTGGATTCGAACTGCCTTTTCCCGGTTTCTCCTCTTACATCGTGCCGCCGCCGCGCCGAACCCTCGCCGGAATTTGCTCCGGTCCTTTATTGATGTATTCATAGATGAAGGTACCCGCCTTCCGTTCGTCGTACGCGGTTAACTCCATCGTTTTCGTCCAGGCGTTCATCACCAGTTGCTTGCCTTCGGGAATGTCCGTGCTCGGTACGGCAAGAACGCCCGCACCCGCCTTCTTGTAATGGGAGAGAACTTCGACCGCTTCTTTTATTTCCTTGCTTGCATCCGGGCGATAATAGATCAGAATATCCCCATGCTCCAAATTATGCACCAGCAATTCCGTTGCAGGCTTCTCCGTGTAATAGCCGAATTTCAGATCGTGAGGACTATGCGTCCCCGAAGTCGGGAGCTTCATCTCGTATAAGACCGGCATTTCCGAATGTCCTCCTCCATAATCGCGGTCTGTCGTCACCTCGATTGCCTCTTTGTAATTGAGAGTTCCCAAATCGTACTTACCGGAGGAGTTCTGAACCAACGCTACGATGATTGCCAAGACGGCTACCGCTAATAGGGAATGAGCGGTCATGCGCATCTTCTTGCTTTTCTGCTTTAACTCGGCTTTCCGCTCCTTCTTCAATTGACTCGTGTTCGTCTTATTCCATTTCGAAGCTAATCCGTAACCGATTAGAGCGGCTATTAGAATCAAGGCGCCGATTATTCCCATGACCATATTCTTTTCTCTCCATTCGTCGTAATGGGTATTAGAATCATAAACTCCGAACACTACGCTTCGTAGTTTATGATCGAGCGCAAAAACGGCAAATCAGATGCCCGCGAGCAGCATCATGAACATAATAAGCACCAGCATATAGGCCGAGGTCACGATGGATGTCGCGTCCAGCTTCACCGGAAGGGTGCGCACCGGATTAACGAGCTCCTGCAGCCTATAGTTGATCGAACCGTCGGAGAAATTCGCCAACTCGGGAGTCGCATTAAGATTTGGCCCGCTTCTGATCAGCTTTAATATGGCGCTGCCTAAGCCGAGTTCGGATCCCGTTCGATGAATCGCATATTCGTCGGCCGCGAGCTCGCTGATGATTTTATAATTCAAATAGGACCATCGCGCAAGCGGGATAAACCACAGGGCTTGCGAGATTAAGCGGGTTAGAAGAATCTTAGCCGTATCGCGGTTAATCTGATGAAACGATTCATGTTCGATAACCGCCCTCAGCTCCTGCTCGTCCAATCTATCGATCAATGCCGTAGACAACACGATTCGAGGTTGGCGGAAACCGACCGTAAACGCGAGCATTCGTTCCTGCTTCACGACGATCAGATCGGAATGACGGTTAAATTTCCGGGTAATATGTTCCGATAGACGCGAATCGGTTATCGCGCTCAGTTTGTTCCTGAAACGGCGAAGGAGAATAAACTGATGCGCTCCTCCGAATATTCCGATTCCTAATGTAGAAACGATAAGTAGATTGAGCAGGATAGTGATTACACGAAACGGCAAAGAATCCGGATGGAATAATCCGATACAGAAGTTAAAAATATTTCTGTGCAGGCTAGTCCCCCACAGCAAATGCGCTACGTACATCCCCATTTGGCTTAACACCAGCATGGCGATTGCAACGCTAACGGCGAGGACGACATACGTTTGTTTTTTTCTCCGCATCATTCCGGCTTCCTCTTCAATCCTTGGATTTTAAGCTCCAATTGATCAAGCAGCTCTTGATCTACTTCCTTCAACACGTCGATCATATGGTTGATGACGAGTCCGCCGAATTCCTCGAACAGATTTTCCGTTAGTTTCTTGGATTGCTCCTCGATAAACCGTTCTTTCGATTGGCTAGGCTTGTACAGAGACTGCCTGGAACGAGATCGCTTTAGCAAAATGCCCTTGTCCACTAACCGATTCATCACCGTCATAACCGTATTGAAGTTAATGGGCTTGCTCTGCTCTAGTCTTGATTGCACTTCCTTGATGCTCATCTCTTCCGAATTCCATAGCAGTTCCATGATCTTGGCTTCCAACGTTCCGAAAAACCGATTTAATCCCACTTCGTCGTATTTAAAACTTTTGATACTCAAATCTTCGCCCACCTTCCACTACACATTATAGTGTAGCATGGAATGCGTTACAAGCTTGAAAATGTTGACGAATCACCGCCGATAAAGGTGCATAGATATCACAATAGCTGCTGCATATCTAGACAACGGAAGAAGGGATCCCTTGAAAGCCATTTCGCTCACCCTCTTGCTCCTGCTGCTCATCGTTGCGGGCGTATTTTATTTATTGCCCGACAATTCGGGAATATCGGCCAAAACGGACTACAGCAACGAAGCTGTTCGAATAAGCGTAACTTCGAACCAAGAAGCGGCGGTAGCCATGAGCGAAAATTCCTTCACGCTCCAACTAACCGATGCGGCCGGTCAACCGATTCGACAGGCGAATCTTAAGGTGCAATTGTTGATGCCGAAAATGTATTGCGGAATCATTATGGCTCAAGTATCCGAACAGACGCCGGGTTCTTACCTCATTAAGGGCATACCGGTGATGCAAGGAAAGTGGAATGCCGAAATCTCTCTGCGGATCGCGGATCAGCTTATACGGGTGGACCACCCTTTTATCGTCAAATCATGAATGAATTCTGCCAACTTCATCTACCATAGCCAGGGATGGATGGAGGGTACCCACCCATTCGCGACGAAACCTTTCATTAAAGACAGAATCCCCATTAAATATGCGAGGCTAGCTCCTGCCGTCCGCATCCCTTTCCTCCATTTTTTCCGAATGCCTCCGGCAAAGAGACCTGTGATGAGTAAGATGGGAAACGTCGATAATCCGAAAACAAGCATGATGATCAAGCCGTCCAACCATAACGCCGTCGAGGCTGCATTCATCTGCATCGCGTAAGTAAGCCCGCAAGGGAGAAATCCGAGCATAATCCCCGTTAAATAAATCCCAGTCAGGTCGTACTTTTCTCTGACATGCGCGATTTTCTTCGTCAAGTAGCGGCTTCCCGGCACCCAATGATGAGGTATGGGCAACGTATAACGCCAATAGGTCCAGAGCAGAATGAATACCCCCGCGAGAATGCTCGCTATGCTCTGAATGCCTACGAGACCGCCGGCTAAATTCATAAAAGAACCCGCGTATCCCATTGCCCCGCCGATCAGCGAGTAAGTCGTAATTCTACCCGCGTTATACGCCAACACCGAACGTAAAGGAGATTGTTTCGCATTCATCGCGAAGGAGGATGCGATTCCTCCGCACATGATTAAGCAATGCGGGGCTCCCGCCAAACCGGACAAGGCGACGATGAGCAGCGCGTTTCCCGTTATCACTTGCGCGTATCTCCCCTTTCCTCATGCTCTCTTCTTGCCCGACCTCTGAAGTCTGAGCGCGTTAGCGACGACGGTTACCGAGCTTGCGGCCATTCCGATGCAAGAGACGCGCGGATCCAAGTAGCCGAATGCCGCAAAGGGAACGGCGATCAGATTGTAAACAACGGCAAGCGCTAGATTTTGTTTGATGTTCCCCATCGTTTTCCTGCTGATCCCGATCGCGTCCAAGATGCCGGATAATCGATCGTTAACGAGAATAACATCGCCTGCCTCTCTCGCGGAATTTACGCCTCCCCCCATCGCGATTCCGACGTTGGCCGCCGCCAAAGCCGCGGTATCGTTGTTGCCATCTCCGAGCACGGCGACGATTCTCCCTTTGTCCCGCAACTCTCGAACGACGGCGAGCTTCATCTCCGGACTCATCGCGGCCCGGTAATGATCCGCTCCGACTTCGGCGGCGATCTTACTCGCCGGCTCCGGCTGATCGCCCGTCAGCATCCATACTTTCGCCTGGGATTTCAGTTTGCGAACGACTTGCGGAGCTTCCGTCCGCAACACATCGCTTAGAACGAGCCATCCGGTTAACCTGGCATTCACGGATACGTAGAGGATCGTCCTTCCCCCGCCGCCCGACGTCGGCAATGACTGAGCTTGTTGTTCCGCCATTGCCGGGAGCTCAGATTTCATCCAGCGATAATGACCTACCCGGACCGTCTTCCCTTCCACGATTCCTTTCATTCCGTTACCCGGCAACTCGACCACATTAGATGCCTCCGGAACGATAATTCGGCGACGATCCGCGCCTTGAACGATCGCTTGCGCCAATAAGTGCGCGGAGTGTTGTTCCACCGCGGCGGCCATCCGGATTAAATAGGCTTCCGAATCCGTTACGCTCTGAACGCCGAGCAAGTGTGGTCTTCCCTCCGTCAGCGTTCCGGTTTTGTCGAGCAAGACATGATTTACCCGGTGTAGCGTCTCCAATGCACGCCCATCCTTGAAGAGAATGCCCGACTTCGCCGATAAAGCCGTCGCGACAAGGATCGAAACGGGCGTTGCCAAGCCTAACGCGCAAGGGCAAGCAACGAGCAATACGGACAGCGCTTGACGCATAGCCATCTCGGACGCATTTTCTTGCGCAGAGAATAACCATGCGATGTAAGTGACGACTGCGCACAGAAGCATGAACGGGACGAAATAAGCGGCGACGCGGTCGACCTTGCGCGCGATTAACGGTTTATTGCTTTGCGCTTCTTCCACCATCGCGATCATCCGGGTAAGACGCGAACGTTGGGTTTCGCTGCCCGCTTGAATAAGAAGCTTCCCGTTCAGGCACCTGGTGCCGCTAAACACCTGATCCCGAATCGACTTCATGACGGGATGGCTTTCGCCCGTCAGCAACGATTCGTCAATCTCGGAAGCGCCGGAGACGATCGTTCCGTCAGCCGAAATCCACTCTCCCGCCAACACGCAGACGATGTCGCCCCTGCGCAACTCCTCGGAGGGGATCCATGTTTCCTCCTTGCCGCGAACGATGCGCACGAGCCGAATTTGCAGATCGTACAATTCGTTTAAATCTTTTAAGGCTTTGCCCCTTGCGATGGATTCGAGCAACTTGCCGAGCAGAATGACCGTCAAGATCATCGCGATCGCATCGAAGTAAAGCGGGACATGCCCATGTCCCGTCGAGCCGATATGGCGGAAGATTTGATAATGACTGTAGAAATAAGCGGCCGACGTGCTAATGACGACCAATACATCCATATTGGCGCTTCGCTGTTTTAATGCACGATAAGCGCCAACGTAGAAGGGGTACGCGATATAAAATTGCAAAATCGTGGCAAGGCCCCATTGAAAGAACGTATCGTGAAAGAGATGCGGAGTCCACACTCCGGATAGAAGCGGAAAATGCGCCAGCATGCCCCACATGAGCGGGAACGAAAGGATTAGCGAAGCCAGAAACCGGATGCGGTAATGGCGCACTTCGGAATCGTTCGCGTCTTTCGGCCTTTGCGCATGCTCGATTCCGTAACCCAATTGTTCGATTTTCCGGTAAACATCCGCTTCTCCGACCGTGCCTTGATCGATTTGAACCGAAGCTTGGGCGGTCGCCAAATTCACCGAAATCGTATGGACTCCATCCATCCGTCCTACGGCTCTTTCGATTCTCGATGAACACGCCGCGCAGGTCATCCCCGTGATATACAGCCTTAACGTCTGCAATTCGATCCCTCTTCCCGCCCGTCGGATTCGTTCAAGCTTTCGCTTGTCCTTCTAATCTATGAGCAGGGAAAATCGTTCAGAATAGTCTCTGGGCAAAGGTTAGGTTACCGGTTAATCGAATCCCGCAAAAAAATACACCCAAGAATATCATTAGATCCCCCGAAGGTTAATCTAATGTCTATTCATTGGGTGCATTTCACAATTATCGCAGCTAACTAGCTTATTCGAATTTGATCCAATCTTCAGCTTAAGACTGCTTCTCCACTTCGACTACCGTTACCCGATCCTCCGGCTCCTCGTCCACGATGCCTTTGGTCGAATTGCGGAATTCGCGCAAAGTATCGCCGAAAGCCCGGCCTAACTGCGGCAGCTTGGCCGGACCGAACACGATCAGCGCGATAACCAAAATGATGACCAGCCCCGAAATCCCTATGTTGTTGAACATTGCGGATCACCTCCCTTCTCCTTGTATGAATCCTGTTCCCTTACGTTAGGTCGGACGAACGGCCACGAGCGTTCTTCTTCGATGATAACGCGTGGAGATGAACGCGCTGATCTCGAAGAGTACAATGAGAGGAACCGTCACCGATAGATGCGAGACGAAATCCGGCGGTGAGATCAGCGACCCTAGTATCGCTAGTCCGACATAAGCGAATTTGCGTACTTTCTTCAGCTTGTCCGGCGTCAGCATTCCGATCCGCGTAAGGAACATCATCACGAGCGGCATTTCGAAGGCGATTCCCATCGGCAACAGAAAACTCGTCAAAAACGACACGTAATGCTGAATTCCGTATACCTCCATGGCGCCGATGCTCTGATTCAGTTTAATCATGAACCGGATCATCATCGGTAGCGCGACGGTATAACCGAAACCCACCCCGAAGATGAACAGCAAGAACGACAACGGTACGTAGAGCAGCGTGCTTTTCGCTTCGGAATCGGTCATCCCGGGTCGGGCGAATGCCCAGAGATGGTACAGTAACACCGGCAACGTCAACACGACTCCGACCAGCAATGCGCATTTCATGTACACGAGCAGTCCGTCGGATAACGCGAACACGCTCCACTCGACTTGCACGGCCCCCATATTTTCTTTTACGAAAGTTAGAAGCTTCGGAGATAAGTACAGACCGAAGCTTAACGCCGCGATAAAATAAACGGAAACATAGATGAGACGCTTGCGAAGCTCCGTTAAATGGATGACCAGATCGCGATCGAGCGCTTCCGATCTCTGCCCCCCGCTCATACGAGAGAGCCGCCTTTCTGTAGATACTTCCCAACGCCTTCGGCTGTGCGGTAGGCTAACGCTCCGACGACTCCCGTTGGATTATAGCCCCCGTTATGCGGGAAGTTGGAAGCTCCGCAGATGAACACGTTGTCCGCATCCCACATCTGCAAATAATTGTTCACGACGGACGTCTTCGGGTCGCTGCCCATTATCGTTCCTCCCGTGTTGTGCGTCGACTGATAGGGAACGATATTGTACTGCTTGATCACATCATTCATTTGCGTAGTCGTCGCGCCCATTCCATCCGCGATTTCCTTCGTTTTCCGCGCGATAAACTTCACGAGCTCGATGTCTTGCTGTTCGAAATCGAAGGTCATGCGTATTAGCGGTATTCCGAGCGCGTCCTTATACTCCGGATCGAGATCCAAGTAATGGTGGCGGTATGGCATGCATGCTCCTTGTCCTGCTATAGATAACACGCGGTTCGCATTGTGCAGCGTAGCTTGCTTGAACGACTTTCCCCATTTCGGCGTGCCCGCGGGAGTCGGTTGATACTGAATCGGTCTTAACCCGGCTTGAGTAAACCGAATATTCGCGCCGTGCAGGAAGTTCAAAGAACTATGATCGAAGTTGTCGCCGTTAAAGTCATCTATGCAGCTTCCAAGCGCGCCTGCCCCCATCGCCATATTAAACTCCCGATCCTCATAGAAGGCGGCGGTGCTCGCTCCGTTAACTTGATAGGCGTAATTTCGTCCGACGGATCCGGTATCCGACTTCGGGTCATAAGGTTGTCCCAGCTTGGACACCAGCAGCAAGCGTACGTTCGTGAACACGTATCCTGCTAAAATAACAACGTCGGCCGGTTGCATGTACTCTTCTCCGGTCGGTACGTTAACGTACTTGATCCCGGTCGCTTTCTTGCCGTCGTGAATAATTTCCGTGACGTTAGAGAAGGTGCGCAGCTCGAACTTGCCCGTCTGTAGAGCGACCGGCAGCACGGTCACGACAGGATCGGCCTTCGATCCGTATTCGCAGCCGAAGCGCTCGCAGTACCCGCAATATTGGCATGCCGCCCGCTCGATGCCGTCCGGATTTGTGTATGCTTCGGATAGGTTCGCGGAAGGAATGTTGTAAGGGTGGTAACCGAGCTTCTTGGCGGATTCCGTGAATAGCTTCATGCCCGGCGTCTGTTTCATCGGACCCGTCGGGAACGGCTTTGACATCTGCGAGACATGTTCCGGAAGTTCCTTGTCCCCGGAGATGCCCGCCATCTGCTCGTATTTAACGAAATACGGCTCAAGCTCGCCGTACGTGATTCCCCAATCCCGTAGAGTCATTCCTTCGGGAATTTTACTCTTTCCGTAGCGCTCCACCGTCTTGGTATAGATTTCGAAATCATACGGTAGAAAACGGTAATATTGTCCGTTCCAATGGACGCCGGCCCCGCCGAGACCATCCCCCATTAAGAACGATCCGTACGTGCGCATCGGAAGCGCCCGTATTTTCTCCGTATTGCGGAAAGTAATGGTTTCCTTGGACAAGTCTTGCATCAACTCGTACCTCGTCGCATATCTCAGTTCATCATGGACGTGGTAATAGTCTTGGGTTCCTCGGCTTTTGCCGCGTTCTAACCCGACTACGTTGTGACCTGCCTTCGTCAACTCGGCGGCAATGATGCCGCCTACCCAGCCCATCCCAACGATGACGACATTCACTTTCGGAAGTTTATTCGCCATGCCACCTCCTCCTTAACCTAACTCAAGATGATCGTGCAAGCTGAGCGGTTCCATCTTGATGAACTCTTCTTTTTCGATCACGTCGTAATAGCTCATCTGATTGCCGGGGTAGTTCCGCATTTTCCAGCCGGCCATATTTTTGTTTCCGCCGTACAGAGGGTCCGAATACACGCCTTCGATCGTAAGATTGTGCAGTAAATTAAAGAACGCGGCCGCAGGCACGCCTTTGAGTTTGACTTCGTTTTTCTCGAAAGCCGTTAACACGGCGTCCTGCTCTTCCGGAGCGATCTTCGTAAAAGGCTTGTTATACGTGTCGGTGCTGTATTCATTCAGCGCATCGAGCCCGAGCGCCAGCAACTCTTTGCGCTTGAAGCTGAGTTGGTAACCTTGCGAAACTTCGGAAGGATAGAAAGGCGGCGACATGTAATCCCTGCTGTTGATTCCGTATGCGCTGGCCATCTGATGATCAATGAAGAAAGCGACTCCAAGCTCCTTCGCGCCCGGACCGAGTTCGTCCATCGGATAAATCCGTTCGGACGCCGCTTCCGTGATCAGAAACTGATCCTGCGTAAAGAACATTAAAGCTTGGTTATAGTCTCGGTCAGACGAAGGGGCCGGAGTTTCCGGATTCGCGGGTTTCTCTTCCTTGTCCGTCTTCTTTAGGCTAGAACCGATAATTCCGCCAATGACTCCGCCTACGACAACGCCTCCGATTGCCGTACCCGAATATTTAAGAAACCTTCTTCTCGATTCGTCCTGGGGCTTCTGCGATTGATCTTTAGCCAATTGGGGATCGTCCTCGCTTCCTGTAATGGAAAGGATATACCGAGATTGTTCCCTGAATATGGATTTTCATCCAAAAAGAAAATAAAATAAGACTCCTCCTATTGCGGATAGGAGAAGTCTTATTTTTAGTCTATATATCGTAGCAATTAGAGCTTAGAGCAGTTACGACGAGAGATTATCCGACGATAAACTGATATCCTACCCATTCATGATAACGATAAGGCTTGAATTGAACTTTGAAGGGGGAAGCTTCCCGCTCGAATCGTTCTTTGACAACCTTATCAACGATGACTACGCCGGTCGTCATACTGGCATATTCAATAGCGCTGACCATCGCTTCCCCGTAATACAAACTATTCGCGGGTAGTTTCAGGCCGGTTTGAAAACCGTATACCTCCCCCATGCTAATCCCGATGCCGCATTCAAAGTTCATGTCAATACCTTCCTTCTTCAATGAAGGATTGATGACATTCGCGACGGCATTTAGGATCTGAAACCCGCAAATACAGCTGTGACTGCCGGCATCCGGATCGGATATCGGGAAAATCGCGGTATAGGAATGGTGGTTGGCTTCGATCAGCTTGCCGCCCCAACCCGTAACGATCTGCGAGACGACGGAAACGAATCGGATAATGCCCTGCTGCGTCAAGGAAAGATCCGTCGCTTCGTCGCGGTTGCGACTTCCCGTATTCTCGACGGTCATGTGCAACACCGCGTGAAGTTCTTCCATCGGACTACGTTCCGGACCGGGAGTCTTACGCTCGACGATCAGCCGAGACTGTTCCATGAGAGTCGCATAAGTGGCTTTCACTGCATCCTCGTGAATCATACATCGCACCTCCTAAGTAGATGATTCTCTTGAATCGCGATCACGACGACAAAAAGACCCATAGCTTATCGAGAGGAGTCTCCGATAATTAGGGCCTTAAATAAACAGAAAGGACCCTAAAACGGAGGGTCCGAAGTGAAAAAATAATAAAACAGACCCATCTCCTGCTGACGAGGTTAGCTGACGGACTCGGGTAAGATGGTACCCTTCATTCCGAAGAATGATTCGCCCCTAATAACTGGTTCCCCCGCTTTTCGACCTATAGGTCGAAAACTAAGCGTACTATAATCCTAAGCTTACTTTGGCGGATTGTCAACCACTTAATAAACATCCATGTTGACTAAGTAACGTCGAGAAGCTAAAATAACATAATCACAGTATGATTTACCGCGACGAAACGTCTTAACGCTTGGCGGAAGAGATCAGTCCTCTCTCTTCCGCTATTCTTTATTCCGATACAAATGATGAAAAGATGAAAGGTGTTCGATTATGACGACAGATTATCGCATCCTGCTCTACTACAAATACGTGCCTATTTCCGATCCTGAAGCCTTTACGGCGGAGCACCTTCAGTTTTGCAAAGATCTTGGGATCAGAGGCCGTATTCTCATTGCCGAAGAAGGCATTAACGGCACGCTCTCCGGTACGATCGAACAGACGGATCGCTACATGGAAGCGATGCATGCACATCCGCTCTTCTCCGATCTTCTCTTTAAGATCGACGAATCGGCCGGCCATGCCTTCAAGAAGCTGTTCGTCCGGCACAAGAAGGAGCTTGTTACGCTCCGTTACGACAAGAAGCTCAATCCGCATACCGACGGCGGCGGAAGATTGACCCCGCAACAATGGCATGACCATCTCGATCGGGACGACGTGCTCATCTTGGACGGAAGAAGCAACTACGAATACGATCTCGGCCATTTTCGCAACGCGATCAAACCGGATCTCGAGACGTTCCGCGAATTTCCGGAATGGATCCGCAATAACCTCGCCGAGCATAAAAATAAACGGATACTCACTTACTGTACCGGCGGCATTCGTTGCGAAATGTTAACCGCCGTGCTTAAGAACGAAGGTTTCGACGACGTGTTCCAACTGGATGGCGGAATCGTCACGTACGGTCAAGATCCGGAAGTTCAAGGTCGAGGCTTCGACGGCAATTGTTACGTGTTCGATGAACGCGTCTCCGTGCGGATTAACCAAACCGACGAGCATACGCTTGTCGGCCAATGCCATCATTGCGGCGAGAAAACCGATCGTTATATTAACTGCAAGGACGATACTTGCCATCTTCAGCATTTGGTTTGCGATGAATGCGAAAGCAATAGTCGGGGGTATTGTTCCGAGGAATGCGAAACCCATGATCTGGCTACTTCGGGGTCCGTCCTGTAATCATTCGCGGTAGATCTGGAGGTTACGAGATGAAAGACGATTTGGACTTGTCTACCCGGAACAGAATCATGCAAATGCTGAAGACCGCCGGACAATTGACGACCAAGGACTTGACGGACCAGCTAGGAATTACGGGGATGGCCGTCAGGAGGCACATCTCGATTCTAGAACGGGATAACTTAATAGAATCGACGACGGTTCGAATCCCGATGGGGCGTCCTGCCGCGGTATATCGATTAACGGATCAAGCCGATGATTATTTTCCGAAAAACTATCATTCCGTAGCGCTCGACCTTCTTACCGAGCTTGAGGTCGAGGCAGGAGAAACGATGGTCAACCATCTGTTCGATCTGCGCAAGGCGACTCTGATGCAACGTTACGAGAGTAAGATGGTTAACAAGGATTTGGAGAATAGAGTTGCCGCGCTTTCCGAAATCCAGAATGAAAACGGCTATATGGCAACGTGGGAGAAAACCGGCGATAGCGATTATATTCTAACCGAATATAATTGTCCGATATCCAGAGTGGCAAATAAGTATAACCATGCGTGTACGTGCGAACTTAACCTGTTCGAATCCTTGCTCGAAGCCAAAGTTAGCCGTTCCGATTGTTTGGCCAAGGGCGACAACAAATGCGTCTACCGCATTCGTCCGCAACAAGATCGTTAGAAAAAGCTTCCTCGATCCGCATCGAGGAAGCTTTTTTTTATTGATATTTAAACCCGATACCCATCAGATGAAGGTTTTTCATTTGCTCATCCGCCTTAGAGCTCGGCCCCTTATAGGTTGGCTGGCCGCGATACAGGACTTTTCCGCTCGTTGCTTCCAATACCGCAAGTTCCGTGTGTTCGCCCTTGCGCAGCAACGCATACACGTGACCATTCCCGATCGTAACCGATGCGATCTCGTTTACGCCAAGCTGTTGCGCTGTGAGCTCGTGAAGTCCCGGTAATTTTTTATTGGCTACAATATCATATCGCGCTATCGTGATCGCGTTCGTATCGTAAACTAATGACGATAGAATATTACCGTTCAGAGTATAATCGGGTAGGAGCGCTGTATTTCCTTTCAGAAAATACTCAGTCAGCATCGTAAGCTTACCTGTTCGATAGGAATAGGCGAAGAGATGATCGGATTGGGACTCCATGCTGTAAACGTTTCCCTCAAGATGATCTTCTGCTTTTTCCTTGCGGATTCTCAGCACGACAACCTCTCCGGGTTCGGAACGAATCTCATTCGAAACAGAAGATAGGATAATATCCTCCTTGTCCGTTGCCGTAATGCCATGTTTCAAGGTTTCATTTTTGATAAGATCACCAGAATTCATGTCTACGACGTACACGTGGAGTTCAGCGGTTGAGTTCCGATCTTCTTCACCAATATTCATCGCCCTCTGCGTAGTGAGGATATGAATTTGATCGTCAATCCGCTGCACATCCTCGATCGTCATCCAGGTATAGATGCTCGAATCTTTGATCGTAGTCTGATAACGGTTCACCTTTCCCGTTTTCTCGTTCAGAAGATCAATCTTTAGAATCGCTTCTTCCTTATCATCGATATGATCGTAATTATAGTCCAGCGTAGCCTTGACGTAGATCAACCACTCTTTGTCTTTATAGAATTGATCCATCGCGCTCTTTCCTCTCATGAAATTTCGGTGTTCTTTCTTTAACTCCTTGTAACCTTTCTGGGAGCTCGTCCACGACCGAGCATTCTTTACGTGTTTCTCGTAGAGGGACATATCCACGTTGTAATTAGTCCCTTCCAATGAGAGGTCCATGGATTCGGAATGCAGTACTCCCCCGTACCATCCGTACAGATTTACGTCCGCTATTACGTTCTCGTCGCCCTCTATCGTTTGCAGCTTATATACGGGAAGTTTCTCCGTTGCGCCATAGATGTAATACGTACTTATCGCGACGACCGCGAAAAGGCCTAACAATGCCGATAACCAATACCGTTTCATAGCGTAACCTCCCTTCTTACACCGATATTTTCTTGTTTAACAACCGGAATCCGAGCCAGACGGATACCGTTACGAGCGCTATGCAAATGACAAGTTCGATCGTCCATATTTCTTCGGGATAAAGGTAGGAGTCCGACTGTTCGAAGCCCATTGCGAATAACGGAAATAACACCGTAAACACGCATGCCAGTATATAGAGAACCGCGAACAATATCCCGATTAATCGATAGCTTCTTTCTAGCATTATCGCAGTGAAGACGACGATCAACGCCATGATTCCTAATCCGTACGACAAAACAAATTGGTCGAAATGGCGTGGCATCAACCAGATGAATACTTGATTCGTAGAAACGGTATCCATAAAGTAAGAGGGCTCGATTTGATCCGCCGGAACAATTAGCTTGAAGATCAAGTGCTCAATAGGGAGTAGCAACAGTTGAAAAGCAACAAGCCCAAATATGAAAATCATCATGGCTGTAAGCTTTGCCAAGTAGATATTTCTTCTTGCCGTAGGAAGCATTAACAACCGATAAACGAACGTATTGCGTCCTGCCCAATCGCGATACCAAATCAAGAATACGTACAGGCATAATACGGCGATACTCAAGAAGATCGGGATGGCAAACCAGAATTGCGTGTTGGCGATCGCCTCGGCGAAAGACATTTTATCCGATATGAATCCGGTATTTATGAGCGCCTTCTTGTTCATCGCCAATTCATCGTTGACGTGCCATATCAATGCCGCGAATTGGATAAGGATCGTGATGCCCATTAAGCTCGCAAGAACGTAACGAAATCGATGCACTTCCATATGTACGAGTTTCAAATAGCGGTTCACGAGTGATACACCTCCCTCATCACGTCCACGATCGACTTGCCTTCCTCGCTGCGCACTTCTTCGCAATCGAATTCGCGAACGATGATTCCTTTGTCCATAATGACCGCTCTATCTATCAAATGTTCCATTTCTCCTATTTCGTGGGTCGTCAGCAGCACTCCCCGATCTTCGATCAGGTGACTGGAGAACACTTCCGCGATCAGCTCCCGGCTAAAGATGTCGATGCCCGAGAACGGTTCGTCCATCAACACGTAATCCGTATTCTGGGCTAATCCGATCACCAGATTATATTTGGCCGCGGTCCCTTTCGATAGATTGCCGATCTTGTCCGAGCTTGCCAGCTTGAAAAATCGCATCAACTCTTCCGCTCTCTCCTCGTTCCATGAGTCGTAGAAGTCGGCCATAAACCGCATGCCTTCGCTTAGACTCATTCCGAGCGGCATCGTCAGATGGTCCGGAATATACGCTATCTTCTCGTATGTATGTTTGCTGAGCGCTTTGCCATCTATTTGAATCTGACCGCCGTTGAACGGAAGCAGACCCATAATCGCCTTTAATACCGTCGATTTACCGGCGCCGTTAATCCCCGTTAAACAAGTGATCTGCCCTTTCTCCGCGGTAAATGAAACGCCATTAAGCACATTGCGGAGACGGAATCGCTTGCGCAGGTTATTGACTTCGATCATTCCGCATCTCCTCCTCGGCCTTATTTTCCGAATATTTAACTTTTACCAAGTCCAGAAGCTCATCCAACGGTGCGTCGATCTTCCGCACGGAAGCGACGAAGGCTTCTACCGCCTCGCCTAACAATTCCGAACGAATCGTTCTCAATACATCCTCATCCCTAGTGATTCGGCTAGGCGAATTTCCTTCCGTAACGATCAAGTGTCGCTCCTCCATCTCCTTATAAGCTCTTTGCGCCGTATTCGGATTTATTTTCAGCAACGTCCCCAGTTCCCTCCGCGAAGGAATGACCTGCCCCGCTTCTAACTTGCCGGTTACGATCTGCTCCTTGAAATGCCTCACGACCTGCAAATAGACCGGATCCCGGCTATTAAACGCGACTTCCTCCCAGCCTTCACCCGTTTTCATTCAGTCACCTCGCTTTCACTAAGTGTGTGTACTAACTAGTTCATACACCTGTAAGTGTATTATGAGGTTAATACGCTGTCTGTGTCAAGAGATTGATTTTGTGAAAATAGGGCTGATCACACGGTGAATCATTAATTTTGAATGAAAACAAATAAGGCTGCCCGCGGATTCTTTCGGGACAACCTTATTTGTTCCATATACATTTAACTCACTCGACTAAGCCAGACAGATTATTCCCCGCGGTTTTCCGTGTAGATCAATACGGCATCCCTCAGAAATTCAGCTACGCCTGGCTGATCTTTGTCGTAGTAAGCCTTGAACCTCTCATCATCCACATACATCTGCGCAACGCCCGCATGGGCATCTTTGCTGTAGCTATCCCAGTAGAAGCTTAGCCACTGACGATGCATATCCGCGGCTTTTTGGGCTAGCTCGCCTGCGGGATCTCCCGTTGCGAATGCTTCGGCCAGCTTCGAATGGATATCCGCCGCAAGTTGCTCGACTTCCGCGTATTGTTGCTGCGACATCCCTTTTAACTTTTTATTGGATTGCTCGACTTGGTCCTTGCCGTACTTGGCACGAATCTCCTCGCCGTATTTCTTCTCGTTGTCGTCGATCAGCTTCTGTTTGAAACCTTCGAACTTTTGTTCATCGCTCATAGGAAATGTCCCCTCCCGACTTGCTAAGGTGAGATCGATATTGGCAATTAACGCATCCAATTGCTGCCGTTTGGCAAGGAGATTGTCCCGATGTTCACGCAATGCGCGACTAGCGTCGAATCGGGGCGAGTCCACGATTTCCTTGATCTCGTCCAAACTCACTCCCAGTTCGCGATAAAATAGAATTTGCTGTAATCGGTCAACCTCTCGTTGCCCATAGACGCGATATCCCGATGAGTTGATTCTCGCCGGCTTGAGAATGCCAATCACATCGTAATACCTTAGCGTTCGGGTGCTAACTCCTGCCAATAGTCCAAGTTTCTGCACTGTATATTCCATAATCGATCCCCCTTGCAAAATCATCGTACACCTTTACGCAACGTCAATGTCAATACGGATAATTTAAATGTTTCAGGCATGAAAAAAATTTTAATTTGCTTAAAATTCGTGTATAATCTACAATCATCAAGTATATAAATACATGTTTTGCGGTGAATAGTGCAAACAAATCGAAGGAGTGTTATTGAAAAGTGACAACAATCACTGCCGAGGCAGGTACAAGCGCGCAACAATACGTTCAATCCGTTTATGAAGCAGTCATTAAACGTAACCCGCACGAGAGCGAATTCCACCAAGCCATTAAAGAAATTTTAGACTCCCTCACTCCTGTATTTGCTAAGCACCCCAAATATATGAAACAAGGGATACTAGAACGGATCGTAGAGCCGGAGCGCGTTGTTTACTTCCGAGTTCCATGGGTTGACGACAAAGGCGTAACGCAAGTCAATCGTGGTTTCCGCGTTCAGTTCAACAGCGCAATTGGTCCTTATAAAGGCGGTCTTCGCTTCCACCCATCCGTTAACGCTAGCATTATCAAATTCCTCGGCTTCGAACAAATCTTCAAAAACTCCCTAACCGGTCTCCCTATTGGCGGCGGTAAAGGCGGCTCCGACTTCGACCCTAAAGGCAAATCAGACAACGAAATCATGAAATTTACCCAAAGCTTCATGACCGAGCTATACAAATACATCGGCCCGGACGAGGATGTACCTGCAGGAGATATCGGAGTAGGCGCACGCGAGATCGGATACATGTTCGGTCAGTACAAACGGATCAAAGGCGGACATGAAGCCGGCGTTCTTACAGGCAAAGGCATTATCTACGGAGGAAGCCTTACGCGTACGGAAGCTACGGGCTACGGTTGCGTTTACTTCGTGAACGAGATGCTTGAAGCTAAAGGCTTGAGCTTCCAAGATAGCACGGTCGTCGTCTCCGGATCCGGGAACGTTTCGATCTACGCGATCGATAAAGCGACTCAGCTTGGCGCGAAAGTCGTCGCTTGCAGCGACTCCAACGGTTATATCTACGATCCAAGAGGAATTAACCTCCATACGGTCAAACGTTTGAAAGAGGTTGAACGTAAACGAATCAGCGAATACGTGAACGAACATCCGCACGCCGTATATACGGAAGGATGCGCAGGCATCTGGACGATCCCGTGCGATATCGCTCTTCCTTGCGCGACTCAAAACGAAATTGACGAAGAAGCGGCCAAATTGTTGGTATCCAATGGCGTTAAAGCCATCGGAGAAGGCGCCAACATGCCTTCCACGCTGGAAGCGATCGAAGTGTTCTTGGAAAATCGCGTATTGTTCGGACCAGCTAAAGCTGCCAATGCGGGCGGCGTTGCGGTTTCCGCGCTCGAGATGTCCCAGAACAGCATGAGATTGTCTTGGACTTTCGAAGAAGTCGATGCTAAACTTCACGGAATCATGAAAAATATTTACCAAAATAGCGTTAAAGCCGCGGAAGCTTACGGGCATTCCGGCAATCTCGTCGTCGGCGCCAACATCGCGGGATTCATCCGCGTTGCCGATGCGATGCTTGCTCAAGGCGTCGTATAAGAACTTTATATAGCACAGACCGTTAGGGCGTATTCTCCCTGACGGTCTTTTTTTTGAGGATTGGTGGGGCATACTCGCTACTACTCAGGTCATTATTCTATTTACTCTCTTAGTCCCGAACCGAGTCTCTATGCACATAGAGCAAGAAGGCCATAATTGTAGCTTGTTTGGAGGCTGGATGGCGACTACGACGAAAGTAGGCCAAAAATGTGCCTTGTTGGGTGGCTGAATGACAACTGCGGCGAAATTAGGCCAAAAAATGTACCTTGATATGAGGCTGGATGGCGATTACGGCGAAAGTAGGCCAAAAATGTGCCTAGAATTGCTGCCTAAAAGAAGTGGACCTAAGCAGTAACGGCGTAGCCGCTCTATTTTCCCAAAAAGTGCCTCCATGCTCGATTTAAAACGGTGTAGCCGTTACTACTCAGGTAGTCTTGAATTGGAAATTACCACGGAGTGCGGATACGAGTGAGGCATGTAAAGGAAGCTTCTGTTTGAGGAGAGTGGAAATAAAGCCACGAATACTTGCAAATTGTTCGCCGCCAGTTGCCGTACGGAAGCATCCAGAAATCTTCTGCTTCACCTTGGACATACGGATGTCTCGTTCGGCCTGGTTGTTGTCAAAAGGGACGCGGGCATCGTAAAGAAAGCGAAGAATCGACGCTTTATGAAGCTCGAATCGCTGCCCAAGATTAGCCGCTTTGCTTTTGCATTTTCGTCCTCGAGGTCCTGTTTTTTCGCGCACCGCATCTTTAGCCCATTCCGTTTTCCCTAGGGCCAAAATGGCATCGAAGCTTAGGTCAATCTCGGTGAGCACCTCATCCGACAAGGGGATACCTGCCGCTCGAGCTCCTTTGGCCAGCACCCAACTTCTTTGGAGCAACTGTTTCATGTCGGATGCCCACTTATGATGGTCATGCTCCGCGATCCCTTGGCATTCGCGCAATAAATGCGCGTTACACAAGACGTGCGTGAACTTAAACTCGGGTTTGAAGTAGGAATTAAGACAGTCATGAACCACAATACCGGTGTAAGATGGCAACACGCCCATTTCTACAAGTGCCGGCCCACATCGCCTCGCGTGCATGGCTAACAAAGTCCAATCGGCGTTGGAGTGCGTATGGAGATACTGTTGTTTGCCATTCAAGCGCATGGGTGTTTCATCGCTGTGAATGAGTGGCTGCGTAAGGAGATGCTTTCGAATACTCGGCTCTTGATCCGCTACAACGGATGCCATCGTCTTGATCTGTGCCAAAAGCGTCGCTTCGCTAGGCTGGTAACCGGTCAGATCGAAAAACAATCGCGAGATGCGATCTAGTGGCAGAAGCTGATAAACATTTAAATAAGCGGTCCAAGCTGTAAAGCCTTCTCCATACTGCACAGGTGCTTGAACTCGGTCTGGAAAGGTAGCCCGCTGACGTGTATGGCAAGCTGGGCAACACTTCTCCTCCGCGCGATGTTCAGTGACAACCAAACGGGGAAGTGGTAAGTCAAATAATTGTCTCTTGGTATAGCCTTGCACGGCCACCCCATCAAGGGATTGGGCACAATGCTTACAAGTGGATACCGAATGCACGACGATTTCGTCCGGCGAAGTGCTGAAACGAAGTGTATGTCCATCATGGCCGGTAGGCGCACCCTTTTTGCCGCCAGACTGGCGCGAATTATTCTGTTTACGCAATCCGTCACTGGAGGGCGGTTTACTGCTGTTGTTGCTATTTTGTCCGAGTTGCCGTTCTAAATCGTTAACGCGCTTTTCTAACTTCTCGATTTGAAGGGTTTGCTTCTCGATTTGAGCGGCCTGCTTTTCGACAAGTTGGGTCAACTGTTGGTTTTGAGTAAGGAGCGCACTGAAATAATCCGCAATTTCTTTGTCGCCCTTGCTAATCTTATTCACTTGTTGCGAAGTTAGTTTCACGGGTGTCACACGCTCCTCACTAGCAAAGTTTCTTTAACTACTACTTCGCTGTGAGATGCTCGAATTCCTTTAAATAGCAAAGAAAAAATCTCCTCAATTTTGGGGAGACCTAAGTAGTAACGGTGTAGCCGCTCTATTTTCCCCAAAAGTGACTCCATGCTCGATTTAAAGCGGCATAGCCGCTCTATTTCCCCAAATAGTGCCTCCATGCTCGATTTAAAGCGGTGTAGCCGCTCTATCTTCTCCAAAAAGTGTCTCCATGCTCGATTTAAAGCGGTGTAGCCGCTCTATCTTCTCCAACAAAAAAAAAGCAAAGCTGAGTCGGCTTTGCTTTTTTCCTATCTGCCTTGCTCTTCTCTAATCTGCCTAGCTCATCTCTTCCCACTCTGCTCTTATAAGTACAAAATCACGAAGAAAACCGCCGCCAGTACGAATCGATAATAAGCAAACCAAGACAGCCTTAATCGTTTGATCAAGTTTAAGAAAGTGACGATCGCGATCATGGCCACGACGAAAGCAGCGACCAGTCCGACGAGGAACAACGGAATATCGGCAGTCGTCAAAAACTCCCTGCTCTTATACAGGTCATAGGCGGAAGCGCCGAACATAACCGGAACGGAGACGATAAACGTGAATTCGGCCGCAGCCTTCTGGCTTGTCCCCAGCAGCATCCCTCCGGAAATCGTGGAGCCCGATCTGGAGAACCCAGGCCATACCGCCAAGCATTGGAAGAGACCGATACCGAAAGCTTGCTTATACGTAATCTTGTCCATCGTCTCCGCGCTGACTTTCCTTCGAACCCGATCGGCGATTATCATGAGGATACCGCCGGCGACAAGTCCGATTAAGACGGGCGTGGGACCGAATAATCGTTCCTTGATATATCCGTGAATGGTGAAACCGGTAATGACGAAAGGAATCATCGCGATAATGACATGGATGATATTGATTCCCGGACGTCTAAGCGCCGTAGGCGTGATATTCAAGAAACCGACAAATCTTCTCCAATACAGTACAAGCACGGCCATTACCGCCCCTAGTTGAATGACGACCTTAAAAGTATCAGCCATATCCCCTTCAAATTCCAACAATCGTCCGGTCAAGATCATATGCCCCGTAGACGAAACGGGCAAAAACTCGGTCAAACCCTCAACAATTCCCATAATCACGGCTTTAATAAATTCGTTCAACGCGATTCCCTCCACTTTAATGCTTGTATTCTCTTGTACAACTATAGACGAAGTCGGATTAGGTAATCCATCGAATTTCATGACAATTTGATGGATAATACCTTACAAGATTGTAACCAAGAACGGCAAATGACCGTCGAGATAGTCTCGACGGTCATGAACGAATATTGCCCGTTCACTTCTTCGTTAATTTAGACGGGTTGTTCACCTTGTAAAGAATTTCTTTGTTAAACTTCTTATCCACGACTTTTCCTTCGAATTCGACCAAGTCTCCGACTTCGAGCGCGAATCCTTTGAGCGTATTGCTGTAACCGCACCACGCGTCTCCGATCGTAAGCGGAGTTTCTCCTAGCACCGCTACTTCTTCGAGCAGCACGACCTCGTCGTCGTTATCCGAGAACGGATTCGGCTTCGTCGTGAATTCCTTTACTTTAGCCGAGAATTTCACCTTCTCCAGCGGCAGATCCAGTTTTTCCACTTGTTTCTTCGGAGTTTTAACCGCTTTAGGCGGCTTCTCCACGGACGATTTCGCCGATTTGGTAGGTTCAGCTTCTGTTACGGCAGCTTCACCCGATGCCGAACCCTCTCCATCCTCGACGATAATTTCTTTACCGAAATTGCCGCTCTGCATTTCCTTCAAGAACGAAGGATGTATGCAGGTTACATTTCCGTCCTCGAATTCGACGACTAGAATGCTCAAATTGTTGAACTCTTGATAACCTTTAATCGTCACCTGAGTTTGCGTCGTCGCGTTTTTGTACCAGAATTGTTTTTTCGGCGCCTTCCCGAACAATCCCCAGCTTCTTCCCTTGTCCGCGTAATCCTCTTCGTTATCGAAGGCGATGTAGTCCTCTTTAGGCGGATAGTATCTAATGGCGTTATTTTTCGTCGCTTCCATCTTATCTACTCCTAACTGTTCGTTCGACTCTTCTACATGTAAGTATAGCGAATGAAGAGCATTATTCCTAGAGCCGACGTTGCAAGAACGTATGAATCCGATCTAACGCTTCATCCAATTGGACTTGCGAGGAGGCGTACGAACATCGTATGAAACCTTCTCCGCCGCTGCCGAACACTTGGCCCGGTACGGTTACGACTTTCGCGTCTTTAAGCAGTTGTTGAGCAAACTGCTCCGAGTTTAAGCCCGTATGCGCGATCGAAGGAAAAGCATAGAAGGAACCGAGCGGCTCATGACAAGGAAGTCCGATCTGTCTGAGTCCTTGAACGAATGCCCTCCGGCGTTGATTATAAGATTCGATCATCCGGTCCTTCTCCTCCATTCCGACTTGGAGCGAAGCCAGTGCCGCAATCTGTCCGATAATCGGAGCGCACATGACCGTATATTGGTGAATCTTGAGCATAGCCGATACGATCTCCCGATGACCGCATACGTAGCCGACCCGCCAGCCCGTCATCGCGAAGGCCTTGGAAAATCCGCTAACAAGTAACGTTCTGTCCTTCATGCCGGGGAGCGAAGCGAAGCTGACATGCCGTTCTCCTCCATAAGTGAGTTCCGCGTAGATTTCGTCCGAGATGACGATCAGATTGCGTTCTTCCACCAGTTTGGCGATAGGCAGCCATTCCTCATAGGTCATGATTGCGCCGGTCGGGTTGTTCGGATAGCAGAGAACGAGTACCTTGGATCGGGAAGTCAGCTTCTTCTTCAGAGCATCCGCAGTCAATTTAAACTGATTATCCGCGCTAGTTTCGACGGCAACCGGCTTGCCTCCTCCGAGAAATACAATCGGGGAGTAAGAAATATAACAAGGCTCGGGTATAAGGATTTCATCGCCTTCCGTAATGAGCGCACGCAATGCGAGGTCGATCGCCTCGCTGCTGCCGACCGTAACCAATACTTCGTCGGAAGGGTTGTACGTGACCCGGTAGCCCGAACGCATATATTCCGCGATCGCTTCCCTCAATTCCGGCATGCCCGCGTTCGAGGTGTAGGAGGTTTTTCCTTTTTCCAGCGCGAGGATGCACGCATCCCTGACGACTTGCGGAGTGACGAAATCCGGTTCTCCTACTCCAAGCGAGATGACGTCCTTCATTCCGGACGTATAATCGAAAAACTTGCGGATTCCGGAAGGCGGCATATCACGTACTTGCGGTGACAATAAATCCCCTATCGTAGACTGAATCACGTTATTTCCTCCTTTTTTAAAAACAAAAAAACCCGCCCTCAAGGGACGAGTCTATGCCCGTGTTACCACCCTAGTTCCGCTGCTAACCAAGCAACGGCACTCTGCAACGTATCCATCAATACGTGTTCCCGTTAACGCTGGAAATGCGGCAGAGCTTACTGTAATTTCAGCCTGCGTCTCGGAGATGGCTTTCCGTTATCGCCTCATCGTTGGTTTTCACCGTTCCCAACTCTCTGCGGATCAGACGAATAACGTACTCTTTCTCTTCATCGACATTACATTATACCTATCAAGTTGAAGTTATTATACTCACTACGCGGGAAGAATGCAATACATGATCTTGTAATGATCTTGTAATCCTGATCTTGTAATCCTTGGCCGCTAAATCTGGATGATTCAGTCCGAGTATGGGAACAATGTCCCTATTCTTAAGTGTGAACGGAGGCTTCCAAGGTTGAGCGAACAGGAAAATACGCTATCGATCGTCGCACTGGGCGGCGTCAACGAAATCGGCAAAAACATGTACGTGATTCAATATGACGATGATATTCTTGTCGTAGACTGCGGCTCCAAGTTCCCTGACGAAAGCTTGCTCGGCATCGACGTCATCGTACCCGACATCACTTTCTTACTCGAGAACCAGGATAAAATTCGGGCATTGATCGTGACCCATGGACACGAGGATCATATCGGGGGAATCCCTTACATCTTCAAGCAACTGAATATGCCGATCTATGCGACAAGACTTACGCTAGGCTTGATCCAAGGGAAGTTGAAGGAGCATGGCTTGCTCGCTAGAGCGCAATTAAATCAAATTCATTCGAATTCCAAAGTCACGTTCGGCACGATAAAAGTCAGCTTCTTCAGCACCAATCACAGCATACCGGATTGTCTTGGCATCGCGTTACATACGCCTGAAGGCACCGTCGTACATACCGGCGATTTCAAATTCGATCTCACCCCGGTCAACGAGCAATACCCCGACATCCATAAAATGGCGGAGCTTGGGAAGAACGGCGTGTTGGCGCTGCTTTCCGAGAGCACGAACGCGGAGCGTCCCGGCTTCACGCCATCGGAACGACTCGTGGGCGAACATATCCAAGAAGCATTCGATAACGCGACGCAAAAAATATTCATCTCGACGTTCGCCTCCAACGTCCATCGGCTGCAGCAAATTATCGATGCGGCGGAGAGAACGAACCGAAAAGTCGCATTGGTCGGCAGGAGCATGGTTAACGTCGTTGGCATTGCGACCGAGCTTGGGTACCTTCGAATGCCGGACGATATGTTGATCGAACCCCCGGAGGTAAATAAGTACGAGCCCCATGCGGTTGTCGTTCTTTGCACGGGGAGCCAAGGGGAACCTATGGCCGCGTTGTCCCGCTTGGCTAGCTCCAACCATCGACAAATCGAAGTTCTCCGAGGGGATACGGTCATTCTTGCGGCAACGCCGATCCCTGGCAACGAGAGGAACGTAGCCCGGATTGTAGACAATCTATTCGAACTAGGCGCTAAAGTCATCTATGGATCCGGCATTGTCACGGGAATGCACGTATCCGGTCATGCCAGCCAAGAGGAACTTAAGCTCATGTTGACTTTAATGAAGCCGAAATACTTCATTCCGATCCACGGAGAATATCGCATGCTCTATCAGCATCGCTTGTTAGCCGAAGCCGTCGGCGTGAAGAGCGAGAACATCTTCATCCTCAAGAACGGGGACGTCGTGGACATCAATAGCCAAATCGCCCGCCAGCGCCGGAAAGTACCTACCGGAATCACTCTCGTTGACGGTCTTGGAATCGGAGATGTCGGCAATGTCGTGTTGCGGGATCGCAAGCATATGTCCGAGGACGGAATCCTTATCATCGTCATCACGATCAATCGCTCGGAAAACAAAATCATCTCCGGTCCCGACACGATATCCCGCGGTTTCGTCTATGTTCGCGAGTCGGAAGGGTTGCTCGAGGAAGTCAACCGCATCACCGTAAACTCCCTTCTTAAGCTGCTGGAAGACAACGTAAATCAGTGGAGCGTCTACAAGCAAGCGATCAAGGAAGCCGTCGGCAAGTTCCTCTATGCCCAAACGAAAAGAAGGCCGATGATCCTTCCGATTATCATTCAAATCTAGGGCGCTGATATTTGACAAAATATGATCCGATAATCTGATTTATGAAAATAAGCCCTTCCGATGAGGGCTTATTTTCGCAACTTTTTATTTAACTCCGTTATACATCTAACTTCGTAAGGGGATAGCTACGGTTTGTACGATTGATCCGTTTCGCTAACTCCGGCAACATCACGCCTAGAATGACGAGTACGACGCCCATCCATTGGAGCACGCTAACGTGCTCGTGCAACACGACGGCGGAGAGCATCACCGCTACGGGCAACTCCGAAGCGCCCAGGATGCCGGTCATCCCTTCCCCGATATGCGGGACCCCAATGGCGAACAATACGGGCGGCAAGAACGCTCCGAACATTCCAAGCATAAAGCCGAACAAGAGCAAATCCCCCCACAGGACGCCATTAATGAGGAATGTCGGTGGGAAAAGGATAAAGACGCAGAGCATCCCTCCCGTAATCATCCAACCGCTGCGATACGCCGGATGAACGGATGGAACCACCCTTCCGCTTATGAGGATGAACAAGGAATAGCTCACTGCGGACGCTAGTCCGAACGCAACTCCGATCCAATTGAAGTTAGACAACCCCTGCTCCATAATTCCCGCTGCCAGCATCGTTCCGCCTAACAAGACGGCAAGCGTAAGCAACATAATTCCATCAGGCCGTTTGCGATGACTGATCGCATGAATCAAAACGCCGATCCAAGTAAACTGGAACAATAAGATAATAGCCAACGAATTCGAAATATAGCGCAAAGATTCATAATACAGAAGGCCGGTTATGGCTGTCGGAGTTCCCGCCGCCATCAGGTAAAAACGCTGCTTCCAAGTAAGGCTGGCTTTCATTTCAACCGCAAACTTGCCCTTGCCGTCCACTGACTTCTTGTTGCGCTTTTCCCGTAGCTTCGTAAACAAAACCAGACTCCAAACGAGAATAAAACCGACCAACAATTGACTGCCGACGACTTCTCCCAACCCATAACCTTTGCCATATGCTTTCACTACGATCGTAGACAAGATGCCGTAACTGATCGCTCCGAGCAATACCGATAATAAGTATTTCATTTCGATGAAACGCCTCCCTGACTCTCGCAATCCGCGGAAAAACAAAAAACTTCCAGCTAGGAATATAGAATCATCTAGGCGATGATTCCATATTCGTAGCATGGAAGTTAAGGCTTCCCGTAGAGACCCTCGCCCTGAATTCACGAGGTTATACGAATAATGTTTAGGTATGATTAACAAGCAACAGCTTGAATCATACCTTGCTCATTGTGGATTGTCAATAGACAGGTGAGATCGTCAAGTGAGATCGTGGGCAATCGCTTAGGAGCGAAATAGCGGTGTTCAGCACCCTTATTTCTCCGGAATCCCGCTCGCGGAGCGAAATAGCGGTGCTCAGCACCCTTATTTCTCCGGAAACCTGTTCGTAAAGCGAAATAGCGGTGCGTTTGTTTCAATTTCGGTAAGCGGTTGCCCTGGTGTCCGAACAAGGCTATCGCATTTAATTTAAGGGTTATTTATCTAACGGCTCCCACGGACGCTATTTCGTCAAAAACAAGGTTTCAAAATTCTAACGAAGCTACGCGCCTCTATTTATGCTCAATTGGCATGTTTTCATAGGAAAATACCAGAATAAGAGCGCTCATCTCCGTTAGATTTTGAAAAGTACCGTTTTGAGCAAAATAACGGCCGCTGTCGCCGTTAGAAGGAACCTTGATTACGTCAAGCACTGAGGATTAGTTTAACGAGCCTAAGACGGAGCGATTAATAAACGCAGTTGCCTTGCCTGACCTTGCCTGACCTTGCCTGACCTTGCCTTACATTGCCTTATCTTGCCTTATCTTGCCTTGCCCTGCCCTGTACTGCCCTGCACTGCACTGCCCTGGCGCTCTACACAGCTTCCATCAACCTACATCTCGTCCGCAATTCGCTTGCGCCCCATATACCCGTCATGCCAGCCATGGTAGTGCGTAATGCTCTCTTCGCCTTCCTTCCAGCACAGGAGAATGTCTCTCCCTTTCAGGTCGGAAGGGAAATCGACGAGTCCAGGATTGATCGTCTTCAGCAGCACGCCTTTGCGGCCGAAATTCTGAATCGCAAGCTCCACTTCCATACGCATGAAGTCTATCCGGGTTTCGATCTCGAATAGCGGATCGTGCCCGTTGACGGATTGGCCATGCTTGTTGCTCGATTTGATTTTCTGAAACTCTTGATAGTGCAGTTCAATCTGGTTCACCAGCGCTTGCAGATCGGCGAGCTCTTCTTTGATCTGAGGCAGCAATGCGTTCGCTTCTTCAAGCGTAAACAACTTCCCATCCATCGTCTATCTACTCCTTACGTACGGGGAATATCCTATTCGGAAATGCGAAACGAATCTCATTTTCTCGAGATATCTATTATATCTTTAACTTCTAAAACGGACTTCGGATAGTCGATATTCACCGAACGGATCATCGCTATGCCAAGCTCCCTTAACGTAATCACGTGTTTCGGGAACAGTCGTCTTAATAAGGGATAGAGCCAACTGAACGCGTAATAATATTTTTGCGTATACAATGCCCCTTTAGTCGGGTGCATATAACCGGGTCTGAATAGATACGCTCTTCTGAAAGGCAGCTTCAACAAATCGTTCTCCGTCTTCCCCTTTACTCTCGCCCACATGCTCTTTCCTTGCTCCGTGCTATCCGTGGATGCTCCGGAAACGTAGCAAAATACCATGTCGGCATTTATCCTAGACAACAGAGTCGCCACGCCAAGAGTGAGGTCATAGGTAACCCGACGATACTCCTCCTCTTTCATTCCGACCGAAGATACGCCTAAGCAAAAATAGCAAGCGTTATATCCGGCAAGCTCGTTCTCGATCGGAGTCAAATCGAAAAAATCGCCATGTATGATTTCCTTCAGCTTAGGATGCGATATGCCGCTAGGCTTGCGATTGATGATCAATACTTGTTCGACATCTGCATTCGATAAGCACTCGCGGAGCACGCCTTCGCCGACCATGCCGGTTGCCCCCGTAATGATCGCCCTTATTTTCTTCAGAAGAGTCCACCCCATTCGCCGAGTTCAACTTCTTAACGAATCGTATATATGTAAACTATACCATTGATAGAAGTAGATTTCCTAATGCTTGGAATGGACAATCCCGATTTTTTTCGATTTTCGGGTCATGAAGTCGTTAAAGCTTAACCGGCATTAACTGCTCGTCCGTCGTTTTCTTTTTCTTGATCATGAAGTAAACGAACGTCAAGGTGAGAAATACGATCAAATATAGCGCCAAATAAGCGCACTGAATTCGTAAATTGTCGTAGTCCCCGCTGGAGATGACGTCTCTAAAGCCGCGAATGCTATAGGTCATGGGCAGCCACGGATTCATCGCCTTCGCCCATCCGGGAAGAAGCTCGAGCGGGAACGTACCCGCGCTTGAGGCGAGTTGGAAAATCATGATCAACAGCACGACGAAACGACCCGGCAAATCCAGCCAAGTGACGATCGCTTGAACGATTAGCATAAAAGTCAATCCGACTAACGCCGTGTATAGATAGAATAATGGGACATTCTGTACTTCCAGCCCTAGAATAAACACGAGGATCGTAACTAGGATAAGCGACTGCGCTATGCTGATCAAACCGAAAGTCAACGTCTTCGCGATAAACAGCGGAACGCCAGAGGCATCTTCGACGACCGTCGTACGACCCGAGATGATCGTCGTAAAGACGAGCGCGCCCGCGAACAGCGCCATTGAAATAAAGTATGGCGCAATACCGTTGCCGTACAGCGACACCTTTCGCTCGTTATTGGATTTTATCGTAACCGGCTGCGCCAGCATCTGTATCATCTTGTCATTGGCTTGGATCGTTGAAGTCTTCTCCGCTGCCTCGTTCAATTTAACGTCCAATTGTCGGGCACCTTCCGCCAGTTCCGCCGCACCGGTAGCTAACGGCGCCGAGCCCGTCTTTAATTGCGCAGCTCCGTCGGCCACTTTACCGATTCCATTCGTTAGCTGGCTCATCCCGGTTTTCAACTGCTCCGCTCCCGAGCCTACTTGTCCGGCGCCTTGCGCCAGCTTGTCGCTGCCGTTTACGATCTTAGAGAAGTTGGCATTATACGTCCGGAGTCCGTCGAATAACCGCTTCTGTCCTCCTTGCAAATCCGTCGCGCCTTGAAGTAATCGGGTTTGGGCGTCGCTTATCGCTTGGGAACCCGCCAGCGCTTGCTGCTGTCCGGTAACAACGGCTTTGCTGCCCGATAGAAGCTCGTTCTGACCGCTTAACAGCGCACGAGTCCCCTTGGATACGTCTTGACTTGCCGCTAGCAAGTTGCTCAATTGCGTATCGGCTGCCCATTCCGGATGATCGTCGATTACCTTCTGCAATCCCGCAGCAAGCCGCGAACTGCCGTCAGCCAATTCCGAGAGGCTTGAAATGGAATTCTCAAGTCCGCTCCCTAATTTTTTCGTGCCTGACGAAGCATCCTTTAGGGCTGCGGTAAGACGATCCGCCCCCTCTTTGGACGACTTTATTCCGTTGTACAGTCCCGTTGAACCTTGCGCGGCTTGCTCAGCGCCTTGCTGCAGCTTCTTCCCTGCATCGAATAACTGCCTTGCGCCCGCCGACCATTCCGTCATTCCGGCGTTTAATTGGGATGCTCCCGCATGCACCTTGCTTGATCCTTCGCGCAGCAATCCGACTTTGGCGTTCAGTTGAGCGGTACCGTTCGCAAGATCGGATATCCCTCCCGCGACTTTAACGATTCCATCGTTAAGCGACGCGGCCCCTTCGTTTAATTTCTTGGCTCCGTCGCCTGCGGAGCTAAGTCCGCTGGACAACGTCTCGAACTGAGAGTAAATACTTCGCGAGTAGGCTTCCGTAAGATTATGCGAAAGCTTCTCCTTGAGCTCCTTCGTTGCATTCTCGCTAATCTGACCGGCGACGAAATTGTAATAGCTGTTGGATTCGAAAATAATTTCCGCCTGAACCGGGTTATCGTTCGCTAACGATGCCACTTCCCGCGAGAAATTCGCCGGTATCGTGATGGCCGCGTAGTAGCGATTCCCCCTCATCCCGACCTCCGCTTCTTCCTCGTTGACGAATTGCCAATGAAAGCTGTTATTTCCCCTAAGCTCGTCTACGAAATCCTGTCCCGCATTCAGCGTTTCCCCTTGAAAGCTTGCTCCCTCGTCCATGTTCACGATGGCTACCGGAAGTCCGCTCAATTGGCCATAGGGATCCCATGCTCCCTTGATCAAAAACCCGCTATACAAGATAGGGATGAATGCGACCGCGACGAAAGTAACGACGAGCATCGGTTGGCGGATAAAATATTTAAAGGCCTGATTAAACACTTGAAAATATCGCATATCGTCCCCCGATTCGTAAGTGATTCGGTGGTAGTATGTTACAATCACCCCGGGCCGTATGCAAAAAAGAAGCCGATCATCGCATTCGCGATGATCGGCTTCCCGCTTCCTATGATCGGACAATTGAATTCTTAGAATCCGACCGCCGCTTTTTCAGCTTTCGCAACCCCTTCGGATACGAGGGTTTCCGCTTGCGCAGGCAATTGGTTGTGTCCTTCAACGATAATGTTCTCGAAATTCGTCACGCCGAAGAACGACATGATGTTGTAGATGTAGTTAAAGGACATTTCCGCGGCCACTGCAGGACCTTCGGAGTAAATGCCTCCGCGAGCGTTCAACAAAGCGATCTTCTTGTCCGGAATCAGACCGACCGGACCTTGCTCCGTATATTTGAACGTTTTGCCGGCTTCGTAGATGTAATCGATATACGTATGCAATACCGCAGGGATCGTCAGGTTCCATAGCGGGAATCCGAAGACGACTTTATCCGCCGCTAGAAATTGCTCGAGATATTTGTGCTTCACGGCTACGGCCGCTTGCTCTTCTGGCGTCAGATCATAACCGCGGGCCGCTTTGAAGCTTCCGTTGATCATATCCGCGTTCAGGTATGGCAATGTTTCTTGGAACAGATCCAACTCGACGATCGTATCTTCAGGATGGCTAGCTTTGTAGCTATCCAAGAATGCTTGATATAGTTTAACGCTAACGGCTTGTTCGATCGCGCGGTCGTTCGCTTTAACGAATAATACGGTACTCATATGAATTTCCTCCAGATGTTTTTTTATTTAGTTAGTAACTTAAAGTAACTATAAATGACTATACACGCATTCCCCACCGCTCACATCGGTAAATAGGCGGATTTCGGCGCACAAAAAAATCCGCCATAGGCGGAGGACCGGTCGTAAGACTTTAGTCGTAGAAGCTTGTCCGTGCTTCAATCCCGTTTATCGTTCACCGTTAGCTCTGGGTATTTAACCGTTAGAATGGAATACTTGAACCGCGAACAACGCGGCTTGCGTTCGATCGGATAAATTCAATTTGCTCAAAATACTGCTCACGTGCGTTTTCACCGTTTTCTCGGCGACGACAAGCGCTTGCGCGATTTCCTTATTGCTTAATCCTTTGGTCAATTGCTCCAATACCTCTATCTCTCTTGGAGTCAGCGAGTTGATCGCTTCTTTCCCCGGTAACTTCTTAGGCTCGTGAGCAATCGGCGATAGTTGCGATAAGATCGCGTTAGAGATTTCCGGGTGCAGCTGGATATTGCCTTTATAAGCGCTTCGAATCGCCTCGACCAGTTGATCCGGCTCAACTTCCTTCAACATATAACCGATCGCTCCCGTCTGCAAAGCAGGCACGATGTGGCTGCGATCCGAGAAGCTCGTCAATACGAGAACTTTAACGTTCGGGTGTTGCTCGGAGATTAAACGACTTGCTTCAATCCCGTCCATGACTGGCATATTCAAATCCATAAGCACTATGTCAGGCTGTAATTCCGCGGCAAGCTCGACCGCTTCTTTACCATTATGCGCTTCTCCGACGATCTCGAAATCCGGCTGCAAACCAAGAAAAAACGAGATTCCTTTCAGTACGAGCTGATGATCGTCCGCTAACAATAATCTAATCTTCAAAGTTGCTCCTTCTCCTCCGAGCATTTCTCCTCCACGACATGAACCGGGATCGTCACTTTGACCGTGGAAGCTTGCCCTTTACCGCTTGAAATCGTAATCTCGCCTCCGAGAGCTTCCGCCCTTTCCCGCATCGACATCATGCCCATCGTCAGCTTGCCTTTCTTCTTCTCGTTGGAAAACCCGGTTCCCTTGTCCGTGATTTCCAAGCTGGTGCCCGTTTCCGATTTGGTCAATCGGATATAAGCGACGTTCGTTCCCGCATGCTTCTTCACGTTGTTAAGCGCTTCTTGGCCGATTCGCCACAACGCTTCCTCGATCGCCCGGGGTAACTCCATAATGCCTTCCGCCTGTTCGTATACCGTTAAATCCAGAGTTTGCCCGTATTGCTTCAACGCCGGCAATAAACCGTTCTCCAATCCGGCCGGCCGAAGTTGCCAGATCAGCTCTCTCATTTCCTTGAGCACCTCTTGCGAGAGCTGACCGATCTCCTGCAACGATTGCTTAACGATAGGGGAATCGCCGCCTAACACGGCTTCGGCGCCCTTGGCCATGAACGATAGAGAAAATACCTTCTGAATGACCGAATCATGTAGATCCCGAGCCATCCGGTTTCTCTCCTCAAGCAACGCAAGCTCGCTTCTCTGTTCGTAAATTCGCAGATTTTCGATGCTTAACGTAAGATGATCGCCTAGCGAATACATGAAATCTTCGTGCATCTCGTCGAATTGTTCATGATTCGGGCTGCTGATCAACAGCACGCCGAACGGACGACCTCTTGCGCGAAGAGGGATCGCGGCTGCGGACACGTAATGGGGCACGCCGACTTCGGAGAGCGTTGACGGACACTCTTTCCCGGAATGAGATTCGATAATAAGACGATTATGGCGGAAAGCTTTGCTGACTAAACCGGACTCGTCATGGGACAGCGCCTGCCACTTCTCGTCCACCCTGTTTTCCTTGTATTGAGCTCGCAACGACAGTTCCTGATTCCTATGAACGAACAAGGAAACATGCGCCCAATCGAATGCATTCCCGATAATATGTACGGCTTTGACTTGCAATTGATTAAGATCCGGAATGGAATTAATCCGTTGAATGACGTCGCCCAGCTTCGCATAGAGCGCAGCGTTCCTCTCTTGCGCTTGATAGAGCCGAATTCTCTTGATCGCCATCCCGATCTGCAAAGCAACGGCTTGCAATAAGGCGAGCTCGTCTTCCGAGTAGCGTACCTTACCCGGCATTGCGACGTTAAGCAAGCCAAAACTCTCGCTTCCGGCGTTTAACGGAACGGTCGCATGATGCGTAATGCCTTCCGTATCCCCAACCCCATTGGCAATCGCGTATGAAATTCGTTTGCATTCGATAATATTCGTAGCCCGATCCAATCCGTTTTGTTTGTATCGAATGATACAGGAGCAATCTTCGCCGCACATCAACGAGTAGTTGCCTGCCGTTAACGCGGGAGGGAGTCGATGCCATGCCGCGCATGGATTACCGGGATGATCGTACGTCAGGAAGATCCATCCCGTCGTAAAGGCGGTTACCTCCATAAGCTTTTGCAACACGTCGTTCAACATCTCGTTCATTTCATTCGTCGTGTTGAGAAGCTCCGCGATTTCCTTAAGGGCTAACAGCTCATTCGTGCGAATCTCCCTCGGCATGCGTTCATCTCCTCCCCTTTGTAGCCGGATTTAACTATTTTACTGCTTTCGCCCCCTAAGACACAATGAGTTATGGCATGATCCGTTGAACATTCTGGTCGGCCGGCACTTCTTCGGGCAACCGTTTTGACGCTCTCGGAACTTCCCGCGGCTTCTCGTTCACTTCGTCGGCGGAATACAGGATGATGCTCACCTGTCCTCCGTACACGACGGCCCGGATCAGAATGGGATAGCTGTAATTATTCTGAAAGGAGAAATCAGGGCCGTACCAACTCACCGTTGCATCGCGTCCGGGCGGGACGTATGGAACCCTTCTGCTATGCGAATAGCGTTGAACGATCTGCATCCCCGCGCGATCCGCAGCATTGAACAGCGTCGAGGAAATTTGACAGATCCCGCCTCCGATCCCTTCCGCGACTTCGCCTCTAACGATTACTTTAGCGCGTTGGTAACCTTTGCTCGCGGAACGTTCCCCGACGACTTTATTAAACGAGAAGGTTTCCCCTGGAAACACGTAATGATTGTTGATGGCTTTGGCGGCGAGTTTGATATTGTGCGAACGATTTTTGTTGTTTGAATTAAAATAAGTCGTATAGACGCCGATCTGTTTCTCCCGAATGGAAGTCAGAAGTTCGGTATCTACCTTAGGATGCAGCTTTCGTAACGGTGCTTCAATCCGTAAAGATTTGCCTTCGACGATATAGCCGTACACCCGATCCATGAAGGCAAAACGATTCAATTCGCTTCCCGCTTGTTCGGGTACGATCCTTCCCCCGTCGTCGAGACCGGCGTTGACAGGAGCGCGATATACGCGTTTGCTGACATCGTCAATAAGCTTGTCAAGCTTGTTTTCGTTCACTACGGGCAGCCCTAAATAAGGAAGCGTGTAATCCGATCGCTTAATGCTGGCAACGGTTTGATCATGATCGACCACGATTGCGCTATCCGGAAGAGCTGTTTGACCTACGAGCATCATCACTCCTAAGAGCCAATGAAATCCCAATTCTTAGTCCCCCAATACGACATCGATTCCTAAGCTTGATTTGGCACATGCCTTCCTACTATCCCCCACACCCTTACATAATTATTTGACGCGATGCGGAAAATAAAAAAAAGGAATCGGAGGGAAATCAATGTCCTATTTTACTCGTGGGAAGTTTGCTTTTATTGCAATTGCGATCTGCTTATTACTTCCGATGCAGGCATATCGATCGTCAGCTTTAGCTGCCGCTAATCCCCCTGCCCCTGCCTCCGAATTGACGATGACCGTTCGTTCCAGTTCCAATGCCTTGATGTACAGCAAGCTGGATATCGTTAATGCGAAAATAATCAAAAGCATAATAAAAGCCAAAAAAGAAGCCACCGAGGAGGCTTCCTTGTTCGCGGATATCGAAGTTCAATTCACGAACGGTCATCAGACGACTCACTATCGTTTGGATCGTTCCGGCCGATTGTGGGAAACCGCGAGCTCGCAGTTGCTTGTTCTTCCCTCCGAGGTGACGAGTTCGCTATTGCATTACGGCGAGATTGTGCGTCAATCCCATTACGGCAAATTAATGAGCTGGGAGGAAGCAGAACGAATCGTCGGCCGCAAGAGCATCTTCTCTATAACGGAATTGGAATCGGGACTTACTTTTCGCGTACAGCGACGGGCGGGAAGCAGCCATGCGGACGTCCAGCCGATATCGAAAGAAGATTCGAAAATCATGAAGCAAATATACGATGGAAAATGGAGCTGGAAGCGCAAAGCGGTCCTTGTTCAAACCGGACGAATACGGATTGCGGCCTCGATGAACGGTATGCCTCACGGCGGAGACGGCATCCCCGATAACGGCTTCTCGGGCCACTTCTGCGTCCACTTCCAAGACAGTACTTCGCACAAATCCAAAACTCCCGATCCCGCGCATCAATTGATGGTGCATAAGGCTGCGGGCGAGCTTAAGCGGTACGTCGAATCGGCTGCCCCGGATCTGTTGGCGGAAAGCTTCGTGGAAGCGATGTACCAGAAGGATAAGGACATGCTAACCCTTATTGCACAAGACGTGGAAAGCGATCGATTGTCGTATTTCATCGCAAAGATAGATACCCTCGAGTCCATTCGCATTGATCTACCGACCGGCAAAAAACGCATAACCCCGAAATTCTCCGAAACCGACTTAGTCGCGGAAATGAAACTCCCGATCAAATTCCACGTCAAAGGTCATTCGGATCGCGCAACTACCTATACGTTTCAATTCAAACGGGAAACTCCGCAGCAGCCATGGCGCATTGTTGACGTAATCGCTAAATCCAAGAAATAAGCTTTTTTAGACTAATCTCCGTGTGAACCCGTGCGTTGCTTACTCCAGCTTGATTCCGTATATTTTGCCCCCGCGAGAAGCAACGACGGCATAATCGTTGAAGACGGCAGGCGATGACTCGATGTTCGTACCGATACTTAATTTTCCGACGACTTTGCCGTTGCTGGCTGAGATGACGGAAATATTGCCGATGGAATCCGCTTGAATCAGATACGCTTTCCCCGATTTATCGTATACGTCCACCGGTGAAGACCAGGCGTAATTCGCCATCGGCAGCTTCCATTTCTCTAACCCCGTAGCCTTGTCCAAAGCCACCATTAATCCTCCGCTGAACGTCCCGTACCGGGCGATCGTGAAGATCACGAGGTTGGAAATTTCCTTTTTCCCCAATACGGGCGTCGCCAGTAATCCGCCGTTAATCGGATGATCGCCGAGCACCGAGAAACTCGCGTATTTGCTCTGCCAGACCGTCTCTCCCGTTAAACCGTTGATCTTCCTGAGGTAGGAATTTCCTTTCCTTCCTTGCTTGTCCACTTCGGTACCGGTATAGAGATAAGGAATGCCCTTCTCCGTTTCAAGCACGATCGTAGCATCGGTGTCATCGATGGGAGGAAGCGACCATTCCGATTCGTAAGTATTTAAGTTCAGCGCTTGCACGCTGCCGCCATTATCCGCGAAATATGCCAGGTTATCGTGAATGGCGATCGAATTTTCGATACCTTGATGATTATTGCCTGAAATCTTGTATCTGTATTTATTGATTATCGGATCGATGGATATTTTCTTTTTCGCCGGATCGAAAACGGTATTCAGCTTCAGATGGTAGACCAGTCCGTTCTCGCCGCCGACGATAAGTGTATCGTCCAGCCGATTGAACATCGCCGAGCTATCGAACGCTCCCCATGTGCGGTAGGCGAACGGGTCTTTGCCGTTTACGCGCAGCAATCTCTTCTGATCGGTTAAGCTGAACAGATTAAATCCGATCGTGCCGTTCTCGGGAATGCCCTCCCCGACATAGAGGAGCGGGTAACCTCTTGCGTCCACCGACACGCTGCCTTTGATCGGATTGCCGATCTTGATTGGACTGCGCGTCTCCTCGCCGGTCTTCAACTCCATGAAATAGACATACCCGTCGAGAGACGCGTAGATCACTTCGGTAAAATCAGGTTGCGAGAGAAACTTCTCTTTGACGTTCATCGTGCGCAATACTTCCGGAGTCCATTTCACGATGGCCGGCTGACCCGTCCAACCCGCTCCGCCTCCCCAAGAGCTCGACTTGGTTTTTTTCTCCCAGACGATCTTCGGGCTAAATCGCTTCATCTCCGTCGTGCCGAAGGAAGGAGCGCTTCTCTCCTTATTCCCTCGAAAGGTCAAAATCCCCTCGACTTCGGTATAAACGGCGGGAAACGCTTGCGAGATTGTAGGCTTCTTATTCCATTGCGAGGAGTAACGACTTTCGGCTTGCGCGATTCCCTGGTACATACAAACGATTAATAGTGCTAGGATGAAAGTCTTTTTTCCTCGGGACATCTCTATTTATTCCTCCAAAACCTAGGATAAATAGAGTGTACCTACTAGACTCCGAGAAGCATGTCAAACGGTCGGCGAGTATTAAGGGAATATTTGTCATAATGAGCGACTTGATCCGGGATTTCGTCTAGTCTTAAACGAATACGGATCTTACTACAACAAAAATACTAGAAACTGCGTTATAACAACTAGCGCAGTAAATGCGGCAGCAACAAAATCGATAAGCCAATAAGCGCAAACACCCCTGAAATGATCCTTTGAAAAACAAAATAGGCCCTTGGCGGTTCTCTTAAAGCTTTCCAGCTTTGAGCTAACTTCCAGAAGTAATAAGGATTTATCGTTGCAAACAATGCAATTCCGGTCCATAAACACATGAATATGAAAAAAATCCAAGAAAAAGCATTCACTTCCGGCGGCACTCCCATTTCCCCCCCCCATTAACATGTTTGTAGATAATACGTACGTACCCGGATAGATAAGACCGTCCCGAAAGCCTTAACTTGGCTAACGAAACGGTCTGTCTATTCGTACCTATTTAACCATAATCATTTTATTAGCCCTAAGCTGAGGATGTTCCGGCATCTCATTCACCGAGACGACCGCATCCGTCTTCTTGTTAGGCTTGCTCCAGTATTGCTCGCTGCCGGGCAGATCGTCGAACCACGCGGCATCGTCCGGGCAATCCAAGATCATGAAGCGACCGTAATGCCCGTCGCGGGATTGGTGGTATTTCAAATAAGCTTTTCCGTTCTCGATGGCCAGAATTTCGATTTTACCCGAGGTATGGCTCATCGACAGTCGCACTCTTTTCCCCAACCCGGACGTCCGGGCTTTAGCCTTCTCTACGAGATCGTATACTTCGGCAAGCGGAAGCACGAAGTCTACGTTACCCGCGACTGGACGGTTAATGAAGAAATAATAAGGAGTTACTCCCGCCCACGACAATCTATCCAGAAGCTCGCCAAGCACTTGCGCGTCATCGTTGATTCCTTTCAGAATCGGGGTCTGGTTCACGACGATCGCGCCTGCATCATGTAAAGCTTGAAACCCGCGAACGGCTTCGGGCGTAATCTCTCTTGGATGGTTAATATGGGCCATGACGTAGATTCTCTTGTTCGCGCTGGAGAACTCGCGTATAGCTTCGAGCAATAGCTCGTCCTCATAGATACGCATAGGGTTGAACACCGGAATTTTGGAGCCTAGCCGTATAATCTGAACGTGTTCGATTTCCCTTAATCTATGCAAAATTGCGCGCAGTTTAGAGGTGGCAAGAATCAAGCTATCCCCTCCGGTCAGGAGGACGTTGCTGATCTCCGGGTGCTCCGCGATATACTGCAGTCCCGGCTCGATATCCGAGGTCGCTTCCTTGACGTCGTTGCGGAACAACCGTTTGCGGAAACAATATCGGCAATACGCCCCGCACACTTCGGAGACGATGAGCAGCGCGGTCGAACTGTACTTATGTTGACAGCCCTTCACAACGTAGTTAGTGTCTTCATCCGAGGCATCCCATCTTCCGTACTCCAGCAGTTCCCCTTCATTGGGAATGACGAGCTTGCGGATGGGGTCGTCCGGATCGTTCCAATCGATCAGTTTCAAATAGTACTCATTCACGCGAAAGACGAATTTATCGGTGATCGATTTTAATTGCTCACGTTGTTGCTCGGGGATGTGAGTGATTTTTCCGATATCGGTAATATACTTGGGTTGCGGCATTGCATATTCCTCCTCAAGGTATATTCGGTCGAATTCGAGAACGAATCCATTCCAAGCCCCTGCTATCCCCCCTTCGTTTCAAAATAAATAGACCCGATGCCAGAAGACCATCCCTTCTGCATACCGGGCCTAAAGAAAACAAAAAAGACCCTTGTTCGGGTCAAAAGAATGAGCAGTTTATCTGCGCACGACAATCCGACCCATCCAAAGCTGACGAGGTTAGCTGACGGACTCGGGATAGATGGTTCCCTACATTCGCGTAGAATGATTCGCCCCAGAAAACTGGTTCCCCCGCTCTCCGGCCTAATGCCGGAAACTAAGCTTAGGGTTACTATAGAGGATTCTCCAAGAGATGTCAATACGTGGTAAACCTCGGGAATATCCGATCCAAGCCAAGTTGTTCTTAGGGTCTAAAGTCGATTAAAATAAGAAGTATTAGAGGAGGAAGGCACATATGCAACCTGCGCGGAAATGGTCTGATCGCATCAAATGGATGCTGATGAACCAAAAAGTAATCCTGTTCCTTGTCGTCGTACTGTTAATCAGCCTGAATATACTCGTACTCGACAAAATCTCGTACGTATTTCATCCGTTTATCGTCATCTTCGAGACGGTCTTCCTTCCTTTTCTTCTGACCGGAGTCGCTTATTACTTGCTTAACCCGATCGTGGATTACCTCGAGCTTCGTAAAATTAAACGAGTGTATTCCATTATCGTCTTGTACCTTGTCATTATTACCATCCTAACGCTCGTCGTCATGAAGGTCGTTCCGTTGCTAAGCGAGCAAATCACGAGCTTGATCGTACAGTTCCCGAATTATAGCCAGGACGCGAAGCTGAAGTTCGAGGAATTGATCGGGAACGAATACTTCAACGAATTGCAGGATACGCTCGGCATCGATTCCAGCAAGCTGGTGAACGATTTCTCGGGTCGCGCCTCCGAGGTGTTGAACAATGCATGGTCCGGGATCGGGAATCTTGTCGGCCGCATTACGGAAACTGTGCTTGCCATCATCACCGTGCCGTTCATACTGTTCTATCTATTGAAGGACCGCAAGAAACTGTCTCCATTCGTGCTCAGCTTTCTGCCGACTTCCTTACGTCAGCGTTCGTTCGGCGTTATGCTCGAGATGAACCAACAGATCAGCTCTTACATACGCGGACAGATCGTCGTTAGCTTGTGCATCGGCGTTCTGCTCTACATCGGTTATCTGATTATCGGCTTGGACTATTCGCTCGTTCTTGCGGTCATTGCCGCTTGCACGAGTATCGTCCCTTATTTAGGACCGGTCATCGCCATTACCCCAGCCCTGATCGTGGCGATGATGACTTCGCCGTTCATGTTGTTGAAAATGGTCATCGTCTGGACGATCGTCCAGCTTATCGAAGGAAAATTCATCTCTCCGCAAATTATGGGAAAGACGATGCACGTTCATCCGATCACCATCATATTCGTAATCATCGCCGCTGGGAATTTGTTCGGTATCATCGGCATTATTCTCGCGGTTCCCGGTTATGCGATCATTAAGGTCATCGCCACTCACTTGTTCCGATGGTTCAAGGCGCGGACTGGGCTATATGAACCGCCCGAAGTCGAGGAGCCGAAAGCTTCCGAGTGAACGGAATAAAAAGGGCATCTCGCTAGCCAGGCTAATGGCTTGCGAGATGCCCTTTTTTTAAGTAAGGGTAACGACGGATAATGTTCGGTAACGCTCGGCATCAATGCTTCGCTGGCGACGTTGGATCCTTAGCGCTTTCCCCGTCTACCTTAAAGTGGCCGACCGCCGCTTTCAGCGAATCCGACACCTCCAGAAGCTGCTGCGACGTTTGGGCGAACTCATTCAATACGGCGGTCTGTTCCTGCACCATAGCCGACATCTGCTCGGTGAAAGCAGATGTTTCCTCCGTCACGCGGCTGATCTCTTCGGCCGAACGGACAACGCTGCCGCTGCCCGCCGCGATCTGGCCTATGGAAGAAGCCGCTTCGATCACTTGGGAAGTCAGATCGTCGACATTATCGACGATCTGCCTGATGTTCGACTCCGCTTCGCGAATGGCCGACGTTCCTTCATAGACGGTTTTAGAGCTGTCGGCGATCAGCTCGACGATCGTCTCGACGTCCTGGTTCATCCGCTTGAGCGTCGATTCGATGCTGCCGGCGGATTGCGCCGTTTGATCGGCCAGCTTGCGGATTTCGGCGGCGACGACCCCGAATCCCCGCCCGTATTCGCCCGCGCGCGCCGCTTCGATCGTCGCGTTGAGCGAGAGCAGATTGGTCTTCGTGGAAATATCGCTCATATACCCGACGATGCCGAGAATTTGGCTCGACTGCTCCGACAGTTGGGTAACGCTTTGCTGGATATTCGTGAACGCCCGGTCGATCTTCGCGACTTCTTCTTGCGTCTTGTCCAAATTGCGACTGCCGCTGTCCGCGGCCGCCTGCGTCGTCTTGGCCAGTTCCGCCGCCTGCCGCGTCCCCTTGGCGACCAAATCCAGGCCGCCCAGGTTCTCCTGCATGATCGCGGATATTTCCTCCGTCTGTGCGACCTGATTTTCTGCCCCGACCGCAACCCTGCGAACGGCTTCGCTCACTTGGCCGTTAATCTCGACCGTGCCCGCTGAGCCTTCGCCGATTCGTCTGGAGACGGCGGACAAGCGTGCCGCCTGTTCCTGAATCTGACGCATCATCGTCTGCATGGAGGCTAGCAGCTTATTCGTCTCTTGCCCCAACTCCCAAGTTTCATCCGTCGCCTTCACTTGAATGCGCCGGGTCAAGTCTCCGCCCGATCGGGCAATATCGGCGATAGCGGACGTCACTCGCTTCAAATTCCGGGTAATGTTGCGGGAAACGATCCAGGAGAAAGCGATCGTCAGAACAGCGAGCACGGCCGCCATGGCATATAACAACGATCGCAAGCCGTCATTGGTGTCGATCAGGCTGGAGATGCGTTTTTCCGTTACGTACTTCTCGGATTGCCGCAGCCGGGAGAGCTGTTCCTTCATGCCGGTCATCGCCTTCTTGCCGGGATCGTCCGCGAAGTATTGAACGGCCTTTGCGGCATCTTTGTCGTAGGACAGCGTCGCCGAAGCTTTGTCGGAAACCGCGAACCAGCGATCCATTGCTCCCAGAACGCCAACCAGTCGGCTCGTTTGTTCGGCATTTCCGTTGAACAGCTCCTTCAGCGTCTCGTATCCCTGCTTCCACTTCGCTTTCTCCCCCTCGTAGAGGTCAAGATCCGCCTTTTGGCCGGTCATGATCGCGCGATATAAAGCCGATTCCATCGTCGATGCGTATTTGTCGAGCGTATGCGTCGTTTCGTGAATTTTCAGATCCCGGTTGACGATGGAATCGAGCTCTCCCTGTAGCGACTTAATCGTGCCGGAGACGATGAACAGCGACGCGGCCAGAAAGATCAGCAGCACGATATAACCGATCGATATTTTATAGCCGATTCTGAAACGAAATCCGGTCAATTCTCCATCCCCCCTGTCGCTTAAGCTTGCGGATTCGACGTCAAGACTCCCTTACGTAACGGTTGCGTAAAGTGCCGATTCCTTGCACGTATGCTTCCGTCACGTCCCCGTCTTCCAGCCATACCGGCGGCTTGTGGCCGAGTCCGACGCCCGGCGGCGTCCCCGTGCTGATGATATCCCCGGGCACGAGCGTCATCGTGCGGGAGAGAAATGAAATCAGATACGGAATATCGAAGATCAGATCCCGCGTATTGGCGTTTTGCATCGTCTTTCCATTAAGAATCAGCGATAGATCAAGCTCGCCGGGATCGACAATCGCATCTTTCGTCACGATGCAAGGTCCTATCGGCGCGAAGGTATCGATCGCCTTGCCGCGGGTCCACTGCCCTTCGGACAACTGAATATCCCTGGCGCTGACGTCATTGATCACCGTGTAACCGAAGACGTAGTCCATAGCGTCTTCGGGAGATACGCGCTTCGCTGTCTTTCCGATGACCACGGCCAGCTCGACCTCGTAATCGCATTGGGTAACTTCCTTCGGAATGATGACGTCGTCCTCGGGACCGATGATCGAGTTCGCGTATTTCGGAAACAGAACCGGCACTTGGGGTACCGCCATGTTCGATTCGGCCGCGTGATCGTAATAATTCAATCCGACGAAAATCAGCTTCTGCGGATTAAGAAGAGGGGCTTCGAGTCTCACGTCCTCGAACGCATAGAGCTCCGTAGCGGATTCTGCCAATGCCGCGTTAGACGCGGCAAAGTCGCCGTTCTCGCATTTCTCGATCCAAGCCAGCATCGACGGCGCCTCCGTCGCGGCCGCGATCCGCCCGTCTTCTCTCCATACGCCCAGCCTCAATTCGCCGCCCGGTTCCGAACGTTTCGTAAATTGTACCAGTCTCACCTTGATCTTCCTTTCCTGCTGTTCCTGTCTCCTCCCGGCCGGTTAAGCCGGGAAGGACGGAGAGTTTATTGCCGGCGCTACAGGATAATCTCCTTGCCTTCCGCCGCGGATTTCACGATAGCGTCCGCCACCTCTATGCCGTGAAGCGCGTCCTCGAACGATATCCAATCGGGATTCCGGCCGTAGATGATGCACTGGCTCACGTAATTCAATTGCTCGGCCAGGCAGCCGATCACCCTGCCGTTCTGGCGATGATGGATCGAAACGTCGGTCGTCGACCGTCCCGAGCTTGTCCATACCTGGACGCCGGCCGGATTCGTATCGAACTGAACGATGCCTTTCTCCCCGATGACCTCGGTATAATCGTTAATGGCGATCCCGGCCGCATCCGGCGTCATCCAATTGCTGTGAAGAACGGCAACGGCTCCGCTCTCGAATTGAAGCTGCGCCCACAAGATTTCCGGCGTCTCGGCTCCGGTAACGGTACGACCCGTCGCGTATACTTTTTTCACTTTGCCGCCCGCATACCAGATCGCCTGATCCAAGTCGTGAATCATTAGCTCGAACACGGTGTGCGTGCGCTGATACGTGGCGAACAGGCCGTTCTCGCGGGAGCGTTTCAAGTAAATGCTCACTGGCTTGCCAATCTGGCCGTTCTCGATGATTTGCTTGATTTCCGCGTATTTCGGCTCGAACCGGAGCAAATGGCCCGGGACCGCATATCTGCCGTACTGCCGCGATGCCGCGAGCATTTGTCTGGCTTCTTCGGGATCCGTCGTAATCGGCTTCTCCACGATGACGTGTTTTCCCGCTTCAAGAGCGAGCAACGTCGGCTGCAAATGGTTGCGTTCGAACGTAACGATGCTGACCAGTTCGATATCCGCTTCCTGGTTCAGCATCGTCTGTGCATCGGCGTAGACATTGGTTATGCCGTATTGCTCTTTCGCGGAACGAAGCCGTTCGGGGTTCGCGTCGCACACGGCCGCGACCTCCACGAACGGAAGCTGGCGATACGCTTCTAGATGGCTCAAGCCCCAGTTCCCTAGGCCGATGATTCCGACTTTTAAGGTTCTCATGCTTCGCCACCGTCCATGCTCAGGAAGATTTTGCCGGACTTCACCCGTCCGTTGATTAAATCTTGGAACGCCCCGTCGCCCGCGGAGAGCGGACGTACTTCCGTCCAGCCTTCCTCAGTGATGCTTCCGTTTACGAGCAGGTCGACCGCGTCGCGGAAATCCTGCGGGTTGTAGCAGAAAGATCCGAGAATCTCGATTTCTCCGCGGATCTGGACGTTGATCGGAACAACGGTGTCGTCGATGCCGAGACCGATATTCATAATCGTGCCGCCCGGATTGACGATCGAGATGGCAGCGGTGCGCGTCGGCTGGAAGCCGGCCGCGTCTATGACAACGTCGACGCCCTTCTCTCCGACGATGCGGGCGAGCGCTTCCTTGATATCCGTCGTCCGCGGATTAATCGTCTCGTCCGCGGCAACTTGCGCGGCCATAAGGAGCCGCTCGTCTTGGGTGTCGAGCATAATTACTCGTTCCGCTCCAAGCAGCTTCGCGATCTTGGCACTGAGGATGCCGATCCCTCCGGCGCCGAATACGACGACGTTCGCGAAGGGATGTCGCAGTATGGCACGGCGCGTCGCTCGCAGCGAACAGGCAAGCGGCTCCGATAGCGAGGCGCGGAACGGATCGAGCTCGTCCGGCACCGGTACGACGCCGGAAGCGGGTACCGCCACCCATTCGCCGAACGCGCCGGGCTGGTGAATGCCCACGATCTTGCGGGTTGCGCAGAGTTGCGGCTGCCCTTTGCGGCAGGAGGCGCAGGCGCCGCAGTGGCGCAACGGATTAACGACCGCTTTCTGCCCGACGTTTAATCCCGTAACGCGGCTTCCGGTCTCCACGATCCGGCCGCAAAACTCATGCCCCATGACCAACGGCGGGATGCGTAAGCTGTTATGGCCCAGGTAGCCTTCGATTTCCGATCCGCATATGCCGACGGCTTCCACGCGGATCAACACCTCGTCTTCTAGCGGCACGGGTTTATTCATCGTTCTGCTATATTCCATTTTTTCCGCCGCCGTCCATATAAGTGCTTGCATGATTATCCCTCCTAATTGTTTTTCGCGTCGTCAGCCCACGCTAAGCACGGCTGTCCAGAACGGACGGCAGCAACGTAATCAACCGACCGATGTCCGTCGAATCGGTGTACGCGTGAATCGAGGCGCGCACTCGTTCGTCGCCTCCCATCACGTAAACATCATGGACTGCTAACTTGCCGGCGATGGCCTCCGCATCGGCATGCGCGAAGCTGATATTACCGGCGCGGCGCGCTGGATCGTCCGGCGTCATGACTTGCAACCCTTGCTCTTTCAGCAACTCTATCAACTGTCCGCCAAGCTCCAACACGTGACGCTCGATGTTGTCGATGCCCGTCTCCAGAAGAAGCCGCGTCGCGCATTCGAGCGCATAGATCGTCGGATAGCTCGGATAACCAAGCTCGAACCTTCTCGCATCGGTATGCATCGCATACGAGGCGAATCTGTCTTCGCCGGGCGCGCCGACGACGCTTCTCCAACCGACGTAAGTCGGGATGAGCGTTTCGACGCGGCCCGGATTGAGCGCGAGAATCCCTGCGCCGTGCGTGGACAACAGCCACTTATAAGAGCTGCAGACGAGCATGTCGGTATGACGGATATCGACGGGCACCACGCCCAACGACTGCGTCGCGTCCAGCAGCATCAAGGCGTTCGTGTCGCGAAGCTGTTCATACAGCTTCTTATAGTCGATACGGGTACCGGATAAATAACTGACATGGCTCGTCATGACGAGCCGCGTGCGATCGTCGACCAGTTCCATAATATCGTTCGTTTCCATGCCCCATTCGTTATGCCTCGCGATTCGGACTTCCACGCCTTGCCGCCTCAGCGCAAGCCAAGGTAAAACTCCGGAAGGAAATTCCAAATTATTGATGATGACATTGTCTCCAGCCTGCAGCCGTACCGCTTGCGCCGCCATCGAGATCGCTTCCGACGAATTCGACATGAGGGCGATATCCGAAGCGCGGCCTCCGATCAGGCTGGCCAAATTCGTCTTGCACGCCCATTCCGTCTTCGCGTTCCGTTCCCTACCGCGAGGACCGCGGGTGCGGGCAATCATGTATTCCATAACGGCGTCCATCACTTTACTATGAACCGGCGCTTCCGCCCCGCAAAACAACCAGGCGCTCTGGTCCAGGCCGATAAAGTCCTGTTTGTTCATTAATGCTTTCATCCTAAACCGTCCCTTCAGACGCGGATCGAAATCAAACGTTCACGTCGTCTATAAATTCGGCGGCAGCTCCAGCCTGCTGAAGCAGCCATGCGCTTTCTCGATATGTCGACCGGCGTTCGCGAGCAGAAAGGGACCGTGTCCGGGATACAGACGGTCGATCCGCAAACGGTGCAGCTTCTCGATCGTATCGGCGTACTCTTCGATATTGCAGTCCCATACATACTGCATCACGACTTTGCCTCCGGCGAATACGGTGTCGCCCGCGAACAAACTCCGCTCTCCGTCTCCCTTATCCCACAAAAAGCTGATATGGCCTCTCGCGTGTCCCGGGCTATCGATAACGCGGAGCTCGATATCGCCGACTCGGACGATCTCCCCTTCCCGCACGCTCCGCTCCACCGGGCAAGCGGGGAATAGGAAGTCGGGATCGTACACGCCCCCCCGCTTGGCGTGATTCAAGCTCGTCTTGTCCATGTCGCCGGCCGACAGCCAAGCGGCTGCTTCTTCCGACGCGACGACTTCGATTCCGTAACGGCTTTGAAAATAATAGGCGCCTGCCGCATGATCGCCGTGAACATGCGTGATCAACAAGCGCCGTACCTGAGTCATCTTAAAACCGCTCCGTTCGATGTTGGCCACGATCCGCTCCGGTTCGATACCGCCCCCCGCGTCGATGAGGGCGCACTCGGTGCCGCCGTCCAGCAGATAGACGTTGCAATCCATGGACTCGCTCATTTCCATTCCGTATTTGCCGCTTCCCACCATATAAACGCGATCGCTGATGTTCATCCGCCACTCACTCCCGCCTCGTCGTTATTCCTCGATATACGCAACGCACTCGATCTCGACGCACATCCCTTGCGGGAACTTGCCGATTTCGACCGTGCTGCGCACCGGAGGATCATTGGCGAAGAACGGCGCATAAGCGGCATCGTATTCGGCGAATCGATCCAGATCGTCGATAAAGGCCGTAACCTTCAACACGTTGTCCAGCGACGATCCCGCCTCCTCCAGAATTTTACCGATATATTCCAACACCAACGACGTTTGTCTAGCCATGTCGCCGGGATATTTCACCGTTTTGGAGCCCAACTCGAACGGGCATGTACCCGCGACGTAAACCATATTGCCGTATTTGACCGCCTGCGAATAACTGCCGGCAGGTTGCGGCGCCCGCTCCGAGCGGATGATTTCCTTCTTCATCGGTCGTTCCCTCCAGTTCCGCTGTAAGATGACTTCATTTTCCTTAGCGTCCTTAAGACTTACGTTGCGTATCAAGCTAACCGTTAACGTTCCTGCGGATTTTTCCGGGCCAGATCATGCCCGGAAAGCCCGCGCCAATTCCACGTAGAATCGCGTCGCGTTCCCGATGTCCACGATCGGCGCCCATTCTTCCTTGGAGTGAGCCTGCGCGATCGACCCCGGTCCGTAGACGATGGAAGGAATGCCCTTCATCCCCTGAAGCTTGCTGGCATCGCTCCCGTACGTCTCGCCATGGATGCCTCCGGGGAGTCCGATGCGGTCGGCCGTCTCGAGGGCGGCAGTCACGAGCGTAGCGTCATGGGGCGTCGCGAGCGCATAATCGAGCAGCAATCGTTCCACCTCGATCCGGATTCCCTTCTCCGCGCAGAAGGCATAAAGCTCCCGCTCGATGCGCGTCATGACGTCTTCCGGATGCTCGCCCGGGACGATTCGCCGATCGACTTGGATCGAGCACCGCTCCGGGACGATATTGATTTGCTCGCCGCCCGCGATCGTGCCGATCGATACGGTAGCCTGACCGCATAACAGGTCCCGGATGTCGGCCAATCCAGGGGACATCCGTTCCGTAATATATCGCACGATCTCAGCCATGGCTACGATAGCGTTCTCGCCCTCGTGCGGAACGGAGCTGTGCGCGGCTTTGCCGAGAGCATGCACCGCGAACCGGACGCAGCCCTTGTGCGCGACGACGATCTTCATTTCCGTCGGCTCGCCGACCACGGCGCCCGAGATCGGCATGTCCAGCTCCAGAAATTTCAGCAGCCCGCGAAAGGCATGCTCTTCGTCAACCGACGCGCATAGCACCAGATCGGATCGCAACAAATCGGGCGCTTCCGCGCAGGTCTCCATGGCGACGATCATGGCCGCGAGTGAGCCCTTCGTATCGCAGGCTCCCCTCCCATAGATTCTGCCGTCCCGGTAGACCGCCTCGAGAGGTCGGTCCATGCTGCCCAGCGATACGGTATCCATATGCGCCTCGAACAGCAGCACCGATTCGGGATGTCCGGTTCGCAGCTCGATGATCAGATTGTCCCTGCCTTCCAAGACCGGCTGCCGGGTCACTTTCAGGCCGGCATCGAGGCAATAGGTTTCTATGAAACGGGAAATGGCCATCTCGCCTCTCGCGCCTTCCCCGTAATGAGGATTGACGCTCTGGATGGCGATCAACCGCTCCAGCAGTTTCAATGCCCGCTCTTTCATCCGCGAACCCCTTCCCTTCCCCGGATCGCGGCGTTCGGTTTAGCCGCAGCGATCTTCGGCCCCCATTCTAGAAGCCATTCCCACGGCAGGCTTTCTCCGCCTACGATAGGCGTAACCTCGTCGTCCGGTTCGTAGCGATCGCCAAGCCTCTCGGCAAAAGTTTTCTTGTACTCGTTAATGACCATCGGGATGTAATATTCGCCGATCGCGACGCCGGTCCAATCATGCTCCTTCGTATCGAAGTAATGCTCCTTGATGAGCTTGTAGTCTTGCTCCGCATGATGCAACGCCCGATCGGCCAACCGTTCCAGCCTTGCCGTTTCATTCTGTCCTTGGTCGCGCTCCTCCAAGTATCGGTTGAAGGTTATGCCCGCCCAGATCACTTCTTTCATCCGAAGCGCCATAATTCGGGTCGCTTCCGCGCATTCCCGCTGGACGTCGATCAATCCGGCCGTAGCCAAGATCGCGTTCAAATCGGCGATCGAAGCTTCGACGGCTTCCGCGCAATCTTCCAAATACCGTCTTCCTTCGTCGCCGATATATTTGTTCGGCATGAACGGAAAGGAAGGGAGCGTATCGCAGATTTGCGTTTCGTGAATACAAGGAAGCGTTCGGATCAGCCTCTCGTAACGGGCGCCGTTCGTCTCTCCGAACAAATGCCGCGACGCTCGGGCCAGAAATCCATCATTGTCCAACGCCCAAGCGTTCCAGCCGTATTGCGCCGCGGCCATGAAGAACAGCTCGTGGCCGTACCATTCGAAGCCGTAACCGTTAATGCCGGTGCATCCCGTATTGACAGCGCCCTGGAACTGGGAAATATCGTTCCACAGGTGCTGAAAGGCGTAATTTTTCAAGCTTTCCGGAAACGTGTCCGGAAGGATGTACGGGATACGCCCCAAGCTCGCCGCGAAGCCGCTGCCTTCGCAGTTGCGCGACCATATCCGGTCGGGACCGAATACGTCTACCCACTTCAGAAACTCGCGATCGTCGTCTTCGAGCCCCGGCGCCCAGAACAGCTTGACCCGCTCCGGCAGCTTGTCCCGCCAAGCCTCGAGCGTCGCCCGATCCTTAACGATCGGCGGCTCCCGCAGCCAGCGGACGGCGATCATCGTCTCCGGACGAAGGATTTCGTCATAGGCGCGCAGCAAATCGACCGACACCGTATGCTTCGCATCGTTCGGCGCGAGATGGCCGTATTTCGCCTGACATTCCGCGCATTGGCAGAACCATTGCACTTCCTCGCTCTCCTCGAACACGAGGCCGTTGAAGCCTAGCTGCTCGATTCGTTTCACGCTGGCGATCAAATAATCCCGGACATCCGTTCTCGACGTGCATAACGAGTCGTAATTATTCACATGTCCCTTGTCGAGGAGTTCCCGGGACAACTGCCCCCGACTCTCCGGATGCGCGACCGGGTAACCGCCGCTGTACGAGTTCAGGCCGATATAAGCGTAAATGTCGATGCCTCTCGCATTCGCGTAGCGGATCATATCCTCCAAGAACGGCTTGCGGAGATTGGGATGGGTGAACGACACTTCGATCCAGCCGTCGATTTCCTTGGACCAAGTCTGCACCTTAAGATCCCGAAGTACCGTCTCCGGATACTGAGGAAATTCGAACGGCCAAAACCCGTACATGACGATATTCAGCGCGTTGATCTTGTGCCGGTAACACCAGTCGATGAATGTCTTCCACCGTTCTCCGTCCCATAATTGCGTGCCGAAGCCCGCGCGGGCGAAACCCGCGTACCAAGTCAGCGTCGGAGAAACGATGCGTTTGCTCGCGTCCGGCCCGTCGACGATATCGATGGCGGGCAGCAAGCCGTCCGCCGAATTCCCCAGCAGCGAGGTCAAGGTAGCCAGCCCGTAAAGCGCGCCGGCCCAATCGCCCGCATGGATGACCGCTCCTTCGTCGCCGATCGTCAACCGATAAGACTGCTCCGGGTGAGGCTGCTCGTCTATAAGCGCACGAGCAGCCTTCGGAATATGCGGGCCTGCAAGCAGCACGAGATCGGCTTCCGCCGCACTGGAAGCCCGTAGAATTTGCCGGTAACCGGCATGCTTCAACTCGCCGCGTACGACTTCCTCCGTGACGGAAGCTAATCCTTCCATATACAACGAAATACGATCATATTGAACGACAAACCTACCTTCGGTCCGGGTCGCCCGTTTCGGCTCGGGAAGCAACGGTTGTGCTAACGATCCCAGAGCTGCGCTCATCCGCGATTACCTCCTTGATTCGGCGTCCCGCCGTGATGGGAATGGGGAAAGAGAAGGTATGCGGAGGAAGGTCCGTCCGCATACCCCGTTGTCAGGTTCGCGCAGGATTGCCCGGCGCCGATAACCCGATTAAATGACCACACCTTGAAGCCGATCGGTTGCTCACTTCGCCAAGAACTGATCGACGTTCTCTTTCGTAACCGGCACGTAGTCGACCAGTTCCTTCTTCTCGAACTTCTCGCCCTTGATCAGACCTACGGCTACCTCCACGGCACGTTTGCCTTCCGCCGTGACGTTATCCAGCACGGTCGCCGCCAGACGGTCTTCCTTGACCGCCTTCAGCGCGTCGGCGATGCCGTCGATGCCGACGACGAAAATGTCTTTACGGCCGGAAGCTTCAACGGCTTGGAGAGCGCCCATCGCCATCTCGTCGTTCTGCGCCGCGATCGCGTTGATCTCCGGAAAGCGTTGCAGCCAGTCCTCGGTGATGCTCATCGCTTCGTCCCGGTTCCAGTTCGCCGTCTGCTCGGTCAGCTTCTTAACGTCTTTATGCTTGTCGAACAGCGCTTCCTGAAGCCCCGCGCCGCGAGTAATTTCCGCGGAATGGCCGATCTGGCCTTGCAGCAAAGCCACGTTGCCTTTGCCGCCGAGTTTGTCCGCCAGAATGTCGCCCATCATGACGCCCGACTGCTTCGGATCCGTACCGACGAAGACGTCGTAGTTCTCGTTCTCCGTGAACGTAATCACTTCGACGAGCGGAATGCCGGCTTCCTTCACCTTGTCTACGGCCGGGCTGGACCCGACCAAGTCGACCGCGTTCAGGATAACCGCATCCACCTTCTGCGCGACCAGCGTATCGACCTGGTTCAATTGCTCCTCGATCTTGTCTTGGCTGTCCATGACGACCAGTTCGACTTTAAGCTCGCTTGCCTTCTCCTGCATCGATTCGACCAACGACTTGATGAATTCATGCGAGAGCCCTTGGGCGGCGACGCCGATTTTATAGCTCTTGTCCCCGCCGGATTCCGAATTGCCCCCGTTATCCGTCTTGCCCGAGTTCCCGTTGCTGCCGCAACCCGTCAACATCACGGCCGTGATTACCCCCGTGACCATCCACTTCCATGCGTTCTTCCTCTTCATGCCGATTTCTCCTCCCATGTCCCTTTGATGTTTTATATAATCAGATTCGCCCGCGTTACGGACTTATCTCTGATTTTCCCCATCAATTCCTTTTGGCGCGCTGATCCAGTATGACCGCGCCGGCAATGATCAGACCTTTAATGATTTGTTGCCAATAGGACGAGACGTCCATGAGATTAAGACCGTTGTTGATGATCCCGATGATGAGCACCCCGACGATCGTGCCGAGCAGCGACCCGCGGCCGCCGAAGAGGCTGGTGCCGCCGATGACGACGGCGGCGATCGCGTCCAACTCGTAACCCATGCCGCTGTTGGGCTGTCCCGAGCTAATGCGCGAAGAAAGCAGTATGCCGGCAAGCCCGGCCAAGAAACCGTTAATGACGTAGACCCAGATTTTAATGCGTCCGACGCGAATTCCGGAAATTTTCGAAGCGTTCTCGTTGCCGCCGATCGCGTAGACGTAGCGTCCGAACTTCGTCTTATACAGAACGACGCCCATAATAGCCGCTACCGCCACGAAGATGATGACCGGTACGGGGAGCGGACCGATATAGCCTTGTCCTAGAAACTTGAACGGCTCCGAACTGACCACGATCGGCCTCCCGTTCGTATAGATCAACGCGATCCCTCGCGCGATCGTCATCATCGCCAGCGTCGCCACGAACGGTGCTACGTTCAGCTTCGCGCTCATCGTGCCGCTGACGCCGCCGAGAATTCCGCTTGCCGCCACCCCCGCGATCAACGCCAAGCCGACGGCTCCCGGATCGTGCGCGACGATGCTCGTCGCGATAACCGCCGCGACCGCCATCAGCGAACCGATGGAAAGATCGATGCCCGCGGTCAAAATAATGAAAGTCATGCCGATGGCGAGAATGCCGTTGATCGATACCTGCCGCAGCACGTTCATTAAGTTCGTGACCGTCAGGAAGGTATCCGAGACGAGACTGAGAATAATAACCGCCGCGAGCAAGATCGCGATTAACCCGTACTTCCGCATCATTTCGGATGAATTGACCTTGTCTCTAATGATCGAACTCTGATTTACTGGCACGCCGCTAGGCAATGCGTCCACCCCCGATTGCACATTCCAGAATTTGTTCCTGCGTAATTTCTCCCCGGTTAAACTCGCCCCGGATTTCGCCCTCGCCCATGACCAGTATGCGATCGCTCATTCCCAATACCTCGGGAAGCTCCGAGGATACCATGATAATGGCCATCCCTTGCTGGGCCAGCTTGGACATCATCCGGTAAATCTCCGCCTTGGCCCCGACGTCGATGCCTCGCGTCGGCTCGTCCAGAATGAGCAGCTTGGGCGAAGTCAGCAGCCATTTGGCGATAACGACCTTCTGCTGGTTGCCTCCGCTAAGCGTCAGCACTTCCTGCTCCATGCGATTCATCTTAATGCGAATACTGGCCGTCATCCCGTCGCACAGTGCCGTTTCCGCCGGTCGCGAGACGAACGGTCCCTTGCTGGTCTTGGATAGACTCGCCAGCGTCATATTTTCGCGAATGGACTGGCTAAGCACGAGTCCGAGTTCCTTGCGGTCCTCGGTAACGAAACCGATGCGGTGCCGGATCGCGTCGGCCGGATGCCGGACTTTGATCGCTTCGCCCTCCATCAGCACTTCCCCGCCGTCCGGCCGGTCGATACCGAATATCGCCCGCATCACTTCGCTTCGTCCGGCGCCCATCAGACCCGCGATGCCGAGAATTTCACCTTGACGCACCGAGAAGGAAACGTTTGCAAAGTAAGGACGGCGCGTCAAACCGCGAACTTCGAGTACCGTGTCGCCGATGGCCGCCTCTTCCTTCGGATAGATGGCATCGAGCGACCGTCCGACCATCATCGAGATCAATCCGTCGGAATCCAGTTCCGACGATTTCCGCGAGCCGATGAGTTTACCGTCGCGAAGCACCGTAATCCGATCCGTGATGGCGAATATTTCTTCCATCCGGTGTGAGATATAGATGATCGGGACGCCTTGGCCTTTCAGCCGTTCGATCGTTTGGAACAGCGTCTTGACCTCGCTCTCGGACAGCGCCGAGGTAGGCTCGTCCATAATGATCAATTTGGCTTGATAGGAAATCGCCTTGATGATTTCCAGCATCTGCTTCTGGGCGACGCTGAGCTGTCCGACTTTCGTATGCGGCTGGGCCCGGAATTGAAACTGTTCCAGCAATCGCCTCGTCTGCTCTTCGAGCTTCTTTTTATTCACGAACGGCGTTCCCGGAAAGCAAGGTTCCCTGCCGAGGTAAATATTTTCGGCCACCGTCATCTCCGGAATCGGATTCAGCTCCTGGTGAATCATCGCGATGCCGACATTCAGCGCCGCTTGCGGATTAGGAAACTGCACCTTCGTTCCTTCGAACACGATTTCGCCTTCGTCCGGCTTGACCAGCCCCGTTAAAATTTTCATGAGCGTCGACTTGCCCGCGCCGTTCTCGCCCATCAGCGCATGAACCTCGCCCTTGCGAATATCGAGCGATACTCCGTCCAGCGCCTTAACGCCGAAATACGATTTGGTCATGCCTCTCATCGTCAAAATGGTTTCTCCCATGCCCCGTCCTCCTCCTAGCTAGACGTCAAAACCATAAATGGGTCCCGAATTCGGTATCCTCGTCTTCCTTAAGATCCAAACACTCCCGATAGGAGCGGTATATATGTTTGCGCATCGTCAGCTCCGCCTTATCGGGATCCCTTTCTTTCAGCGCCTCTATCAGCTCGGAATGCTGTTCAACCTCCTTCTCCTTGGTGGACTCGTTGCCGAGTATGCGATTGACCAACGCGATCTGAAAGGAGATCGACTCGTAGGCGCGGAGCAGCCTCGAGTGCTCCGAGAGCGAAATGATCGATTGATGGATGTACAAGGAATCGACCAGCAAGGAGACGACTTCATTATCTTTCGCCTTGCCCTTCATCTCCTCATAGAACAGTTCCAGCTCCCGGACCGCTTCATCGGTAGCGATCTGCGTCGCAAGGCGAATCGCCAACCCTTCGATCGATGCCCGCAGCGAATAGATTTCGAATATATCCCGGGCGCTCAGTTCGTTCACGACCGGCCCCCGATTCGGAACGATCGTGACGATGCCTTCGCCCGACAAGAGCCGCACCGCTTCCCGCACCGGCGTCTGGCTAATGCCCAGCTCGCGGGCGAATTTCGTCTCGACGATCCGGTCTCCTGGATTCAGTCTGCCACCCAATATTTCCTGCTTGAAAAATTCGACCAGATCGTTGCTCATGTTTTGTTTATCCGCGAAAAACTTTTTGGAAATCGTTTCTTTCATAATCGCTCGCTCCTCTACCGACTCTATTGGAAACCCGACATGCACAACTCGCATTGCAAGGTGATTGCTTGGGCTATGCTTTAACTTTTATAATATTATATATAATGCATTATATATAATTTGGCAATACAATTTTTAGAATTTCTACAAACAAAAAAAAACCGTCCCCCGGTTGAATACCGGGAAACGGTCGCTTCATAAGCTGATTTTTGGAGATAGCGGAAATCGCCGATCAATATTGTACTGCCATCGGCTCCGACGGTTTCGCACAGCTCCGTCAACCTCAGCCAGCCTTACGCGTGCTGATATTGAGCCTGATGAAGCCGGCTATAGATCCCTCCGGATTGAACCAAATCTTGATGCCTTCCTTGCTCCGCAATCCCGTTCTCGTCGACGACGATAATTCTATCGGCGTTCTTAATCGTTGCGAGCCTATGGGCGATAACGAGCGTCGTACGTCCTACGGATAGCTCGGACAGCGACTTCTGAATCGCCATTTCGGTTTCCGTGTCGAGCGCGGAAGTCGCCTCGTCCAGTATCAGGATCGGCGGGTTCTTCAAGAACATTCGCGCGATCGCCATCCGTTGCTTCTGACCGCCGGACAGCTTGACGCCGCGTTCTCCGATAATGGTGTCCATCCCTTCCGGCAATTGCCGGATCATATCCTCGAGGGAAGCCCGTTTAGCCGCATCCCAGATTTGCTCCTCCGTTGCGAGCAGATCTCCATATGCGATATTTTCTCGAATCGACCCCGAGAAAAGAAACACGTCCTGCTGTACGATCCCGATATGTTTGCGCAACGATTGCAGCTTCATGCCGCGGATATCCATTCCGTCAACGGTAATTTTACCTTCGGTAACGTCGTAGAATCTTGGAAGAAGACTGCAGATCGTCGTTTTGCCCGCGCCGGAAGGCCCGACGAACGCAACCGTTTCTCCCGCGCGTATCGACAGATCGATTCCGCTTAGAATATCCCTGCCCGGCTCATAGCCGAAGGTGACCTTATCGAACTTAATGTCGCCGCGGATAGATTCAACCGCAACTGCATCCTTCACGTCGGCGATATCCGGCTCGGTGTCGAGCACCTCCACGTACCGCTTGAAGCCCGCGATGCCCTTAGGATAACTTTCGATGACCGCGTTAATCTTCTCGATCGGGCGGAAAAAAATATTCGATAGGAGCAAGAATGCCATGAATTCCCCAAGCTCCAGTTTTCCTTGAATGAAGAACCAAGCTCCGCAAACCATGACGAACACGGTGATCAGGCGCATTAACATATAGCTGACCGAAATGCTTTTCGCCATCGTCTTGTACGCAAGCAGCTTCGTTTCCCGGAAGTTGCTATTATCGACCGCGAACAGCTTCTTCTCGTGCTCTTCGTTCGCGAACGATTGTACGACGCGAATGCCTCCAACGTTCTCTTCGATACGAGCGTTGAAGTTACCTACGTTCCCGAATAACCTCTGATAGGTGCTCGTCATCTTACCGCCGAATACGATAATCAGCCATGCCATAATCGGAATGATAATAAAAGTAATCAAGGCAAGCTCGAGATTAATGTAAGCCATTAGCGTGAACGAACCGGCTAGCGTCATGACGGCGATGAACACGTCCTCGGGACCGTGATGGGCAATTTCCCCGATATCGTTCAAGTCGTTGGTTACCCTTCCGACCAAATGTCCCGTTTTATGATTATCGAAGAACCGGAACGATAGCTTCTGGATATGCTCGAACATTTTCCGGCGCATATCGGTTTCGATGTTAATGCCTAGCATGTGGCCCCAATAGGTGACGACATAATTCAACGCGGTATTCAAGGCGTATATGCCGAGCAACGCGACACACGCCAATACGATCATCGGCCAATCCTCGCCCGGCAGCAGATCGTCAATAAACTTGCTAACGGCCAGCGGGAAAGCCAGCTCCAGCAGTCCGGCGATCACCGCGCAGGAGAAATCCAAAATAAAAAGTCCCTTATAAGGACGATAATATGAGAAAAAACGTCTTAACATCGCTAGCCTCTCTCTCTTCTTCAGTCAGCCGACGGGATATCGGTATTCGGCGACTCGGCATCATCATCTTGCAGTTCGAATAAATGGATGTACTCCTCTATCACTTGATCCAGCGCCTTAAGCTCACCGCATAGCACCTGTTGAATCGTTTGGAACTCAGGCTCGTTCAACTGACGGGCTAACGTAACCCTTTTCACTTTCAATTGTTCTAAAAATACCAAAATACGCCCTCTTCTGAACGTCTGAGCACCGTTAGCCGCATGACGATGACGTTCGCCATTGCGTTCTCCCCGATGTCCGTGGCCTCTTTCTCCTACTTCTTCTCTTCCGTGAATTTTCATTTCGATCACCTGCTCCTTCGCAATCGAGATTTCAATCACCATCTGTATACAAATGTATACAGATGCCAAGAAGAAGTCAATACTTTATTTGACAATGACTGCAATAAAGAGGCTCTCGATTCCTCGAAGCCCCTTTATAGCATCATTATTTATTCGCCTTTTCGTTCGAACTTGCCTTTTCTGACTTTTTTAACTTCGTACATGTTAACGTTCGAGCTGATGACGTATTCAGGCTGCTGCTTTCCCTTGTTGTCGCGATGGCCTTGAAGATGTTCGGGACTCTTCTCCCAATTTTTCCAATCCTCTTCGGATTCCCAACGAATGAATACAACGACTTCCTCGTTTTCTTTGCCGCGTTTATTCACCATGACGGAAATATCGATCAAGCCTTCTCTTTCGTCGAGAATCCCCTCTTGGCTGAAACGTTCGATAACCTTGTCCGCATTCCCTTTTTCCACGACGATCGTTCGTGTTTGAATGAGCATCTATATTAGCCTCCATAATCTCGATTTATTGAACGGCTTGAGCCGCTTCTTTAACCATTTCTAATTCCGTTTGAAGACCGCCGCCCGACAAGTACCAATAGTTCGCGTCTAGATAGATGATTTTGCCGTTCTTGAAGGCGTTCGTTTTCTTGACGAGATCGTTCTCGATCACTTCTTTGGCCGGAACCGTTCCTTCTCCGCTCACGACCGCATCGCGATCGACGACGAACAGAATGTCCGGATTTTTCTCCGCGATATACTCGTTCGAGATTTTATCGCCGTGCGTATCCGGCTTAATCGATTCGTCCACGGGAACGAAACCGTAAGTATCGTGAATGCTGCCGAAACGGGAGCCTTTGCCGTACGCGCTGATTTTACCGCCGCTCGTAAGCACGATAAGCGCTTTACCCGCCGTCGAAGCTTTACCCTTCAACTCTTCAACGGAAGCGTTAAAGGCAGCAAGCTCGGCGGCAACTTCTGCTTCTTTGTTGAAGATTTTACCGATCGTTTCCGCATTTGCTGCGAAAGACTCCGCATACTTGCTATAATCGATCGACATTTGAATCGTTGGCGCGATCTTATTCAGTTCTTCATAAGCCTCCGCCGTCCTGCCGCTGATGAAAATAACGTCGGGCTTTAACTTGTTCAGCTTCTCGAAATCCGGCTCGAACAACGTGCCCGCGTCTTCGTATTTCGCATCGCCGAATTGGGACAGATTAGACGGAATCGAAGCTTTCGGAAGCGCCGCGACTTCGACGCCTAGTTTATTTAACGTATCTAACGTACCGAAGTCGAACACGACGACTTTTTCCGGGTTTGTTTTTACCGTCGCGGTACCTAGCGGATGCGTGATCGTTACTTCCGCGGGTGCGGCGGGAGTCGTTGCGCTTGGGCTGGCGGACTCCGAAGCAGAAGCGGACGCGCTCGGAGAAGCCGACGGACTTGCCGCTCCTTCATTGTTGTTGGATCCGCATGCTGCCAATACAGCAATCATCATAACAGACATCAGAATCAGGGATAAAGATTTTTTCACGAAAGACCACTCCTATTTATGTTTTTTATATAGTCAATCGGGGCACATGGCTCCAAAATAACTCAAGAGAAATAAATGCATATTTTTTTCCCGTCCACGACATGTATCGGAATGTCCATGTCATATACGCTCTTCAACACCGAGGTGTCGATCATCTCGTCCGTCGACCCTTCATGAACGATTCGGCCTTCCTTCATCGCAACGATGTAATCGGAGTAGCTGGAAGCGAAATTAATATCGTGAAGCACGAGCACCACGGTTTTGCCCAGTTCGTCGACGAGTCTGCGAAGTACCTTCATGATCTGGACGGAATGTTTCATATCCAGATTGTTAAGCGGCTCGTCAAGCAGCACGTAATCGGTATCTTGAGCAAGCACCATGGCAATGAATGCCCGTTGCTTCTGTCCTCCGCTAAGCTGATCCAGATATTTGTCGCGCATTTCGTCAAGCTCCATGTAACTTATCGCTTCATCTACATGCCGGCGATCCTCCGTGTTCAATCTCCCTTTGGAATACGGAAATCTGCCGAATTCCACCAAGTCGATTACCCTAAGCCTTACGTTAATGGCGTTCGCTTGCTTCAAGATGGATATTTTCCTGGCCAGCTCGCTGCTGTCCGTGCTCTTAACGTCCAAACCGTCTATTACCACTTCGCCTTCGTCCATCTGAATCAATCTGCTGACGACCGATAGCAGCGTGCTCTTCCCCGCTCCATTCGGACCGATGAAGGACGTGATCTTGCCTTTCGGAATCGTCGTCGAAACCCCGTGGATCCCGCTTTTACCGCCGTAACTTTTCGTAACGTTCCTTGCCTCTATCACGATTTGCTCTCCTTAAGCAGTAGGTATAAGAAGTAGATACCTCCGACAAAATTGAGGATCACGCTGAGATTGGTGGAAAAAGTAAACACTCTTTCGACGATCAATTGTCCTCCGACAAGCGCTACGATGCTGATCAAGATCGAACTTACGATGACGATTTTATGCCGGAAAGTGCTCATCATCCGATAAGCAATGTTCGAAATCAGCAATCCGAGGAACGTGATCGGACCTACCAAAGCCGTCGAAACCGCAACCAGCAAGGCTACCGCGACGAGCAGTCTTTTCGTAATTCGATCGTAGGGAACGCCCAGATTCACGGCATGCTCTTTACCTAGCGCAAGAACGTCCAAATATTTGAAGTCCCGATAGAAATAAACGACGACCAGCAGAACCAACGCGATGGAGAGGATCAAAATATCCGTGTTAACGTTGTTAAAGCTAGCAAACATCTTATCCTGCACGACCATGAATTCATTCGGGTCGAGCAACATCTGCAAGAAGCTGGATACGCTTGAGAAGAACGTGCCGCAAATAATCCCCACGAGCAATAGATAATAGAGATGGTTGCCTTCCCTTCTGAACAACAACTTGTACAGCAGTCCTGCGAATAACACCATTAACCCTATCGCAACCGCGAATTGCAAGTTTTTGCTCATCGCCGTAAGCACCGTCGAACCGTATACAAACACGATAGCCGTCTGCAGGAGCAAGTATAAAGAATCAAGCCCGATTAAACTCGGCGTCAAAATCTTGTTGTTCGTCATCGTCTGGAACACGACTGTAGATAGCGCGATAGCTAAGCCCGTAAGTATCATCGCCAATATTTTCTTCGCTCTGCGAGGTAGAACGTAATCCCAATTGCCGCTTCCGTCGATCGTCATGAATACCGCTATCAGACCCGTCGCAACAATGGCTAACGCAACTAACTTCCATTTGTCATGCAAGGCTCTTCCTCCTCAAGATCAGATAGAGGAAAATACCGCTGCCGAGTACGCCAACCATTAATCCGATGGATACTTCGTATGGATAGATAATGATACGTCCAAGGATGTCGCAAGACAGAACGAATATCGCGCCCAGTAAGGCGGTATGGGATAGGTTGCTTCTTAAGTTGTCTCCTTTATAGATCGAGACGATATTCGGGATAATCAGCCCCAGGAATGGCAGCGAACCGACCGTAAGGAGAATGACGGCCGAGACGAGCGCTACGATTACTAGTCCGATATTGACGACTTGGCGATATTTAAGCCCGAGGTTTGCCGCGAAATCTTCGCCCATGCCGGCGATCGTAAATCGGTTGGCGAATAAGTAGGCGATCGCGATTAACGGTAAGCTGACATACAGCATCTCGTATCTTCCCTTAAGGATGACCGAGAAGTCGCCTTGGAGCCAGCTCATCACGCTTTGCAGCATGTTGTATTTGAGCGCCAAGAAAGTCGTGATCGATCCCACGATCCCTCCGAACATCAAACCAATAAGAGCGATCAAGATCGGATCCCGGAACTGAACCTTGGTCAAGATTCGCATGAAAATCATCGTTCCGACAAAAGCGAACACGAATGCGATGACGATTTTCAGTAAGGGCGATGCACCCGGAAAAAGCAACATGGCGACGAGCACGCCCAGGCTTGCCGAATCCGTCGTTCCCGCCGTCGTAGGCGACACGAACTTGTTTCTAGCCAACTGCTGCATAATCATCCCGATAACGCTCATCCCTATTCCCGCGATAATAATGCTGATCAAGCGCGGAATTCGGCTTACCTGCATAATCTCCCATTGATATTCCGTCATCGAGAACAAATCCAACGGGTTTATATCGGTTACTCCGACGAATAAGGACGTGAAGGCTAGCACGACGAGCACAATCCATAAGATTCCGATTTTCATTTCCATTCTCTTTCTTTTTGATAATGATTATCATTTGCACAACCTAAACCCATTTTACTGCAAAAAAAAGAAACCGGAATGGACATTCCGATTTCCACATGGACTTTTCTATTTCAATCGATATTGCGTATGCAAATTGTTCACAATTTGATCGACAAGTAATTCGTGCATGGCCGAATTATATAGAAATGGATTTTCCAAACGGATGAAAATACATTGCCTCTCATGTCCGTTCGCGCCTACCGCGCTCTTCCATTCCTTCTCCAACTGCTCGCAATACGATTCGGAAGCCGAAAATTCGATTAAGAACATGACGTTATCCGCGGGCAGCTTCGTCAGTTCCCCGAGAACGGCCGAATCCATGAAGCCAATCTCGTCGGCAATCGCCGGAGCCTTTAATTGCAGCTCGTCATATAACAAATCCGTAAATTTCCGTCTCTGTTTCCCGTACACGCGGAAATTCGTCTCCCTAACTCCGATTAGCAAATACGGAGTGTCGGGCCATCGTTCTACCACATGCTGTCTAGCATTGTCCGTCTTGCTCTCGAAATCCGCTAACCAACGCTCCGCCACGCTTTCCAAGCCTAAGAGCCTCCCGAATTCGACCAACCGTTGTTTCCATGAATAATCGTGCCAATAATATACCGATACGGGAGCGATTTTGCTTAATTCGATCCGTAAAGGCTCCGAGATGGGACCGCTTAGAATCAAGTCGGGCTGGGCCGACTTGATCTCCTCCAAATAATCAGCGAGATTGGCGTCTTCTAACTCCCAATCCCTCTTAAGAGTGACTCTGGGGGTCAACCCGAGCACGGCTAAATCTCCCGAAAATATCGGAGATAAGCAGGCAACCGAAACTTGAGCGCGGGATGCGTATTCGGTCGGCGTGATCCCCAACTGCTTCTTGAACAGTCGGCTGAAATAATACTCGTCGCTATAGCCTACGGAGTGCGCGGCTTCCGTCACGCTGACGTTCGAATCCGCCAGCAATCTTAACGAAGCGTTAAGTCTCGTCGTGATCAAATACTTAAGCGGGCTTAATCCCGTTTGTTTGCGAAACGTTCGATAGAATCGGCTTGAACCCGAGCCTGAGTTTCTCGCGAGCTCTTCCATATCCAGCGCGGTATCGTAATTCTCGACGATTCTTTGCCTTGCCTGCTCGACGAATCTCGTCAATTCGTCCCCCTTGCGAGTCGGCTTGATTTCCGACTTCATGCAAGCGAAAGCTATCGCATAGAGTCTGGATTGCAACAGAAAATAGTCGGAAAGCGCTCCGACCTCGTTTTCGTTATCGTTCGTGAACTCCGAAATCCAATTTTTCAGCTGGGGCACCCGGAAGCTTCTGAGAACGTAGGGAGAGAGCAGGCCGGAGCGTCTTTGGCTGGAATCCACGCGAAAGGAAATCAGATTCACCTTGGCATCCGAAGAAGACAAAGGCTGTAGCGCGAAAGATAACCCTTCCGGGATATAGAAAAGCTCGCCTAACGGAACCTCGATCGAGGGTCTGCCAGTATCCTCCACGGAAACAAGGACATCCGAATGGAAACAGATCCCGAATCGATCATATGGGCTTGGAGAAATCGTGTGTTTCGCTCCGCCTGCTATCCCAATCTCTCGCGTTTCCGAATAATGAAGGGATACCGGCTTGTTATGCGTTCTATTCAACGTCCGTGCGTCTCCTTCTCGTGACAATCCAATGATTTCTATTCTATTAATTTTATTGATAACTATTCTCAAAGTCAATTTATGAAAGATTCACTCCGTTCTCTCGAAGAACCCCGAATTGCGGAGCATCGTCCTACGGCTCATCGATCGGCGGTTGCCAGACCCATATACCCACTAGGGTATATCTATTTGCAAAAAAAAGGAGCCATCGCCGATGACTCCGAATTAAATCAAACGACGTCATACCCTTGATCCTCTATCGCTTCCTTGATTGCGGCAAGGGAAGTCTTTGACTCGTCGTAAGCGATCGTAACCGAGCCTTTCGCGAGATCGACCGTAGCCGCAGCTCCCAAATTCTTAACCGCGCCTTCCACCGAGTTCACGCAGTGGCCGCAAGACATTCCCTGTACGTTTAATGTAATATTGCTCATCTCAAATCCCTCCATCTCTTTATTTCATTAGTTTATTAACAGTAACGAGAAGTTCGTCGAGCACTTCGTGATCCCCCGATTGAATCCGATCGACCACGCAACTTTTCATATGCCCTTCGAGCAGCAGTCTGCCGACGCTATTCAGCGCGGATTGGGCGGCTGCGATCTGGTTCAGCACGTCGTCGCAGTAAGTATCCTTATCGATAAGTCCCTTGATTCCGCGAATTTGCCCCTCGATTCGATTGAGGCGGGAGATCAGATTCGTTTTCATTTTGTCCGAATGATGGCTTTTTCTTGCATGAACGTCGTTTGTATGGCAATGTTCGCCTTGCGGCTCTTTAAGATTATCCATAATCGTTTCACCTCTTGGTTGTATCATAATATACCCCATATGGGTATGTCAAGGGACGGAACACCTTTTATATCCTAGCGGCAGAGGCTGTTTAGGCTTGCGAATTTATGCTCAGTTTCCCCCGTTCGCTTCTGAGCGATACCGCGATTAACGATAGGGAGACCAGGACGAGCGCTGCCGGGATATAGAAAATAGTCGGAGTGATCCCTTCGATCGTCAAAGGCAAAATAAACCCGATTAGCGAAGCGGTCTGGGTAATAAAAACATATAAGCTCGCGCCGAAACCCGTTCTGCTTATGAACATTCGTTGTACGTACCCCATGGCTACGCCCATCAATACCGAGACGAAGAACGAATAGATCGGTTGCACGACAAAGAAGACGGGCAGCGAGTCGACCGTCGCGTAAACGAAATAAGCTACGAATGCGCACGCTGCGCCAAGCACGATAATTCGTTTACTGCCGTATTTAACGGCCCAATAGCCGGCAATCGTCATGAAGAGCAATTCGAATACCGCTTGCGCGCTCCAGATGTAAGAGGCGAGCCTCGGATCGCCGAAGCGTTCGTTCACGACGAGCGGCAAGTACAATCCGCGGATCGCGTCGGCGCACGATAACAACAATAACGCAATGAGCATAATCAGACTATAAGGCTCGCCGCCGCCGGATTTGGCAGATCGCGGTTCGGCAACGACTTCGCGGTAAAATAGCAACAGCGCGAATAACGCAGCGTAACCGAATAGATTTCCCCATAACACGCCGCGGAAGGACGAGATCAGATAAATGTTCGCGCCGGCCAGCAATCCCGTGAAGAAACCGACGCTGAAAGTCGCTCGGAGCCAAAGCTGCGACATTTCCACGATCGTAGGCGCCCATTGGGAGAAATGGTTGCGAGCCATCGCGAACATCTGTCCCATAATCATCCCTGAAGGCGCGCTGGCTAACGCCATTCCGAGCAACGCATAGGCGAAGCTATCCGCTTGCATGTAGAATAGCAAACCGACAATACATAGCGCGGCCGCGATCATCGGGATTCTTCTTCTCCTGACGAGCCTGTCGCTAATGAATCCGACGCTGATCGTGAGAACCATATTCAAGAGCAAGGAGCTTGCGAATACGATGACGATCTCTTCTTTCGTTAATCCGATGCTTTCTTGCATGTAAACCGCGTTCATCGGAGCCAGAATCCCTACTCCCAAGCCGTATAAGAACATGGCCGCGATAAGCTTCCACGCCCAACGGACGCGGATGAACATCCGAAAATCCGAAACAAATCCCACGTTATTAGCCCCTTCGCCAAGCGTAATCTCTAAGATCTTACAATAACGCGGATTCCATATCTTGTTAAGCGAAATTTATCGGAAATTGCGGCTTCCCGGGAAATGAGCATGATCTGCTTTACTGTTGGGCCGGTAATCGAATTTCAACGCAAGTTCCTTCTCCCAGCTTGCTTCTGAAACTCACCGTGCCCTTATGGTTGGCGATGATCCGCTGGGTAACCATCAGTCCCAGCCCGTTACCGGACGGTTTGCGCGTGAAGAACGGCTCGCCGAGCCTCTTTAAGTCCTGCTCCGATATCCCCCGACCTTGATCGATGAAACGCGCGACGACCTCTTTATTGTCTGCATCGTAATCCAGTTCGACCGTAATCGTACCCGCATTGCCCTGCATCGCTTCTAATCCGTTCTTAATTACGTTAATGAACACCTGTTTCATCTGATTCGCGTCGCAGACGATCATCGGAACGTCCTTATCGAGTCGCGGAGCGAAAACAACGTTGATCATGCTAGCTTGAGAATCCATTAAAGCGATCATATCGTGCAATAAGCTTCGAATGTCCACGGATTGAACATGTCCGACCTGCGGCTTTGCCAGCACCAGAAACTCGCTCACGATAAAATTAATACGATCCAGCTCGGAGAGCATAATATCCATGTAAACACCGGATAAATTTCCCTGTTGCTTATTCAATTGAACGAACCCTCGCAATGTCGTCAACGGATTGCGGATTTCGTGAGCTACTCCGGCTGCGAGCTGTCCGATGACGGACAGCTTCTCGGAACGGCGGATGACCTCTTCCGTCTGCTTGCGGGCGGTAATGTTCCGCGAGATTTCCGCAACGGCCACGATACGGTCGCCCTCGTCGCGGATCGGGGATACCGTAATGCTAACGTCGATAGGTTTGCCATCCTTCCTGCGGCGCACGGTCTCGTAATCCGCGAAGGATTCGCCGCGCCCGACTCGCAAGCGTATATCCTCGTACTCTTCCTGCAGCTCCGCCGGAATATGAGGAAGAATTCGGTCGATGACTTCTTCTCTGCACCATCCGTACATCGATTCGAACGCGTTGTTAACCTGCGTTATGTTGCCCTGCATGTCGATGACGTGGATCGCATCCGATGTATGGTTTACGAAGGATTCCAAATATTCCTTCGTGCTTCTCAGCTCTTCCGCGGAGTCTCGCAGTCTTCCCATGTAAGTTTGCAGATTATCCGCCATCGTATTGACCCGGGATGATAACAAGCCAAGTTCATCTTGACTTCGAACCGCGATTTTACTACCGAAATGCCCTGCGGAAATCTGGTTGACGTTGTGCAGAATGTGATGAAGAGGCCGTATGAGTAAACCCGATATCAAATAACTGGCGCCCCAAGAAGCAACGATCAAGCAGACGGAAATTACCGTATGTAAGAACAACTGTCGATTCAACGCTTCCTTAATCGCGCCGTAATCGAAATTTACGCTAATGACGTACGGCGTTTCCTTGCTTAAGGGGATAAAGCTTTTGATGACGTTTTTACCGCCGCTCGAGAGCGTCGTCGTTACGATCTCGCCGGACTCCGCAGCGTGTAGAACGTTTGCTACGTCGGTTTTCTTATTCCGGTATGTATATTCGCCGAACGGAATATCCCGAACGTCTAAGTTATGGATGAGCTTGCCTTTCTTCACTTTCACGATAGGGGGTTTTCCGAAGAACTTCGGATCGAACCCGGTGATTTCCAAGATATCGGGATTATCCTCTAACAATTGGCGAATAAGAGCCGTCGTTCCGATCTTGTTCTCGTAATCAAGAAATACTTGCGCATTAATGTAGGGATTAATAATATAGTCAGTCGATCCGTCATAATAATACCCCCACTTGTTAACGCGTTCCGGATCGGACGAGGCGTATTGATAAGGACCGGACCAATAATATAGAAGCTTCTGCCCTTCCGGGATCGTAACCTCTTGGTCATCCAGCAATTGATTAAAAGCGGTATTCCAATAGTCCCATGTCTTGGAGGACATGAGAAGTTCTTTCGGCTCAGAAGACTTGAGAACGACAATATTGCCATCCGTTCGCTTCCACAGGGAAATATGATCGACCCCGAGTCTGTGGCTAAGACCTGCTAATTGCTCGTTGGTAACGTTAGCGATAGAGGGATCCAATTCGCTCTTGGCAGCGACGGCGACCGCGCGCAGCTTCTCTCCGATCGTATCTTCCATGAATCTCTTGGTTTTCTCCGCTGCGTCAAGGCTCGTCCCGACTTGCTTGGCGATCGTATACATTTCTTGCCTGATGTTGGTTTCTAGTTCGTTCTTGGAGGAAAAATAGAAAATCGATATGTTCAACGTGAGGGTGATCGTCACGATGATCGAAATCAGCAGCGATAACTTGGCTTTAATGGACACGTCACTGACCCTCCGAAATTTATCTCAGGTGCTCTCTACTTATTTGACATGATTCGACAAATTCCTTTATTTTTCGCCACAACCACGCGAACACATGACATTTGTCATATGAGGTTACTGACACTTATGACTAACGTCCATCGCCATCCTTACGTACAATAGAGATACAGTCGCGCAACCTAACTAACCACATGCCAATACTGTCCAGATCATAAGGAGGTAACTATGACTAATCCGAACCATGCACAATTGAAAAAAGGCGTCGCTCCTTATGAAAAATCAAATACGAAATCAAGCGTTAAACAGCTCCTGAACACTTTGCCGCCCTTTTTCCTGCTGTGGGCCGCCGCTTACCTAAGCTTATCCGTTTCCTACTGGCTCGCGTTACCGTTCATCATTCTCGCTGCGGGATTCGTCATTCGCACCTTTATCATTTTTCACGATTGCTGCCACCAATCCTTCTTCAAGAGCCGCAAAGCCAACGAAGTGATGGGTACCATTACGGGAATTCTAACCCTTTTCCCTTATCAGCAGTGGAAGCATAGCCATTCCATTCATCATTCAACGAGCAGTAATCTGGATAAACGCGGAATCGGCGACATGTGGTTGCTAACGATCGAGGAATACGTTGCGGCTCCATGGTGGAAAAGAACGTATTACCGGATTTACCGGAACCCGCTCGTCATGTTCGGCATCGGACCGCTAGCGATTTTCCTCGTCGAATACAGATTCAACGTAAAAGGCGCAAGACGCGCGGAAAAAATAAATACTTGGATCACCAATATCGGCATTATCGCGTTATACGGCGTATTGATGTGGGCGCTGGGATGGCAAAACTTCTTGCTCGTTCAAGCTCCGATTTTCTGGATTTCCGGCGCATTGGGCATTTGGCTGTTCTACGTGCAGCATCAATTCGAGGACTCCTATTTCGAGCACAACGAGGAATGGAGTTACGTGAAAGCGGCGGTCGAAGGAAGTTCGTATTATAAGCTTCCGAAGGTGCTTCAGTGGCTGACCGGTAATATCGGCTTCCACCACGTTCACCATTTAAGCCCTAGAGTCCCGAACTATAACCTGGAAGAAGCTCATACAGCAGTGCCTCCGTTGCAACATGCGACGACGATCACTTTGTCCGAGAGCTTCAGGTCTCTGAAGTTCAAGCTATGGGATGAGGATAATAAACGCTTCGTGAGTTTTAAGGCGATCAAAAACCTTGATAAATCCGGGGCTGTACCGACGATTAAGAAGCCTGAGCCTCCGATTAGCGGAGAAGTCGCCTAGCTTAGACCTAGTCCCCGAGCAAGACGGTAACATAAGCTCGAGATTGTGTTAAACTAAGCTCAGATCGTACCCGTTATTAGGAGCGTCAACGATGTACAAGAAGTTAAAGAAAATTCAAATTTTCCCGAAAACGACAGGCGTAAGCCCTTATGTATGGCTTATGTTCTGCATACTGCCTTTCTATTTCATCTTCCGCGCCTCGACCGATCTCGAGATCGTGAGCGGAATTACCATGATCATCCTATTCTTCGTCTGTTATCGGCTGACCTTGAACGCTAAAGGTTGGCCGGTTTACGTAGGGACAAGCATCCAGATCGCAATCTCCATCGCGATGACGCTGTTATTCAACTATGCATATTTCGCTTTCTTCTTAGCCTTCTTCATCGGCAACATTCAGAATAAAGCCGGGTTTATTACTTTATACACCGTTCATATCGTGACCAGCTTCGTTGCAGTAAATCTAGGCTTCATTATGCAAGATAAATTTTTCATTACGCAAACCCCGTTCATCTTGATTAGTTTGCTCGGCATCATCCTTCTTCCGCTCAACAGCTATAACCGCAACAAGCGCGGCGAACTGCAAGAGCAACTCAAAGACGCGAATATTCGAATCGCCGATTTGGTCAAGATGGAGGAACGGCAACGTATCGCCCGCGATTTGCACGACACGCTCGGCCAGAAGCTGTCGCTGATCGGCCTCAAGAGCGATCTAGCCTATAAACTCATCGCCAAGAACCCGGATAAGGCTCGCGCCGAGATGAAAGACGTTCAACAAACGGCCAGAACGGCGTTGCATGAAGTCAGGCTGCTCGTCTCCAGAATGCGCGGAACCAAGCTCGAAGAAGAGATCGTGCGCATTAAGCAAATTCTAAAGGCGGCACAGATCGAATTCACGATTAAAGGAGATCCGACATTGCCCGGCATCTCTCTCCTCTCGGAGAACGTATTGAGCATGTGCTTGAAGGAAGCCGTTAATAATGTAGTTAAGCATAGCGAAGCTACTTCCTGTTGCCTATCCCTGGAGCAAACACCGACTGAGGTCATTATGAAAGTTCACGACAATGGCGACAATCGGACGAACGAATTGAACTTCAAGAACGGTCATGGCTTGCAAGGAATGAAAGAACGGTTGGAATTCGTGAACGGAACTTTGGAAATTTCATTAAAAGAAGGAACGACGATCATTACGAGAATTCCGCAAATCGTAAGGCGCATGGAAAAGGAGGACAATGCATGATTCGTATCGTTATCGCAGAGGATCAACGCATGCTGTTAGGCGCGCTCGGCTCTCTGCTCGATCTTGAAGAGGACATGGTCGTCGTCGGCAAAGCTTCGGACGGCGCGAAAGCAATCGAACTCGTACGTCTCCACGAACCCGACATCTGTATTATGGATATCGAGATGCCGGGAAAAACCGGTCTTGAAGCGGCTGAAGAGCTTAAAGAATTGCCATGCAAGGTCATTATCTTAACGACCTTCGCCCGCGCGGGTTACTTCGATCGCGCCATCAAGGCAGGAGTAAGTGGTTATTTGTTAAAAGACAGCCCGAGCGACGAGCTGGCTAGCACGATCCGAAGCGTATTGGCGGGCAAACGGATCTACGCCGCGGAACTCGTTGACGAGGCCTACGGCGGAGATAACGATAATCCGTTAACGGATCGGGAGAAGGAAGTGCTCGAATTGATCGCCGATGGCAAGAACACGAAAGAAATCGCCACGGAGCTCTACCTTACGACCGGTACGATACGGAATTACATCTCCATCATCTTAGACAAGCTCAACGTAAGCAATCGCGTAGAAGCGATCAAGCGATTCAACGAAAAGGGCTGGTTCAAATAACGTTCAGCTTCTTGTAGTCCTTAGTCATAATATTTTTAACGAGCCCCGACCACTTGGAATTCGCCGGACAATATTTCGTCGCAATCTTCTCGATCGTCGTGTACCCTTTACCCACGTAATTTTTGGAGAGCAACTGACCGAATTTTCGTACGCTGTCCCCTTTCGTCTCGAAGCTGAACGCTCTCTTATGCGCATCTTTGCCTGACGCGTTAAGACCGAACAGATTGTTCTTGTTCTTAGCCAATCTACTGCTCCCGTTACCGCTCTCCAGCTTCATAACCGCGATCGTAAACAAAGCGTTAATGCCATACTCCTCTTCGACCTCGAGAATCGTCTGCTCCAGTCCATGCCCCTCTAGAGCCGTCCCGTTAAAAATAACGGAGATATCTTCTTCCGTAAGCCCCGATTCCGTTCCTACCGTCGACGACGGCTTCACGACCTCGGAATCTTCCTCTATAGCTTGTATGTCATCACTCGCTTCGTCGGATTCCTTCAGTTCATTAGGTTCCTTCAATCCATCTGCTTCCCTCGTCTCTTCTCCGCTTTTAATTATCCCCTCATCCACCAACTTGGCATAGTCGCCATGTACATACCCTCCGCCGTTAATTCTCAGCCAACCGTTATCCGTCGTTCTCGAAACGGCAAGCTTCGTCCCCTTCTTGACGATATCGATGATTTTCGATTTCGGATAGGCATTCGCCCGTACGTTAAGATAATACGCCGTAACTTCGTATGTACGAATCGATGAACTTACGAGGGCCGAGATACGCACTTCGCTATCCGGACTCTTGGCTATGTCTTGGATCGGTTCATTCTTTGATCGGATCGATGCCGAATCGGTTATCGTGCTCAGCGGTACGGTTGCGCTAGTTGTATCGATAATTGTATCGACCGGCTTAACGGATGGTTGCGACAAAAGTATCGGAGCAGGGGAAACGGGCTTCTGATCGTTATTCAACTGTTGAAATCTCATTCCTAAAGTTAACAGCAGAGCTAATCCTAACGCATAAATCATCACACGGCTCATTAGCTTCCTACGCATGACAACACCTCTTTCGTGAAATGGTGAAGGCTACTCGCAGCAATATAGGTTAGATTGTACATATATGCGGATGAAAAGCTTGTCATTCTTTAAGTGAATAAATAAAGAAAAAATGTCGATCCCGGACGCAGTAAATTAATATTTTCTCATAATTGTCATCTTAAGAGGTTTTAGGAGGTTTTGAGCCCTTATATCCGTTACATAAAAAGCCATTTGATCGTGCATAGTAACAGTTGTTGCAAACTTTACCAGCTAGCTAGGGGATATAGAATTGTCAGCAGTCAACAGTAAAATCAGCTTCTTGCAAGCATGCATGATACTCATGTTGATGAACGGACTTACGAATCATGTCATCGTTAATCCGATGCTTCTGGATGCAGCCGGCCGGGATTCTTGGATATCCGTTATCGCGGCCGGGGTGTTGTTCGTTCCCTGGTGCCTGTTTCTTAGCGTCTTCATGAAACGTTCCGGGCAAAGCGAACTTCGTCCGTGGTTAGCCAAACAAACCCATCCGATCGTGGCATGGATTCTTACTATTCCTCTGATTATTCAACTTTATTTAATCGGAGCGATGACGATCGTACATACATCGGCTTGGACGGTCACCAACTATCTCCCTTCGACTCCGAAGATCGTACTGTCGATCGTGCTAACGGTGCTCTGCGCAACGTTCGCGCATTGGGGAATTCGGGTTATCGCCGTGATGTCCGGGATCTTGCTCCCGTTCGTCATCCTGCTCGGCATATTTGCCGGCGTGTCCAATTATCCGGAAAAAAACTTCAATATGCTCAAGCCGTACTTGGAATTCGGAATATCCCCCGTGATCAACGGGATGATCTATGCAGGCGGAGGTTTCGTTGAAATCATTGTACTCATCGCCTTGCAGCATCACATAAATGCCAAGGTTCGTCCGCTACATCTACTCATCTACTCATCAATCATGGTCTACATTATGGTTGGACCGTTGTTCGGGGCGATCACGGAATTCGGACCACTCGAAGCAGCCAAACAAATGGTGTCCCCTTTCGAGCAATGGAGGTTGGTCAGGCTCGGATCCTACGTCGAGCATGTCGATTTCTTCTCCGTCTATCAGTGGCTTGCCGGGGCTTGCGTGCGAATCAGCTTGTCCATATTCTTGGTGATCGACCTCTTGCCGTTGCGCAATTCCCACACGAAAAACAGTTACATCATGCTCATCGCCTTGAGTTACATCGTGTTGTCCGTCGTCCCGATCAATGAATACACCTTCTACCTATGGATGTATCGCTTCTATTTCCCGATATCGCTGGTCGTCTTATTGGCGGTTTCGATCGCATGGGTATCGGTGTCCGCGTTCGCCAAACAAGCCAAAGGAGGAAAAACATGACGACACGACCGCAATCGGCATCAGAGAAATGGGACGAAGTTAAACTCCGCGAGCTCTTCGTCCATTCGGCGGATGTGCAAATTCAAAGCTGCAAGCTTGACGACCAACCGAATTCCGAAGTGATGCTAATATTCTCTGAAGGACTGTGCGACTCCGTTCAAATCGCGCAAATCGTCCTCCCGGAATTAGAAAAGCTGATTAAGAAAGCTCAGTTCTCCGACTTACTATCCGGAGAAATCACGGGAACGTTGCCTCTTATTTATATTAAAGAAGAGGAATCCGCGGATACTCTTATTGAGTATCTCTTTCAAGGCGATCTCATTTTGTTTTTCAAGGCAAGCGAACGAATGTACAAAATGAATATTTGCAATCGGCCGCAACGGATGCCAGAGGAATCCAATACGGAAATTTCGATCAAAGGACCTAAGGATGGCTTTACGGAAGATCTCGTCATTAACGTCGCGCTCATTCGCAAACGAATCCGCAGCACCAGCCTGAATTATGAAACGTTTACTCTGGGCAGGAGAACGAAGACGAAGATCGGCCTGTTATATTTTCAAGACATTCTATCTCCCAAAATCTTAAAAGAAGTCCGCGTAAGAATAAGCAAGATCGACGTCGATGGGATCTACAGCATCAACCAGCTCGAAGAAATGTTATCCGATTCTAAATTCACGATCTTCCCCACGTTCGCCGTGACCGGACGCCCCGACTATGTCGTGAACAGCCTGCTTGCGGGAAGGTTTATCTTGATCGTAGACGGTATTCCGATGGTCCTTATTGGTCCAGCCGGCTTATCGCTCATTATGAAATCGCCCGAGGATATTCATTTTAACTACACCTATATTTCCTTCGCACGCATTATTAGGCTAGTAAGCCTCTTTCTGTCTATCGTGCTGCCTGGCTTTTGGGTATCGCTTACGGCGTTTCATCAAGATCAAATTCCTTTCCGAATGATGGCTACGATCGCAGGAGCGCGGCTCGGACTTCCTCTGTCCGCGCAGATGGAGATGTTTATCCTGCTTATGTTGATCGAGATCTTTCGGGAAGCCGGCGTTCGCCTGCCCAGCAACATCGGACAGACGCTAACCGTCGTCGGAGGTCTGATTATCGGCGACGCATCGATCCGCGCCGGCCTCGTATCGCCTTCCGTCGTCGTAGTGGGCGCCATTACGGCGGTAACTTCCGTTACGTTAGTCAACCAAAGTCTAAGTACCGTCGTCAGTCTCGTTAGGCTGGTCACGTTTCTCGTTGCGGCGTTTCTCGGGATGTACGGTTTAATTCTCAGTCTTATCCTTCTCGTTGCTTATATGTCTAGACTGCAATCCTTCGGCGTGCCTTACCTTACTCCCATATCTCCGCTCCATATTAAAGATGTTGCCGTATCCTACCTTAGGCTCCCCTTCGCCAAGATCAGAACCAGGCCAATCGCTATGGAGCCGATCGACCCTGATCACCAAGAGGATCAAGGTCCATGAAACGGCTTTTGCTTCTGGGTAGCGCGCTGATCTTTCTGTTTCCGTTAACGGGCTGTTGGAATTCCAAAGATATTCAGAACATGGACTATGTTACCGCGATCGGGTTGGATTTCGTGGATGGTAAATACATTACCTATGTACAAGTATTGAACTTCACCAATATCGGCAGATCCGAAACGCTTGAAGTCGGCAAATCCGTCCCGATATGGGTAGGTAAAGGTGAGGGCTCGACGATATCCGAATCGTTATCGTCTATTTACGCCACGTCTCAGATGCGCATCTTCTGGGGGCATGTCAAAACGATCGTGTGCACGGAGAACGTGTTAAAGAGAGGCGTGAGAGATGCCTATAACGCAATGAATCGGTTCGGAGATGTTCGGTATAACATTCTTATTTTCGGTACCAAAGAAAAGCTCAGCGACATCTTCATCCAGAAATCCATTTTTAACTTATCGCCATTGGATACGCTCATGTTTTCTCCCGAGCAAATCTATGCCCAGCGTTCGTTTATCGTACCTAAGACCGGCAACCAAGTCATTGCGCAAATCAACGAGCCTGGCGAGCCTGGAATGTTACCCTCCCTCACGATTAACAAGGGAACCTGGCGCGAGGACAAAAATTCGAAATCCTTGCTTAAGATCAACGGGGCGTATTTCTTTAATCAGGATAAAATGGCGGCCTGGCTCTCTGAAGATGAATTGGCGGGTACCCGTTGGTCGCAAAAAGAGCTAAAGAGATCCTTGATCAGAATCCCTGCCGAAGGAAAAGCGATCGCCACGATGGTTATGATCAATCCGCATTATAAGGTGGATATCGATGTCGTAGACGGGAAAGTATGGTATGACGTCAGCTTAAAAATCGATGCCACGCTTGATGAATTAATGAAGGACGTCTCCATCGATTACCTTGAACAACAAGCAAGTGAAGTCATAAGCGACGAAATCAGGGAAAGCTTCCATAACGGATTAAAGAAGCAGGTCGATGTCCTCATGCTGGAGGAGACGCTCTATCGAAATCGTCCCAAAGAATGGCATAGGCTTCACAAGTCCCAAGCGTTCTTACTTGACCATGAATGCCTTAGGAAGATTATCGTCAAAGTCGACTTAAGGAACACGGGAAAATATAAGGGCAGAACGAAGTAGGACGAAATAAATCGCCGTGAACACGGTTATCGCTCTATAATAGTCTGCTAGTAGGATGTTAATCCCCCCGGTCTGCCTGTATAATTACTTAGCCAAGCAAACATATGTTTGCATATCTAGTATTCATGCAGCATAAACATCTTGCACCAAGTACAGTCAGCGGGGGGAACTATGAAAGGGACGACTCATCTAGCCATTGGAGGCGCCATTGGGGCGGCGGCCTGCCTGATTTACCCATTCCAATTCGATCATGCGGCGATGTACGTTTGCATTGCCGGCTTCTCGGCGTTAAGCGCGGATTTGGATGGCCCTAGCCTATTAAGCGGTAAACTCGGCAAGCTGTCCAAATTGCTGCGCAACCTAGCTCTATGGACGGGGATTGGCTTCGTTGCCGTATTTGCCTACCTGTATTTTGTTCGGGATACGCTCTATCCCATCTTCAGCACCATCTCCGTTGCGATGTTTATCCTCGGACTGATCACCAAAGAAGGCACGATCCGTAATGCTCTCGTAAGCGCGATCGGCTGCGCGCTGCTCTATGCCGGATGGGATACTCAGCAGAATTGGTTGATGGGCTTCGGTTTATTCGTGGCTTGGGTTCCTTGGTTAAAACATCGGGGAATGACGCATACGATATGGGCTTTGGTACTATGGGGAGCGATCGGCCGGGGGCTTGAGCAACAGCTTGGGATCGATGGAATAACGGTCGTTGCGGTCGCGGGATATGCTTCTCACCTGATCGCGGACACCTTAACGCCTAATGGCGTAAAATGGCTGTATCCGATCTATAAGAAATCGATTAAGCTTCATCTGTAACAATGCTTCTAATGCTTGCCTGGGCATCCCCTGAGCTATGTGCACATATGTACTCCGAGTAGCTACAGCATAGTTCTTACGCGCTCAGTAATTGGGAATCAGTCGTTCACTTGCCTTTTGGCTTTACCTGAGCAATGTGCACATATTGACTCTCGAGCTTCTAGGGTCAATTTTTCATATAATTGGAACTCGACTACTATCGCTTTACCTTCTCCTGAGCTATGTGCACATAAACTCCAGGTCAGCACATATTAACTCCAGTTCCGCAACGGTTTCCAATTTACCGGTGAGGAACTCGAGAGTTAATTCAACCAACGCTTTTGTGAGGGATATATACGATATGTGCAGATTACTCAGGGACCCCTAATCGGACATATTTGAGCAAGCGAAGATATATGCAGTTTACTCAGGAGCTCCTGATCGGACATGATTGCACATGCGACTCATTCGATATGTGCAGTTCACTCAGGAGCCCCAAATCGGGCGTTATTGAACTTGAACTTCGGTAAGCTCTTGAGCTCTGTATTTGAGTCTAGCATTTTCGGCTGCCTGACCGAGAAGGTCCGACACTCTAACGCTGTCTCTTATATTTCTAAGAATATAAGTCGGTGAAGTCGTATCGGTGGAGAAAATCGTAATGTCCCCGAACTTGAGCATTCTCTCGATCAAATTCCTCTTCAAGTTAATATCCCGCACGCGATACAATTGGATTTCTTCGCGTCTTTTGGTGAAAATGCCTCTTTCCACAATGACTCTTCGTTCCGTAATTTGATAACGGGTAAAACTTGGGATTCCATAGTTGAAAGGTTTGCCCTGCCATAACACATCCTCGTTCAACATCTCAACATCTCCCTATAATGGATATTATCTATAGCTATTGTACACCAGGAATCCATCCTTGGCTTCACAAATTAGGATCCGGGACCTCCGACTGCTAACTAGACCAGAATACAAGCGATCGAAGATCCCTTTCGGCTCCTAGCTTCATCAATTCATTGCCGATCTCCGATTCGGTAATCGGTTCGCCGTTCCAGAAGTCGACTTTGATCTTGACGAGTTTCCGCCTGCGAATAATCGATTGGAACGCCGACAGAAGAAGCGAAGCTTGATGTTCAATCGATCGATCATCAAGACCGGATTCCGATTTCTCCGAGAGTCCCCTATTCGCTTGGCTATAAGCTCGTTTTCCGTTATTTTCGATCCAGATTATCCATTGATCATCCTGAAGAACCAAGAAATTACCCGGTTTCCGTGCATACGAGGCTCCTCCGCCATGCTCCGGCCAATCGATGAGCAGCCCGAACGGATTCGCCGGATCCGCTGAAGAGAGTAGTGTCGCGGGAAGACGTTCCGGCATCGGCAGCGGGCGACGAACCGAATCGCTCAATTCCCTCGTCGTAAATTGCAACGTCGACATTCCGCGGATAAACGTCCCCCTCGTCAGAACTCCCCATTCTTCCAGTCTCTTCAGTACCGGATAGAACGTATCCCAGGAATAAGGAGCAGACTTGGCCACTAAATCCTTATTGATCAATCCATACACTTGGATCAAATGATGCGTCCAGTTCAGCACCGGCGATTCCTTCTCGGGCGTCTCTTGCCGATTCGCCGATTGATCGCTTTCTTGTAACGTACTCGTCGCATACCAACGACCTAATCCGGAGCCCGTCTTCGCCCAATTCGCCTGCTTCGCGTTAATCTGAAGACGAAGCGGAGCGAACTGGTCGTTCGAGACACGCCCTTCCCATACCAAGTCAAGCAAATCGGTCAACAATTCGGAAGGCGGCTTGCCTGCTTCCCTGCTAAGTCGGGTAAGGAAACTGGCCCCGCCACTCGCCAATAGCTTAAGGAGCTCGGGATGTTTGGTCGGAGACCCATCCACCAAATCCGCTAAGTAAGGCGTGAATAAGGACTTGGATCGCGTAAGGAAGAAGGCTACTTTCCCTTCCTTATCCCCCTCGTCTTTACGCCCCAGCCAGAGCACCTCCCCTGAGGCGCATAATTGATCCAGATGCTCCTTCCGATAAGGAGACAGCCGCGAAGGAAAGATAATCGTCTCCCAATGGGACAATGGGAGATATAAGCCTTGAAGCCGATCAATAACGGCAAGCAGGCCCTCGCTTCCTTGCAATTGCGTGCCTTGCAGCGCATGCTGCATGAAAGCGATTTGACTGCACCATCGCGCAGGTTCTACCGGCTCCGCCCGGTCGCGGGCATGCCGGATCGATAAGCGCACGAGACGCGAAGCGACCTTCGCGCTTGACCATAACCGCTCCTCTTCGTCGGCGGCGTGAGGCGCCCTTTCAATCAATCCCTGTTCCAGCAATTGCTCCACGGCATCCTTCGCGGTCCGTAGCGTTAATGCCGGATATCTCTCGCAAAGATCGGCTTCCGTGAACGAGATGACATGATCGGCATATCTTCCGAGCACGAAAATAACCGAGGGCGTCGTTTCCGGAAAGCTGGCATACACATCGCGTTCATCGGATGGAATCCAGCGATACTCCCCATCACCCGTCATATCCACGTTAGTGACTCGCCCTTGCTCATGTAGCGACTGGAGCCAAGCCAATGAAGGCTCGCCGGCAACTTTGGCAATCTCCATGGCGGTCAAATCCCCCCTGCTCTTCAGCAGGGTCCACAGCTCGTTCGCATCGGTCGGAGGGTGATCCTGCGAATTTATTCGCCGATTTTCCTCTTCGATGACCTCGCGGTTAATCGCCTCTCCGGCACCGTTCCCCTCGAATAACTGACTGGCCAATTCCTTGCTCACATTCAACAGTTGAAGCCGTGTCGCCTCGTCCAAGCCGTCTCCTTCGTAGATTCTCATATTGACGTAATCCGCGATAAATTGCGACGCGAAAGGCGACGGAAAAGGCGTTTCTCTGACGATGATCGACGTTTGCCCCGAAACAAGAGCTTCAAGTACGGATTTTAACTCGTCATAACCCAAATAATCGTGCAAGCATTCCGACATCGCTTCCCGCAAATAGGGAAATTGCTCCGCATAAGGCATCGCCCCGCGCAGAAGCTCCTCGCTGCGAAGCCTTTTCTGCCACAGAGGAGTCCTCGTGAAGCTTCTCGATAGGAGGAGCGAGTTCTCGGCTATTCTTCGAAACGCGATTCCGAGCAAAGGCGACCCCGTGATCGCTTCGACCAGCAAAGTCTCAAGGTTCGCGGGGGTCACTTGGTTCAACGCTTGCAGCCAAGAGGAGTCCCACTCCGGGAGTACGAATTCGATGCCGTTGTCCTTGGCATTCCCATACAGCTTGTAAGGCAAAGTTTGTTCGAATTGCCTTTCGATCGCAAGCAACCAAGCGCGATTAACGGTTCTCCCGCATTGATTATGGATAATGACATGCGTTTGGTTCACCACGTCGCGATAATGTTCGACGACGATTTGCTTATCCGTCGGGATCGCGCACGACTTGAACTGGGATCGTACGAGAGAGATCAACTCCTCTGCGGAAGTACGATCCATGCCATAATGCCGGTTAAGCCACTCGACTACCCGATCTTCCATTGCCGAACGGCTATCCGACGGGACGGTTTCCTCATCCTTTTCAAGCTCGAGACGCTCTGATATTTCCCGCAGGAAAGCTCCGATCTTCTCGCCCAACACATAAGGACGACTGCCTGCTTCGTTGCGCCAGAACGGAATTTCGCTGAACCTGTTGCCCGCTTCGGAGACGTATACCCGGTCATTGCGAATATCCCGGATCATCCACGAGCTCGTCCCTAGTTGAAAGACGTCCCCCACGCGACTCTCTTGCACGAATTCTTCGTCCAGTTCGCCAAGATGAGCACGGCTATCCAAGTGATGAACGGGATAATTGCCGCTCTGGGGGATGGTACCGACTCCGGTAATCGACGCCATGGCGGTATTGCTTCTCTTCGATAAGACATTGCTATCGTGATCCCAAGTAAGCAAAGGTCTTGCGAACGGATAGAAACCGGACAGAACCTGCAGCATGCTTTCCAATCGATCCTTGGGAAACGTATGATAACTATCGCTGTGCAGGATCAAGCGATAGAGCTCGCCGAGCTCCCAATCCTCCATGGCGACCATGGACACGATATGTTGCGACAAGACGTCCATCGGGTTTCGCGGGATACGAATTTCTTCGATCTCGCGGCGAGCGATTTGCCTGCATAACACGGCAAGCTCCGGCAATACGGCTTTCTGCCTGGCCAGCAGCAACCCGCGGCTCGATTCTCCTACCGCATGGCCGGCACGGCCTATCCGCTGAATGCCGCGGGCGGCTTCTTGCGGGGAGTCTAATTGTATGACCAGGTCGATGTGCCCCACGTCAATGCCGAGTTCCAACGAGGAGGTCGCCACGATGCACCTTAGGCTCCCTTCCTTCAGCAAGCTTTCCACTTCAAGACGACGCTCGCGGGAGATGCTGCCATGGTGAGAGCGGGCCATCTCGTAACCGACGTGGTCGTTAAGCCGCAAGCAAAGCCGTTCGCACAGACGACGGCTGTTGACGAATAACAAAACGGAGCGGCTTCCTTCCATAGCCTGAATAATTCGGTCGAGGAGCGGCAGCCATACCGCTTCTCTCGTCGCGGCGGGTTTGCTTTGATCCGGCATCGTAATCCGTACGTCCATGTGCTTGCTCATCGTACTTTCTACGATCGTGACCGGACGAGGACGCATATCATCGCCATCCGCGATCTTTCCGATACCTGCTGCTTGCTCCCAGCCTCCGAGGAATGTAGCCACTCTCTCTAGCGGCTTCTGGGTCGCCGACACTCCGATGCGTTGAAGCGGCTTAGCGCATCTTCGAGACAATCTCTCCATCGTTAACGATAAATGCGAACCGCGTTTATCGGCCGCTAGATCGTGAATCTCGTCGACGATGATTTGCTCGACGGTTCTCAAGATTCCTCGGCCTTTCTCGGAAGTTAGCAATAAGTAGAGAGATTCCGGAGTCGTCACGAGCACGTCGGGAGGATTACGCAACATCGAAGCGCGTTTGCTCTGGCTCGTATCGCCCGTTCTCACTTCGCAACGGATGCCGCTCCAGTCCGAATCGCCGTTAATGGCAGCAACGCCTTCCAACTGCTCTACGAATTGAAGGACATGGTGATGAATATCGTTATTCAACGCTTTCAAAGGCGATAGATAGACGATTCGTACGCCTGCTTCCCTCGTACGTCCGCGTGATCGAGCAAGCTTGTCCAAGCAGGGAAGCAATGCGGCTAATGTTTTCCCCGATCCCGTCGGCGCGGCGATTAACGTGTGATTCCCTTCGCCGATCGCCTGCCAAGCTTGGCGTTGCACGTCCGTCGGATCCCCGAAAGACGAGGAGAACCAAGCGGATATTACGGGATGAAACGGCAAGCTCAACTTCGAATCCATCAGACCCATCGCCTCCAACTCAAAAGAATCTATGAATATAGCCAAATCATGCGAAATAAAGTCCTATCCTAAATTTTGCACATTATATAGCCTTGCATATACCCCGTTCAGCTCCATCAGTTCGCGATGAGTGCCTCGTTCCGCGATTTCACCGCGTTCGATGACGATAATCTGATCCGCATGCGTGATAGTAGATAGACGATGCGCGACGATAAGCGTCGTCCGATTATCCGCGAGCTCCTGCAGCGATTCCTGGATCAGATGCTCGGATTCCAAGTCCAGAGCCGAAGTTGCCTCGTCCAGAACTAAGATCGCCGGATCCTTCAAGAATACCCTTGAGATCGCGATTCGCTGTTTCTGGCCGCCGGACAGCTTCACTCCCCGTTCTCCGATCTCGGTTTCGTAACCGTTGGGAAGACTCATAATAAAGTCGTGCGCATTGGCCCGCTTCGCGGCTTCTAGCATTTGGCTTTCCGATTGATCCGGATTGCCAAGCATAATATTCTCGCGAACGCTTCCGCTGAACAGGATATTGTCCTGCAGAACCATGCCGATCTGCGAGCGCAGGCTGATCTGCGTCACCTTCGAGATGTCCTGGCCGTCAATTCGAATAGTGCCTTCTTGAATATCGTAGAATCGCGGCAGTAGACTGATCAACGAGGATTTACCGCCTCCGCTCATCCCTACGAACGCAACCGTCTGTCCCGGCTCGATCGTCAAATCGATATCGCGGAGCACGTAATCGTTTTCTTCGCGGTAACGAAACGAAACGTCCTGAAACTCGATCCGCCCGGCGACTTTCTTAAGAGGTTGGGCCGCCAAGTCATCCTTGATACCTGGGGGTTCGTTCAGCAGCTCCATGACCCTCTCCAAGGAAGCCGAAGCTTGCGTCAGCTCCGTCGATGCGTTAACCAGTCTGCGCAGCGGGGTATACAGCCGATCGAGATACCCGTAGAAAGCGACGAACTCTCCGATCGTTAACTTGCCTTTAATGACCATATAGCCGCCTCCGAACAAAATAAGGAGAGGCGCGATTTCCGTAAGCGTATTAATGATGGCGTTCGTCAAAGCGTTCCAGCGGGTCAACGCTAACGCACGTTCGAGGAATTTACCGTTCTTAACGCCGAACTGCTTCTGTTCGTATTTCTCCAAAGTGAAGCTCTTTACGACAGGTATACCGACGACATGCTCGTTAAGGTATCCCTGCATGTCCGCTAAGGCGGCCGAGCGCGATCGGGCGTAAGACCTTAGCCGCTTGTATAACTTAACTACGGCAAGCCCGTAGAAAGGCAAAATAATAATCGCGAACAATGTTAATGTCGCATTCATGTACAGCATGATTCCAAGCGCGATGATCAACGTAAATAAATCCAGCCAAACGTTCATCATGCCCGTCTCGACGATCGCCTTCGTTTGCTCGGCATCGTTGATCATCCTGGAAATGATTTCTCCCGACTTGCGCTCTTGATAGAATCGCAGTGATAGACGTTGCAGATGCCCGTACAGTTTATTGCGAAGATCGAACAAGATCCGGCTTGTCGTCCATTGGGCGAAATATTGGCGGAAGTATTCCACAGGATAGCGAATGACGACGAATAAGACGAAAGATATTCCGACTAACTGAAGCAATCGCTCTATCTTGACCTGCTGGGAGAGATCGGCGAGCAGGATATCGTCTACCGCGTACTGCAGAAACAACGGCACGGCAAGCGGAATAGCAAACTTCAGCATTCCGATAAGCAGCGTAACGGCAACTAGAAGCCGATAAGGCTTTACGAACCTGAGGTACAATCGAAATTCTTTCATCGGATTTCCCTTTCGGTTTCTGTGCTTTCGCATAGCCGCAAACAGCCTGACCCGGTTAGGCCAAGCTGTTCGCAGATGATTTCTATGCTACACTCGTTTCTCGAACTTGCTGAACTCTCCGTAGGAATTAGAGGCGTTCCCGACATGTTCGTACCCGAGCTGGCGGTAGAAGTCGTTCAACACTTCGTTGTTGGCGAGACAATCGAGCCGGATAACGCGTTTCCCCAAAGAAGGAGCATTCGAATCGACCCACGACATAATATTCCTGCCTATGCCTTTACCCGCGAAGTTACGATTAATCGCAAGCCGGTGAAGATAGATCGCGGACTTATCCGTCGCTTTCGCGCCCCAGAGGTCTAGATCCCATGCGTTGGGCTCCTGAAGCAGGATGACCATGCCGACGATTTTCGGATCCTGCCTGAAAATGTACACCTCTCCGCGATTGATCGCCTCTGGCGTATTATGAGAGTCTTCCCCTCTTAGCAATCCATTCCATTGGTTAGAGCCTTTGCTTAGCAACCATTCCGCTGTATTGACCAGCAAACGCATAATGTCTTGCGTATCATCCGAATCCGCGCGAGTCACGCTTGTAAAAATAGACATGTGAGTCCTCCAGTTTGGCTAGATTGTGTTAGATTACCCGTGAAAGGGCCGAATAAACCAAATTTCCTATTCCACGTCAAAATCGAAGTATTTTTTCGGGAAAGGTTCATTGACGAGCGTGTAATGCCACCATTCTTTGGCGTAGGGCTTGAAGCCATGCTTCACCATAGCGTTCTTGAGAATATTTCGATTCGCCGTTTGCTTGGCCGTAATCAACTTCGTTCCATGACCGGAGATCTCTCCGAAGAAGTCGTAAGGACCGCCCATATCAACGGCTTTGCCCGTTTTCTTAACCACCATCGTTAGATCGACGGTACTTCCTCGGGAATGCCCGGATTTCGAAGCGACATACCCGAGTTTGAATACTTTCGTTTTGTCCACGTCCGGATAGAAAATCATCTTCATCTTCACGTCTTCGGCATCTTTAGCCCACCGAATAAAATGGTTTACCGCTTTCTGTGGACGGTACGCATCGTATATCAATAACTGATACCCTTTACGTTCTAACTCGCTGTTGACTTTCTTCAACGCATCGGCCGCTTTACCCGAGAAAATGGGAACCGGAGCCTTATAACCGTCGATCGGCTCGCCGACGAAGTTGTAGTCGCTATAATAACGGATTTCGTATTTGGCGTCGGGAATAACCTCGTCTAAATATACGAATCCTTTGGGCAGCTTCCTTAGCTTCTCGGCAGACTTCTCGCCGGTCGAATTTTGCTTGCTTTGTTTTTCGTTAGCGACCGATTGTCCCGTTTGGGTACTTACCGGTTCCGGGATCGGCTTCACGATCGGGTCCGGTACGTTCATTCGGTCAGCCGCATTAGAGGCCCCGCCGCATCCCGTCACTACAGTTGCGACGACAAGGATAAAACTTAGGAAGAGGATGCAACTAGCGAACCGCTTCATAGGTTTTACCGGTATTACTCGATTCGGATTCATGAATTTCGCCTTCACCCTCTCTTCTCTACGATTGTCGAGATGCGTTATAATAGAGTTCATTGCAAGAAAAGGAGTGATCCGGCTTGTCGGATACCAAACGCGTCGATTGCATGAAATGCCGTTATTACTATGTCACTTGGGATCCGAATTTCCCTAGAGGGTGCAAAGCATTCGGATTCAAGTCGCACGCCATGCCGAGCTTAACCGTACTATCTTCCTCAGGTAAAGCATGCATGAATTTTGAACTTAAAGCGTCGAGCTCGTCGCCGCATCGTTAAATCCAATTTCATTGTACTTCCTCAATTATACTTCTTCCAATCCGCGGTGCTATTGTTCAATAAATATTCGAAGTCTTTCTCCTTGAGCTTCTGCTCGGCTATCTTAGCCGTTTCCGCCTCGATGCGTTTGATTTCTCGCTGCTTAGCTTCCTCCAGCTTCATCGACTCCGCTTGCTGCTTCAATTTCTCCACGACGCCGGCTCCCAACCTATCCTTGAGCGTAACCGGTTTGTCGGCTTGTTCCGACGCTGTCGCTGGCGAATGCGGCTTCTGTTGTTTCCTCTTGTTGTTTGCCATCGTTTCGTTAACCTCCTCGAATCCGGTATCGATTTAATCCTCGGCGTAAAACGAATCGCCTTACGAGTGCCTTCGTCTCCAGCAAACTCGTTGCAATCACCTCAATCCAATCCGATCATGGATTCGTCAAGCTCCTCGATGACTTCCTTGAAGCGATCCGGGTAATCGGTGTGAACCCCGTCCACGCCCCATTTTAGAGCTTTATCCATGTTCAGTTGATAATTAACCGTGTAGGGGTACATCAGCAAACCCGCATTTTTCACTTTGTGAACGAAGCTTTCGTTAATTCTTAAGAAGTTCACTCCGATCCCGTTCGCATAACCGCTTATTTCTTGAAGACGCGTATCGGAAATGTAAGCGGGGCGGCTATACCACAGCAACTGAAACAAAGGAACATCGGTGTCCCATTCCCGAATTTTCAACAAGCTTTCCTTGCTGAACGACTGCACCGCAATATGATCCGCGAGATCGAATTCCGTCACAAGCGCCCACATTTTTTCCTCGAGACCCGGATTTTCTTCCGGCGATTTCACTTCGAGCATATATCGCGTGTCTTTGCCGAATGCTTCGAAAATCTCGCGCAACGTAGGTACTTTCTCGTTCACGTATTCTTCCCGGGCGTAAATTTGATGCTTTTCGTTAAACCAAGAACCGGCGTCCAAGCTTTTAATCTCGTCCAAAGATAAGCTCTTCACCCGCCCGGAACCGTTCGTCGTTCGGTTCACCGTCTCGTCGTGCATCGCGATGAGCTCGCCGTCCAATGTCTCTTGCAGGTCGATCTCGATATAATCCGCGTTCATTCGTATACCCAACCGATAAGAAGCCAGCGTACTCTCAGGCGCATAACCTGAAGCGCCCCTATGCGCGACCGTAACGATTTTCTCCTCTTTGGAGAATACGTGATCCAGGACGTCTTCGTTATCGGCTACCCATAAGATGAGACCCACGACCGAGAAGAGCAATAATACGTTCATCGCGTAAAAATACAATCTGGGGACTTCCATCGGCTTAAGCAGCTTTCTGATCATGCGAGCCTCCTGATGCGAATCCTGAGCTTCGGTAGCCCATGGTGCCGTGGTTAAATAATGATACCACTTTTTTACGATATTTTCTCCCGTTCCTTCATTTAGTCGTCCTAATAAAACAAGGACAACCCGTTGTAGTAGGTTGCCCTCATTTTGTGATCCATGATTAGTTCGCCGGTTTCTTCTCTAACTGCGCGGTGGCAACCGTCTCGGAGTGCGGCTTCACTTTCTTGATGAAGAAGGCGAGCGCAAGCGCCGCAACGGTCATCCAGGTCGCGATAACGAAGCTGTGATTAATTCCGTATATCGTGCCCTGTTGAGTCGCTTCCAGCAGACCCGCCTTATCCGTTTCGGCGATTTTGCCTGCGATAACGAGCTCTTTCACCCGGCTTGACGCCGTGTTAGTCATAATCGTAACGAGAAATGCCGTTCCTAATGCCCCCGCGACGTTACGTAATGTCTGCGACATGGCGGAACCGTGCGCATTCAGACGCTGCGGCAGTTGGTTCATGCCCGCCGTCTGAATCGGCATCATCAGCATGGACATTCCGAACATCCGCAACGTGTACATTAGAATCATATGCGTGTAAGTCGTATCGATCGTCAGATTGCTGAATTCGTAAGTCGTAATAACCGTGATGGTCAGCCCGACAACAGATAACCAGCGCGCGCCGACTTTATCGAAGATAATACCCGTGATCGGCGACATAATCCCCATCAGGATCGCGCCGGGCAATAGAAGCAATCCGGCGTCGAGCGGACTGAATCCGCGGATGCTCTGCAAGTAGATCGGCAACAGGATCATCCCGGAGTACATGGACATCGTAATAATCATGTTGATGACGGTAGTCAGAGAATACATGTTGTACTTGAACACGCGGAATTCCAAGATCGGCTTGTCGACAGTGATTTCTCTCCAGAAGAACAACACTAAAGATACGGCGCCTATGACTAAGCTGGTAATGACTCGAGCGCTGTCCCAGCCGTCATGTCCGGCATCGCTGAAGCCGTACAGCAGTCCGCCGAATCCGAGCGTCGAGAGAATAATGCCAAGCGTATCGAGCTTCGGAGAAGACGTCTTGGTCACGTTCTTCATCGATATCATTCCGAAGATCAGAGCAAACAGCGAAATCGGCAAGACGATATAAAATAGGACTCTCCAATCGTAGTGCTCAACGACCCAGCCCGACAAAGTCGGTCCGATGGCCGGGGCGAAGATCATCGCAAGCCCCATCATCCCCATGGCCTTCCCGCGTTCTTGGATCGGGAAGATGGTCAAGAAGATTACGGACATAAGCGGCATTAGAATACCCGCGCCGGCAGCTTGAATCAGGCGACCGGTCAGCAAAACTTCGAAATTGGGAGCAACCGCGCACATGATCGTACCCAAGGTAAACAATCCGACCGCCGTCGTAAACAGCTGCCTCGTCGTGAACCGGTCGATTAAATAGGCGCTAACGGGAATAAGCACCCCGTTAACAAGCAAATAACCCGTGGATAGCCATTGGATCGTATTCGCGCTGATCCCTAGATCTTCCATCATTTTCGGCAAAGCGACGTTAAGCAACGTCTGGGCAAGTATCGCGACGAAAGCGCCGATTAACAAGGCGGCGACGATCGGACCTCTCTTCAGTGTGGAAACCGCATTACTCATGATTCTCTTCCTCTCTCTGTCTCTGTATAATGTTGACGATCTGTTTGTGTACCCGTAACATGTGTTGCTCGTCTTCTTCCGATAACCTCAGCAGCGAGCTTGAAAGCTGAGAAATTCTCAACTCGTTCAGCTTCCGTCTCAACTCCTCTCCGGAAGCCGTAGCCGTTAAACAGATGGAACGGCGATTGTTCGCCGGTCGATCGCGCGACACCCATCCCGCCTTCACCATTCTGTCGACGATCCCGCTGGTCGTGCTAGTTACCGAATGAATTTTCTCCGAAAGCTCGCTAAGGCCTATTCTTGGATGCTCCACGACGATCTTCAGTACGAAATACTGAATCGGAGTAATCCCGATTTGCTGCGATAATTGCAGCATGGATTGATGAAAAGCTTGGTTCACTTCACGGAAGGATGCGAATATATTTTCTATTCTTTGTCTATCTTCCATGGACAATCCCTCCTCTCTCCTTTCTTGTTATTGTTCGCATCTGAACATTTCGCATACGAACTAAAATACTCTCTTTTTAGCTCTATGTCAATGTTTACATATGTCAACTTGGACATAAAAATATGGATGAAACGGCATATGTTATAATCAAGGGAGAACATCTTCATTGCGGAGGAATACGATGACGAACGAGTCTTACACGACCGAGGAAGTCGCGAAATTGCTCAAGATCTCCAAGCTCACCGTCTACGACCTGCTCAAGAAGGGCGAACTGTCCTCCTATCGCGTCGGCAAACAAATGCGCGTCGACGCCAGCGACCTCGAAGCCTTCAAGCTCAGATCCAAAGGCTTAACCGCAAACGATAGCGCAACGTTAGATTTTCCGCCTTCAACAATCCAACAGCAAATATCTTCCTCCAGAGGTCATGTCGGAGAACGGCAACTCGTCATCACGGGACAGGACACTAGCTTGGATATCCTCTCTAAGTACATGGAGAAACAAATGACGGGAATACGTCCCCTTCGCTCGTTCAATGGCAGCATGGATAGCCTAGTATCGATGTACCGAGGGGAATCGGATATCGTAAGCACCCATCTCCTGGACGGCGATAGCGGCGAGTACAATCTCCCTTACATACGCAAGTTGTTCGTCGGTCAATCTTACGTCGTCGTCCGATTGTTATCCCGCGCCGCAGGCTTGTACGTCCGGAACGGAAATCCGAAAACGATCTTCGGCTGGGATGACTTGTTTAAGCAAGGCGTTCGTATCGTTAATCGGGAAAAAGGCTCGGGAGCGAGGGTGTTGTTAGATGAACAGCTGCGAATAAGGAATCTGAACCCCGCCTTGCTAACCGGTTATTCCCAAGAGGAGAACACGCATCTCGCGGTGGCGGGCAAAGTTGCATCCAATGAAGCCGACGTTGGGGTCGGGATTGAAAAAGCGGCCCAACTCATCGGGGGCATTGATTTTATCCCCCTCATACAGGAACGGTACGACATCGTCATGCTGAAGCGCCCCGAGAACAAAGATTGGATCGGGTCGGTCATCGGCATCGTCCGGTCGGACGCGTTCAAGAGCGAGCTTCGGCAGATACACGGTTACGACCTTGCTTTAACCGGACAGGTCTTACTGGAAACTTAAGGATTGGTTTATATACGAAGAGGCTGCCCGAGAAATAATTCCCGGACAGCCTCTTTCGTTTACTTCTTCGATTGACGATTCGCGACAAGCAGCATTACGAAAGCCATGAAAATCATAACCGCTACCCACGTCCATGCCATCCTCATGCTGCCGCCGTCAACGGCCACGTAGATGGCCGTCGGAATCGTTTGCGTTCGTCCGGGGATGTTCCCGGCCACCATCAATGTCGCGCCGAATTCTCCAAGCGCTCTCGCGAACCCCAGTATGTAGCCGGCTCTCAACGCTTGTGCAGCCAATGGCATCGTGATATAACGGAACACTTGCCATTCCGTTGCTCCCAGCGCTCTTGCCGAATCTTCCAAGTCGCGATCAACGCCCTCGAATCCGGCCCTCATCGTTCGGTAAGCCAACGGAAAAGCGATCACGACGGCAGCGATGACCGCTACGCCCCATGTAAACAAAATGGGACCCGCGAAAAGTCTCTCGTACCATTCTCCGATCAAGCTTCGTCTCCCAAGCGCAACGAGCAGAACGAAGCCGACAACCGTCGGCGGCAACACCAGCGGAAGCAGCAAAACCGTCTCCACGAGACTTTTGCCCCAGAACTTCGCTTTCGCCATCCAGCGCGCGAAAAGCACCGCAAGTCCGAAAACGAGCACACTCGCGATCGCCGACACCTTCACCGAAAGGATGACGGGGTCTAGAAACTCATGCCCGTCCAACGTTCTAACACCTCTTTATCGAATCTCGTTAAGGAAGCTTGAATCCGAAGCTTGTGAAAACGGCCTTAGCCTCGCTCGACTGTAAGTATTCATAGAATTCGTTCGCTTCTTCCGAATGCTTGGACTCCTTAAGAACCGCCGCAGGATACACGATAGGCTTATGCGCGTAAGAATGTACCTTTAAAGCGATCTTTACTTTATTGGAAGACAACGCGTCGGTACGGTAGACGAATCCCGCTTCCGCGTTGCCGCTCTCTACATAGGTTAACACTTGACGAACGTCTTTCGCATAGACGAGCTTGCTTTTCAACGGTTCCCATACTTTGCGAACTTCAAGCGTTTCCTTGGCGTATTGGCCCGCCGGTACGCTCTCCGGTTGTCCGATGGCGACTTTCTTGATCGATTTGTCCGTAAGCTCTTTCACGGATTTGATTTGAAGATTCGAATCCGACGGTACGACAAGAACGAGATCGTTCTTTAATAATACCATACTCTTAGCTATCAACTTAGCGTCTATCAAAGCATCCATTTGCTTCTTCCCGGCAGATAGGAATATATCGGCAGGAGCACCTTGTTCGATCTGTTTCTGAAGCGTGCCGGAAGAACCGAGATTAAATTGCAAATCGATGTCCGGGTGGGACTTCTCGTAAATTTCCTCGATCCGGTCAAGACCGTCCTTCAAACTCGCGGCCGCGGAAACGAGCAATGTTGTTCTCTCTTTCGCGCTCGCCGACTCGGCCGGAATGGAAATCAAACCGAATAACAATGCCGTGCAGACTGCCGCTAGTATCCCTCTTCTTAGCATACGAATAATCTCCTTTAACTGGTATAGTCAGCTTTCTTGGCTATGAGCATACCACATCATTTTCATAAAGTTAATCTATTTAGCTATGTTTAGTTATAAATAAATATATTTAATATTGAAATTTAGCAAAAATCACAACCCTTGTCCTAACACGATGGGAAAACAAAAAAGGCCTTCCGGATTCCGAAAGGAATCATGGGAAGAACCTTAAGCTCGAATCGTAGATTAGGAGTTCGCAAAATCGATAAACTTGTCTACGACGCGGTCGATGAAACGCAAGGTAGACTCGTCGACCAACCGGCTAGTCGTTTCGTCGAATTTCAAGCCCGCCGAACTAATGTAAATCTCGTTGCCCGCGGGAGGCAGAAGCTTAGCCTGAATGCCTGGACTTGCCAAGATTTCACGCAGATGAAGCTGCGCCCTAATCGTTCCCATCATTCCCGGAGATACCCCTGCGGTCATAACCGGTTTGCCGATCAGTACTTTATCAACCCGCGATAACCAATCGATGGCATTCTTAAGCACCCCGGGTACCGACCAGTTATATTCGGGAGTAATGATGAGGACTCCATCCGCTGCCGTAATTTTGCGCAGCAGTTCTTTCACCACCGACGGCGGATTTAACTCGATATCTTGATCGAAAAACGGAAGAGATCGAATGTCCGCGATTTCTAGGTCTAATTTGTTAATATAACGTTCCTTCATCGTATGAGCCAATTGCATATTGTAGGAACCTTGTCTAAGACTTCCGATAAGTACGGCGATTTTCAGCATTCGATCACAACCTCCTTGTCCAATTTCATGATCATCTCACTCTATATTAGCATCGGAACGCTAAAAAGAACAATTGGTACGACAATTAAAGCACGTTAATTTAACTTCAGTTCAACGCCCTGCGGCAACAAACTTTGAATTTGCTCTCGCAGTTGGACGTCCTCGTGGATTTCCTCGCTCAGAATCGCGATGATACCGGAGTCTTCCCGGGAACGGATCAAGCGCCCTATTCCTTGCTTGAGACGGAGCAGCATATAAGGCATGTCCACCTCTTCGAATGAAGATTCCGCTTCTTGGCGCATCGCCGTAAACACAGGATCCTGCGGGGGAAAAGGAAGCGACCACACGATCACGTTCGACAAAGACGGCCCCGGGACATCCAATCCCTCCCATAGGGTGACCGCGCACAATACGCTTGTTTCGTCGCGTTGGAAATCGGCGATCAAATGGCTGATTTCCCGGTCTCCTTCATAACCGAAGTTAATATCCGCGATTTCCTGGAATGAAGCGATCGCTTCTTTGAACTGTCTAAGCTCTTCCTTGGAAGGGAATAAGATCAGCGCTCTCCCTTCCGTCCGTTGGAGCATTCGCACGGCCGTCGCCATTTTCTCCGCGAAGTCGGATCCGTTCTCCCACCTAGGCGCGAGTACTTCCATCCGATTCGCGTACTCGTACGGGGAATCGACGCTGAACGACAAGTAATTCTCGACGCCGAGGCTGTAAGCCAAATAATCGAACGACCCGTTAACGGACAACGTTGCGGACGAGAATACGACAGGCATCTTCAAGCCGAATACGCGCTCGCGCAACACTTCCTTGACGGCTTTCGGCATGATGACGAGCGTGAGGCCGGTCGAGCTTTCCGTAGCCCAGCAGATCAGCGAGCTAGAGCTTTGGAATAAGCTCAGCGCCTTCTGCATCATTTCGAGATGCTCCTCCACGATTCGAAGCTGGTAGTCGTCCAACACGTACAGCTCGCTCTCGAAGACGAGCTCTTCCTCGATTCCGTCCAGAACGCCGCGGAATCGCGTCACCTCTCGCTGGAGCTCGTCGTTCAACACGATTTGTCTGCGATCGGAACCCGGAATGGACAAGCTCTGACGTTCGAGCAACGCGAACAAGGCCTCGCTCCGTTCGATCGCTTCGTCGATAAGGACGGCCAACGTCTCGCGAATCTCGTTCTTCAACAGCCGGGTGATCAACTCTTCGAAGATGTTGTGCTTAATCCGATAAGTTAACGCCTTCTGCGCCGCGGATTCCAGTAGGTGTCCTTCGTCGAAGACGACCGCGCAATGGTCCGGCAGCAGCGGAAGCTGACCTTCCCTCTTCCGTCCTTCGTACGTCCAAATATGTTCCATATAGAAATCGTGCGAGCAAATAATCAAATCCGTCGATTGCCTGTAATGTTCGCGCGATAACGTTTGCCCGCAGCGGTGCCTCTTATCGCACACGAAGCAATCCTGATACGGATCCCAATTGATTCTCTCCCACTGCGCATCGTTCAGGTGAGGATATTGTTTCCGATCTCCGTAAGCGTGGAAGGCTTGCATTCCTTCGCTCTTGTGGACGAATGAAGGTAACTCTTCATATAAAGCTTTGTAAATTTCGACGTCCTCGTAATCCGTTCTGGCATGCTCCAGCTTAGCCAAGCATAAGTAACGGTCCTGGGACTTCCCTAGTCTTGCGTCGATAACGAGCTCCAGATGCCTGGCCAGCTTGGCAATGTCGCCTTCCGGTTTAACGAGCTGTTCGATTAACGACTCGTCGGCGCATGCGACGATAACCGGTTTGCGGTGATATCGAGCGTAACAAATGGCGTACAACAAATAGACGAGCGTCTTCCCGGTCCCTACTCCGGCTTCGGCGAAGATCGTCTGCTTGTCGGCGAATGCCCGCTCGAGCTGGAACGCCATGTAGATTTGCTCGTCGCGAACTTCGAAGCCCGCTTCCGGCAAGAGGTCGTAAAACACATCCGCAACCCATTCCCCGACCTGTTGCATGAATGGTTTGGAATGCTCGAATTCAAAAGGATACCGATTCAATAGGATGATGCCTCCACTTCATGTTGTCCGAGACATTATCACACGATCGCCCGCTAAAAGCAAAACATTATTGATTTTCCGCCAATGCGGATTACCAATAATTAATGATAGGTATCTTCTCGCGGATTGATTACGATAGAGTGATTGGTACTCTACTACATTCTCGGAAAGCGAGTCGATCGATAAATGCATCGGTTATTATCCCGCAGCGGCATATTTTTGCTCGCGTTTATCTTATGTTCAAGCAGCTTCACCGCGTTATCTCGGCCCGCCTCGGCCGCGGCTTCATTGCCGTTCGACGATATCTCTATCAATTATGCGACGAATGCAATCGTCCGCCTCTCGCAACTACATATCATAGAAGGAACGGGAGAGCGCAAATTCGAACCTCATTTAGCAATTACGAGAGCCGAATTCGTAACAATGCTCGGGAAGCTGTTTGCTCTCTCGCCTTCAACGGGCCCGATTACCGAGTTCAGAGATCTCTCCCGCTCCGCATGGTATTACGGTTGGGTGCTCACCGGCGTGCAGATAGGTTACGTCCAAGGAACCTCGCCTACCCTTTTCGCGCCGACTCAAGCCGTCACTAGGCAAGAAGCCGCGGTATTAATGGCCAGAGCTTTGAAGCAGCCGAACGGGAGCTCAACCGTCGGTGCCGACGATTATTCGGACCGGAGCCGGATTGACTCTTGGGCGGCTTCTTCCGTGTCGCGCTTGCGCCAGCTTCATCTAATGGAAGGAGACAATCAAGGAAACTTCCGTCCGAAAGCCTCGATTACGAGACAAGAAGCGGCGGTATTCCTCGATCGGGTACTTCAACGGGAGGATTGGGCGAAGCAGATTCGTCAGAATCCCGTCGAGAAAATCCAGCTAGGCTGGCAATACGGGCAAACGACGAAACAGTTCGAGCAGCAAGTCGCGTCCTCTAACGTGAACACCTTATCTCCGCGATGGTTTTTCCTAGGCAAATCAGGCGTTATGGATGATTACTCCGATCCTTCGTTGCTGACGTGGGCACATCAACATGGCAAGAAAGTATGGGCGATGGTCGGCAATCGGTCCGATCTGGAGAACACGCATCAAATGTTATCCTCGCCTACCCAACGCAAAGCATTTGTAAGCAAGCTTGTTGGCGCCGTAAAGACTTACGGGATCGATGGGTTAAATATCGACTTCGAAAACGTGGATGCCCAAGACCGCGATACGATGACCCCGTTCATTAAAGAGTTGGGCTTAGCGCTGGACGAGATTAACGTAGTGTTATCGGTGAATGTTTCTCCGGATTTAGGAACGGATTGGACGGAAGCATTCGACTATGCCGCACTGGGGAAAATCGCCGATTACATTGTTCTAATGGGATACGACGAGCATTGGGGCGGCGGATCTACTGCCGGTTCGATCTCATCCGTTCCCTGGCTGCGGTCCGGCTTGAAGAAGCTGCTTGCGGAAGTCCCCGCGAGGAAAACGATTCTTGCTCTGCCCTTCTATACGCGAGATTGGTACACGAACGCTTCCGGCATGCATTCCGACGTCTGGAGTCTTGTCGAGCAGAATAAAGCCGTGCTGGCGAACAACTTATTCCCGGTCTGGAACGAGACGCTCGGACAATACTATACAAGCTACCTGAAAAACGGCGTTAAACACCAAATGTGGCTCGATGACGGACGCTCCCTGTCCCGGAAAATGCTCGTCGGTGAAGACAGTGCCCTTGCGGGATACGGATATTGGTATATGGGCGGAGAAAGCTTGGATGTCTGGCCTAGTTTACGTAACATAATGAAATATCATTCTTACCGGTTCGCGTAGGGAACGTTATCCGCCTTATGCTATAATCGATAAGATGTTTGATTATCGACGGCGTAGGATCAGGAGGCACAACCGCAGCATGGAGTGGAAACCGGATAAATCGTTGCAGGTTCCGATATATATTCAGATTTCGGATTATTTCGAGGCTAGAATCCGGAACGGGGAATACCCGTCGGGCAGCTCGCTTCCTTCCGAACGGGTACTAGCCGCTCAACTAGGCGTCAATCGCAGCACGATCGTCTCCGCCTACGACCAATTGAATTCTCTTGGAATCGTTAACCGAATCAAAGGATTCGGCACCGTTGTTTCACCGACTCCGACCGGAGAAGGGCACATGAAACGCGTCCCGGATTGGGAGGAATACGTCAAAGGCGGATTTCTTCGTCTTAACGATCCCATCACCCGGCAAATTCACAAGATCGTCGGATCGGACAAGCCTTATATTAATTTTGCGATCGGTGAATTAAGCGCCGACTTATTCCCGGTTACCCTTCTCCAAGAAGCGCATAATCGATTAGAGATCAGTCAATACCTAGGCTATGAACATATTCAGGGGAACTATAAGCTTAGGGAGAGCATCGCGAATCACTTGCGAACGCACAGAAATATCGTTTCCTCTGCCTCTTCCGTATTAGTCACTTCCGGAGCTCAGCAAGCGTTGCAGCTCATTATCCAATGTTTACTGAAGCCGGGGGACGCGGTCGCCATCGAGGATCCTTCCTATTGTTATTCCTTGCCGATATTCCATTCGGCGGGATTAAGAACTTATCGATTACCGGTAGAACAGGAGGGGATCGATCCCGAGCAGGTCGAGTCGCTCTACAAGCAGCATCGGGTCAAAATGGTGTTCGTGAACCCGATTTACCATAATCCGACCGGAACTACCCTCTCCTACGAACGAAGAAAAAGACTGCTGGATATTTCCACGAAATACGGAATCGCGATCGTCGAAGATGACCCGTATAGTCTGACCAGTTACGACCAACGTTCAGAAAGCACGTTGAAGTCGCTGGATCAAGATGGTTCAGTTCTCTATGTGAGCTCCTTGTCCAAAATGATTTCTTCGGGGCTGCGTATCGGATGGATCGCGGGGCCGCAATCCGTAATTACGCGGCTTACGGATGCCAAGCAGCAGTTGGATTTCGGACACGCCAATATTCCCCAGTGGATCGCAGCTCAACTGCTCGCCTCGGCGGAATTGGATAACCATCTGACTAAGCTGAAGATCGGTTTGCGTCACAAGCTGGAGCTAACGATGAGAACCCTGCGGGCTGAGCTCGGCGATGAGGTCCGCTTCCACGAACCGGCCGGGGGCATACATCTTTGGTGCGAGCTGGCTAGAGAGTGGGATGTTCAGCGGTTATTTAACCATGCCATCCAAGCCGGCGTCGTGTTTACGCCAGGTTCGACGCTCGGCTCGCAAGCACGTTACGTTCGGCTCACTTATAGCAAGGTGGACGACTCGAGCATCGTCGAGGGGATCCGGAAGTTCGCCGCCGCTTATCGGGAATCGAAACAGGACCGAAAAGTTCAGCTTCTAACCCCGCATGATTAATATAAAGATTACTAGAACAGCTACAATAACGACAATGTAGTAGGACAGCAGCCTTCCCAGCTTGCGTCCCGGATTAACCGAATAGGTGCTGCTTCCTTCTTTGCTGCTTAGAGAGCCGCCTATTTTTATCGTCCAAACCACGGCTGCGACCATGATAATCAGCGTTACGATTAACAGTAAGTTTGTCATAAACTCGCCCCTTCCTTAGTGCTTATTTTAACCTTTTCCGCCTATTCTGACACCATCCACTCCGAACGTTCGCCAACCATCCACCTAACCGAGGCCGATGCCGGGGGCTGGCTTATATTTAGTTAATATTTGCATAAGAATAGCAATTGATCTTTCCCTGCTCCGGCATTACAATGGCTTAATTGCGCATCAGAACAGGAAGTGACTTATTCGTGAACAAGACGTCCCCGCCTATCCCGATACTTATTCCTCTAATCATAGGCATGATCGCCATTTCCTTCGCTCCGATTCTCGTTCGCTATTCCGATGCGCCGGCTTCCGTTCAAGGGATGTACCGCATGTTATTCACCGTGATTCTCATGCTCCCATTCGGAACTCGACAGCTTCGAACGGTAAAATCGATATCGCGCAAAGATTGGATATTGCTTGTACTGGCCGGTTTTTTCCTGGCGTTGCATTTCTTGCTGTGGATGGAGTCGCTCAACTTTACTTCGATCGCCAGCTCTACGATCATTCTGGCTCTTGAACCCGTGTTCGTCATGATCGGCGCTTATTTCGTCTTCAAAGACAGAATCGGCAAGTTCGCGTTAATCGGGCTGATCGTTGCGCTCATCGGAGCAATCTGCGTCGGTTCTGGCGACATCGGCTTGTCGGGGGATGCCTTCAAGGGAGATCTTTTATCGTTTCTCGGCACCATAGCCGTAGCCGTAAACATGCTCATCGCCAAACAGATACTGACTCGCGTAAGTTCGTATCTCTATAGCTTAATCGTCTTCGCAATCGCGTTCGTCTGCTTTGCTTTCTATAACCTCGCGGTTGGATTTAACATGGGAGAGTATCCGGTAAGGGAATGGGGCATATTCGTCCTGCTGGCTATCGTTCCAACCGTATTCGGGCATATGATCTTTAACTGGCTGCTACAGTACGTGAAACCGACTACGATATCGATCTCTGTGTTCGCGGAACCGGTTGGCGCGAGCTTGCTGGGCATGCTCCTCTTCCAAGAGATGATCACCTCGTTCCAGCTCATTGGCGGAGCGTTCATCATCCTTGGCCTGCTACTGTACATGAGGACGGAACATTCCGTAAAGACGATTTCTGCGGAAGCCGCGTAAAATAAGATCAACCAATACTGTACGGAGGTCGTTCAAGCAGCTTGATTTTGCACTTCTGAAATTAACGGAACGCTATTCCGCTATCAGGATTTCTTTGCCGATGCTCCGGAGTAATAACGGAAATGCGGTCCGTTAAATCATTCGAAATCGCAATAATTATCGAGTTTTTGTTCTGATAAAGGAACAGAATTCCGCTATAATGTGCTAATTTAGTCTGATTGGCACTTTAGCGGAATTGAGTTCCGTTAACAAGTACCTATTGCGGCGCAATGCGGCCAAATATAAACAGTCACGAAAAAACCAGTCAAACACTCAAAAAAGTGAAGGACTGGTTTTTATTATCCTTTGCCGTGAACTCAATAAGACGGTTTCACATCCTTGAGGAACATCTTCAACAGCGGCGGAGTAACCAACGTCGTTAAGATGACGACGATGACGATCGACGTGAAATACTCGGGCAGAACCAATCCCGCTTGCAGTCCCGTGGAAGCGATGATCAGAGCCACCTCTCCCCTCGATATCATGCCTGCCCCGATCGCCAGCGAAGACCTTGAATTAAATCCGGTCGTGCGAGCGCCGATCCAGCCGCCCAACAGCTTAGTTAAACAAGCCATGACGGTCATCGCGATCACGAGCCCCCATTGGTTGCCCATCCCTGCGAAGGATACGTTCAAGCCGATACTGACGAAGAAAACAGGAACGAATAGCGAGTAAGCGATCGGCTCGATCTTCTCCTCCACGGAATGCTTGAACTCGGTTTGCGCGACCGCGATCCCTGCCGCGAAAGCTCCGATAATACCGGCCATTTGCAGCCATTCCGCGAAATAAGCGAAGGAGAAACAGATGACCAAAGCAGCGCTGATTACCGCTTCCGACACGCGTAACGGCGCCATCCACTTCATCACTTTAGGTACGACAAACCATCCGACGACGAATACGGCGATGAAGAAGAGCGCCTTTTTGCCGATAAGAAGTCCGATCGACACCTCTTCTCCCGTTCCGATCACGCTCATCATAATCGCTAACAGAATTACGACTATTACGTCATCTATGACGGCCGCCCCAAGAATCGTCGTCCCTTCTCGAGAATTCAATTTATCCATATCCTTAAGGACTTGTACGGATATACTGACCGATGTAGCGGACAAGACCACGCCAAGGAAGAGGGAGAAGTTCTGGCTCAACCCGAAAGCGAGTCCCATCCCGTAGCCCCCGATAAAGGGCAGTACGATTCCCCCGATTGCCACGGCAAAGGCGGACTTAATATTTCGGCGCAGCTGCTCGAGATCCGTCTCCAGTCCCGCGATGAACATGAGCAACAGTACCCCGATCTCCGATACTTCGTCGATGAAGCTCCCTTGCTCGATCCAACCGAGTACGGCAGGACCTAGTAGTATCCCGACGATCAGCTTGCCAAGCACCGCCGGCTGTCCCAATCGGACGAACAGATCGCCGAACACCTTCGTAAAAAATAGAATCAAAATCAAATAAAGAATAAATTCCATTTTCGTCCCTCCATGATCTTAGATTCTCCATGATGTCCAAAACTAATCTCAGAATCGGATCAGATCGGAGCCATGCCGACAGCAGGAGGAAGATACGAAACGTAACTCCAAAAAAGCGAAAAAGAAGCCCGCTGTTGGCAGGCTCCTCCGGTAATCTCCATATTCTGTTCATCAATATATTCATTATAACGAACGGATGCGGATTTTTCAATGGATTCACGAGATAATCGTTAGATTTCATTAAATAACTCCGACTATCACGAATTAACTTCGGATATCACGGCATTCCTCGTCTATGCTCGAAGAGGTGATTAAAGCTCCACCATCGCTTTGATCACTTTGGATTCCGGCTTCAACCAATTCTCGAACTGCCCGATCATCCCATCGAAAGACGAGCGGTGCGTAATGTAGCTGGCGACGTCGATGCCGCCGCTCTTGACCGCCTCGTACACGTTCGCGAAATCTTCCTTCGTCGCGTTGCGGCTACCCATAAGCGTTAGCTCGCGTTTATGAAACTCCGGATCGTTAAACGTGATATCGGATTTGACCAGTCCGACGAACACTAGCGTCCCGCCATGAGCGACAAGGCCGAAAGAATCCGCCATTGCCTTCGCGTTCCCGGTAGCGTCGAAGACAACCGTCGGAAAGTCTCCGTCCGTTAGCTCCGCTAACTTAGCTTTCGGATCATGCCGGGCGTTAACGGTATCGTCAACATTAATCCAAGATTTGCAGAACGCCAGTCTCTCGTCATGAATATCCATTGCAATGACTCTTGCTCCGGCATATTTGGCGAACGCCATGACGCCTAAGCCGATTGGTCCGCCGCCGATGACAAGCGCCGTTTCGCCTCTCTGAAGACCGGATCTTCTAACGGCGTGGGCTCCGATTGCGAGCGGCTCCAATACCGCCGATTGATCGAGCGTCAAGCCGTTCGTTCGGATCAAATGAGAAGTCGGGACGGAAATAAGCTCGCGCATTCCTCCATCAATGTGAACGCCCAGCACCTTCATGGACGTACAACAATTGGTTTTACCGTTGCGGCAAGCTACGCAATGACCGCAGTGCATATAGGGAACGATGCTAACTTGATCCCCTTCCGCAAGCCCCGCCTCGTTCGCGCCGATCTTCTCGATCACGCCCGCCAACTCGTGACCAAGCACGCGCGGATAAGTGAAGAACGGCTGGTTTCCCTTGAAAGCATGATAATCCGTCCCGCAGATGCCGATTCGCCGAATACGAACGATGGCCTCCCCCTCGACGAAAGCAGGTTCCGCCATCTCTATTCGCTTAAAACGATCGATTTCCTCGCATACGATTGCTAACATCGTCATCTCATCTCCTTAAACTTGAATGCCTACGTTATATTCGGGTCTTCCGCTTACCCATGTCCGATCGTGAACCGGCGCTAGCAGATCAAGCACGTCCTTAAGCAGCTCTTCGTCGATCGGCTCGTCCGTCCAAGCCGCGTTGTTACGAATATTATCGGGATTCGCCGTACTGACCAAAGTTGTCGGAATCCGTTCGTTCGAAGTCGAATATTGAACGGCTAACTTCGCGATGTCATATCCTCGGCTTGCGCACAATTCGGCCGCTTGAAGACATGCAGCCTTAAGCTCGGGACTAGCCAGATGCCAATCCGGCGTTCCTCGCGTGCTCAGCAATCCCATCGATAACGGAGATGCGTTGACCAGGCCGATCCCTTTGCTCTCCAGCAAAGGCAGCAAACCGAGCAATGCGGTATCGTTCAATGAATAATGGCAGTAGGAAATAATAGCGTCTACTTCAATTTGCGGGAGCAGCGTCTCGAATAACGGAATCGGCAAGCCGCAAATGCCGTAAAATCGGATTTTCCCTTCGGCCTTTAATCTCTCCAACGCCGGAATGGCTTCTTCCAGAATAATGCCGGAGGAAACAAACTCGATGTCGTGCAAGTACAAAATGTCGACATAGTCCGTGTTTAGCCTCGAGAAGCTTTCCTCCAAACTTGCCGTAATCCGCTTCGCGCTGAAATCGAATTGGTCTACCCCGTATCTTCCCGCTTTCGTAGATAACAAAAATCGATCCCTCGGCAGCTCCTTGATCGCTTTGCCTAATACCGTCTCCGCTTTTGTCAATCCGTAATACGGGGAAACATCGATATAATTAATGCCGGCATCCAGTGCTTCATGCACGGTTCGGATCGCTTCCGACTCATTCGTTTCGCGAAACACCGATCCAAGCGATGATGCTCCGAAGCTTAACGCCGACACGTTCAAGCCGGTCCGGCCTAGCGAACGATATTTCATTACAGAATCACTCCATCTTTGAAAATTGCGATTTCACGGAAGCCGTTCGATTCGTTATGCGTACGGACGTCGCCGGAAGCGATGTCGAGGAGTCGATTCCATAGCTCCTCCGTTAGTTCGTCCATTCCTTTGCCGTCTAGAAGCTGCCCGGCATCGTAATCGATCCAATTTTTCTTGCGGGTCGCCAGTTCGCTGTTCGTCGATATCTTCACCGTCGGGACCGGCCCGCCGAACGGTGTTCCTCTGCCCGTCGTGAAGAGAACGATATGCGCGCCTCCAGCGGACAGAGCCGTTACGGATACGAGATCATTGCCCGGCGCTTCGAGCAAATTAAGCCCTTCCTTGCGCACGCGATCTCCATAAGCGACGACATCGGCGACGATAGAATGTCCGCCTTTTTGCGTGCAGCCCAAAGACTTCTCTTCCAGCGTGCTGATCCCTCCGGCCTTGTTGCCAGGCGAAGGATTCTCGTAGATCTCTTGATCATGACGGATAAAATATTGCTTGAAATCGTTCACGAGCGAGACGATCCTTCCGAAAACTTCCTCATTCCGCGCGCGATTCATCAGAATCGTCTCCGCGCCGAACATCTCCGGCACCTCGGTCAGTATCGCGGTTCCACCCGTTGCGATCAATCTGTCGGAAACGGAGCCGACAAGCGGATTCGCGGTAATCCCCGACAATCCGTCCGAACCGCCGCATTTCAAGCCGAGCTTTAGCTTGCTAGCCGGCACCGTCTCGCGTTCGAATCGGCCGGCATATTCGACCAGGTCATCAATGAGCGCAAGTCCGGTTTCCAACTCGTCCTCTTCGTCCTGCGATCTCATAAACTTAATCCGACCAGGTTCGAAGTCCCCGATCGCCTGCTTAAACGAATCGATCTGATTGTTCTCGCAGCCTAGCCCGACGACGAGCACGCCGGCGGCGTTCGGATGGTTCACGAGCGACGCGAGCAGCTTCTGCGTATGCTTCAAATCGTCTCCGAGCTGGGAGCAGCCGAACGGATGGGAGAAATGATACACACCGTCCACGCTGCCGCGATGAAGCGCATTGGCGCGGTTAGCAAGAATCTCGCAAGTTTTGTTAATGCAGCCAACCGTATTGATAATCCAAATTTCATTGCGTATTCCGACCTCTCCGTTACTACGAACGTATCCCTGAAACGTCTGTCTGAGCGGCTTCGAAGCTTGCGCCACGGGGGGTGTCGGCTCGTATCGATAGTCTAGGAAACCCTTGAGTCCCGTTCCTAGATTGTGCGTATGCACCCAAGTTCCCGGAAGCAGATTTTCCTTCGCTTTACCGATCGAATATCCGAATTTCAGTACGTCCTGGCCTTCGGCTACCGGTTTCGTTAAGATTTTATGTCCTTTGGGCACATCGTTTAGCAAGGGAAGCAGCGAGCCATCCTCCAACGTCACGACTTCTCCCGCGGAAAAAGGTTTAAGGGCGATCGCCACTTGATCGTTTGCCGTTAATCGTATCCAATCGCTCATGTTCGATTCTCCTTTGTTGTCCATTCAGTCAAATGCGAGGTTACCGCTTCCGCTACCCCCGGCCAACGATTGAGGTCTTGCCCCCATAAGGTCGACTCCGATAGCAGCTGAGTTACCGTGACGGCAAGCTCCTGTTCGCTCTCGTTAGCCTTTGCCCAGATCGCGGCTATCGTCTCCAACGCATTGGCATCATCGCGTACGACATACTTTAAGCCTAATAACGATACACCTTCGTATTGATCGCCGTTACGATAAACCCGATAATATCGAATCAGCGCCGCGAAGCCTAGCAACAGCCCTTCCGGAATCGGCTCCCCGCCTTCCGCGTAGTACAATAAAGACGGGATCAGCCGCGCCTTAAACTTGCTAAGGCTATTCATCGCGATATCCGACAACCGATGGCGAATATAGGGGTTCGAATATCTTTCGAATACGCCGTCGGCGTAAGCTCGCATCTCGTCTTCCGGGTAAGGCAGAGACGGAATAATCTCGTTCATCGCCGTTGTCAGAACGAAAGCGCCCAGTCTCTCATGCTCCATCAATTCCCTAACGTGATCTACCCCATGGAGGATACCTAACGGAGTCATCAACGTATGCGCCCCGTTCAGAATGCGAACCTTGCGTTGCTGATACGGCTTAAGATCGTCTACCCACAACACGTTTAGCCCTGCGCTCTTTAACGGTAACCGTTCGTCAAGCTCCGGCTCTCCTTCGATCGCCCATAGGTGATAGGGTTCCGTCGTGCTAAGCAACTCGTCTCGGTAACCCCAATCGGAGAACCAACTCTCCGCCTGATCTTGATCAGGATATCCCGTGACGATCCGATCGACAAGGGAATTCAGAAACCGATTGCTCGTTCGAACCCATTCCGCAAACGGAACCGGCAGTTCCCAATCCGCCGCATATTTCAGAACGGCTTCTTGTAACGAATCGCCGTTTCTCTCCAGAAGCTCGCAAGGAAGGAAGATCAAGCCGCGATCGCTCGCTCCCTCAAATGCCAAGTACCTCCGATAAAGCAAATAAGCGACCTTACCCGGAAAAGAAACGATCGGCGTTCCTTCCGTTAATGGTTCGGGACGATACACGAGTCCTGCTTCCGTCGTATTCGATACGACGAATTGCAAATCCGGGCTCACGGCTAATCGACACATTTTCTCCCAATCCGTATAGGGATCGAAAACTTCCGAGAAGACGGAAATGACCTCGGCGCGTTCAACGCTTTCCCCGTTTTCGATTCCGCGAACGACTAACGTATAGAGTCCGTCCTGACCGGCGAGCGCTTCGATCTTGGGCTTACCGGATGGACGAGGCTGCGTCACCGCAACGCTCCCCTTGAATAAACCTTGTTTGCGCGACTCGTGAACCATCCAATCAAAAAATCCGCGAAGAAAGTTGCCTTCCCCGATCTGAAGTACCGTTATCGGACTCGCATTCACTTCATCAATAACGCTTATCTGCTGTTCATTTAGAACTGATCGATTCAATGCTCTCATCGTTGATAAAACTCCTTCGCGTTTCCTCCGTATAGCTTCTCGCGTTCGTTTTGGCCCCAGCTTGCCGGCAAAGCCAGCTCAAGAACGTCCACGACTTCGTCATAGCTACCCGCTAATAGACACACCGGCCAGTCGCTGCCGAACATAACGCGGTCCGAACCGAACAAATCGAGCATCCGGCGAATGTACGGCACCAATTGTTCCGGCTTCCAATTCCGATGGTCCGCTTCGGTGACCATACCGGACAGTTTGCAATAAATGTTCGGGTGCTTAGCGATATCCTGCATCTGGCTATACCATGGCTCGACGATCTCCTCGGAGATTAAAGGTTTGGCGATATGGTTAACGACCCCGCGTAAACCGGGTACAAGTTCGAGAAGTTTCGCGAGAGGCTCGAGCTGATGGGATAAGACAAGCAGGTCTATCGGAACACTTTCCTCCGCGTAAGAACAAAGCGCTTCCACGAAATGAGGCTCAAGGATAGCGTTGGCATCGGGCATCTCTTGGATCATCACGCGGAATCCGACGAATTTCGAATGCCGACGAAATCTCTCGTAATGGGTACGGTGGTTCGGATCGTTCAGATCAAGCCAACCCACGACGCCGATGATCGTATCGTCGCTATCCGCGAGCGATAATAGATATTCGGTTTCGGCTACGGTCGGTGCAGCTTGGACGACGATCGTTCCATCCAACCGGTGATCCTTCAAGTGAGGAGCGAGATGTTCGGGTAAGTAATCCCGATAGAGCAAGGGAATCGAAGGCGTAATCCAGCCGTAATCGTTGCGCTCTATTTTCCAATAATGCTGGTGGGCATCCATCCTCATTGTCGAGTTTCTCCCCTTTCATTGCTTATTCTTCTATTTTACCAGCTAAAAATCACATAAATAGTGTTCAGATTTGCATGAATGTACTCTATTTTGATATTTTATAAGGACACAGCAAGCCGAGGAGGCGCGTCTCATGAATCCCGTTCGCAAGTCGTTCTCTAACGACTCTTTGTTTCCTTTCGATCTCGTCTTTAAAGACACGAAAAGCCCGGAGCGAGAGCTGCCGGACCATCTGCACGATCGGTATGAATTAGTATACGTTTATAGGGGCAAGGGTACGATGTTCATCGATCAGAAATTTTACGATATGGGGCAAGGCGATCTGTTTCTTATCCCGGGCAACTCGATCCACCGGGCGTTTCCGGACCCGAACGATCCTGTCACTTCCACCGCCGTATTTTTCGCGCCAAGCCTGATTGCCCACGATAATCTGGACGATTCTTATCATGGCGCGCGATGCTTCGAATTAGCTCGCAAACGAAAGCAATACAAAATCGAAACCTCATCTCCCTTTCAAACCGCCACGGAACAAGTATTAGAGGAAATCCGGCTGGAACTGGAGCTGACGAGAACCGGTTATCGACAAGCGATCTTCCACCATCTCCAGCTATGGCTGCTGCTCATCAACCGTCTTGCGACACCCGCGCTCGCGGACGATCTGGAGGACGCCAGAATCGGACCGCAATGGATGAAGGAAAGTTTAGGCTACATCGCCGCTCATCCGCACGAGGATCTTAGTTTATCCGCGCTAGCCCAGCAGGCTTCGGTAACGGGAGCCCACTTCTCGCGCGTGTTCAAGCAGCTTACCGGAATGAACGTGACCGATTACGTGAATGCCAAGCGTATCGTTCAAGCTAAGGAGCTGCTTCTTGAAACCGATGACGGCATCGGCTTGGTCGCCGAAAAATGCGGCTTCGAGAGTCTCCCGCATTTTCATCGCATTTTCAAAAAAATTACGGGTTTAACCCCGGGTGCTTACAAAAGAGGAAAGTCCCCCGCTCACCCCAGCCACTGAATGCTCGTTAAAATCAGTCCGATAATAAAACCGCACAATGCGCCGTTGACGCGAATCCACTGAAGGTCGCTACCGACCTTCTCTTCCAGCATCCGCACCAATTCCTTATCGTTCATCTGATCGATGTTATCTTTCAGCAACAGACCTAAGCGATAATGGTTAGCTTCGACGAAATCGACGATAAACGATAATATCTTCTGTTCCGCGTTGTCCGTAAGCTCTTTCTCCGCTTGCAACTTCCGAATCGCATACCGAACGACGGTAACGACTTTACGCCCGCCATTGTCCATCTCCTTGTCCAACGCGGATAACAGGGACGTTCTCAGCGATTCCAGTCGCTCCTCTATAAACTTGCCGCTATCGGGATGAGCGGCTTTATCCGCGATCCATTGCTTGCCCTTGTTTAACGTTTCCTCGTCGGTCGCGAACCTTTGCAATTGGTTACGAATTTCCGCCAGCAGCTTCTCCCGGTTCATATTGCCCGACCGGCTTAAATCCTGAATGCCCGAGAGCAACAGCTGCTGAATCATCGTGCCTAGCTTGTCCTCGTTCATGAACCCCGCGAAAGCCTGCACGGCGAAGCCCATAATGCCGCCTACTTTGGCTTCCTGCATCTTCTGCTGCGCGATAGATCCGAGCAGTTGTCCGGTTTCCGGCCTGCTCACCCATATCCGGCCTTGATCCAACGCATAGTCGAGCGCGCGCTCATCCCAACGTTCCTCGGCGGCCGTATGCAACAGTTTCTCCGCCAGCGGTTTCACGTCGATGCGGCCGATCATCGATACGATGCCGGACTGAAGATAGGGCACAAGCGATCCGAGCGGCAGCTTGGTCAGCAACGTATGAAGCAAGCGGATCGCGCCTACGCGATTACTTCTCTTCCGCACGATTCGCGTAACCGTCGAGCCTGCCAGCTTCAGGAGCTGAAACTGCTTAAGCCTGCTCGTAATGCTTGCTTTGTTAAGCAGCTCGTTCTCCAAAGCGGAAATGAGCGAGTTGGCGATCTTATCCCGACTCTTCAATAGCAAAGACGTATGCGGAATCGGGATGCCGAGCGGATGGCGGAACAAAGCCGTAACCGCGAACCAATCGGCGAACCCGCCAACCAAACCGGCTTCGAATCCGCCTTTCAATAAATCCACGACCGGATGATCGGGCAGGAATAAGGTCGTAACGAATCCGGCACCCATTGCAACCAAAGATAACCCCGCAATATATCTCGTTCTCATATCGTTACCTCTTTTAGTTGAATGTAGGAAGAAAAACCGCGCAGGTTCTGCAGCGGTTTCTCCCATAAATAACCCTCTTATTTAACCCATTATGCTTCTTCCGGCGCTTTCGTGCGTTTCAAGAAGAACGATAACACGAGCCCGACGATGGCGAATATCATTCCGATATAGAATGCGTTATGAATACCGGCATTTAACGCTAGAGCCCCCAACTTCTCAGGGTCAACCTTCTCGGCGTTCTCGATCACGTAATCTTTCGTTCCCGCCGACATCATGCTGATGAAGAAGGCGACTCCGATCGCACCGGCGACTTGCGTCAACGTATTCAGAATCGCGGTACCGTGCGGGTAATATTTTCTTGGCAGCTCGTTCAAACTATTCGTCTGAGCAGGCATCATAATCATCGAAATAGCGACCATCATAATACAGTGGTAGAGGATAATCGTTCCTTTGCTCGTATCCAGATCAATCTGAGTAAACAACCACATCACGACCACGAGAATCGCAGTCCCCGGAATAACGAGCACGCGCGGTCCGAATTTATCGAATAGCTTACCCGTAACCGGCGACAGGAATCCGTTGAGAATGCCCCCCGGAAGCAGGATAAGTCCGGCAGTAAATGCGGTGAACATCAAGCCTTGCTGAAGGAATATCGGCAATAGCATAAGCGTGGAGAACATCGCCATCATGACGATAATAATCAACACCGTAGTTAACGCGAACATAGGCGATAAGAAAGCACGCAAGTTAAGCATCGGTTCCTTGGATATCAATTGCCGCCATATGAACAACAGCAACGCTAAACCACCGACGATGAGCGTGAGATAGACTTCCGGACTGGACCAGCCGCTGTTCTCCCCGCCTGCGCTGCTGAATCCGTACACGATACCGCCGAAACCGATCGTCGATAAAATAATCGATAAAATATCTACTTTTGGCTTCGTTACGTCGGACACGTTCTTCAGATAAATGGCCGCGATAATAATGGAGAGCACGCCGAATGGGAACACGAGGTAAAATAACCAGCGCCAATCCAACGACTCCAAGATTAAGCCGGACAACGTCGGTCCGATCGCCGGAGCGAACATAATGACTAAGCCGATACTTCCCATTGCCGCTCCGCGTTTCTCGGGCGGGTACAGAACAAGGATCGTGTTCATCATGACAGGCAACATAAGTCCCGTACCGAAAGCTTGAATGATTCGACCGCTTAGCAGTACCGAGAAATCAGGAGCTAAAGCGCAAACCAAAGTACCTAAGGTAAATAAGATCATGGCTCCCAAGAACATCTGTCTGGTCGTAAACCATTGTACCAATAATGCCGAGATCGGGATCAATATCCCCACGACGAGCATGTAACTCGTCGACAGCCATTGAATCGTCGTATACGATACGTTAAGATCTTTAACCAGGTCGACGAATGCAATATTCAATAATGTTTCGTTAAGAATGGAAAAGAACGCGCCGATAACGAGCGTTATTAATATCGGCAATCGTTTAATATCCCCCAAATCTTTGTGCTGCGAACTCGCAGCTCCTCCAGCGGCATTCACTCTTTTTCCTCCATATCCATATATGTATAGATTTTTACTATACCATTCGACATTAATTTCTTCAAACACGATGTAATCTAATCATGAATATTAATGGATTGCAGATTGACAACGAATAATTCGTTCCTTATAATTACACTCAACGTTAAAGAAGGAGGCTGATGAATATGTACAACTTCATGAATATTTCGATTGCGTCGTCGTGTTCTCAAGTTCATAGGAATCGGTCTCTACGGAAAGTAACGCAACATGTATGAGGGTAAAAGGATATTGGATTAACGATATCCACCCTTAATCGTGTTAAGCAGCCGCCAGGGACCTTAGGTTCTTGGCGGTTTTTGTTATGCGCTTGCTCTTAAGGCGCATCATCCGACCGCAGGGAATCCCCTGCGGTTATTTGTTTAACCCATTACGAATATGAGGAGTTTTCGATTGAACAATAATACGCTTCATCCGAATGATAGTTTACGTGCCTATGGTTGGAATGCTTACTGGGATCAGCTCCTTTCGGAGCAACAACCCGCGATTCGACAGCTTAAACCGGCTCGGGTCGTCGCCCAGTTCTCCCACTCTTACAATGTGATGACGGAAGCCGGCGAGAATAGCGCGTCCGTTACCGGTAAATTCGAATTCAACGCCGCTAAGCGCGGCGATTATCCCGCCGTAGGCGACTGGGTGATGGTGGAGCGGCTCGCGAACGAAAGCCGTTCCGTTATCCATGCGGTATTGCCGCGCCGAACGGCGATGGTCCGCAATGCGGCGGGCAACGTCACCGAAGATCAGATCATCGGAGCGAACCTCGACTATCTGTTCATCGTTAACGCGCTTAACCAGGATTTCAATATCCGCAAGATTGAACGATATCTCATCGCGGCCTGGGAAAGCGGCGCACAGCCGGTAGTCTTGCTGACAAAGGCGGATTTATGCGAACGGCCTGAGAAATTCGTCGCCGAGGTCGAGACCGTAGCGCCCGGCGTACCCGTACATTTCGTCAGCGCTCTGCTCGATCAAGGCAAAGACGAGCTAGGCGCTTACTTGCAACCCGGCGTTACGATCGGCGTAACCGGATCATCCGGCGTCGGCAAATCCACGTTGTTGAACTGGCTCGCCGATACGCATAGGCAACAGGTTCAGGGAATCCGTGAAAACGATGCCCGAGGACGTCATACGACGACTCATCGCGAGCTGTTTCTGCTGAACAACGGAGCGCTTGTCATGGATACGCCGGGAATGCGGGAACTCCAGTTATGGGAAGCGCATGACGGCTGGCAGCAGGCTTTCGCCGATATTGAAAAGCTGGCTTCGCAATGTCGCTATCGGGACTGCAAGCACGAACACGATCAAGGCTGCGCGGTCCTCGAAGCCGCTAATACCGGCAGCCTCGACCCGAAGCGACTCGCTAACTATAAGAAAACAGCCAGGGAGCTCGCCCGGCTGGCCATCAAGGAATCACAGAGCCAGGCCAAATCAAGCAATCGAACACCCCGTTCCAAATCAGGGAAGTCTCAAGCGAGACTTAACAAACGCGCTTATTTGACGGAAGATTAAAGGTGTTTGCTGTAGCTGCTCTAAAGACCGGCGCTAATATAGCAAATGTTAGAAAGCCCTTAGGGATTTGAATATCCCTTAGGGCCTTCTCTTCATTCTTTCTCGATCTCGATAGCGTGCAATATCACGGTTACCGCTTCCGCTCTGGTTGCATTTGCTTTAGGTTTCATCGTGTTGTCCGGATAACCGGCAATTACCCCATGCTCAACTGCGGCGGCGACCGCTTCTTGTGCCCATGCAGCAATCGATTCTCGATCGGCAAAGGCATGACTTGCTTGCCTATTCTCCAATTGCAATGCGTTAACAATCATCACCGCCATTTGCTCGCGTGTCACGAGTCCATCGGGAGCGAATTTATGTTGATTGTTTCCCTGAATAATCCCATAGGCAGACGCCGAAGATATGGCCCGGCCGGCCCAATGGTCAGCCGTATCCGCGAATACTTTGCCCTCTATCTGCGGGAGTTCCAGAGCCCGAACCAGAATCGCGGTAAACTCTGCCCGGGTAATCGGATGATCAGGCTTGAAAGTACCGTTCGAATAACCCTTCACTGCACCTTTTGCTGCCAATTTTTCAATATTCTTTTCCGCCCAATGACCCTTTATATCCGTAAAATGAACATCGGTCTCTTCTGGTTGCGGTTGTTCTGCTGCCTTTACTGGCATGGCTATAACCGCGAATTTGGTGAAGTGGTCGGTGACGCCGCTGACCGTTCTCTTCTCCCAATCTACGAGAATGTTATCGAGCTCCGCCCATTCGTTCGTCTCTTCGTTGAACCAGTAGAGGCTAATCTTAAAGTTTTGCTTCTCTATCGCATTGGCGGCAAATTTCAAACGTAAAACGACTTCTTTGTTGAATTTTCCAGATTGATCCTTCGTGATCTCGAACACTTTGCTTGCTAACTGTTCTCTATTAGAAAGCGGCAGGGCATTCGTGTTCATTACCTCGCTAATCGTTATATTAATTGATCGGTTCAACGCACCGCTAGGGATGATGATTTCACCGCCGTCAAATACGATCGTCCCACCGTCCATGCTCACGAAGCGGGCAGGGTTAATCTGCGTACTGCTTCCGCCGTTGCTTGAGCTTGCCCGGGTTACGGTGACGGTATAGGTTTGCCGCAATCCGTTTAATGCCGTGACATGGAGAGTAATCGTATTAACGCCCTCATGGAGAGCTAGAATTTCACTCATTTCACCGCTCTCGACAGGTTGGGCCGTCCTCCCGTTTACTGCCACCGTTATGGTGTCCGTCGCATCAGCCGATACAGGGACAAGGGTCAAGCCGGACACCCTATTCCCCACGCTAAGCGCATAGCTTGTTGTATTTTCCGCGAACGCGGGACTCAGCGTCCCATCGGTCACCGTTAAGCCGCTTAACGCTGCGACCGATGCATCCAGCCGGAACCGCCTTGACACTAAATTCGCCTTATTGCCTGCCAGATCCAACGCTTGAACGTGAAGGTACCAGTCTCCGTCTACACCGTTCTTAGTTAACGTATCGCCGTTTGTAAACGAAATCCAGCCCGAAGCCGGTGTCGCAATATCGGTTGACCACGCATATTGCAGCGTAGAGTCGTCCACTCCGATGTTGCTGTCAGTCACCGTTACCGCCGTCTGTGCCGATATCGCCCAGGTTTCGCTGCCGTTCGTCCCCAAGTTGATGGAAGGCAGCGTATGATCCAGTAGAGCGCCGCTAACCTCATTGGAATATTCGCTGTCCTCGATCGCGGTACTCGATTTGACGGCGAAGTAGTAAGTCGTACCGTAGGTCAGGCCGGTTACGCTATAGGTTGCTTCCGTAACGGTCGCTACCGGCGTTTGGGCATAAGTCCCGCTATCCGTGCCCATATAAACTTTATAGCCGCTAGCCTTCGAAGCGCCATTCCAGGTTAAAGTAATCTGGCTGTTATCAGCCGCCGCCGTCAAGTTGGTCGGCGCTTCCAGAGCGTTGACGTTATTTTCTACTGATAGATCGGCAAAGCCATGCAATGAATTACGTGCCGTATCCGCAATATTCCCCAATTGTCCATCATAAGAGATCGTTACCCCTTGCCCATGTCCAATCGCGTTGTTTATGGAAAATGTTAGAACCCTCTGTCCCATCAAGAAGTGATTCGTAACCGTAGCAACATTACCGTCTACTTGAATCGTAACTCCGCTTGCATCCGCAATGCTTACATCCTCATCGAACGTCACGACGACGCGATCAGGATGATCGTCCTCTACCTTCGCGCTGACGATTGTCGGCGGGGCAGCATCCAATCCTGCATTAGCAGCAATCCCTTGTAACACCGGGTATGCTTTCCCTTCTTCGATCACCCAAGTATCCGTAAAATCCCACCCTGGCTGAAAGGTAGCTACCCGCTTCATCTCTGAGGTAGTTTTCGGTTCGCCTTTCCCTTCATCGGAATGGTTGGTAGTCTGGCTGTCATAGAAGCTTGCGCTCACGGAGGCGCCATACCCCACCAACCCTCCTACATAAGCATTGCCTTTGACAGCACCAGTGGCGTAAGAGGTATTCACTGAGCCTGAGCCGAAAATTCTTCCAGTCAGCCCGCCAACTTCACTGTTGCCGTTAACTGTACCCGTGACGTAGGCGTCCCTCACCTCAGCATAATTCTCGCCTACCAAACCACCGATAAATGTACGGCCAGAAACGTTGCCAGCCGAATAAGCTTCGCTTATCGTGCCCGACTTGTTCCGCCCTACCAATCCGCCGATCGAGTCGGTGCCGCGAACGCTGCCGGTATTGTAAGCATTGCTAAGTGATCCGAAGTTTACGCCCACCAAACCACCGACAGCGATATCCCCGATGACGCTTCCGCCTTCCAGCCCAATGTTTTTTAGGACCCCATTGGTCTGAACTGAGCCGAATAGGCCAACGTCACTGCTTGTGGGACGATGAATGGTCAGATTGCCGATCATATGCCCCAGCCCGTCGAAAGTGCCGCTGAATTCGGGAGAACCCATCCCGCCAATGGGCACGAAGCCCGCTCCCGTGATGATGTCGCCGCTCATGCCGGTCGCCCACATGTCTGAGCGGCTGTTGTCGGTGAATATCGTACCGAAATCGATGTTCTTCGCCAGGCTGTAGTTCGCCGTCAGGTTCATCGCCAACAACTGCAACTGATGCGTATTGGAGATGGTAGTGGAATATTCGCTGCGCAAGAAAGGCCGCGTCGAGCCTTCGACCATGAACCAGTCATTGTTGAAATCCCAACCGGGATAACTCCCTTTTGTCAGCGCCTGGGCAGTAGAAAAGCTGGCAACGTTGAAGGTTCCACTGTTATTGCCAAAGGGATCGGCTTGCTTGGTTGTATCTCTATCCCAATAGCTGCTTGTGATAGTACCGCTATTGCCCCCGAGCAGACCCCCAACATTGGTAGTGCCGCTGACGGTGCCGGTGGCGTAAGACTGGCTTATCGAGCCAGAGACATTGTTCCCCGCCAGACCACCAACAGCACTATCCCCGTTGACAGAGCCAGTGGCGTAGGATTGGTTGATCATTCCTTGGACATTATACCCCACCAGTCCGCCAACATTACTAGCGCTTCCGCTTACCGCGCCGGTGGCGTAGGACTGGCTAACCGTTCCGCCCTCATTGCCCCCTGCAAGCCCGCCGACAATGAAGGTGCCGATAACGGAGCCGGTCGCATAGGAGTGACTCACTGTAGCGTCATTAAGCCCCACAAGCCCTCCGGCATAATTGTTTCCACTGACTGCGCCCATGGCGTAGGATTCGGTCACTGTGCTGCCGATATCATTGTGCCCTACCAATCCTCCGACGAGTCCGCTGCTGCTAACAGTGCCGGTAACGTAAGACTTGTCCACTGTGCCTCGGTTACGACCCGCCAATCCGCCCGTATATAGCTTTCCAGTGATGGAGCCTCCTTCAAGACCGACATTTCTTACCACCCCGCCGGAGCCAATGATCCCGAACAGACCTATAAGATCGCTTGAGGGCTTATTAATGGTCAGTCCGCTAATGACATGATCTTGACCATCGAAGGTCCCGATGAACTGGCTGTCGTTATTCCCATCGCCTCCGATGGGGATAAAGCCTTCTCCATCGTTCCAGTTGGCAGTCTCCGCAGCGTCAATATCCGCCCCGAGCTTATAGTGAGCGCTCAGGTCGTTTCGCACTTCATTCAAATGATCCAGCGTCATAATAACGTACGGATCGGCGACCTCCCCCGAGCCTGTCATCGTAGCTTGTGAATCGGCTAACGCTTGATACGGGAAGATTCCAAACAATAAAAGAAGCGCTGCAAATAAAGAAAATAATCTTTTCATAGTTACTCTCATACCGTTCACCTCTGGATGTTCTTAGAGTCTACATCGTTCAACATATGCCGAATTATATACGGTTTTAGAGATCTTGAAGTCTAACCGCGGTTATAGATTCGGTTATAGCCCCAGCTTAAAGAAGACCCGAATGGCTTCGAATCGTTCCGGCTAACCCCGCATTCCTTTCCCCCGATTGATCGCTTCCACGCGGCCGGTCACTTGGAGTTTGCTATAGATATGATTAATGTGCGCTTTAAGAGTTCCCATGCCGATGCCGAGCGTTTCTGCAATCGCCATGTTGTCCATACCATCTTCCATACAACGGAATATCATGTGCTCCTTCTGGGTTAGAAGCGTCTCCAAAGCGCCTTCCGATGGATATAACGAGTCTGCCATTCCACCACATGAGGACAAAATCTTGCGCACATAGGCGAGCGTAGGCGAATTTTTGTCCCGGATATTGCCTTTCTGTCGTTGCTGTACGTATGTAATCAGCAATTCCGCGATCTGTTTGCCCTTATCGGCGAATACACGAACGTAATCGTCCGGTTCCGCATATTTGAGCGCTTCTTCCAGTTTCAGAAGAGCTTGCTCCGTCTTAGATTCATGCCGCAGTATCATCGCCTGAAGCACTTGAATTTCCAACGCATCCATCGGACGATGATCTTTAACGGCGATGAGATATAGCTTCTCCGACAGGTCCCACGCTTTTCTAGCGTTAGCGGTTTCCAGTAATACTCTTACGAGAAAGATATAGACGAACAGCTGATACACGGACACCGGATCATCCGCCGAGAGTCTGTAGCGCTCCTTCCACTCTAGAGCCGCAGACGGATCCCCTCGCTCCAGCCGCAAAGCGGCCATTTCTGCTTCGATTAGAATATGCGCGCCCTCTGCGCCTTCTTCCAGCGCTTTCTGCCCGGCCTCTTCCAACCACTTCTCGGCTTGCGCGATATCTTGGTTGGATTTGCTTATCCTCGAAAGGAACAGGCTTGCGGGAACGTAAACCTTCTCCGGCTGATAGAGCGCTTGGTTCTTCTCTAGCAGTCCAAACTTCAAATATTGCTCCGCTTGTTCCAGTTCGCCCCGTTCGTACAACAATTCTCCATAACAGACCAGAACCGAATGCTGTAAGCCCATAAGCGTCATGAATTCGATCATATTAAGAAAAAACGTATCCGAGAGCCCTCTAGGTAAATGTTTGCCTCGCTTGCCGTTATACGACCTATAAATGGACGGGGACAGCGGCATCTGAGGCGAAGCAAATATGAGATCTATTCCTTCCGGGCTGTGTTGAAGCGAAAGACGGATGTATTCCAACCCCTTGACCATATCCATATCGTACTGGGTCGCTTTGAAATTCCTTACATAATACAGGTAGCTCATATAGCGATTCCTGTCTTCCGGACTCCAACTCCCCGACGATAGCTCATAATGTTCCTCGGCCAGTTGCAAATGCCTTTCCGCCTGATCGAGATCATGAGCCCACAACAAAGAAAAAATATACGAGAAGTAAAGATACGGATGTTGCATTAAAAGCCGCTCGGGGATAGCCGACAACCAAACTCTCAGCGTCGAGAATTCCCTGCGTATCATAATGCTCCTCATCTGTTCTAGCAAACGCAGCGCTTCCTTATAAGAGTGCCCGGCTAGATAATAATCCACGGCTTCTTCCAGCAGCCCCATTGATTCGCACCAAATAGCAGCTGCATTGTTCAGTTCCATCGTTTTGTCGGGGCAATGACGTATCTGTTGCTTTTGCAGAAAATCGCCGAACAGATGGTGAAATCGATACCATTCTTTGTTTTGATCCAACGAAATGAGAAATAGGTTCGTGCTTACCAATTCCGCAAGTTTCCCCGCTCCGTTGTCCCCGGCCACAGCTTCGCAAAGCGATCCGTTCATTCTCTGAAGAATGGAGACGTTCATTAGAAATTGCCGAGACGATTCGTCAAGAGCTTCAAAAACTTCTTCCAGCAAAAATTGCTCAACCCGGACGCTGTCTCTGTGATCATGAGGCATGTACGACATCGTCCGCTTACCATTTCGTAAGGACAACGATACAAGTTTAAGGCCCGTTACCCAACCCTCGGTTTTCTCAAGAAGTTGTTCAATCTGCTCTCTTTGCATATCCCTCTTAGCACAGATCCGGAAGAAATCTACCGTTTCCCGCAAATCGAATCGCAAATGTTCGACATGGACTTCTTGGATCCAGTCCCGGCTAATCCATCTCGCCTTCGAAAAATCTGCAACGGTACGGCTTGCGAAGGAAATATGCACAGGGGACGGCAGGTACTCCAAAAAATAGGACACGGATGCAATGATATTCTTGTCATTAACGACATGCCAATCATCCAACACAAGCACAAGGGGTTCCTGTAAACCATTCAATTCGTTCAGCAGAGCAACGAGGAACGGTTCATGCTGACCAGGGCTTAACGTTGCAACTGCCGATTGGAGCGGACCGGACAAACTGCCAAGCGCTTGCTCGACAGCCTTAGTTGTATATTGCCAGAATCGAATCGGGTCATTGTCCTTATCGTCCAGTGACAGCCAACCGACAGGTACATTTAGTTGTCTTACCCAATCGCTGACCAGCGTCGTTTTACCGTAACCGGCAGGTGCCGTAATGAATGTTGCTTTGCGTTTCAGTCCCTGATTCATCCGCTCAAGCAACTGGGGTCGAGATACGGAATGATCAAGGGGTTGCGGAATCCGCAGCTTGGATAATATAAGAGAATGGTTTTCATAACTTCCATGAACCATAGCTTCCATCCTTTATTGGTTATTCATATAGTCATATTTTATCACATTAAATAACCGTCAGATATTAGCAACAACAAGTAAAACCCATGACGGTTAATCCGCCATGGGCTCTCGATCGCGACCCGGAAATTAATTGATCCGGTACCGTTCTCTGATGATGTTGATATGGTGAGTCTCGTGACCGGAAATAATGTAGGCTAACGCCCTTGCGGAAATCGCGTTGTCATTCGCCGTCCCGGATCTCGATGTTTGTTCGTCGGTCAATCCGCGAATCAGAGTTAGCGTCGCTTTACGTACGGAAATATAATCGTCGATAAGATCCGCTAATGAATAGCCGTCGAAGTTGACCCCTTTCATAAACTCGTCCTGATCATAACCGGCTAACGACGTTTTGTCGCCTCTTGCGATCCGAAGCAAGCGATAGGCCATAATCCGTTCATTGTCGTTAATGTGACCTATGACTTCTTTTAAGCTCCATTTATCCGGAGCATACCGGAAATTCCCGATTTGCTCGGGAATATCGGACAAATAAGCGGACGTTTGCTCCAGCTGTCTAGCCAAAATATCGCTGATTTTCCCTTCCGGCACCAGACGGACGTACTGATCGTAATATTCTGCGTATTCTTCTTTCGCGGGACGTTGATTCATCAATTTAGCCTCATTTCTCCATAGTGTAAGCGATCAGTAATGCGGCCGTGTTCACGATGGCATCGGCATGCGTTCTCTCCATGCCATGCGAGGCGTGAACCCCCGGGCCAATCAAAGCCGCTCGAATGTTGCTGCCTCCATGTAATGCCGCGGAGGCGTCGGAACCATAGTGGGGATAGATGTCGACGGCATAAGCGATGTTTTCTCGTTTCGCAAGGTCGATCAGCTTCGAAGTCATTGCGTAATCATAGGGTCCGGAAGAGTCTTTGGCGCAGATCGATACGTCTTTCTCCGTCGCCGAGAGGTCGTCCCCGATAGCTCCCATGTCTACGGCGATCAATTCGGTAATGTCCGGCGGGATATAGGAACTGCCATGACCGACTTCTTCATATGTAGAGAAGATCACCTTAACCGTATTCGCAGGCGATTGGCCTTCGCGCTTCAACCACTCCATTAATCCGAATAAAGCCGCAACGCTTGCCTTGTCGTCCAGATGGCGAGACTTGATCCAGCCGTTAGGAAGAGTACGCGTGCCGGGATCCCACGATATGAAGTCCCCGGGAGCAATACCAAGCGCCTCGGTCTCCTCTTTCGTCTTCACCGACTCGTCGATGCGAACTTCCATGTTCGCCTCTTCGCGTTTCAAATCCCTCATATCCGAGTAAACATGAACGGAAGGTTTCGTCGAAAGCACGGTGCCTTCGTAGGTTCTGCCGTCGCGCGTATGAATCAGGCAATATTCTCCTTCAACCGTATGCATCGCATAGCCGCCAATAGAAGTAAACCGAAGCATTCCGTTCGGCTTGACCGAACGAACCATTGCCCCAAGCGTATCGACGTGCGCGGTTAAGGCTATCACTCTCTCCTTCGAATCGCCGGTACCCGGGATCGTGATGATCGCATTTCCTTTGGGCGTCATCTCGAGTGCATACCCGAGCTTAGCGGTTTCCTCTCGAATGCGCTTCATAATGGCCATGCAAAACCCGCTCGGACTCGGCGTATTCAACAACTCGTTAAGCAAGCTCACGATATACTCGCGATCTAATTGCGGTTGGAGAGCTTCAGGCATGTGTTCCATCTCCTAATATAGTTATCGGCTGAAATCCTTCGAAATCGTAGAAAAAAGTCGCAAATTCGCGACTTCCTTTCATAACATTTAAATACCGCTTCATTCCTCTTACTCGTTCGGCATGTCTTTAGGCGTTGAATCTTTGGCGGTATCCGCATTTTCTGCACAACTCTTCGACGACTTCCCTTCTGGAAAATCCATCGTACAATTTCGTCGCGCGCTCGCCTTCGATAATTTCCGAGAAAGGGGTTTTATTAATATTCCCCAAATTAATGACGCCTTCTCCGTCCAAGCAGCATGGGATGACCGTTCCATCTACCAGAACTCCGGCTTGATTTCGCAAGGCATGACAGAAGCCCTTGCTATCGTCTTCCTTCTCCTTCAAATCCGGCCACTTAAACTCTTCCTCGTGATTTAAATAAATCCGATCCGCGATTTTAATGCCCTTACCCCGAACGAAATGTTCCTCGATCTTATAACCGAGCCCGAACGATTTCTCGATCTGCTCGAGAATTTCCCTGTTCCGGTCGTTCATTAAGTTCGTCTCGTTATCCGGCGTAAGGTTCCACAGTCTCAGGGAAATCAGAATGTTCGAGGCGGCGACAGCTTCCTTGGCAAAATCCAGCACGCTGGACACGTACCCCTCCTTATCGACCGATCCTTCATGCCCGTCGAAGCTATGCAGAGAAAAGTTGATCTGCCTAAGCGCGGGTTTGCCGAGAATCTTGGACTTGGCTTTATGGAGCAACGTCCCGTTGGAGGTCAGGTTCACTTTGAACCCTTTCTCATGACTGATATCCAGCAGCTCGTCAATCTTAGGGTGGAGCAACGGTTCGCCTTTCACGTGAAAATAAATATATTCCGCATGCCCCTGAATCTGATCCAGCGTATTCGTGAAAGCATCGACTTTAATAAAATTCGCTTGACGTTTCGTAGGCGGACAGAAGCTGCAAGCGAGATTGCATATGCTCGTAATCTCGATATAAAATTTCTTAAATTTCTTCAAGGTTGGGGTGCTCCTATCGGTCCTGCTCTTAGAATGATGCCCTTATTATAGCACAAGCACCAGGGGCCGTTCCTATGATTTGTCCGCATAATACACATGCTTGGCCGTTAACGTTCCGCTCGCTATTCGGAACACTCCGAACGAATACAACGGTTGCTTCCTCTTGTCCGTCGGAGAACCGGGATTAAAAACGAGCAAACCCCCGGTACGTTTCAGCACGGGGATATGGGAATGTCCGTACACGATGGCGTCCAACCGGACATCCTTGAAGGTCTCGATGGCGCGAGACTCCGTAGCTTCCCTCTTCCCCGTGCCATGCCCATGCACGATTCCGATCCGGCAACCGTCGAATTCGAGCTGCTTACGCAGGCCGAAGCGGCGAACGATGTCCTCCCCGTCGTTGTTGCCCGCGACTCCGTACGTCGTCGCATAGTTCGCCAATTGCTCGTAGACGGAAAGATTCGTCCAATCGCCCGCATGAATGATCGCATTGGCATTCGCAAGCTCGCGAAGCAATCTTTCGGGCAGCTTCTTGCTCATTCTCGGCATGTGCGTATCGGATACGACGACGATCTTCATCCGTACCGACCTCGATTCGTTAAGTTCTATAACATTATCATATCGACTATTCCCCATTCAATCAATGCGACGATGCCACAATAGGGAGCCCAACTTTAAGTCTTTTATATAGAAAAAAAGACGCTTTAGGGTATGCGCGGATATTCCCGCTTAGATCCTAAAGCGCCCAACGATGACGATTCATTCCGTTTCATCTATCTCCAGCATCCTCCGCTTTATTCTTTCGTCCGGGACAACAAGTAAAGGAAATAAGGAGCTCCGATCACCGCGACCACGATACCCGTCGGAATTTCCGAAGGCTGTAGAATCCAGCGGCCTAGCGTATCCCCCGTAATGACCAGAAGCGCGCCTATCAACGCCGATACCGGAATTAATAATTGATGTCTGGATCCGACTAATCTACGACCAAGATGAGGACCGATCAATCCGACGAAACCGATACCGCCGCTTACCGCCACGCATGATGCCGCAAGCCCGACAGCCGCGAACAACAGCTTGAGCTGCTCCCTCGATACGGAAGCGCCAAGGCCCGTCGCCATCGATTCTCCTAGGCGGAGCACGTTCAACACTCGCGCCTTATAGATGACATAAGGCAATAGAATCAAGATCCATGGCAATAACGAGAGGACGAATTTCCAATTCGTTCCCCAGATGCTGCCCGCTAACCAAGTCGCGACGAACTGGTACTGATCCGGATTAAGCCGAAGCGTTAAGACCAGCATAGCGGCGCTTAGCCCTGCGGCAACGGCAATCCCCGTCAGCAGCAATCGGGTGGAAGATAAGGGCTGATGCGGGCGATGAGCCAGCACAAGGATCAATAACGCGGTCGCTCCGCCTCCGAGCAACGCCAAGATCGGCAATAAAAAAATCGACGACGTAGAGGTTGCGGAAAAAAACGAGATGAACAGCGTGACCATCAGCCCAGCGCCGGCGTTAATGCCCAAGATACCGGGATCCGCTAGCGCGTTGCGGGATATCCCCTGCATAATGCAACCCGATACGGCCAATCCCGCTCCGATCAGGATAGAGATGACGATCCTCGGCAAACGAAAATCGAATAGGATGAGACTCTCTTTATCCGATCCCGCCCCGAATAACGTGCGGATCAGAACCGCAGGAGACAATCGAATATAACCGGTATTCATACTAATGATGAATACGATAAGGATCAGGGCGCCTAAAATAAGCATCGTGGTCAGTCCTTTGTTCCGTGAACGGAAACGGACCAAGGTTTCATTCGCTAACGTTCCCTTCATCCTACAACTCCCTCCTTTCCTTAAGCGCAAGGAAGAGGAAGAACGGTACGCCTACTAACGCAATCAGCGCGCCGATTGGCGTTTCGAAGGGCGGATTAACCAATCTCGCGGCTAGATCCGCCAATACGACGAGCAGACTCCCGAGTATTGCCGAGCACGGAATAATCCATCGATAATCGACGCCGACCAAATACCGGGTTAAATGAGGGATGATGAGTCCGACGAACCCGACCGCCCCGACGACCGATACTGCAACGCCCGCCAACAAGAGGACGACCAGCATCCCTATCGTTTTGATCCAACCGGTACGCAGACCGAGACCTCTTGCAACGTCGTCTCCCAGACTTAAGAGCGTAATTGATCTCGATATCACGATAGCCACCAGAATGGCGGCACCGACTAGCGGAAACAGAACCTTCAGCTCCTGCCACTTCGTTCCCGCGACGCCGCCCGCATACCAGAACGCGAGATCCTGTCCGATCTGATAATACAGCGCGACTCCTTCGCTTAACGCGGCCAGCAAGGCGCTCACGGCGGCACCCGCCAGAACTAGGCGAGCCGGGGTCAGTCCTCCTTTAGAGAATGAGCCGAACCCATAGACGAGCCCCGCTCCTAGTCCCGCTCCTAAGAAAGAGATCACGATCAGATACGTGTAAGATAAGCCGGGGTAAAGCGCAAAACAAATCGCTAGCGCAAACGCGGCGCCGGCATTTAGGCCAAGCAATCCGGAATCCGCGAGCGGATTTCTCGTCATTCCTTGCATGATCGCGCCCGCTACGGCGAAGCACGCCCCTACGAGCGCTCCGCCAAGTACGCGGGGCATTCGAATATCGTGGATAATCTGATGTTGCGTGAGCTCCGCATTGAAATGAAGGACGGAGTTCCATACCGTAGCCAGCGGTATATCGGCGGCTCCATAGGATACGGATAACCCTATGCCTAACAATAAAGCGACTATTCCAGCCATTATGATGAAGGCCCCCGCCCATGGACGGGAGCTAATGGGTGGCGTTTGAATTTTCCCGGGCCGTTCTTGATGAGAAGGGTTTATCATATTACTTCGCCTTGCCTCCACGCTCAAATGATATTGATTCTCATTTGGATTATTAGTCCATATTAGAACCAACGCCAAGCGCCGACAATGGACAAAATCAAGACATTCTTTGTACAAAGTTAAATTTTCGGGCCATTAGTAAAGATGAGTTTTCCTTAACTCTATTCGTTCATACCGATAGGAGATTGTACAAATTCTATACCCTGACTCGGTTTTATCCATTGAGCCTGGGCGCACATTCTTTTATGATGGTCACTGTTAAGGTATCGATAATGATTATCATTATCTATCTATACCATCGAAAAACGGAGGAATTTATATCATGAGTAGGAAAATGAGAGTTACCTTAGCGTTAAGCATCATCGCTCTGTTCGGAACATTATTAATGGCTTGCGGGAACGACAAAGACAATAATGCCGTTTCCAGCGCGAGCGCCCCCGCGGCCGATCCCACCCCGACAACAACGGCTTCGGCTTCGGCTTCAGAGACTGCCGAAGCTCCCGCATCGGAACGTAAAATGACGGATTACATGGGTCATGAGGTTGAAATTCCCGTCTCCCCTCAACGGGTGATCTTCGTTGGAGAAACATTCAGCGACTTGTTCGTCTTGGACGTCAAAGCGGTCGGAACTTCAACGAGCATGGCAGCGGATACGGTATACGAAGATCGAATAGCCGGCATCGAAGACGTCGGTTTCCCGATCAATCTGGAGAAAACGACCTCGTTGAAACCCGACCTGATTATTATCGCCGATACGGACGAGAAAGCTTATGAGCAGCTTACCAAGATCGCGCCGACGATCATGTTCGATACGTTCGCTCCGCTCGAAGATCGATTGTTGCTTCTGGGCGACATCCTTGGAAAGAAACCGCAAGCGGAGCAGTGGCTCGCGGATTATACCAAGCAAGAGGAGCAATTATGGACGGATCTGCGAGCTGCGGGCTTGAAGCCGGGCGAAACGGCTTCCGTGTTTACCTATTATCCGGGAGATCGCTTATTCGTTATGGCAAGAACCGGTCTGTCCCAAGTGCTGTACAGTCCTAACGGGCTTAAGCCGACCGATCGTATTCAACAAGTATTGGATGCCAATAGCGGATTCGAACAAATATCCACCGAATTGCTGCCCGAATACGCCGGAGATCGTATCTTCATTCTTAATCCGTACGCGGAACTAACGGATGCTGTCCAATCTACCGAAGAGTTGTTGCAGAGTCGGATTTGGCTGGATTTACCCGCCGTCAAAGCGGGTAACGTGTACCGGCTCGATATCAAATCGTCGGGAAGCGATGCGCTTAGCAGACAATGGCTATTAGAGGAACTTCCAAAACTAATGGCTAAATAAAGACAGGAAACACGAATTCTTCAACCCAAAGAAGGCGTTTTCGACGAAACCGTTGAAATGCGCCTTCTTTTTCTATACAATTAACGCAAATGATAATCATTATCATTGAGAAGGGAGTGCTACGCTATGGTTCATCCAAGCTCCATTTCAGTCAAAGTTTCGATAAGCTCTATGATGTTTCGTATTACCGACATAGAACGCGTTGAACATAGCGCTGCATGGCATCCCGATACATACGAGGCTGATCGCTATACGTTGCTAATCGTTGTAAAAGGCAAAGGCGGACTGCTCCAGGGCCGCGAATTGACGAAGCTTGCGGCGGATAAATGTTATTGGTTAAATCCGGGAGAGCCATTCCGAATCGTTAACGAATGCGACGCGATTCAATACTATAGATTGTCCTTTACGGCCATCCAAATGAATAGCTCGGGGTACGAGAAATACGCGGGAGAGATCGTCCCGGATAGAAGCGAGCTTGCCGCCTATCCTTTCACCCGCCTCATGCGCTTAACGGAGCTCCTCTGCGAAAGCAGGCAATCTCGCAGCGAGGTCGAAAACTTCTCGTTTCAAGCCAAGTTCAACGAATTGCTAGCCTTCCTATTCGAGCATAACTTGCGTACCGAGCATCCCTCCAACCCGATTCAATCCGTTGAATTAACGATTAAATACATTCACAGCCATTATATGCACCCGATCACGGTGAAGCAGCTTGCGGAAATCGCGCAGGTTGCCCAGTGGCAATACAGCACGATCTTCCAAGAGCTCACCGGCAAGAAACCGCTCGATTATTTAACCGATCTTCGAATCGGCCATGCGAAAGAATGGCTTTTCCAGTCCACGGAGCCGCTTCGCGAAATCGCCCGTCGGGTCGGATTCTCGGACGAGTATTATTTCAACCGTCGGTTCCGCCAATCGACCGGGATGACGCCTAGACAATATTCCGAATCGATTCGCGGCAAAATCCGCGTGAAGGATTGGACCGGTCATGAGGTCGATATTCCGGAAAGCCCGAAACGGATCATTTACCATGGGGAGACGCTAGGCGACCTTAGCGCCTTGGGCATTCAAGTGATCGGCACAAGCGAACGCTTCAAGAACGGCTATTCTCAAGAGCAAGATGAATACAACATTCATGACGTGGGCTTGCCCATCGATCCCAATAAAGCGTTAGCGCTTAAACCCGATCTGATCATATTCGCAAGCGCGGACGAGAATCAATATAGCGCCTTATCCAAGATTGCTCCCACCGTCACCTTCAACACGTTCGCCCCCTTAGATCATCGTCTGAATACGCTCGGTCGGTTGTTGGGGCGTGAACGGGAAGCGGAGCTATGGCTTAGTTCTTTTAACGCAAAGGTTACGGACATGTGGAATAGGCTACGACCGGTTATCAAAGAAGGCAGGACGGCTTCGGTATTCATCTACGAACATGGGGAGCATCTCTTCGTCATGGGGAATTCCGGTTTATCCTCTGCCCTCTACCACCCATACGGCTTTCAAGCCGCCAATAGAATCCAAGACATCGTCGAAGCCGGAGTTGGTTTCGCGGAGATTTCCCCGGACGCATTGCCCGAATACGCGGGGACCATATCTTCATGCTTCTGTCGGATAACGAGCTGTCCAGACGTTCGGCGCACGAATTGATGGAGAGCGCAATGTGGCAAAGCTTACCCGCGGTTCGCAAGGGATGCGTCTACGTGCTGAATGCTCAGTTATGGAATTACAACGATGCGAAGACCCAAGAACGAATGCTGGAGATGCTGCCCGTAGTTCTCAAACAAGATTTTATGAAAATGGGCTAAACTAACAAAAAAAAGACCGATACCTCCGCTCGATTCGACGGGGATATCGGTCTTCTTACATCGGCTATAAGCCGAAGGCTTCGGCAATCATACCATAGGATTTCACGCGCTTACCATACTCGTGTATGTGCGACACGATCATCAACTCTTCCAGATGCAGGCGATCCGCATAACGTTTAAGCCCTTCCTTGACTTGGCCGGGCGTACCTATGAATCGGCGTGTCTTCATCCGATCTATCATCTGCAGTTCCATGGCCGAGTACGGATACTCCGATGCCGTCTTTACCGAGGGAACAAATCCAAGCTCCTGCCCGCATAGAAACTTAAGGGAGTACAGTTCGTTACTCTTGGCGAGCTGTTGCGCCTCTTCTTCCGTGTCCGCGCAGATCGCCATGACGGCGGCAAGCGCCTCAGGTTTATGGTGATATGCCGATGGCCGAAAATAAGCGAAATAATGCTGAAGCGCCTCATCCCCCGCCGCGCCGAAAAATTGCGCGAAAGCGTACGGCGTTCCCAGTTGCGCGGCAATTTTTGCACTGCCGTCGCTTGAACCCAGCAGCCACAACTCGGGTACCGTATCCGTCTGCGGGAAAGCTCGTAATCCCGGAAAACGATGATTTTCCGGCTTTTCGTCATGCAAATATAAGTTCAAATCTTCAACCTGCTGCGGATATAGATCGATATCTACCCTTTTATGCTCCTGGAGGGCGCGAGTCGGGAGCGGATAACCGCCAGGCGCTCTACCTAAGCCAAGATCGATCCGCCCAGGATAAAGCGCTTCCAATAGCTTGAAGTTTTCCGCAACCTTATATGGGCTATAATGAGGAAGCATAATTCCGCCGGCGCCGACACGAATATTTTTCGTATGCGCGGCGATATGCCCGATCAGAATTTCCGGACTGGAAGAGGCTAAAGCCTCGGATCCGTGGTGCTCTGAAACCCAGAATCGGGTGTACCCCATCTTCTCCGTTTCCCGGGCAAGCCCAACCGTTTCGTTCAGCGCGTCTTTCACGGATCTTCCTTCATTGATATGCGAATGTTCGAGCACGCTTAGTTTCATGGTAGTCCGATCCCTCTCCCTTTCGCCGCGTTCCCGTCATGCGCAGTAAATAGTCAAAAAAGCCCGCAACGTTCGCGGGCTCTCCGTTCCATCAACGTTTATTGAATATATCCGTCAGTACGGGTACGATCTGCGATTTACGCGATACGACGCCTTTCATGACAGCCTTATTGTTTTGCAGCTTAACGTCGTAGGCTTGCTCAACGGCATCAGCCGCGCGTCCGAGAGCCAAACCGACGGAATCGTTGTTCAGAATGTCCGTCACGACGAACAAGAACAGATCGAGTCCTTTGTCGTTGATGATATTCGTAAGCGCGTCTTCCAACTCGGCTTGCTTGGACAGAACGTCGTTCACGTCTACCGCGTTGACTTGCGCGATCTCGACTTTGGCCGTTCCCATTTGGAATTCTTTCGCGTCCAGGGAGATCAGCTGCGCGATCGTTTTGTCGCTGAGATCGGCACCGGCTTTCAGCATATCCAGACCATAGCTATCCGCGTCGACGCCGGCGATTTCGGCGAGCTCGCGAGCGGCGGCTACGTCTTGCGCTGTGCAAGTCGGGGATTTGAACAATAAGGAATCGGAGATGATAGCGGATAGCATCAGCCCGGCAATGTTCTTAGGAACGGATTTACCGTTTTCTTTGTATAGCTTGTTGAGGATGGTTGCCGTGCAACCGACCGGCTCGGCTCTGTAATAGAGCGGCGCGCTTGTCTCGAAATTAGCAATACGGTGATGGTCGATGACTTCGAGTACCGTAACTTGATCGATATCGGACACGCTTTGTTGGCGTTCATTGTGATCCACGAGAATTACGCCTTTCACTTCGCCCGCGACCGTCTCTACGAGACGCGGTGCTTCAAAACCGAACTTATCTAGCGCGAATTGCGTTTCGCCGCTAACGGAGCCCAGACGAACGGCTTCAACGTCTTCTCCCAGCTGTTTCTTCAAATCAGCGTAGGCAATGGCGGAACAAATCGTATCCGTATCCGGATTTTTGTGACCGAAGATCAATACTTTGCTCATTTTCTTGCTCCTCATCTATTATTTTGGCGAGAAAAGTATACCGCAAAATGGTAACCTTAATCAAGACAAACTACGTTCTATTCCGATAGGCTTACATTATATTTAAATTTCCGATAAATATCTGCCGTAGCCTTCCTGCTCCAGTTGACTCTTCGGAATAAACCTTAGCGCGGCCGAGTTGATGCAATAACGGAGACCGCCTGGCTTAGGACCGTCGTCGAATACGTGCCCGAGGTGGGAATCCGCTTCCCGGCTTCTGACTTCGACGCGGAACATGCCGTGGGAGAAGTCTTGATGCTCTTGAACGTTGCGATCGTGAAGCGGCTTAGAGAAACTCGGCCACCCGCATCCTGCGTCGAATTGATCCCGCGAGCTGAATAGGGGTTCGCCCGAGACGATGTCTACATACAGTCCCGGCTCCGTATTATTGTAAAATTCATTACGGAATGGAGGCTCCGTCCCCTTGTTCTGCGTGACCTCGAATTGCATCGGGGTCAGTCGCTTGCGAAGCTCCTCCTTATCCTTCGGAGTGTTCCAATGCTGTTGCAGGAAGGAATCGCGTCCCGATCCTTGGCGATAATATTTATATCTAAGCGGATTCTTCTGGTGATAATCTTGATGGTACTCTTCGGCGGGATAGAATACGTCCGCTGGTTCTATCGTGACCGCGATCGGCGCATTGAATCTTCCGCTTGACTGAAGCGCATCCTTCGCGGCTTGCGCTTCCTCGCGTTGCTCCTCGTTATGGTAGAAGATCGCGGGCCGGTACGAAGAGCCTCTGTCGTGAAATTGACCTCCCGCATCGGTAGGATCGACGGAGCGCCAGAAAATATCGAGAAGTTTCCCGTAGGGAAAAATTTCGGGATCGTATGTGATTTGAACGGCTTCGGCATGGCCGGTCGTTTCCGAGCATACTTCTTCATAGGTCGGGTTAACGGTATGGCCGCCCGTATATCCGGATACGATACCATGAATACCCGGCAGCTCTTCGAACGGAGTAACCATGCACCAGAAGCACCCGCCCGCGAATGTCGCTAATCGTAAAGAGTCGTTATTTTCCGTAGTCATCTTGAATCACTCCTCATCTCAATATCGGCAAAGCTTATGGTTCTATTGTAAACAATAATCGCTGCCTATTCCAATCAGGCGATCCATCATCGCGATAATCGTTTATGATAAGAGTATCGATACATGTGTTTGACGACATTCGCTAAGGAGGATCAACGCATGGAATATAGAAACATGGAATGGATTTGCCGCGACGGTACCCGGATGCACGCTTGCGAATGGAGCCCTGAGCGGACGGAAAACGAGATTAAGGCGGTTATCGGAATCGTCCACGGGATGGGCGAGCATGTGGGGCGGTACGCCCACGTTGCCGAAATGTTCGGCGCGGAAGGTTATGCGGTCATTGGCTTCGATCAGCGAGGTCACGGACTTACGGAAGGCAAACGAGGGCATATTCCCCAATACGAGGCGCTGTTGGAGGGCGTAGACTCCCTTATCGAGGCGGTGAACCGCGATTACCCGAACACTCCCGTATTCTTATTCGGACATAGCATGGGGGGTAACGTCGTCCTTAATTACTTGTTACGAAGACAACCGAGCATAGCAGGAGCGATCGTGACGGGGCCATGGCTGAAGCTCGCTTTCAAGCCCCCTTCCCTGCAGACTACGATCGGGAAGTTCATCGAGAAGATCTATCCGAAATACACGAACAATCGGCCTATGGTCGCGGAAAGCTTGACGACGGACCCCGCGATGATCGAACGGTATGTCACGGATAAGCTAGGACACGGGCAAATAACGGCGCGGTTCTTCTTCGGCGTTCAAACGGCCGGACTCTGGGCGTTGAAACACGCCAAGGAGCTATCGCTCCCCTTGCTCCTCATGCACGGCGGCGATGACAAGGTGACTTCCATCCATGCCAGCAAGCAATTCGCGGCAGAATCGCCATCTCTGATTACTTGGAAGGAATGGCCGGAGTTTAAGCATGAACTACATAACGAAACCCGACGCGAAGAAGTGTTCAAGGTTATGCTCGATTGGTTAGAGGGACAGTTGGTCGGAATGAAGACCTAAAAGTCCCGATGCGCGAATGCGCACCGGGACTTTTGGATTTATCTCATCTGTACGAACATCGGAGTATCTGCCGCATCCTGAATGAGATCTTCTAGCTCATCATCTAGCTTCATTATAGAAAGAGAACATCCGCCCATTTCCAACGAAGTGACATACTCCCCTACGTAGGAACGGGCAATCTCGACTTCAAGAGCCTTAAGCCGGGTATCCACTCTGCGGTATGTGATTAGAAGCTCCATTCGAGTCGTCGAACCTAAACCGTTCACCAGCACGACCACTCGATCACCTTGTACGAGACGCAGTTCTTGTATAATCGCATCCAGCAAAATGTCCGCCGTCTCGTCTGCCGTAGCTATAAGGCCGCGCTGAATTCCCGGTTCGCCGTGTATGCCTAAGCCGATTTCCATCTCTCCCTCTTCGAGAGTAAAGCTAGGCTGTCCCGTCTGTGGAATTCGGCAAGGCGCCAAAGCAACGCCCATCGTCCTCAATCGATCGTTGGCTTTGCGGGTTACGCGGACGACTTCATCCAACGCGTAGCCGCGCTCGGCAGCGGCTCCCGCCGTCTTGAATACGAGGAATCCTCCGGCAATGCCGCGCCGCCTGTGCATCTCGTTCTCGGAAGCGGAAGCGATGTCGTCCGTAACGAGCACCGTCTCAACGCGAATTCCCTCTTCTAGATCGGCCAGTTCGGCAGCCATGTCGAAATTCATGCAATCGCCGGCATAATTTCCGTACATATAGATCACGCCAGCGCCGCTATGGATCGCCTTTGTCACTTCCACGATGGGATGGGGCGGCGGAGAAGCGAAAATGTTGCCGACCGGTACTCCGTCGGCCATTCCCTTACCAATCAAGCCCATGAACGCAGGCTCGTGACCGGAGCCTCCTCCTATGACGACGCCGACTTTCCCTTGTGTACGCTCGTGAGTACCGATCAGCGCACGTTTATTAGTTGGCAATACGGCGACATATTGCGGGTAAGCCGCGACATACCCCTCGACCATCTCGTCAACAACCGCATCCGGGTGATTGATCAGCTTCTTCATTCCCGCTCCTCCTCAAGTAAATCTGCTCCTGCTCCATGATTCTCTCGATTTTTCGGGCAGAATTACCTCCTTCGAAGGAAGAAGATAGCCAAGCGTTTACTACCTTTTTGGCCGCCTCCAAACCGATGACCTTCGCTCCCATCGTCAAGATTTGCGCGTTGTTGCTTTTCTGGGCCCGTTCCGCGGAATACGTGTCATGGCATAACGCAGCGCGAATGCCGGGTACCTTGCCCGCAGCGATTGCCACGCCGATGCCCGTTCCGCAAATGAGAATGCCTCGCTCCAGTTCCCCTTCGCGTATTCGATCCGCTACGGCGAACGCTACATCGGGATAGTCGCTGTCCGTTTTGTCGTGGCAGCCATAGTCTGTCACGTCCAGACCAGCGCCGTTCAATATTTCCTTGATCGCTTCCTTCATCTCATAGCCATGATGATCGCTGCCGATTCCGACTTTCATACGAGGTCGCCCTCCTTCGTATTCAACGTTTCCAGCATATCCGCGAACACGGATAAGATGAGATAAGCAGATGCAGCTCCGGGATCCTGATGAGATAACGACCGGTCGCCGAGGCGGCTAGAGCGTCCCTTCCGGGACACCATATCCGCCGTTGCGATCATTCCCGCTTGGCCTGCGCTTACCGCAGCCCGAAAACAAGCGTGCACATCGTTGCCAAGCGCGTAATGTTCCCGGAGGCTGTCCAGCGCCGGCGCCCATACATCCACCATCGTTTTGTCTCCGACAACCGCTTGGCCACGTTCGACGATACCATTAACAAACGCCGTCCAAAAGGAAAGCAAATCGGATTCCGTCAAAAACTTTTTTCCATTTACGGCTGCTCCCGCTCGCATGAACGCCGTGGCGTAGAGCGGTCCGACGGAGGAACCAACCGCATTCAGAAATTTCATCCCAGCCGTCTTGCATAACGTTCCGCAATCCGCTTCCTCCGGCAAGTCGTGCATCGTTTCCTTGATCGCCCGCCATCCGAGCGACATCGTAATGCCGTGATCGCCGTCTCCCGTCTTCCTGTCGAGCTCGGACAAATAGTCTTTATCGCGATCGATCGTATACGCAATCGTAAGCATAATCGTTTTTAGTTGATTAACTGTCAATTGCACGCTGTTCCCTCCCTGACGGTTATCTTGGGAAAGCTTCCCTTGCGCCCCCGTCAACCGAAATAATACATCCCGTTGTCACTCTGGACTTCTCGCTTGCGAGGAATAGCGCCGCCTGGGCAACATCCTCAACCGTGATCGATTCTTTCAATAAAGTACGGTCGCGTAGAAAGTCTTCATACCTGTCAGCTTCGACACCATATGCTTTGGCACGATTAGCGACCATCTCCGGAGACCACAGGTCGGTGAATACTCCGTCCGGATTAATCATGTTGGAGCGTATTTTGTCCTTGCCGTGCTCGATGGCCAACATTCGGCACAATTGCGCTTCTGCAGCTTTAGCGCAGCTGTACGCGCCGAAATCTTTGCCGGGAGCGAGCGCGTTTTTCGTATTTACGAAAACGAGGCTTCCGCCTTGTCCTTGATCCAGCAAAGCCCGAACGACAGCACGGGAAGAGAAAAAATGTCCTGTCGTATTGACGGCGAAGCTTTTCTCCCAATCTTTCGCAGGCATGTCGATTATCGAACCGACGATAGCTATACCTGCGTTCGATACGAGAATATCTACGCCCCCGAATGCAAGAGAACTGCTAGCGATGCCTTCGTTCACGGATTGCTCGCTTGTGACGTCGACGACCGCCGTCCTCACTTTACTGCCGTATACGGCCAACTTCTTCTCCGCTTCAGCCAGCCCTGCCGGATTGATGTCGGTCAGGACGACGCAAGCGCCTTCCTGAAGCAGCAGCTCCCCGATGGCAAATCCGATACCCCGCGCCGCTCCAGTCACGATGGCGACTTTGCCGTTCAGCTCTTTCGGTTTCGGTCGCAGACTGAGCTTGTATAGCTCCATCGGCCAGTACTCCGCATTAAACGCTTCCGCTTCCGGCATCGTCTTGAACTTGCCTATCGCTTCCGCGCCTTCGATAATTTGCACCGTATGCTTGTAAATGTCTACAGGCGCTTGCGAGTCCGCAACATCCGTACCTACGCCCCACAGACCGACGCCGGGGACGATGACAAGCCGAGGCGACGGGTTGTGCGGAGTGAAATCCGACTTGTGGTGCTTAGCGAAATAACTTAAATAGTTCTCTTCGTACCTTTTCACGCCCTGCCGAAGAGCTTCCTTCAGTTCTTCAACGTTGCAAGGATCCGCTACCTCAACGACAAGCGGTGATGGCTTCGTGCTTAACACATGTTCCGGCGTAGCAGGACCGGTCTGCGACAGCTCCAGCAAATTATCAGCGTTAGCGAAACGCAGAGCTTCCTCGGAGTCGTCGAACGTCAGAAGCATCGGCAGTTCCGAGCTTACCGCCCCGCGCAACGACGGAGCGACTTGCGCGGCAATTGCCCGGCGGGTATCGCGATCAAGCGAAGGTACACCATTCTTGTGGGGGAATGCGACTTTCACTTCGAGCGCTTTGCGAATGCGCTGCTCGGCTCGATCAACGAGCTCGATATGCCGCTCGTAAGCTTCCTCGCAGTCGTCCGACCACGTTACTAAGCCATGGTGAAGCAGAACGAGCCCCGGTGCATTCAGGTTTCCTTGAACCGCCGCCCCGACTTGCTTGGCAACGAGGAAACCTGGTCGGTTGTATGGAACAATCAGAGCGTCTTCGCTCAGTGCTTCTCTGACCAATTGCTCGGATTGAGCATTATTAGCGATACTCAGAATAGCGTCCGAGTGGGAGTGAAGAACCCAACGAAACGGAATAAATCCGTGCAGTAACGTTTCAATAGAAGGTCTAGGAGAATCCGGGGACATAAGGGCATGAGAAATATAGCGAACCATCTCGTCATCCGTCATATCTTCACGTTCGAACAGAGGCAGCACATCGTTTAATTTTACGCCCGCGAAGCCTTGTTGTTTAATAGTTGAAAGCTGATGTCCGCTCGCCTTGACTCGCAGAACATTTACTTCTTTCCCCATAAAGTCCTGTTCCAACCTCTTAACGGATGTGTTCCCGCCTCCGCCTTGCACAAGCGAAGTATCCGAACCTAGCAGATTAGATACATAGACGAGCTGCTCCATGTCGCTCATCTTTTTTGCCGTTTCTTTGGACCATAAGTTTTTCATAGTTTTCCCTCCAGGTATTATCTATATATGATTTATTTGAAACCCGTAATTTCAGCCAAATGCGCATAATCGTCCTTCAGCTTCGGATATAGACCGGCGAACAAGCCATACATCCGTTCGTACAATTGACTGTTCGCGGCGTTCGGTTCATGCCGTTCGGAGATGGATACCCAATCATGCACGATATCGTAATTTCGGAACGCTCCTACTCCTACCCCGGCAACGATTGCATCTCCGACCGGAGCGCCTAACGAATTTCTGACGTGCTGCGTCGGAACGCCGAGCGTATCCGCCATAATTTGCCGCCACAGCCGGCTGTTCGCGCCGCCCTCGACCATCGTCACCAGAGGATTCACCCTCGTACCCGCTTGCTTCGCATTTTCCACATTCTGCTTGATGCCGTACGCGACGCCTTCCATGAAGGCGCGAATATAATGCCCCCGAGTATGATACAGCGAAGTTCCGAAAATCACTCCGCGCGCCAGCGGGTCCCACATCGGAGTTCTTTCTCCCATGAAATAAGGCAGCACGAGCATTCCGTCCGATCCCGGAGGAACTTTCTCCGCCTCCAAATTCATAATGTCATAAGGGCTGATGTTCAACCGATTCGCCGTATCCACTTCGACCTGCCCGAACGTATCGCGGAAGTAACGGATCAGCGCTCCCGCGCAAACAAGCGCGCCGACCGTCGAGTACTTCGTTCTGGAGTCTGCCGCATGAACGATCGTAATCATGTTCTTGGCGAACGTCGGCTCATCGTGAATGGCTCCCCATACGCCCGCCGTACCGAGCGTTATACTGTTATCCCCATTGTTCAGAACGCCCGTGGACACCCAAGCCGCGTTACAATCGACGGTTCCTGCGACGACCGGCGTTCCCTCCATAAGTCCGGTTAACGCGGCCGCTTCCCGGGTCACATGGCCAACGACTTCGTCGCAAGGGAACACATCCGGCATCTTCTCGGCGTTTAAGCCGATTTCCCGCAACATCTGCTCGTCCCAACGTTTGTTGACGATATCGAAAGCGACTCCAATCAAACTTGCGTTACTATAATCGGTTACGCACTTCCCCGTCAGCTTCATGAGGGGATAATCTTTCGCCGTGAGCATTTTGTACGCCTTATTGTAGATTTCAGGACGATTATTCTTCTCCCACAGCAGCTTTACAGTGGCGTAGTATGAATCGATCGGATTGCCGGAGAGTTTAAATACGGCATCCTCACCGAGAAGCGCTTGAATCTGTCCACATTCCGCGGTTCCCCGGCGATCCATCCAGAAATGCGACAATTGCAACGGATTCAGATCGCGATCGACCAGAATGCAAGCCGGAGACATCGCGCTTAATCCGACTCCAAGAACGTCCGTCGGAGATATTTTCGAAGCTTCCAATGACTTCTTGATCGTCTGCGCAACGGCGTTCCAATACGTATCCGGATGATGCTCCGCCCAGCCCGGGCGAGAAGCGATCATCGGGTACTCGATGTAATGCGTACCAAGCACCTTACCGTCTAGGTCCATAACGACCGACTTCGTTCCGCCTGTTCCGATATCGCAGCCTATGAGGTAACCTTTAGCCATTCGCTTGTTCTCCTCCTCATTCTACATTTCTATGGCGGGCTTCCATCTGTTCCCCGTTAACGTCCATACTGCTCTGCAGCGTCATGACAAGCACATCGAAGAGGATTCCGATTGACTGCTCGAACAAATTACCCATCGGTTGAACCGAAGGGACAAGATCTCCTTGGCCCAGATAGACCGTAGCGGGCACCCACAGCACTGCGTCCGCGATGCGAGGCGTCATTCTGTCCGGCATCCCGGTTATGACAATCAACTCCGCGCCTCTTAGCTTTGCTTGTTCCGCCACATAATGAATATGGCCGATCTCTCCGGAACCGGAAGTGGCGATCAACAAATCGCCTTCACGAATGGCCGGTGTCGTGTCATCCCACATCCAGTGCGCTTCTTTGCCTAGATGCATAAGCCTCATCGCCAGTCCTCGCGCGGCAAGCCCTTCCCGTCCAACGCCGATAAGGAAGATGCGCTTGGTTCGTTTGATGCATTCGACGACTTGCTCCCATTGCTCGGGATCGATTCGATTGAATACTGCAGCCAGCTCTTGCACGATCGTGCCCGTCAGCTTCTTGAATTCCATCGTCTACCTCCTCATGAGCAGCGTCTTAAATCCGAACTTGGACTCTCCCGTTCTCCACTTTTCCATATAGTAGTTAATAATCATTACGAGCAGAAGCATACAGCCCCAGATAAGCTTCTTGGCGTATGGCGTGAAGCTGAACAACGTAAAAGCGCTTTGCAGAAATTGCAGCAGGAACAAACCGAGAAGCACGCCCATGATTTTGCCTTTGCCGCCGTCCGGATGAACGCCGCCCAATACCGCGACCAATATCGCTTGCAGCAAATACGTATCGCCGTAACCGACCTTAGCGGAATTCACTCTGGAAATGATAATAATAGCCGCGATTCCCGCAAGCAGACCGGAAATCATATACACTTGAACAATCAAGCGCTCCGAACGAATTCCACTAAATTTCAGTGCGACTTGATTCTCGCCGTACAAATAAATTCTCGTGCCTAATTTCGTTCTTGTGAGTACGACAGATGCGATGATCGCTACGACCATGAACACGATAAATACGTAAGGGACGTTCAGCACGCTACCCGAACCGAGCTTCAAAAACGTTTCCGGAAATCCTACGACCCCTTGTCCCGAAGTAATGCCCATGCCGATACCGGTAAAGAGAATCATCGTGCCTAGCGTCGCCAGAATCGGCGGAACCGACAGCTTCGCGATGAGTAGCCCGTTAATCGCGCCGCATATCGTCGACACGACGAGTGCGGCGATTACCGCAATTACTACGATCATAGATGTGGAAACCCCTGAATCTGCCGAAATGATTGCTCCCGACAGAAAATAAGCTGCCACAATCCCCGATAAGCCTGCGTTCGCAATGAGAGAAAGATCGATTCCGCCGGTAAGCATCGTGAGTGCCATCGCGATAGCCAATAACCCGAACTCTGGAATTTGGTAGGCCATCGATTGCAAATTGTTCAAGGATAGAAATTGATCTCCCAGCATGAGGATCAGAAACGCAATCACCACGAACGTGATGACCGACAGAACGGACATATGGGGATCCTTACGCAATAACTTGGACAGCTCGTTCACTTTTCCCGACCCCCTAGCTGTTAAAAATAAGATTTTTCTCGTTTTTGACTCGTTCCTGATAAGAAGTAATCGAAACGCTCACGACCAGTACGATGCCGATAAACAAGCTATTCCAAGAGGTTGAGAGCTTCAGGAACACAAGCGTCGAATTCAGTAATTGAATGATCGTGACTCCAAGTATGGTCCCGAATATCGTCCCCTGCCCTCCTGTTAGCTTGGCACCGCCGATAGCGGCCGCTGCAATGATGGACAGTTCCGTTCCAACGAGAGATACGGGATTCACCATTTTCACCTCGGATACGTAGATGACGCCCATGATACCCGAGAGCACGCCTACGAATGCGTAGATAACGAGTCGCAGAACAAACAAATTAAATCCCGCGCGAACTGCCGCTTCCTCGGAGTTTCCCATTGCAAAAATACCTCTGCCGATCATCGTCTTATATAGAAGAAACCATGTCGCTATAATGACGAGAACGACTGGGATGATAAAGACGGATAAGCCGTAAACCGTGCCATTCGAAGTTGATAATTCAATCAGCCTCTGCGAGCCGAATTCCTTAAGAGAAGAAGGCATCTGACTCGGAGTAATGCTCTTCGTCCCAAGGAAAGTCGTCATTAGTCCATAAAACACGCTTGACGTTCCGAGCGTCACTATGAGCGTTGGCAGCTTGAATTGATGGATGATCAATGCATTAACCGAGCCGAGCAGCAAACCGATAAGCCCAGACACCGCGAATGCGAAAAACAAGTTGTCGATCCCGATCGCGAGCATCGCCCGCGCCGACGAATAACCGCCGATGATGGCTACCGCCGTGAAAGAAACGTCAATTCCTCTGGAGATGAGGACGACAAGCACTCCAAGCGCGAGAATCAGCATCCCTGAAGATGCTCTCATCATATCCAGCAGCGTCTCCAAGCTAAGAAACGCGGGATTTACGATGGACACGACCGTTGAGTAGGCAACAATGATGAGGAGCAAATAGAGCTCCATTTTGTTTAGAGCGAGCCGTTTCAAGAGACCCTCTCCTTTTCCTCGGAATTTCCTTGGCCTTCTACTTGTCCTGGACTGCTCATCACGCTCATGATATGCTCCCGCACGTCAGGCTTGTCCAGATCGTCTTCCGTCAAAGCTTCGACGATGCGGCCGTCGTACATAATGAGCAGTTTGTTGCAGTTCGCCATGATTTCGTCCAACTCGTCCGTGATCAAAATGACACCCATATTCTCGGCCGTAAAACGATGAATCTGCTCGTAGATTTCGCTCTTAGAGCCGATATCGACGCCTACCGTTGGCGTATCCAAAATAAACAACTCTGGAGTCGTGGCAACCCATTTAGAAATGACGCCTTTCTGTTGATTGCCGCCGGATAGATTACGTATCGGCGTGTCTACATTGTGAGTGCGAATTCTTAACTTTCTCACGAAATCCTCGGCAATATCGTTCTGCTTGGCTCTATCGATAAACCCCGTTGGCGATCTAAGCTGCTCATGGATAGTGGAGGTAATGTTTTCCTTCACGCTTTGTCTCATAAAAAGCCCTTGGGAATGCCGATCTTCCGGAAGAAGCGCGATGCCCTGATTAACGGCGTCTACGGGAGAGTTGATCGTGCACGGTTTGCCTTTCATCCACAACTGTCCGGAATCGCTCGGGTTGAGTCCGAACAAGGATAATGCAAGCTCCGTTCGTCCCGATCCTAACAGTCCGATAATGCCCATAATATCTCCGCGTCTAACGGTGAAATTAATATTGTCGTAGTGACCGCTCTTCTTCAAATTACGAACTTCCAGTAGAGGCGAATCGTCTTTCGCAGTTCTCTTGTAACGCGGAAACTCTACTTGTCTGCCCGTCATATGGAAAGAAAGGCTCTTATGATCCAATTCCTTAGCCGCATAATCGCCTGTTTTCTTGCCTTCTCGGAAAATCGTAATTTGGTCCGAAATCTCGAAAATTTCATCGAATTTGTGGCTAATGAAGACGACAGACAGCCCATTGCGCTTCAAATCCATGACAATGGACAACAGTCTGTCCACCTCTTTCTTCGTTAGCGCAGTCGTCGGCTCGTCCATGAACAGCACTTTGGCGTTCTGGCTCAGCGCTCTGCATATCGCCACTAATTGGCGGTTGGCGACGGACAACGACTCTACTTTCGATTTCAGATCGAGAGAGAGTTGAATTCTCTCTAATTGCTCCTCTGCGATCCGGTTCATTTCTCTCCAGTTCACCAGACGTTTGCGAGTGGCTATCATCTTGTTCATCGCGATGTTCTCCGCTACCGTCATATGTGGAAACAAGGACAAATCCTGATAGATGACTTGAACGCCCAAATCGATCGCTTGAATGGGGGTCACCTTCCGATAGGACGTACCGCCGAAAACGATCTCCCCGGAATCAGGCGTTATGACACCGGAGACTGTCTTGACGAATGTCGATTTTCCCGATCCGTTCTCCCCGGCCAGACAGAGAATCTCCCCCTGATTGATCGTTACGGATACGTCATCGAGTGCTTTGACACCCATGTAGGATTTCGTAATATTATTCGCGCTAACAATGGGAGGAAACATATGATTGAGATAACCCTCCTTCTCTACCTTGGCCATTAGAACGTTAGTTAATGCTTGGAGGCGAAGAATTAGAAGCACTCCCGCCAGGGTTGTCCCTCTAATTCCTCGAAATGATTACAATTAGAACGGATATTGGTCTACGTTATTTTTGTCAAGTATCAACGTTGCGTTCGCTTTAAACACTTTACCTTCCAGCGTTACGCTTTCATAACCAGGGCGCTTCAGATCAATTCCGCTCTTAATTTCCTCGCCTTTAAGAATTTTGTAAGCGAGCAATGTTGCCGCATATCCAGCATCCGCAGGTCTCCAGCAGAGCGCTTGATACATATACCCTTCCTTCAGGTAGTTGCCGGAAACCGAAGGCAAGCCAATGCCCGTTACGGCAAGGTTCTTATTGCTCTTCTCTTGCAGAACGAGAGAAGAGGAAGCGCCTGAAGATACGGATGTATTAAAAATGCCTTTAAGATCCGGATAGGCCTTCAGAACTTCTTGAGCTTTCTCGTACGCCACTTTCTCATCGTTGCGATCTTCGTAAGGCTGTTTCGAGACAAATTCCATTTTCGGATATTTCTCCTGCACGTATTTCAAGCCTGCATTAAACCACTGCATATGCGTTTCCATCGTCAAAGCGCCGACGAAACCCGTAAATTTGCCTTCATAGTTCATCGACTTGGCCATAGCCTCGAACATCGCTTCGCCGAAGTCTTCATTGTTAAACGCTTCCAAATCGTAGTCCACGATATCCGCAAGCCCTTCGGCTTCGTGGCTGATAACAACGATCCCCTTTTCCTTCGCTTTCTTCAGAACGGGAGCCATTGCGGTCGGATCGTTAGGAACGACGAGAATCGCATCGACTCCTTGTGCAATCAGATCTTCGACCATCTGCACTTGTTTGGCAGGATCTCCGCCTTCCGGAGCAATCTGAGAAGCGTCTACGTCCGCATACTCCTTATCGAAATCGTCGACTCCGGTACGCATATCGTCAAACCATGAAATCCCTTCATGCTTGGCTACCATTACAATCTTATAGTTCTTATCGTTGCTGCCTTCGCCGGAGTTGCCGGAACCTTCTTCTTTAGAATTCGAAGCACAACCGGATAATACTGTCGTCACTGCAACAACTGCGCTAAGTAGAATCGACCAACGTTTAAGCTTCATGTTTCACTATCCCCTTATAAGATGATTTGATTTGGAGCTTATTTTCGTGTTGCTTTTCTAGTCGACAGCCTTATGTCGCAATCACCTCCATCGAAACGTTCAAGGCACTTTGATATAGAGCGCTTTCATTTCGAATTTTCATCATCATATTACACAATTTTATATATTGTCAACGATTTTTATTGTTATTTTAATATAATTTAATGTTTTTTAAAGATTTACTTGCGGTTTAATCGCTTATTTATTGAGTATTTTTGAGTTTTATTGTTGAATATCATCAAAAAATGAATAAAACTCCGATTACACCTATCACAATCCATCCATTCCAAAGAAGAATATGCAGATAAATCCAAAATATATAGTAATTTATCTTTAAAAACCATCAAAAAATCTTTGCCTGATAACCCTTGTAAATTATAGGTTTTTATCGTAAAATTCCTCAATGCTTTCCGTTCATTTTTTATTTCATTTGACGTTTATTGATATTTTTTTTATACTTTTGTTGAATCCAAAATACATCTCACCTATTCATTGTATATATCCCATATCGCAGGAGGTCATATGTTAGCTCTAGAGCGGAGAAATAAGATCGTACAAATCATCAATAAACAAAAACAAATCTCGATCAAGCAATTATCGATCGATTTGAAGGTGTCGGAGGGAACATTACGAAACGACTTGAAGTCATTAGAAGAGGAAGGCATACTCGAAAGAACCCATGGAGGAGCCGTGCTACCGAAGCAGCAGCTCACTGACGCTTCCAACAGATCTTTCCGTCAGGAAGTAAACGTTGCGGAGAAAATGGCAATCGGCAAAGCCGCGGCGGAGCTAATCCAGAACGGCCAATGCATCATTCTTGACGCTAGCACGACGGGATTGGAGCTCGTACGTAATCTGATGCATATGGAGTCGCTGACCGTCGTTACGAACGGGCTTATCACGGCGCAGGAGTTAAACCGCAATCCGCACATTAACGTCATCGTCATCGGCGGCGTGCTGCGGTCCGGTTCCAGCAACTTGGAAGGGCTGCTCGGCAAAGATTTGCTGTCCCAAATTCATGCCGATATCTTCTTTACCTCCGCTCATGGCTTTACGATAACGGAAGGTATGACCGTTTTTGATGTATATGAAGCCGAATTGAAGAAGTTAATGGCCAGCAATGCAAACAAGGTTGTCGCCATGGTCGACCATACGAAGCTCGGTAAACGATCGACGGCTACTTTCGCAAACTTATCGCAGATCGATACGTTGATTACCGACTCTGCGGCGAACTCAGAGTTTCTAGCTCAGATCGAGGATGTAGAAGTCATCATCGCGGAATAGTTCATATTGCGGTGTCTTATGTAATCAAATCTTGAAAAAAAATACCCCCTGAATGACGTCCTCGCGACGCCTTTCAGGGGGTTCCTTTTTCTCAAAAATATCTATGATTTCCTACTCGTTTTGCTAATATGCCGAGCCCGTACCGTGGACCACTTCTCATCGATCGATACGTTACTTACCAACGTATACTCGGAATGTTCCTGAATGAGCTTCCACAGGATGTCGCGGTTGATATCCGTCTTCACCTTGGAGCTTTGCTTCGGATACGTTATCCAGAATACGGCGTCATCGGCCAGATGAGGGATGACTTGCTTCAGCCTCTCGATCGTCTCTTTCGCATCGTTCACGAATAGCAGAACGAATTCGAACTTTCCTTCCAAGCGTTCGTCGGTTTCGATTCCAAGTCGAAACCCTTCCGGAGGGAACAATACGATCGCTCGTCCGGATTTGTACTTCAGCTTCTTAACGACATCCTCCAACATCCGACACCTCTTCGATTAGCAACTTATTTCGCATTATAATAAGCTTTCAAGAGCGGCACAAGACCTAGCGGATTTTTCCGCAAATGCTGGGCGCTGAAAAAAATATCGCCTTTGATCTCGAAATATTGCTGGTTGTACTTTAATTGATCGATAATCTCCTGGGCATTGTTCCATCCGATCTCCGGCGTACCGAGCTTATATGGCGCATGTCCAATATAGAGGTCAACTTTCGTACCTCGAACTTCGTTCGTCCACCAATCGACTAACGTATTGTACTGGGCAATCTTGAGAGTCATGCTCCAGTAAATTTGGGGTGCGACATAGTCGATCCACTCTTCCTTGATCCATTTACGCACGTCGGCATACATATTGTCGTAGGCCGTTACGCCGGCTTTCGTGGCCGATCCGGTCGGATCTACTTCTTGATTGCGCCATACGCCGAAAGGACTGATTCCGAATCTGACCTGCGGTTTCGCCTGCTGTATGGACTTACCTAAATCCTCGACAAATCGATTAATGTTATCTCTGCGCCAATCCGATTTATTCAATAGCGGATCTGCATTATATTGCGTATAGGTGGCATCGTCCGGGAATACACCGTTCGAAGGGTAGAAATAATCGTCTAAATGAACGCCGTCAATCTCATACCCGTTTACGACTTCTATGATGACATCGATAATATGCTGTCGGGCTTCCGGTATGCCTGGGTTAATATACATTAGGGTGCCCGATTTCACGATCCAATCCGGGTGCTCGATCGCGACATGATTCGAGGCTAAATTATCCGTCTTCGCATCCGTGTTTGCCCTGAACGGGTTAAACCACGCATGGAACTCCATCCCGCGTCGATGGGTTTCTTCGATCATGAACGCAAGCGGATCATAGTCCGGTGCTTGCCCCTGCTTCCCTGTCACGAATCTAGACCAAGGTACGAGCTTAGAGGGGTAGAAGCTGTCCGCCGACGGCCTTACTTGTACGAATACGCTGTTCAAACCCATACCCTGCAAATCATCCAATAATCGTATGTATTCTTGTCGCTGCTGTTCCGAATTTGCGTACGATTTGTCGGAAGGCCAATCAAGGTTATACACGGTGGAAATCCAAGCGCCTTTGAGAGACATATCCGTCAAGCCCCCTTGCGTCTGAAGTTTAATCGTTTGCGCGGATTGATACCATGTAACAAGCAAATTCATCTGCTTGCTTACGAACCGAAGCGGAACCATAACCCGTCCGTTGATGGCTTGAACGGTTGCATCCAAGCCGACTTCCGTTCCATTCACGAGCGCGAACTTTTGTCCGATTTTCATGCTTAACGTCGTGCCTTCATGCCTAATCGTGACCGTTCTCGTACTTTGCGACCAAGATACTCCCGCTCCAAGGTTTTTGCTGATGACGCTAAGCGGAACCATCGTAACGTTTAATTTAGGGATAATGTACGGAGGTACGTCGGCATTGATTTTGTTGTCATCGAGGTAAATGCTAATAGCGGACTGAGGTTGTGCATGAGTGATGGAAGCATTTCCGATTAATGATAGAATGAGAGCGAAACTGAGCGCGAACAAAAAAAGCCGGTTGCCTAACCGCATAGAAGATTGCCTCCAAAACTTTACTCATGTTGTTAAAACATTGTATAAGTTAGACGTTAATAGAGGGAAGTAGTTGCAGAGAAACGCAAAAAAAGCGACTCCATCAAAACGGAGGCGCTTAATCTATAGAGAAAATCATGGAATGAATTGCTGGGTGATCTTAACGATTCGATTGTTCTCTATCGTGAAGTGATAAGGAAAATCCTTCATGTCCATCTCGGACGGTTCCGTGAACAAGGAAATGAATTTGTCGACGCTGATCTGTTCGTTCCATACGGTATCCGCTTCTTCGATATGACCTGTTCGATTGTAGATTTGCATAAACACTTTCGCATCGGCTGCGATTTCCAACGATTGCAATACAGTATCATCGTTCACGATGTAATAGCCGTCCGGAGCCTCTGTCATCTCGGGATCCTGCTCTCTCTCGCGGAATACACGGTTCGCATCTTCGCCTTCATACCACTCTATGAAATCGACATCCAAATACGTTCGGCCGTCGTTCTGATAGAGTCGATCGATATAAGCGGCCTTCGTGTGCGAGTCTTGAGGGACTGGCGTGTAATCGTTCGTATTGGCTTGAATAAATCCGAAAGACGTGAACCCCAATAATACGGCGACAAAGCTGACTAGTATTTTGTTGATCATAACCGCATTCTCTCCTTCTGGGGCGTATAGCAGCCTTCACTTACTTATACCCATTAGACGTTGGAGCCAATCATTAGGTTTCACTTCTTCGGAGTAAAAATTAATTTTTTTTAATCCGATACCGTACCTATTCATGCCTATACGTCAAACATATGCGCTCGAGCGGTTTTTAGTCTGACTAAACTTGCCTACCCTTCAACCCAAGACGTTCTCACGTAACCGATCTTCATTCCGATACGTTCCATGTTGCGGTGGCTCTGGGACAAAAAAGAGCACTGGCCCACGACGAGACTGCAATTTTGAATTGCCGCTTCCCTGATCCTTCGAAGCAATAAGCTTTGCTGCAACCCCTGATTCCTGAATTCGGGTAACGTTGCCGCGAAAGTCAATGACGCTATTCGTTCCTTCATGTACATGACTCCGACGGCAGCCGGGGTTTCCCGATATAAGGCCAAATAGAACTTCCAGCCTGGACGGTCGTACAGAACCCGATTGTTCGCAGCTACGTACGGAATTCCGTCATCCGATAATCCAGTACCTCTACAATGGATGCTTGCATAGCTATCGAACTCTTCTTCTCGTAACTCTCTAATACGAATATCATCGCTTAAGCCCTCGATTAATGACGATGGTTCTATGTAAAGCGATGTATGAAATCCAGACGGGTAGAATCCGCGCTCGGACAAACGTTTCAACGCATTCGCATCGACAAGCGAAGGCACGATTTCGAATAGCGGTTTCCGATTGTTCGATCGATAGAAATCCAAGATGGCATCGATGGCATCCAAGTCGTTGCTTCTGAAGCCTTTCACCGTATTGAACGAGGCCCACGGCATCGTCTTGCTGTAATAACAAGTGGCATTGCCGAACCTTGCGACCTCTATGCCTTCCGGGTTGCCTTGCCTGCTCTGGATAGCGATCATGCGATCCCGCATGTAATCGACTTCGGATCGTTCGATCTCCTCAATGAGCTGAGCGGACGGGATAGTGATCATAAGCCGCCACCCGCCGATTGTTGTTTGTTCATAGCATTGCAACCCCTCTGAAATGTGAACAAACCCCATCACCCTAATGGCTGACGGGGCTTGTTTGAATAATTGAAAGCTCATACCTTTATTTCAAGATGACGATATCTCCGATTAAAGGAAGTCGCTTTACTTGTCCGTTAACGACATTGAGAATACCGATAATCGCCAGGACGAGAACGCCAAGATTAGCTAGCGGCAATAAAAGCCACCCGATAATCGGAATAATTCCAAGCACGATATTGACTGCTAGAGCAAGCAGGAACAGATTAAATCCTTGTTTCGCATGAAATTGCGCGAAGGGTGATTCTTTGGCCGCAAGTAAAGGAATAAAGAACAGAATGTAAGCAACGATAGTGATTCCTTTATTTTGCCGAATATCGGATTCGCTTACCGTTGTATTGAACTCTTCATGACGTTGCATGAATAACACCTCATCCAATGGAATGTAATACACCTATTATATTCCAGATTAAGAAGGGTACGCTAGTTACTTCCGTCATCTTTTTGGGTCATTACAGGTAATCGGACTTTCGAAGGACTAGTCTTCAAGAACTATTCGTCGCTTGCAGGGACGTAATTAGGATGGAGAGTTAGGAAAGATACCCCTCTAGCCTGCGCTTTACATCGTTCCATTCACTCCTAATTATGCTATAGATCACATAGTCCATATCGTAATATTTTTTTCTCAAAATGCCTTCTTTAGTCGCTCCCAATCTTTCGATTGCTCGTTGCGATCTTACGTTCTCCGTAGAGGTAATGATCTCGATCCGATTCGTCTCCAACTTCTCAAAGCCATGCTTTAGCATCAAGTATTTTGTTTCCGTATTTACTCTTGTTCTCCAGACCTTAGAAGAATACCATGTAGATCCGATGTTGAGATTATGATGCTCCTCCGAAATTCTCAGGAAACGCGTCGAGCCGACGAACTCATTGAGCTGTTTATCGAATACAGCGTATGGATATTGCTCTTTACGTTCACGACCATCTATCGCTTTATCAATAAAACGGTTCATGTCGTCGAGCGAATGAATCTTGATCGGGTAGTTAGCCCAAATTTCGGGATCCCTCGAACAATCGTATAAGGATTTGGCGTGCTTAGCTTCCAAAGGAATTAACTTGACTCTATCTCCTTCTAACCCGGTAAACTGGAACAAATGGCTCCCCCTCGCTTCTACCTCGATTGATGAAAATGGTGCTAAATCTCCAATCGCAACCTGACCATGTCTCTGAGCCGCATGCCTTCTTCGAAGATTTCTTCCTCGTAATGTTTGACGAAGAAATCGGTGTCCACCGCAAACATTCTGAATCCGCACTTCTGGTAAAGCTTCAGTTGCTTTACTCCGGTGCTTCCCGTTCCGATCTCGATCGTCTTGGCATGGAGCAATTTCGACTCCTCGATCGCGCGTAACACTAACGCCTTTCCGATTCCTCGTCCTTGAAAATTTTCTCCAACGGCGACGTTCACGATCTCGATCGTCCCAGGATGCGTACGGATGAGGACGAATTCGCCTACTAACTCTTCATCCAAATAAGCCAAATAGCAAATCCCTCTGCTCACGTATTCTTCGACTAAGTTTCTAGATGGATCAGCCAGCAATAGAAGGTCCCAAGGGGGGGCTTGATCAGGACCCATTGGTTTAATGATAAGGTTAGCGTTATCCAATTGATTCATCATCGTCTACGACTCCAATATGATTATTAAAATGATCTCCTCTTGGGAATCATTTTCTTGAGGTGAACTAATGCACATGCTTATGAGAATCCTATGTATTGCGGTTGTTTTCTTCTTCGCATTCAACAATCGCGCCGTTCCCGCTTCGGAAGCTCCGAATGTCGCTATTTTCGATGTAAAACAGGAAAAAGTAACTAAAGTGATTCCGTTCGATGCGGTTTTAGAACAATCAATCGTCGAGGTACTACAATCTTCCCCCGCAATGTTCGGAGGATTTTCTTTGAATCCCCGAAATGGGCTTGTCCTGCACTTCGTATTCGAGTCCCCGATTCGGCCCGCGAACCGGTTCTATACAAGTCGAATCAAAGAGCTCTACTTGTTCTTAGAACCGCAAACTAAGCCTAAAGCGCTGTTGTTCCTGACGTCCAATCAACCTAAGACGATGGTCGTGGAATTGGATTACGATACGGAATTGTTTATCCGAAACAACCGATTAGAGACAGCGTGGCAGCTTAGTCAATAAACGACAAGCCTTTCGTCTCGAGAGCTGCGCGCAGCTGTTTAATGGCATTCGGTCCAATGCCGTGCAATTGCTTGATTTCATTCTCGTTAAGCTTCGAGATCTGCTCCAAGCGCGTGATCCCTGCGTTGTGCAGCGCTCTTTGCGCGGGCTTGGACAATCCGGTTGGTAGATCATTCGCTTCTGTCATGGACTTGTAGTGCCTCCTCTATTTTGCGTTTTAGCACGACTAAGAGTATTGCAAGCATTAAAGATAGCGTGACCATCATCAAGTAAGTATTAAGATTAAAGATTTGGTTGTTGATATGAATAGATAAACCCGACGTTATGGAATCGATATACGCCCAATCGATTTCTCCCGAAATGCTCTTATTGGCTTGGGCGATGTGTTGTTTGTACCGCTGGAAGCTCGTCTGTTGATAAGAAATACCTACCACCCAATGGAATATGACCGCCATACTTGCAATAATCGTCCATTTTAACGGGATCAGCTTAAGCTTAATCCATCTGCACCATTGATACACTAGCACAAGGAATAGAACAACGATCGGTATCACGAATAGTAATGCCGGGTTACCGTTTCCGGACACTTGCCCCGGACTAACCGTCATCGCGTGTTCGATGAACAGAAAGATGGATAGTAAGCTGACGAGATTCAATAAGAGCAAAAGAGTTGATTTCAATGATCTTCGCTCCCTGCTTGCTCCCGAATTAATGCTTTACTTCTTCCAGTCCCCATGTTAAAACTTCTAAACGCTCGGAATAGTGTAGAATGGGAGGTCCGGCGGGAAGCTGGATTCCGTAGCCGGCGGTCATCGTATTGGCGTAAATCTCTGCTTCCGCATGCTGTAACGGCCAAGGGTGATGAAGAATCTCGCATCTAAAGATTCGGTCTCCGTAACTTGAGTATAAACAGTATCTTTCCGTAAGCCAATGATCTAACGCGCCTTTTTGTGTCGCATAGGGAGTAGAAACGGGCTTGTATATCCCATGAAAAAGAGCATTCTCCCCCGTGCCTCGCCGCTTGGACTCATACATGAAAGTTCCGTTTAAATCGTTGACCTTGATATCCGCCCAATAATAAGGCAAATGATACAAGGCTTTCGCGCCTTTGACGGCAAGAAGATGAGTCGCATCCAAGCTAAAGAAGTAGACGCCCGGTTTGTCGTCTATCGTCACGTAAGTCCTAACATTGATCTCGGCAAATTTCGATGTCAACGGGATCGGCGGCAAGTAACGTAACCGTATTCCGCTCATACGAAAAGGGATAACCCCGATCCAAGCCTGCCCCTCGTGAACATCGAGCTTCAGCGGACTTGGGATAAACGGTCGTAATTTCTCCACGGCAATCGGCCAATGAGCGAACAACAGGTTATGCCAGATTTGCTTCATTCTCCAAGGCTTGGAAGGTACGGGCCAAGGTCGATGATCCGATCTCATCGCATTCAGTCTCCCTTGTTAGATTTTCCGGATACGGCTCTCGAGGTGATCCGATAGGGATAGTTTTCAAGCTGAACAGTGTCTTCCCAAGCGTTAGCGATGACGATTTCCAATGGGTAAATTTCGACTTTCTTATCCGATCCTAACCAGATGCGATCTAAGGAGGAAAGGATTAACAAGCCTTGCTCGTCACCGATCGGCGTAAACATGTCGTCCCCGGAGAGATAAATTTGCTCATCGTATCGTTCGATCAACAATTCTGACAGCGAGATCACGTCGAGCGCCGGCATGCCGATCTCGCTTATGTTTAACAAATCTTCCGGATTGAAAGGTTGATCCGACTCTTGCTTCGTGTTATGTCTCGCGATGAATTCAACGATATTGCCAGCGGGATCGTAAAAATAAGCAGAATGGGCATTCCAATCCTTAAAGAAGTTGACTTCTTTTTCATTGGTGAGGTTAATCACGATTCCTCTGGCCTTCAGCCAGGGAACGATTTGATCGGCTTTGCTTTCCGTCACGTTAAACGCAAAGTGATAATACGGTTTGAGCTCGGCATCGCATCGTTCGAACGTTAATCTCGATTCCCCGACTTCGAAAGAAACCCGTCTCTCGGAACGCTTGACTATTGGCAGCTCTAACACCCGATTATAAAAGTCGACTATAGATTCCAAATTGTTCGCGAACAATTTGATTTCTTGAATGAACATATTTATCCCCTCCCGAATGCCATTTCATTACACCAGAATATCGGATATGAACCTCACTTATGCACGACCGTTCCAAAAGTTATCTTCATATTCGGAGCGCAAGTTAGCCAAAAGTCCTCCCCGAATTCCTTAGAAAATTTCAATTCTGCTTCATATTGAGCCTTGGCTTCTTCTTCAGTTAATCCCCTCGACATAAGGTTATCTATAATTTCCATCTCATCGCCAGGTTCTTGCCCGATCCCATCCTCCCGTAACGAGCGAAAGAGCTTATATTTGCTGTCCCTATCCATATTTCGATCTAGAAAATTAACCTTATCGCTGACTCTGCACTCTACGTGGTTTAATCCCAATTGGCTTAATATGATCGGTATTCGTATCCCGATATTCCCTTGTTTCCCTCCCGACTTCGCATCTGCTTCAAACAGCTTCTGAAGAATTCCCAAGCGAATAACTTGGGAGGGTTCGAGATCATCAAAGCCGTAGTTCGCCATATTCGCGATCCAGTGAGTTTCGAAACAAATGACTTTCCCCTTATCCCGCACGCTATCCTTCATTTTCCCCAATATGGATGTCGGGTCGTTCATATGTAATAAAAAAGCATGACACATCGCAATGTCATACTTGGTACCGACTTCGAAACGTTCGATATCTTCGGCGATGAATTCAGTCTGATACGGAAGATTATGAAAGATGTCCTTGGCTTTCCGGATCAACTCTTCACCCTTGTCAATGCCCGTATAGGTCGATCCTTCGGGAAGGAGCGGAAGCAGTTTAATTCCAAGATAACCATATCCGCATCCATAATCAATAATGTTAACCGGCTTATGGATTTTCCAGACTTTGGTTACCAGAAATTCAAGATAATCATCATTGTAGTATAGCCATCGCGTGTTTCTAAGATATTCGATTTGCGTGTCCCAATAATAGTCGGACATTCTACACGCTCCTATAGTCATCAGTGCCGTTACTTCATCTTATTTTCTTCCGTTGTAAGTCGGTTTCTCCAGCGTATATAATTCATCGTCCAATTGATTGTATTTTTCGTTGATTACCGTTCTTGCGTCCGCTAACGCCTTATTGTACAAATAGGGCCCGAGTTCTTTAATCATAAAGTCGATGAGTTGCTCCGCTCCCAATGCTCCGATCGTTTCCGATCGCTCGTCTTCGAAATAAGCTTGCACGCTCCGAACGATTTCGTCTTTTTCTTCTCTTGGCAGCTTTAATATAATGGTCATATGGACCCTCCTTTATTTGTCATCGCCGATCGCCGGTTCGCCTCGAACCCAAGCACGACCTGCTGCGATCGCATCGCGAGGCTGGTTACTCACTCCACCCCTTTAAATACGAATTCCCTGTATTTCTTATAGTCGAGCTTCTCGTAAAAGCTTGAAGCCATTTTATTATCGACCCAATAGTCCAGTTCTATTTTATGTATGCTGTTTTCTTTAGCGATTTGTTCAACCTTACTCATTAATTGATAGCCGAGTCCCTTATGCCGAAACTCTTCCGCAACGCTCAGTTGGTGCACGTAAACGACTTTGTACGAATTTCTAAACGCATTTTCTTCGTAATCCTTGATCTCAATCCATACATATCCAAGCGATTGTTCTTGATCCATTATTATATAAAAGCGGAACTTCGAATTGCCCATGATGTGCTGATAGAAGTCGTTCATTGCCGCGTAGTTATAAGGTTTGAAGTATTCCGGGTATAAGCTCACATGCAAGTCATGGACGTCCTTATTCAGCCGCGCGATCAATTCGTGATCCGTAGTTTGAATGATTTCAAGCTCCAATTTCAATCACTCCCGGAAAATTTTATCTAAACCAATCCAAAAGCTTCAAGACCATCCGTTCCTTCTGATTAATGACGTGATTTGCGCAATGTGATGACGATTATGCCATACGAACCTTTGAAGCGCTATGTCCAACGTAATGTTGCCTAGTAATTGGGTCCTTAATTTTCTATGATAATCATCTGAGTTCATACCGTTAAGTACGCTTAAGAAGCGGCTATGGAGGGATTCAAGAAGTAGAATTGACGTTTCGATAGGGACGTCTTTGTAATCGTTGAGTTCAGCCCATAAATCTTCGCGATAGGAATGAACCAGAGGTTCATCTTCGGTTAGCGCCCTCTTAAAGCGTAAATAAGCGTTCATATCATTATCAGCCAGGTGATGAACGACTTGCTGAATGGTCCAGCCCTCGTGACGATATGGGGTTTGAAGCTGATCAAGCGTGAGGTTCGTCAACGTATGTCTAAGCGTTATCGTAATATCCGGAATCTGATTGATAAAGCTTTGACGCTCTTCGGACGAGGGTAACGGAATCGGTTCGAACTTTCCTATCGGAAAACGCGTTTGATCCAGTTCCCCTATCTTTCCGAAGGAAACTCTACTGGGTAATTCTTCTCTGTTTAGAGATTTGTAAACCTCAACGATATCAGGCACACGGGTCAACGTTAAATGAATCCCTTGAAGTATTTCCGGCTCCAACTCCTCTATCCGAACCACGTCTTCATGCATAAGAACCATTCGCCCTTTGGAGGATTTGATGTTCCGATTGGATCGATCAAAGATGTTGATCATGCTGTGACCGTCAGGTAGACTTTCGTTGTCTGGCAGTTCGAGAATCTCGCAAACCATCCATTCTTGATTTTTGGTAATGATCTTAACATATTGTCCGGCATAACGATTAAGTTCCAATACGATCACTCCTCTTGGGATCGGAATACTTGCTTAGCTGGCACTAAACTTTCGCATCATACTCTATCAGCCAACAATCTCGTAACTGTCCTTCATGCATCTCGTGCTTTTCCAGATACATCTTCTTTCTGAATCCACATTTCTCATAGACTCTTAAGGCTCTAGTGTTCCATGCCTGAGGGTCCATCACGATTTTCGTTGCCGCTTGATGATCTATCAGGTATTTAACGGTTTCTTGAATAAGCCGCGAGCCGATTCCTCTGTTCCAATATTCGCTTTCGCCGATAAATTGATCCATCCCATAGATGTTGCCTTGGTAATCCTTAAGGTCATATTGCTCTAATTCATCTTCATCAATGAGATAAAACTGCAGGTATCCGATGTCGACTTGGTTGTATTGAATAATACAAGGGGTGACTCCTTCGCAATCCTCATAAAAATGCTGCCTTACCAAGTCCATATCATGAGGTCGATCACGACCTTCATAATATTCTAAGACCACAGGGTCCGAGAGCCATCTTACTAGCAAGGGCGCATCCTCCGGTTCAAGACTTCTAAGGGAAATTTCATTGCTTTGATAAATGATCATAAGGGATTCTCCGATCTTGTTCTTCTGGCGGGTTCAGTAGATTACAGTTCTTTAATCATATGGATATCTTCCGGTTCTTTATTAAACAGCTCTTCATCGATGCCATCGGTTAACCGACTTCCATTGCTTCTATAGAAAGAGACGGCAGACCTCGTTTCCGTTGACGAAATATACAAATACTTGGCGCCCCTGCTTCTTGCCTCATCCGCAAGCTGATTTAAGATTTGGGTGCCAACTCCCTGTCTTCTATAATTTCTTGATACGTACATTAAATCCACTTGGAGTTGATCTTGATTAGCGCCTCTGAATTTGTGAGCTAGAACTCCGAACGCAATCAACATATCGCCATCGAAAGCTCCGATCGCCGTTCCTCCATGGCTTAACTCGAATAGATAACGTTCTTGCAATTCCTCAATCATCTCTACATTCCAATTGGGACATTCATGGTTCGCGCCGATCTCCAATAAGTTTCCGTTTTGCATCTTATAGATAAGATCGATATGTTCCGACCTGTCGATTTCTTTAAGCTTATTTACTTGATCTTGCGTCATCGTTCGATAGGTAATCATAACCGACCAATATCTCCTTGTTATCGACTGTCTAATCTTACGAACTCCGTCCCATCCCATCTTAAAGTTACCTCAACGTCTTTCCCAATTGAGTTATCGTAACTTGATTTCTTAATGGTGATTTCGTCTATCTTTTCTAATTTCGTTGAATACCTGCCGTTTCCCGCGCTTATGAATAGTTCCGGATTTCCGCTCACTGGTAGTTCCTTGATATGGTCATCATCCGTTATTGAAAATATTTTAAAGAAATATCCATTGCTAGTCCCATACTGTCCGATTGTAAAATCAGCTTGGCCATCCCCATTGTAATCATCGAATTCGATTTGAAAGAAGTCATTAAAGATGAGGTCATTAGTAAAGTGTTCGTTTAATGGAAACGTACTTTTGACCTCTCCATATTCATCGGTTATTACAATCTGAAAATCACCCGACCAGCCTCTTCCGTAAAAGGGGCTTGGCGACCAGTCTTCATAGTATCTTCCTTTAACCAATTGAAGATTTAACTTATCGTTCTTATGAGTGACCGAATATAAATCGTTGGTTGAAATCGTCATCGGTCCCGTAACCGTGATGGAGTTAGAGTTGCTATCGTTCACGGTTGCTTGCGCGGATTGGAGAACCGTCTCTTTCCCGCAACCTGCGAGCAAGAATAGTAGTGGGATAATTAATAACTTCTTCACGATGCGAGTATTCACTCCTGTCTGATGAATCATGCTAACGATATTTTCCCTATTGTTCACTTGATTCCTTCGTTATGATAAGCAACTTCATTTCCAGCGATTAATTTTCTTATTCCGCCTTGGTAATAGGGCATTAATCGTTCTGCTGTTTCCACATCCATCCATGCCAGCTCAGAGATTTCATCGGGCCTATCAATGCCTTCATTCCCTCCAATGATCTCTGCTCTGAAAGTGATGAAGATAACATGTTCATCAATACTCTCGAACTTACGTTCATTTACCGCCACTATGCCGTGAATTTTAACATCGAGTCCGGTTTCTTCTTTCGCTTCTCTTATCGCTGCTTCTTCTAGAGATTCGCCTTTTTCAACAGCTCCTCCGGGAAGCGACCAACTATCTCTACCCGTATTTTTGACCATTAACACTTTCGATTTTGTCCTATCCGTGATTAAGGAATACGTGACATCGACTCTTCTCATCTGACCGTCTTCCTCTCTTCCATTGAACTATTCCTCGACCTGAAAAATAGAATCCACAATGATTGGCAAATTATCTCTAACCGATACGGCTCCGAAAACGGATCTTGCGTGTATTCCCTTATCTCCGAACACATCTATCATTAAATCCGAAAAACCGTTCAATACTTTATGATGCTCTTCGAACTGCGCGCTAGCATTAACGAAGCCTTGAACTTTCACGGCTCTCACTACTTTATCTAGCGACCCTAAAGCCGACTTTAATACGGAAAGCACCTCAATACCGGTTTGCCTTGCAAATTGATATCCCTCTTGAGTAGAATAAACGATTCCTAATTTCCCTTTGGGATTGCCGGCAGGCCCTTTCCCGGAGACGAACATTAACCCATTTACAATGACATAATTAGCATATTTAGCAGCTGGATCGCTTGCGGATGGAAGAACGATGTTTAATTCCTTTAATCTATCTTCAGCAAAATAGGATGACATACTAAAACCTCCAATATTATAAATATTGGAAAGAGTTTACTCCTACAATCCCAAATGGTCAACCGTTAAGATCGCTTCTTATTTTTTCAATACTTTTTCTGGCTCGATCGTTTAATGTTTTTTTGTCTTTTAAGTTGTAATTTTCAAGTTCATGACCCGGATCGATAATTAAGGGTTCTTTGATAATCGTTTCAAGAATCACGTAGGTTGATTTATAGGCTTCATTTACAAGGTCGTTATCCAATTGTTTGCGGGTTTTCGTTATGATTTCAAGTATCCCTTCCGCGTACATAAGCTTAACAATGCTGTCTGAACTCATAACGTTTCTTGTTGCAAAAGACAGGACGCATCTGAGTATCGAAACGTCTTGATAATGACTGGCTATGGATGCTAAACGATGTACGGCTTGCCAGTCCCTAATCGACAGCTCTCTTGAACAATGATCAACCATTTCCTTAAACCAATCCGTTTCCGTTTCTTTAGGAACATTGTATTGTTGATATTCTTCATATCGTCCTTCACGGTACATCTGAAATGTATTTCCATCGAAGGAAGTGAACAATTGTTTAGCTCTTGTTAGTTGATCCGTCATGCATGTCACCTCCCTCTATGTCTCTCTCAAGGTTTAGTTGCTTTCCAAATGTATTTGTATTCTATAAGTTCGATTTTCCCGTTAATCTTATGTTGTTCGATTTTCTTGTCAAGCTCTTCCTTATACTCGGGTAGGGAGTAGTCAGGATTGCCCGGTATTCCCGATAGGAACTTAGTAAACTCGGCGTCATTAGGAAAGCAGTACTTTGCACGATTGAACTCGCGTATTTGTATATTTTCAAAATGGTTATTAATCAGTCTTTCCTTAACTAAATTAAGAGCCCCTGAGTGTATTCCATAAACAGTCCCTCCGGAAGTTAGAATTCGACTATGATTAAGGATTGACGTCGGGCCTCTTCGATCATAAATCAAATCGAATTGAGCGTCTGCGAATGGAAGCTCGCTTTTCGTTGTAGCCTCAATGAACCTGACATTAGAGATTTCCGTTTCCAGCAAACTCTTATTTGCAATTGTAATCATTTCAATGGAATTATCGAATCCAATTAGGGATTTGGAATGCTGAGACATTTTCATCGTAAAATCTCCGTGCCCACACCCAGCGTCCAACACGGATTGATAGTTAGGTAACATCTTTATTAATTCCTGTTCGAAAATTTCTTCGGCTGATACCCCTTCTATGGTAAACATCGCGTTACTTTTGTATCCGCCATTCCGAAGGGCTATTGCATTGTACCAATCCATTCCCATGTGAAACCTCCCTTATTGCATGCTCGTTACTTCGATCCACTTGACGACGAGTTTAATAAGCTTGTCCTTCTTCGCATTTACATCTGTCATATCGGTTAACTTCACTACTGCTCTATCGCCTGAAACCCAATCTAATAAGCCTGTTGAATCTTCGAACAACGTCCCCTCAAATTGCTCTTTTACTTTTGCGCCACGATGAAAGATAAGACGAAAAAAGTCTTTCCCTTGGAGATTAAACGTCACTTTATCCTCACCATTGTAACAAAAACTCGGCGCGTTCCATTTAATCTGTTCTGTGATGTTATCCTCCACGCTTAAAATAATTTTTCGAACCTCTTCTATTTCCCGCTTCAGGGGATGTTCAAGGTTGTTCATAAATTCAACGACTTGTTGATGACCGGAAAGTTTCTGATTAGCTTTCATGGTATTCACCCTCCAATCCGAGCGGGGATATTCATTGCCTCATCTTAATGGGACAATAGATCATAACATCATTGCTCTCGTCATCTGCATCTTTAAGTCTGCTCTCTTCATATTTCTCCAAATAATATGCAGTATCATCATACTCATAACCGTTTTCTTCAAGCCACTTCGTCGTAAAATCATAGGCCAAATAGTTCGAGCTTGAAGGTCCCCGATAATGAGTCAAGGAGTATGTACGAGGCAATAAATGAATATGGACCATACCTGGCGGCAAATTCCCAATCTGGCTCACTTCATAGCAGCAATAAAAATCAAGCATTCCATTACTGCTTTTGTAATTCGGCGGTGTGATGCCGTAAGTAATTTCTTGATTTATGATATTCTTTATCTCTTCTCGTCTACTTATTAATTCATGAAAAGCATCTCTTACCGGAGCCTCTAAAGTAGCCATTGTACCGGATGCCCTTACACCGATGTAGGAAGTAATAGCGCTGGTTTGAACGATTTCAATTTTCATTGAATTAGCTCCTCTGCTCATTGTCCGTTCAACTATTCTTCAAATTCATTCTCATATTTACGTAGTGAGGCATGAATCCAGCTTTTCTCCAGAAGTTCTGACCTTTCATATTACATTGCAGTACATCAATCTCGAGGTTTTGAATCCCCTTAAATCTTTCTTGCTTTAATTTCTCGATACCTGTTATCCCGTGTCCATTATTTCTGTATTCCCGCTTAATAAAATACTGCCGCAAGTAGACATCTTTTAACTCCATATGGTAAGGGTTACTTCTGAATTGATATAAAGCGTACCCGATCACTGTATTGTCGAACAGTAATAAATCAACATTCCAGTCACCTAAGATCCAATCCTGCATTCGTTGCCTTAGTTGTTCATCGTTCATTGGATTTTCGCTGCCCTCGTCTGCAATGAGTTGACGATTCATCTCCGTTAGAATGATCAGATCTTCTTCAGATGCGCCTATGATTTGAAGTTCCATATGAATTCACCTCTCTCTCCCCAGAATATCTATTTCTCTTAAAATTTTTTTCCATGTTTCCGTAATTCTTTAAGCTTCGATTGGTAAAAATAGTCCTTCGATTTCTAAAGGGCGATATTCCGCAAGAATAGTTGTACAAACTAGGTTTCTGATCTTTTGTAATGGAATATTATCGGTTCTGCCATTAAATCAGTCCTTTCAAGTTCTTCGCGCTATTAGCAAATATTAATCGGAGTAATTTACTAATCGACCTGGCTCAAACTTCTTATCAATAAGGTTTAATAAGTGACTTCCTAGACGTTCTGTTGATTGCAATTGTCCCGACTGATGCGCATGTTCAAAAAACTTCGCCATTTCGAATTGTTGAGCACTCTTTCCTCTTGCGATTCTCTGCATTTCGGTTTCTACCATTCCCGGGTCGACTGCAATGATTTCGATCGGGTTATGTTGCTTCGCCTGCTCTGCGCCCACACATTGCGTAAACATATTTATACCGGCTTTTGCAGTACAATACACGCTCATTGCAGGAGCAGGATAGGTTCCGGATCCCGAAGAAATATTCATAATTTTTCGTCTGATCGAGGTAATATTTTCAGTTAACTTAATAAAGGAAGAAGCCAAAACCATAGGAGCAATTAAACTAATTTGTAAGTTTTCATTAATCTCTTCAGGTTGACATAACTCTATCGATTTCAAAGGTTCAATCATGGCTGCATTGTTGATGAGACAAATCATTTCCGAATCATCTATGTCCATCTGATTGAAGATGTCTTTCAGCAAGCCTTCAATCCCCAATATATGACTTAAATCAAAATGGATTGGTTTAAAGTTGCTGTAGTTTAATAAGACATTGGATTTTCCTCTTGAAATGCCGTAGACCAAGTGGTCCTTCTCTAGCAACATTCTAGCTACTTGCTCGCCGATGCCCCTTGATGTACCCGTAATAATAAAATGACTTGGCATGATGTCTGTGCCTCCTTGATCTCGTTCATTTATAAATATCCTCCCTTACTATCAGGCAAGGATTGATATGACTCTTTGGATTCTAGGATCTCTATTATTAGTTTTGTAAGTCCTCGGAATTCTTGGTGTTTCTTATCCTCATTAAATTCTCCAGTCCACTTAAAGACCTTAACTTTCCCGTTATATTGTATTTCTAAAATGTATCCCGAGCTTGGAATTAGATTCATTCCTTCTATTTCTTCAGGATAATGAAAGAAATCTATTTTCTTCATGTATTCATATATTCTTTTCTTCTCATCATTACTCAGCGTTAAACCAGTTGTAACCACACCATCCTGAACTAGATCTTTCGTGTATTTATCGCTAAATGTATCCACTAGGTTTTTGGTCATTACTCCATACCTAAATATAAAATTAAAGTCTTTAGGGTACTCGCTTTTTGAACTTCCCATTAACATAATAAGCAAACAGAAAACAATGCATCTTATTAGTAATTTCATATCAATTGCTGCTCCTCCTTCCGATACAGCAAAAAAATGAAGCCGCGGCGATAGGGGGCACACCTCCTCTGATTCACGCGCGGCTACGATAACTTTTACTTATATACTAATTCTTTACTATTCTGCTTGATACAAAATCAATTATTTTCTGCCTGTTCCAAAGGACGAATTTATATTTTTTTCCGTCACGTGTTTCAATCGTCATTCCGTTTGGTATTAATCCAAGGGTATTCCGTTTAGTAATTGTAGAAATCTGATCAAAGGCGATCTCGGTAATCTGGGTTTGAATATTAATCGCGTGTGCAGTAAATAGAACGCTTTTGTCTGATATCCTAATACGCCCACCAACCGATTCTATTCCTCTAAATAGATTTGCAACGACATCGAAGTGTACATTTCCCGTTTGACTCACATTGATTCCTCCAGAAGGATTATTTAATCGTACATTTGTATTTGTAAACTTATTCAAGTAACGTTTGCGAGCAGTTGATTAAATATCTGTTCTCTTTATCCGATCTTGTTCCGAAATATCAACCAAGTTTGCCGTTCGACTTTTTCGGTCCGGAAGTAGCGGAAAGAGCACCGTCGGCAGATTCTGATACCAGTATGCAACGCTGCAATAGTCATCGCTTCGCTCGAAGTAACAATTGCTGTCATCTGCGGGCGCACCGGCGGCAGTATACCGTATAAACCGATCTCCATAAAAATCACTCGCTTTTTCGGCTGAACCATAACCGATTTGCTGAACCGTCACTTTCAGCCTCGACTGAAAGTAGATCGGATCCTTTACATGAAACCGATAAAGCGAAAACAAACTGTTTGCATGATCTACAAGAGGTGCTCCTTGATAAGGTGTCACTACCTCCTCCAAACCCCAAGCAGACCCCATATAATCTTCGGTGCCGGTGCCGCAGATCGTCGGGTAATCGTCATCCTCGTCGATGAAAAATTTGACTTCCCCTTCCCCCCACCATCCGTCGCGAAAAATGCTTCGCACTCCTAGCACAGTACCAAGATAAACTCCTCGACCCTGAATTCCGTCCAGAATCGTATAATCCACTTGGAGAGGACAAGGGTTCAACCTGCGGAACTGGGCATGAAAGTAGCCGGAGTCCTCATCGAGTTGATCTCCGAGCGTAAAGTCGATTTGATAAAACAGCATCTCGACATCTTGATCCGAATCATTTTCGATAGTTATAAGAGCCCGTTCTCGAAAAGGCATCGGTATCCAGCAGTTCAACCCTTTCCCCATCTGCATCGCGACGCATTCGGATAGAAGATTTTTCTGCCTGCCGTGCGCTATTCCAAAAAAATCCCCGATCGGAACTTCGACGCTGGGCCAGGTTTGTCCATCCCAATACATGCGAATGATCACGTTGCGCATATGTTCGATGTTCCCAGGCGGTAACGTACACCATATGTGCCGGACGATCCCGGGTCCTTCTACGTCGAGGAGGACATGCTTCTCCCCTTTTTTGAAAGGCCAAATACATGGCGCTCCTTTACGGCCGTTGTTGCGGATTCCGCCTTTCCCCGCTTCAGCTGTGGTGTTCTCCGCAGTTGCGGCCCTACTGGTTAAGTGCGATAGTTTGAATAGCATACTTATCCTCTTCTCCATCTAGGTTCGTAGTCGGATTCTCTATACCTCTATAGTCGTTCTTGTTTTCATCTCTAAGAAACCAAATAAAAAATCGAGCATTAAAAATAGAAATAATGAAATTAAAGCGTATTCCATTAAGATTTGGTTAACATTGAATCCTATCAATATCAGTAGCACTGTTATTATTGCTAAAGCTGCTATTCCTATTCCAATATAGAATAAAATAATCAAGGGGATGTTGCGTGTGGTTTAAGAAAAGAATATACAGAAATGATTAATGAGGAAATAAATGAACTACTTAGCTTAGCCGCTATACTTCCGGTATTCATTTCCTTCGCACCTTTCTTGGGATGGCAAGACCCTCCCTAAGAGTCCATTTCGAATCACATAAAACTACCGATGTCTCTACTTGTCTTTCCGGAATATCCCAATATGTTCGTAGTAACATCTTCTTCTCATTCGGTGAAGTAAGGGAAAAGCCGTTTTTCAAGTAAAATTTTATAGCCCATTCCGCACTGCTCCATGTCCCAATCAAGATTGGTTTATCTGTTAAAGCTATGATATGAGACAATAGTTTTGTACCCAGCCCACTATTACGCTGGTTTGTTCTTACATAAGCATGCCTAATTAAAGATACTTCCCCTTTATCTTGAATTCCCATAACTCCCAACAATTCATGATTTTCTTCAAATCCCCAAAATACGACTCCGTCGTGTATCTCATGATTCAATTCACTAATGGACATATAAGGTTCATGATACCTATCTTCAGGAATAACTCCTTTATATGCCTGCGCTGCATCATTAATGATTTGATAGATTGTATCCGTATCCGTGTTATTACATAATCTAATCATAAATCCTCCAGATATCGATTTGAATTTACTTTTACTTTATTCAACTCCAATTACTTGTTCTGTCGTCACCTTAAACTCCTTAACATTTATCTCTAATTTCATTATCCCTTCTTTATCAAGTCCTTTTGTATTTAATCTGAATGTACCTGATAGGGCTTTCGACGTATTACCATGAACATTCTTGTTTATATCTAATCTAATATTTTTATCTATTAATCGATCCTGAAGATCAATCGTTATTATGGGTTCAACTGTTTTTATCAAAAATGTTCTATCTGTTCGGTTCCATAAATTAAAATTGTAATTTACTACGGTTTCAGCCAAATCTTCAGATCCCCCTAGACCGATGGAGATCGAATTTATTATTAGTCCATCATCTACTATGCCATCCTTTTTATCACCACTAAATTGACATCCACTCAGAGCAAGAATCGAGAACAGTGATACTACTAGCATTGAATGTTTATACATCTTCAATTTGAGAACTCCTATCTCTTTATGCTTTGAATTTGCTCGCTTCTAAGATTCGATTTATACAAAGCTGATGATGTATCTCTTCACGTATCTTAAATATATCCTAAGCAGATCGTCTTCCAAAGTCCCTTAAATGGTATTATAACCCAGCATATCTGTTTCTGCTCTTCAATTTATCATTAATTATTGGTTTATTTATAAAAAAAAGCCGCAGCGTCAAGGAGGATACAGTTCCTCAATTTGCATGCGACTAATAACGTTCTTGGATGACTAACTTAGAAATATTCGTTAATTTGACCACCTATTGATCCTTTAGAGGTCTTTCAAAAATGATCTCGTAATGGGTTGGTTTCCCATGACCATTATAATTGGTAGGCAATACTTGAACTAATCTCCATCCTTGATTTGCGTAATCGGCAATCGTTTCCTGATGTGTAGCCGAAGTGAAGAATCCGCCTAGAGAAGTCTCAACAAACCTATATTCATACATACTTGAATACCTCCGGTTCATTTGTTGAATTCATTTATTTACTAAATAATCGATAACGGGATAAGAGATCAGATTCCTATCTCTGTATGTTAAAGTTATTACATCGCTTTTCGTGCTTAAAATCGCATTTTGTAATAATACAGGTTTGAATCCTCTTTCGCTTGCTCCATTATAGGTAAATAGGACGCAATGCTCTGCAGCAAAGCCTTGAAATAATAACTAATTCAACTTCATGACTCCTTAAAACCCGTTCTAGATCCGTTTTCCAAAAGGCATTCGAATGCTCTTTAGTCAATCTTAGGTCATTATCCTTGATTTGGACTTCCGGAATTACGTCATACCTCTCTTTATTCGATTCTTGCATACCTTCTATATCTTGAATATGTATCACTAAATGATCTTTAGAACGAATTAATTCTGAAACATGATTTATGTACAAACTTGCATGATCTAAGATCTTCTTTTCCAGTGGATCCTCCTGCAAAATACGGGTTGCATATCAATAATTAAGAAGCCTATTTTCATCCAATGACACTCCTTCATAATAGCTATGGCCTTGAACCCCTTATTAAAGAGTACTTTTTAGAAATTGATAGATTTCAAATCCCAAAAATATTGAAATATTTATTATTATTGCCCATCTAATTATTTGTCTTAGCGATCTTGGAAAATGGTTAAGTTGTTTAGGATTTTGAAATCCGTTAACTGCATCATAATGTTTAATTACATCATTAAATCCTTGTCTTTCGGATAAATCAAAATTACTATCAGGTTGGGTTGTATGAATTGTTTTATCATCATATGGATTATATTTATTATCCATTTCACACCACCTCCCGAAAGTTATTTCAATTTCACTCCGTTCACAAAAGGTCAGCTGATTCGGGCCGAGTGTTCTCTACACTTCAATTATGCCTTGTACTTCATAGGGGTAATCAATTTGTTTTTTGATGATTTCAGCCGCTTCCTTATTTACAAAAAGTTCAACTATGTATAATGCCAGATCTATTGAAGTTGATACCCCTCCAGCCGTTATTATGTTCCCGTCTTTAATTATTCTTGTTTTAACGACTTCTTTACAATAGGGCTCCAGCAGCTCATATGCATTGGGATGTGTTGTTGCTTTCGTATGCTTTAGAAATCCCGCAGCTCCTAGTAATAAAGACCCCGTACAAACGGATACAAGGTATTCGACATTCGCAGCTTGTTTAAGCCAAGTAATAAATTCATCATCGAATCTAAGCTTTCTTGTCCCCATCCCCCGGGAACAAAGATGAGATCATAATTTGATAGATCAGGCTTGATCTTGTTCACTTTAATCGTTAATCCTAATTCATCGGTTATTTCTTCTGTCATTCCACAAAAATCCCATGTTGTCCCCTTACCTTCTTCGAACAAATTCAAACGATATATCACATCGTAAAATCCTATCAAGTCTAAAAATGTGATCCCGTCAAAAGCAATAAGCCCAATCTTCATATAAATCCCCCTAGATTAACGCGCTAAAAATAACGTTGAAACATGCATACCTGTGGGCAAACATTTCCCTCACCCTCAATTAATGAGGAAGGTAAATTTGAAAGAATGTAATGATTGTCTCTAAATTATAATAATCCTTTTATTTGATTAGTGAGATTCTCATTAGATGCCTTGATTTCGTATATCTCTAATACTACTTTGGAATCTTCTATTCGTCCAAATGGTACTGTAGCTCATTCATTTCCAATGGGTGAAAGAAAAAGTAATTTTGTTGGGCATCGCAAATATTGGACTAACTTCGTTTTTATTACTATGACACCCAAGTAAAACAGAAATAAAAGTACTGTTAAGCAAGCTGACTTCATACGGTCACCGCCGTTTGTCGAATACCAATTAGACAATATCCATTAGATGGAAGTTTAGTTTTTTGCGCTGCTTGGAACTATTATCTGATTTTCGCATAAATGCATGTATCTCTTAATTGGTTGCCTTTTACGGATCTATCCTCGTTTCTTAAGATACCTTCTAATGAAAAACCTGATCTTACGGCCACTGCTTTACTCTTTGCATTTAAATTGTCACACCGTATTTCTAGTCTTCGTGCCTTTAACTCATTAAATGCGAAATCGGAAATCCCTTGTACGGCTTCGGTCATATACCCTTTGCCGCTATATCGAGTATCTATCCAATATCCAATCTCGAATTTCGGTAAACCCCAGTTAGGGTTATGTAACCCGAATGATCCAATAAACTGATTTGTTTCCTTAAGGAATATTAAGAGTCGTAAATCCTCTCTTTTGATAAATCTAATATGTGCTTCTCTAATATTTACTTCTGTATTTTGTTCCGACTGCTCGCCTTGAGCAAACGGTAGCCATTCCTTGAACTCATGAATTGATTCTTGTATCGCATTATAAACAATACGTCCATCCCCTGGCATCGGCATTCTTATGAGTAATCTGTCCGTATGAAATTGACTTGGAAAATCTAATAATAATGGATTCAAAACGTATCACTCCAGTTTCTACCTGATTTTTGATCTTATTAATAAGTATGAAAATTCTAGCCCAAATTACAATAGTGAATTTATTGAAAAATAAGGAATTATTCTTTAGAACCGGGCGATAAAAAAGAACGATTCTTAAACCGACGCGTTCGCCGATCCAAGAATCGCCCTTTCATTGCTTACTCGTTCTTTGCGTCCAATAACTTCAATAAAACGGTTACGGCTTCGGCCCTCGTCGCCTCGGCAGCGGGATCGAATTGCCCGGACGGCTTGCCTTTCATAATGTCCTTGCCTTGAATAGCCGCAATCGCGCCCTTCGCCCATGAGGGTATGGCTTGGTCATCCGTGAAGACCGTTAACGAACCGGCCTTCTGCGACAGACCTAAGACATTGGCGACTATCTTCGCCATCTCGGCCCGGGTAATGGCCGAGCCCGGACGGAAGGTTCCATCCTGATAGCCATTAATATAACCCGCTTGCGCCGCGAGTGCCACGGCTTTTTTCGCCCAATCCCCGATCTTCACCGCATCCGTGAACGGCAACTCGACTCCCTCGTCCGTTCGCTTCAAGGCATTCATTAACATCACTGCGAACTCCGCGCGCGTGATGATCCGGTTAGGCTTAAACGAGCCGTCCGAGTAGCCCGAGACAATTCCCGCTTTTAATGCTTGTACGATATTCGCTTCTGCCCAGTGCCCGGCGATATCGTGAAAATTCGTAGAAGGCTCGTTTTCCTTCGTTGGCTCGGCAGGACGTTGAACCGCGAAGACGGCGTACTTTGCCAAGGAATTCACTCGCACGGAAATGCGATCTCCGGTTATCTTACTGTCCGCCACCTCCACCCAAGCTTTCTTTATCTCATCATATGAAAATATGGCGGGAGCTTGTCCTTCCAGCAGGTTTGCGGAATTGTACTTGATCGTAACCGTAACGGGATTCTTAAAATGATCCGGGAAGTTCTTGAGAACTTCGAATATCGCGCTTAAGAGTACCTCTTGATTTGAAAGCAGCTTCAACGGTTCCGTTAACTTGTCAATCGTGATGATGACTTCTTTATCCGTAGCGTTAGCTGGTACGGTTACTGTGATCTCATCTAGAAAGCTCAGCACTCCGGCTTTGCCGGCTGGAAGTGTCAGTTTGTTGATAAATGTCGCGGGGCCTACTGCACCTCCGCTATTTCCCGTACTAGAAGGCGACGCCGCGTTTACCGTTACGGTGTACGTCACTTGAGTCGTGCCATTTTGTGCGGTGACGATGACTTTATAGCCGGAAGCCAATCCCGTCGCTACAGTCACACCATCCGCTTCATACACCTCAAACGTAGCTCCAACCACTGGTGTGATCGCCGCTTTGAACGTTGCCAACGTCGTACCATACGGAACTCCTGTGATCGTCTCGCTCACGGTTCCGCCCGTGCTCACCGTTCCGATCGTCGACGTCAGCGTCGCATCCGTGCTCGGTGGCGCCGCGTTTACCGTGACCGTGTACGTCACTTGAGTCGTGCCATTTTGTGCGGTGACGATAACTTTATGGCCGGAGGCCAATCCCGTAGCCACTGTCACTCCGTCCGCCTCATAGACTTCGAACGTCGCTCCAACCGCTGGCGTGATCGCCGCTTTGATTGTCGCCAACGACGTACCATACGGCACGTTTGTTATCGTCTCGCTCACGGTTCCGCCCGTGCTCACCGTTCCGATCGTCGACGTCAGCGTCGCATCCGTGCTCGCGGGCGCCGCACTTACCGTGACCGTGTATATCACTTGCGTCGTGCCATCTTGCGCGGTGACGATGACTTTATTGCCGGAAGCCAATCCCGTTGCCACTGTCACACCGTCCGCCTCATAGACTTCGAACGTAGCTCCAACCGCTGGCGTGATCGCGGCTTTGATTGTCGCCAACGACGTACCATACGGCACGTTTGTTATCGTCTCGCTCACGGTTCCGCCTACGCTCACCGTTCCGATCGTAGACGTCATCGTCGCATCGTTGTTTGGTGGAGCCGCGCTTACCGTGACAGTGTACGTCACTTGAGTCGTGCCATTTTGTGCGGTGACGATAACTTTATAGCCGGAGGCCAATACTGCTGCCACTGTCACTCCGTCCGCCTCATAGACCACGAACGTCGATCCAGCTGCTGACGTTATCGCCGCTTTGAACGCTGCCAATGTCGTACCATATGGAACTCCTGTGATCGTCTCGCTCACGGTTCCGCCCGTGCTCACCGTTCCGATCGTCGACGTCAGCGTCGCATCCGTGCTCGGCGGCGCCACGTTTACCGTGACGGTGTACGTTACTTGAGTCGTGCCATTTTGTGCGGTGACGATAACTTTATAGCCGGAAGCTAGGGTCGCTGCTACAGTCACTCCATCGGCTTCATACACCTCGAACGTCGCCCCAACTGCTGGCGTGATTGCAGCCTTGAAAACCGCCAACGTGGTACTATGCGGAACACCAGTGATTGTCTCACTCGCCGTGCCGCCCGTGCTCACCGTTCCGATCGTCGACGTCAGCGTCGCATCCGTGCTCGCGGGCGCCGCACTTACCGTGACCGTGTATATCACTTGCGTCGTGCCATCTTGCGCGGTGACGATGACTTTATAGCCGGAAGCCAATCCCGTTGCCACTGTCACACCGTCCGCCTCATAGACTTCGAACGTAGCTCCAACCGCTGGCGTGATCGCCGCTTTGATTGTCGCCAACGACGTACCATACGGAACGCCAGTGATTGTCTCACTCGTCGTGCCTCCAACGCTCACCGTTCCAATCGTCGAATTCAACGTCGCATCGTTGCTTAATGAAATCGCGTTCCATTGCGCATACAGCGTCGTATCCATCTTTACTTTAAGGTTATCGCCCGCAACGTACGCCGCCCCGCTGCCGTCGGCTTTATCGTTCCATCCCGCGAACGTATACCCCGTTTTGACGAGATCCAGCTCGCCCGATACGATCGCTGCAGTGACTGGGACGTAGGATTCGCTAGCCGGTGCCGAACCGCCGTTACTGCCGTTATCCTCGTATTTCAGTTCGACAAGACTGGACCTTAAATACGGGTATCCTCCGTTCATACCGGGATCAATTCCCCATACGGAGACAAAATCCCACGCATTGGGGACGTCAGCTTCGTAAGAACTCTGACTTTGCATCTGGCTGCTGTTTTGACCCGTGCCCCAGATAGATGTGCTATGGCCGCTAGTATCTATATCGTAAAAGCTATTGACGAACGTAGCGAAGTTGCCGCTCCCGACCAAACCGCCTACGTCCGTGCTTCCCGTGACTTCTCCCTTCGAGTAACTTTTCTGAATCAGTCCCGAACCGTTCTCCCCGGCCAAACCGCCTACGAAGGAGCCACCGCTCACCTTCCCGGAAGCGTAACTATCGTAAATATTCCCCCAAGCGTTATAGCCGGCAAAACCTCCGATAATCTGATTATCGAGACCGCCTCCTTCCACGTCCCCGACGGCAAAACTCCGATGGATAGCTCCTCCCAAATAATTCGTATTTTCTCCGATGAACCCCCCGATCGCATAATTGCCCCGCACCTTGCCCGTAGCGTAACTATCTTGAATTATCCCGTAGGTATTTGCTCCGACGAGTCCTCCGGCATACAAGCCGCTTTCGCCGGAAATCTGACTTGCGTTAATATTGCCCAGAGCGAAGCTATTGCTGATCAATCCGTTCTCCATGTTAAGTCCGACCAAACCGCCCACGTAAAAGCCATTCTCCCCCCCGTCCACGTCGCCTGCAGCGTAGCTATCGCGGATTTCTCCTCCGATTCCTACGAAGGAATTCACGCCTGCCAAACCACCCATATTATCGATGTCGGCTTGTCCGGATACCGAGCCCAGAGCGTAGCTGGACAAAATCTTCCCGTCGTTGTTATAGCCGACCAAACCGCCGATGGAAGTGCCGTCCGCGGTTCCATAGACGTCTCCCGTCGCATAGCTGTCGCTAAGGGTCACTTTAATCTGCGTGCCGGTTAATCCCCCGACATCCATATTCCCCGTAACATTCCCGGAAGCATGGCTTTGTTCGATTACCCCTTCGTCAATCCGACCGATCAGCCCGCCTACTTCATTGGTGCCGACGACGTCTCCGGAAGCATGACTGCGACGGACCTCGGTCTCCTCGGCGTATCCGATCAAACCTCCTACGTTTCTATCCCCGTTCACGTCGCCCGTCGCATAGCTGTCGGTGATCGTCCCCACTTGATCCCCGACCAGCCCGCCTATGTTTCTTACTCCGGTGACGTTTACGGAAGCGTTGCTGTTAAGAATCGTTCCCTCGTAATTCTGGCCGACCAGTCCGCCGACGTAATCGCCTGCCTCGATCTCCCCGGTCACCGAGACGTTCTCGATCGTCCCTTGGTAGTTCGCTCCAGCAAGTCCGCCCGCAAGTGAATCCGGGACGATAATGGAGACGTCGGTCAAATTGAGGTTTCCGATCCAGCTTCCGGAATCCATCAATCCGAAAAGTCCAAACCCTGCCAAGTCCCGGCTCGTTAGCCCGCTGATCGTATGGTCGTTCCCGTCGAAGTGGCCGCCAAATAGAAAATCGCTATCTCCGATTGAAACCCAACTCGCATATCCACTCAGGTCGATGTCGGCGATAACCTTAAAATACGTGCCCGCTTCCAAATATTCGCCCCGTACTTTGTCCAACTGATTTGCCGTACCGATCAGATACGGATCGGCCGACGTCCCGGTTCCACCCGCGAAGTCGCCACCCGCTGCGTAAGCTTTACCCCCTCCGATTCCTCCTCCGAGCACCTCGCCGAACAACAGCATTATTGCAAATAACCAGATTCTCGCTTTTCTTTCCACCTTAAACATCCCCGTATTCTCCCCTCGATACAATGATTCCCATCATTATCCATGTAGTCATTATATTGAAAGCGAATAAAAGAATAATAAAAGGATCGGCCATACAAACGACAAAAACCGCAAAGCACCAAGGCTTTACGGTTTTTCGGTTAGTCCATTTTTTTTTGAAAATTCGTCTTGTATCGTTTTGGGCTTCAACTAAAAAGATATTTATCATTCTTTAAGATCTCTTCAATAATTTCAGATAATTGCTCTACTCGATATTGATGCGTATACAGCTTATTCTTATCCATTAATTCCGTGTCATTATCAAACTCCTCCAGTAGAATCAGACTTCGTTCCCCCATTTGTTCACCTTCCGGTCTTAAACGATCCCTGAACTTGATCGTTTCTTTATCAACCATAAGTACGACATAAACAATACGTACTTCCCTATTACGTAATTGTTGCGACAGCCATTTTACTTCATTGGGAAAAGCTACGTAATCAATGACTACATTGTATTCATAGTCTAATAAATTCTTCGTCAAGCTTGAGATATTGTTCCACGTCAAGTCTAAGGTATCCTGATCCAGCCAAGGCATACCTCTCCCATTCACCGGTATGTGACTAACATCGTCTCCGGAAATATAAGCACTTTTATTTAGTTGTTGAACAAGTCTTTGAGATGTTGTCGACTTCCCGACGCCCGCAGGTCCAGAGATAATATAGACTGTATTTTTCATTTTATCCCTCTTAGTTTGAAGTTACTTTCTTGTTATCTGTTTGGTTTGGCGTGCTCGAATTCACTCTCAAAATAGTGTTTCTCGGTTTTCCCTATTGATATGTTATTGTCTTTGTCCCATATTGAACTGATTTCAAAGGTTCCTTGTTTGAAAAATAGTGGAAATCTGCTCTTAAACCAGTCTTGCATGGGTAATTCTATTGCCTTCTCTCTATCGATCCAAAGTAATTCTCCTTCGGGTGGGTTATCTAATAGTTGCCCTTCAAAAGAGGTTGCTAAATAATTAAAAACCATCGATCTCAATCCTGTTTTTGGTTCACAGTATTCCGCTAATCCTTTATAAACAATATCTGTAACAATTAAGCCTGTTTCTTCTCTTACTTCACGTATAGCGCCATCCACTATACTTTCTGGATAATCAACTTTGCCTCCGGGAGCGATGTAACCTGGAAAGCCTAATTTATCGGGCCGATTAATTAAAAGAACTTTATCCTCTCTCAAAATCATGCACATCGTAAAAAGTTGATGGTTCGGATTCATATGAAAATCTCCTAGTAGATGTTTTGTGTGTTTTGTTTTAGATCTCGGCTCGATTCCTTTGTGTTTATTCAATCACAAAAATCGGTCACTTTACAAAGCCAGACCATATGAGCCGTATCTTCTCCCCAATAGTTCTGTGCCACTCGATAGGGTACACCGAATTTTCTCAACCATCTTTTCTGAGCATCCTTATATCCGCTGTCCAGGCAAAACCGATCAATTCCTTGCTTCTCAAGATAGGTTACCATTGCCTTGATCAAGGCCGATCCCACACCTTGACCCTGATAACTCGGCAACACATATAAGCTACCTAGTTCACCAACGTCATCCAACTGATGGTTTGTGCATGCTCGAATATCATCGCCGCAGGGTCCAAAGGAGATCACGCCGATTACTTCCTCGTTTCGCTTAGCACACATGAAGAAGATATCCGGTTCAGGTTGATCTAGCGATGCTTGAAGGACTTGCTTCTTATTCTCGATTTCATTCTGAATGTCATCTATTAATAAACCAAATCCGTCTTTTTCAAAGGCATCGGGAATTGTAATCTCATAGATCTGGAATACCGATTCCATATCGGACGGAGTGAGCATGCTTATTGTCAGATGATTAGTCTGATCTATCTTCTTGGGGCTCTTTGCAGTAAGCCTCCCTCTTAAAGTCGTTACGGCTTGTCCAACAATTAAAATACGCCCTTCCATAATCTTTAACTTCAGTAAACCTTCTCTTCTGGATATTTGAACGGCAACCAATTCATTTTTATTGAGTTTACTTTGCCAATACGGCCCCAAGCAACAGTGCGCAGACCCTGTCACTGGATCCTCGTCTACCCCGATTGCTGGATAAAAGCATCTAGAAACAAAATCAATGCCCGTTCTATTAGATCTACTTGTTACAATAATGCCTCTGGACTTAACTGTTCTCCAAGTGACAAAATTCGGTTGGAGATTTCGAACGACCTCTTCGTCTTCTACTTCTACGATGTAATCGAGTCTGTTCTTGCCCACATATATATAGTTAATTCCCAATCCATCAATTAACTCGATTGGAGGAATGCTTTCGTGTTCGATCTCTAAAGGGAAATTCAATTGAATCCAATCACGATCTTTACTCGCGGTTAATAAGCCGCTCTTTGTGTTAAATCTGACTTCATTCTCTGCGAAATATTGCTCTTCCCATAAGATATGCGCGCTTGCGAGAGTGGCATGGCCACACAGATCCACTTCGGCTTCCGGTGTAAACCACCTTAATGTAAATTCCTCACCTTGCCTAAGAAGGAAAGCCGTCTCCGATAAGTTCATTTCGTTGGCAATATGCTGCATCGAATCTATCGATATTTCCGATTCCAAGATACATACGGCTGCCGGATTTCCTTTATAGGGGGTGTCTGTAAATGCGTCGACGATATAGATATTCATTGTGGTTGCTCCCTTAGAATTCCTCTTTTCTAGCATTCTCAAATCGATGAATCCCGATTTATCACTCTTTCGTTTGCCCATCAGTTGGATTACACATGAGCAAGAATATTGATTAGCTTGCCGAATGGATCGCGGACATAGAAACGCCTAACACCCCAAGGCTCATTAATCGGTCCATATTCTATCGCAAACCCGGCATTTTTCATACGTTCAAGCACAGTATTGATATCATCGACTTCAATCGATAGATCCGGCACAGGGGTGTCTGAACCTCCTTGCGCGGCAAAACTAATCTGGATGCTCATCTCTTCGCTTGAACCGTAAGTTGCGATCCAACCATGATCCATCAAAACATCGAGTTCGAGTATTTCATTATAAAAGCGCTTAGCAGCATTGATATCTTGCGTTTCTATGTTGGTAACGATTCGTTTGACCTTCATTTCTAACCTCCATTTATTACTTTTGGGATGTGTTTTCCACAAAAAGCCGTTGTAACATTATTCAATATCCAGTCATTAAATTTCTTATGGTCATGGACGAGTTCATCAGACCAACCTCTTGCTCGTAACCTTAATTCTCTAGTTTTATCATCACAGTATAGTCCAATATAGTATGGTCTAAAGTAATCCTTCAAGTCTACTTGATCGTACTCTCCAGGCATAAAAGTCCCGCATAATATACTAGTCCGACCATTCAGGCATATTTGTTTGGCAAAATGTATCCAACCATTTTTAATCAAATACCATTCATTTAACGGCCCATAGATTGCGTCTAAGTCCAATGTCATGTGTTCAGAACACTTTTCGAGAAGTTCGGGGATAACAGTAGATTTTCCTGAGCCACTTGCGCCTGTAATCAGGAAAATTGTTTTTTCTCAGTCATAGATAGGAGTCTCCAATCAGAATGTTAACGGTGAAATGCATATTTCTATGCATTCATTCTTTTTTGTCACTACTTTTGCGGCTGTCTTCATTATCGATTATGTATTTCTCAAGTTCATCCTCTATTTCTTTATCTCGATCAGAAGCCATCTTCGATTGTTCTTTGAATTTGTCGTATTCTTCGAAGTTTTTATTAATTTCAATTTGTAATTTTTCATCTTCCCTCAATAGACCGAGTTTCTCTCTTATTGCTTTTAAGTCCTCATATATTTGTTTGTTTTTTTGATGTGTACTGAATACCAGTCCAAACAAGAGAATAAGTATAACTCCTATTCCATACGGTCCTATTATTAAGAATGACAAAACTGCAACAATGGTTGCAATAAGCATTCCTATGATTGTCATGTTTTATATCACCTCATCTTTTTACCGGAAATGACTTCCCTCTAATTTACTTCACTTCGAATTCATTACTACTTATATAAAAATCAGAATTATCTAATTCACTTATAAAAGATACTGCTTTAATTATTCGATATGTACCATCCTCTATCCACCTATCCAATCTTAACATTGAACTCGTTTTCGATCCTTTGGGTTTCAAAGAATAACCAATTGCAGGAAAAGGATAATTGTCTACTTGAACGGACATCCAAGTCTTATTAATCTTCTTCTCAAGAATAAAATCTTCTCCAAATTGAATCTCTTTACTGGAATTATTAGTAATTACAGAATGGATTTCCTCTCCTCTTTTATATTTTGATCTATCTAAGCCAAACAGAATTTGAGTGCTTTCGGAATCTGAAACTTTGATTTTTGATGGGTTTGTTATAGTCATAATCGGATGTAATTGCATAGATGATGTTGTTCTTGAATCGCAAGCACTCTGAAAGATGATTATTATTAACAAAAGTAGGACTGATAATCTCAAGGAAATCACTCCTCTCGCAGGGAGCTTCATTTAAGCTTCTTTTACTCACGACGTTCGTTTCCTAAATTAAATTGCAAATATCCTTTTACATCATCACTCTCATGTCCATCGCAACTAGAGACTGTGAAAAGTACGTTTTACTCCTATTTCTTTTTTCATTTCCTCACATAAATATGTCACTTTCTCTCTCTCCGCACTATAAGCATCTCTTGTAGCATCAATTGTAAATCGTATTTCCGAGACATTAGAGTTCACATCATAAATGATTGGACCGCTATCCATAGTTGGTGATATTAACATTAAATTATCGCCTTTACGGTCTTGGAATCTTTCATACAATATATTCATTCTTTCGTAATCCAACTTATTGAAATTTGTTAAGACCCCTCTTTGTATATACTTCTTATCATTTTCTGAATTCAATTGGATGAAGTAATAGAGGCAAATAAAAAGGACAACTATAACCGACGAGAGTAACCAAATCGTTTTTTTCATTAGATCTCCTTGTAATCGAGTTGTAGCTATTGTCGACACAAACTTTTATTAAACACCTTCAAACATCATTCACCTAATTCTTTGACCAAATATATTAATAAATCATCATCCACTCTTACCGAGTTCCCTGGTTTCACTTGTATGTTATTATAAATAATTCCTTTTCCGTCCAAGATGTATCCGCGTTTGTTATACATGATTTGAGCGTTTCCGTAATCTTGATACAGCCCAACGCCTAAACCAATCGATTTCGAGGTTTTTGATGCTATTTTTTCAAGTTCGTCAAAAATCTTACTTGCAATTTTCTTTCGTCTAAATTCCGGAAAAACATTCAAGTCATTAATTTCCGGAATATTTTGATCTGAGAAAAAGGGATAAGATGAGACATATAATAAGTGACAGCAACCAGCTAGTACTCCCTCATAATAAGCCAATAAAGTGATTCTCTTTCCAATAAGATTTTCGTCTAAGCATCTTAGAAAATAGTCACTTGATGTATACCATGGGAATTTGCTAGTGAACTCTTGATCCAACAAATATGCTTCATCAGCGTTTGAAAGTTGTTTTATTGTTATTTTGTCAGTCATCTTAAAACCTCTTTCAGTCATCACTTAAATTATTATTTATTGTCTTTCTCGTTGCCGTGTTTAAAATTTCCTGTAATTTTAGCCATTACTAACTGGGCTTCCTTATGATCTTTACCATCTATAGCTCTTAAAAATTTATCGCTCGCCTTACCGGTAAGAATTGTAACTTGCTTTCCCATCCAGTAAATAAAGACTTTGTTATCTTTCGTTGTTTTATAGGTGAAAACTTCTTCACTAAGTCTATTTCGTTTGTCAATGTTACTAATATGATCACTTCCATCCTTAAAAGTATTGGGAAAAATTATAATTCTGCTGATTTAATTACCTTCAACTATTCTTATCATCATAAAATTCAATGCAAAATGGATGCATTTCAGGTCTTAAACAGTATTCGATTCTTTGTCTGAAGTCCTTCCATTTTACTTTATTTAGTGCTTCCTCAATCGGAAAGAACGCCGACTCCAAACTTTCAGAGGTTCGAACCGGTTCCCCGCCTATTGGTTTTGCTAAAAATAAGGTGTTACAAATGGAGTTCCCAACGTTTTGAAATATTCCGCAGAATTTAACGATTTCTATGTCTACTCCTGATTCTTCTTTTGTTTCTCTGATCGCAGCTTGGCTCAGTGATTCTCCTTCTTCTACTTGCCCGCCGGGCATTTCCCAGCCTCTTCTTGGTCCGTTAACAAGTAATATTTCGTTGTTATCATTTACAACGATCGCAGCTGCAGAAACGATATGCTTAGGAGGATTCATTTTTAACACCACCCCAACCACCTCATTTGTCATACTATTCTCGACATGGGATACCTCTTTATCCACTTGATTTAGTTCTTTTTCCATTTGAAAAAACTTCTACTGAACTAAATTTTCTTTGTTATCAAGTACCATTACCTGGTTTACCCAGTCGTCAAAAGAATTAAATAGGATAAAGAGTGGCCATGGATTCGTTTCTTTATCTTGTTTCCAGGTCAGATGGACTTGTACATATTTATTTGAATTCTCTTGAAATTGAAAAAGCACTTCATCTTTATCTAATCTTCGAGCAATTACATTAAGTTCAGCTCCATACAGAATATGGTTATTAGGTAACTCGTTATAGAGTTCTTCAAGAAAAATCAGTGAGGTCTCAGGAATCCATGGTTCTAAAAAATCGATTTGTGGTCTTGACACATAGATTTCCCCCATTTTATTCAGCAGAAGTTTCCGATAACGTTCAAACGGCCAGCAGCACGATTATGGTGATAGCGGAAGTAATCGACTCCTGATGCTCAATTCAACTTCTTTCCCAAAAATAATGCGACCCTATGTTCCTTATTTATGACTCCACCGGCTCGGTCGATAGTATCCTCTATCTTTTTTAGAAGAGCATTCCTGATAGTTTCGGGAAGTTGTCTATGCTTTGAATTCGTATTTAGTAAAGCTACATAATCGCAACTTGTATATGAAAGTAATCGACTATATTCTTTGACTACCAAGTCCGTAAAAATACCAGTATATTCAGTGATTATTCTTCTTTCGTTGATTATTTCTTCAGGCGTTCGATACTTAGAATCATCTAAATGTGGAGCAAGTTCTAAATAATGTGATCTGATCTCATTGTGAACTTCATCAAACATGGGAACATGAATAGTCCAGAAGAAACCAATAGTGCCTGTACTATCGAGAAGTTCCCACACTTTGCGATACCCGATCTTAGGTTCAATAAAATGAAATGCCGTGCCAGATATAGCTAAATGAAATGGACTTCCTAAACCATCCCATTCTTCGAATGATGTATTTATTACTTTGATTGAAGTATAAGATTTGAACTTGTCTGAGGTGAACTGCGCTAACCTATCTCCCAGTTCTATACAGGTTATGTTTTTATAATCTTTATTAACAAGGCCGCCTGTTGCTTGACCGGTCCCACAACCGATTTCGAGGATCTTTTCTTCTTTCTTAATTTGGAATAATTCAAAATATCATCGAACATTTCTTCGGAATATGTTGGCCTGTATCTTTCATATTCATTAACGATGAAATTAAAGGTCTCTTTGTTTTCCATCTTGAGCACCCTCCATAATCTCTCGACTTAATTGGAATTGTATCCCAAAATTGAAAGCAAAGCATTATAAATTTCTTCGGAAACTAAAATACGCCGTGATGCGAAAGCCTCTATTGGCATGCATCATGGCGACAGTAATCTCTATGTAATCGCGACGTCGGCGACGTCCATTCCCCTTCAAACTTTTACAACACGATGATCGTCATTATATTAGAAGTTATTATTTGGTTATAAAGATAAAATAATGAAAATGATGATTTTCTTTTGTTTGGAGCGTGGGGAAGAGCTTTGTATACGATGCAAGCAAAATAATCGCAGGTTCGTTTGCTCAATCTACGATTGGTAAGTAAACTTGTACTGCTTCTTTCCATGTTATTTCTGATTCTAATGGTTTCTCATATATTTCAATATACAAAGTATCTGGCCAAATTGGCTTATAGCCATTCTCAGAAATCCAGCTATTTATGTTTGAATAGATATCTGCCATTTGATCTATTATCCCTGTAGAAAATACGTAATTCCCGTTTATTCTTATGACTTCTAATTCTTCAGATAATAAACTCTGTTCTTTGGTTATTATGTAACCAATATAAAAGAATCCTATTTTATGATCTTCACCTTTACAAGGTTCATATAGAATTACAGTTTTGTCCAACCGATCATTAATTAGATGATCTTTTTGTTTAATTTCCCTTAAGCCTTGAGGGATCAAATTCGAATATTCTGAAAATAATCCTGTGAGCTTAAACCCAACAAACAAGAAATTAAGCTTAGCTATATTACATTCCATACCATTCACCTCTATTATTTGAACAATCGATTTTCATAGCTATCAAATAACAATATATAAAAAAGGGAACCCTTGGCTCCCTAAAAAAACAAAAATCCTTTCTTAGCAACATTTTTTCGCTTTAAGTTAACTACTTCGTTAACTCCTGCTTTTTCTAATTTTTCGAAGAGAACTTCCGCTCCATTTTTCAGTTTTAAGTCCATTTCTTCCTTATGAAGTGGAATTAAGCTGAAAAAATGTACTTCAGTTTCATTTGGTAAACTTAGTGTGAAGAAACTTTTCAAGTTCTCAACTACTGAAGGAACGGATAAAATCATCCCTGAAAATAACGTGTTTGAAGCAAAAGGTTGAGCTGGATCGCCATTAGGTACAGTATGCGCAAGATATAACCACGTCTGATATTCATGTGGCAGCCTTGCCATTTTATTCAACCAATGAATAGGCCAATAATTCTCTTCAGTTTCGAAAGCTTCCTGAGATACTTGCCAATCACTAGGCAGGCATATCATAAGTTCCGCAAATTTGTAATTTTCAGCACCTTCGGGTACATTCATTGGCAAATTACTCATACCGCAAGTGATAAAAGTATAATGTCGAAAATCGGATGTCCAGAATGAGAGAGTTCTTGGCTCATATTTCCTCCATTGGGTTTTATATCAATAGTACCATTGTATACTTATTTAGGTAAATGATTGGTTTGGAATCGACTACGGCCAAAAAATACCATTTTTATCTATTTCCATTAGCTGTTTTTCAAATAGTCCATCTGGTTTTATATCATCTACAAAATGCCATTTATTTTTGCTATCTTGCCAATACACTTTCCAATGCTTTTCCTCTAACCTTAGCTGAGCAATAGGGTACTCAAAACGTCTTCCCATATATCCTGGTCTTTCTTGACTTAATGTGATCGTATTGCCCCTAAATTTATAATGGATTTGGATTTCATTTTTGAGATGTTTAGGAATTTTTTGGTCTATATAGCTTTCAAGTATTTTTTCTATTCTCTTTTTTGTAAAAGAATCTAGCATTTTTATCACTCCGGGAGTTTAATTTAGTAAGTTATGATTTTATCATGGCAGCTGCCACATCCAAAGCGTTTGAAGAAACAAACAGAATTTCATCTCTATTGATCGCTAGTTTGAGTTCAGCTAATTCATATACATTCATTGATGGTTTATAATTTTGTACTTCATCAGAACTTACAATATACTTAAAATGTTCTTTTAAGCCTGTATTAATTAACATTTTGTTTAGTATCTCGTATGTATTAAATTTTTGTCCAATGGAACCTTGAACATCAAACAACGTCCCATATGCATCAAATATTAAGCTTTTATTTGGCACATCCTCGAATCATCCCCTTTCTGAATATTTCGGTGCGGCAGTGCCACTTGGTTAATTAGTGAGAGCCATGATGTTATCGAAATAGAGCCAGCAAGTTAATAAAGAGAGCCATCAGAATATGAGGGCTCTCCCATTTTCAATTTTCAATTATCGTGCCCTTCATAAAAATCCAATTACAGCGACTCGGATGCTTGCTTCAGATAACCGGATAATTGGGCCAGGTCCGGCTTATCTCCTTCGCGCAGCTTGATCCATTTCCGTTCGGCCGGCCCCTCGAAGCCTTTCGGAAACGCTATGCCGACTGTATTCATGATCATGAATGCAATTGCATCTTTCGAAGGTGAAATAACGGCAGCGAATTGCCCGTTTTTCAGAAAATGTGGTTTCTTGTATTGAATCTTCTCTTCCGCTCCGGAAATCGTTTCGTGGACCATTTTCCGAAGCTGACCGCATAATTGAACTTGCCATGGCGAAGACAGATTTTCAATAAATGTGGATACTTCTGGATTCATTTTCAACACGTCCTCCCTTATCGATGGATATTAGGCTTCCTGTTGCAATCTGGCCAAATATTCGGCGTAACGTTCCATGGATGCAATCGCGCCTTGCTCCGCGCCGGAAGCCAGCGAGCCTTGTAGGGCTTCAGCAGAGGTGTATTCCGTGCGCATCGTCAATTTGGTTTTACCGCCTTCAAGCTGTTCAAACGTGTCGAAAATGACTGATTCGTGCTCGTTATACGGAGCCATGTCAAAAATCATCGTATAGTTCAGTCGCTCGGGCTTCACGATTTCGCGATACGTACCGATGACAGGAAACTCGGTCCCATCCGGACCCAACTGAACATATCGGTAGGTGCCACCCACTTGCAAATCGATCTCGCAGGCATGAAGGGGGACTCCGCCGTGACCCCACCAGCGGGACACATGCTCCGGCTTTGTCCAAGCATCCCACACCAACTCGCGCGGTGCTTCGAAAATACGCTCAATGATTAATGCTTGTCCTTCTACTCGCGATGTTGCTTTATTTGCCTGTTGACTCATCGTGTTTTTCCTCCTCATTTGGGTGAGTAATAGGGTTCTGCTCAGATTTTATCCCATTATTTCCAATATCGCCAACACAGTAGTTAACGGTTCAGGTTTTGTTCCAAGAACGCATCGAGTTGATCAAATGTCCCGACGAATCCTTGCTGTACATGCGGGCGCATGTTCTCGAAGGTGGCGCGTTCTTCCTCAGTGGCGTTAAACGGACCGCCTCTCAGCGTAAGCGTCGTCTTTCCTTCGCTTTCGGTTAACGTCAAGTGATTGATCACTTCGAGCGGCCACGTTCCGCTGAACGGAGCCCGAATCGTGTTGCCTTCTTCGTCGGAAAACGATTGGATAAAGACCAGCTTCTCCGGAGCTTGGATCTCTTGGTAAACGAATTTGCCCCACATCACATGGCCTTCAGGCGAGCGCTGGCTGCCAAGGAAGATGCCACCGGGCCGCAGATCGAGTTTCGAGACTTGCAGCTCGTAGCCTTTCGGCCCCCACCATTGCGCCAAACGCTCCGGCTCCGTCCAGGCTTTAAACACCAGCTCACGGGGAGCGTCGAATACACGTGTAATCATCAATTCGTTTTCAGTCGCATGGTTGTTTGCCATCTTGTTTCCTCCTCATACTTAAGCACGTTATTTGGTTAAAAGCAGCTCTCCTCCTCATTTAGAAGGCGATTGCTTATACACCTGACAATCAGCTTTGATCGAATGTTTTATCTTGTGCCTGTATCTGGCGTAAATAATCATCCAAGCGATCCAACCGATCTTCCCACATCGACCGAAAAGTTTCCAGCCAGCTATCGAGTTGTTGAAACGGCTCGGGGCGCAATTTGATAATTCGTCGATTGGCAACTGGCTCTACCTCGACAAGACCCGCCTCGTTGAGTACACGGATATGTTTGGAGGTCTGAGGTTGATTCAATTCGAGGCGGTAGGCAATTTCTCCTATTGTGAGCGAACCGCCATCTCGTAGAAGCTCGATGATGTGTAACCGGTTGGGTTCGGCTAGTGCTGTCAACGTTGTCGTATTCATGCAATAACCCTCCCTTAGCTCAAGAATGCACTAAAGGAATATTCCTGTCAAGGAATGTTCTGAGCAAAAATAGGCCTACGAGAAAATTTATTTTTTCTTCGTATCCCTGCTCTGCCATTCACTCAAGTAGCGTTCCAGTCGATCAAGCTGCATATCCCAGGATTGACGCAACAATTGAAGCATGGCCGCAGTGAACCCACCCATCATGTCGGTCACTCCCCTTTCGGGCTTGATATGTCAAGAAATGGAGTGATAATGGCGACTAGCAAATCCGTTTTTCCCAAGAGGGATACATGTGTCGTACCCGGCAACACAGCCAGTTGGGCATTGGGCAGACCGGTCAGGTCCCCAGCTACACCACCACCGAGCAATTTAAACATATCCAATGCATGTGCGGGACGAACATTGTCGGAGTCGCCTATAACGGTGAGCACCGGAACTTTAATCGATTTGAGCAGAGCCGTCCAATCTAGCTTTACGCTACCCATCGCCTTGATTTTTTCAACCAGCTTGGGGAAATCTTCCGGACGCGGTGCCAACTTTTTATATTCCTCTTCGATAGGGGTTCCTGCGAAAATTTCCGGTGTGATGAAATCCATCATTCCATTCACCTCATCGTACATGCCGTCGCTCTTAAACGCCGACGAAGCTACAACGAGCTTTCGAACCAAGTCCGCATGTCGTCCAGCCATTTGCAACCCGACCGCGCCTCCCAAGGAATGACCGATGATATCAACATCCTTAATCCCGATTTGATGCAGTAATTCGGCCACATCGTCGGCCATCTGTTCGGTGCTTAACGGACGGTCAATGTCAGCCGTACGTCCATGGCCTTGCATTTCGATGGCTATCACCTGTCGGCTCTCGGAAAGCTTGGGAATGAGTGTGCCAAACGCGGAATCAATGGACATAAATGCGCCATGGAGCAACACTACTGGATGCCCGCCCGTGCCATGGATTTCATAATACATGTTGAGCCTATTCACTGTGGCATAATGACCGCGTTTCTCTTTTGATTGCTGTGACTCGGCAAATTGAATGGTTTTATGTAACCACAATGCCGCTTCTCCCCGAGTCATAGCCTCGTTATTCAGGTTCCCGAAGAAGGCGGGATCGCTCAAGTGCAACCCTTTGATGTCAATAGCTTTTTTCAGCAGCTCCGCATATTGCTGCCTGGACAAGTCAGCATTTGGATTAACGTCGCGTGAAAACTCCAATCCATTCATACGCGCGATGACAAAGGAATCGCTATACCATGCGTTTTTGGAAATCGTGTTAAAGAAATCGGTGGCGATTGGCTTTTTATTCGATCCGGTTTGATCAAGTTTCAGATTCAAGCCTTTCACAATTAAAGTGACACCTTGAGCAACACTGATTTTCTCACGCGGCGCAAACTCGCTGCTGGTGATGCCGGATACAATACCTCGATCCTTTAGCTGAAGAATCGCTTCTCGTTCAGCATCATTTAAATCTGTAAAAGCAAACACGGGACTACTGACCAATGCTCCCAACAACACGACGAAGGCAACAATCAGGAATACCGACTTCTTCAAACCAAATCACTCCTTTCTCATATTTTTTTCGGTTCATACTTCAAATATAACTTTAAAGGAATATTCCTGTCAAGGAATGTTTCGGATTGAAATTGACCCACTTTAATGAAGTCCGCTGGAGCGAGAAAGCTGGCCAAGCTGACCTGAGCAATCGTCTATCCGAAGTCCTCGCGATCTCCCGCGGTCTGAGCCTTTGTCGGTTAATTTTCCGTAAAGCATCCCTTCTTCCTAATAATTGACCGTCAGTACTTACTGTAATTCGGGTTGATAAAAAAACTAGGGGGTTAAAGCCCTAGCGAATATCTTCGATGAATGCACCGAAATGCTCCAGGAAGTAGAGCGGCCTCTCTTAGACTGATCATGACCAACTTTCGAATTTATACCGGCACTTTCAATATTTCAATCGCGAGATAAAGCTCTCCTGCCTGTTCAGTCCCATACTGACTCTGTACATTAACATCGCGGCTCTATTTATTAACGAAGTGGCTCTCACTCATTAACTTAATGGCTCCATAGGACTATAATATTCACTTTCCTCGGATTCGCACACGACTACACTTCTTTAGGTCTCTTTTGCAACAAGTGTTACCAACGTGACTCGATATGTCCTTTCGTCTAAAGCTATTGTATTCACAAGGTCCCTTCACCTTGTTACAGAAATTCCTTAGGATGAATCAGCCATCCTAATAAATACCTTCAAGATGTTTTGTGCAGTTATGTAGTTCACAAGTCCATTTATTTTCTATTTTCTTTAAGATTGTTATTGATGTATTATCAAAGTGTTTTGAGGGATAATCCGGAACTAAATTATTAAAATTATATTGAATCAATGCTCCGTGAGAAACAACAAGAATCTTTTCACCTGGGTGTTTCCTATTTATTTCTTCTAAAAATTCATTCCCTCTTTTTTGAACGTCTTCAATGGATTCGATTCCCAGATCCAAATCTCTCCAGTCTGTTCCCCACTTGTTTAGTCTTTCTTGCTCTGTTGTACCTTCGATTTGTCCTCCTGATCTTTCTTTGAGTCGATCATCTATTTGTATTTCAAGTCCTATGGCATTTCCGATAATAACAGCTGTTTGATGGGCTCTTGCAAGTCTGCTTGAGTAAATATGATTCCATTTTTCAGAACCTAATCTGATACCTAGATGTTTTGCTTGCTGAATACCATCTTCATCTAGTGAGATATCTGAACTGCCTTGTGCTCTGCCCTCTTTATTCCAACTGGTACTGCCATGTCTGATAAGCGCAATAGTGGTCATAATGAATTCCTTTCTTGGTTTGAAATGAAGTCGATGATCTTTCTGCTAACGTTACCCACAAAACTCTTTTTTTCCAGTGTTTATAATATCATAATTATGATAAAATTATTGAAGTGGATTAATTCATGAAGGAGTGAGGACTTTGCCGATTATTAAACCGATTTCCGATCTTAGGAATAACTTTAATTACATTTCTGAAGTTTGTCATACCGAAGGTGAACCTGTATTCATTACCAAAAATGGTCGTGAAGATTTAGTTGTCATGAGTCATGCTCTTTATGAAAAGCAACAGGCTGTAATTGAATTGTATCAAAAATTGGCAGTTGCCGAGAAGGAAAGTTCTGATCCCTTGTTACAAAGAGTTGATCATTCTGATCTTATGAGTAAATTAAGGAGCCGTATCCATGGAGAACAAATTTCCGATTAGATATCTGCCATCCGCTGAGCAAGATATTACGGATATTATTGATTATGTCTCCTTGGATAATCCTCCTGCTGCACTTAATCTCCTTAATCAATTCGACGAAGCTATTTCAATTCTTGCTTACTTCCCTTTAAGTGGGCCCGTTCCAAATGATTACAGACTTCAACTTCTTAATTATAGAATGTTAGTCGTTCAGAGTTACCTTGTATTTTATGTTGTACAAAGTGATTTTGTAGAAATACGCAGAGTTCTTCATACGAAACGGAAATATGATTTTTTACTTTAGATCCTGTTCCAGATTTCTCCTAATGTTCTTGTATTCAAGACGTAGATTAACCTTATATAGCTCATAGCTTAGGGGGATCAATGTGTACGAAATACGCTCAAATTAGCCTACACTCAGCTACTCCCACATTCTCGTTACCTCAATGAGTTTATTTCCTTCAAATCTTACTTTGTAAATATCAGGCATTGTAGTCGATTCCCAAAAAGTAAATTCATACTGTTTATCAAAGTAATTCAACATCAGTGTCATGATATCTCCATGTGTTCCAATTCCAATCTTCTTGCCTGTTCCAATAAATCTATTAATGACTTCTATCGCTCTCTTCTGTGCAACTATACTCGATTCTCCACCTGGGAAAGACTTATTAAAGTCTACCATCACATCACGTTTTGCCTTTAGAAAAGTCGCTGGAGTAAAGTCACCAATGTCTCTTTCCCGTAAATCCTCTTCAATATGTATCTCTTTACATTGCTCATTCGCTAATAAACGGATCGTCTCGATTGATCTCTCATAAGGACTTGAGACAAATACGTCTATGTATTCAGATCTCAAAATATCTTTAATCTTTAGCGAATCTTTCATTCCTTGTTCAGATAAACCTCTAGTTCTTTCTTTACCTTCTACATAAACAGACTCTGCATGTCTGACAAAATACAATATCGTTTCCACGATTTCTATGTCACCACTTTCACAACTCATCCTGAATGATTTCTATTTCATTCCCATCCAAATCGTAAAAACTGAATTTTCGTTTGTTTCCCTAAGTTGAAATGGCTGAGAGCTGCACACCTCTTAAGTATAATAATAGAGTGCAAATTAAAATGTTCGATGTACCAGTTTTTAGTTTCTCCAAGATTTATGACCGGTAAAAATATTTGATTTTGCCGAATAATATTCATAGGATTGGCTCCTTAAGAAACTAAAATTAAAATGGTCTCTGTTTGATCACTTCTTCATCCCAGATCTGAACTTCAATATATCTTTCAGGTCCTTTATCCCCATTCTTGTTCCAATCCTGCGGCAAACCATATTGTTCTATTAATTTAATGATTTCATTTTTAGTGAATATCTTCTTTCGATAGGGTTTATTATCTTGATATCTCATTGTCGGAAACAGATCACCATACGTAAAGCTAATTGATTCTTCTGAAAATTCATTCCAGTCAATAGCAATCATTTTCGGTTCCCTATACCACGATTCAAGCCATTCACATTCCCCTAAAGTCATGTAGTGAGGGAATCGATTTCTTGGCTTCCCGCCTTTATTGATAAACTGATCTCGTGCCATTTCTTCCAATTCTCTTCTTATTATGATGTAATCCTTAGATCTTTGACTGGCAAAAGACTTGCCTTCCCGTCGTATTTGTTCAGATATCTTACTTGCTTCCTCTACCGATAGACTAGAAAGATTTCGAAATGGACCCAGTCCTGATTCATAATAGTGATAAAGAGTATAAGTCATGACATCCCGCTTTCTTACACTTCTCTTTATCAGTTCTCTTGCTTTACAAATTCTTCTTTAGGGCTTCTTGCATTCTTTTCATACTAATCTCTATTCCGTTTATAACCAGTTATTAGAATTTATCGTTACGAAGGTTACAATTATTAATATCAGATAACCTATGCTTGAAACTAATATTACCGATCGTTTTCTATTGCTTCTTAATATTCTTAAAATGAAAAAGATCGATAGCGCAACAGAGCTTGTTAATACCGAGGTAAATTCAAAGTCTTCTATACCGAAAATAGAAATTGTACAGAACAATGCAGAAAGTAAATAAAATGCCAAACCCATTACATACTTCAATCTATAATCCAATTTACTAGCTTTTGTCTCAACGATCCATTCGATTACTATTGAAACGGGTATTCCTACTAATAATATGAAAGGAGCTTCAACAACAAAAACAAATGGACTTAGTCTCCCAAACATTAAAGATATGAGTAAATAACTGCTTTCATAAAATAAAAAACAACATAAATATTCTTTAATTCGCTTTATTGCAATCTTATGATCATTTTTTGGTTGATACACTCCTGAATTAATGTCGTGCGAACATGACCAGCAGTAACCATCCACTGGATTGATGCATTGATGGCATAAGAACTTTTTGCATAAGCTACAGCTTGTTTCGATTTCCTCTTCATCATGAAAATAACAATTCATTTTGAATCTCTTCCTTTGAGGTGAAGGATCATTGAACTACTCTCACGATTTTCTTATTCATCTATTAAATTGAGTCTTGGCCATATACTTAACCAATTTTTACTTTTCACTCTGGCTCTATAATAATCATAATCATAGAAAAACGGACTTCGTCTAATTGTTAAAGTAAAAAGATCTTGAAGTCCGTGGGGAGCAATAATTCTTAACTTGTTGTCACCATCAAGCGTTATTCCAATTGCTGTTACAGTTTCCGGCCATCGCTTCATTGCGTCCTCAACGGATTCATATTGATCGTCATTATTTCTTTGATGCATTCTAGCCTGATTTTTTACTGACCAATTATATTCCGGTTGATTCATCCTCAGTAGGTCTTCATAGTGTTTCTCAGTTTCTTCTGTTTGATCGGATAAATCATAATAAAGAACATCAACATCGTTCAACGGAGTTATCTCGGTATGATTATGTATATGGTCCCATACAAAATTCCTTACATATCCGGCCGCTATACACCAATCTGGTAAACCTAAAGATTCGACCGTCCCCAGATCTCTCATAAGAGATCTACGCGTTGATAATATATCTATTAGTTTTTCCTCAAGCTTCATGGAACTCCTCCTCATCTTTGTACTTAATAGCATTATCTATAAGGTAATTGTTATTCCAGAATTACTTTCAATCCTGTTTTCTTCTCTTGTACACATACTTTATTTGATCATCATCAATTTGAAATGTCGCTTTTAAGAATCCAACCGCCTCAACACATTTAATACTTCCTACATTATCATCATCGACCCAGGCTTCAAATTCATTAATCTCTTTCAGGTAACGATAGTCTAGCAAACATCTAATTAACTTCTTTCCATAGCCTTGTTTTCTTAATTTAGGATTCACGATAAAAGCAATTACAGCTTTCTTATAATCAATAAGTTCAACAATAACTTCTCCTACTAGTTCATTATCTTCTATGGCAACCCATACGAAATAATCTAAATTGCTACTAACTGATTTGAACCAGGTATCTGTATCCTCAATCGACACCCTGTAGAGCGTCTCAGGCTCTTTATGCCATTCAGTAATTTGCTGTAAGTGTTTCTCATTCAAAAACTCAAACGTAATCGTCATATTTACACCTCTTGAATAACTCGAATACAATAGCACTTCCCATTAAAAATTACCCCACTTAAATCCTCTTCACTTCTTATTAACCGCATAATTCCACGCTTTATAGAACTCATTAACTGTACGATATCTTTTCAACTTATCATTTTCAACTGCATTGCTAGCGACATTGTATAGTTCTTTACTCGCTCCCCACTTCTCTAAAGAACGATCAACCTCTCCACCCAACAATCCAAAAACAATCGCACCCATTGTGTACACGTTTGTTCGGCTATCTATCTCTGATCCGAGCACGAATTCTTCAGGAGACATAAATCTAGAGGATCCCCATAGTCTTCCCATGTCATTGAAATACGGTTTTTTCTGATAAAAATCAATATCACATATTTTAGTTTCATTATTAATAAAATCGTAGAGAATACTCCCATCATAGAAATCAATTGCAACATAATTTTTCTCTTCTACCAAAACATGAAAATTAAAAATTTTATCTATTGACTCAAGTCTCTGATTGATTGGAAGGCGTTTATATTTATAAAATGGGGAATTGGGATCTATATACTTTGCCGGAGGCGGGTATGACCAATGGGAATGAAGACATTCTCCATTGAACCACTTGAATACTGCAACATAACCCGAATTGATCTCAAAATGGTCTTCAATTTCTATTAAACTCGGATGCTTGAGTTCATAATAAATCGGAATTGCACCCTTTAACCTCGACATCGAATCGGCAGGATCTCCTTCGTATTTCATGGTTTTGGCACCAGCGTATTTAACGAACTTCTTCTGTCCGGCTTTCTCCACTCCAAAACAAATATTCCCTGAATCTTGTTGATCGAATACTGCAAATACATAACCCAACTCTTGTAACCAACTAAAATCGAGACTTTCCTTTAATTGAAATTTTACATTGTCAAAATTATAAGTGATTGATTTATTGTTCATCTATGCCTCCATGCAATTGATTTATACAATGTTAGTTGATGCCCCTGCCTTTGAATCAAGATTAGCTGCATAAAAATTTCAGTACTTCATTAGTATATTTCTCCGGTTCTTCAAACCTTGGAAAATGTGCACTATTTTCGAACAAGACGAGTGACCCATCTGTTATCTTTTGTGAATATGCAAGTTGCTGCACATTACAACAAACAGGATCGTGAACCCCCGTAAAAAGTAGAATTGGTTGTGTTAATTCTGACAGCATAGGTAATAGGGGCTTCAAAAATAATCTTCTTAATCGATTTCGGATAATCAAGCGCATACTTTTCAGCTTAATACCCACCAAATGAATGCACTAATAGCTTCCATTTGCTAATTACTAATTGAATTCTTAGTTCCTCAAGATCTTTAATAATTTCATTAAGTCCAAATGGCTCATCAGTTAAAATTGGATCAGAGCGTAATACGCCCCATTCACATTCTTCGTTGTATTGTTCAACAAATAATCGAGTCCCACGGATTGAAAATAATGATGATTTCATAGTATCTTCCGCTCTTCTATCTAAACCTTAACTGAAACAAGTACATATCATTAAAATATTTCCATCAGGATCCTTAAAGGTGAAATCCGATAAATCAGGATACGATTGAATTTCTGTTACAATCTCTGCATCCATTTCTTTAACGAATTGATATGCTTCATTAATATCAACTGTACTCAGATTATATAATGGTTGATTCAACGGTTTGAGTTCGTACACTTCATCAAAACAATGATTATCAAGTGTTAGTCCTGGACGTCCAGGGCCCATATCGAATGTATAAATAGGTCCTTGGATCTTATGTTTCACTTCTATTCCAAGAAGTTTGCTATACCATTGAACAGATTTTTCTAAATCTCTTACATGAATGAAAATTGTATCTACCCTGTTGGCAATTGGACTTTGCAAATAACCTCCTATGATAAGTTTAAGGTGTTATACGAAGTATCTTCCTTCGAAACATTACTTTCGTATTAGCTCTTCTATTAAATTTTTCGAATTGCTTGTTGTCAAATTATATGTGATAGCTTTAATTGTTCCATCGCTATTTACGAAATAATTCGTTGGAATTGCCGTAATTCGATATTGTGACGCTATAGTGCCTTCATAATCCAAGAGAATTGGAAATTCAAAATTGTATTTTTTAATAAAATCCATGGCTTCTTCTTTGTTGTCACTCGAAGTGAGATTAATCGAAACTATTTCAAGATCATCTTTGTAATTTGAGTATATTTCATTCAAGTGCTCAGCTTCTTCTTTACAATACTGACACCAAGAAGTCCAAAAATTTAATAGTTTTGGTTTTCCTGAATCACTAGTTACTGAATATAATTTTGAGTCTGTATTATTCAATTCAAAATCAATCATTGGCTGACCATAGCTATCAACCATCACGTGCTCCAAAGGTTCTTCATAAGAGTTTGAAAGAATTACTACTATAAAAATAATAGCCAATAAAATGATAGTGACTGCCAGGATCTTTTTAACCATTTCTCTGAAGTCCTCCAATAAATTCACTTATGCAGAAATTGGGGATATAAAAAGGTTCCCTTCCGTTAAACAGTTGACCGCTTTTGCAGGGCTGGATTCATCTGTTTACGAGTCGGGAACCTTTAAGGCCAATCAGTTAAAACGTTCTCAAGGCAAGCCGGGCAAAGTTACCATTGTCACATCTGCCAACAAGCTTTTACGCGTGATCTATGGGATTCGGAACAGTCGAACGCCTTTTTGTATGGATTAAGCTCGTCACATAAGGAACATTTTACCATAAAACTTCTATCTTGAGATAGGTTTATTTGAGTATGTTCTTTTATACCGACTCAATCTATTTTTTCGTATGTTTCAGGATATCACCCGAAATCTGCTCCAAGACCGATTGCTTGCCGATTGCAAAAAATGCTTCGTTATAATTTTGTCTGCTTGTCATTCGATAGACATTTCCTGCCTTCATCGCCTTGAGGTTACTCCAAATTCCGCTTTTCTCTAGCACATTATCATCACTGTCCACGAGTAGGATCAAATGATCTGGATCCGGTGTACCTGCAGCTATAGGAAGCTTAAGATCGTTGAAAATCATATCGGCAATTCCTGTTCTGAAATAAATTCTAATTTCTTTCTCAGTGGCTTCAATCACCGCAAATATGAGAACTCCTTTTTACGTCCCACCACCTTAAAGGAACGAAGTTGATTAACTTACTAAAAACTATACTTCGCTAGCACTTCTCCCCAAGGAGCCATTCCTTGTTCTTCAAAACCCACTTTAGAATAAAGTTTCCTAGCGGACGCATTATCTGACTTATACCCTAGTAAAATAACATCTGTTCGATCTTCTTTAGTTTGAATATCATTAATAATCAACTTCATAGCCTGTTCGCCATATCCACGTCCTTGAAAACGACCATCAATCATAAATCTATAAATCCAGTAGTTACCATCGTCAGAGTCTAATCCATACATTGAAAATCCAACAAGATTCTCTTCAAAATAAATTGCTTTTGTGATAAATCCAGACAAAAATTGTGCTTCCGCAATGGAATATAGATTAGAGACAATATAACTTTCTTGATCTTGGCTAGGTTTCAATTGAATGCATTCTTCCCAATTACTCTTATTAATCGCTCTTATAGTAATCAAAATAGGATTCCTCCCGTTATGTAGTGAAATCCTATACATCGGTATTGACTGTGAAACAAATTATACACCTATTTCCAACATTTTCACCGTTACTTTCTCGACCCTGCCATCCATATCCGTCCCGTCAAACTTCGGAAGCTTCAACTCGCACACGATTTTTCCGTCACGCATAAACATAATACGCTCCGTCCGTGCCGCAACCTTTGCGTCGTGAGTTACAAACATAACCGAAGTTCCGTCCGCGTTGATTTCGGAAAATATGTCCATAATCTCCTGCGCGGATTTTGAGTTGAGCGCACCCGTAGGTTCGTCACCGAAAATGATTTTCGGGCTGTTCATAAGCGCTCGGCATATTCCCGTACGCTGAAGCTGACCTCCCGAAACCTGTGTAATGTCGCGATTTTCAAGCTCTGCAATGCCTACTCTTTTCATAAGTGATCTAGCTTTTCCCGAAATTTCCGCGACGTTTTTTCGATTGTCGCGCATGGACGGAAGAATGATGTTATCGAGGATATTCAGATTTTTGAGCATCGTCGGCTGCTGGAAAACAAATCCCATTGATGTTCTGCGTATATCCGATAGCTCATTCTCAGAGGCAGCCGATAGATCCTTACCGTCAAATACGACCTTCCCGCCATTAACGTTATCTGTTCCGCTCAGCGCAAACATCAGCGTTGATTTACCGGAGCCCGAAGGTCCCATGACCGCAACGAACTCTCCATCGTTAATCTCAACGGACACTCCGTCAAGAACATTGCGCTTTTCATCGCCCTCGCCGAAAGATTTTACGATTCTGTCACCGATAATTATTTTTTTCATGCGACTACTCCTTTATATGTTCGGATATTTTTATTTGTCCCGCGCGCGATGTGCCGATCGTTGTTGCGAGAAGTACCGCGATAATCATCATCAGCGGACTAAGCAAATACGCCGAAAGCGGATTAACCGCAAAGTTAAACTTCGAGGCTCCAAACGTAGAGATAACTAGACTCGCCAGCATCTCTCCGAGAGTGTTAGCTAGAATCGTACCAAGAACAATTCCGACAATCAGAACGAATATCGAACGCGAAACAAACTGCTTCTTAATATCCGAGTTTGTAAAACCAAACGCTTTCATGACTGCAATGGAATATCTATCCTTTGCGACAAGCATTTTCATAAATAACAGCGTAACAAGCACCGTTATAACCAGTGCAACTGCAATTGCGGAGTAGGAGGCCGTTTGGACGGAACTTATTGTCGAGCCGAGGGTCTGCGTAACGAATTCATCAACATCTGAAGTCTTTGCAAAATCAAACTTGTCTGCATATTCCGCAACCTTCGCTTCAACAAGGGATTTATCCGAAAGTTCGGCGCTGACAATGTTCCACATATTACCGACCGATTTGTCGGTGAATACGGCCTTGGCGGTTTTGCCGCCGTTGGTAATGTCGGAATAGATTCCGCTAACTATGAGATCTATCTCCTTCCCCTCAATAACCAGCGTAATGACATCGCCGACCTTTTTGCTCATTTCATCGGCGTATATAGTCGAAAGCGCAATTTCGTCATCTGTGGCAGGTGCTTTGCCCTTGGAATATTCGATAGGAAATATCGAATGGTCGCCGAGTTCAATTTTGATATTTTCCTCCGATCCGTTTTCCATCTTTGCTTTGAATGTTTTTGTTGTAAGGACGACAACCTTTGAAATGTCTTGATCGCTTCTCATCGTCTCTACGATATCAGCGACTTTTTCAGAGATATTATCGATATTGCCGACCTGTATGCGCAGATCGTAGTTTCCAATTCCCATATAGCCGATGAAGCTTTTTGAGGAAATCGTGCTGTACAGGTTCTGCGGAACAATCATGATAAATGCCGAAATCACCAGAACAGCAAGCATTGTGGCGTAAAGCCGTTTTCTTGAAAGAACATCTTTAATACCGAGAAAAATATTCGTGTTAAATATCCTGTTTCCGCTTAGGGTAAAACGTTTTGTGCCGGCTGTCTTTTCCTGCGAATTCCCAAAACGTATGGCTTCTGCGGCGGATATTTTCCGAAAGCGTTTCAACACTCCGTTTACATAGGCAATGATGGCAAGGAATACAAGCAATATGCCGATGATTCCTAAAACCGCGGCAAATGAAGAATTTTTGCTTTCGCCCATATAAAGCCGTATATTTTCAAGAAGCATGCCTTTAATTACAAACGAAAGAGCAAAACCGAGAATAGAGCCTGCAGCCGCAATTGCCGCGTATTTCGCTAAATAAATCTTCTTGATGTCGGAGATGCGCAGCCCTATAGCTTTCATAACACCAATTTCGCGATAATCGTCTTCGATTTTCGCAAGGAGCGTAAAACGTATGCACATGAACGCGATGGTAACGACAAGCAGGCTTACCAGAAGGATAACCCCAATCATCATCCCGTCGGAAATTGCATTCATCATTCTAAAAAGCGAATATGTAACCGATGGTCCGTTCGCCTCAAGACCTGCGGAGGCATAAGCGGTTTCAAATGAGCCTATCGCCGACAAATCTTTTAATCTGAACTCAATCAGATACTCTGGGCTTCCAAGGTTTTTTATTTCCGCATAGTCACTGCTGCTGACTAGAAATCGCTTTGAGGCGGAAAGCGAAGAATTCATTGTTGAATCGCGGAGAAAACCCGCAACGGTAAATTCTTTTCCGCTTATTACGGCCTTGTCACCGATCTTTGCAGTGTTATCCTTCATATAACTTACCGGAACATGAATATCGCCGTCTGATACTTTGATGACGTTTCCGTCAAGATCAAGAAGATAATCGAATTTTTCGCTCTGTACGCTTAAACCGTTGTCTTGAACGCTGTTCGCAAGCGACTTATCACCAAATGTAAATTGAGCCCCGTCAATGTTCAGAAATTCAACCACTTGAAATTCATCGACATTGCTGTTCTGCTCTGCAAAAGCTGTAAGCCGCGCAGTATCAATGTCACCAGCATGCATCTGCATAAAATGCGGAGTTTTCGCTTGCGTCATTAGCGTATCCAGCGCACCCGTAAGATTGACGACGAGTATCGCCGCGAGTGAAACAAGCATTGATGCGGCAGCGACAAATATCATGGTCGTCAGCGTTATCATTTTGCTCTTTAGAATGTCATTGCGGATTAATCTGGTATACATAAGCCACCTCTTATCGCAAGCATTTTGACTGATTTTTAGTTAGACAGAATTACCGAAGGATTCCCCGAACTATTCATTGCTGCCTTGATTTCCGCTGCCGAACATCTGCATTACGTACATAAGACTTCCCGTTTCGGCACCAAGCAGCCTTTCTGCGTTGAAAACAAATGCCTGTATGCGTGAAACACGCTCCTCGTCCGTCATTGTAACCATATCATCATCAAAAATGGTATTCGCATAAATCACAATCATTTCCATGGTTTCATACGCGAACGGGGTGCTGAACAGTCCCAACTGAATGCCCTCGCGGATTATTCCCGTCAGTATCGGCGTAACGCCGTTGATTATGACCCTTTGTATTTTCTGATGCATAAGCGCGTTCTGCGGCTTGTGTATATGCTCCATAATTTCCTTGCTGCTACCGCCACTTAGGTTCAGTGCCATAACAACGCGGATAATGCGCTCGACTACGGGTATGCTCTGATCTGCAGCAATTTCCTGCGCCGCACTTAGCAAGCGGACATTATACCGCTCAATCAGTCCGTCCATAATTACCTCCTTCGACTTGAAGTGATAATACAGCGTTCCCCGCGCAATTCCGACCTTTTCGAGAATATCTGTTGTACTTGTGCCGTCAAAGCCTTTCGAACCGAATAGCTCGTCCGCAGCATCAAGTATTTCATTCCTACGTTCCTCGGCTTCTTTTACAACTCTCATTTTACACATCCTTAATTTACTGACCGACTGCCTGTCTATAATATAATGGCATTAGATTTTTATTGTCAACTTAGTGTGTGTGCTAGTTTTATTACAATTTAGATGCTTTGCAAAAATAAACGAGTCAGGCATGATCCTATATGCCTGACTCGTTTATTTTTAATTATCATATTGCATAATGGGCATTGAACCCGCCTAACTCCGGTCCGGATCGAGCGTCGAATGGCCCGATACGTGAATATGGTTTTATAAGATGCCGGCAACTTTTAATGCTTTCATTTAATCTCTCGCTTTAATAGGTATGTATAAATCGACTTTCGCTTTCCCTTCCGGATCCTCAAATGGATTATTCATACAGAATTCAAGGCAATCTCTATCATCTGGATCAAACTCGCTATTCGGTAGCCATTGACCGAAAATGCTTTGATATACAATACCTAGCTTATCGATGGTGTCATAAAAGTTATACAATCCATAAAGTCCGCCTGGCAGTTTCCTGATTTGAACATCGGAATTATTATCTTTGATGAACGAGTATGGTAATGTCACACATGCGTCATAACGGCATTCGTTTTCTTCCGTTACATTGGGATTGTCTAAAGAAATTCCAATGAAATATTGTTCCGGAGGGTACAACAGATGCTTACTTGTCCATTCGCCTAATTTCTGCCATGCCTTATAAGTATCCAAGTAGCTACCAATATGTCTTACGAATGCAATCTCATACTCAGGTAGTTCTTTAATTGAAACATTCATTTGCCAAATCCTCCTCAGAAAGTTGTTTTTAATACTTTCATCATAACGAGAAGAATTTGATTCATCTTCTTGCATATTGCCAAGAAATAGAGAAATATTGCTATCTTTGTTTAGATTTTTTCTAACTTCACTTGGCGTTTTATTGAATTGCTTTTTAAAAGCAGCATTAAAATTTGAGGCTGATTCAAAGCCGCACAAAATGGAAATCTCGAGTATTGTTTTTTGAGCATCAGCCAAATAATGTATTGATTTATCTAACCTTGCTTTAGTCAAATAAGCTAAAGGTGTCATTCCTACCATTGCCGTAAAAACTCTTGAAAAGTGATACTTCGAAAAATGGGCAGCTTCTGCCATAGAGTCGAGTGTTAACTTGTCATTTAGTTTGTTTTCAATTAATACGAATACATTGTTAATTCGATCAACGTAATTGCTCTTATTCATTATTGTACATAAGTCCTTTCGCCGAATTCTTATAACGTCTTGTATTTCATGACGTCCTGCCACTCTGATTCACCGAAATCCTTCGGCCTGACCGAGGGCCAATGCGTGAATATGATGTTAGATGCTGTAGTTGCTTTCCTTGAGATTCTCATTAAAGGATCTGAACAATATTTCTTGAAATTTCCTTGTAAGTTTGAAAAATGGTTAAGTCATGATAGGGCAATGGAATACATCCCTTATTAAAAGCATCGTTAATAAAAGATTCATTTTTTTCTGTATTCGAATAGATGCCAATCGGTTTTTTCGTAATCAGATTTTCGCACTTGTAGCATTCATCTCCAGTAATTACATAATTCTTTTCATTGTGTTCCAAGTAGATTACTGATGAACCGATTGTATGCCCCCCTATGACTTTGAAATTAAATTTATTATCAATTATTATTTCATCTTTGACTGTAATTACATTTTCTTTGAGAAGCCTTTCCTTTACAGTTAGACTCCCATTTTTTAAGGCATGTAGATACTCATCGTAACCAATAACTATTTGTGAGTCAGGAAACAAATCAATATTATCGATGTGATCAAAATGACTATGAGTAATAAAAACAACATCAACATGATTAGAGTTAAATATATGCTTAATTTCTTTATCGACATTAATAAGATCTATTCCCCAATTTTTTGCAATAACGGGGTCACGAAATCCAACATCAAATAATATCGTTTTATTATTATATTTAGCTATGTAGTAAGACCATGAGATACGAATTAATTCTTCAGAAAATACATCACGATAGATATATTTAGTGTTCAAAAAAGATTCGCCGAACTTAACGGCATAGAGTTGCATATTTTTTCACTCCTTTAGTCTTTGCATCTATTTCACATAACGCTGTCATATCCTCGACGTCCCACCGACTTAAGGCTCCGGAGGAGCCGACAGCGATACGGTTAGTCGGTGCGGATGTGTCCGGCTGAACTCGCTTCCCTGCTGCTGAAATGCCACTTCGAATGCACTTCTAACTACTACCGGACCGAGGAGCACCGTCCCTATACGTGAATATGGTGTTATCGGATATCAATGTCTTCCTCGATTCAACTAATGATCTTTATGTAAAATTTGCTTTGACACCAGATGTTATAGTTTCCTTGCCTTAATCACAAAAGTTACAGGGAGTATCTTTGCTCTCTTTGCTATATCGCTGTTATCGTCTCTCGATTGCATAATCTCTTCATCCGTTTGCTCAATCATTTGCTCAACCACAAATCCCGCTTTCGCCAACGCGTTCACATAGGTTGATAGCTTACGGTCCGCTAATAGTAGTTCACCTTCAACAGCTACTGGATACCAAGATTCATCGAAATAGCTCTTTTTAAAAACAAACCTACCATTATCTTCAGTGACACATCTGTGTATGGGGTGAGACCAGCTGAAGATAAATACACCGTCTCTTTTAAGGTAAGAAGCGATCCGGCCAAAGGTACCCTCAAGGTCGGTTGTCCAACCGATGGCATAAATCGAGTAAACATAGTCAAAATAATCCGCAGGTATGCCGCATTCTTCTTCCATGGGAGAACAGATCAATTTTGCCGATACACCGAATGACTCTAAATGCTGCGCTGCCTTTTCGATTTGTCTTTCCGATATATCCACTGCCCATAGTTCAGATGCATTGCGTTCCGCTTGATATTGCAAGGATTGACCGTTGCCGCAGCCGATCTCCAATAACTTTTTCCCTGAAATATCGCCAAAAAGCTGGCAATTTTCTTCTGAGATAAACGCTCCATAGTAAGGAAGCACGATTGCTCTTAAAAAGTCATTGCCTTTTGTATCCCAATAGAAGCTGTTTGTCTTATGAACAACATTCTTATCCATGTCTTCCGAAATGGCGACGCCAACTTCGCCAGCGTTAATAATGATTGATCTATTTGCAGACTTCTTTTCCATGAAGACACCTTCTCCAGAAATGTATTTGTCGTTTTAATACAATCCTACATACAATATAGTTTTGAATTCAGATTTGCATTAATTTCCGAAAACGTTGTCTTAGCCGCGACGTCCATTCCCCTAAAGCTCCTATCTTTGGGGAATGGATTTGTCCGGCTGAAAATGCTTCCTCTAGACTGAAATTCCTCTCCGATTTAACTTCTAACTTCTGCCGGACTTAGGGCCGGATGGCCGAAGCGTGAATATGGTTTAGCTGAAGTTGGCCCCTTCTTTGAACCACTGATTTACAAAGATTTCGCATAACATTCTTGTATTCACGACGTCCAACTCCCTTAAGCCCGAAGGGCGGTCGCGATGCGGTTAGGGAGTCTGCAGCGACTATCCTTGCGGAAATTGGGGATATAAAAAGGTTCCCTACCGCTAAACAGTTGACCGCTTTTACCGGGCTGGATTCATCTGTTTACGAGTTGGGAACCTTTAAGACCAGTCAAAATCACATTTCGAAGAGGGGCTCTTCATGCCTCCTTACCGCTCTCTATCAAGCTACCGTTGCCGGTATTTCGAAGCAAGTGAACTTTCCACGAAATGAGATTCTATCGAAATATTATCAGTTAAAACGTTCTCAAAACAAGCTAGCCAAAGTTGCCATTGTCGCCACTTCCAACAAGCTTTTGCGCATTATTTACGGTGTGTTGAAAAGTCGGACGCCATTTTATAAGGAATAAGCTCGTCACATAAGGAACATTTTACCATAAAGCTTCTGTCTTGAGGTAGGCTTGTTTGAGTATGTTCTTTTAAGCCGAATCAAATCTCTTTTCACAATTGAATGCACGACGACCCGTTTCGAGTTTTACGTATTTTACTAGATATGTTCCGTACTGGGTTTCATCCGTTCCGACCTCGTCGTCTCTCTCTATTTAGAGTTCGACAATAAGCATAGGAATTATTTCAAAGGATATCGCCTCCACGGATTTTTTTTATGGGACCTGAGTAGTTACGCGTCGTGGTCACTTACGATTCTATCGGGCTAGGTTAGCTCGTATTTTCCTCCGACAAAATTGACGTTTGCGGACGTCGGTCATTACTTGACCGCCCCTGCCCAGAAGCCGCCGCGAATCAAACTAGGCTCGTGAAAAATAACGAACGCCTTGGGGTCTAGCTCGATAATACGGTCGTGCAGTTGCTTCTGGTTTTTGCGCCTGGTCAAAATCTCCATCACAAGACGGTCGCCGTCCCTACCGGAACCGAGCCATGTCGTCACGCCGTAACCAGCGTCGCGAAGAACCATCGCAAGCCTTGGTTCCGGATTATTGCTGATTACCTTCAGGGTGACGTAGCCGAGCGCCAGCTTCTGCTCGATCCACGAACCGGCCAGCACGCCCAGAGCATAGCCGATCGCATAAACCGCCAGACTGGCGGCTTGATCCAGATGAGACAACACCATATTCAGTCCCAGCACGTAGATCGTCACTTCAGCCGTGCTGATGAGCGCAGCGATATACTTCTGCCCCTTGATCGTCAGAATCATGCGCAAGGTGAAGGCCGACACATACACGATCTGAATGACGAAGATGAGAGTCAATATCTTGAACAAAAGATGCACGCTCCTTCTTCTTCAGACTTCATGAACCATTCTCCCATAACAAAACGAGCCAAACTTTCAATATGTCCGCTATTCGCATCGGTCAGGTATCAAAAACCCGTCAGGGCCGTCCCTGACAGGTTTTATTAATTCGTGCCGAAATCGGAAGCCGTATAAACGGTTTCAATCCGGTAATCGCTGTCCATCACGATGAAGTTCGCCCGCATGCCCGGGACGATGTCGCCGACGTCTAGATCAAGCGCTTTGCCGGCGTTAACCGAAGTCAGCCTAACGGCGTCTGCAAGCGGCACTGCAAGCAGCGGCCCAGTCAAGTGCCGGAACAGCTCGTACATCGTGCTTTGCGAGCCGTACACCGTGTCCCCCTTGTAGGCAACCGAACCGCGCACCGTAATGCCGGGGGCATCCGGGCATACGCTGTCGGTAATCGCCGTCAGCGTACCGATCGGCTTCAGCCGGAGCGCAAGCTTAAGCGCTTGCGGGGAAAGATGGCGCAAATCCGCGATAAGTTCGCAGTGCACCCGATCATCCAGCAACGCGGCGTCCAGTACGCCTGGCTCGCGGTGATCGAAGGTGCGCATAGCGTTAAACAGATGGGTCGCGCGAGAGAAGCCGGCGCCAAACGCCTCAAGCGCGGTATCGTAATCCGCATCCGTATGGCCGACTGACAACGCGAACCCGTGCTTATGCGAAAGCGCGGCCAGCGACGGGAGGTCTACACATTCCGGCGCGGCAGTGACGATGCGGATCGCACCCCGGAATGACCGGATGATGTCATCTGCTTCAGCTTCGTCGTAAGGCCGTATTTGCCCTTTGTAAAATCCGCCTTGCTTCGCCGGGTTAAGATACGGGCCTTCCAGATGAAATCCCTCCAGCCCCTCGCAAGTCAACGTGCGATAAGGCGGCTTGCGTGCGCCGAAAGGGGTGAATGGCGATATCGTCGCAAAAAACGAGGTCGTACCTGTCATCCTCAGCAGCCGGGCACCTGCCGCAAAATCGCAGTCGGGATCTTCGAAATCGCAGCCCTTCACACCGTGAATATGCGTGTCGATAAAACCGGGAACAACGATCTGCCCGCCGAGATCGCAGTATGCGAGGGAATCCTTGTTTGCTCGGTCATCCCGGTCAATGTCATCTGCACCTATTGCCCCGGCAGCCCCGGTGATTTCGGTAAACCGGCCGTTCGCCACGACAAAAGCCGCATTGCGAAAAACACCCGTCCCTGTCACCAAAGTCGCATTATAAAATCTCGTCGCTCGCACGTTGCCTTGCATCTCCTTTGCTGACTAGCTCTACCGCACCGATGATGCCAGCGTCATTCGCGAATGCGGCGGGTGTCACCCGGCAGCGCGGCAGATGCAAATTAACTTTCTTCCGCAGCGAGTCGACGAACAACTTGCGCTGACGGGATATCGCTCCGCCGATGACGACTGTATCGAGATCGAGCAGCATGACAAGCTCGATGACGCCTTTGGCCGCAGCATCCGTATAACGTTCCAGCACATCGATCGCCACCTCGTCTCCGGCCTTAGCGAGCGCACATACCGCCAGCCCGTCTTCCGCTTTCAGCCCATGCCTCTTCGCCAGCTGCACAAGCGCGGTCACGGATGCAGTCCGCTCGAAGCAGCCAATTTTCCCGCATGGACAAGGCTCGTCGCTGCCGCTTAACGTCAAATGCCCGATTTCACCGGCGCAACCGAAGCTGCCGCGGTACAAGCGGCGCTCCAGCATAAGCGCCCCGCCGATGCCGGTGCCAAACGTCACCGTCGCTCCGTTTACGCTCCCTTGCAGCGTGCCGTATCTTCGTTCGCATAGCAGCGCTGTCCGGGCATCATTCTCAGCCCGCGTCGGCAAACCGCTAACTTCGGCTAGCACATCTTCCAGCGCAAACTTGCTTATGCCGAGATTAACCGCATCGTACACAATGCCGTCGACGACCCATCCCGGGCATCCAACGCCAATTCCGGCAATATCGCCGCTGCCGGCAGCCTCGTGCCCAGCATCGCCGACGCCAATCGCCCCACTACTTCCATCGCCATCGCCATCGCCCACGCGGTCATCCACCGCGACCATACTACTGCCGTCCGCAGCCCGCAGCCTGGCGATCGCTTTGCCGATCGCCGCGACCATCCGCTGCGGCTCGCCGAAGAAGCGGTTGGTGATGACGTGCCGCTTCACGATTTTTCCGTCGTCCACTAATCCCACGGCAATTTTCGTGCCGCCAATATCAATGCCGATCGCTCGCATGTCGTCCTTCCTTCTTGAGGCGTACAAGCCCGCATCGAACCGATGCGGGCTTGGGCAAACGGCCTTATTTTTTCACGTTTTCCTGATAAAACTTGTTGTAATCGTCGACGACTTTCTCGATGCCGTAGCCTTTCAACGTTTCGATAAACTTGTCGTAATCGTCGAACGAAGCTTTTCCGGTAATGAATTTATAAGACATTTCATCCACCAACGTCGTCGAAGGCGTCAACGCGAGCGCATGCTCATCCTTCTTCTCCTGATCGAAGCGGACCATCCAGCTGTCCGGCCATGCCGCGAACTCGCCCATCTCTTCCATCGTGTAACCGGTGAACTTCTCGAGATTCGTTTTCCAACCGTACGGATCGGGATAGATTTCGTAAATGTTGAGTCCTGCGTAAAAGCTCATGGAATCGTTCAATGGCGTTTTGCCCGGTTCGTCCGTCGTCGTAATGTTATCCATGAACACAGGCTGGCCGTCTTTCATCTCATAAGTGACCCCTTCGATGCCGTAACCGAGCAAGCGGAAGAAATCTTCGCCCAACTGCCAGTCAAGCAGCGCGAGCGCTTCGTTGACGTACGGCGAATTCGCATTGATGACCATGCCGTACGACGGGCTAACCGTCGTCAAACCCCGATATTTGGACGGCTTCCCGTTCGCGCTGAGCGGCGGAATATATTTGAATTGCACCTTGTCTTGCAGGTTCATATTTTTGGCGATGACGTTTACGCTTTTGGCGGTATTCTCGTACTGCATTTCCCACACGTAGCTTTCCGTTATGAAGCTTTTCTCGGTTGCCAAAGTCTGGCGCCAGTCGTCGCCTGCGAACGTATACTGCGGAAACTGCGGATCGTACAATTTCTCCGCAAACAGCTTGTGCAGAAACTCCAGCATCTGGCGATATTCGGGAGTGAACGGACCGAAGATATACTTACCTTGTTCCTGATCAAAAGCCAGCGTGGACGAAGTGCTGAATACTCTGCTCCAGACGGTCAGCGTTTCAGGAATGGTGTATGAAGTTACCGGATAAGAGGTCGGGAATTTCTCCTTCAGCTTTTTGGCCGCATCGTAGATGTCGTCCACCGTCTTCGGCGCGTCCAGTCCGACGGCTTCGAACGCTTTCGCGTTATAGAAAAATCCGGTCGGCACCGTCTTGTACGGATACAAATAAGGGAAAATGTACGTGTCTCCTTTTCCGTCCTCAAAAAGCGTTCTCGCTTCCGGATATTGATCGTAATAAGCTTTCAAGTTCGGCAGCTTATCGAGATAATCGCTGATTTTCACGAACTTTCCTGCCTGACCGTACATTTGGCTAATCTCGTTCACTTCGCGTCCGCCCGAAGCGCCGAGCAGCATAACATCCGGCCAGTCGCCCGATGGGGACGCCAGAATGAGCGACTGCTTCTCTGCGTACCCGTCGGCGGGCGCGTTGTAGTCAAGCTTGATATTGGTCAGACGCTCAAACTCCTTGACGAGCGGGTTTTCCGGGTTAAAGTCCCCTTGATACCAGGAAAATACTTTCATCGTTACCGGATCTTTGAGCGGAAAGCTCAGCGGTTCGAACGTTTTACCGGCTGCCGGGCTTGCGTTCGATCCGGATTTGGAACTCTGGCACCCCACCGTGGCGAATAACAGCACGGTCGCAATCAGAAACATGAAACTCCGTTTTTTCACATTTACCCTTCCCTTCTCTGTTCGCTTGTTCAATATGCGGTCAGATCGGCGCCGCACTGCGGTTTCAGCCTTTGATCGCGCCGATCATAATCCCTTTGACGAAATACTTTTGCAAGAACGGGTAGATCATGACGATCGGCAGTATCGTAACGACGATAATTGCGCTGCGAACCGTCTGCTCGCTGACCCCCGCCGGTTTATACGCAGCGATAATGCTGCGCATATGGCTCGTGGGCTCGAAAGTGATCAATACCTTTCGCACGACCAACTGCAGTGGATACAAGTTTTGATTTTCGATAAACAGCATGGCGTTAAACCAGGAGTTCCAATGCCCGACGATGAGCCACAAGCTGAGCGTAGCCAAAATCGGTTTCGACAGCGGCGTGTAAATCCGGGTAAGAATCGTCAAGTCGTTCGCTCCGTCCATTAGCGCCGATTCTCGCAGTTCGATCGGAATGTTCGCCTGGAAAAAGGTACGGCAAATAATGATGTACCAGACGGAGACGCCGGGCAGTATTAATGCCCAAAGCGTGTCTTTCATGTGCAGGTTTTGGACAAGCATGTAATAAGGGATCAAGCCCCCTGAAAAGTACATCGTAAACGTCAGAAAGATCAAAAACGGCTTTTTGCCCCTGAACTGCTTAATCGCCAGCGGGTATGCGGTGAGGAGCGTCAGCCCGACGGACAGCACCGTGCCCGCAGACGTATAGAAGATCGTGTTGATATATCCTCTAATAATTAGCGGGTCGGACAAAGCGACTCGGTAGGCGTTCAGATTAAACCCCTTCGGTAGCCAGGTGACCATTCCCATCGTGACGTATTCGTTTTTGCTGAAAGATACGGCCACGATATAAATAAACGGGTACAGCATGACGAAAATCATAAGCAGCGAGGCAATCAGAGCAACCGCCCTTACCACGAGATCCGATCGGTGTTCGGCATAGTTCCGCATTTTCAAATCCATTCCTTTCCGAAGCTTCTGGTCACCAGAAAGAATACCCGGTCAATCTTCTCATGACCTTGTTGGCGAAAAACACCAACAGGAACGATAGGACCGAATTGACGAGCCCGACGGCTACGCCGTAGCTGTAGTTAGCGTTTTGCAAGCCGTTTCGATATACGTAGGTCGCCAGAATATCCGCCGTTTCGTACGTTGCCGGGGAGTACATCAAAATAATCTTTTCGAAAGACGCCCCGAGCAGCAAGCCGACGGACAATATGAACTGGATGCTGATGACCGGAAGTAGCGCCGGGAAAGTGATATGGCGAATTTTTTGCAAGCGATTCGCCCCGTCCATCGTGGCCGCTTCGTACATCTCGTCCGGGATGGAAGATATGGCGGCCAGGTACAGGATGCTGCCCCAGCCGATCCCCGTCCAAATCTCGGAGCTGATGTAGATCGTCCGAAAGCTCGAAGCATCGCTCATGAAATTGATCGCTTGCAGGCCGATCGATCGCAGAAAATGGTTGACGACGCCGTCAATCGCAAGAATTTCCTTCATCATCCCGACGATGATAACCGTGGAAATAAAGTACGGCAAATAAGAAACGGACTGCGCGAATTTTTTGAACTTGCCCTGCTTCAACTCGTTGAAGATAAGCGCCAGCAATATCGGGGCCGGGAAGCAGAACAGCAGGGAAAACACGCCAAGCTTCACGGTATTCATGAAAGCCCGGGGAATAAGAGGATCCTTCAAAATCAGCTCGAAATATTTCAGCCCGACCCACTTGCTTTCCATAATGGAAGTAAGGCCGTTATAGTTTTTGAAAGCGAGCACGATGCCGTAGAGCGGAACATAGCTAAATACGAATACCAAGATGATGCTAGGAGCGAGAAATAGATACAGCCATTTGTCCTTGACCACATCTTTCCACAAAACGCGAAAGTAGCTACTCTGCATACCCGGCTCTCCTCAGGAAAGCGATACTCTCGTCGCAGGATGCGATCGGATCGTCGCATTCCAATTCAATTGAAGCTGTTCCGTCGAAACCGCCCGACCGGAGCGTCCGAATGACGCTATCGAACGGAATATCGCCTTGACCGAGCGGACAGCCCGTATACCACACCTTGTTCAGCGATGGCCAGCCTTCGCCTTCTTGAGCCGAGTGGCGGTAGTCTTTCAGATGCAGCAGATCTACCCGGCCTTTCAGCCGCTCTGCCGCTACCTCAGGCGCTTCGTCGACGAATAGAAAATTGGCGGTATCGAACGTCGACCGGAATGCCGGCGACCGATACGAATCCAGCAGCTCGGTCACCTCTCCGCTGCGAGCGGCGAACACGCCGTGATTTTCCAGACAAAGCTTGATCCCGGCATGTTCCGCGTACCGGATGCAAGGCGCGTAACAAGCTGTGATCGAAGCCATGCTGTCTTCGAACGCAACTTCGTCCTTGACGTCCCCGGAAAATACACGCATGACGGGCGTGCCGATCTGCTTGGCGATATCGATTTGTCGGATCATGTAATTGATTTGCTCGAGGCGTTTCGTTTCGTCCGGCTGAACGAAATCGTTGCAAATCGACCATACGGCGGGTGAAAGCCCTAGCTTATCCATGACGGCCATACATTCGTCCAACTTGTCGAGCACAAAAAAATCGAGCAGTTCGACGTTCCTAACACCGCGCGAGGCGCAGTATTCGGCGAACGCGGCGAAGTCCATCGCTCCACCGTATATCAGTTCCTGAAAAGTCCACATGCTTACGCTCAGTTTCATTCCGGTTCCTCCGCCTTTCTTTAGGTTCCCATTCTATCTCGTTATCCTGATTTCTCTCTGCTCATTTGCCGATTCGTAGATCGCATCCGTAATGCGCATACACTCCACGCCATCTTCGGCGGTCACGATCGGCTGTTCGGCACCTTTGATCACCTGGATAAAGTGGGAGATTTCCTCGTCGAAATCGTAATTGGGATTATGCTCGTTGTTCGAATGCAGCGGCTGGATATTGCAGGCGACGCCGAAATCGTCCGTTGCGATACGCACTTTCGGGTATGCCGTCGCGCCGCCCTTCCTGCCGAACACTTCGAGCTGGAACACATCCGATTCGACGTGGTGATTCCAACTCGTCTCGAACTGGATCGTCACACCGTTGTCCATCCGGATCAGCGCGGAGGCAAAATCTTCGACATCGTGAATTTGCCCGCTGTCGGCGCTCATATGCGGCGCGTTGGAGGCCACCTGCTCGTCCGGCATTTTGTGGGTGACGGCATATACCGAGACGGCCTGCCCGCCGGCGATAAATCGGGCGAGATCAAGCACGTGCACACCGAGATCGATGACCGGCCCGCCCCCGGATCGGTTGTTGTCCGCGAACCATCCGCCGGGGTTGCCGTGACGGCGCAAATAAACCGCTTTCACATAATACAGCTGGCCGAGCCTGTTTTCGTCCACGGCGTTTTTCAGCAGCTTGACGCCTTCTTCGTATCGCGTGCAAAAACCCGGCATCAGCACGCGGCCGAACCGCTCTGCTGTCAACTGCATCTCCACCGCCTGCGTGGCGCTTACGGCCAGCGGCTTCTCGCATAGCACGTGCGCGCCGCCGTTCAGCGCATCGATCGAGACGGACGCGTGAAGGCTGTTCCAAACGCATACCGACACCGCATCCGGAGCGGCTTCCTCGAGCATTGTCCGGTAATCGTCATAAACGCGGGAAATTTCGTACTGGCGGGCGAACTGCTCTGCCCTGTCGCGATTACTATCGCATACCGCAACGACATCGACGTCAGCGCGTTTCCGATAGGCGGCTACATGACAGTGCCCGATCGTACCCGCGCCGATTATTCCGACTTTTATTTTGTCCACAAGCATCCCCCTAACAAAAAAAACCCCGATGATCGGCTGAATTGTTCAACCGTCATCTGGGTTTCATCGTACCATTCGAAAGATTCATTGTATTTGTTTCTATATTCGATTAATTTGTTCAAATTTATGAAGCTGGCCGGTGCGTGTGCTGTCAACCGATCATTCGGTACTGGCTCGGCGCCATTCCTGTTACCTTTTTGAATGCCTTGCTGAAGGAATGAATAGACTGGTACCGCAGCTTTAACGCGATATCGTTAATAGACAACGTCGTTTCGCGCAGCAGCCGCTCGGCCGTATCGATTCGCTTCTGATTATAATAAGTCTGCAACGACATGCCGATCTCGTTCGAGAAAATGTAGGACAGATGGGAGTAGCTGTAGTTGAGCCGATCCGCGATTTCCGTCAGACTTGTAATGTCGTAGATTTGGTTTTCAATGTAAGAGAGGACCGAATACACCGTTTCGTTGCCGAATTGGTCGGTCGTATGCGGCTTGCGCATAACCGTATCGGACTTCTGGAAATTACGGTGCGTCAAAATAATAATTTGCGTCATATATGTTTCCAGCATCTGCTGGGAAAAATCCGTTGGGTAATGCAGCTCCTTAAGCAGCGCGGTAAAAGACAACTCGATCGAAAACGCGTCCTTCACGCGGGGGCACGTCACCTGATCTAGCGTCTTCTGAATGTTCGGGTACGGGTTGTCCATCCCAAGGTTTGAATTGAAATAAAAAGCCAAGTACAAGTAGCGGAACGGGTCTTCGTTATCCGCGATCAAATTGTGGCACTGATCCGGCAGGCAGAGGAAGAGATCGCCCTTCTCGACGGGGAAGCGCTTACCATCTACGTAAAAGTCGCCTTTACCGGACAAAATATAACTGATCTCGTAACAAGGCTGAATATGGTTGCCGACTTCAAATCCGCCGAGACAGCTCAAGTCCCCGATTTGGTAAAGACTGATAGAGGTATACTGCTGTGGATGATCCCAGTACCTAGTGTCGTAATGAAATTTCTTGCCGTCAAAATGGATCATATCCTGCGCCCCCCGATCTTTTTTTGGCTACAGCATACTCTTGCACATGGAACGTGAAATTAACCTCATCATAAAATGGCGATTTTTTATTGTCAATCGGGGCGGCATAAAATACGGGCCTTCACTCGAGATCGAATGAAAGCCCGCTTTACTTGAATTGCAACTTCCGTATGATTCTTCGCAAATAGATTCAAGCCCTGAACAAATTGCTGAAGATCTGGCAAGAATCGTCCAAAATAGTGTCTCCATCGATGCGCCATATGTGGTGTTCATTAAACTTTCAAATAAATTATTCACTAAACATCCCGTAGGCCGACGGGTCCTTCTTTGAATTTCCCCACACATCTTTACTTTCTTTTAGGTTCTTTCTTCCTTCATTCGTTCAGGAATATACTCCAACAAATCACCAGGTTGACAATTTAGTGCTGAACAAATTTTATCAATTACTTCTAAAGAAACATATTCATTTGTGTTTAACTTTGCCATTGTTGCAGAAGAAATCCCAGTCATTTTCAATAAATCCTGCTTCTTTATTTCCCTATCTATCAGCAATTTTAGTAATGGTTTATAACTGATCATCGCGAACTCCTCATAAAGTAGTTAAATGTTTCTTTAATTATATTGAACAATCTTTATTTACTCAAAAATATTTACTTTGTAAATATAAATCATACAAGGTCTAAATCTTGCGAAATTCATTAGAGATAATAATTGATCCGCTAGTTCGTACTCGTTTAAAACTATTACACGGCGACCTTACAACTACAGATTCTGATTTTATACTATTTTCAAATGAATCTATACAAAACTATAACATAATCCGAGAATCCCTACCCGACAACCTCCAACATGCCCTTTTCCTCTACTAAGCTCCAAACAAACATTACTCGAAAGTAAAATATATCTACAAGGTTTCAAGGATGCCATATGTCTATTCGAAGAACTACATATGTCTCGAATTTAAGAGCTTTTAACGCTCTTTTCTTTTTGAGCTTGTCGAATAACGTCTTATGTATTCACGAACCCGAGAGGCTTAAGGCGACGAAGTCGCCGGGTGGCTTCGCCACTTAGCCTCGCAGGGTTGTCCGCCTATATCCACTCCCTCGAAATGCCCCGGGCGGACCGAGCAGCCATCAGGCTGCGATGCATGAATACGATGTTATCGGAAATCAATGCCCCCCATTTGTTGCGTATTAAATAATTATTACTTTTTCTCTAATGCTACAACTGCTTCGATTTCCACAAGCTGTTTTTCATACCCTAACACTGTAACTCCTAATAGCGTACTTGGAACATCATTTTCGCCAAATTCCTCTCTTATCGCTCTCCATGCGGATACTAAGTCAGCTCGACTGGAGGACGCAACAAGGACTCTGGTATACGTAATGTCTTTGAGCGAGGCGCCAAATCCCCTTAATGCTTCAACTAAGTTTTCCACACAGAGTTTTGCTTGAAACTCATAATTATTAATGCCCAATACAATTCCTTCTTTATTAAGCGGGCAAGCTCCTGCCATAAAAAATATATCCATACCCGAAGGAATACATGAAGCATAAGCATAATCTACGGAAGCTAGATTGGTTAAACGTATCAAAGATATTTTGACCATTTTTATTACCACCCATTTGTCATTTTGTATTTTTACGTTTTTAATAAAATACTGAAGACTTTGTATTATAAGAATTAATCCATTTGGATTACTCTATATTGCATTGATTTCCGATAACGTTCATGTATTCGCGACGTCCAACTCCCTTAAGCCCAGAGGGCGGCCGCGATGCGGTTAGGGAGTTGGATGTGTCCGGCTGATTCTGCTTCCCTGCTGCTGCCAATCGCCTCCCCGAATCCACTTCTAACTACGGCCGGACCGAGAGGCGAATGCCCCGAAGCGTGAATATGGTGTTATGTGATGTCCCAGCCTTCGAAGCTTAACCTTCAATTAATCTAGGCGTTTTATATATACTTCTATTCATTATCCATTCTGTTAAAGCATCTCTAGTCGGAGCTCCCATTATAAAATTAAGATCATCTTTTGGATGCACTACATAATCGATAATTTCATTTATTGGTATCCATGCAATTCCTACTTGATGTAAATCTGGAGTCTGACCTACTAAAGCAATTCGATCGTGGTTTACCGTGCAGTGAAATGTAAAATCTATTTGGTGTATTTGTGGTTCCAATTCAAAAAATTTCGAGTCCCTTCTAGCTATAAATTCATTAATAAATATGAGTTCATTCCAAATGACTTCTAAATCAACTTCTTCTTTTACTTCTCTTTTCAGGGTTTCAATAATGCTTTCCCCATGATTCTGTCCTCCACCTGGAAGAACATAAAATGCTCCTTGAACACCAGTTCTTCTCAAAACGAGTAACTCTTCGTCTTTGATTATTACAGCTCGAGCCGCAGTTCTAATGTTCAGAGCAAACACTTCTTTCCACTAGTTTTTAATAAACTTGCTGGGATTTCACATAACGTTCTTGTATTCACGACGTCCAGCTCCCTTAAGCCCGAAGGGCGGCCGAGATGCGGTTAGGGAGTTGGATGTGTCCGGCTGTTCCCACTTCCCTGTTCTGAGTTCACTCCGATCGAATCCTCTTCAACTTCTGTCGGACCGAGGGCCGAATGGCCCGATGCGTGAATATGGTGTTATCGGATGTTCCCCTCTTCTCGAATTACTTACACAGTTCTATTGTCATTTCAATTTCTGATTTTTCATTCTCATCTATTATTTCAACTGTTACTTCAGTTATTCTCTCAGAAAAAGATTCCACTAGGCTTTTACAATTTTTATATGCTTCATCTAATTCGTTTAAGTCTTTCGTTCTTCCGAGAGTTAAATGAGGCTTGTAATTTGTTGTCTTCAAGAAATCAGGGTAATAATCACTTAAAATTTCTGTATAAAGTTGTTTATGTAGTTCTACCAGACTCTCCGTTCCTTTCGTGATATTTAAGAACAAATAATTTCCTTTTTCTATCGTTATTCCTTGAAGCGTCAATTTGAATTGCTTTATATGTCTTATCGATTTCCTAATATGTCCCTCTAGTTCACATGTTGCAATTGAACTTTTGAAAGGAAATACTAGGGTAATATGTGGGTCAACATAACCATATAGGGGATCGTAGATTTTTCGAATCTTCTCGATCATTTCTTGATTAGTAAAATGAGTGAAGATCATAATGCATCTATGAATCATTAGATTACCCCTTCTATAAAATATGTTATTAAATGCTTTTGGGGAATTTCGGATAAAGTTCGTGTATTCACGACGTCCAACTCCCTTAAGCCATAAGGACGGCTGCGACGCGGTTAGGGAGTTGGATGTGACCGGCAGATCCTACTTCCCCGCTGCTGAACATGCCTCCTCTAATCAACTTCTAACTCCTGTCCGGACCGAGGCCGAATGGCCCGAAGCGTGAATATTGTGTTATGCGAAGCTCTTAACTCCCTTGCAATGACTTACAAATTCTTCATTATTAGTTGTCCTTTTATTCTTTCAACAATTTCTAATGTTGTAAGTGTTCCATCTATAACAAAATCTGAATCAGGTTTCACTGATCTTACCATCTCTAAATATGCTGTTCTTGCCTTTATTAAATATTGTTCTAAGTCATTCTGAATGTCATTTGGATTGTCTTTAAAATCTCTGATTAATCTTCTTGCCATTGCAATATCAAGCGGTGTATCAACGTATATCGTGAAATCTAAATATTCCCGCATGCTTATATTGAGATAAGAAAAAGGATAATCAAGCAATACATATTTCAAGTCTTTATTCTCTAAAAGGGATATGACATCTCGAGTGAAAGGACTAAGATTCCATTCATTATAATTTGCTCCGCGATCTACCCAATCACATATATCATTTGGACTTTCCTCAAAATCATAATCATCAAAGTAAAGTGCTGTTGCACTTACTAATTTCTCTTTCAACAAATTAGTTATGGTTGTTTTTCCTCCCCCAGAAACGGAGGAAATTGAAATTATCGTAGGTTTCTTAGCAGAACTCATAATATACATCCTCCAAAAAGAGTTAAACAATATGTTGTGGCACTTCAAGAGTTTCGCATAACGTTCTTGTATTCACGACGTCCTACCACCTTAAAGGAGCGAAGCGACTGGCCGCGATGCGGTTAGGTGGTAGGATGTGTCCGGCTGCTTCCGCTTCCTTGCTACTGAAAATTGAATCCTCTTCTGACTCCTGCCGGACCGAGGGCCGAATGGCCCGATGCGTGAATATGGTGTTATCCGATGCCTCCGACTTCTTCGCTTTACTCACAAATCATTCTTAAATCTATTAAATCAAGCCCTTAAATCAAGCTCTTAAATCAAGCTCTTATCTGGAATTGTATCCCATTCTCATTCTGTTGGCATTCGGTTATTTCTTTATCTGAATTAAATAAAAGAGCGCCGCAGCACCGTATGGTGCCCCCAAATCCACGCATGTGAAGCGAGTAATTTAATATTTCTTTTTTGATGTTAGAACCGAATGTAAAAGTAATACTGCTCCAACTATCAAGGTGACAAACACTACAGTCATGATAAAGAGCACTTCCTCTTGATCATGAACTCTATTAATTATTCCGAAAAACCAAAAAAGTTCTATGATCAAAATTACAATCCAAATATAAACGAAACTAGAATGATTATTTTTCAAACTTAATCACACCTTTCAAAATTGGGGTTCGAACTCGGAGGTTTCGGATAACGTTTTGTATTCACGACGTCCAACTCCCTTAAGCCCGAAGGGCGGCCGCGATGCGGTTAGGGAGTTGGATGTGTCCGGCTGATTCTGCTTCCCTGCCTACTGAAATTTCTTCTAGCGAATCTTCTCCAACTTCGGTCCGGACCGAGGGGTGAATGCCCCGATGTGTGAATATGGTGTTAGACGAAGTTCCTGGCTTCTTGATATACACTCACTAGTGTTCTTTGTCCCTTTCCTTGCTATTGAGAATACTTAGTTCTTTAATGATTAAATCCAATCGATTTATTATTCTTTCATCATTCTTTACCTGTATCTTTAGCGTGTAATGAATGGTCCCTAATCCTACGATCATTAGAAATAAAAACAAAATGTAAAGGAACATCAAGATCTCACCTTCTCTATTAAGGTTTAATCCACAATATTTATTATCAAGCGCTCCGTCGCTGGAATTCGCGACTTCTTCTAGGATATTGTTAATATTCAAACCATAATCTTTACCCCTACGTTTTACAAATTCTGTATATAGAAAAAAAACTCCTTCTCAAACGGAGAAAGAGTCGAAAAATAATGTGTTTGATTGAATTCTGTAATGCTCTCAGGAATTTCGTCTAACGTTCTTGTATTCACGACGTCCCACCACCTTAAGCCCCACCAGGGGAGGCCGCGATGCGGTTAGGTGGTGCGGATGTGTCCGGCTGTTTCTGCTTCTCCGAATACTGAAGTGCCTCTTCGAAATACATCAGACTCCTGCCGGACCGAGGGACGACGGAGTCGTCCCGATGCGTGAATATGGTGTTATAAGATGTTGGCGCCTTCTCGAGATACCTGCAGATTCCATTATCATATGTATCTTGAAACAGTTTCAGGGTACTCACCATTTTTGAAACATTTCGCAAGGCAGTATCCGGCTTGCTTTATATAAAATCCATAGGGCCCATTATCACCTGAATAAGGTTTTAATTCTGAAATCATCTCGGCTGTTTTATCTAGTCTTATTTTTCCCATGTTTTCTTTCAAGTCATTCTTATTAGGAGAGAAGTAATAGATTACCTCTTCATCATTTTCTATTTCCTTAAATAAATAGGTGCTCCAACTCACATGTATCAATCCTTTTACTTAGAAATTATAGGCTTCCATGTCCCACCACTTCCATGATATGTTTCAACGCTGAGTTCAAACAATCTTAAACAGTTTGTACATTCAAACTTGTGAACTAGAACATCATCTGGGAGTGATTTTCCTTTTTGTATCTGTTCAAGATCACAATTTGAATCTACTAAGATAAGTACACTATCTTGAATAAACGTTTTTATTTGCGAAACAATATTAAAATATTCGTATGGATGATTAATTTCAATTGTTGTTGAGATATCTTCGCATTTATTACACATATTGAGCACTCCATGAATTTAATATTTGCGCCAGTTTCTTATAACGTTCGTGTATTCACGACGCCTCACCACCTTAAAGGAGCAAAGCGACTGGCCGCGATGCGGTTAGGTGGTTCAGGTGTGTCCGGCTGAATTACCCTCGGCTCTTCTTCATCGGTCCAGACCAGGGGGCGGAAAAGCCGTCCCGAAGCGTGAATATGGTGTTATAGGATGTCAGCGCCTTCTCTGAAAAACTCACATTTCACTTCAAAGTTGTAATCCATTCGTTATAAAATTCCTCGATAGATTCATTCAATATCTGTTCAAATTCTTCAGGTTTTCTGATAATTTCGTTTAATATTTTCACCCCATATTTGTCATTAATGAAATTTACTATTAATCCACTATAAAAATATGCTGTTCCTCCAAAATCGTCGAAATATGTTGGACTCTTTAATTTGGACCTCTGTCAAGATAGTAGACACAGATTTTCTTCCTATACAGCTTGACCAGGGTACATACGTTCGTAATCAGAAGGCGTGTGGTACCCTATCGTAGAATGGATACGTTGATTGTTGTAAAAAAACTTCGATGTATTCAAAGATACTCTTTTTCGCTTCTTCGCGTGTTTGGTATTTATTGAGGTAAATTAGTTCCTTCTTCAATACGCTGTGAAACGACTCGATGCAAGCGTTGTCGTAACAGTTTCCCTTGCGACTCATGCTACCAGTCATCTCATAAATCTTGAGTTGCTTCTGGTAATCATGGGATGCGTACTGGCTTCCGCGATCCGAGTGATGCAGCAATCCTGCGCCTGGCTGTTGACGGCCATGGGCTTGCCTTAGAGCCTGTAGCACAAGCTCTTACGTCATCCGTTCACTCATGTGCCAACCGACAATCTTACGCGAGTACAAGTCCATTACGCTCGCCAAATAAAGCCAACCCTCATCGGTGGAGACATACGTGATATCAGTCACCCACTTCGCATTCGGTTTACTTGCAGCAAACTCCCTGTTCATTACGTTTTCTTGAACCGGTAGGGAATGCTTGGAGTTGGTTGTTGCCTTGTATTTCTTTACGGTCTTGGAACGGATTCCATTCTCCTTCATGATACGGGTGAAGGTACGACGAGAGATGTTGACACCTTGTTGATGCAATCGTTCGGTAATTTTAGGGCTTCCGTATAGCTGCCTATTCTGGTCGTACACTTCCTTGACTTGGTCCGTCCATTCCTTGTGCTGACGCTCACGTTCACTCTCAGGGCGTCCTAACCATTTGTAATAGCCGCTACGAGATACTTCCATTATGCGGCACATCTTCTCCAGTCGGTACTCGGAGCGGTGTTCGTGGATGAACGTATATTTTACCGACGGTCTTTCGCGAAGAAGTGCATCGCCTTTTTTAGGATTTCATTCTCCTCTTGGAGATCACGAATATATTTTTGCATCTCTTTTATTCTCTGATCTTCTGGGACTAGCGCTTGTATAGCAACGATTTCTGGCTCACCGCCATACCTTTTCTCCCAGCCATACAAAGTATTTGCATTAATCTTAAGTTCCCGACCGATCTCTGCTACCGACTTCCCACTCCTTTATATATTTAACTGTTTGCTTTTTGTACGCTTCATCATGCTTGATCTGTTTCATAGACACAGTGTCCTCCGCTCAGTTATTGAATCTAGTATAATCTGTGTCTACTATTCACTCTAACTCCATTCTGCTTCTTCTAGAATAGTAAAAGAATTAAACTGCTAGTCGTAAATTCTCAATGGATGGTTGTCTTCTAGTTCGTGATAAAATCTATTAGGGATCTTTGACTCATTCAATCTTTCACTTATAAAGCTTCCGGTCGTTGACTTGCCCGACCCAGGTATGCCATCAATTATTATTAATTTTGTCTTCACAGAAACTACTCCCTGTATGATCTATTGGCTTTGCGTTGATTTCCTATAACGTTTCCGTGTTCACGACTTCCCACCACCTTAAGGTCACGAAGTGACCGGTCGCGATGGGGTTAGATGGTGCGGATGTGTCCAGCTGATTATGCTCCCATGAAAATGCCTCGGGCGGACCGAGGGCCGAGTGGCCCTAAGCGTGAATATGGTGTTATCTGAAGGAGCTCCTGTTAAACCCACAATTCGCCTTTATTCATTAAGACAATTTCTTGCTCCATGTATTATGGTCTTTATGATTATCCGATCATTATGTATTTGATAAATCAATCAATACCGATGTATAAAAATTTCCCGCACCTCAGGATCGTCCATTTCTGGAACTACACGTCCTCGATGCGGGAAATCATTTAGTGTCTGTGCTTTATCCATTACATCATCATAAAATGCTAAGGCATAATACATGGAATCCTGAGAAATATATTCTACAATGTTTTGTAAATCTTTATACGCCGTTACGGTCCATATTATTGTTTGTTCAGCCATTTATCCATCCTCGCTTTAACCTCGTCATGGGATAGTAAATTGCCTTCATCAATGTCCTTCTGTCCTTTTTCAATTTTGGATCTGACATACAATGTATACTGGATGTCTTCAATTGAACAGTTCTCAGGAAGTTTATCAATCATTTGTTTTACATCATCTTTTAACATGTTAGCATCACCTCAGCTACATTATATCATAAGGGTTTTGGTTTGATGAATTTCAAATAAGCTTCGCTCTTTCAGATAACGTTCTTGTATTCACGACGTCCCACCACCCTAAAGGAGCGAAGCGACTGGCCGCGACGCGGTTGGGTGGTGCGGGTGTGTCCGTTGAATAATCTTCCTCGAAATGCCTCTGTGGACCGAGGGCCGAATGGCCCGATGCGTGAATACGGTGTTATCAGAAGTATCTGCCATCTTGAATAAGCTATTAAAATCTCTCGATTAGTACACTATTTCTGTTATATCTATTTCATCTTCTATTGACTGCATGCATGGCTCACATAGTTGTTCTTGTATTCACGACGTCCAACTCCCTTAAGCCCGAAGGGCGGCCGCGACGCGGTTAGGGACATTACATCTCTGAATCCACATCTAACTCCTGCCGGACCGAGGGCCGAATGGCCCAAAGCGTGAATATGGTGTTATAAGATGTTGGCGTCTTCTCTGAAATACTCCACAACTATAAAAAATGTCCCTAACTATAATGTCAGGGACTTACTCTAGTTGTCATTTATATATGTCTCCTCTTGGACCTAGGCGTACTACATATATGATTAATTCATTGTTTTTGATTTCATAGATAACTCGGTAACTCCCCACACGAAGTCTATAATAATTGCCTTCCTTACCTTTCATCTTCTTAGTATGTGGGTTTTCGTATGGCTTCTCACTCAATTGTTGAAGTGCATTAAAAATTCTTCTAATAGTATCTTTCTCTAGATTCTTTAGTGACTTCTCTGCTTCACCCGAAAAGATTACCCTATATTTCGAGCTCACGTTGTAAGTCCTCCAATGATTTAGTCCTGCCGCTTTGAAGATCAAGTTGTCCTTGTTCAATAGCCTGGATATCTTCAGGTGTTAAATAGTCATCTTCTTCATCTATTTGTTTTTCCAGTAACCAGGACAAAAAGCTCTTCGCTACAACTTTATTCTTATCATTCAAATGATCTAAAATTTGCTCAAGCTCATCATTTGGGACACTCATGACTTGTACCCCCTTTGAATTATCATTCTTATTATACGCCAATATATAAGGATGCTCCAGATTTTAGTGTTTTTATACTTCATCTCGAGTTACTCGTAGAAATCGATCTTGCACCAATTTCTTATAACGTTTCCGTGTTCACGACGTCCATTCACCTTAAGCTGCAAGAGTCCTGCGACTAGCACGATCTCGGCCGGCCGCGATGCGGTTGGGTGAATGGATGTGTCCCGGCGATTGCTTCTTCGACTTATCTCCCGGGATCAAGGCGGCTTGTCCGCCGATGCGTGAACATATTGTTATCGGATGTCCCAGCCTTCATTGATAAACTCAATATTTATTTTCCTTTACATTTAGAATATTTCTAATAAATGGGGTTGCTTCTGAAAATTTCATTTCACGGTATTCAAACCTATCATATATTCCTCTGCCAATTAAGGTTTCATAACGTCCTTTAATTTCCCCTGTGTTATTCGGATCAAATACCATAAATCGTTTTATTCTCGACTTGCCAGCTGTTCCTAATGCAAATAAATATCTAAAAAAGGCATCGGATTCTGGAAGAGAGTAACCAATTACAAATATATTTCTAGCAGTACTTAAGTCCTCTGCCGCTTGGGTCCAGACATTTGTAAGAGTGCCTTGATAATCTGTTTTGTTCCAAGTTGGAGGGACAATTACAGGAATATTTTCTACAGATTCGTTACAATGACTTAAGTCGTGTAAATGTTCACTTGGAGTAAGTAATACATTCTTTACTTCACCTAATAACCGACTCCAATTGTACTTTCTAAAATAATCATTAAAGTTATAAGGAAGTACTTCTTTACAATGTTTGCATCTACCCCAATTAATTGATCCATGCAATTTTAAATAATGGAGTCGACTTCTGTCATTAGAGTGAGACAAGCAATAATCTGGACTCTGACTCGTGTAATGTAAAGCAAAATCCAAAGCAACATCATAATTAAATGAAATTATTGAAGAAGTACTGTTATTTGAATTTGAAGCTTGTAGATCGTTTATTAGATTAGCAAATTCTAGATATGATTTTGTCGGTCTTATATGCTTATCCGATGCTGGTAACTTTATTGTTTTTTCAAGGGTTTTAACAATCAATTTGATAAGTGATTCTCTAGCAACTTCAATTTCATTGCCCGTCCTCGTGCCAAGTCTATTGATAATTCGAGCCATTTCAATAGCTCCGAAAAGCGTTTCAATATTGTCCAATTTTAAATAAGATTTTGAATGAATAATCTGCAAATCAGATATGATAGAGAAAACTTCTTGAAATGCTTCTCTTTTTTCATTTAGTACATTTGTCATTAACAATTCCTCGGATATATCAAGGAAATTATTCATTAATGGTGCTCCAGATTCAAAAGATGCACCAGCACCTAGAATAAATACATTCTCTACCATGAATTGCTTCCTCCTAATTGCTTGGATTTCCGATAACGTTCATGTATTCGCGACGTCCATTCCCCTTAGATAGCTCCTATCTTAGGGGAATGGATGTATCTGCCTGAATTACCTCATCGAAATCACTCCTGGCAGATCAAGGGCCGCATGGCCCGCAGCGTGAATATGGTGTTATCTGCTGTTGCCCTCATCCTTGAGATTGCCCGACAATATCCCTGCTCTTCTGATAATTTCTATTCTTTCTTCTCTGCCTTCAATATTCTTTATCATATCTAAAGCGGTTTCAAAATTCATTATTACATATCCAGTCTTTTCATATCCTTTTGGTATTTCACAAATCCTTTTTACAAGTGTTAAGAAATAAATAGTGTATCCGTTAGATTCCTTCCAAAACCAGCTAGCGAAGGGCACTCTAATTTCAGTTAATTCAATTCCTGCTTCTTCCATCACTTCTCTATCTAATCCATCTTCTATTGTTTCGTTCTGTTCTAATCTCCCACCAATTGTTGTGAGTACTTTCTCTTCTCGATCCCAGACCATCATCAAGTTACCATTATCAAGGAGTGGAATGCAGTGAACTCCGCCTATTGTGTCCGGCTGCTTCCGCTTCCTGTATCTGAGTTCACGCCTATCGAGTCCACTTCAACTTCTGCCGGACCGAGGGGCGAATGCCCCGATGCGTGAATATGGTGTTATCCGAAGTTCCTGACCTCTATGAGTTACCCCGAAATGAAACCTTTCTCTTATATGCATCTTCTAATATTTCTTTAATTCCTTCAGCTTTCTTCGTTATGAATGTATTCCAAAAAATCTGTCCTTTACGCGCTAATTCTACCGGCGAATAACCATCTGGATCAAAACTCCCCAACATCCATCTGTTGTAAGCTTATCCCAGCCCATAAAATCAGCATATTTTCTGTTTTCTGTAGGAATTTGAGAACCCATTGAAAGTAACTTCACTTTATCTGGACATAACCACATTGCTGTACATACAGACAATAACCCGCCGTGCATTTCATTTAGCCCTTCCAGTCCTGAGGCTTGAATAGCTGTCTGCCAAGCATCTCCATTATGATTTGGATGAATCAATATAATTTCTGGATATTTATAGTTAATATGTTTGATAAAAGATCCTTCCCAATAGGAACCACCATGTCCTGAACATAAAACAAACTTTTTAAATCCTTGTCGTATTAGTCCAGTCACAATCTCTTCTAATAATAATGTTATTTGGTTCGGGCTAATTGTTACTGTCCCTTTAAAATTCGCATGTTCCTCAGAGGTATTAAACGGTAAAGTGGGTAATACATAAGCATTTAATGCTTGCCATATTCTTCGGCATAGAGTTCAGCTATTACAGTATCCAAGTGCATGGGCAAATATGGACCAAATTGTTCGGTTGCACCTACAGAAATAATAGCGGTATCAATACCGCTTTCTGATAATTCTTTGGTTGTATTCGTATAGTTCAACATAAAAGAATCTCATCCTTGTCTTTTTATGGTCTCAGGAATTTCGGATAACGTTCTTGTATTCACGATGTCCAACTACCTTAAGCCAGAAGGGCGGCCGGGATGCGGTTAGGGAGTTGGATGTGTCCGGCTGTTCCCACTTCCCTGTTCTGAGTTCACTCCGATCGAATCCTCTTCAACTTCTGTCGGACCGAGGGCCGAATGGCCCGATGCGTGAATATGGTGTTAGCTGATGCCACCCCTTCTTCGAGCTACAAACGTGATCCAATTGCTTTTGAATTCTATTTCCTTATCATATTTCTTTTCTTTCATAGATTGAGGTAGATAGCTCTTATAAAGGATCTCCCAACCATGATATAGATTCTCTAGTAGTAATATTGTTCTGTCTGTTTCTAAATTAAGTTCTATTAACCCGTCAGCAGTTTCTTGAGTTTCAATATCTATTTCCTTTACTTCAGTACTCATTAATATTGCATTTATTCCGTTGTCTTTTGTTCCTGTAATCATCCGATTTACTACCATCTTTAATGCTTCCACTGAAGATACATGTTCTAAACAAGAACAAGCGACTATGTAATCAAATTCTCTAGGGGTTATTAAGTACTCTTCTGCATCAGCAACTTCCGCAATGATCTGATCTTGAACATTATACTTCCTAGAATTTTCAATCAATAAATCTATTGCAGTTGGGATCAAATCAACACAAGTAATCATTCCATTAAGATTCTTTACTATCTGAGCTATTGGAATGCTATTTCTACCTACTCCACAACCAAGATCAAGTATTCGTATATTTGGGTTATTCAGTAAGTCTAGCATTTTCAATACGATCTTGACTGGCCTAGCTAACCAAGTTCCAGGTTCAAAGAGCGTACTCTCTAGGTAAAAAGATTCGTGGTATTTGATCTCTTCTGTGCGAGCTTGAATAAATTTATTCATAGATCACCTTATCTTATATAGTTTATTCGCACTTGGGTGGTTTCAGCTAACGTTTGTGTGTTCACGACGTCACACCGACTTAAGGCGACGAAGTCGCCGGCCGCGATGCGGTTAGTCGGTGCGGATGTGTCCGGCTGATTCTGCTTTACTGCTGCTGAAATTACAACATCGATTCCACTTCTTACTTCAGTCCGGACCGAGGCAGCTTGACTGCCGATGCGTGAATATAATGTTATCCGATGCCTCTGTCTTCCTGAATTTGCTTACATATGAGTTCTTAATATAATTCTTTGAACTCTTCATGACTCCCTAAATCATCATGATTATCTTGATCTCTTCGAGTTTTTGATCTTCGTGAGTTTTGAGTTTTCATTTAAATAAAAATAGCCCTTAAATGGAATTGTAATCCATATCAGAGCGTTTATCATCACTTATTTACATATACACGGTTTACGATTCTGTCTCTGTCCGATTTGTAGAAATCGTGTCACGAGTAATACACGCTTCAATCAATTAGCTAATTTACAAACCTATGATTCCATCTATTCATTTTTTACTTTTCTTCGATGCCATCCAGAAGACAAGTATCACAATTGGGATAAAGATGAACCATGGAATGTTGATCGTACTTTCTGTGATAAAGGCGAGACCCAACAATCCTATGGAACCAAGAATAAGCCAGAGACACCCTCTTCCCAACGTTTCCATTCGCGTAGTTCCTCCCCTCCAAAATTGGATTGTAGATTTCTTAATCAAGTATTGTAAGTTTATTTCATTAATGAGTATCACATACCAAGAATACAAGTGCTTGATGAGCTGATTGTAACCGATCTTTTCCTCAAGCATCTACAATCAGAATAGTCACTCGGAGGTTTCGGATAACGTTTCCGTATTCACGACGTCCCACTGGCTTAAGGTTCCGCAGGAACCGGCTGCGCTTGCGCAGTTAGACAGTGCGGATGTGTCCGGCTGATTCCGCTTCTCTGCTACTGCCAATTGCATCTTAGAATCCACTTCTAACTTCTACCGGACCGAGAGCCGAATGGCTCGATGCGTGAATATGGTGTTAGACGAAGGATCCTCCTTCTATGAATCTACATTCATCTCCATATATTCATTAGTTTTTGATAGATAGTGTATTGATTTTCTTTATTCGTCTTTATTCTTAAATGTATTTCTTCAATGCTTTCCTTTTCTTTTTTACTTAAAAAGACATATTGGTTAACTTCTAATACTAATTTATTGCTATACCACCTTTCAATCAGTGGTAATATTTCTAATCTTTCTTTTTCATTTTCAATGCTCTCTTTAAATCATTAAATGTTATTTCATATCCCGAGTTTTGACTGTACTTATGAACAGTCACTTCGGTTTCTATGCTACATAAGGGACAGCTTATAAACATACCGATCCTGTAGTGTTCAGCCTCAAATAATGATTTTCATTTTATGCACCTGGATTTGATTAAATTTTTCGCTCATCTTAGGGGAATGGATGTATCTGCCTGAATTCACTTCCTCGAAAACTCTCCTGGCAGATCAAGGGCCGAATGGCCCGCAGCGCGAATATTGTGTTATACGCTGTTACTGCCTACTTGAAATACTTAACTATTTATTTGAAATAAGACGATTTTGTACTTTTCTAGATAATTTCCAATAGTCTCTTAAATTATTATCTTCTGACTTAAATAATGAACCTATTTCAGTAAATTTGTTAGGATTTGTCATCAGTTCAGATTGATTTAGTAGGCTATATTGATACCTTAAAAAAGTAAAGAAATCACTTGTAATTGCTCGTCCGTCTTCATAAATAATATTTGATTCAATCCATTTATCATCAACTTCTTCTGGATTATATTCTTCTTGTAAACTCAATAATGCCTGATTATACTTTTCCCATTCCTCAAGTAATTGCCTATTATGTTTTGAGTAGTTACATTGAACAATCATTGAATTTGATGTATAAAAAAGAATCCAAACAAAATCTGCTCTTACTAATTTATTTGATAACAGATCATTCTTATATCTTGAAAATAATGAATACAAATTTTCGAATTTGTTAGAATCAATAATAGAGCTTGGTCGTAGATCTAAACATATTTTTTTACAAATATCAGCAATTTCAAAAAAATAATTGCAGATAAGAATCACTTCTTTCATATTGATCTTTAAGCTCTGCAGTAATTGCGCATAACGTTCGTGTATTCACGACGTCCATTTCCCTTAGATAGCTCTTATCTTAGGGGAATGGATGTATCTGACTGACTCGGCTTCCTCGAAATCTCTCCGGGCAGATCAAGGGCCAAATGGCCCGCAGCGCGAATATGCTGTTAGATGATGTGGCTGACTTCACTGACTACACATTAATGAAAAAATTAAAACCGCAATTTGCGGTTTTATCAAATAAACTTTGTAGTTATATTAGTCCCATTGATTCAAGTAATTCGTATTTATTTTTTGGTATACTGCGAGTCAAATCACCATTGATTACATCAATAGCTTCCCAGGACGAATAAATTACAAAATCATCTGAAGTAGGTATTATTCCACTCCAGTCATAGTTATTTAATTCATATGCTATTTCGAATCGAAGATTTTGTGATACTTCCCACCACTCTTCATATTCTTCTTGTCCACCAAATATTTCAATAAGTGTATTCTGCTTTTCTGGGAAATTTGGATCTTCCGACTCTAGACCGATTTGATAATTAACTGGCATTTCTCCAAAATTCCATAAAAGCCACTTGTCATCAGTACCTTCTTCTTCAATCATCTGCTTTCGGTAGGATTCTACCCCTAATTGTATCAATCCAATGACGGGTTCGTCATCAGAACCATATAGTGCGATATAACAAACTTTATCTCCCTCATCAAGTTTAATACGCTTTACGGCATTCGGAATACTAATCAAAAGATCTTGTTTAAGTTGAACAAGAAACTGTCCCTTAATCATAAAAATATAACCCTCCATATTGCAAGATAGAAATAATTTCGACATAAAATTCCATTTACCTTCTAAATAATGTAATTGGAATTTGATGAAAGTATTATTGATACGCTCATTATTAATGTATTTTAAGAACTTTCAGCCATTTCATCTAACGTTCTTGTATTCACGACGTCCAACTCCCTTAAGCCCCAACGGGGCGGCCGCGATGCGGTTAGGGAGTTGGATGTGTCCGGCTGCTTCTGCTTCCCTGTGTTTGAGTTCACTTCCATCGAATCCTCTCCAACTTCTGCCGGACCGAGGGGCGAATGCCCCGATGCGTGAATATGGTGTTATAGGATGTCAGCGCCTTCTTCGAGTTCACCCCAGAAAATCAATTATTCTGTCTTTATATTCATCCCATTTGTAATTCTCATTTCTTATTATTAGCTTTGAAATATCCCATTCCTGAACGATTTTGAATACAAAATCCTGATTTATAGTCCAGAACTTCCCGGCTTCTACAAAATCGTTATCTGTATGAATTCCACATACACCTTGAGTGAATTCAGGTCCACGAATCTCACAAATCCATCTCCAATTTTGTTCTACATTCACTTGGTAAAAATAGATTAGAACGGGATCAAGCCGACTTAAAATAGATTGTATTTTCTTTGTCAGATCCAACAATCTTTGTTCTTCCATTTGCATGTTAAAAGCAAATCCAATTGTGTCTTGAAATACATAGCTCTCCATAATTGTGATTTCTTCTCGATCTAATTTATCATTAATAAAATCACTAAAGAGTTGCTCGACCTTTGCAGCGAACCATTCTGCTTCTTCTAGAATAGTAAAAGAATTAAACTGCTTGTCGTAAATTCTCAATGGATGGTTGTCTTCTAGTTCGTGATAAAATCTATTAGGGATCTTTGACTCATTCAATCTTTCACTTATAAAGCTTCCGGTCGTTGACTTGCCCGACCCAGGTATGCCATCAATTATTATTAATTTTGTCTTCACAGAAACTACTCCCTGTATGATCTATTGGCTTTGCGTTGATTTCCTATAACGTTTCCGTGTTCACGACTTCCCACCACCTTAAGGTCACGAAGTGACTGGTCGCGATGCGGCTAGGTGGTGCGGATATGTCCGACTGGCTCTGCTTCTTTGCTGCTGAAATGCCTCGCCCCGCTTCAGACCGAGGGGCGGCTCCCGATTTTTTAAACGCAGGCACAGGAATATTATACCAGATTATAGGTTTATTTTTGGCTAAATTTGTCGGATAATTACAAACGGTTGCTCATAGAAATTTCCAATAAGTCCATTTTAGAATTTATCATTCTGCCAATCTTTTCTTCCACATATCGCCAAAATAAGAGCTTCTCATGTATAATATTGTCGTCTGGTAACTCTAGCAAATCCCTCAACCGATGAGGATCGTTTCCGGTGATTTTGTGGATAAACTCTTAAAAGGTTTGGCGTACGTCACTGCCCTAGCAGCCATAATTATGGGCATTATTCAAGCGAATCAAGCTGACGAGGTAATGCGTGAATTGGTGGGTAGATATTACGAATCGGGATTCAGGTGGGGCTTAGCAATTTCGTGGTGGGTAAGTGGAATTGTAACAGCTATCGTATTGTATGCATTAGGTATGATGGTCGAGTATTTGATGGATATTTCAAGTCGGCTTCGCAACCTTGAACATGAAGCAAAGAAAAATGGTGAACCTGCATCTAGAATGGGAAACTCAAAAGCTAACATGAGTAAACTTGAAGGATTTAAGTTATAAGTTTTTATCATATCTAACCCCGCCCAGCCACATGGCAAGCGGGGTTGTTCATTTGCGTTGAACGAAATAGTCCGAAAACCGAAGTAACCGAGCTATTACCGATTCAACTAAAAGAGCCCACGCGATTACGTGAGCTCTTTTAGTTTACTACGTATTATCGTCCTTCACTAAGTCGAAAGCTTAAAGCTGTACTATTCGTACATTTTCACTCCTTCGGGGCTATCCAATCTACACGAAAGCATCATCCAACGATAATACAGTCTAGTGATCATCCGGCATAACCTTTGTTACTTTTAACCTTCTCCAAGTTCTGTTAATCATATGATTTTAATACTTTGTGATTTCCATCACATCCAATCTCCGTCTACCGTTTTAATATAGAAATCAGAAAGAACATCATTCACTGTTGTTGAAAGCAACCGAATAATAGCGGAGTTGCAGGTCATAAATCTATTGCGATTCTATCTCTATCCGGCGACTCCGATTCCCAACAAATCAACCCAAATTGGAGGAAACATCAATGAAGATCGAAATGATGTCTAACCTGCCCCCTACCGGCGAAAGTGTTGCCAAATTGGCCTCGGAAGGCAATCAGCTGATTATCGACATATCAAGCATTTCTGGGTTCTTCGCCTTCTGCTTAGTATTCGTGGGTTTATGTTTGATCGTCCCGGTTATCATCTACGAAAAATACTATAAAATCGCGGACGACGAACCTGCTAGCGAGATAAATCAGGAAAATCGGGAAGCAACCGATCAAGCCGCGTGAACCCATACATTCGACGGACATTTGACCATAAGTTAGCATGAACAATAGTTCGGGATTGACCGCTCAATACAATGGGCGGTTTTTCTTTTGTCCTAGAACTAATTTTCTCCCGCACTATTTCCCCTCTTCACTATTTTCTCCTCCATCATTCATTCCTATTTTCACTCTCATACATTGCCTTAAACTTCTTATTTTCCTCCTTCAATTTTTCCACAGATTGCTTATAAAATTTGCTTTGGCCAATAACCGCAAGAACCCCAATTACAAATGGAACAATACCGAATGTTAAGGTCGAAGTTGTTACATTCAATTTATTAACCTCATCCCGCCTTCAAGCATTTGCCATCAATTCATGTTTCCGCATCGCTGCTCACAAACAATATAAAATACTCTTTTTTCTCCACATCGCTATATCCAATATTATCTTCGCAAGAGCTCAGGTAATATTCCGTGCCCGTCATGTCTCCTCGAGGTCCGATTCTCTGCCCCATTTCTTTGCAACTGGTTTTCCTTACTCCTTTATCTTGTCCGCCGAATCCATCCCAGGAATTATCGTAAGTGTACTCGATGTTTTCCCCGTCGAAGTCCAAATCCACGTAGATGGGGTCCCCCTCATCGGTATATCGAACGATCATAACGCTACTTTTTCTCTTACTCCTATAGTCCTCGAAGAACGCCTCTAATTTAGCCACATTCGCTAATCCCGCCGGCCCCGCAACGACATAACCTTGATTCGTCGCTTCGCCGTAAGACAAGTCAGAGTGAGAGGATTCAAGTTTCGTCGGTTCAGATTTAGATTGAGAATTGCATGACGACAATATTAATGAAACGATCATCCATCCAATTAACCCTTTTCGCATTCGCTTTTTCAATTCGGTCCACTTCCTCATTCCCGATTAAGCCGTGCCTTCCCGCTCCCCTTCGCACCCTCCCATTTTACCAAAACATTCTAACTTCTGGAAAATAAAATAAACCCCCGCCCTGCCTGCTCCCACGATCTATCTTCCCAATCCCCTCCCGATCCGTTACAGTATAGTAGAAACTTCTCATCACCTGACTACTCACACAACGTGAAAATAACGGCTTATCCAGGAGGACTTCTACGACGATGCACCATCCGACACCCGAGTTGCGACATGCCCATGCGCGGCGACAAACCGAACCGTCCGTCCGAACACGGCACTTGATCTTCGCCGCGGCGACGATCTTGTATTGGACGACGTTATATATTTACGTACCAATCCTGAGCCCTTATCTGCAGGACCGCGGACTCTCGATGGGCTGGATCGGATTTATACTTGGCAGCTACGGCCTCACTCAGGTCATTACCCGGTTGCCTCTAGGCATGTATTCGGACGTCATGTCCAAACGCAAGCCGTTCCTCATCGCGGGAATGCTGGCGGGACTGATCAGCTGCGTCTTCTTCATGCTGCCTGGAACGTGGGGCGGACCGCTTGCCGGGCGTTTAATGGCGGGGATATGCGCCGCGGCCTGGGTGCCATTTTCGGTATTGTATGCCTCTTATTACCCAACGAACCAAACTCATCAAGCGATGGGAACGCTGAGTTTCCTCACCGTGTCCGGCCAATTGATCGGCATGAGCGCGAGCGGCTGGCTGGCTTCGGTCGGCGGCTGGAACTACGCTTTTACTTGCGGCATATTCGTTGCCGCGCTCGGAACGCTCGTCGCTTTTTTTGTGTTCGAGCCGGATCAGCGGCCGAAACCGACGACAGACCAAGCGACCACTCCTCCGGAGCAGAAACACATACGACGAGTCGATCGGGCCATCGTCTCCCGCGTTCTTCGCTCACCCTTGCTCTGGACGGTATCCGTCCTCTCCGTCCTAGCGCACGGAATCCTGTTCATCACGATGTTCGGATTCACGCCGCTTCAAGCGGTCGAGCTTGGCGCCAGCGAAGCCCAGCTCACCGGCATCGTCGTCGCCTTCATGGTCCCGCACGCGCTCGTCTCGCTATGGACGGGGCGATATCTCGCTCCCCGCTTCGGCACGCGCCGGGTCGTCATCGTCGGCTTCTTGCTGGCCGCAATCTTCACCGCGGCGATTCCGTTCAGCCCCAACCTCGGCTGGCTGGCAGCGACTCAAGCGCTGAACGGCATTGCCCAAGCGATGTACTTCCCGCTTCTGCTCAGCTTGGCCATTCGGCATTTCGTGCCGGAAGAACGGGCGACGGCGATGGGATTGTATCAATCGGTTTACTCGCTGGGCATGTTCCTCGGACCCTACATCGCTGGAGGATTAAACGCGTTCGGCGGCCTAAAAGCCGGCTTTCTCTTCGGGTCCTCCCTCGGTCTGATCGCTATTGCCATCGTCTTATCGAACAAAAGACTTGAAACTTAACTTGTTTATCGTAAAGAGACCATCAGGCTCCCCTGACGGTCTCTTCTATTTCATCTGAATACCCGTACTTCGAATCAACTGAACCCCTTAAACTCTGCCTTGCCAACATTCATTTTGAAAGATCCGTCTGCGTAGAGAAGAGGGCTTTTCTCGGTGAATCGCTTGGAATATTGCTCAACATGGCTGACCTTCATTTCCGATGCAGAGGTGAAATCGATATGCGCAATGGCCACCCAATACGCGTAGTTATTTTTCTCGTATAAGGACGACACGACTTGCTGACCCTGATGATTATCGACTACCGCGCGCGCCTTCATGGAATAGAAACTCCCGATCCCATTGCTAATAGCGCTGTAAGCCGCAAATAAAACATACTTCAGTTCTTCAGTACGATGGATCGTAATCGTTTCCTGTCCCTTGCCTTTAGAATCCCCGTCTAGCTGAATGAACGGAGATTTTTGAGGCGATCCCAGATTACGATAGTAGATTTTCCCTAATTCATTGTTCTTAGTCACGTAGAAACAATAGAGATCTAAATCCTTCGAGGATTCCCATTCCAGTCTCGCCGTCACTTTCCCCGACTTCTTAATATTCACGCTTCCTTTTTTCTCTAAATTCACCTTGCTCAACTGCACGGAGGGAATTTTCTCCACTGGTGTTTGGGACAGAGTCTCCGCAGGCTTAGCTACCAGTGATTCCGAGTCTGGTTTCACACTTGGTTTCTCGACCGGTATCGAGACAGGTCCTTCGACCGATTCTTCAACGATTTCCGCGGTGGCGGCTGCCTCATCATCGTCGAGTTCGAGACCGAAGTTCGTCACCAATTTTGGCAGGCCGCCGATAAATCCGCTTCCAACGGCATTAAATTTCCACTCGCCTTTATGTAAATACAATTCGCCGACCACGATCGCAGTCTCCTGATGGAGCCCTTCCCCGAAATTGAATCGGCCTATCTCTTCGCCGCTGCCATGATCGGCAATCGTACACACCGCATGAGAGACTTGACCAAAAGACTTCGAGATGATCTCGCCGTCGTGAATCGTTAATGTGATGGCAATCCTCTCAATATCGTTCGGAATATCGGATACGGTAATCCGAATCTCCTCCCGAACGCTGCCCGACTGTTGAGAATGAACGACGGCTCTTTTCCGGCTCTCCTGTTGACCGTAGAAAATAAAGTCCTCATCCCGTGCGCAAATTCCGTTAACGCCTAAGAGGAATGCGGAAGCGTTGATATCGATCTCCGGGTCCGTCGTTTTCCAGTTTAATTCAATCGAGATCACTTTTAAGGTTCTACCTTTTGTTAGCTCTACTTTTTGTCCTTTTGATATCACCAAGCTCGCCCCCCTTTTTCGGCTAATTGTTACTCCGTTACCAGATTATATCATGAATTAAAAAGGAACGATCCGCATCCAACGTACACGAAAGACTCCGATTTTATTCCCAAGACGCTAGCTACGGTCTTAAGATAACATCGGAGTCCGGTCGTGGAACGAAGGTGGTTCTCAAAATTAAAATATCGCTAATTACCCCCATGAGAGGAGCAGCTAGCGGTTGGAGAAACCCCACAAGCCTATCGCTAGCGCTAACGCTCCGGCCGCTAACCCGTAATCCCGGAGTCGCCACTTCAGCCGCAACGCTCTGGTAGGAGTCGTTCGCCCCCCCACTCCCCTGCTTTCCAGCGCAAGAGCGACTTCATCTCCGAGCCGAAACAATGCCAACAGGAACGGAATGGATACGTCGCGCAATCTTCTGCCCATAGCCACCGGATTCCGCGAGATGGATTTCCCCCGCGCGCGGAAAATTTTCATGAACCTTTCCCACAACTCCAGCAGCACCGGCACGAATCTCATGATGAGCGCGACCGTTAATATTCCTCTTTGCGCCCACGCCGGCGTTTTTCCGTTTATCGATGTCATTTGCTCTAACGATCTTCTTAACGAAAGAGGCGACATGACTAGTGGAATCGTTAATCCGAGCAGCATGATCAACATCGTCCTCGCGAACGTAAAGATCGTATCCGAGAAAGCCCCCCACTCGATGAAGCTTTCGCTGCTCGCCCCCCAAGCGAAGATCGCCGAAGTAATCACCGAGAACAGCGAATAGTTTACGATCAAGCCGCGCCATCTCCGGAGAGATACTCTGCCTGCCGTTAATAACGCTGTGACGACAACCGCTCCAAGCAGCGCCCCGAACCAGTCCTTCGACTGGAACAGACCTACGGAAACGAGAATGTACGCGAGCCATACCGAACGGGGATCAAAGCCTGACAAGCGATATTTAACTCTTCCATTCCCCGAATGCCTCCGCTTCTCGGCCTTCGGGATCGTTCCGAGTTTCGCCTCGCGGTCCCCCTCCGAACCTTCGGCAGGGTGCCAAGCGGCAGCCGCAGCCTTCGGATTCCACAATCGAGTGGTCGGAACGCCGCTGCGTCCAACAAGTTGAACCATCCGAAGCCAGCCCGGCACCTTCATCCCGGTCTCCTCGAGCCATTCGGGATGTTGAATGAGCTGATCCGCGCCGCACAGCCTCACCGTCCCCTCGGCACTGAGTAACAGAACCTGGTCCGCCAAGGGGAGCGCCCAATCGGAATCATGCGAGACAAGTAGAATGCCTTTGCCCGCCGATGTTAAAGCTCGCAGCTCCCGTGCCACCGTTTCATGACCCGCTCCGTCTAATCCCGCTGTCGGCTCATCCAAGAGAAGCCAAGCAGCCGGCGTAGCGAATACCGCGGCAAGCGCCGCCCGGCGTCGTTCTCCTCCGCTCATCCGATAAGGATCCCGTTCCAGCCATTCCGAGTCCCAATCTACCGACTCCAGCGCCGCTGCTTTACGCCTCTCCCGTTCCTCTTCCGTTACGCGATAGGGTCTTAAAGAATAGTCGATCTCTTCGCTTACGCTTCTCGCGAACAATCCTTCCTCCGGAGACTGACAGGCATAACTATAATGCAAGAGAGCTCTTTCGTTTAATTTGATTCCGCCCGACCGCTTCTGTTTCCATAACGCGTCATTGCCGTATGTCGCACGAATTTCTTCCGGTGGGCGAATCCCGGCAAGCTTCTCCAAGAGCGTCGATTTACCCGCTCCGTTCGGACCCATCAGCAGCGTAATCGTGCCCGGCTCTAACGTCAAACCTGCAGTGCGGTAAGCCTCTTCGGTCTCTTCTCCTAGGCGCCAAGGAAGGCCATCGATCCGAAGCGGATGGGAGGACGGTTTATCTCGTTGCGTTTGTCGTTCATTTTGTCGTTTCCCCGATTCCACCGCTCTCCCACACCTTTCGCCACTCCCGGTCCGTCATCGGCAACGGATCCGCTATTTTCCCTTGACGCCTAAGCTCGATCGCGAACTCCGCCAAATACGGCAAGCGCAGCCCTGCCCTGAGGCAAGGGGATATCGGCCCGTCTTCTCCTTGTTCGTCACCCGCCGAGCCATACATGAATTCCCGACCTGTTCCATCGAAAATAATACTGCCCTCCCCAACGGCAACGACCCGGGAATCCGGCTCCAGCTCATCCAGACGCTGCGTCACCCACACGACCGCCGAACCTCTCGCATGGAATTCCCGCGCCGTCCGCAAGACGGTATCCCGATTTTGTTCGTCGAGCATCGAAGTCGCTTCGTCCAGCACGAGAAGAGGCGCGTCGCACTCCGTTGCCGCCGACACCGCCGCAAGCTGCTGCTGACCTCCCGACAGTCGATCCCACGGCTCATCCGCAAGAGCGGTTAATCCGACTCTATGTAAAGCTTGATCTACCTTCTCAAGGATATGTTCAGCCGAAATACCGCGCCATTCTAATGCGAACATGACTTCCTCCCTCGGAGTTTCGCCGAACAGTTGCGCCTTCGGCTGCTGCAGCACGATCGGACAACTATTTTCTCCGGCAAACCCGCGTTCAAGAGTGCCTATCATTCGCTCCGGCTCGATTCCGGCTAGTAACCGTGCCAGCGTCGATTTCCCGCTCCCGTTAACGCCGACAACGGTTAACCATTCGCCCGCCGCCAATGTCAAACGCGATAGATTTAACCTAGAAGTCGTTCCCTCTAAGTCGTCTATTCCGTATACCGTAACATTCCCCAGCACGATGGGCTTTTCCGCCTCTCGCCTCTCCATCGCCCAAAATCCCTCTTTTCAATCTCTCTTACTCGTGCTACAATCTCAATTGTTAACCAACCTCACGAAACAAGGTTAACATTTAGGGAGGCTTTTGACAATGACCAAATCTGCATCATCCGCGACTTCCGCGACTACGCAATCCGCAAGACAAAACAATCAATGGATTAAAGGCATGGTTTACACTGCTCTATTCGGCGCACTCTTCATTGCTGGAAGTTTCATCAAAATCAATCTTGGATTTACCCCCGTACCGATCTCTTTGCAAGCCTTTGCGGTCATGCTTGCCGGAGGGCTTCTCGGAGCCGCGTACGGCTTCTGGAGCATCTTCATCGTCGTTGCCTTGACGGCCATCGGGCTTCCTCTAATGAACGGCTCGGGCGGGATCGCTCAGATAACCGGTCCTACGGGCGGCTTTATCTGGATGTTCCCCGTGTCCGCTTTCCTGATCGGTTGGGTTACGGATCGCTTGTTCTCCAACCGGAAGAAGCTTGATCGCCCACGGCAAATCGGATTACTGTTAGCCATCTTTGTGCTCGGATCTTTACTCTTATACGTATCCGGCGTGCCTTGGCTTGCGCACGTCGTTGATAACGAAAAATACGATACGTTCGCAGGAGCGCTTAGGGCGGGAATGTACCCTTATCTCCCGGGCGACGCCATTAAAGCCGTAGCCGCAACGCTTGTCATCCTCGCTCTAAGGCCCGTGTTGCCAGCCATTCGTCCTTCAAGAAGAAAATAATGCTTAGGGCTCCCTACTAGCTGGGGAGTCCTTTTTCAATAGTCAGGACGATGGTACAAACCAGCTTCTCGCTCCTCGCATAAGGTAGAAGGATTCTTGAGTTTCTTCTGCTTTGAAGGAGTGTGTTTCTATTCTATGGCAAGCGGTCGACTAGATTTGTTCATTGCCAAGCTTCCCGTCCATACTATCGTGCTTACGCTTAATTGCTCCGATTCTGCATCGGAGCTGCTTGCCATTCCTCGGAATACGCCGATTACTCTCAAGAGAGGCTCGATCAAGCAATCCGTTCAGCTTCAATTTCTGGAAGGACGGGAGTGCTTTGCCGACTTCATCGAGATGAATTACGCTTTAGCTCGCCAATTTCAACTTACCGCATTGCGACGATATTTGCTAACCTACAATCCCAGCGATCAATCACTGACCATCAAACCCGCGCCGCTTAGCGAGACGAGCGCTTTGTTAACTTCATCGGCCTCTGGCTCCGGTATTCTCTCCGTCGGTTTTGAACTCTTATCCCGGTTAGGAATTCCAGAACGGCAAGGAACGATCATTAAGGTGAGATACGGCAGGAACGTAACCCGTTTACGGCTGCACGTGCCTTCGAATTTTTCCGACGATCGGCTGCGGATGTCCACCTTTTGGTTGAATAAATGGAAGCTGGAAGCGAACCATCTCCATCAGCTCCAATTCGATCAACGGAATTTCACTTTAAGTCTAAGTCCCTCAACGCCTGCGAATCGATAGATTCGCCAATCGAGAGCGGCACATAGACGAAGGACCACGCTACCCGCGTGGTCCTTCGTCTTATTTGGACGCCTAATCTATTAACGATACGGATTGCTTAATCGCACTCTTCCGGATCTTCAGCCGGTTTCGCCGCTTCAACGTCGATTTTCTCGGCAACCGAATCACGAATGACCGATACGATGGATTGCAACAAATAGTTCACGTCCACTTGGCTTTGTTGGAACTGTTGAACGATCGGGATATTATCGAGCTCGTCTTGAATCTCGTTAATTTCCGCTTCGATTTTCTCGACCATCGCCGGATTCTTGAACGTGTTCTGGAACGCGACAAGCTCCTTCTGCTTCTTCTTGATCGTCGTAATCAACCCTTGAACCCGCTCATGAGATTGGATCAACTTCTCCGAACGTTGGTACATGTCCACCTCTTCGGTTGTCGTGATCAGATGCGCCAATTCTTTCGCTCTTGCCAGAATATCCTCGCGAACGATCAATTCCCGGTTATCGAACGATGGGATCGAACAGCCGTCCGAGCATCCCTCTCCGTGCTGGTGATCATGGTCGTGATCGTGTGCATGTGCTGACATGATATATTTCCTCCCGATGGGTTCATCTACGATTTCGCTTTTATCCCGCGTAGCTCACAGCCGCTACCGGCTCGCTGACGGCTTCGGCTTTAACGTACCACGATTGCGCCGCCGTTACTTTTACTTGCAGGAACTTCCCGATCCATTCCTTGTCGCCTTCGAAATGAATGAGTTTGTTCGAGCGGCTGCGACCGGACAATACGTTGGCCTTATTTTTGCTTTCCCCTTCGACGAGCACCTCGATCACTTGTCCGACTAACCCTTGGTGATGCTCGAGCGACAAATGTCCGATTAATTCGTTTAATCGGGCCAGTCTCTTCTGCTTCACTTCAAGCGGAACGTCATCGGCCATATCGAACGCAGGCGTACCTTCCCGCGGAGAATAAATATACGTATAGGCGGATGTGATTCCCGCTTCCCGCATCAAGCTCATCGTATCCTCGAATTGCTCTTCCGTCTCGCCGGGAAATCCGACGATAACGTCCGTCGTAAGTACCGCATTCGGAATTTCCTTGCGAATTCGCTGCGCGAGCTCCAGATAACGCTCCCGGGAATACTTGCGGCTCATCCGTTTCAGAATTTCCGTGCTGCCCGATTGAACGGGCAAGTGAATATGCTCCACAAGATTTCCGCCCTTGGCCATGACCTCGATCAGATGATCGTCGAAATCTCTCGGATGGGAAGTCGTAAATCGGACGCGAGGAATGTCCACCTTGCGAATATCGTCCATCAAATCCCCGAAGCGGTAGGATCGATCCGTGAAATCTTTCCCGTAAGCGTTCACGTTCTGTCCGAGCAACGTTATCTCCTTGAAGCCTTGGCGAGCGAGATCGCGCACTTCCGCGATCACGTCTTCCGGTAACCGGCTTCGTTCCTTGCCTCTCGTATACGGAACGATGCAATACGTGCAAAATTTATCGCAGCCGTACATGATATTCACCCAAGCTCGCAGCCCTTCGGTGCGCTTCTTCGGAAGGTTTTCGATAATGTCGCCTTCTTTGGACCACACGTCGATGACCATTTCTTTGCCGAAATGGGCTTCCTGCAGCAGCATAGGCAGACGATGGATGTTGTGCGTACCGAAGATCATATCCACGTGAGCATGCTTCTGCATGATCCGGGTAACGACGGAAGCTTCCTGGGACATGCACCCGCATACGCCGAGAATTAGCTCCGGACGTTGCTGCTTCAGCACTTTCAGATGGCCGAGCTCTCCGAATACTTTATCTTCCGCATTCTCTCGCACGGCGCACGTATTCAGCAGAATAACATCCGCTTCAACGCGGACGTCCGTCTGCTCGTAACCCATTTCTTCGAACAAACCCCGCATAACCTCGGTATCGTGCTCGTTCATCTGGCAACCGTAAGTCTGTATTAAATACTTTTTCCCAACGCCAAGGTGCTTCAGCTCGTCCGGAACGGCATTCTCATAGTGGACTTGAATTTCTTCTTTGCCCCGTTGCTTCTCCTGCCGGTAGTCCGGCTCGGAGACGATATGGATATCCCGTCCGTTCAGACGGATCGTTTTGCCGCTTTGGTCCTCGGAAATGACTTTGGCACCTGAGAAATCGAAATATTTGCTAAAATCCTTCGTTTCTTTGGCCATTTCCTCTATCCCCCTAAGTAAACCGGTTCCTCTCCTACGAGATTCCCGCTACTAGTCAATCCTTCGTATTATATCATGAACCAGCAGGCATTTGCTATTGGGGGGAGTGGCTTCAAACGGGATCGTACTGCGAAAAGAGCGGTGGCACTCCCGCCGCTAGTTAAAATAGAGTTGTCTCTGAACGTACTATGCGGTAACAACTCGATTTTAAAGGCGGACGTAAACTCTCCGTACCACCCCTTTTTCTCCGTACCCCGTTTGAAGCCTCGCCCCCCTCTCGCCATACGCCTAAGCTGGTCTCCTGATCCAATACTGCGACCTACTCCACGATTTCCCCGAAGTCGCCGGTGCTTACGCCGGCCGCGTTGCCTTCGTCGGTGTCGATGTGCATGTCTAGCGCGAATTGTTCCGAGACGCGTGCTATTACCTGCTCGAACACGACGCCACGGTCGCCGCCTACGCGTACTTTAAGCAACTGCTTGTCCGCTATCCCCCAACGCTCGGCATCCGAGGTATGAAAATGAATGTGGCGCGCGGCAACGATAACGCCTTTCTCAACGGTAACTTCGCCCGCGGGACCGACGATGCGGATTCCCGGCGTACCTTCTATGCTGCCGGATTCGCGCAACGGCGCTTGCAAGCCTAGCGAGAAGGCATCCGTGCGGGACACTTCTAATTGCGTTGCTTTACGGGCAGGACCCAAAATACGAACTTTAGGAAAAGAACCTTTCGGTCCATATACGGCTACGGTTTCATTGGCGGCGAATTGGCCGGGTTGAGAGAGCGGCTTAAATTCCGTTAAAGTCGCTCCGGCGCCGAACAGAATCTCGACATGCTCCTGCGCCAAATGAATGTGACGAGCCGATACGCCTACCGGTACTTTCTTCTTTTCGGATGAAGACATAGACAACCCAACCTTTCCTTTGATTTCCTACCTCCAGTATAACGCAAGAGGCGCACGGGACAAACCCGTGCGCCTCTTCTATAAGATGCTTATTTGAACTCTGTCAACAGTTTGTCAAAGTCTTCACGGGACAATTTCATATCCTGCTTCGCGAGCGCTTCGTCTTTGAAACCGACTGCCAGTTGCTCGTACGACTTACGTTCCTTATTCTGGTAGATCAAGCCCGTCAACATTCCGTTCGTTTCCATAATCTTCGTCATGGCCGCGATCCGGTTGGATGGATCGTATTCCGGGAATTGCTCCAAGTTTACGATATTTTCCTTGAACCAGTCGTACGTATTGATCTTATTGAAAGTCACGCAAGGGCTGAACACGTTAATTAGCGAAAACCCTTTGTGATTCAAGCCTTGCTCGATTAAAGAAGTCAATTGCTTCAGATCGCTGGAGAACGATTGCGCGACGAAAGTCGCGCCTGCGGACAACGCGATCTCAAGCGGCGACAAAGTCGTCTCGATCGAGCCTTCCGGCGTCGATTTGGTTTTGAACCCTTCCGCGCTTCGCGGGGACGTTTGTCCTTTGGTCAGTCCGTAAATTTGGTTGTCCATAACGATATACGTAATATCCAAGTTCCGGCGAATCGCATGAACCGTATGGCCCATCCCAATCGCGAAGCCGTCTCCGTCTCCGCCCGACGCGATAACGGTAAGTTCGCGATTCGCAAGCTTAACGCCTTGCGCGATCGGAAGCGAACGCCCGTGAATCCCGTGTAAGCCGTAAGCGTTAATGTAACCGGAAATCCGGCCCGAACAGCCGATTCCCGAGATGACCGCTAATTGCTCGGGCTCTAAACCTACGTTAGCTGCCGCGCGTTGGATCGCAGCTTGCACGGAGAAATCCCCGCAACCAGGACACCAGTTCGGCTTCACATTATTACGAAACTCTTTAAATGTTGCCATCTCAGACCAGCTCCTTACAAGCTTTATGAATTTCCGAAGGCAGGAACGGCGTTCCGTCGTATTTAAGCAGGTTGCGGATTTTGTGGTGATAACCGATGTTCTGCTTGATTAGGTTGGACAATTGACCCGTCGCGTTATTCTCCAGCACGACGACCTGCTTAGCCGCTTCCAGATGAGGCAACAGCAGCTCGTTCGGGAACGGATGCATTTGGCGAACCATAATCTGATTCGTCGTGATTCCATCCGCCGTCAAGCGGCCGCGAGCTTCTTCAATCGTTCCGCCCGTCGAACCCATTGCGATGATGAGCAGATCCGGCGTCTCATGGGAAGCGTCGGCTTTCACCGCGTCCGTCACGCGAAGATGACTGATCTTGCCTAAGCGTTTGTCCATCATTTTTTCACGGTTCAACGCGTTCTCGGAAGGTCTTCCTTCCTGATCGTGCTCTACGCCCGTTACGTGATGGATGCCGTGCTTAGCGCCCGGAAGAACGCGCGGCGATACGCCGTCTTCCGTAAATTCATAACGCTTGAACAAGCGATTATCTTCGCTAGGAGGCAATTCTTCGGTTACCAGCTTCCCGCGGTTGATCACGATTTTGTCGTAATCGAGCGCTTCGGACGTCTGTTTGCCGAGAGACAATTGCAGATCCGTCGCAATGATAACCGGAATTTGATATTGTTCCGCGATGTTAAATCCTTCGATAATATCGTAGAAGCACTCTTCGATCGTGCTCGGAGCGACGACCAGCTTAGGAATCTCTCCGTGCGTACCGTAGATAAGCGCGTTGATGTCGGATTGCTCTTGTTTGGTCGGCAAGCCCGTCGACGGACCGCCGCGCTGCGTATCGACGATAAGTAGCGGAGTTTCCGTCATGCCGGAAAGACCGATCGCTTCCATCATTAATGCGAGTCCAGGACCCGCGGAAGCCGTCATCGTGCGCACGCCCGCGTAGTTCGCGCCTATTGCCATCGTTACCGCGGCTATTTCATCTTCCGTTTGAACGACCGTACCGCCGAACTTAGGAAGCTTCTTAATTAAGTATTCCATGATCTCGGAGGCCGGAGTGATCGGATAAGCAGACATCAGTCTGCAGCCCGCTGCAACGCAACCGAGCGCCATCGCTTCGTTGCCGATCATGAACAGCTTCTGTTTGCCGTCCGCGTCCTCGAGCTTAAATTCGTCGAGCGGACCGCCGGCTTGCTCCAGGACGAATTCCGCACCGCGGCGTACCGCTTCCACGTTCTTCTCCACGATCGCCGCGCCTTTGCGGCCGAACTCTTCTTCTACCGCTTTATTGAAGACTTCCATAGGCAGTCCAAGCAGACCCCAGGAAGCTCCGGAAGCCACCATATTTTTCATGAGGGAAGTGCCAAGTTCTTCTGCAATTGCCGTAATCGGAACAGCGAATAACCGAGCTTGCACGCCTTCTGGGATCGTCGGCGAGAATTTCGCGTCGGCGACGACGACTCCGCCCGGACGAAGCTCTCCAGCGTTTAGATCGATGCTCTCCTGGTCAAAAGCGACTAGAATGTCCAGGTCATCGGAAATCGCGCGAATCGGCTTCGTGCTGATGCGGATTTTGTTATTCGTGTGTCCGCCTTTAATCCGCGAGGAAAAGTGTCGGTACCCGTACAGGTAGTAGCCCAGACGGTTCAGCGCGGTAGAGAAAATACGGTCGGTACTTTCCACGCCTTCCCCTTGCTGGCCGCCAATTTTCCATGACAGTTGACTGATCACAGTGCCCATCTCCTCTTAATCTCCGGTTCGTCAATTTTCGACAGATTTACCCTATAATATTTTTTATTACCCTCATAAATATTATGTTTTACCAACGTAAATTGCAAGACATATTCGTGTAAGCGATAGATAACAGTTTGCGATCAGATCAATGCCGATTCGAGATGGATGTCAGGCGAACAGTTCAATTAGGTAGATTTTTTGTAAAAAACCGGGTGGCCGTTCCCCCTACCATCTCTCTTACGAGCGATTCCGGATAACGTTTCAAAAGCGCCTCGATTAGATCCGGATACCGACCGGGATGCTCTAAATCTTCTACATGTCGGGAAATCCCGTCGAAGTCCGACCCAAAGGCGATATGTTCAGCCCCTCCTAGCGCGCATACATGTTCGACATGCCTAAGAACATCGCCTATTTTAACCGACTCTTCACCCGTCACAAACCAAGGAACGAACGTTAGCCCGATGATCCCCTGCGCGCCGATGATAGCCTGGATTTGCCGATCCGTTAGGTTACGAGGATTGTCTTTAATCGCGCGGACATTGGAATGAGACGCGAAAAAAGGGCGTTGCGCGCGCTCGGCCAGCTCCCAGAATCCCCGATCGGATAGATGGGACACATCTATCAGGATACCCAAAGATTCGCATTCCGTAACAAGCTGTCTCCCCGCTTTCGTGAATCCCGCTCCCCGAGGCTCCATTGCTCCGTCGCACGCCCAATTCGCATGATTCCACGTCGGTCCAAGCAGCCTTAAGCCTAATCGGTAGAGAAGACGCAGCGCCCATAGATTGCCTTGCAATCCTTCGGCCCCCTCCAAGGATAGCAGAACACCGATTTTCCCATCCTGCTCCGCCCGTTCGATATCCCCCGCTTTGCGAACGAGTTTTATTCCCCTTACGGTCAGAACCTCGCTCCAGAACAGTTCCGCAGCATGAAACAACGATTCCGGATCGCTCGGAATCGTGTCGGGCAAGTAAATGGCAAACACTTGAAGACCAATGCCCCCTTGCCTTAATCGTTCCGGAGTGGCATCGAAAACGCCGACATCGGTAGCGCTCCCCCATTTGGAGCCTGGGTTTTCAAGCATCTTGCAAAGCACGTCTACGTGCAAATCGGCCACTCTCATCTTATGTCCCCCTCTGCGCAACTGGCCCCACTATGCCTGAACGGCACAAAAAAACCTGCTACATCGATGTAATCGAGACGTAACGTGAGTCACGCGGCTACGATTATCACCCAGGAACAGGTCGACATCTTACCCTACTGTTGTTTACCTTGGTTCGACAATAAGCTTTATTGCCGTCCGGTCTTCTCCATCGATCACAATATCCGTAAAAGCCGGGATGCAAATCAGGTCTACCCCGCTCGGTGCCACGAATCCGCGGGCGATTGCGACCGCTTTAACCGCTTGATTGAGCGCCCCAGCGCCAATAGCTTGCAGTTCGGCGGCCCCGCGTTCGCGGAGTACGCCTGCCAGTGCGCCTGCTACGGAATTTGGATTGGACTTTGCGGAAACCTTTAATACTTCCATGACCAGTTCCTCCTCTTATGACAACCCGCTTATTTCATCGGTTGCATCGGGAATTATTCGGAAATCAAAGGATGGGCCCACTAAGGCATACTTATTCGGTAACCCGGACGATAATTCCTTCTTTTCCAAAGAGGTTTGGCCATGAAAGCTTGTAAACCTTCGCAATATTTTTATACGGCGATCCAAGAATCCTCGTCCACCGAAATATTTTGTACCTTTACCGCTTTACCTGTCGCTTCGTCAATGTCGACGAACACGCCGTTTAACGTCCATTTTCCTTCGGCTACGGTGAATCTTGCGGGCATTCCCGTGATGAACCGGCGAACGACCGTCTCTTTGTCCATGCCCAGAACGCCATCGCGCGGCCCGGTCATCCCCGCATCCGTCAGATAAGCCGTACCTTCCGGCAAAATGCGGGCATCGTTCGTCTGAACATGCGTGTGCGTGCCAACGACCAATGAAGCGTATCCGTCCAAATGCCATCCCATCGCGATTTTCTCGCTTGTCGCCTCCGCGTGGAAATCGACGAGAATGCACTTCGTATGCCTGCGCAGCTCTTCGATTTCTTCTTCCGCCGTCCGGAACGGACATTCCGCAGGGGGCAAGAACGTGCGGCCGATCAGGTTAACGACGCCTAGCTCCTTGCCGTTCCCCCTTACGATCATGCTTCCTCGCCCTGGCGTGCCATGCGGCAAATTCGAGGGCCGAATCATCCTGGCTTCATCGTCGATGAAGTCGAAGATTTCCCGGTTATCCCACGTATGGTTACCCATCGTAATGCCGTGTACGCCCCATTCGAACAGCTCCCGGGTAATCGCGGCATTTATTCCGCGCCCTCCGGCCGCATTTTCCCCGTTGGCGATAATGATGTGAGGATTATATTTGTCTTTGATCCATGGAAGCAACCGTTTGACCGTGTCTCTTCCGATATTACCTACGATATCTCCGATAAAAACGACCTTCATCCGCTTCAACTCGCTTTCCGTACCAGTAAAACGACTTCGCCGTCCGTAGACGGCGGCATACGTTTGTATCGAAAACTTATACTTTCTATGCGTACAAGCATTAACGTCTTCCAACGCCACTTAGGTAGGGTGCGGAAACGTTTATGTCGGTGACGATTCAGAAATGGATAGCGAAATTTTTACATTCTGAATCGTTATACAAAGGGAAAAGTGGCTGCATGTTGCCGCAGCCACTTTTCAGCCTTCCCTGCATTCCGTAATTTATTTGGCGTACTCAACCGCGCGGGTTTCACGAATAACGGTAACCTTGATGTGACCTGGATAGTCCAGCTCGCCCTCGATTTTCTTCGTAATATCCCGAGCTAAGCGGAACGCTTCGGTGTCGTCGATCTTCTCCGGCTGAACCATGACGCGAACCTCGCGTCCGGCTTGAATCGCGTACGATTTCTCGACGCCTTCGAACGATTCGGAGATCGCCTCCAGCTTCTCGAGCCGGCGGATGTAGGTCTCCAACGTTTCGCGGCGAGCTCCCGGACGTGCAGCGCTAAGCGCATCTGCCGCTCCGACGAGCATAGCGATAACCGATGTGGCTTCCACGTCGCCGTGATGGGACGCGATACTGTTGATAACAACAGGATGTTCCTTGTATTTCTTGCCCAATTCCACGCCGATCTCGACATGCGAGCCTTCCACTTCGTGGTCGAGCGCTTTGCCGATATCATGAAGCAAGCCGGCGCGTTTCGCAAGCGTGATGTCTTCTCCCAACTCCCCGGCCATAAGACCGGTTAGATAGGCGACTTCCATCGAATGCTTCAACACGTTCTGGCCGTAGCTCGTCCGGAATTTCAGACGACCTAGGATTTTGATCAAATCCGGATGTAAGCCGTGCACGCCAACTTCGAAAGTAGCTTGCTCGCCGTACTCGCGAATTCTCTCATCGACTTCCTTACGGGACTTCTCCACCATTTCCTCGATCCGAGCCGGGTGAATCCGTCCATCCGCAACTAATTTCTCTAGAGAGGTCCGTGCAATCTCGCGGCGAATCGGGTCAAAGCCCGACAGAATAACCGCTTCCGGCGTATCGTCGATAATGAGATCAATACCCGTTAACGTCTCAAGAGCACGGATATTACGTCCTTCACGACCAATGATGCGACCTTTCATCTCTTCGTTAGGCAACGTTACGACGGATACCGTCGTTTCCGCCACGTGATCCGCGGCGCAACGTTGAATGGCGAGGGAGATGATATCGCGAGCCTTCTTGTCGCCTTCTTCTTTCGCTTGATGCTCGATTTCCTTGATCATCTGCGCCGTCTCGTGACGCACTTCTTGTTCCACGTTCGACAGAATCATCTGTTTGGCATCTTCCGTCGACAGGTTCGAAATGCGCTCCAATTCGTTCATCTGCTGCTTATGCAGAGATTCGATCTGATCCTGTACCTCTTCGATCCGTTTCTCTTTGTTGGCGACTTGCTCCTCTTTCCGTTCCAACGCTTCTAGCTTACGATCCAGCGACTCTTCTTTTTGCAACAGCCGCCTTTCCAGGCGTTGAATTTCGTTGCGGCGTTCGCGAATATCGCGTTCCGCTTCGTTACGGAGCTTATGCACCTCGTCTTTGGCTTCCAGCACCGTTTCTTTACGTACGGCTTCCGATTCTTTCTTGGCAGCTTCAACAATCTGAATGGCAGCCGCTTCGGCACTAGAGATTTTGGCTTCCGCAATGGATTTGCGTGCGACATAACCGATCCCAAAGCAAAGGACGCCAACAACGAGAACGATCAAGACCCAGACCCATGGCATCATGGTCTTTCACCTCCTCGTTGCATCACCAAGGCAACCGCTTGGGGACACTTATTCAATTGATTTTCCGGTTTCCAAACCGTCTGATTACATGTGAACATTGCATAAAGGGTCGAAATAACACGTTCTGAATCGCTTTTTGGAAGGAAAAAACGTTCAGTTGGGAAGATGGAATACAAAATCATTTTATCTTTTGCTAAATTAGATTGTCAAGCAAGGTTCGCACGTATCTTTCGATCCCGAATCCGCGCATTCCATTAATCTTCCATATATTCCGATCCGTCGTTGTAGTCTTCGCCGAACTCGGCATCCGAATCGGACTCTCCCGATTCCGCTGAGGCTTGCTGTACCGCGGTTCTAACGACTCCCGACGGGAATCCTCGGCGCATCAGCATCGACATCAGCTTCATCTTGCGCTCCCTGTCATTTCCTTTGACGCTCGGCCACTTTTTACGCGCCAACGCCAACGCCGAATCCAGCTCGATCTGCCCGTCCAACTCTCCGATCGCTTGGTTGACATCTTCCCGTCCGACGCCCCTCTGCAGCAACTCCTGCCTGATCAGCATCCGTCCCTTGCGCTGTCCGACCGCACGCTGCTCCGTGAAGCGTTTCGCATACGAGCTGTCATCTATCATCCTGCTCGCCCGTAAACGCTCTAAACATGCCGCTACGACCTCTGGGACGTATCCCTTGAGCTTTAACGCCTTGGACAACTCGGCAGTCGTCCGCGCTTTGCGTTCCAGCATCAGCAGCGCCGATCGATAAGCGTCTTCCTTCTGCTCGTCCTGCCTTAGCGTCTCATAATCCGCGGCCGACAACCGGCGACCCTTTAACAACCGCCAACTGACTAGCGTATCCTCGTGTACGGTAAGCAACGATTCGCTTTCCCCTCGTGAGGACTGAGCCCCGGCAATGAGCGCGTCCACCTCTTCGTTCCAGTCGACGGACAACTGCATCGGTTCACTCTCATGCTGAATGCCTAACCTAGCGTCATCCTCAGCGCTCGACCCATCCAATTCCAGCTTAACCGACACCCAATACATATGAGGTTTCTTCGGATGCGACTCGATCCCAACGACAACCGCTCCTAATACCGGTAATTTCAGCGGATTCCCCGCATCCTCGTCCGAGGATTCGTTTCTAGCGTTATTTCCGAACCGTTTCGTTCCACCGCTTCGATAATTCGAACCGGCATACTTTCCGGTTTTACGATTATTAGATCCGCCGAATGTTCCACTGTTACGATTATTCGATCCGATTTCCGTGTCGCTGTTGCGATTATAAGTTCCAGCGGATGTTCCACTGTTACGGCTGTTCGATCCGATATCGGTGTCGCCGTTACGATTATTCGAATCGGTACGACCCGCTCCGCTCTTTTTATCGCTAACCTCATGCTCATCGTTTCTACCCGTTCTTCCCGATCCGTACATCTCCGCCCATTCTCCTCTCCGCAAAAACACAAAGAACGGCAATATATGCCGCCTTCTGTGTTAAGCCTATATTCGTCTAGCTAGCCAGCTAGCCAGTAAAGCTACTGGCTAGCTCCTATCCGTCTAATCGTTCAGTCCGCCCGTTAATCGAACGATATGCATTTATGCGTCTTCACCGAATTCTGTGTCGTCTTCCTCATCGGCAGAGACCGCAGCAGAGCTGGCTGCGGCAGCAGTTAACGATGAAGAGAGCAACGCTTCCCGAATTTGTTTCTCGATTTTATCGGAAACCTCAGGGTTGTCCTTTAAGTATTGCTTCGCATTCTCGCGCCCTTGGCCGAGACGTTCGCTATTGTAAGAGAACCATGCGCCGCTCTTCTGGATAATGTCCTGCTCAGCACCGATATCGATAATGCTTCCGACCTTCGAAATTCCTTCGCCGTACATGATGTCGACGTCAGCTTGCTTGAACGGAGGCGCAACTTTGTTCTTCACGACCTTGATCTTCGTGCGGTTACCGACTACGTCGTTCCCTTGTTTGATCGCTTCGACGCGACGAACGTCCAACCGAACGCTGGCATAGAACTTCAAAGCGCGACCGCCTGGAGTCGTCTCCGGGTTACCGAACATTACGCCGATCTTCTCGCGAAGCTGGTTAATAAAGATTGCTAGACATTTCGACTTGCTGACAGCACCGGACAGTTTACGCATTGCTTGCGACATCAAACGCGCTTGCAAACCGACGAAGGAATCTCCCATATCGCCTTCGATTTCCGCTTTCGGAACGAGGGCCGCAACGGAGTCTACTACGATAATATCGACGGCGCCGCTTCGTACTAATGCTTCCGCAATTTCCAAAGCTTGTTCGCCCGTATCCGGCTGGGAAAGAAGCAATTCGTCGATGTTTACGCCGAGATTTCTCGCATAAACCGGATCCAATGCATGTTCCGCATCGATGAATGCCGCCGTTCCTCCAGCACGCTGAACTTCCGCTATCGCATGAAGGGAAACCGTCGTCTTACCGGACGATTCAGGTCCGTATACTTCTATTATCCGCCCACGGGGATATCCGCCTATTCCAAGAGCGATGTCCAGTGCCAGCACCCCGCTGGATACTGTCTCAATAGCAATATTTGCGCTTTCGCCCAGTTTCATTACCGAACCCTTACCGAACTGCTTTTCAATCTGGCGCAAGGCCATGTCTAATGCGGCGCGACGATCCGACAACACACCCACATCCTTATCCTTTGATAGTTTTATCATACCGTGTTTCCAAGAGTTTGCCAAGCTTTTTGAGAACATTTGTTCGATTTTATTTCGAAAAAAGAACCGCAGCAAAGTAATCTTCGCTACGGTTCTTCCGCAACTTTCAAATAGACTTTACCATACGCCCGAACAATTGACAAGCATCGACAATTTTCTGTCACATTTACGGCAGTGAGGAAATCTCAACTCTTCGTCCCTCTAGCCATTATCCCTTTTGGCTCAGTTTAAACAGCTTCTCCGAAACCGAGCTGTTATTTTGTCTTAAGCTTCAACCCAGTGCCTCTACTTTGAAAAATAGAAGTGTGTGACGTGCTTATGAAGTGTGACAAACTTTTCTTTTCCGATTTAGTACCGTATAGCGTGCTAATTTCGTCCGCTATCCTACTTTTTCCGAATTAGTTCCATTTGGCGTGCTTTTTCGGTGCTACTAGCCTACTTTTTCCGAATTAGAACCGTGTGGCGTACTTATTCAGTGCCACTAGCCTATTTTTCCGAATTAGAACCGTGTGACATACTTATTCGGTGTCACTAGTTATTAGTAATGAACCTGGTATGCGCATCCGACTTCCAAAGCGGCTAATCTGAACCGGTGGGATAAATGGTTATATCAACAAACGGCCCGGCCCCACCTGAGCCAATGGGATATTGGCTAAAGCAGCCTCTTGCCCACACCGCCTGAGCAAGTGGGATAATGGCTACACCAATCTCCTACCCCACACCGCCTGAGCAAGCGGGATAATGGCTACACCAATCTCCTACTCCAAACCGCCTGAGCAAGCGGGATAATGGCTATACCAACTCCCACTGCCCCGCAGCACCTGAGCCAACGGGATAATGGCAAAAACCAACTACCCGCCTGCCCAGCTCCGAGCGCTATCAGCACCGACCCGTCAAAGACTGCCACAACAGGTACAAAGAGCGTTTAGCCGCCCGCAAACGAATTCCTTCCCGATCGCCGGAAAGCTGCAACTGCTCTACCCGAGTTTCGCGGCCGCGTTCGGCTAGGCCAATATAGACGAGACCGACAGGCTTATCTTCCGCAGCCGCTGGCCCCGCATTGCCCGTAATGGACAACGCGAAGTCGGAATCGGCCGAAGCCCGCATGCCTTCAGCCATCGCCACAGCCGTCTCCGCGCTGATCGCACCGGGAGCGCCCGGCCCTTCGAGCAACTCTGCCGGAACGCCCAATTGCTTCATTTTCATCCCGTTGCTATAGGTAACGATGCCTCCGAGAAACACGACCGCGCTTCCCGGTATCGTCGTAATCAGCTCGGATACCATGCCCCCCGTGCAGCTCTCCGCCAGCGTCAATGTCCGTTGCTGCTCCGTCAACGTCCGCACGATCGTCGCTTCGATAGGCACGTCCTCCTCGGCGAACAAATACGACGATGTTCTGCCGCGAATCTCCGTCAAAGTCCCCGCAAGCTTCCGTGCCGCTTCTTCCGCATCAGCGGCTTTCGTGGAAACGCGGATCGCAACCTCTCCCTCCTTGGCATAAGGAGCAATCGTCGGATCCTGCTGTTCGCGAATAAGGTCGATCAATAAATCCTCCAGCCCGGACTCCCCGATTCCGGCAAACTTGAGCATCGCCGAATGAAGCGTCTTAGCCGGTCCTAACTGCTCTTTCAACCAGGCGGATGCATCGTTGTCGAACATCGGCTTCATTTCGCGAGGCGGCCCCGGCAATAACAAATAACAGGTCCCATCCACGTTCAGAGCGTTACCGACGGCAAGGCCGGTATCGTTCCGCAAAGGGGTAGCCCCTTCCACCAGCAGAGCTTGTTTGCGGTTGCTTTCGACGAACGAACCGCCGCGCGCGGAGAACATGCTCACGATCTTGGCCATCGAAGGCTCGTGCAGTTCGATGCCCCGCCCTAAGTATTCGGCAAGCGCATCCCTCGTCAGATCATCGAGAGTAGGCCCCAATCCGCCCGTAAACACGAGCAAATCCGCCCTCTCCCTGGCGATATCGATAGCTTGAATCAATCTTTCTTTGTTATCGCCCACGACAGTCTGATAATAAACATCAATGCCCAGTTCTGCCAAACCGCGCGACAGATACTGGGCGTTAGTGTTTACGATCTGACCAAGGAGCAGTTCCGTGCCGACAGCTATGATTTCTGCTCTCATGCTCTTAATCGCACCTCGATATGTCCATATGTACTATAGCGACGCAAGACCGCTTAGTTAGAAACCGGAATTAAATTTTTGTTTTTCACGAAATAGTCAACGCCCGAGTAGACGGTAATCAATACGGCCGCCCAGACAACGACAAGATCGATGCGAAGGTCGATGAAGTTAAACGGAAAATTGTTCAACAGCAGTACGATAATCATCGTGATTTGAACGGCCGTTTTCCACTTGCCCCATTTACTCGCGGCAAGCACCGCGCCTTCCAACAGAGCGACTTGTCTTAAGCCGGTAACCGCCCATTCGCGACTAATAATTATGATCGCTACCCACGCGCCTAGTTTACCCATTTCGACCAACGCAATGAGCACGGCAGCCATGAGAAGCTTGTCCGCAAGCGGATCAAGCAGCTTCCCAAGGTTCGTTACGATCTTTCTTTTGCGCGCGATATACCCGTCTAACCCGTCCGTGCTTGCCGCGATAATAAAGAGCAGCAGCGCAAACACTTGATTATAGGAAATGGAATATTCACCGATTGTAAGCGAACCAAGATCCACTCGGACCAATAGGAAAATCGTCACGATCGGCACTAGAAAGATTCTAACAAGCGTGATCCGATTGGCGAGGTTCACGCGATTCCCTCCCCTGACAAATCATACTCGTAAGCATGAGTAATTCTAACTTTGCTCATTTGGCCGATTTGCACCGGACAATTCGAAATATACACTTCTCCGTCCACCTCTGGGGCATCATATTGACTGCGGCCAATGTATACGTCGCTGCGGCCGTCATAACGTTCGACCAGCACTTCGATCGTACGCCCGACGTATTTCGCGGCATTATCTTTCGCCACTTCGCGCTGTATCTCCATCAACGTGTTCTGACGGAACTGCTTCACTTCATCCGACAGTTGGTTCGGCAAGCGATTCGCCGGAGTATCTTCCTCTTGCGAATACGCGAACACGCCTAAGCGGTCGAACTTCATCTCGCGAACGAACTCGCACAATCTCTCGAAATCTTCTTCCGTCTCTCCCGGGAAACCGACGATCATCGATGTGCGAAGCGCCACTTCGGGAATACGCGACCGGATTTTGCCTACAAGCTCGCGAACGTCGCGTTGACGCCCGGGACGGCGCATTCTCTTTAAGATAGAATCCTCGCTATGTTGCAAAGGCATATCGATATAGTTGCAAATCTTAGGATTGGTCGCGATCGCCTCGATCAGCTCGTCCGTGAAGAACCCCGGATAAGCATAGTGCAGGCGCACCCATTCGATTCCAGGCACTTCGCTTACGCGGTTCAGCAATTCCGGAAGCTTGAATCCATCATATAAATCGGTTCCGTAATTCGTAGAATCCTGCGCGATCAAGCTGACTTCCTTAACGCCTTGATCGGCCAGCAATTTCACCTCGGCCAGAATCGACTCTACCGAACGGCTGCGGAATTTTCCCCGCATGATCGGAATACTGCAGAACGTACAGGCATTGTCGCATCCTTCCGCGATTTTCACGTAGGCCGTATGACGAGGAGTCGTAAGCAACCGTGGCAGATTCTCTTCATAATTAAATACGGGGTTCCCTACATAGACCGGTTTGCGTCCGCGTAGCGCCTCGTCGATAATATCGTTGATTCGATGAAAATCTCCCGTGCCGACGATCCCGTCGATCTCCGGCATCTCGTCCATCAATTCTTTTTTATACCGTTGGGTCAAGCAACCGGATACGATTAACGCCTTTAAACGCGCGGTATCCTTAAGCTCTGCCAAATTCAAGATCGTGTTAACCGATTCTTCCTTCGCCGCATCGATAAAACCGCATGTGTTCACGATGATTACAGTCGCGTCCTCCGGCTTCTCGACCAAGGAAAACCCTCTTTGATGAATAAGCCCCGACATAATCTCGGAATCGACTAAATTTTTCTCGCAGCCAAGCGTGACGACGCTGACTCTCTCTATCATGGATGTCTTCCCCCAAACGTTCGTCCGTAGTTATCCACAACAGTATAAACGAACCCCCTATACGTGTCAAAACCGATCGTTCTAAGGTTCCGATCTTTAGCGATAGTTGATAAATTGAAGTTCAAGCGGCAACCCCGCTCCCTTTAAGAGCGTCATGACGGCCTGCAGATCGTCTTTGCTCTTGCCCGTAATCCGTAACTGATCCCCCTGAATTTGGCTTTTTACTTTCAACTTGGAATCGCGGATCAGAATGTTCATTTTCTTCGCTTGCTCCTGGTCGACCCCCTGCTTCAACTTGATTTCTTGACGAACCGTGCCGCCAGAGGCCGGCTCGATCTTCCCGTAATCCAAATTCAAAATCGGAACTCCCCGTTTAATGAGCTTCGATTGCAAAATATCGACGACGCTCTTCAGTTTGAAGTCGCTGTCCGACGCGACGACAAGCTGCTCGCCTTCCAGCGAGATGTTGCTTTTACTGCCTTTGAAGTCGAATCGCGTTTCAATCTCCTTCATCGCTTGCTGAACCGCGTTATTCACTTCCTGCATGTCCACTTTCGATACGACGTCAAACGAATATTCCGATGCCACAACGATCCTCTTCCTTTCATCTATACCCATTTATGTTCATATTATAGCACGAGAGCACGGTAGGATTAAAACAAAAAGCCCTCGGATGAGGGCCGAAAAGTCATTCCCGATCACAATTGTTGCTTAGCATCTGCTTACTGCCCCTGAACAGGATCGGACACGGGGGTAAATAAATATTTCGTAGAGCCCGCAGCATTGCCGTCGTCGAAAGTCACATCATCTACGTAGAACGCAACGAAATCGGTTCGACCAATGTTTACGTATAGCGGAGTCGTCAAATCGAAAGATATGGGCTTATGTTCCGTTACGCTCTTCGAAAACAACTTCTTGCCACTTCGGTTGTTCTCTCGAACTTCAATCCAAACGTCACCTGTAATATCAAGCTTAAGCTGCTTTCCGGTACCCGGCGAAACTTCGTAATAGTTTGTGCTTCCCCGCTTTTCCTTGAACGTCAGCGTAACCGCGCTAGCCGGAGGAGTCGGCGTAACAGTTTCAGACGGCGGAATCGAAGGCGTAATGCTAGCGGAAGAGCTAGGCGGCGAAGTTTCCGTAGAGATCGGAGGATTGGAATTGAGCTCCTGCGTATCCGGTTCCTTGTTGTTGGTCCAGTAAATATAAATAACGGCAACGATCAGGATGGGGAATGCCCACATCAGAAGCGAAACGGCTACTTTGCCCCAGCGATCATTGTGCTGAACGCTTCTTCTGCTCGCTTTAATCCGCGGCTCGACGGTGACCGTTTCCGTAGCGGGCGCCTGAGGCAATTCTTTATGGTACAGTCTCAGCACTTCTTCGGCATCCAAGCCTACGGTTTCAGCATAGGTTTTCACGAACGCCCGTACGTAAAACGATCCAGGCAATACTTTATAATCGCCGGTCTCGATCGCGTCCAAATATCTTTTGCGAATTTTCGTATATTCTTGGATGTCATCAAGCGTATATCCCCGCTGCTCCCGCGCTTTGCGAAGCAGGGCGCCCAAATCGGACATGCCTTTCACCTCCTCGTGTTCATGGTGTTGGCGGTATGTAGTTAAAATTCTTCGGTATAACCTGCCGTCGTGAAGCTTTCATAAGAAATTTCTTCGTCTGGCGTATTGCGCAATTCAACGATACAGTCGAAAACATCATAATCGAATTGAGATTCCCGCACGAAAATATCCGGATGTTCGATCACTTTGGTAGATGGCATGGCCATAATTTCTTGAAGCAAGGCGTAATGTTTCTCGTTCGAACGGATCGTGCTGACGATCCCGTCGATGATGAAGACGTTATTCGGATTCATTTCTTCTTCCGACAATTGGCTTCTTACGGTCTGGCGAAGCAGCGTGGAAGATACGAAAGCCCAGCGTTTATTCGAACACACGCTTCCGGCAATTATGGATTCCGTTTTTCCTACTCTCGGCATACCGCGAAGTCCGATCGTTTGGTTCCCGTCTCGCTTGAACAGTTCGCCGAGAAAATCGACCAGAAGACCTAGCTCGTCCCTGGTAAACCGGAATGTTTTCCGATCGTCGGAATCCCGCTCGATATAACGTCCGTGCCGCACTGCCAAGATATCCGTCAGTCGCGGCGGACGAAGCGTATTCACCGTGATATTCTCGACCTTCCGGAGCATTTTGCCAAGCAACTCGATTTTCTCTTCGTCGTCGGTTTGCAGCAGCATTCCCCGGGTTCTATCTTCCACTCCGTTGATCGTTAGAATGTTAACTTCCAGCATCCCAAGCAATGAAGCGATATCGCCTAACAATCCGGGGCGATTTTTGTGGATCTTATACTCCATGTACCATTGTTTGGGTTCCATCTTGCACCTCATTCAAATTACGGAAAATAATTAGGATTAATAAATGCCATGGGGTTAAGACATTTTTTCCGGCACTTTCTTTTATTCTACAACGCTCATCATTATCCTGCAAAATAAAACCGATTATTACTCCAAAAGTCCTATTATTTATTCGCGATGATGTGCAGAAAGCCTCCAACCGGAGGCTCTCCCTTGCTATTTTTCTCTCATTAAGTGTTGCTATCCGCCAATTTGACCATCAAACGCGCCATTGTCTTACGGTCGGCTTCATCTCCGACATCCCACAGTTCCTTGAGGACACGTTCCTCATTGTTCTTAGGATCGACTTTCTGATCCAGAAATGACCCGATCTCATACGCGAGCTTGGAAATAGCATCTTCGTCGATACCGAGCTTCTTAGCCGCTTCCACGCGATCTCCCAAAAACTTCTTCCAATTATCGAAATTGCTGAGTACGGACGACATTAAGCAACCTCCTAAATATCATTGGGATTAAAGACTCAATGCTAATATGTCCGTCTAAGCCGTTAAGTATGCGAATCCGTTAGTGAAAATCCTACATCTGCCAGCCGCCGTTCAATCCGATCGTTTGACCCGTAATATAGCCGGCTTCCTCGGAGACGAGGAAGCTGACGAGCCACGCAACTTCTTCCGGATGACCAAGCCGTCCCAGCGGAATGTCATGGCATAACTGCTCTCGATCCGCCGCATCGAGAGCGGACAGCATATCCGTGGCCACCGCTCCGGGGCAAACGGCGTTAACCGTAATTCCCGAAGAAGCCATTTCCTTGGCTACGGACTTCGTGAATGCGTTAAGACCGCCTTTCGAAGCGGAGTAGGCAGCCTCTCCGGCGGCCCCGACAACTCCCCAGATGCTGGACAGGTGCACGAAACGTCCCCACCTCTTCCATCTCATCGCAGGTCCGAACCATTGGGTCAAGTAATAAGCGCCCTTCAGATTCACGTTCATCAAGTCATCCCACAACTGCTCGTCCGTATCTTCGAGCAAGCCGTAGTGAGCCATTCCCGCGCAATGCACGACAATGTCCGGCGACCACTGAAGCCGATCCATCCGAGCTTTCAGCTCCCAGGCGGAGGCTTTCGACCGAAGATCGGCCTGCAAAGCGATTGCCTGCACGCCGAAGCTCCTGCAGTCGCTCGCCACACCTTCCGCCGCATCTTCCGCCGCATAATACTGGAGGGCGACATCGGCGCCATCCGATGCCAGCTGACGGGCAACCGCGGCACCGATGCCGCGGGATGCGCCCGTCACTAACGCTACGCGCTTCAAGCCGTCCCGCTCCGCACGACCGATACGGCCCGATGGTCCGGTTGAGCGTGTTCCTTGATCCGCTCGTTGATCTCGTCCACGGTTAAACTTTCGTAAATTTCCACCAAGTTAAACAAATCTCCGCCTTTATGACGGTAACGAGTAAACTCGCTTGCGATCGATTCCGGACTGTTCAGCATCCTCAGATAAGCCCCGATTTTCTTCCGGCGCGTCCGCTCGAAGATTTCCGCCGGAATTCCGTTTTTCGCGGCTTCGTACAGTGCTTGGCTTACCCTTTCGACCAGTTCGTCCGGGTCTCTCGTTTCGCCGCCGATGATCGAGAAAGAATAACCGGGACCCGTATTATATTCATGGCCGAAACCGTCCGAGATCAGATTGTCGTCGTACAGTTGCTGATATAGCGCCGAACTGGAGCCAAGCAACGCTTCCAACATCAACTTGCTGGCGAGCTCGCGCCGGACGGCATCTTGCTCGTCGCCCGGATGTTCCTTAAACCCGAACAAACATTTCGGCAAGGATACGGGGAGCTGTAGCTCCCTCTTCTTTTCCTTAACCTGACCGGGCTCATCTTCAAACAAGCGCTTGATTTCACCGCCCGGGGCGAAAGTTTTGTTCGCTTGATCCCGTTTGATGCGATCCATCGTTTCCTGCGGATCTACGCCACCCACGACGAAAAAGGTCATGTTGGTCGGATGGTAGAACGTATTGTAGCAGTCGTAGAGCATTTCCTTCGTGATGGAACGAACGGATTCCGCCGTACCCGCGATATCGATGTGCACCGGATGATTCCGGTACATCGCCTCGATGAGTCCGAAATAGACGCGCCAGTCGGGATTATCTCTGTACATATCGATTTCCTGAACGATAATCCCTTTTTCCTTCTCCACGTTCTCGTCCGTAAAATACGGATTTTGCACGAAATGAAGCAACGTATCCAGGTTCGCTTCTACCTCGCCGGTCGCCGTGAACAGATACACCGTTCTGTCGAAGCTCGTGTAAGCATTCGCCGAAGCGCCCTGGGAAGCGAATTTGGAGAAAATATCCCCTTCCGGTTCCTCGAACATCTTATGCTCGAGAAAATGCGCGATCCCGTCCGGCACTTTGATCGTTTCTCCTCCGGGAGGCGTGAAATGATTATCGATGGAACCGTAACGCGTCGTGAACGTCGCATACGTTTTCGTAAATCCCGGCTTCGGGAGGATGAATACCTCCAAGCCGTTATCCAGCTTCTCGTACCATAACGCTTCCTGTAGCTGCGGATATGCTTTAGCCGTCATGCTCAGCCCTCCTCTTTCCGATCGCGCAAGAAGTAGATCGTATCCAATGCAACGTTCTGGGCGACGGCCGTTACCATCTCCGGCGTTACCGCTTGGATTTCGGCGATAAAGCTCTCCCCGGTTCGTTCTACGCCGGACAATACGTTGCTGAAGTCGAACGCGATACGCTCGAACGCCGAATCCTGCAATTCCCTTAGCTGCCCGACGATCATCGCCTGCGTCCTGCGCAAGTCCTCCAAGGCGAAATCTCCGGCTTTCATCGCCTCAATCTGCTCTCGAATGATCTTTACGGCCCGCTCGTAATTCGCGACTTCTACGCCCGATTGCAAAGTAAGAATACCTTTATGGCCATCCAAGCGAGACGATGCGTAATAAGCCAAACTCGCCTTCTCGCGAACGTTTACGAACAGCTTGGAATGCGGAAAACCTCCCAGCAGCCCGTTGTATACGAGCAAGGAAGCATAATCCTTGCTCCCATATGTCGCGCCGACTCGCAACCCCATGTTCAGCTTGCCTTGACCGACATCGAGCTTCTCGACGATCGTCTGAACTTCCGCTCGGGCCGATCTTAGCATTGGCTTCGAATAGTTGGACGGCTGCCCCTCCGGAAGGCTGAACGACTTCTCGACCAACGCTTGCACGTCGGCAAGCGTCGTATCGCCGGAGACGTACAAGTCGAAGGATGCCTCCTGCAACCATTGCCGGTAGGCTTGGTACAGCGTTTCGGCATTGATATCCGCCAACTGTTCTTTGCGGCCGAGCGCGAGCAACTTGAACGGCTCATCTTTGCACATCTCTTCCACGCATCGCTCGGCGGCGTAACGAATCTTATCGTTAATGATCGCTTCGATTCTTTTGCTGACCGTCGATTTCTCCGCTTCCACGAATTTGCTGCGGAAAACTCCGCCGTCCAAAGCCGGAGCGGTCAATACCTCTCCTAGGAAAGACAAAGCTTCCCCGAGTAACGACTCCGTAGACGACACGAAGCGGTCATTGATAATATCCAACCTGAATTGAACGATCTGATGATCGCCCCGCTTATACAAATCAAAACCGAATCCCGCGCCGTATAGATCATCCAACCGTTCGCGGAAAGCTATCGTCTCGGGATAGGATTTCGTGCCTCTTCTGAGAACGAACGGAGTTAAGGCAACCGGCGTCACTCTATCCTCGGACAACGGGACTCCCGCGAACAAAGATATGGCGAAGGTTTTGAACCGTTTCGTCGGCAGCACGTGCAGCCGCAGCCGCCCCCATACGCCTCTCTGGAACTGTTCCGACATCTTCTCAGACTCCTTTAAGTAAAATCGCTTGTTCAAGCGTCCATCGTGACATTTCAGCCCCATTCTAACCGATTGGACGAACAGGAAGCAAATGTTGGAAACGCGGCTAGTCCATAAACAACACAACCAACCGCAACGCCTTAGGCGCGCAAGTTGGTTGCAAGGGCAATCGTGAAGATCAAACGCGATAATTATCTGCGCTACCGTGTTTCCGAGAAGCGACTATCTGCAGAAAATATGCCTGCCGATCGTCTTATACTGCGGTCGGGTCCATATCCATTTGGAAGTCGCCGTCTCCGGATTGAAGTAATATAAGCATCCGTCGCTAGGATCCCAGCCGCTAACGGCGTCTTTGACGGCTTTGACCGCTTGAGCGTTAGGCGTCAACCAAATCTGCCCGTCGGCGACGGCCGTGAACGCCCCCGGTTGGAAAATAACGCCCGTCGCCGTATTCGGAAATTGCGACGATTTCACCCGGTTGATAATAACCGCGGCAACGGCAACCTGACCCTCGTAGGGCTCGCCGCGAGATTCCCCGTACACCGCGTTCGCCATCATTTTCAAATCCTTCTCGGTGAATCCGAGATTGTTCGATGCCGGAAGCTTACTGCTCTCTCCACCGCCGGAAGCGGGAGCTTTCGAGGCTTCGCCTCCGCCGTTTCCCGTTTGAGGCAAATCGGCGGCAGTCGGTTTCCAATCTTTCGTCGCCGTCCAAAGCTTCAGCTTCGTCTTGGCGCCGACGACGCCGTCCGATTTCATGCCGAATTTCCATTGGAACCAGGTAACGGCGTTTTTCGTGCTCGCGCCGAACTGGCCGTCGACTTTGCCGTTGAAATACCCCAGAGCCTTCAGGCGCCCCTGCAGCTCGTAAATGTCCTTGCCTGAAGAGCCTTCTTTGAGAATCGCGTTGCTGAACGTTTCCCGGCTTTGGGTGGAGTGCTGTATCGTATAAAGCCCAAGCAAGCCGAATACGACGCATACTGTCAAGATCACTAGACGATAACTCACTCAAGGTCACGCCTTTCCTTTTCCATGTTGGCCTTCGACCGTTAGTATGAGAAAGGGGAAAGGCTCTTATACCCAAAATTGTATCCTTTCTGCACGCATGCCAAAGCCCGCTCCCCAAATCGGGTTGCGGGCTTTGAATTGTAATCATGGGCAGCTTGTTTTAAGAAGGAATCCGATGCTGGTATTGCTCCATCGTCATCAGCACCTCGCGGGGCTTGCTGCCCTCGTAAGGGCCTACGATGCCTTTGGCTTCCATGGAGTCGATCAGTCTGGCAGCGCGCGTGTAACCCACGCGCATGCGCCGCTGGAGCAGCGAGACGGAAGCCTGTTTAGCTTCCAGTACGATCTGCACCGCTTGATCGAACAATTCGTCCAAAAACTCTGCTACTTCGTCGCTAGCCGTATCGTCGATTTCCGGTACGAGATCCTCATTGTATTCGGCCTCCGCCTGTCCGCGGCAGTATCCGACGACGGCTTCCACTTCTCCGTCGGACAAGAACGCTCCTTGGACGCGGATCGGCTTGGATGCTCCCATCGGCAGGAATAGCATATCGCCTCGGCCGAGAAGTTTCTCGGCGCCGACCATATCCAATATCGTCCGCGAATCCACTTGGGAAGATACCCCGAACGCGATCCGGCTTGGAATATTTGCTTTGATGACGCCTGTAATGACGTCTACGGACGGACGTTGCGTCGCGATGATCAAGTGGATGCCGGAGGCGCGAGCCATCTGCGCCAATCGGCAGATCGCGTCTTCCACGTCTCCCGCGGCAACCATCATCAAGTCCGCGAGCTCGTCCACGATGACTACGATATAAGGCAGAACCGCATCGGGATTGTCTCCGCTGAGCATTAGCGCATTATATCCTTCGATATTCCTCGTTCCCGACTTCGAGAACTTTTCGTATCTCTTTTCCATTTCCACGACGATTTTCTTGAGAGCTAGCGAAGCCCGTTTAGGATCGGTTACGACAGGAGCTAGCAGATGGGGAATCCCGTTATACACGTTTAGCTCAACCATCTTCGGATCGATCATTAGGAACTTCACTTCGTCGGGCTTGGCCTTATATAACAAACTCGTAATAATCCCGTTAATACAAACCGATTTTCCCGATCCCGTGGCTCCCGCGACGAGCAAATGCGGCATTCTAGCGAGATTGCCTACGATCGGTTGCCCCGAAATATCCCGGCCGAAAGCAATCGTCAGCTTTGCTTGCGATTCCTGGAACGGTTGAGTCTCCAATACTTCGCGTAACGTAACCACGCTCACTTCATTGTTCGGAACCTCGATCCCGATAGCCGCCTTACCCGGAATTGGAGCTTCCATCCGAATGTCTTTCGCCGCGAGCGCCAAAGCGATATCGTCCGTTAAGCTAACGATCCGGCTAACCTTGACTCCAACGTCCGGCTGAAGTTCGTATCGTGTAACCGCAGGGCCGCGGGCTACGTCCAGCACCTTAGCCCTTACGCCGAAGCTTTCAAGCGTAGCTTCCAGCTTGCGCGCGATATTCATATAATCGGCCGGATTGCCCGATTTGCCTCCGCCGGACGGCTTATCCAGCAGATTAGCGCTAGGCAACCGATAAGGCTTCTGGATTTTCTTAACCGGCTTAGGCGGAGCGGGAGAAGCTTCAGGCGGGGAGTCCGCATCGGGTAGTAAATCCAGTTCGATATCCGTCGCTTCTTCCGGATCTTCCGTCACGACGGCGGAAGACGTAATCGCATTCGTGGCTTCTACGGCTAACGGCATCGTCTGCTGCTCCATCTCGGCTTCGTCATCCCATTCGTAATCGGGATACCCTTGAGCCGTAAAGTCCGTAAAACGAGGAGCTATCGGAATATCCTCCTCGGATTCGTCATCCGGAACTTCCGGCACATGCCGTTGCGACCGAAGTCCGAATTCTCTCTGAGCCGATTGTGTGATCGGAGTTTCAGAAATGGGAGACTGAGCTTGCGGAGACGTCGAAGACGACTTGCCGGTAAATTTAATCGGCTCATCTTCTTCCCAATGTTCTTCCTGCGGAGCATAGGGATCGCGTTCCGGCTTCCCATGGAACAATTGGAAGAACAGCGGAGTTTTCCTCGGCCGCGGGATCAACGCGGGCTCCTCCATGCCATCGTCCTCGGGCATTGTCGGAATTTCCGCCTGGGCAACCGGCCGGTTCGCCCTTCCTCCCCGTCCCGTTCCGGCAACAGGCACGACCCGAGCCGACAGAAGCTTCCGGCCGGAAGAGAACCGAGCCGCTAACAACGGCATTACTCTTAACAGGAATGTCCGAAGAGAACGTCCGATCTCGACGTATGATCGATTGGTAATCAACATGATCGCTATCGCGATCTCGATCATGAGCACGAATTTGGCTCCGTAATAGCCGAAGAGCCAATACAGCATGGAGTATTGAACAGCGCCCACGATTCCTCCGCCGACATCGGCATTAAATACCTTGATATTATCCGCGGAAGGCGCTTGCCAGAGCATTTCCCTTAATTGCGCCATCGTCTGGTTGACGATGCTCGATGGGGTTACCGAATCCATAAGACCAAGGCTATTGTCGATAGCAGCCATCGCGCTCCATAACGTCGCGATCAAAGAGACCAGAACGTAGCCCGAACGTCGAGAAGTCCATCCGCGGGGCCAGTTGCGTTTAATCATGACGTGCAATCCGACCCAAATGCCGGCTAAAGCCAACAAGTAGTAATGCTTCCCTAACAGAAAGCCGAACAGCTTGGAAAGCGAGCGTCCGACCGCGGCTTCTCCGGAGATGGCAATGACTGAAATCGTAATCAGGAGAATACCGTATACTTCGTATTTTAAGCTTGCTCCGAACGAAGCCCGCTTCTTCTTGCGTTTGGCCAAATTTGCCACCTCCCGGTTCAACATTATATCACAATTGAGGGGCGGTTGGCAGACTATCGGGCGTTACATTCCAAAGTCGGGAAGCTCGGGAGCGGGGCGTGGTTCTAAGGTAGGATGATAACAGACCGTTTGGCCTGGGGCATACTCCGCTAACAGATAATAATCCAACGGGGCGGACAGCAATCTCACGATCTTCCCAATGCCCGGCGCAAGCGGAAGCAGTTGCATCGTCACGCCTTGGACGGTCGCCTCCACGTATGGAGGCGGATCGTTCTGTATCCCGTCCAGAACGAGTTCCAGGGGCAATATCGTATATAGGGTCATCGGTTAGTCGCCTCTTCCGCCTCGTTTTTTTTTCGATTGCTAATCCGTAGATTCAATTCCTTAAGCGCATCCCCCAGCCCGCCTACCGCATCGATAAGCCCGTGTTTAACCGCATCTCCGCCGATCACCGTCGTACCGATGTCCCTAGTCAGCTCGCCGGTCTTAAACATAAGCTGCTTGAATAGCTCCTCCGTAATCCGAGAGTGACGAGTGACGAAACGGGTAACCCTTTCTTGCATTTTCTCCAAATAATCGAAAGTTTGCGGTACTCCGATCACTAGTCCGTTCATTCGAATCGGATGGATCGTCATTGTGGCCGTTTCTACGATAAAAGAATAATTCGCAGACACCGCGATCGGTACGCCGATCGAATGGCCGCCGCCAAGGACGATCGTAACCGTAGGCTTCGTAAGGGAAGCAATCATCTCGGCGATCGCAAGACCGGCTTCCACGTCTCCGCCGACGGTGTTCAGCACGATCAGAAGCCCTTCCACCTTGGCATTCTGCTCGGCGGCGATCAATTGAGGAATGACATGCTCGTATTTGGTCGTTTTATTCTGAGGCGGCAGCATGAGATGACCTTCGATCTGCCCGATGATCGTCATGCAGAAAATATTGCTCTCCCCGGAAGGGATGGAGGTTTGCCCTAATTGTACGATCGATTCCGTAACGGCGGCTGCCTTGCGTCCTTCTTCGGATGGGGCCGGCTGTTCTGCCGTCTCCCCGGGTTTCGTTTTCTCGCTCACTGATTAGGCCTCCTAATAGATGTACGACTCGACCTAGTATGAGCGTTTTATGTAAAAAAAACCGTCTTCCAGACGCATTAGCGACGGAAAACGGTTTTAGATGAGTGTGGGTAAGTCTTTCTACACTTCCATAATGATCGGCAAGATCATCGGTCTTCTTCTTGTTTGTTCGTATAGGAAACGTCCGAGCGCGTCTTTGACATTCGTCTTGAGCGAAGCCCATTCGTTCACGTTCTCGTTCATCAGCTTATGCAAAGTGTTGGTCACGATGCGGTTCGCTTCTTCCAATAACCCTTCGGATTCGCGAACGTACACGAAACCGCGGGAGATAATGTCGGGACCCGACATTATCGTTCCGTCCTGCTTGCTGAGCGTGACGACGACAACGAGTATACCGTCTTGCGACAACAGCTTGCGATCGCGAAGAACGATATTTCCGACATCGCCAACGCCAAGTCCGTCGATCAATACGTTGCCTGCAGGAATTTTGCCGGCTTTGCGCGCGGCGCCATTCTGAATCTCGACCGTATCTCCGTTGTCGAGCAGGAAGATGTTCTCTTTAGGAATACCTACGGATTCGCCGAGCAAACCGTGATGACGAAGCATACGGTATTCTCCGTGAATCGGAATGAAGTATTCCGGGCGCATCAAGTTAAGCATCAATTTAAGCTCTTCTTGGCTTCCGTGACCGGAAACGTGCACCCCGGATACGGAACCCGGGCCGTAGATAACGCTTGCACCCAAGCGCATTAACTCATCGACCGTTCTGCCGACGTAACGTTCGTTGCCTGGAATCGGCGTTGCCGAGATAATAACCGTATCGCCCGGTAAAATATCGACTTTCCGATGCGTGGAACGAGCCATCCGCGTTAGCGCCGACATAGGCTCTCCTTGGCTTCCGGTCGAGAGGATAACTACGCGATCCGCAGGGAGCTTGTTCACTTCTTCCGGCTCGATGAGCATGCCTTCCGGAATGTTCAAATAGCCGAGTTCGGAAGCGATGCTTACGATGTTGACCATACTTCTGCCGATGACCGTCATTTTGCGGCGCGTTTCCGCTGCCGCGTTAATAACCTGTTGGATCCGGTGAACGTTGGAAGCGAACGTTGCCACAACGACGCGTTGCTTCGCGCTGCGGAAAATAGATTCGAACTCTCTTCCGATGTTGCTTTCCGAAGGCGTATAACCCGCGCGCTCCGCGTTCGTGCTGTCGGATAGCAAAGCGAGTACTCCGCGGCTTCCGATCTCCGCCATTCTTTGCAAGTCGGCAAACTGATCGTTAACCGGCGTATGGTCGAACTTGAAGTCGCCCGTGTGCACGACGTTACCTTCCGGTGTTTCCAAGCAAACGCCAACGGAGTCAGGAATACTGTGGTTCGTACGGAAAAAGGTCGCTTTAATCGTACCGAACGTCAGCTCCGAATCCTCGTTGATCAAATGCCGTTTCGTATCTCCGAGAAGACCCGCTTCTTTTAACTTGTTTTCTACCAAGCCTAACGTCAGTTTCGTTCCGTAAATCGGAATATTAAACTGTTTCAAGACGTAAGGTAGCCCGCCGATATGATCCTCATGACCATGCGTAAGCAGAATTGCTTTCACTTTCTCGCGATTTTCCAACAAATAGGAAATATCCGGGATAACGACGTCGATTCCGAGCATCTCTTCTTCCGGGAATTTCAACCCAGCATCTACGACCACGATGTCGTTTCCATACTGGATGCAATACATGTTTTTGCCGATTTCGCCAACGCCACCGAGCGCGAAAATCAGTAATTTATCTTGGCTGTTTTTCTTTGACACTCCTAGTACCTCCTAGATCCATTCGACGCACCCGATCGATATGAAATTTTCAATTTGCTAAAATATTAGCCGCACCCAATCACTCTCAATCATTATACATGAAGCAATTCAGGAAATACAAGATCGACGATATTATCTTTCCCTGTCAAGTTAAACGGATTCGCAGCCCCAAGATAACGACATTCCTATGTATCGAACGATCAGATGAACCTAAGTATCTTTTGTACTCCTGCTCATCTGATCGCTCAAAAAACCGATGCCCGGAGGACATCGGTTTGCGCATAATCAGCTGCTGGCGACCGACAAACTCCTATTTAGACCTTAATCAATTTTTGCAAGAATTCCGCTTCCGCCTCGTTCGCGTTCACTAGAGGAAGACGTACTCCGCCTACCGGCAATCCGCGCAATTCAAGCGCGTATTTCACGGCAACCGGATTCGGCACGGGATGCGGACAATTGAACAGTCCGTTGAAGAACGGGTAACACTCTTCGTTGATTGCTTTCGCATCATGAACGCGACCGTCTAGATAAGCTTCGATCAGTTGCTTCATTTTGGCGCCGATGATATGGCTAGCCACGCTGATGATACCATGACCGCCGACTGACAATGTCGGTAGGGTAACCGCGTCATCGCCGCTATATAAAACAAAGCCTTCGGGAGCGCCGCTAATGATTTCCGTCATTTGACCTAAAGAAGCGCATTCTTTAGTCGCCACGATATTCGGAATTTGAGCTAACCGCAACGTTGTTTCCGTTGAGACGCTAACGACCGTACGCGATGGTACATTATATAAGATGACGGGTAGGGAAGTCGCTTGCGCGATCGTACGGAAATGCTGATAAATCCCTTCTTGCGTAGGCCTATTGTAGTAAGGAGCCACTAACAAAATTCCGTCCACGCCTACTTGTTCGGCTTTTTTGGTCAATTCGACGGAATGAGCGGTTTCGTTGCTGCCGGTTCCGGCAATGATTTTACATCTTCCTGCCGCATGTTTAACCGCAAAACGGAATAAGTCGACCTTCTCCTCGTCGGATAACGTCGGGGATTCTCCCGTCGTTCCGGAGACGACCAGGCTGTCGGATTTTTGCTCCTCGATTAAATAATCGATCAAACGCCCCGTAACTTCCCAATCGATTTTCAGTTGCGCGTCAAAAGGCGTTACCATTGCTGTAATCAGACGACCGAAACTCATTACAATGTCCTCCTCTAAATTCCCTAAGCAAGATGTAACCCGAAAGCTGTATGCAATGCCTGCAACGCTTTCGCCAAATCTTCTTCGGATATAAGCACCCATATGGTCGTATTGGAATCCGCGGATTGCAGAATCGGGATTCCCGAATTCGTCAACGCTTCCACGATGACCGCCATGACGCCGGGTTCCCCGTTCATTCCTCCGCCGATGACGGCGACTTTCGCGCATGCCCGGCGAATTTGCGGCTTGAATCCTAAACCCTCTAATAATCCAATCGCATTCGGCGTATCATGATCCGATACCGTATAATGCACGCCTGAAGGCATAACGTTAATAAAATCAACGCTGATGCCATGGGACGCCATCGCGCGAAACACCCTTAACTGCACGTCGGCCGGACCGTTATTATTAATAACGCCTATCTGCGTAACTTGATGAACATGAGCAAGTCCGGTAACTGTCTTATCGAACCAGATTCCTTGTTTACGCAAGGCCTCCGCATTCGTAACCAGCGTTCCTTCCCCGTCCGAGAACGTGGAACGAACGCGAACCGGAATTCCCGCTTTCATGGCGATTTCGACCGCTCGCGGATGGATGACCTTTGCCCCGTTCTGGGCCATATTGCATATTTCTTCATAGCTGACGGCGGGCAACGGGCGAGCATTGCTTACCCAACGCGGGTCGGCGGTCAGAATTCCATCAACGTCGGTATAAATATCGACAACTTTTGCGCTCAAGGCTGCGCCGAGAGCCGTCGCCGATGTATCGCTGCCGCCGCGGCCTAATGTCGTGATCTCGCCTTCGGAAGTCATCCCTTGAAAACCCGTGACGACAACGACAAGACCTTCCGACAGATGTTTGTGTACCCGTTCTGTCTTGATATCCGCAATTCGGGCGGAACCGAATCGGTCGTCCGTCATAATACCTGCCTGTCCTCCCGTCAAGGCAACGGAAGGAATGCCTTCGGCGTTCAAAAGACTGCAAAGGACGGAAGCCGATATTAATTCGCCGCAAGATAACAGTAAATCCCGCTCTCTCGCAGGAAGCGCGTTGCCGTTTCGAAGAACGAGATTAAGAAGAGAATCCGTTGCATAGGGCTCTCCGCTTCTTCCCATTGCCGATACGACGACGACTAAGCCGTTTCCCGCCTCGCGTTCCCGAATGATATGACGGAGGACGTGCCGCCGACTTTGTTCGTCGGACAGCGACGTCCCTCCGAATTTTTGTACGATCAGGTCCATCTCGTTTTCCTCCGCTCTTGCGGAATCGCTATAACCCCGGCGATTGCACCGCATTCCCTGCTGGGCCCTTAAGCAAGCTTTCGGAAACGATCTTTAAATTCAACTCGCGAGGATTATAGAGGTGCCGCAGTACTTCCTACGAATACCTCGTTCCTGCTGACAAGTCTATCTCAAGCGTGTAGGAACCGCTCAATAAGCAAAGGTTGCAATTGTTTTCCTTGTAACGCCGCTTCGCAAGTTTCCATTACGAGATCCATTCTAGCCACGAGCGAATTCGGTTTGGCAATCGGATTGTCTTGCCCGAACGGCACAAAATAAATGTTTTTCATAATAAGGAGCTTAGCGATATTCGCGGCATTCAAGCCTAACCCGTCGTTCGTCGATATGGCGAGCACTAGCGGCCGTTGATTTCTCATTTGCGCTTTCGCCGCCATAAGCACGGGACCGTCGGTCATGGCATTTGCCAACTTACTGGTGGTATTGCCGGTACAAGGCGCAATCGTCAAGACGTCCAATAGCTTGGAAGGTCCTAGCGGCTCTGCGTCTACTATAGAGGATATGATTTCGTTTCCGGTTATTGCGCGCAAACTTTCTTGCCAATGATTCGAAGTGCCGAATCGGGTATCCGTAGTCATGATCGTTGACGAAACGATCGGGATCACGTTAGCTCCCGCATCCACGAACCGCTGTATTTGCGGCATAATCTCTTCTAACGTACAATGAGAACCCGATAATGCGTACCCTACGGTAATTCCCTGCCAGTTCATGGTCTATTCCCCCGTAATCGGTCGTCTTCCAGAATGATCTGGGTTAGACTGTTCGCGATGATTCGACCGGCCGTCTTCGGAGCCACGATCCCAGGCAGTCCGGGAGCAAGCAAAGCCTTGATTCCTCGCTTCTCCGCGAAGCGGAAATCAGTGCCGCCGGGCTTAGATGCCAAGTCGATAATACATGCGCGCAGGGGAAGTTGTGCGATCACTTGTGCTGTGACTATCATAGTCGGAATTGTGTTAAAAATCAAGTCGATATTCCCCGCCTGACGCGCTAAATCAGGCATATAGAAAGGCTCGAAACCCATCTCGAAAGCACGGGCGAAAGCCTCATCCCTCCTTACTCCAACCTTCACGTTAGCTCCGATAGCCTGCAACGTTCTCGCCATCGTAAACCCCGTTCTTCCGAGTCCGAGCACGATGCAATTCGACCCGTGGATCGTTATATCGGTATTCTGAATAGCCATCATCAACGCGCCTTCCGCCGTCGGAATCGAGTTGTATATGGCCACGTCGTCCCTCTCGAACAATTCTACGATTTCCAAATGATTTTTCTCGCACAGCTTCTTAAGATATGGCTTTGCCATACCCGTAATCACCTTGCTCGCTTTCGGGATAGCGGCGAGATGAGCATCCGTTAGCCTCAACTCTTGATCGCTGAACAACGTTGGAATGACACCTTCGTCATCCGTACCTACCGCCGGCAATATCAACACGTCAGCCTGCTTTAAAATATCAGGAGACCACTCCGCTTTAACGACCCCGCTAAAGGGAGTATCCAACCTGTCAAAGCCCGTTATCGTAACCGCGGCATCCAACTCCGTCAACCGCCGAATCACTTCCAACTGCCGGGCATCTCCACCCGCGAGAACGATTTGAACTCCCGTAAGTATCGCAGCCCCCTCCTCTCGGCATTTCTTGCATAGCACATCGTATGCATACGCCCAGTCCGGCGTGCCGACCTAATCCTGCTACCGGCCTCGCTCTTTCGCCTATTCTCATTATCCCGTTCGCTCAGGGTAATCCCTTCAACTTTCCATCAAATCAACTGACTTCCTTCTAACCTACCGCAATACCCGCAATACCCGTTATACCCGTTATCCCCTTTATCCCCGTTATTCCCTACGCTCAGGATCGTTCAAGACTTCAGTCCACTTCCCGCCAGCTATGACCGCTATCCCACTCGCTCAGTGTAATACTCGTAACTCCCCGTCGTTCCATATTATTCAAACTGCTATACCAGCCATCCCGCTCGCTCAGGGTAATCCACATAATTACCAGTCCCTCCACCGGCTATCACCACTATCCGGCTCACTCAGAGTAACTCCAGACAATTACTAGTCCCTCCATCGGCTATCACCACTATCCGGCTCACTCAGAGTAATCCAGACAATTACTAGTCCCTCCATCGGCTATTATCACTATCCCTCTCACTCAGGTTCGTTTTCAAACTTTTCCGATTGACATACATGATTAATAATTTACTTACTCTAGGCTTAATTCAGGAAATCCCCGTCTTCAGCACTCTAAATTTTATCCTAAAATTTAGTAAAATAACTTTAAACAAGAACGCATGTTTGGTATAATTGATTTAGATAACCGATTATCATCCTGAAGGAGGATTAGTATGGAATTGTCCGAAATGACTACTTTTTGTCTGTCCGAGGTAAGCGAGACGCAGTGGATTCAGAAAATTCACGATTCAAGATGGCCAAATGGTTTTTGCTGTCCGAAATGTAGTGCTCGGCATTCCTACACGATCCGAACCCGAAGATTACCTCTCTACGAATGCAGCGCATGCGGAACACAAACCTCGCTTACCTCAGGTACGATTATGGAGGGAAGCAGAACGCCAATCAGACTTTGGATTCTTGCCATATATCTTCACTCGAAACCTGAAGGCATCAGCGCTTCCCGCTTAACAAGAATAATCGGTACCACCTACAAGACCGCGTGGCTTATTTGCCATAAGATTCGCCATGCCATTGCCCATTCCGACCAAAGCCAATTATTACAAGGATTAGTGCGTATTAATTTCGCTCAATACGGTCACCCATATAACCCAACTGTTTTCAGGCACCCGCAGGAGCAACCTCTCTTAATCGGAGCAAGTATGAATGCAGCAGGTGAGTTTACCCATATCAAAATCAAGCAAGCCGTCGAGGAATGTTCGTATCCCCAGTTCACTTGCCCGTTGGATAAATTTCCTTTTATTCGTAAACATGTCGATCCCCAAGCCACAGAAATCGTTGCGGTTACCCTAAAGTACAGCAAAGATAGAAACAAGTCTCTTCTCCGTATCTGCCAAAATGCTTCCATATGGATTAATTCCACTTTTAGAGGCATTGGAGCTAAGCATCTGCAGGCTTATTTGGATCAGTACAGTTACGGGTTTAATATGACTGTTCTAAAACAAGATGCTTTCTCTAGTCTTTTTAACCTCAGCATGACGACTTCTGCTCTTCCATACCCGGAACTCATCCGTAAACCGAACATTCAACCTAAACTTAGATTACAATATGCTCACTACTTAAAAAATGCCAGTTAGTTTCTAATTCGACATTTTGCTGAGCTTTGAATGAGCTTTGAATGAGCTTTGAATGAGCTTTGAATGAGCTTTGAATGAGCTTTGAATGAGCTTTGAATGAGCTTTGAACGAGCTTCAGCTTCAAATGAGCTTAACTCTAAACCTGATCGACGGGGATAATGGAGATATTTGACGAATCGAGGATATAAGTTGGTCATATTGGCTATTAGTCGAATAGTTGATTGGATGGATAATTGATGGGGTGAATACGGGTGGATTTAGATCTAATGGCTATGGAATTTATATTCAAACGACCAACTGATTGTGGGTTTTCTTCTATAACCGAGCGGCCCTGAGCTGAGGGGATAATGGGTATACAGATGACGAGGCACAGATGTACAGATGCACAGATGTACAGATGCACAGATGTACAGATGCACAGATGCACAGATTTACAGGTTACGTGAAACCTGAGCAAAAGGGATAATGGCAACAAGGGTGAACATGTGAACAAGCACTTGCATTCGTTTACGATTATCCTGAGCGAGGGGGATCATGTGCGAAAAACCACCCGAGCATCGCAAACGGCTGCGTCAGGTGGTTTATCATTTTTCTTATTCCGGCTATTTGCCGGTATGGCCGAAGCCGCCTTCTCCGCGAACGGTTTCCGACAGTTCGGTCACTTCTTCGAGCTTGACTTGCGGCACGTGTTGGAAAACCATCTGCGCGACACGTTCGCCCCGCACGATCGTGAACGGCTCTTGCCCTAAATTAATGAGCAGCACCTTCACTTCTCCGCGATAATCCGCGTCGATCGTCCCCGGCGAGTTCAGGCACGTAATTCCATGCTTGTAAGCCAAACCGCTACGAGGCCTGATTTGAGCTTCGAGCTCCCGAGGCATCGCCATCGCGAATCCCGTAGGGATCAATGCCCGTTCTCCAGGAGCAAGTACAACGGGCTCCGCCACCGCGGCGTGTAAATCGAATCCTGCTGCCCATTCAGACATTTGACGCGGCAATTCAACGTCTTCATTCCCCGGCAGCCTCTTCAACTGAATTGGATACAATGAATTCCCTCCCGATTCCCGACAGCACTTTCTCATTCGAGCCTACTAGTGCAACAGCACAAGGCTGCGAAATCATTGATTTCATTATAGCGTCCAAATCGGACATTTGCACTTGGTCGATCCGCTCCAGCATTTCATCCAAAGTATAATGGCGGCCTAACATGAGTTCGTTTTTGCCTAAACGGTTCATGCGGCTGCTGGTGCTCTCTAGACTTAAGATTAAGTTACCTTTCAACTGTTCCTTCCCACGGGAAAGTTCAGCTTCGGTTAACCCTTTGTCCGCGATATCATTCAACAATTCAACCGTGAGATCGTATACTTCTTTCGTTTGCTTGGGCGCAGTTCCCGCGTAAACCGTAAACAGACCGCTATCCGCATACGAAGTATGGTAGGAATAAACGGAATAGGCAAGACCGCGCTTTTCCCGGATTTCTTGGAACAAGCGGGAACTCATCCCTCCGCCGATCGTATTGTTCAACAAAATCATGGCATAAAGGTTAGGCGCCTTGCTCGAGCTTCCGGGGAAGGTTAAGCACAGGTGGTTCTGTTCCGTTTTCTTACGATGAAACAACGCACGAGATTGGAATGTCGGTACTTCCAGCACGGAGTCGCTGCCCTTAACATCAAACTGTCCGAAATGATGTTCGAGAAGCTCCAGCACTTCTTCTCCAACGTTCCCCGCAAGACTAATAACCGTATTATCAATCCGGTATCTCTCTCCCATATACTTGCGCAGATCATTCGAGCCCATCGCGTTTAACCGCTCTGCCGTTCCCAGAATAGAATAGGCTAGCGGATGATCGTTATAGGCTGCACGGGAAGCAAGATCGTGGACGGTATCATCCGGCGTGTCGTCGTACATCGAGATTTCTTCAAGAATAACGTTCTTTTCTTTCGCTAGCTCGACATCGGCCATCTGCGAATCAAAAAACATATCGGATAAAATATCTACAGCGATCGGCAAATGCTGGTCCAAAACTTTAGCGTAATAGCATGTATATTCTTTGGACGTAAATGCGTTAACGTTGCCGCCGATTCCGTCGAAACGATCGGCTATATCCTTAGCGCTATGGCGATTAGTCCCTTTGAACAGCATGTGCTCGATAAAGTGGGAGATCCCGTTGTTGTTCAAATCCTCGTAACGGGAACCGGTTTTGACCCAAATTCCGAACGACACCGACCGACATGTCGGTATCGATTCGATCATCACGCGCAGTCCGTTCTTAAGCTCATATTTGTTCATCCGATTTCCCCCTTTGCTGAATACCTAACGAACAGTGATACCACTATATCAAATTACGACAACTGTCACAACCGATCCTCTACTCGTTCCGAAGACAACGTTTCCGACACCGTGCCTGGTACGAATCCTTTATCCCTTATTGCCTTGATCATTCCTCTAAGCGCCCCCTGCGAAGTCGATGTAGGGTGCATCAAGATCAACGTTCCCGGGCCTACCTTACGATAGATTTTCGAAACGACGGACGAGGGCTCGGGCTTCTGCCAATCAATCGTATCCAACGTCCATAAAACCGTTCTTAGACCATACTCTGAAGCGACCTTTACCGTCTCGCTATTGTAATATCCGGACGGGGGAGCGAACCAAACGTTTTTCACTCCGAGCTTTTTCAATAACTGCTCGGTTTTCCCTATTTCCTCCCGTTGCCTGGCCGCGCTAAGCTTGCTCATATCCGGGTGAGTATAAGCATGATTCGATAATTCATGTCCTTGAGCCAGGATGTTTTGCGCGGTGTCCATATGTTTAGCCAGCCATGTTCCATCGAAGAAAAAGGTCGCTTTCACTCCCGTTTCGCTTAATATTTGGAGCATAGGAAGCAAGAATTCATCTCCCCAAGCCACGTTGATCATAAGGCCGACCATTGGTTTGGCGAAGTTGCCGCGGTAAATCGGTTCCATTGGCAAATCGTCTAAAGCTAATTTCGGTTTAACACTCCGATAAATCCATGGAAAACCTTTCGCGTTCTCTGGTTTGAAGCCGATCAGTTTCGCTTTCAGATACGTAGCTTTTACATCCACTACACGGCCGTCGTAGCCGGGAATCGCTTTCCACACCCTATCGATGACAGGGTTGATCGGAGATTGGTTTTGTTTGGCAGCCTCGGATTTGATCCAACTCATCAATTGATCCTCGGATTGCTCATTCATAATTGCCGCGCTCGCGGTCGGGCGTGATTTAACGGCTTGTACGAAAGATTGTAACGGACCATATGTCCCGGCTATCAGGATCGTTACCAAGCATGCCAGCATGATCCCTAACTTGGCAGCTGACGTATTTCTGTTCAATTGGCGCACCCCCGTCTTGTCCCTGTTCCCTGCCTCATCCTATGCCGGGAAATTGGGCTTTATGAGTGAGCATCCCATTGAACTCGCTGATTTATGCAAAACAAAAAGAGACCAGCTTGTTGGAGTCTCTTTTGTCAATCCTATGCACTTGTTTGTTGGGTTATACCGATACTTGCTCCGAATTCAGCAAAGCTTTGCGGGACAAGTTGATACGGCCCATATTATCGATTTCAGTGACCTTAACTTCGATCTGGTCTCCGATATTCACGACGTCTTCCACTTTCGCAACGCGTTCGTTCGCGAGTTGGCTAATGTGAATAAGCCCGTCTTTGTTCGGCAGAATTTCGACGAAACAGCCGAATTTCTCGATCCGTTTAACCGTTCCAGTATACACTTCGCCGACTACGACTTCTTTAACGATTCCCTCGATAATTCCGCGGGCGCGTTGGTTAGCCGCTTCGTCCGTAGAAGCAATATAGACGGTACCGTCTTGTTCGATATCGATTTTCACGCCGGTTTCCTCAATGATTTTGTTGATGATTTTACCGCCGGAGCCGATAACGTCCCGAATTTTATCCGGGTTAATTTTGAGCGAAATGATTTTCGGAGCGTATTTGCTTAATTGCTTACGCGGCTCTTGAATCGTTTCGAGCATTTTGCCCAAGATGAACAAACGTCCTTCTTTGGCTTGTTGCAAGGCATCCGTAAGAATTTGACGATCGATTCCGTCAATCTTGATGTCCATTTGGATAGCCGTAATTCCAGCGGCAGTTCCTGCCACCTTAAAGTCCATATCGCCCAGATGATCTTCCATCCCTTGGATATCGGTTAAGATCGAAGTATGATCTCCGTCTTTGATCAAGCCCATCGCAACACCCGCGACAGGTGCTTTTATCGGAACCCCGGCATCCATCATTGCAAGCGTGCTCGCGCAAATACTTGCTTGCGAAGTAGAGCCATTCGACTCCAGAACCTCGGATACTAGGCGGATCGTGTAAGGGAAATCCACTTCCGACGGGAGAACTTTAAGCAATGCCCGCTCGCCGAGAGCACCATGACCGATTTCGCGACGGCCCGGCGGACGCAAAGGACGTGCCTCGCCAACGGAAAACGGCGGGAAGTTATAGTGGTGCATGAACCGTTTGGACTCTTGCGGGCTAATACCGTCCAAAATTTGGACTTCGCCAAGCGGTCCTAACGTACAAATACTAAGAGCTTGAGTTTGGCCGCGGGTAAACAACCCGGAACCGTGCGTACGAGGAAGAATCGACGTATCGCTTGAAATCGGACGGATCTCGGACAACCCTCGACCATCGGGACGCACTTTATCATGCGTGATCAGACGGCGAACTTCGTTCTTGACGATATCGTACAATACTTCTTTGACGTCTTTAAGCTTGCTTGGCGTCTCGGCGTACAAGTTGCCGAAATGTTCTACCGTCTCGCCATTGATAGCATCGATCGCTTCTTGGCGGGCATGTTTCTCGGAGATGCTAACGGCTTGTACGAGTCTAGCCTGTGCATATGCTTGAACGTCTGCTTCCACAGTCTCGTCCACGCTATGAAGTTTCACCGCCATTTTCGGTTGACCGGCTGCATTAACCAATTGATCGATCGTATCTACGATCTTCTTGATCTCATCGTGTCCGAACATGATCGCTTCCAGCATATCCGCCTCGGATACCTCGTTAGCTTCTGCTTCGACCATCATAATCGCATCTCGGGTTCCCGCTACGACTACGTACATATCCGTGATTTCTTCCTGAGCTTGCGTCGGGTTCACGATAAACTTACCGTCGATCCGGCCAACGATTACGCCTCCGATCGGACCGTTAAACGGTACGTTCGAAATCGCCAACGCAGCGGAAGTTCCGATCATTGCGGCAATTTCGGGAGAACAATCTTGATCCACGCTCAGTACGAGATTTACGATTTGAACGTCGTTCCTAAAGCCTTCGGAGAATAACGGACGAATCGGACGATCCGTCAATCGGCTGGCAAGAATCGCTTTCTCGCTCGGGCGTCCTTCCCGTTTAATGAAACCTCCGGGAATTTTACCTACCGCATATAAACGCTCTTCATAGTTTACGGTAAGCGGAAAAAAATCGAGATCCTTCGGCTCGTTAGAAGCCGTTACAGTAGAAAGAACCACCGTATCTCCATAACGTACGACGACAGCGCCGTTCGCCTGCTTAGCCAATCTTCCCGTTTCCAAAGCGAATGTACGGCCGCCAAGCTGCATTTCCACGCGTTGCTCCAAACTGATTCCCTCCTCTAAGTGCGAGCATTGCTCGTCACGTCATCCAAATCCTACCATAAGGCGTATCTCACGATATTAGACTTGGGCTAAATAACCTTATGTAATTTCGACACTCTTCTCATTATTTCCTGCCAAACCGTAGCTTAGGCATGACTCTTAAGATTCGAATCCCTAATATGGGAAAAAGCAACCTGATGCCGGAAAGGGCGTTGAGCCCCATTCGGCGAAGCCAGGTTGCTTTCGTGCGGGTAATAAATTAACGGCGAAGTCCCAATTTTGCAATCAGGGCACTATACCGGCTTACGTCTTTGTTTTTCAAGTATGCTAGCAACTTACGACGTTGACCAACCATCTTGAGCAAACCACGGCGGGAGTGATGATCTTTCTTGTGCTCCCTAAAGTGAGTCGTCAGATTGTTGATGTTCTGCGTAAGGATAGCAATTTGGACTTCCGGGGAACCCGTGTCCGTAGCATGCGTCTTATGCTCTTCGATCAATTCTTGTTTGCGTTCTTGTGTCAATGCCATCCTTGTTCACCTCCTTCATTAGAATCGCCGTTACCCCAGCAAACGTCGGTGAGCACGAATTGCCAAGATAAGGTTCATTAGCGCATGTACACCCGAGTGAAACCCGGATGACAGCAACGTGTTACAGTATAGCATACTATTGGCCTTACATACAATGCCAGAGTATGAGGGACAACTAAAACATGAATTATTTCTACCTATCTTTGAACCGAAACGATTTCTTTGGCTTGAGCGGCATCGAGCGATATCTGTGCGACCAACTGCTCGATGGAATCGAATTTTTTCTCCGCGCGTAGGAAGGTATGGAATGTCAGGGCGAGTTGGCGCCCATACAAGTCCCCACCGAAATCGAACAAATGCGCCTCTAATCTTAACGCGCCTCCAGGGGCGTCGAATGTCGGACGATAGCCAACGTTCAACACTCCGTTATATCGACTTTCGAATTCGCCGGAGTCGGATAGAAGATCGATATAGATCGCATATACGCCGGAGCGTGGAATCACGTATGGCTGCTCCGGCAACAAATTCGCGGTCGGATAGCCGAGCAATCGACCTCTCGCGTCGCCATGGACGACTAAGCCCTTAATAACATAAGGACGCCCGAGAAGCGCGGAAGCTTCAAGGCTTTCACCTTCAGCCAACCTGTCGCGTATTCGGGTACTGCTGACTTTGTCGTCCTCCAGAAATACGGGGGAAACGACTTGCACTTGAATTTCCCCATTACCATGAAGCCTAAGCGTGTCCGCATTCCCTTCGCCTCGGTGTCCGAACGAGAAATCAAAGCCCACGGTCGTCGCCTTCACGCCTAGCGGGTTAATTAGCGTCTTGACGAACTCTTCGGCCGTCACTTCGGAGAACGACCGCTCGAATTGAATAACATACGCCGCTTCAACGCCAAGCTTGGATAGCAGGGAAAGCTTGTCCGCAAGCGGAGTCAGCACCGTTTGGTACTGAGAACCATGGCCTAAGACAACCCTAGGATGCGGATCGAAGGTCATTACAGCGGGTACCAAACCTTGTTCGCGCGCCAGAGCGACAGCTTGGCGTACGACTTCTTGATGACCTAAGTGTACGCCATCGAAAAAACCGATCGCTAGCGATATCCCTTGTTCTTTCCGTGCTCCTTCAGGGAGAGCTCCCGTTACATTCGCAATTGATAGATCAAACCGTTCCACGTGATGCCCTCCTGCTCAGTCGGACGGACAATACTTTAACTGTCATCCGAAGCGTAAAACACCTTAATCGGGCGGACTGTTTCTCTATTCTCGTCAACGAAGAATAATCCGAGAAAGGCACCGTCCGATCGGTAAAGTTTTATTAATCCAGTGCTGTCGGGAGGGGGTTGAAGTCTTGCGGCTTCAATCCTCTTGCCCTGCAATGCATATAACGATTCCGGGTAAGCTACCGATGACGAAGGGATTGCCGTTAGCATCGAATCGCCAGCTAGCAGCTTATCTCCCAGTTCCCCTTGCTTAATCAGCTCCGGAATCTGCTCTAACGTCACGCACTGCTCTTGTTTGATACCGGCACTTTCCGTACGAACAAGTTCAGCCATGACAGCCGGAACGCCCAACTTGCGGCCAATATCCACGCATAACGTACGAATGTAGGTGCCTTTGGAGCACGTAACGGAAAAAGTCAGCTCCGGCTGGTCGACTCCGTCAACGACTTTGAGTATATGAATCTCCTGAATCGTTACCCGTCTGGAAGCGCGTTCTACCGTGATCCCCTGCCGCGCCAAGTCGTATAACCGTTGACCGTTGACCTTGACCGCCGATACCATTGGCGGAATTTGATCGATTTCGCCAACGAAAGATAAGGCGGCTTCCACCATCATAGGCTCCGTCAGAAACGACGCGTCCTTCTGCTCGATCACTTCGCCGCTTAGATCTTCCGTATTCGTTGCAATACCGAATCTTAGCTTTGCAACATACGTCTTGGGCATCTCTTGCAAGTACTCTACGAAACGGGTCGAACGCCCGACACATAAGGGAAGTACGCCCGTTACAGCCGGATCTAGCGTACCCGTATGTCCGATCCTCCGTACCCGAAGCAAACCGCGCGCTTTCGCCACTACATCGTGGGAGGTCCAGCCCGCGGGCTTCCAAATGGCCAGCACGCCATCCCAATTCTGTTCTGCCTGTTGCTTCATTGTTCATCCAGCGCTTTCTGAACGTAAGCGACGACTTGGGAAATGACTTCGGGCAAAGGGTCCGTCAGCCTGCAGCCTGCGGCGCGTACGTGTCCGCCACCACCGAAATGTTGAGCCACGGCGGCGACGTTAACGCGTCCAGCGGAACGCATGCTCACTTTAACCGACGATTGGCCGTTCTGCTTAAACAGCATTCCGACTTCTACGCCTTCCACATTTCTCGGATAGTTCACTAAACCTTCCAAGTCCTCGTTCGTCGCTCCCGATTCCTCGAGATCTTCGGAATTCACCCACAGCCAAGCAATTTGCTGATCATCGCTAAAAGTAAGTCGCGACAATCCTCGTTGCGTGATGCGAAGCTGTCCCGCCGTCATCCGTTCAAGCAAATGCTCGGCCAGATCCGGACCGTTAACTCCGGCTTCCAGCAACCTCGAAGCCATTGCCATAACTAACGGACTCGTGTTGGAATAACGGAAACCGCCCGTATCTGTCAATAATCCCGTATAGATCGCCGTTGCAACGTCGGTATCCATCCGCAGTTCCAACTCGTCAATCAATTCGAATAAGATTTCGGCGGTCGCAGCCGCATGAAACTTCATTAGGTTTACGCGGCCGTACCCGTCATTCGTTGGATGGTGATCAATGTTCAACAACTCGGCATCCGGATCAAACCATTGATTGGTTTGACCCACGCGTGCATAATCCGCGCAATCGACGCAGATCACGTTACGATATTTGCGATCCGGATCCGGCGGATTTCCGTCTCCATCAAGCGTGCGGATTTCCGAGCTTTTCCATAAAAACTGAAGCCGAGAAGGCACAGGGCCTTCATTCAGCATCGTAAATTTTTTCCCCAGCTTCTCCAGCAGCCAGCCAGTGGCAACCGTAGAACTTATCGCATCGCCATCGGGCTGCACATGAGAAACGATAAGGAAATCGTCCCTTTCACGAATGAAAGCGGCCGCCTCCTTCAAAGCCTGTGCCCACATGCTATTTCCCCCTAGCCGATTTCTGTGACAATCAGAATGCATATCATTCGATGTTTTTATACCTTTCTGATTGCTCGATACAAACGTATAGCGACGTCCAAGACGGCGCAGCCGTTTTACTTGGACTCCAACGAATCTTTGTTGATTTTCGCTAACAGCGATTCAATATGGCTGCCATAAGCGATGGAGCTGTCGAAACGGAACTCCATAACGGGAGTATGACGCAATTTCACTCGGCGCCCAAGCTCCGAACGAAGAAACCCGTTCGCACGGCCGATCGCTTTAAGCGTCTCTTCCTTCTGCTCTTCGCTTCCCAATATGCTTATATACACTCGGGCGAGAGAAAGATCGTTCGTTACGTCTACTCCTGTCACGGTAATAAAACCGATGCGAGGATCCTTCAGCTCCGTCTGAATGATGGAGCTGATCTCCTTCTTAATCTGTTCTCCGACCCGTCCGACTCTAAATTTGGCCATCCAGATCCCACCTTGCTTGCTGTTATTAGCGCTCTACGGACTCCATCACGAACGCTTCAATAATATCCCCTTGTTGAAGGTCATTGAATTTATCGAGCGTAATTCCGCATTCATAGCCTTCCGAAACTTCCTTCGCATCATCCTTGAACCGTTTAAGGGAATCGATTTTACCTGTGTACAAGACGATTCCGCCACGGGTAAGACGCGCTTCGGAGTTGCGGGCGATTTTGCCGTCGGTTACCATACAACCGGCAATCGTACCGACCTTGGTCACTTTGAACGTCTCGCGAACTTCCGCATGACCGGTTACTCTTTCCTTGAATACAGGATCAAGCATCCCTTTCATAGCGTGCTCGATTTCCTCGATTACTTTGTAAATAATCGAATGCAAGCGAACGTCCACTTTTTCTTGTTCCGCGATGCCTTGAGCGCGCGGTTCAGGACGAACGTTAAAGCCGACGACGATCGCGGAGGAAGCAGAAGCCAGAATAATATCGGATTCTGTTACCGCGCCTACGCCGCTGTAGATCGTCCGAACGCGCACGCCTTCGATTTCGATCTTCTCGAGCGAGCCTTTAAGCGCCTCGAGAGAACCTTGAACGTCGGCTTTAAGGATAACGTTAAGCTCTTTAATGTCGCCTTCCTTGATTTTGCTGAAGAGATCTTCAAGCGTAACCGTTTGGTTGGCTTTCATCTGCGACTGACGTGTCTTGATCGAACGTTTGTCGGCGATTTCGCGCGCTTTACGCTCGTCTTCGAACACCATGAACGGATCGCCGGCTTGCGGCACTTCGGTTAATCCGGTAATTTCAACCGGCGTCGAAGGACCCGCTTCCTTGATTCTGCGACCGCGGTCGTTCGTCATCGCTCGGATACGTCCGAAGCAATCTCCCGCTACGAAGGCGTCGCCCACTTTAAGCGTTCCGTTCTGCACGAGGATACGCGCGACGGGACCTTTTCCTTTGTCGAGCTCGGCTTCCATAACGGTACCGCGAGCGCGCTTGTCCGGGTTCGCTTTGTAATCGTTCACCTCGGCTACGAGGAGAATCATCTCGAGCAAGCCATCCAGGTTAATGCGTTGCTTAGCCGATACTTCGACGAAGATCGTGTCCCCGCCCCATGCTTCTTGAACGAGACCGTATTCGGTCAATTCTTGTTTAACTTTATCCGGATTAGCGCCCGGTTTGTCGATTTTATTCACGGCAACGATAATCGGCACGTTAGCTGCTTTCGCATGGGCGATCGCTTCCACGGTTTGAGGCATAACGCCGTCATCCGCCGCTACGACGAGAATCGTAATATCCGTAACTTGAGCTCCGCGAGCACGCATAGTCGTAAACGCTTCGTGACCAGGCGTATCGAGGAAGGAAATTTTCTTACCGTTGATCTCGACTTGATAAGCTCCGATGTGCTGCGTAATGCCGCCCGCTTCTCCGCTAGCGACTTTCGTCTCGCGAATCGCGTCAAGAAGCGTTGTTTTACCATGATCGACGTGACCCATGATCGTAACAACGGGAGGACGGGATACGAGCGCGTCCGGCTCGTCGTTCTCTTCGATCGTCTCGAACTGCGTGTCTTCGACGGCGATTTTGACTTCTACTTCAACGCCGTATTCTCCAACGACTAGAAGCACCGTATCCAGATCGAGATCTTGGTTGATCGTAGCCATTACGCCCATCATCAACAATTTCTTGATCACTTCGGAAGCATCTTTATGAAGTAGCTTAGCTAATTCGCCCACGGTCATGTTACCGCGAACGATAACTTTCTTAGGCGTGTTGTCGATTTTCTCGCGAGGAGGCTGATTGCTCTTGCGCGCGTTTTTGCCGCCTTTGCCTCTTGGTCCTCTGAAGTTGCCGCTTCTGCCGTCATCGAACCGGCTGTTGTTTTCTTTGCGCTTGCCTGCGGCACCCGGACCGCCGCTTGCGCCGCGATTGAAATCCCCTTCGCCCGGACGACCTTTGTCTCCCGGACGTCCGCCGCGAGCTCCGGCAGCAGACGCAGCCGGACTACGGCCAGCTCCTACGCCTTGACCCGGACGGCTTGCAGCCGTACTGCTAGGTCCGCTTTGCGGACGGTTTCCGCCGCCGCTGCTGAACCCGCCTTGGCCGCCGCCTTGCGGACGATTGCCGCCGCTGCTATATCCGCCTTGGCCTTGCGGTCGGCTTCCGCCACCGCTGCTGTACCCGCCGCCTTGGCCTTGCGGTCGGCTACCGCCGCCGCTGCTATATCCGCCTTGGCCGCTTCCTTGCGGTCGGCTACCGCCACCGCTGCTATATCCGCCCTGGCCGCTTCCTTGCGGGCGGCTTCCGCCACCGCTGCTATATCCGCCCTGGCCGCTTCCTTGCGGTCGGCTACCGCCGCCGCTGCTATATCCGCCTTGGCCGCTTCCTTGCGGACGGCTTCCGCCGCCGCTGCTGTATCCGCCTTGGCCGCTTCCTTGCGGACGGCTTCCGCCGCCGCTGCTGTATCCGCCTTGGCCGCTTCCTTGCGGACGGTTAGCTCCGTCGCGTTGGTTGTAACCTCCCTGAGGACGATTACCGCCGTCACGTTGGTTATATCCGCCTTGGCCTTGCGGTCGGCTGCCTTGCCCTTGCGGACGAGGAGTATGACCTTGCGAAGGCGCAGACGAAGGAGCCGAAGATGCGGAAGGTTGCGAAGGCGCCGCATTTGCAGTTGGCGCCGGTGCTGCAGGCGTTGACGCCGATTCCGAAGAAACGGAAGCCGTAGATGCTTGCGCCGCTTTCGGAGCCGAGCTTGGAGCAGGCGCCGCCGGACGTGCCGGTTGAGCCTGAGCGCTTGCGTTAGACGTATTCGAAGAAACCGGCGCTCCCGACTGCGGACGACGGTCATTCGACGCCGTCGGTGCCGATGGCGCTGCCGGTTTGGCAGCTTGAGCCATTTTGGCGGCTGCATTCGCTTTAACGTCGCGGAAGAATTTCTCAACCGCTCCGGTCATTCCGTCTTCCATAACGCTCATGTGGTTGTTGACCGGCATGTTCTGTCTTTTCAAAATCGTAATGATTTCTTTGCTGCTCATATTAAGCTGCTTGGCATATTCGTAAACTCTGAGCTTATCTTTGTTATCCGTACCTTCTTGTTTACTCAATATTCTCCACCTCCGAGTGATGACCCCAACCCTTGGCCAGCATGTCGGCAAATCCTCGATCCGTTACCGCAAACAGTACACGCTCGGGTTTACCTACCGCCGATCCGAGTTCGAATCGCGTAAAGCCGACTAACAATGGAACTTGATAACTATTGCATTTATCCGATATCTTTTTCGTCGTATTGTCCGAAGCATCGCCGGCAAGCAAGACTAGCTTAGCTTCACCCGATCTGATCGCTTTGAGCACGACTTCTTCTCCGCTGATCAGCTTGCCCGCTCTCGTAGCCAATCCTAATCGGGATAAAACCTTATTCGCCGTCTTCATCGTCGCCAACTAGCTCCTTGCCAGCCTGGAACTCCTCTTCCACCTGGATGAAATCGGCTTCCAGACGATCATATATATCCGCACCGACCGGCGTCTTCAAGGCGCGCTCGAACGCTTTCGACTTTTTCGCCAGCTTAAAGCAAGCGACTTTGCCGCATAGATAAGCGCCACGGCCAGGCTTCTTGCCGGTTAGGTCGATTTGTATTTCCCCTTGCGGGGAACGTACGACTCTAATCAATTCTTTCTTGGCCATCATTTCCTGACAGGCGACGCATTTGCGCTGCGGTATCTTTCTTGGTCTCAAGATGATTCCTCCCGGCGTTTCGTAAGAAACGCATCACGTAAGCGAAAGACTCAGTCGATGGATACGCTGTCCTGGTGCATCGTGGCTCCGGTCGATTTCGGACGACCGTATTCTTGTTCGGCCTGCGTTTCGCTCTTAATATCGATTTTCCAACCGGTCAATTTCGCAGCTAAACGAGCGTTCTGGCCTTTAATGCCGATCGCGAGCGAAAGTTGATAATCGGGTACGATGACGCGAGCCATTTTCTCGGCTTCGAATACGATCACTTCCAATACCTTCGACGGGCTGAGCGCGTTCGCGACATATTCGTCTATGGATTCGGACCATCTCACGATGTCGATCTTCTCGCCCTTAAGCTCCGTAACGATCGATTGAACGCGAATTCCGCGTTGACCGACGCAAGATCCTACCGGATCTACTTCTTCGTTACGAGAATAGACGGCGATCTTGGAACGAAAACCGGCTTCGCGGGCGACCGAACGAATTTCCACGGTGCCGTCGAAAATTTCCGGCACTTCAAGCTCGAACAACCGTTTCAGCAAGCCCGGATGAGTACGCGAAAGAATGATTTGCGGGCCCTTGCTCGTATTCTCCACTTTCGTAATGAAGGATTTCACGCGATCCCCTTGCTTGAACTTGTCGGTCGGCATCAATTCGGTTAACGGCAATGCCGCTTCCACCTTGCCAAGATCGACGTAAAGATTGCGCAAGTCCATCCGTTGCACGATACCCGTAACGATATCTTGCTCTTTATCTACGAAAGCATGATAGATGAGTCCGCGTTCTGCTTCGCGAATCCGTTGCGTAACGACTTGTTTCGCCGTTTGGGCTGCAATCCTGCCGAAATCCCTTGGCGTAACTTCGATCTCCGCGATATCATCCAGCTGATAATGCGGGTTCATTGCTCTTGATGCCTCCAACGAAATCTCCAGACGCGGATCAAGAACCTCTTCCACGATCGTCTTACGAGCGTATACTTTAATTTGTCCCGTAGTCCGGTTGATGTCGACGCGAACATTCTGAGCTGTATTAAAATTACGCTTGTAGCTGGAGATAAGTGCCGCTTCGATAGCTTCGATCAGGACGTCTTTGCTAATGCCCTTCTCGCGCTCGATTTCGGACAGCGCTTCGATGAACTCCATGCTCATGTCTTGATTGATTCCTCCTATTGTGCGCGAAATCGCCTCACGTTATCGTGGCGATTTGCCATCACTGTAATGGTTAATTAGAAAACAATGGCCAACCTTGCGGAGGCCACTTTATCGTAAGGGATGGCCTGTTTGCGGCGTCCTATCGTCACGATTAAGGTCGTTCCGTCGAACTCGTCAAGCCTTCCTTCAAACTCTTTGGCCCCGTTAATCTGTTCGTAAGTCGTTAAGAATACGTGTTTTCCGACTGCTTTCGCGACGTCCTCTGCCTTCTTGAGAGGCCTTTCGGCGCCAGGAGAACTTACTTCCAGGAAATACGCTTCCTCGATCGGATCCAGCTCATCCAGTTTCCCGCTTACGAACTCGGAAACCCGGCCGCAATCGTCGATGTCGATGCCGCCTTCCTTGTCTACGTAAACGCGCAAAAACCAGTTGCTGCCTTCCTTCACGTATTCCACGTCCACGAGTTCCAACTTATTCTCCTCCAGATAGGAAGCTGCGAAGTTTTCCACGATGGACTTGATTTGCGGTGAATTCAAAATGGTTGACCTCCCGATGCTCCAAATGGATTCCTGCAGCCTTTGATAACCTTAAAGATCCGCAGACAAAACGGAAAGAGTGGGTTTCCCCACTCTTCTGCAGACAGTGATATCCACATGATTACCAAAATTAATATAACATAACCTTAAAGCCGCTGGCAACCACAACTTTCCTGCCGTGCCGCCCCCCTCGCCCTTAGAACAGCATGAGCTGGTTGGATTCGGGAAGCCCTCTGAAAGTCCCTAAACCGGTCAACACTTCCACGATCGTCTTACTCGCTTTGGACCGTTGCTGGAAGTCTTCGATCGACAGGAAATCCCCTTCTTCCCGGGATGCGGCTATGTTGCGGGCGGCATTCTCGCCGACGCCGGCGATCGCTCCGAACGGAGGAATCAGACTATCTCCATCAATAATGAAGCGCGTCGCTTCCGAACGATATAGATCGACCGATTTGAACTTCAGTCCTCTGGCGGTCATCTCCAGCCCCATCTCGAGGATCGAGATCATGCTCTTTTCTTTCGTCGTCGCTTGGAAACCTTTCTCTTCGATTTCCAGCAGCATCTTCAATATCGCGTCATACCCTTGGCAGAACAATTCCACGTCGAAATCGGCCGCGCGAACCGAATAATAAGTCGCATAATATTCAATCGGATAATAAAGTTTGAAATAGGCCGTGCGGACTGCCGAAATGACGTATGCCGCGGCATGGGCTTTCGGGAACATGTACTCGATGCGCAGGCAAGAATCTATGTACCATTGCGGCACCTTGCATCGCTTCATCTCTTCGATCCACTCCGGCGTTAACCCTCTGCCTTTCCGGACGCTTTCCGTAATTTTGAACGCAAGCGATGCATCCATTCCGGCTTTATAAATAAGAAATAGCATGATATCGTCACGGCAACCGATAACCGTCTTAATCGTGCAAGTATTATTTTTGATCAATTCTTGCGCATTGCCGAGCCATACTCCCGTTCCATGCGAGAGCCCCGAGATTTGCAGCAGATCGGCGAAGGAGGACGGCTTCGTCTCTTCGAGCATCTGCCTTACGAACCGTGTTCCCATCTCCGGCACGCCGAAGGTAGCGACGGGGGAGCGAATTTGCTGCGGGCTGACGCCTAGCGCCGTCACGGAGTTGAACATGCTCATGACTTTAGGGTCGTTCATCGGAATCGTAGTCGGGTCTACCCCGGTCAAATCCTGCAACATCCGCATCATCGTCGGATCGTCGTGTCCCAGGATATCGAGCTTCAGAAGATTATCCTCGAAGGCATGATAATCGAAGTGGGTCGTTTTCCACTCCGAGTTTTTATCGTCCGCAGGGAACTGCACCGGAGTGACATCCTCCACTTCGATGTAATCCGGAACGACGACGATTCCCCCCGGATGCTGACCCGTGCTGCGTTTAACTCCCGTGCAGCCGGCCGCCAATCGATTCAGCTCCGCGCCCCGCCATGATTTCCCTTGTTCTTCCTCATACTTTTTCGTAAAGCCGAACGCGGTTTTCTCCGCCACGGTTCCTATCGTACCCGCGCGAAAAACGCCTTTCTCGCCGAACATCTCCTTCGTGAAATTGTGAGCCGTCGGCTGATACTCGCCCGAGAAATTCAAATCGATATCAGGAACTTTATCTCCCTTGAAACCGAGGAAAGTTTCGAAAGGAATATCTTGACCCTCGCCTTTCATAATCGTAGAGCAATGAGGACAAGCCTTGTCCGGCAGATCGAACCCGCTTGGCACGCTGCCGTCCAGAAACCATTCGCTGTGTTTGCATTCCGGGTTCACGCACAGATAATGCGCCGGAAGCGGATTAACTTCGGAAATGCCCAGGAACATGGCGACGACGGAAGAGCCTACGGACCCCCTCGATCCAACGAGATATCCGTCTTTGTTGGATTTCTTCACGAGTTTCTCGGAAATCAGATAGTTGGCCGAGAATCCGAATTTGATAATCGGAACGAGCTCTTTTTCCAGCCTGTCGATAACAAGCTGCGGCAATTCGTCTCCGTACATGCTCTTAGCGGTATCGTAGCAAGTATTGCGAATTTCGTCGTCCGCCCCTTCGATAATCGGGGTGAACAGCTTGTCCGGAAACAGCTTGATTTCCTCGAACCGGTCCGCAAGCTCCGACGTATTTTTGACGACGACTTCGTACGCTTTCTCGGCGCCGAGAAACTGGAAAGCTTCCAGCATCTCCGCGGTCGTTCGGAAGTGCGCATCCGGTTTGCGCTGGTCTTTCAGCGGACTGAACCCCGTAATGCCATGAATCGTAATGTCGCGGAATATTTTCTCCCGGGGCGCGAGGTAATGCACGTTCCCGGTCGCGATCACGGGTTTCGTCAGCTTCTCGCCGATTCGGCAAATGCGGCGTAACGCTTCTTCCAAGGCGCTCCGGCTGGCGACTAAACCTTTGTCCAGCAAATGCAGGTAGAAATCGATCGGCTGAACTTCCAGTACGTCGTAGAACGCCGCCACTTCCTCGGCCTCTTCCTGCGACTTGTTCAGCACCGTCTCGAACAATTCGCCCTTCTCGCAGCCCGATATGACCAGCAAACCTTCGCGATGCTCGATCAGCTTGCTCTTCGGAATACATGCAACGCGGTTTAGATAATCCGTATGGGATAAGGAAATGAGCTTAAATAAGTTTTTCTTGCCGACCGCGTTCAGCGCGTAGACGCCGCAATGGAACGGACGGGTCGTTTTCCAACTATTATCGTTAACTTCATTCAACGCATTTAACTCCGTTACGCCGCGGACCATAGCGTCTTTCAGCAAACCGGTCAGGATGCCGCCCAAAGCAATCGTATCGTCGATAGCTCTATGGTGATTTTCCAATGAAACCTTGTATAGCGATGCTAGCGTGTTTAATCGGTGATTCTTCATCGAAGGATGCAGGAACCGAGCCAACTCCAACGTATCCAGCGCGGGATTCGAGATGGGAGGAAGGCCGTGTTGCTTGCAAGCTTCCTGCATGAAACCCACGTCGAACCTCGCGTTATGAGCGACGAGAACGGCATCCCCGATGAAGGCGATGAACTCCTTCAGCTTCGGTTCGAGTTCCGGCGCATCCGCGACCATTTCATCCGTGATGTTCGTTAATTGTTGGATGTTATAAGGAATCGGCTCATGCGGGTTCACGAACGTTTCGAATCGGTCGACTTCCTGTCCGTTCACCATCTTGATGCCCGCGAGCTCGATGATTTTGTTGTTCGTCACCGAAAGCCCCGTCGTCTCGATATCGAACACGACGTATTCGGCGTCCGCCAAGCTTTGCTCCCTTGGCTGAATAACCATAGGGACGGCATCGTTGACAACGTTCGCTTCCACTCCGAACATTACTTTAATGCCGTGTTTTTTCCCGGCTTTGGCCGCATCCGGGAAACATTGGACGTTCGCGTGGTCCGTGACCGCGATCGCTTTATGCCCCCACTTCGCCGCCGTCTTAATGTAGACGTCGACGGGAGTTACCGCGTCCATCGTGCTCATCGTCGTGTGCAGATGAAATTCGACCCGTTTCTCCTCCGCAGTGTCCTTAGGCTCGGCAGGAGGCATCATCTCGCGTATGTCGTTCGGGAACATAACGAGCTCGGGAGGGTTAAGAAACCGATCGTATTCGATCTTGCCTCGCATCTTCACCCATTTGCCGTTAGCGAGCAAGCCGAGCATCTTGACGTCTTCTTTGTTTTTGCCGAATATCTTAATCGACAACGAATCCGTGAAATCGGTAATATAACATTGGAACAAAGTGCTGCCCGTTCTAAGCTCCTTCGTCTCCAAGCCGAAGATCACGCCCTGCACGGTAACCTTCTTCTCTTCCTCGCGGATTTCCTGTATCGGAACGGCGGGTTCCTTGATCTCGTAACCGTGAGCGAGAGTTTGCGGAGCTTCGCCTTCCTCTACCGGAACTTCCTCTCTCGCGCTGGCCATCAGTTGCTCGATCGCCTCTCGATTTTCCTGCTCGATTTTCTGCGTGAACTCGGAGTAAGTTTCCGGCTTTGTTTCTCCAACCGCGAGCTTTACCCGACAAGGACGAAGAAATCGTTCCTCGAAAAATTTAGCGGCATATACGTCGATTTCTTTTTTTCGCGCAAGCCCTAAGTTCGTATCGTTAAGTAAAGTAATCGTAAGGATGTCGCCTTCCACGCCCACGTCGGCTTTCGCTAGCCATCCGTTGACCGAAGCGATTTCTTGCTGCATCCTCTCCACGAATACCATCCAATACTCCTGAACGATACTCTGCGTGGTCACGGTAGGCGCATAGTTGAATATCATGCCGATCTCCGCGATATGTCCGAGCTTTGCCTTAACCCTCTCCGCGAATCCGGTATAAATGGGTTTAGGAATTATTGTATTCTTCCCGATATATAAGGTCCATTCCTTGCTGGAACGGCTGATTTCCACCTTCTCGATATGACCGTCCCGAAAATGTTGCCCTAGCCACTCGGTCGGCAGCTCCGCCTGTTGCAGCAGTACCTCGAACCGTTTTCGTTGATCTTCCGTCGGCTGCATCCCCACGTTCCTCTCCTGTCCCACACCCGGTAAATATAAAAGCTTCCGTGAAAAAGGTCCGATGCACATGCATCCGTAAACCGTCTTCAATCAGAAGCTAACGTTACGCTTTCTATTATTCTACCTGAATGACCATATGCGAGCAATACATAATCTCGACCGCTTTCGTAGATTTATATTCGTAGATCATCTGCTTAACGCTTCGATTGCGCTCTGCAATTCGACGTCCCGGCCTTCCAGATAACGTTCTCGAAAAGTGTCTTCGTTAAGAGGAATCCGAATGTCGGGAATCGCTCCCCCGATGCCCGCGCCGTTGGAATCTCCTTGAATCCGCCCCTTCTCGTCAAGCGATCTGCCGTCGGGAAAATGTACGGCAAGATCTCCGGGCAGCTCGATTTCGATGGGGCTGCTCATAATGCCGAAGGAAGCCGCGGATGGCGTGAAACCGATGACCGTAACGTTGGGCAAGCCGTCCAGCGCCAGAGGAATGCCTTCTGCCGAACTGCCCGTACGATTGTTGATCAGAATCGCGATTTTACCGCCATAATAAGGCTCCCGTGGTACCACGGAGATGATTTCATTGCGATTGACCTCGAAACGTCCCGAATTCCGATTGTAATAACTTACCGTTTCGTAATGTTGCCGTTCTTGGACGAAAAATGCGGCGATGTCGGCGGCCATTTGATCTTCACCTCCAGGGTTGTTCCTTAAGTCGATAATCAAACCTTTTACCTGCTTCTCCAGAAAGCCTCGAATCGCTTCACCAACGCTTTTTGTCGGAGAGATGACACCCGGGCTTGATAACAAATGCTTAATTTTCACGTAGCCGATTCCGTTGTCAAGCCATTGGCTTTCTACGGGGGACACTTTCAAATCGGCTTCGGTTAGCTTTGGTTTCGTACGTTTTAACGTCTCGAATCCGTCGTCGTAAGCCGTTAATTTTGTTGCAATAAGTCGTTGTTCCCCCAGATTACGAAACTCCACTCGTACGGAATTACCGACTTTGGCCCGCGCCATAAAACGACCTTTATTTTCGGCTATCGCCTCGATCGTAGCCGAATTTGCATCGCTCCAAGAGGTACGCTCGAACGCTTCTTCCGCTGTCATGCCGTTCCAACCGACAATTTCCGCCCCCGGTTTCATGCCGCCCAGATCGGCCGGACTGCCCGGAATCACAAAGCTGGCAAGCACTTCCCCGTTATCGAGCTTTACGACGCTGATGCCGAATCCTCCGCCGACCGAATCATAAAAGTGGTTATTGCCATCGTAGACGTTTTCGTTTGCGATTTTTACGTGCCCGTCCTTGAACGAAAACAAGTATTCTCGCAGCGTCCGGTAATATGCGGCTTCGTCCGAGTCCTGGTCCGCTTTCGCGAAGATCGGTTCGTATTTGTTCCGCAATGCTCGCCAATCGATGTTTTTCCATTCGCCGAACGGATACTCGCGCGATAGTCTATCGTTCATGCGAACGAACGCTTCAGCGTAGCCGAGCTCGCCGAATTCGCTGGTCGGATTGTACCGCAATACCCCTGCGTACATAAGCGATATTGAGATAGGGATGACTCCGAGCAAACCAATGGCCATTCGGACGACTCGAATGAGCGGCTTGCGGGATGGAACCCATGGGCGTTTCCGTTGGAATAATCTTTGAAGCGTGAGCAGAAACTGCAAGACCGTCAGTCCATAGAGGACTAGGGCGGGAAGCGAAGCGTCTCCGACGATTAACAAGCTAACGAGTGCAACAAGCACACCCACGCTCGGAACGAAATCGAACGCTCTAACCTGATTTTTGATCGGCAAAGCATAACGAAGCAACACAAACAACTGGAGTACGATTAGAAATGCGGTGTAGACGGTAAGCCACTTAATCGAATCAATCGTGCCGATAAAACTCATTATTCCGTTCACCTCTGTTTACTTTTTCTCTGTCCGCGCGGTACAAAACGTAGCATAAGAGAGAAATATGAACGGAGCGTGAACTGAATTTAGCGTTTCTTTTCGTTAGGAACTGTCCGATGGAGATGTACGGTTACCGTCGTTCCTTGCTTAACGATACTATCCATTTCGACTTTTCCTCCGTGGAGGGAGACGATTTTATGAACGATTGCCAGCCCTAGACCATTTCCGCCTTCGCTTCTGGAAGTATCGCCCTTATAGAAACGCTCGAAAATTCGCCCGAGATGCTCGGAAGCGATACCGATGCCGGAATCTCTAATCGTGACGAAATAACCAGCCGAACCTGGATCGATTTGAAGCCGAATCCAAATGCGGCCGCCTTTCGGCGTGAATTTAACGGCGTTGCCGAGAAGGTTAAGCCACACTTGGCTCAGCAGCTCCCGGTCGGCCAGGATCGAATAAGAACCTCGCGGAAGTTCCAATTCAATACGAATGTTCTTGGCCAACAACTGAGGCTCGCTCGTGACAACCGATTGTCGGAGCTGCTCATCGAGCCGATATTGTTCTAGCTCCAGAGGATGACGCTCGGACTCGAGCGAGGCGAGTTTCAGCAGATGGTCGCCCAATTTGGATAGACGCCCGCTTTCCGCGATGATAATTTCCAACGCTTGTTCGCGTTCATCTTCAGGAACAAGGCGTTTGTCCTTCAGTGCCTTGGCAAAACCCGAGATAGACGTCAGCGGCGATTGAATTTCATGGGAGACGTTAGAAACGAATTCTTTGCGCATGTTCTCCAGTTGCCGAAGACCAACCGTCATTTCGGTAAAGCTTCGGGCGAGCGTACCGAGCTCGTCCTTACGATCCGTGGCGAGCGCGAGGTCGTAATCTCCGTTCGCGATCTTATTCGTCGCTAACGTCAACGCTTTAATCGGCTTAACGATATATTTCGCGCCCAAGAGAACGAAGAGACCGCCGATCGCAAGCGCGATAAACAAAATGGCGCCTAGCAGCCTGAAGATAGCCGATTCGTTCTTGGAGGAAGGGGACACGAATAATGCGAGATGTTCGTCGCCAATGAGAAACGGCAGACCGACTAACGTCTCGTTATCTTGCGCGTTCGAAAGGTATACGTTGCCTTTCCGAACGAATTGTACGGCTTCCGTGCGGATATTGGTTTGATGAAGCTGACCGGATTCATAAGGAAAATATTGATGAGAGCCATTCGTCGCATACAGATCTAGATCATAAGAGCTTAACTTAGCCATACTTGTCATGAATGGGGCCATATCGGTTGGATTCGTCTGCCTATAAACTTGTACGATTTCTCTGCCTGCTGCTAGCAAATCCCGGTGACCCGTCTCGTCGAGCTCCTTCTCGAAAAACAACAAACCGAGCAACACCGCGATAGTCATTCCCGCGATCACCGCGGCAAGAAACGTTAGCGCGACACGGAAGTACAACGTGCGGGTCATTTCGCCACCTCAAGCCGATAACCGAGACTGCGTACGGTAGCGATCCGAAAGTGGCGCTCGTCGCCGGAGAACCGTTCACGAATGCGTTTCACATGAACGTCTACCGTACGATCATCTCCTTCGTAGTCTATCCCCCAAATTTCCATGATCAGTTGCTCGCGGGTCAATATTTGCCCCGGATAGCTTCCCAGCATGAACAGTAAAAGAAATTCCTTATTAGGCAATATCAATTGTTCGTTCCCGCGAAAAACTTTGTAAGATCCACGATCCAGCACGATGTCGCCCAGCCTAATGATCTGAGAAGTCGCGATCCGATAACGCTTTAGTAAAGCTTTGACCCGGAACACCAGTTCAACCGGATCGAACGGCTTGACCATGTAATCATCGGTTCCGAGCCGGAACGCTCTCACCTTCTGCTCGGATTCTCCTTGCGCGGTTACCATCATGAACGGCGCTTCCGGAAACCGGGAGCGAATCGCTTTGCACAGCTCCCATCCATCCATGTTCGGCATCATAATATCGATAATGATTAGATCGGCAGGCTGCCGCTCCATGCTGATCAGTGCCTGAACGCCATCGCCCGCCTCGATCGTATCGAATCCTTCGTTTCTTAAATATAAAGAGATCAACTTGCGAATGTTAGAATCATCGTCCACGATCAAAATACTCGTCATCGTTGGTTGCTCCTTTTGCATAGCGCTCTTTCTAAAAAGAACCTCAATCCCCGCTTACAGCGGGTTTTGAGGTCCTCTCGCATACGAATTAGTAAGCTCTAGCAAATACTACCGTGTGTGCCGCATCATCGCCGCACACGAGACATTTGGACTTTTGCTCGGCAGGCTCGAACGGAATGTTCCGGCTCGTCGCGCCGGTTTCTTCCTTCACTTGTTTCTCGCAAGCTTCCGATCCGCACCAACCCGCAAGCGCGAAACCTCTCTTCTCATCCATCGCCGCTTTGTATTCGTCCAGCGTATCGACGGAGAAGAAGTTTTCCTGTTGGAACGCAAGAGCGCGAGCGAACATGTCGTCGTGAATTTGCGCCAGAAGCGATTGCACTTCCGCGACCAAATTATCCAGCGAAACGGACTTCTTCTCTCCGCTTACGCGGGACACGAGCACGCATTGTCCGTTCTCCAAATCCCGCGGACCGAGCTCCAGACGGATCGGGATCCCCCGCATCTCGTACTCGTTGAATTTCCAGCCCGGTGATACGTCCGCGCGATCGTCGACGCGTACGCGAATGCCGGCCGCTTTCAATTGCGCGAACAGCTCGTCCGTCTTGCCGATGACGACCTCTCTCGTCTTCGGAGGACCAATCGGAATCATGACGACTTGGGTAGCGGCGACCTTCGGCGGCAGAACAAGTCCGCGGTCATCGCCGTGAACCATGATCAGCGCGCCGATCAAACGCGTGCTAACGCCCCAGGAGGTCGTATGGCAGAACTGCTGCGTATTCTCGCGATCCAAATATTTAATATCGAATGCAACGGCGAATTTCGTTCCGAGATAATGGGACGTTCCCGCTTGTACGGCGCGGCCATCTTTCATCATCGCTTCGATGGAGAAAGTGTCTACCGCTCCCGCGAAACGTTCCGAAGGCGTCTTCTGACCTTTAATAACCGGAATGGCTAGTACGTTCTGTACGAAGTCCGTATAGACGTCCAGCATTTGCATCGTTTCTTTGCGCGCATCCGTTTCGTCCTCGTGAGCGGTATGGCCTTCCTGCCACAAAAATTCGCTTGTCCGCAAGAACGGCAACGTTCTTTTCTCCCAGCGCACGACGTTCGCCCATTGATTAATGAGCAGCGGCAAATCGCGATAAGAGTTAATCCACTTCGCGTACATATGACCGAACATCGTCTCCGAGGTCGGACGAATCGCGAGCTTCTCTTCGAGCTGCTCTCCGCCCGCCTCCGTTACGAAAGGCAGCTCCGGGTTAAATCCTTCCACGTGCTCCTTCTCTTTGTTAAAGAAGCTCTCAGGAATGAACAGCGGGAAATACGCGTTGCGGTGTCCGGTATCCTTGAAGCGCTGGTCTAACTCCTTCTGCATGTTCTCCCATAACTCGTAGCCGTCCGGACGAAATACGATGCAGCCCCGAACCGGGGAATAATCCATTAGTTCGGCTTTCTTGATAACGTCGATATACCAACGGGAGAAATCCTCGCTCTGCGGCGTAATCTCCGTTACGAATCCTTTATCCTTCGACATGGTGATCCCCCAACTCCTGGCTTATGCTCACGAAATTCGTTTCTCACGAAACGCTAGCTAATGCTTACGATGTGCGTTTCTTACGAAACGCTTTAAACGGCTTAATTTTTCACTAATCCAACGATATCGTTATAGGTAACCACGAGCATCAGTAGCATGAGCATGGCAAACCCCACTAGATGCACCATGCTTTCGCGATTCGGATCGATCGGCTTCCCTCGTACCGCCTCTATGCCAAGGAACAGCAGTCGGCTTCCGTCGAGCGCCGGTATCGGCAGCAAATTGAATATCCCGAGATACAAGCTTAGAACGGCTGCCCATAACGTAAGCTGGTCGATGCCTTCTCTAGCGATTTCAACGCTCACCTGCGTTGTTTTCACGGGACCTCCTAGGTCATCCAGCTTGAACTCTCCGAAGATCAGTTTCCGGAAGCCCTCGAAAATTCGCTCGGTCATCTCCACCATCGATTTGCTAGCGAAGTTCAAGGTCTCTCCGGCGCCTGGCTTTCTCATCTCGCCTGCAGGGTAGATGCCGATTTTCCCCGTTTCGGGATCCGGCGTTACTTTAATCGGAACGTCCAAGCCGTCCCGGTCCACGATCCAGTTCATTTGCTTGCCGGCGGATGCGTTGATCTGATCGACGAACTTCTGAACGTCGCCTCCGATGGGCTCGCCGTTTACCGACTTCACCCAATCCCCGTCCGCAAGACCGGATTGTTGCGCTGGCGTATCGGGAAGCACCTTCGAGATGAACACCTTAGACGAGTTTTCTAGCGGCACTCCGACCTGTATCAGATAAGCGGCAAATAATACAAAGGCGAGCAGGAAGTTCATTACAGGTCCCGCAAAGATTGCAAGCGCGCGTTTGCCTACCGGTTTGTGACCGAATTGGCGGTCGATAGGCGCGATCTGCGTCTCCCGGCCCCGTGCGATAATGAGCGCCTGCGGATGCACGGAATACCGTTCGATCTCTCCGTCGACATCCAGCGCAATGTATAAGTCTCTCTCCAGATCGAGCGATTTCACTTCTCCGCGCATGACGCCGGAGCCCGAACGTTCATCCAAACGGTCCAAGTAAATGCGGGTGACGACATCGTCTTTGTTCACCCTTACCGCCAAGGTTTGTCCAGGCTGAACCTCGACCACTTCCGGGTCCTCGCCGGCCATTCGCACGAATCCGCCAATCGGAAGCAATCTTAGGGTATATCGAGTTTCCCCGCGTTTGATGGAAAATAACTTAGGCCCGAATCCGATCGCGAACTCGCGCACCAAGATCCCCGCCCGGCGGGCGAAATAATAGTGCCCCCATTCATGCAACGAAACCAATAAGAAAAACATTAGCACGATCGACAATGCGACCTGTATATTTCCCATCATTCCAACCCCTTTGTACCGCGAACGGCTGATCTTAGATTAACATTATTCTCCGAGCCGTTACAAGAGAATACCACCTTGACCATTATTCTATCGCCGAAGCCTCGATACGCGCCCAAGAATCCGTCTCCAATATGGCCTCAAGGCTTGGAGCAGCAACGAAATTATGTTTGGACAATACCCGTTCAATGATCTCTTCGATGGCGAGAAACGATATTTCGCTTTTAAGAAAACGCGAGACGGCAATTTCGTTAGCCGCGTTGAATACGGTAGTCGAGGTGCCCCCTTCTCGCCCGGCCTCATACGCTAATCTCAAGCATGGATATCGGTCGAAGTCCATTTTACGAAAATGCAAGGCGCCCATCGCAAGCAAATCCAACGGAGAAGCCGGCGAAACTTTGCGTTCCGGGTAAGTTAGCGCGTATTGGATCGGCACTCTCATGTCCGGATTCCCAAGCTGCGCCATCACGCTCGTATCGGCGAACTCCACCATCGAGTGGATGATACTCTCCGGATGAAGGACGACGTCGATTTGGTCGTAGGGCAGATCGAATAGCCAATGGGCTTCGATGACTTCCAAGCCTTTGTTAGCCATAGTCGCAGAATCGATCGTCACCTTCGCGCCCATGCTCCAATTGGGATGTTTGAGCGCATCCGCGACCGTAACGTTCTTCAGTTGTTCGCGCCCGAGATCGCGGAAGCTTCCGCCGGAAGCGGTCAACATGATCCTTTTGATCGCTTGGCGATTTTCCCCGTTCATGCATTGGAAGATCGCGGAATGCTCGCTATCGACTGGCAAGATCGATACTCCCTTTTCCTTTGCCCTCCGCATGACCAAGTGTCCTGCCGTCACTAACGTTTCTTTGTTGGCAAGTCCGATATCGGCCCCGGCTTCGATCGCGGCGAGGGTCGAGGTCAATCCCAAGCTGCCGACCAACGCGCACACCACATAATCGGCCCCGGATTGACTCGCGATTTCGTTCAAACCTGCATCTCCGTGAACGACCTTAACGTCGGAAGGGACTTCCGACCGAATACGATCGGCCAAAGCCTCGTTCGCCGCGGAAACCCACTTCGGCTTAAATTGGCGGACTTGCTCCAGCAGAAGATTTACATTAAGACCCGCCGCTAAGCCCACAACCTCGAAATCTTCGGGCTGTCGAGCAATAACGTCAAGGGTCTGGGTACCAATAGAGCCCGTACTGCCGAGGACGACTATTTTTTTCATGAGAAACCTCCGCTATCAACCTTACGGTTATTACTCTCGAGTTATGTATGGGGAACGAATCGATTACATCGTTAGAAGGCCAAGCATATGAACTAATGGAAATACGATCAGCCAGCTATCCGTCCGATCCAATACGCCCCCGTGACCCGGCAATAATTGTCCGGAATCCTTGACGCCGCGGAATCGTTTGTAAGCGGACTGAACGAGATCGCCCATCTGTCCGGCCACCGCCGCCGTTAATCCGATCAAAGCAGCTTGTCCGTAAGCTAGCCATTCCGGCTGGAATGCGGCGAAAATAACGCCTACCGCCACGGCCATGACTAATCCACCGAGTGCCCCTTCAATCGTTTTATTCGGACTAATCGCCGGCCAGAGCTTCGTTCTGCCGATGGCTTTACCGACAAAATAAGCCCCCGCATCCGATGCCCAAATGCAAGCGAACGTTAGGGCGGACCAGAAGATTCCATGTTCAAGCTCCCTGGTCAGCGCCATGTAGTGGAAACCCGTGCCCACATATACGGCCCCGAGGAAGAGCACGCTAACATGCTCTAGTTGTATACGGTTTTTGCTGATTACGGTTCCGCAAAGAAGGATGAACATAAGAACCCAAACGATAGTCATATCGGAAGGCAATTCCCAATCCGCCGGCAAACTTGGAATGGCGATCAGGAATACCGCCACGAATCCGATTAACACATCCGGTCGCAACCAATTTTGTCCGTTTAACCTAACGTACTCCCAATAACCGATAAGCGCCAGGAGTAGGAGCAAACCGGCGTAGAACCAGCCTCCCGCGATTAGAAGGCCGATGAACGCGGTTCCGGCAACCACGCCCGTAACAATCCGCTGACCCATGGTGTCAAAGCCCCCCGTATCGGCGCGCGCGTCTTTGATACTCGCGGACGGCGTCATATAGATGTTGTTCGCTGAATTCCGGCCAATAGACGTCGGTAAACCAAAATTCGCTGTAAGCTAACTGCCACAACATGAAATTGCTTAACCGCAGCTCTCCGCTCGTTCGGATGAGCAAATCCGGGTCCGGAAGTCCGTTCGATAAAAGGTATTTCTCGAAATCAGGTTCCTCTATCGCGTCTAGATCTATTTGACCGGCCACGGCTTGGCGCGCCAATTGCTTAGCTGCATCCAACATCTCTAGCCGGCTGCCGTAATTCAATGCAAAATTCAATATAAGTCCGGTATTGTGCTGCGTCTGTCGAACGGCTTCTTCCACTGCCGCTATCGTATGATCGGGAAGAAGATCCCGATTGCCCATCATTTTAACCTGAACGTTATTTTCCATCAGCTCGCCCAATTCCAACGACAAAAATTCCTGCGGTAATTTCATCAGGAACTCCACTTCCGCTTTAGGGCGTTTCCAATTTTCCGTCGAGAAAGCGTATAACGTTAGCACTTTAACGCCAATGCGGTCCGCTGCCTTCGTTATTCTCTTTACGGCCTTCATTCCGTTATGATGCCCGGCAATGCGGGGAAGTCCCCTCGCTTTAGCCCAGCGGCCGTTGCCATCCATAATAATAGCGATGTGCTCCGGAATATTGTCTCCAGTCGGGAATTCTTCCGTCTTCACTTGATGCTGCTGGATATCTTTTTCCGTGAAAACGCCGATGCGCAGCTTGCCAAGCCATTTGCTGAACAAACCCATGGTTCTTCCCCCTAATAGCAGGCAACACTACCCTGCTAGCTTACCAAAAGAGAATAAACCCCACCTTTCGGAGGGGCCTTGCGAGTTCGAATCAAACTTCCATGATCTCTTTCTCTTTAGCGACCAAGATTTTGTCCACTTCCGCTACGAAACGGTCCGTCATCTTCTGCACGTCATCTTGGTGTCGGCGGGATTCGTCTTCCGAAATTTCGCCTTTTTCTTTTTTCTTGATCTCGTCGTTCGCGTCGCGGCGAATGTTGCGAATCGCCACTTTAGCTTCTTCGCCGAATTTCTTCGTCGATTTGGCCAAATCCGCGCGTCTCTCTTCCGTTAGCGGCGGTATATTCAATCGGATAATCGATCCGTCATTCGCAGGCGTCAACCCAAGATCGGACTTCTGAATCGCTTTCTCGATTGCCGACAATGCCGTTTTGTCCCAAGGAGTAATAATGAGCGTACGGGAATCGGGCGTATTGATGGAGCCCATTTGATTAACGGGCGTTGGCGTACCGTAATAATCGGCTTGCACCCGGTCCAACATAGCGGCCGAAGCCCGGCCCGCTCTTAAAGTTAAGAGGTCGCGCTTCAACGCGCCCAATGCTTTCTCCATACGTTCTTCCGCGTCTTTCTTGATTCCCTGCGGCATTAGTCGATACTCCCCTTCACTATGGTACCGATTTTCTCGCCCATGACGGCACGTTTAATATTCCCTTCCTCGGTAATCGCAAATACGAGAAGCGGTATATTATTGTCCATACAAAGCGAGGAAGCGGTTGAATCCATAACGCCTAAGTTTTTGTTGAGCACATCCATATACGTCAGTTGTTCGTATTTCTCTGCCGTTGCGTCCTTGAACGGATCCGCGCTATAGACGCCGTCTACTTTGTTCTTCGCCATTAAGATCACTTCAGCTTCGATCTCGGCCGCTCTTAACGCCGCGGTCGTGTCCGTCGAGAAGAACGGATTGCCCGTTCCGGCTGCGAAAATAACGACGCGGCCTTTCTCTAAATGGCGTATCGCGCGTCGACGGATATACGGCTCCGCAATTTGTTGCATCGCGATCGATGTTTGAACCCGGGTAGGTACATCCATTTGCTCTAAAGCATCCTGCAACGCGAGCGAGTTCATTACGGTTGCCAGCATGCCCATGTAATCCGCGGTCGCGCGATCGATGCCCTTCTGGCTGCCGGCGATTCCCCGCCAGATATTGCCTCCGCCGCATACGATTGCAACCTCTACTCCAAGTGCGATAACTTCCTTGATCTGCTCCGCAATCGACAAGATGGTCGTTGCGTCGATGCCGTAACCGTTAGGACCGGATAACGACTCGCCGCTCACCTTTAATACCACACGTTTATAAACGGGACGTTCCAACGTTTTGTACCTCCAACCTGTCAGATGGTCAAGCAAAATGACTGATAGTTAAAAAAGAGGGAACACGCCGTGTTCCCGAAAGGGTGTTGCTTTTCGCTTATTGTTTAACTTGAGCCATAACTTCTTCTACGAAGTTATCCACTTTTTTCTCCAAGCCTTCGCCCAGCTCGTAACGAACGAATCTGCGGATGGAGATTTTTTCGCCGATCGCGGCGATTTTTTCGTTCAGCAACGTCGTGATCGTTTTGTCTTGATCCTTCACGAACACTTGCTCCATGAGACAGTTTTCCTCATAGTATTTGTTCATGCGGCCTTCGACCATTTTGTCGACGATTTTTTCCGGTTTGCCTTCGTTAAGCGCTTGGTTGCGGAGAATTTCTTTCTCTTTGTCAAGCTCGTCTTGGGAAACTTCTTCACGGCTCAAGAACTTAGGATTAGCTGCCGCGATTTGCATGGCGATGTCTTTAACGAATGCGCGGAACTGATCCGTTTTACCAACGAAGTCCGTTTCGCAGTTTACTTCTACGAGTACGCCGATACGTCCGCCAGCATGGATGTAGGATTCGACGATACCTTCTGTTGCAACGCGATCGCCTTTTTTAGCCGCTGCGGAAAGACCTTTTTCGCGAAGAAGCTCGGCAGCTCTTGTCAGATCTCCGTTTGCTTCATCCAATGCTTTTTTACAATCCAACATGCCTGCTCCGGTTCTTTCACGGAGAGTTTTAACGTCTGCTGCATTTACTGCCACGTGGATTCCTCCTAAGTTTAGGCCCTCGCTCGGCCGAAGCCTGAGTAAGGTGCGTTAGTTTTTTTGAAAAAAAGGGCGGTGAGAAGGTTCTCTTCTGACCACCCTTAGTTTGACGATTCGTATGAATGCAAGGGCGATTAAGCCGTTGTTTCTTCGCCTTGGCGAGCTTCTACGATCGCGTCAGCCATCTTAGCCGTCAAAAGTTTAACAGCGCGGATCGCATCATCGTTACCCGGGATCACGTAGTCGATCTCGTCCGGATCGCAGTTGGTATCTACGATACCTACGATCGGAATACCCAGTTTGCGTGCTTCCGCAACAGCGATACGCTCTTTGCGAGGATCGATGATGAACAAAGCGTCAGGCAGTTTACGCATATTTTTGATGCCGCCGAGGAACTTCTCGAGGCGCTCTTTTTCTTTGCGAAGAATGATAACTTCTTTTTTAGGCAGTACTTCGAAAGTACCGTCTTGTTCCCATTTGTCCAACAGGTGCAAACGGTCCGTACGTTTTTGGATCGTGGAGAAGTTTGTCAGCGTACCGCCCAACCAACGTTGGTTGATGTAGTATTGACCGCTGCGCTCAGCTTCTTCTTTAACGGAATCTTGAGCTTGCTTCTTCGTTCCGACGAACAGCATAGTGCCGCCGTTTTCTCCGAGTTGACGCACGAAATTGTAAGCTTCGTCAACTTTTTTAACCGTTTTCTGCAAATCGATAATGTAAATGCCGTTACGTTCAGTAAAGATGTACTTATCCATTTTCGGGTTCCAACGACGTGTTTGGTGACCGAAATGTACCCCTGCTTCAAGCAGTTGTTTCATGGAAATGACTGCCATCTTCCTGCACCTCCTAGTGGTTTTTGGTGAATCTCCGCCGCTTTTCGCTTGTTCCGCCAAAACTCTCTTGTTTTACACAAGATAAGCACCGTTGACGAAATTGAAAGGCGTGTGTTTTTTACACCGAAAAATAATATACCATATCGACAACCGTCGCGCAATGGCAGAACCGCAACTCTTTTCGTTTTTTGTGCGACGGATTACAGGGATTTTCTATTTTTTCCGCACAAGCTCGTTCATGATTTCCTTGTAGGTAGGCTTACCAATAAATTCGTTTGTACCTACCTTCATTTTTTTCGCTATCGGTTTGGCCTGAACGATAAAATCCTCCGCATTATCGATAACGCCAAGCTCCTCTAGTTCGCTCGCTACTTCCGTAAGGGACATCCCGTAACTAACGCGCAATATGACTTTCGATTCCGCCGGGTCCTGCTCATCGGGCTGCGCGGATTCCTCGGAAGGAGTGGCGGACGGCTGCTCTTTGCCCGTCTTTACCGGGGGGGTTAGCGCGGATTCCGTCCCGCTTGCCCCTGCTCCCTGATCCTCTTCCGGCACGGTCCCCTCTTGGAACGCGGTGACGGCTTCGCTCACTCGCTCGTCTAACTGTTGTTCCGTCAGAAGCAGGTATCCCGCCTTTTTGGCTTCCTCTTTCAATTGCTCCTGCGTAATCGGCTCTTGCGTAGTCGACTCCTGAGCAACCATCACGGCTTGATCTTTAGCGAACAATATTAATTGAAGCATCGTCGCCCCGATAATGATTCCGATCCCCAACCCCATAAACCAATTCCGATGTTTACGCATGTTGCTGGTCCTCCCGACGAACGAGTTGCAGAATCAATTGCACCTCGCCTTTGTTCATTCCCATTGCTTTGGCGATTTGATCTACCGATCTGCCTCTATCATGCATTTCCAGCAATTCGGGATATCTACCGCGAATGGTCGTTGACGGGGGCTCTATGCTTGTTTCTACTCCCGCTAAATCGGCTGCTTGTTCGGAAACGACTGCCGCGAAACGGGAATCCTGAATCAACGATTCTGAAGCGATAGTGGGTGCATAAATCTCGTTCGCGGGGAAAGACGAGGTAACCGTCAACGGAGGATTGGAATTCATTGTCGCCAATGCGGGGGGAGATTGCTCCGACCACTTCTTTAACTGATGCTCCATATCGACGATCCTGCGACCTAATCGATCTACGGTTTCATCCTGTTCGCGTTTGAATTTCGCCACCGCATCGACTAACTCCCGATTCTCGGTTTCTAGATCCTCCAGCAGCTGGCTATAGGCAGCTTCGCTGACGAATTCCGAATCCTTCGGTCGGTTTGTCGTTTTGGGCATCATCCATGCATACCCTGTTATCGCTACGCCTAGCAGCACAATACTTAACCAAGGACTCACCCTATTTCCCCCTTCTACGCCTTAACCATCAACCCATGAAGTCAATATGTTTTCCTTTATATGGGTGCTCCGACGCCTTGATTTCATCCGAAGTTTGCTCTTCGGACTGAGGATTGGAAGATGACGATTGCCGTTTGTTTCGGTTACGAGGCTGGCGCTCGGAAATTGTGCCGTTCGATGTCGATTCCATCTTCGTGCTTCGTTTCGCTTGCTGCTCGTTCGTTTTCATCGCCTGTTGCGCCAGCAAACTTTGCTCCGTCGCGGACCGTTGCTGCTGCTGATGTTGCAAAGATGACATCTCTAAAGTGCGAGGGAGAGAAGCTTGCAAATCGATCGATTTGTAACTCATAGCCGGTCACCTCTCGTATCATGATTTAGAAAAAGGGAACCATCACGATATCGCCTTCGGAAAAGCGGAACGAAACTCGTTGGGAGCCATCTTTAACGAACCGGGTATAACGACCGATTACGATTTTAGTTCCTCCCCACATGGTGTGCACCGCATCCACTCGCGCCGTTGTCGCGTCCTCAAGCGTCTTCTCGATTTCCAGAACCCGTTCCTTAGCGGCTTGCAGATCATCCAACGTTTGGCGTTTCGTAGTCGACAACTTGATTCGAAGAGCTAGTTTATCCGGCGAGAGATTGCCGATGGCTGCCATCTGGTCCAGCATTGTAAGTGCTTTCTCGGATTTGTCCGCGTTATCGGAAAGCTGTCTCATCGTCGCTCTCAATTCGTTCAGCTCTTGACGAAGCTCGGGACGAACGCCAACCTCGATTACGGTCGCCGTAGACATCGAATTGCCGATCATTCTCGCGGTAACGCGATCACCAGCCTGTATGGTGCCGCCGACGATTAGTCCCTTAGCTCCGACGCATCGAACGGAACGGCCCGCACGAACGTTGGAATGCATGATGCTTTGCGTGACCGTAATCTCTTCGCCGGCGATCACATTGCCTTCTTGAACGAAGGAGCATCGGATATTACGTCCCGCTTTCACATAACCTTTGTTACTTCCGATGATGCCGCCGCTGATCTCGATAGATCCTTCGGACTCCACCTCGGCTCCTTCTATCCCTCCGGTGACCCGAATATCGCCCGAAGCTTTAACCCGGAAGCCGGTCAGTATATTGCCTCTAACGACTACTGTTCCGACAAAATCGATATTCCCGATATTATAATCCACGTCCCCGTTGACTTCGAATACGGGGAACACGTTAATTTTATCTCGGTCGGTTTTCGTAACAAGGCCGTCAATCGCCGCGTACATTCCGACTTTCTCGGGATTCACGACAACGTTTTTGCCGATTTTGAAATGAGCGTCTTTGCCTTCCTTGGGAAGAACTTCATCGCCGGTCACGGACTTGCCCGGCACGCCTGGCTGGGCCGGTACCCTCTCGGCGATGAGCTGTCCCGTCTTTACGTTGGCTAGCTGCGTAACCTGCTTATAGTCTACGCTGCCATCCTCTCTCTCCGTCGGACGGCGCTCTTCGTCATCCGTTTCTCCGTAGAGAACTTTCACAAAACCGTCCACGCCCGGTTTAGGAGGCGTTCCTACGGCGACAATATTTTGCGTAAAGTAAAAGTCCTGCGGCCTTTGCGCGATTAAGAAGAGAGTATCGGATTGGAAACCATACTTAATTCCTTGGGACATCAAAAATTGCTCTAATTCACGAGAAGTAAACTTAAGATCGCCTTCAACACGTTTGAAAACCAAGTACGCTTGCATTTTATCTTCAGAAATCGTGACCTGCAGACATTCCGCCAATGGCGCAATTCCATTGTCAGACATTATTAGCGCCTCCTTTTTACCCGTTTTGAAGCAATTGTTCCTTTTGTTTAGCTAACGCTCCTCGAAGCCTTAGAATCGCCTTGGAATGCAGTTGCGATATCCTCGATGGCGACAGGCACATCACTTCCGCGATCTCGCTTAAAGAAAGATCCTCGTAATAGAATAACGAAACTACCGTTCGTTCTTTTTCCGTTAATTTCTCGATCCCGTATTTCAAGGAGTCTTTAAGATAGGTTTCATGAACCATCGATTCCGGACTAACGGCTTTATCGTCTACCAATAGGGAAAGCCTTGTTTCGGATTCTTCCTCCCGAATCGGATCCTCAAGGGAAAAAACCGCCGCAACCGCGACTTCTTGAAGCATTTGTTGAAATTCCTTATCGCTAATATTCAAATAGGCGCAAATTTCGTCATCTGAAGCAGAACGCAAATTTCTCTGTTCCAGCACCGCATAAGCGTCCTCCATTTTTTTCGCTTTGTCACGAACCGAACGAGGAACCCAATCGCCTTGCCTAAGCCCGTCGATGATTGCCCCGCGAATTCTCCAAGATGCATAAGTTTCGAACTGCAGTCCCCGTTGATAATCGAACTTTTCGATCGCGTCAATTAAGCCCATGGCCCCATTGCTTGCCAAGTCGTCTTTCGTTACGTTTTTGGGTAAGCCAACCGCCATTCGACTGGATACGTAATCCACGAGCGGCAAATATTGCTCGATCAGAAATTTTCTCGCATCCGGGTCCTCGTCTTCTTTCCATCGCTGCCACAAATCCTGATGGGATAACCGGGAACGTGTTTGATCGACCATTGTAGCCTCACCGTCCTTATTCGTCCGTCAGACGACGAATCGCCTGAACAACTTCCTCCGGATTAGGTTTGTCGAGAGACACCAGCCTGGTGGGCTGCAACGGTTGGAAGCCTTTGATCGGCTCCCCCTTGCCGTCCGCCCACTGCTCCTTCATCATCTCCGACAAAGAATCGCCTTCATCCGGAGTCACGATATCAAGTACCGCGCCTCGATCCGACTCCGTAGCATTCATACTCTCTATCTTCTTACCCGGATTCAACAACTGTCTAAGTACGAAACCTACCGCAAACGCTAGAGCAGTAAATACTAGAAAAGCGTATAGACTTCGTAGGAACGTCGTACCTAGAGGGTTATTAGACAGGGAAAACAAGATTGTCAACACTGCGCCGAATGCGCCGAATCCGACATAATAGCGCCATGAACCAGTCATCTTAGATCTCCTTTACTCCGAACTGCACGCTTCGAATGCTGAATACTCCGGAGTGGCTGTCGAGCTCCACCGTTCGACCGTAATTGCCTCCGGTATCCTCTGAGACGAGCGGGATCGAGAACAGCTCTAACGCTTGCTTCGTCGCTTCCACGTTTCTTGGGCCGATTCGCATCGTATCCGTACCTCCCATGAAAGCGAACATTTGCGCTCCGCCCGCCATCTTGGCGATTAATCTCGCCGTGACGGCCCCTTTGCTCTTCATTCGAGTCAGCAACTCCGGCACGGCTGTATCCGCATATTTAGCGATATTCAATTGACCCTCGCGGGCGATCTCCGAAGAAGGGAGCATAATATGCGCCATCCCGCCAAGCCTCAAATGAGGGTCGTACAAGGTAAGGCCCACGCATGAACCTAAGCCTGTCGTTTTGAGCACCGCTCCGCCTTCCGCGATATTCAAATCCGCCATCCCGACTTTGATAAGGGTGCCTTCCGTCATTTAGAATGGCACTCCTAACGCACGAAAGAGTTTCTCGAACGATTCCGGGTCGGGAATAAGGAAGAAATGACCTTCCGCTTCTTGGTGACCTTCGAGAAATGTCGTATCGATAAGCAAAGCATCGTCGCCCATCGTGCCGAATTGAAGCAAACCGTAGCTTAAGATCGCCCCCGCCATGTCGACTGCCAGCGAAGGAACCGTAGGGGACATCCGCAGTCCGGTGAAATCGGCCAACGAGGACAGATAGGAGCCGGCTAGAATGTTGCCGATTTCATTTAGAGCCGATAACTCCAATTCGCTATAATCATCGTTCTCGGCGGCATTAAACCCTAACAACCCTTGAAGAATTCGACGGGCAGGCTCTCGGTTGATGATAAAAAACATATTTCCCGGCGCATCGCCTTCCACTCGCAGGAAGATGGCAACAACGACGGCTTCGGATCCGCCGACGCGCTCCGCAATCGCTTCGAATGGCAGTAAATTAACCGTTGGCACCGCCATATCCACGGGCTTGTTCAACAAAGTCGACAAAGCGGTTGCCGCGTTGCCAGCACCGATGTTGCCAACTTCCCTGAGTACGTCCAACTTGAAATCAGCGTTATTCCTAAACAAGTTCACAGCCTACTCTCCGAACTGTTCTAATTGGATGATTTCGTTACGGCTAAGCACCTCTGTCAAGTTAAGCAATATCAATAGCCGGCTTTCGCCGATCTTAGCAACGCCGCTAATGTATTTCGCTTTAATTCCGCCTACGACTTCCGGTGGATTCTCGATCTTGTCGCTCATCACGTCCATGACGTCGTTAGCGGAATCAACGATAAAGCCGACTTCAAGGTCGTTCGCGGAAACGATAATAATCCGGGAATTTTCCGTATATTCCGTCTCGGCAAGCCCGAACCGGCCGCGCAGGTCGATTATCGGGATCACGATCCCTCTCAAGTTGATGACGCCTTTGACGAAGGTCGGAGTTTTAGGAACGCGAGTAATCGGAACCATACGCTCGATCGTTCTTACTTTGTCTACTTCGATTCCGTACTCTTCATGCGCGAGCGTAAAAACAATGACTTTTAATTCCTCTGCCATGGATGAAATCCTCCCTTAGAGTCCGGTATTTTACTTAATCAGTGCGTTTGGATCTACGATTAATGCCACGTGCCCGTCTCCGAGAATGGTTGCTCCGGAAACGACTCCAAGATTGCCTGCCAAATATTTGCCGAGAGGTTTAAGTACGATTTCGCTTTGTCCGATAAACTCGTCTACGAGAATCGCGGCCTGCTTGTCCCCTTTGCGTACGATAAGCATTTCCGTTTCCGCTTCCTCTTCATCGCGATAATCCGGTGAATCCACCAAGGCAGCCAATGAAATGACCGGGATGATCGACTGACGATAGTCGATGATGCGGTTTCCGTGTAAGGTCCGAATCGCGGATCGTTTAACGGACCCGGTTTCCACGATTGAAGATAACGGGAAGGCGTATTTCTCGGAACCGAGCTTGATCAACATGGCCGCGATGATCGACAGCGTAAGCGGTAATTGGATAGAAAACTTGGTTCCGGCTCCTAATGTCGATGTTACGGTAACATGACCGCCGAGCGCGGTAATTTTGGATTTCACGACATCCAGTCCGACGCCTCGGCCGGAAATGTCCGATACTTTGTCGGCTGTGCTGAATCCCGCTGCGAATATCAACATATTAACTTCGTCGTCGCTAAGTTTTTTCGCTTCATCCGGACTAACGACACCGCGTTTAATCGCCGTCTCCAACACTTTCGGACGGTTAATTCCTTTACCGTCCTCCTCGATCTCGATGAAGACATGATTTCCGCTGTGGAATGCCCGCAGATGTACCGTTCCGACTTCCGGTTTGCCCAGCTTCACGCGTTCCGTAATAGGCTCTACTCCATGATCGACGGCATTTCGGATGAGATGGACGAGAGGATCGCCGATTTCATCGATAACCGTGCGATCTAGTTCCGTTTCCGCTCCGACGATAACAAGATCGACTTTCTTATCCAGGGATTTGGCCAAGTCGCGAACCATCCGCGGAAACCGATTAAAGACGCTTTCTACCGGTACCATCCGCAACTTCAGTACGATGTTTTGCAAATCCGCGCTAACTCTGGCCATATGCTCGACCGTTTCGGTAAGATCGTTACGCTTAACCTCCGAGGCAAGCTGCTCCAATCGAACGCGATCGATCAATAGCTCGCTGAACAGATTCATAAGCGAATCGAGTCTCTCGATGTCAACGCGAATCGTTCTAGGTGCCGTTCCTCCGGTCGAAGGCGCCGCAGGCGCAGATCGAGCAGCGGGACTCTCCGCGGCCGGTGTCGCGACAGAACTTGCGGGAGCTAGCGTAGCCGCTACTTCCTGAACCGTTTCCGTTACTTTCTCGGATGAGCCTTTAGAACCTTCCAACATGTCGAGCGACTCTTTATCGACAACGTTAAGGTTAACGGATTCGATCTCCGACACTCGCGAAATTTGATCGCGAAGCGAAGCTTCATCGACTTGCGAGATATAGTAGACCGAGAAACTGCGATCGAATTGTTCCTGCTCGATTTCTTGAACGGACGGATGAGCCTTGACGACTTCCCCGTTTCTTTCCAGAACGTCGAACACCATATAAGCACGCGCTGCCTTAAGCAAGCAATCGTCTCGAACTTTCACTTCTATGAAATAAGCCTTATGTCCGCTTTCCATCGATTGACTAAGCACGGAAAGTTGAAATTGATCCAACACGAGAGATGCGGATACAGCTTCCGTAGGCGCCGAAGTTGCCGCTTTAGCGGCCCCGCCTGCGAAGTCGCCTTTTACGATCGCCTTCAAGCGCTGTACGAGCTCACCTACGTCGCTTTTTCCCGTTCCGCCGTTAATGATATCCTGGACCATGCTTTCAAGAGCATCCAAACACTTAAACAACGTATCGAAAATATGGCCGTTCATGCGAAGCTTGTCATTCCGAACGAGATCCAGCACGTTTTCCATTTCGTGCGTCAAGGACGCAAGGTCCTCGAAGCCCATCGTCGCGGACATTCCCTTTAACGTGTGCGCGGAACGGAAAATAATTTGTACGATGCCGATATCCTCCGGTTGTTGCTCCAGCCGAAGCATATTTTCGTTCAGCGATTGCAGGTGGTCGTTAGACTCGTCGATAAACATGGACATGTATTGATTCATTTCCACTGGCCGGACACCTCCTAGTTGGCTGAACTTTCAGCTAATCATATTATGGTTTTCGAGACTTCACTTCCTGAACGAGAACCGGTGCTATTCCTTGCAGAGGCAATATTTGAGAAACGGCGCCGAGCTCTACCGCCGAACGAGGCATTCCGTATACGACGCAAGTTTGTTCCGCTTCGGCTATCGTCGTTTGGGCACCGTCCGTTTGCAACGCCTTCATCCCTTTCGCTCCGTCGCTTCCCATTCCGGTCATCAACACGATATGCCGTTTCAATTGGGGATGCCCGACCAAGGATTCGAACATCACGTCAACCGACGGCTTATGCCCGCCTTTCGGGACTTCATCGGACAGCTTGATCCGGTAGGTTCCCGTCACCTCTTTCCGAAGCGTCATATGTCTTCCGCCCGGAGCTATGTAAGCGGTCGCGGTCTCGATAAGTTCGCCGTCCACGGCTTCCCTGACGTTAATACTGCAGAAATTGTCCAAGCGCTGCGCCAACGAGTGGGTAAACTTGGGAGGCATATGTTGGACAACCAATATAGGTGCAGGGAAATCAGCCGGAATACCGGTTAGCACTTCGTGCAAAGCTCTAGGTCCTCCCGTTGAAGTGCCGATAGCGACCAAGTGCGTAAACGAAGAAGTGGGCTTGGGATTCGTTGTTGGCGGAATCGCCTGCGATTGATCCCGGTTGGCCTGCGCTTCGGTTACAGTCGTTCGAACGCTCTTCTTAGGCATAGCCGTTTTAAGTTCGAGCGATGCGGCTTTCTTAACGGTTTGACTGGCAAGGTCTTTAACAAGAGGTCTCTCCGGCAATCTGGAAGTTGATATTCCCGGGCTTGCGTGATTCGGCTTTAGTCTACTTGAATCCGGTTTATCCGGAATTCTGTCGAGTTTTCTCGGAAGCTCCGCGTTTCTCGTCTTTACCGGCTGATCCGGCGGCTTGAAGCTCTCTACGATCCTCGTTTTGTTGAGCAAAGGTTCTGCCGGCACATCCGGTTTTTTGGTCTTCTCCACGGGCGGTTTAGGAGAGTCAACCACAACGGGGATGATTTCGGCCGCCGCTTCCCCTTGTTCCTCAACTGCGGGCAACATTCTTAATGCACCGCTGCTTACCGTTTCTAATGCGATATGTAATTTCTCAAGCAGTTGCTCTCCAACCTGGCGAATATCCAGCTTAACGGCACCATCCGGCTTGCGGATGAAATCGATCGCTCCGTATTGAAGCGCTCTAATCGTATCCCTCGTCCCGTTATCCGTCACAGCGGAGAGCATGATCACCGGTGTCGGTTGAAGCGCCATAATACGTTTCAATGCTTCGATTCCATTCCAAAGCGGCATTTCCAAATCCATCGTTATGATATCGGGCTTAAGCTTCAACGTTAAATCAACGGCTTCTTTACCGTTCGAGGCCGTCGCCAATACTTCGAAGGCAGCGTCAGCATCGATGACGTCACTGAACACCTTGCGCATAAATGGGGAATCATCTACGATCAACACCTTAAATTCCGGCATTAGGCGAGCCTCCTTCGTTAATCTAGATGTGTTTGCGACGGAACTTCAAATCATTGCCAAACCTTAATTTAACTCCATAGTCTTTTCATTCTTTGCAAGAAGCCCGGTAGGCCGCGCGCAGAAGACGACTTCGGCTCTTCCATCAAGAAACGAGCGGTAATGCTGTCGATTCCTTTCGTCGCTTGGCTATCCGGGAACGCTATAGATAAAGGGGTCTGGCGCTTGACCGCCTTGGAGACGTTTGCGTCATCCGGAATGAAGCCAAGCACCGGTATTTCCAACCCCAAGTATTTGCTTGCCACTTGGCGGATGTTGTCCGCCGTTTGAACGCCTTCCCTGTCGTCCGTTACTCGGTTAACGACCAATCGGAAAGAAATATCGTGCCCCATCGTTTTCAACATCTTAATCAAGGCATATGCATCCGTGATAGAAGTCGGCTCGGGAGTCGTTACGACGATCGTCTCTTCCGCGGCCGTAATGAATCTTACCGTCTCCTTCGACAATCCGGCTCCCGTATCGAACAAAATAAAATCCACATGTCCGTGCAGTTTGCCGATTTGTTCCGAAAAGTACTCTAGCTCTTGGTCGCTTAACCGTACCAAATCTTGAAAGCCGGAGCCGCCTGCAATAAACTGCAGCCCGCTCGGTCCAATCTGGATAATTTCCCAGATCGTTTTCTCGCCTTTAAGCAAGTGAATCAAATTGTATTTGGCGGGAGTCCCCAGCAATACGTCAATATTGGCAAAGCTTATATCTGCATCGAAGACGAGTACGCTATATCCTCTATTTTGCAGTGCCATTGCGAAATTAAGGCTGAAATTAGATTTTCCTACCCCGCCCTTCCCGCTTGTCACGGTAATGACCCGAGTCGTTCTTGCCGTGCTCAGATCTTTCGAATGAACCAAGTGCCGAAGCGCCTGCGCTTGATCAATCATCTGCCGGCCCTCCCAATATACGGCTTACCAGATCCTCCGGAACGAAAGGTTGAATATCGTCGGGAACGGCTTGGCCGCAAGTGAGATAGGATATTCGGAAGTCGAACTCTTTCACTAGGTTGATAACGGCTCCGAAGGAGTCCGTCTCGTCGAATTTCGTCAGTAGAAGTTGATTGACTCCGTATTTGACGAATTGGGAAGCTACGGCTTTCATATCCGCGTATTTATGCGTCATGCTCAGAACAAGTATCGTCTCCGTTTGTTCGCCGGGCGCAAGCAAGCTGTTCACCTCGGAAACGAATAACTCGTTCCGATAGTTGCGTCCTGCCGTATCCATGAACAACAGATCGTGATCGCTCATTTTTTTGTACGCGCGGGTTAATTCGCTTGGCGAGAATACGACTTCCAGCGGGATATTCAAAATATCCGCATAGGTTCGTAATTGATCAACGGCAGCGATCCGGTATGTATCGGCAGTAATAAATCCTACGCTTCTTCGATAATTAAAGGATTGTTCGGCAGCAAGTTTGGCGATTGTCGTCGTTTTCCCTACTCCGGTCGGCCCAACGAAATGAACGATTCGGGTTGTTTCTTCGATTCCGGTCCCTTTCGCGTTGACCAGCCAGGATAGAAGTACGTTACGAGCCGCTTCATATGAAGCTTCAAGACCCTCATCGCCGATTTCGCTCAGTCGATGGGTAATCGCCTCCGCGAACTGCTCGACGTAAACCGGCTCGACCCCTTGCTCTGCCAATCTTTTGCTCCATCTCATAACGGATTCCGGCATGCTTCGGTAGGTTTGCTGTTTCGCCATCTTCGTCATCAATTCTTTCATGGAACGCAATTCCATGAGCAAAGCCGATGTTTCTTCAATCGTATCTTTGTTTTCTCGCGGCTCTAACGTTTGAACCGCGATTGCAGACGGAGCAAACGGCTTGTCCGTCCTTTGGGATTCCGTATGGACATCCGGCAAAGGCGATTCCGATCTGATCCCCGGCAACGGACTGACTCGCTCTTGGGTTGATTTCGCCAGCTCCAAACTCGCGAGGAAAGCATTCGATTTCGCCGCATCCGATAAACCGGAATCCGTGTGGATGTCGGAATGGGATGGCGATGGCGTAATCGGCTTCCTACCGCTATCCGCGAAAGGAGGCTGAGAATAGCGTTCTCTTACCGCATTGGAAGGCAATAGCGGCGAAGGCGCAACCGGTTCCTCGATCGGAGGAGCAAAAGTTTTTCTCTCCGGAGCCCTTGCAGGCATTGGAGATCGAGCGGGCGGCTTCTTGGCGGCTTCGTCAACCGCCGCTATCACTTCCATACGTTTCTTGCGGAACATGCCAAGAAATCCGCCGACGCGGATTTCTTTCGTATTTAGAATGACGGCATCGGATCCAAGCTCGCTGCGTATCATTTGCACGGCTTCGGGCACATCATCGACAATATATCTTTTTACCTTCATGCACTCACCACCCCAACGCTCTGCACTTCAATGCTTGGCTCCAACTCACTGTAGGAAATAACCGGAATATCTTGTAAGCTGCGTTCGAGCAACTGGCGTAAATACATGCGAATCGTCGGAGATGTTAGAATGATCGGCTGTTGCCCCGATTGCACCAATCGATTGACTTGTTCCGTCAAACGTTGGTAGATCGCTTGAGAAGAAGCGGGATCCATTGCCAAGTAACTGCCTTGATCGGATTGTTGGACCGCATCCGCGATCTTCTTCTCCACTGCCGGACTCACGGTAATGACCTTAAGAGGCTCGGATGCCGTAGCGTATTGCTGCGTAATTTGCCTCGACAAGCTTTGACGAACGTATTCGGTCAATACTTCGGGATCTTTCGTAAACTTGCCGTAATCCGCCAATGTTTCGAAAATCGTGACCAAGTCCCGGATCGAAATCTTCTCTTTAAGCAGCTTGGACAACACTTTTTGTACATCGCCGACGCTCAGTATCGAAGGAATCAGCTCGTCGACAAGGGCAGGATACGTTTCCTTGACGCTTTCGACCAACGCTTTCGTTTCTTGTCGGCCGATCAGTTCATGCGCGTACTTCTTAATCACTTCCGTGAGATGGGTCGCGACGACCGATGGAGGATCGACGACGGTATAACCGGCCATCTCGGCACGCTCTTTGGTAGCTTCATCGATCCATAATGCAGGTAAACCGAATGCGGGTTCCTGGGTCTCGATTCCCGTGACGGAATCGTCGTCGAACCCCGGACTCATGGCTAAGTAGTGATGAATCAATAATTCGCCACGAGCGACCGTATTTCCTTTCATTTTTATGACATATTCGTTCGGTTTTAGTTGAATATTGTCGCGAATTCGGATAACGGGGACGATTAATCCCATTTCAAGCGCGCATTGCCGTCGAATCATGATAATTCTGTCGAGTAAATCTCCGCCTTGTTGGGTATCCGCGAGCGGAATGAGTCCGTACCCGAACTCGAATTCGATCGGATCAACTTGAAGCAAGCTGATGACGCTTTCCGGGCTTCGAACTTCCTCGATTTGTTTTTCTTCGACGAGCAACTCTTCTTCTTGCTGTTTCCGATTCAGGTTTTTTTGCAATCTATAGCCGGCGATAGCCAAAATCGCTGCATAAGGCATCGTGCTAAGAAGAGGAATCGGCGTCGCCAATCCAAGCAGCGCAACCGTACCCGCAACGATGTACAACAATTTAGGATAACGAAGCAGTTGCTTGCTTAAATCATCTGCCATATTTCCTTCGGAAGCTGCCCTCGTGACGATGATACCCGCCGCAGTACTGATGAGAAGAGCCGGAATTTGGCTGACGAGACCGTCACCGATCGATAGAATGGCATACGTTTCGAGCGATGTCATGACATCCATTCCGTGGATGGCCATTCCGATAACAAATCCGGCGATCAAGTTTATTAGAACGATAATAATGGAAGCAATGGCATCCCCTTTGACGAATTTACTCGCTCCGTCCATCGCCCCATAAAAATCCGCTTCTTTTTCGATCTTTTCGCGGCGTTCTCTCGCTTGTTGCTCGTTAATCAATCCGGCATTCAAATCGGCGTCGATACTCATTTGTTTACCGGGCATTGCGTCGAGCGTAAACCGGGCACCAACCTCCGCGACACGCTCGGAACCTTTCGTGATAACGATAAACTGCACGACGACGAGGATGAGGAAGACGACGAAGCCGACCGCCATTTCACCGCCGGCAACGAACCGTCCGAACGTCTCTACGACGTGACCGGCATCGGCCTCGGACAAAATGAGCCTAGTCGTGGATATGTTGAGGGCCAATCGAAAGATCGTTGTGATCAACAACAAAGTCGGAAAAATCGAAAAGTGCAACGCATCTCGAGTGTTCATAGCGATAAGCAAAATCATAATGGCTATGGAAATATTGATAATGAGCAAAACATCCAAAAGCCCTTTGGGAATTGGAACGACCATCATCAGGACAATGCCGATGACGCCTATGAGTATGCTTAAGTCCCGGATTTTCATGACGCGTCCCTCCCGTTCGCATGTTTAATTCTTGTACGTGTTGCTGCATGCTGCGAATCCGGAAAAGAGGTCATCACTACGCCGCTGGTTAAAATCGAGGTTGCCATTGATGAGATGTTTGCGGATGCAACTCGATTTTAAAGGCGGACGTAAACTCTCCGTGATAACCTTTTTCCTCCTTCTACGCGCCACACGCACCGAGATTAAAATGCTCTCTCCTATATTTACCTCCGGCCTTTGAGCCGATATACGTATGCCAGAACTTCCGCTACCGCTTGGAAGAGATCGCCTGGAACGCTTTGTCCTACTTCCGTCCTCTCGAACAACGCGCGGGCGAGTGGCTTATTTTCCATAGTTATGACTTCGTTCTGCTTAGCGATTTCCCTTATTCTCAGAGCCAAGTAATCTTGGCCTTTCGCGATGACCGTCGGCGCATCCATTTTCTCGGAATCGTATTTCAACGCAACGGCAAAGTGAGTCGGGTTCGTAATAACGACGTCCGCTTTCGGTACTTCTTGCATCATCCGCATGAGCGCCATTCTTCGCTGGCGTTCCTTAATTTTTGCCTTGATCAGCGGATCGCCTTCTATGTTCTTGTACTCGTCTTTGATGTCTTGCTTGCTCATTCTCTGGTTTTTCTCGAATTCGTAACGTTGGTAGAAAAAATCTCCGATCGCCAGAATGAATAACAAGGCGGCTACGTAGATCCCAAGCTGTATCGTTAGACTGCCGACAAACGAAAATATGTCTTGTATAGGCAGGTGAGCTAACTCCAGCATCCGATCTTTTTTCGACCATAACACCAAATACACGATTAATCCGACGGTTATAAGCTTTAACGAGCTTTTGAGAAATTCAACGAGAGATCGTACTCCGAAAAGGTTTTTGGCGCCCTCAATCGGATTTAATTTCTCGAGCTTCGGCTTCAAAGGCTCGAACGTGAACAACCAGCCGATCTGAACGTAGTAACTCGCGAATGCGACAACCAGAACGACGATGAAAATCGGCGCTAACAAAATTAAGATTTGAATCGCGTAATTCCCAAACAAACTAAGAACGTTTTGATCCGTTACTTCCATGTTTAAGCGGTGCATAAAAGCGTCGCCGAACATGGCCAACAACTGCCTTTGCAAAAAGGGACCAAGCATGATCAAACAAAAGATACATGCGAGAAGGATCAACGAGCTAGGAATCTCGGGACTTTTCGCAACTTGTCCTTTATTTCGACTCTCGCTGCGTTTCTTAGGCGTCGCCTTTTCCGTTTTTTCGCCTGAAAACAACTGCAAGTCCATCCTTAGACGATTATGGGGCATGATGCAACCTCCTCTATCGGCACCTACAATTAAGAGGATGTCTTGATGATGGTAAACAGCTTCTCTAGCGCTTGGAACATGTGATCGAAGATCATTTGAAACAGAATACCAAACCCAGGCAAAAGCAGAACCAACAACGCCAAACCGACAATGATTTTTACTGGAATACCAATGACGAATACGTTGTATTGCGGAGCGGTTCGCGCCAACAATGCCAACCCAAAATCCGTCAAAAACATTGCAACGACGATCGGAGCCGATATTTGTAAAGCCAGCAGAAAGGTATCAGCGAAAGTTCTAGTCAGAAACTCCGTTATATTCCCGCTGTAATAGATTTGAAACAGTTGATTGTCAAGAGGCAACCATTTGTAACTATCCATGATCGCGGCAAGCAAATAGTGATGGCCGTTTACGGATAGAAACACGAGCGTCATCAGCATAAACTTCAAGTTGCCCATCATGGGTGCCGAGACTCCGGTTATCGGATCGACGATATTCGCGATTCCGAATCCCATCTGCATATCCATAAAAGCACCGGAAGTTTGAACGATCGCGAAAAACAGATAAGAAACGTAACCAATAATAAGTCCTGCAAAGACTTCGCGAATAATCGCAAGGATAAAAGTCGCGTCCGTCGCGATCTTAGAATCGAAACCAACGGTTAGGAAAACGATCAACGATACAAAGAAAGCGAGACCGATCTTAATCGTGGCCGGAAACGTTCGCGATGAGAAAACGGGTGCGACTACAAAAAACGATGTAATTCGACAAAAAACAAGCAGAAAGGCAGGAAAAACCTGCATGATTAGTTCCATTCGTTATCACCCAATGTAGTTCGCCAAATTTCCTAGCAATCGACTCGTGAAATCGACCATGATATTAAGAATCCACGGACCGAAAATCAATAGAGCCAAGAATACGGCGATGATCTTGGGTACGAAAGCAAGCGTCTGCTCTTGGATCTGGGTCGTTGCCTGAAAAATACTGACGATAAGCCCGACGATCAATCCAATTCCGAGCATGGGCGCGCTAACTTTAAGAACGGTAAACAATGCCTGTCCCGCTAGACCGATAATAAACTCAGAAGTCATGTATACCCTCCTACCTGACGATTACGCGTTATTCAAGTATTGAAGCTGGTCAACAGAGACTTAACGACAAGATACCAACCGTCGACTAGCACAAAGAGCAATATCTTGAACGGAAGCGAAATCATTACCGGCGGAAGCATCATCATCCCCATGGCCATTAAAGTACTGGCAACCACCATGTCGATGACCAGAAACGGAATGAAAATCATGAAACCCATCTGGAATGCCGTTTTTAATTCGCTTATGGCATAGGCAGGAACCAGAACCGTAATCGGAATGTCTTGATATGTAGCCGGCTTTTCGGTTTTCGTGTAGTTCATGAATAATAGCAAATCTTTTTCGCGCGTATGCTTGTACATAAACTCCTTCATCGGTACGGATGCTTTCTGCAAAGCCTCCGTCTGCGTAATCTCTCCAGCCAAATACGGTTTAAGAGCCGTTTCGTTTAACGTGGAGAACGTTGGAGCCATGATAAACAGCGTCATGAATAAGGCCAAGCCGATCAATACTTGATTGGGCGGCATCTGTTGCGTGCCCAGCGAAGTCCTAACGAATCCGAGCACGATAACGATTCTTGTGAAGCTAGTCATCAATACTAGAATGGCAGGAGCAAGGCTGAGTACCGTAATGAGAAGCAGCATCGATAGAGCGGAAGCTCCAACGGGCTCAGATCCATCGCCTAAAGTAACACCGATAATAGGATCTGCGAAAGCCGATGCCTGGAATCCGATCAAAAGCGTTTGCAGCGCCACGAAACTGTAGAGTATCTTTTTCTTCATCTCTTATCTGTCCGATCTCCGGAACGACTATCCTCCAATAACTGCTCCACTTTTTGTCTTCTCTCGGAGAGCTGGCGCAACCGATTTTCCAACGTCTGCTCGAAGCTTACGTCGTTTCCCGATTGATTGGAGGAATTTTCATCGTTTGGCGGATTGTTGCGCCCGGCCCACTTGCGAAGCCAATCAGGCATCGAAGGTCCCGTATTGGCCGTGTTGGAATCGTGCTCGGCAAGCAGAGCCGCAACGACTTCCGGCTCCGTGATCGACTCTATCAGAGTGACGTCATCCCCTACGCCGAGCACATAGATTCGACCGTTCCATTCTACGATTTGCATCGATTTGTTCGTCCCGAGAGGAAATCCTCCCAGAGGACGAAGAGATCGATTCATCCCCCAACCGCGATTGCGTTTAGCGAAAAACCGTAAAATCAGAACGATCAAACCAATGATGATTCCGAGAACGAACAACACCCAGATTAAATCCCAAGCCGACGCGGATCCAACCTTTGGAACCTCTTCAACGAGCCCGTAACTTCGCATGAACCTTCAACGCTCCTGACTTTAACTTAACCCAGTGTTTTCTTGATGGCTTCGATAACCCGATCCGCTTGGAAAGGTTTTACGATAAAATCTTTGGCACCCGCTTGAATCGCATCGATCACCATAGCTTGTTGCCCCATCGCGGAGCACATGATGACTTTAGCGTTCGAATCCAGCTTACGAATTTCCTTCAAAGCCGTAATTCCGTCCATCTCAGGCATCGTAATGTCCATCGTAATCAAATCAGGAGTAAACTCCTTGAATTTTTCGATCGCTTGCGCGCCGTCTTGGGCTTCCCCAACTACCTCGTACCCGTTTTTCGTTAAAATATCTCTGATCATCATGCGCATGAATGCTGCGTCGTCTACGATGAGAATGCGGTTTGCCATTTTCTATTTCCTCCCGATGAACTTATTGGATTTTTTGGACTCGATCCCATTGACTAACGATATCGGTTACGCGAACACCGAAGTTCTCGTCAATAACGACGACCTCGCCTTTAGCGATCAGTTTGTTGTTTACTAAGATGTCTACAGGTTCGCCTGCCAGCTTGTCCAGCTCAATGATCGAACCTTGGGACAGCTCCAAAATATCCTTAATTTGCTTCTGAGTGCGCCCTAGCTCAACCGTAACTTTCAAAGGGATATCCAGCAGAAGATTAAGATTCGTTTCCTCCCCTTGAGCAAAACCCGCACCCTGGAAATTCGCGAATTGAACCGGATTTACGTTCACGTTACGATTCACGCCTCCTCCTAGCGTCTGAGGATAGGTTGGCATCGGCGCCCCATACCCAGGCGGTATTGCAGCCATTGGCGGCGCTTGTTGAACTGGCGGTTGCGTTGCAGGCGGTGCAACATGCGCTACCGGAGCCGCTTGCTGTACGGGTTGAGCTTGAACCTGAGGAGCCGGTTCTTCCGTTACTTCTCCCATTAGCGAGCGAACCAATTCTTTAGCGAACGGTACGGCCAGCAATTGCATAATCGACGAATCGATCAGATCGCCGATCTTCAGTCGGAACGAAATTTTGACGAAGACGTTCTCCTGAGGAATGTTGCTAATGCCCGAGTTGTTCTTCACGTCCATAATATCGATGCCTGGAGGCGAGATATTAACCATTCGGTTAAAAATCGTAGACATAGACGTCGCGGATGAACCCATCATTTGATTCATCGCTTCTTGTACGGCGCTAATATGAATTTCGTTTAATTCCTCGGAAGTTACGTTTCCTTCCCCCCCGAGCATTAGATCCGCGATCACTTGCGCATCGTGCGACTTAATGACAAGCGAATTAATGCCCTCGAAGCCCTCTACGTAACTCACATGCACCGCTACGTGAGGTTTCGGAAATTCGGATTCAAACTGCTCCCTGGCGATCGTCGATACGGTCGGAGTCGTGATATCAACTTTCTTGCCCAGTAGCGTAGATAGAGCCGTCGCCGCGCTTCCGAAAGTGATGTTGCCGATCTCTCCGAGCGCATCCTGCTCCAACGGTGTCAAAAATTCGTTAATGGACTGTTCACCGGCGGAAGACGCAGGAGACTCGCTTGACCCGCCGGAGGACTGATTCAATAAAGCATCAATCTCTTCTTGGGATAAATAGTCTTTACTCGTCATGGATTTCATCTACTCCTTCGCTGACGATCTCATGAATTTGAATCGCCATTTTATCTCGCACGGTGCCTGGGCTGGCAATAAACTTAACTTTATCCCCAACTTTTACTTCCAGGCCTTCACCCGTAGGCTTATGTAAAGTAATAACATCGCCGATGGCCAGGTTCAGAAATTCCTGTACGGAGATTTTCGAAGTTCCTAATTCCGCAACGATAGGAAGTTTAGCCTTATTGACCCTCTGTTCCAGCAAAATCTGTTCTTCCGGCGCTCTCGTCTTTTTCTGGGAAACAAACCAGTGATGCACGGATAGCCTCGGCATTATCGGCTCGATGACCACATGTGGGATACACAAGTTGATCATCCCCGTCGTTTCGCCGATTTTCGTGCTTAGAGAAATAAGGGCAATCGTTTCATTGGGAGATACGATTTGCATAAACTGCGGATTCGTTTCCAACGCCTCTAGACGAGGCTGAATATCCACGATCGTTCTCCATGCTTCTTGCAAGCTCTCTAACGCTCTACTGAAAATCTTCTCCATAATAATCGTTTCGATCTCCGTCAGGCTGCCGATCTTACTTGGCGCGGTACCGCCGCCTCCAAGCAATCTGTCCAGCATGGCGAACGCAACGTTCGGATGAACCTCTAGTACCATTCGACCCTCTAGCGGCTCTGCTTCGAAAATATTCAATACCGTCATCTTAGGGATGGAGCGAATGAATTCGTCATAAGGCAGCTGTTCCACTTGAACGACATTAATTTGCACGAACGTTCGAAGCTGAGCGGAGAAGTATGTGGTCAGGAATCTAGCGAAATTTTCATGAATTCGGGTTAAGCTTCGAATATGATCTTTAGAAAACCGAGTCGCGCGTTTGAAATCATAGGCACGAACCTTTTTCTGCGTATCTTCTTTTTTAAGCTCTTCCGCATCCATTTCCCCCGACGAGAGTGCCGCCAATAACGCATCGATCTCATTCTGCGAAAGTACATCTACCAAATCTCTCACCCCTTTCCTAAACCCGAACGAAACGGTAAGTTATCGTCAAAGGTCAAAGTGTTCAAACAATGTCTCGGTTGCGGGCAATCTTCTATCAAATAGGAGTCATTACAAATCCTTTAATTCCAACCTTTAGCAGCTTGCCGTCGGATAGAACCTCGTTAATGGAATTAATGAGTCCCGCCGTAAGCTGGTCTTTACCTTTCGTTCCGTTCATTTCTTCTGGGGTCATTACCCATAACGCACGGTTAACGATAGGTTTAACTTGGTTTTCCTTAATCTTGTCGAATTCTTCTTTGGCTTTCTCGTTATCGAACTGGAACGAGAAGCTGATCTGAACGACATAGTCCGTATCAGCAAGATTTGTTCTGATATCAATTAATTCGGATGTGACCTTAACCATTTCATCCGCAGATATGGGCTCGATTTGCACAGTGCCGGCAACTTCTTTCGCCACCTGATCCGGATCGCTTGCTTTCTTATCCCCGAACAGATTATTCCAGAAGTAAAACGTGGCAATGACAATCAACGTAATCGCCAATAGTAGCGAAACGAGCCATGGCAACAATTTTCTCATGACGTAGCTCCCTCCGATTGCGTGTCCGTAGGGCTTGTAACTGCCGCTAGTACACCGATACTGCGTAAGTAATGCCGGATCGCCCGGATTACATCCGAAGAATTTTCGATAACCATAATTTTCTTACCTGTCGTTAGCGTAATGATCGTATCCGGCGTTTCTTCGACGGATTCGACCAGCAGAGCATTAATGTGTAGCTTGCTTCCATTTAATCGCGTGACGTAAATCATTGCCGTGCCTCCCTAAATTGCCAAGGGGAGAGCGTTAGCTCTCCCATGGCAGGAGATCAAATCAATTACCGTTTCAGGTTAACGACTTCTTGCAAAATCTCATCCGATGTCGTGATGATTCTGGAGTTCGCTTGGAATCCGCGTTGAGCTACGATCATTTCCGTGAATTCATTCGTCAAATCCACGTTGGACATTTCAAGCTGTCCGGAGATGATCGCTCCTGTTCCCGTTTCGGCATTAGCCGCAGTACCGACTTCCAACAATCCTTCCAAATTGGCGTTCGGAGTCATCCGATAAAGATTTCCTCCGACCTTCTCCAACCCGCCCGGATTCTGAACTTTAGCTACGCCGATTAAGATCCCCGTAGGAGTCGCAAGTCCGTTCTGGTCGATGGAAATAATCTCGCCCGTCTGCGAAATAGAGAATGCGGTTACGCCTTCCTCCAACGTGATGGGTCCTCCATCTTCAGCCGACATTACGAACATTCCGTCCGCATTTACTAATTGACGGTTGGCGTCCAACGTAAAGTTGCCTGAACGGGTTAAATACTGGGTATCCGCTCCGTCCGGGCTTACGACGAAAAATCCGTCACCGTCAATACGTAGATCCGTAGAAACGCCAGTCGTCATTGCGCTACCGGGGGTATGAATCGTATCAATAGACGCTACAGTCACGCCTAAACCAATTTGCTTGGCATTAACGCCCCCGACTTCTCCTTCTACCGGAGCAGTTACGCCAGACATCGATTGGCTCAAGATGTCCTTGAACATTACGCGCCCAGCTTTGAATCCTACGGTATTAACGTTGGCGATGTTATTTCCGATTACGTCGAGCTTCGTTTGAAATCCGCGCATACCGGATACGCCGGAATACATTGAACGCAACATATTATGCCTACCTCCAGTGATAATGGATTAAAGCCGCTTCAATCGGTCGGCGGCGTTGGGCTTCCTACGATGAGGACCGGCCCGTTCTTAAACAACGACTACTGCACTATCGATTTGGGTAAAAATATGTTCTTTCATAGACTGGCCGTCCATCGCGGTAACGACGGTACGATTCGGCACGTTCACGATCATCGCGATGTCCCGAAATAACACTAAGGAATCTTTGGCACCCTTCGCCGCTGCTTGATCAACCGCATCCGCAATTCTAGTCAATTGATCCGGTAACAATTCAATGCCTCTTTGTTGCAAACGTTGTTCGGCGTGATGACTGAATTTCAACTGCTGCCGGCTAAGCACCTCGCGGAACGAAGCCGTGTCCGCTACTTCTTGCTTAGTCCGATTTACGCTGCGGTTGCCTTGAATCGGTCCCGTAATTCCCGTCGATAGATGTCCGACGAGCATCCGGTCACTCATTTTCGGCCACCTCCGGACCTCCGTCTTCAGTCGGTTCGGAAATCGAAATGATTTCATCGATAGGAACGTTAACGTTCTCTACTTTGGCATACTGCACGCCTTCGCTCCACAACACCGAGCTAACCGTTCCACTATGCTGTACGACTCCGGCTTCCGTCTCTTCGAACCACGAGATTTCTTTGCCGATCAAACCGGCAACCATACCCGCCGATTGTCTGAGAGCGGTCACTTCTTTGGACATATTCATCATTTGTTCCAAAGACGAGAACTGAGCCATCTGAGCGATAAATTCTTTGTCTTGCATCGGTTGCATCGGATCCTGATTTCGCAGTTGCGTAACCAGAATTTGCAGAAATTGATCTTTTCCCATCTCTTTTACTGGTTTCCTAGCCGCAGCTTGCACGTTCTGCGAGGAATAGTAAGGCCAGATGTTCTTGGTTCCGATACTATCAGCCACAGGATTCACCTCCTTATACCGGCATTAAGCTGTGACGTTGATAGAGCTTCCGTACCCGAATTCCTTCAATGAACTGTTTCTTTCCAACTCGGCGGCGAATACTGCCGGATCCTCGAACGATTCTCCGTTGCGTTTGCCGTTAGAGCCGTTCCCGTTACCCGCGTTCGAATGACGTTGATCCTGGTTCATAAACGTAGAACCCGCAGACGAAGACGGTTGCTGCACAACCTCCAACCGATCCACTTGCAAGCCTTGTCCGCTCAATGCGGTTCTAAGCTGCGACAATTGATTTTCCAGCAAATCGCGAGCGGCCGAATTTTCCGTCATAAACTGAGCGGTTAATTGTCCGTTCTGCATCACGATACGAATATCGACTTGTCCAAGATGTTCCGGCGTCAGCGAAATTTTCGCCTCGGACGTTCCGTTTCCTAACGTCATTTGAAATTGTTTCACTAGGAACTTTTCCATCTGGGTTACGAATTGCTGTACAGGAACTTGCATCGGCACCGTCGGTTTGCCGGCAGTCGATTCCGCGTTCGCCAAAGCATCGTTCTGCATGAACGTCCATGCCGGCTGAGAACCCGACTGACTCGCTTCTCCTGCTCCCGAGGCGGAAGTTACCGCAACTGGCTGCACGTTCGTGGCCTCAGCCTCGTTCGCGTCGATCACGTTAATTCTCCAAATCGGATCGCGAAGAATTTGTGCAGGCCGACGAGTGTCTTGAACGGCTACGGCAGATTGGGTCGCCACGTCTTTCGTAGCGGTAAGCGAATCGTCCGTAGTTGACGTCGTCTTAGATGCTGACTGAGCGGTCACTGCTGGCTCATCGTTAGCTACGACTTGAACGGCAGGCTGCGCGTTCGTGGATTTAGCCGTAATGGAATCCAACAAAGCCTTAAGCTGATCTGCAAACTTAGACGCTACCTGCAAATCATCGTTCCCGGATGCAATCATCGAGGAAAGCTGTTGCAAGGTTTCCTTCAAGGCTTGAACGATGGGTTTAGAGCTTACTGGAACGAGTTCTTCGGGAATCGATTGCTCCGAGTTCTCCGTCACTAGTTGCCCGCCATCCGCAACCGGAACATGATTGTTGATCTGTTGCAGCATGCCTTGGAACGCTGCTAACAAAGCGGCTAATTGTTCCTCATCTTCAGTGGATAGAACCTCCGTGCCGTTTTGTTCCAATTGCTGTAATTGCTCAACTAAGCTAGCGAGCATTTCAAGCAGATCCTGAGATTGTTCGGCGGAAGGTTCGAGTCCCAATTGACCAAGCAAACCGACTAAGCCGACCGGCAAAGGCAAACCATTATTAACTGTTCCGCTAGCGCTAGTCCCGTCGATTGCCTGAACCAACGCCCCGGCGAAACCGCTCCCCGCCGTCGCCCCGGCCGAAGATCCTGCTGCAGATGACGCTGCTTTACCTGTTGAAACCGATGTTGACGAGATCGCCATATTCATTTGTTTTCACCTCCTTTCATATTAGTAGAGGCAAAGTCATTATGGATTTACCGGCATTAACTTACTGACAAGGTTCGCGGTAACTTTCTTATCCAGATCGGACATCGCCGATAAAACGGAAGAACGAGGAGCATCGTCCAATACTCCGAGAATACGCAACACCTTACTCTGATTCGTGCCTGCAAGCTGGATTAGCAGCGCTGCCGCTTTATCCGCCTTCATAGCGGAAAACGTTTTGTTAAGCTCCGCCGTATCGAGCGTGGAAGAATCTTCGCCCGACTTGAGCTCAAGCTCTTTAATCCGTGATTGCAATGCGGCGATTTCGCGGCTATCGACGGTTTCCGAATCTTTGAGCTTCATCGTGACGTCTGCCGCTTTCTTCGGGGTCATTCTCTCTAGTACCCGGCCGCGCTCGGTAGCCGACATCTCCCCAAGTACGAGAGCGGATTCGTCCAACGTCATACTTTCCAATATCGGTGCCGCCTTGCTCGGCGTCATCTTGCCGTACATCTGCGCCAAGGACGAAATTCTCGCATGATAAGCATCGCTTGTTATCGTCTTCTCGGAGCTTTCTTTTGTCAATTGATCTAACTTAACCTGCAGTTCATCGATCTGCTGCTTCTGCTGAACGGTTTGTTCCGTTGCTTGTTTAAGTGCCGTCTCCCGATCCGTGAGAAGCGCGTTCAGCTCCTCTACCTTCGCTTTGGCATTGTTTACCGTGAGTTCTTCGTCTGAATTCGCAATCGGCTCATTCGGCTTGGTAGGATCCGGTATGATCGATTTAACGACCGGAATTTTATTTCCGATTTCAAGCGCCGCGTTCCGCCATTCGGTATTGAACATCAACAGTAGCACGCCAAGCAATACCGCGGTAAATAAGATCGGGGTAACAAAAAAGAGAAATCGTTCGAAGCCGCTGTAACTGCTTTTCTCCACATCCGCGCTCGCCACGATTCTCCCCCCCTTCTCCTGCGATTCGTTAGTTTACGTTTCCGTCACCCGCGAACGGCTGACGCTGCACGAACGATCGCGATTTCATCCAGCTCGTTTTGTTCTTTCGCGAGCCTGTCGCTCCTGAACCGTTCAAGCGCTCGATCTCTCGCGTTAAGCCATACTTTCTCGTCAACCATCTTGTCCTTCAGATGTCCTTGGCGTTTCCTAACGACCAACTCCGCTGAGCGAACGCCTTCATGTTGCCGAGTAATGCGTCCATCCAACACTTCGATATAACGTTGCAGGATTTGCAATTCGGTTAGAGGCGTCGGCCTCGCGGAAGTGTCCTGCAATTTCCGCTCGAGTTCCCGACGCTCTTCGCGCAAACTTTCCAGTCGTTCTTCTTCTTCCCGTAATTTCCCGAGAGAAGCGGCGTATTCCCATTCCGCCATTGACTTCTCGCTGCCTTTCAGATCGACGACCTTCTGCAAGTGATATCGGAATCGCATGATCGCTTACTCTCATCTCCTGTAAAAATCGATAATTAAACGATCTTGGGCTTCCTTAAGCGTAACTTTTTCGTTCGTGCGCTGTTGCGTATAGGTTTTAATTAAGTCGTAATATTGGATGGCTTTATCGATTTCGGCATTCGAACCTCGTTGATAGGCACCGATGTTAATGAGGTCCTCGGAATCCCGATAAATCGCGAGCAGCTTCTTTAATTGTTCAGCGGCGCTTTGTTGTTCATCGCTAACGATGTCATTCATGACGCGACTAACGCTCGAAAGAACGTCGATTGCCGGAAAATGCCCCTTGTTAGCCAAATTACGATGCAGCACGATATGCCCGTCCAATATGCCTCGAACGGCGTCGGCGATTGGTTCGTTCATGTCATCTCCGTCAACAAGAACCGTGTAAAAGGCCGATATCGAACCCGTAGGCCCCGTACCTGCCCGTTCGAGCAGTTTAGGCAACGCCGCGAACACCGAGGGCGTATACCCTCTCGTTGCCGGCGGCTCGCCGATCGCTAACCCGACTTCGCGTAAAGCCATCGCATAACGCGTAACCGAGTCCATCATCAGCATGACGTTTAATCCCCGATCTCGGAAATACTCCGCGATCGTCGTTGCGATCAAAGCGCCTTTCATCCGAATGAGAGCCGGTTGATCGGAAGTAGCGACAATAACTACCGACCTTGCTAGGCCTTCCGGTCCCAGATCCTTCTCGATGAACTCCAGAACCTCGCGTCCGCGTTCACCGATCAAGGCGATCACGTTAACGTCCGCCGACGTATTTCGGGCGATCATTCCAAGAAGCGTACTTTTACCTACGCCGGAACCGGCGAAAATCCCTACCCTTTGCCCTTGCCCGACGGTTAGCAATCCATCGATAGCTCTAACTCCCACGCCAAGCGGGTTAGTCACCCTCGGTCTGTTCAACGGGTTCCCGGGAGAGTTATGCGTAGAGTAATGCGGCATTCTTGCAGGCAGGATCGAACCGTCGAGAGGTCTACCCAAGCCGTCCAACACTTTGCCTAGCAGCTCGGAACCGACCTGTACCGTAAGCGGCCCTCCTGTAGCCACGACATCGCATCCTGGGCCAACCGCGTGTAAATCCCCTAACGGCATCAACAGCACCCGATTGTTGCGAAACCCGACTACTTCCGCCAAGACCGGCTTGCCGCCCTTCATCGGATGAATAGTACAAACATCTCCGATGCTTGCGTCCGGTCCTTCCGACTCGACGGTTAACCCGATGATCTGAATGACCTTCCCGTTCACCCGAACGGGATCCATTTGACGAAGGGATTCCATATAGCGATTAAGATCAAGGAGCGGCATTTCTGTCGCCCTCCTCGCCTCTATGGGCTGCCAACTTAAGCAATTGCTCCCGAATAGCTTCAAGCTGGGTATCGATACGCGCATCGATGCTTCCGAACGCGGAACGGATAATACACCCTCCGTCTTTCACGCTCGAATCCGGCACGATTTGAAGCTCTGCCTGAGCGTCCAGCGAAACGATAAGTTCATCTTTCGCGGCTTGCATATACGCGAACTGCGAAGGCGCGACGCACAGTACGATAACTCCTTGCTCTCTCCTTCTCGAGAGTGCTTTCTCGAACAGCTTCATTGCCATTTCCGGTGATTTGGCAAGCTTACGGTCCAATATTTTCTCGGCGATCGAACAACTTAGTTCGACCAAGAAGGATTCGCCTTCCATTATGATTGCTTCTTTGGCTATGTATGCTTGCTCCACGGTGGATTGCGCCTCTTGTAGACGAGACTCCCATAGTCGCCCTAAATCCTCTTCCGCTTGCGCGGAACCCGCCGAATACCCCTCATCGTGCCCTTGACGGTTAGACTCCTCGCGATGCTGCGCATCCTCTTCCCGCCGAAGCCGCCACCATTCCTCAATTTCCTGTTCTGCATTAACGCGAACTTCTGCCGCATCCGCCTTGGCCTGCTCTAAGATTTGTCGGGCAGTTTGTTCCGCATCCGCGATAATGCGATCCTTTAAAGATTGAGTTTCGACGTCAATCGCTTGATTCCCTTCGTTATCGACGCCGAATTCCGAAATATTTTGCGGAATCGGCGCGCTTCGTCGAATAAGCTCCAACCTTTTGAGATCTTCTAGAGACACGACGTGAGAGGATTTGATGAGATTAGACAATGATATCGTCTCCTCCGCCGCGAGCGATAATGATTTCCCCGGCCTCTTCCAATCTTCGAATCGTCGCTACGATACGAGTCTGGGCTTCCTCGACATCGCGAAGCCGCACGGGTCCCATATATTCCATCTCTTCCTTGAAAGTCTCCGCCATCCGCTTGGACATGTTCCGGAAGATCGACTCCCTGACTTCCTCGCTGGCCACCTTGAGCGCCAACTGCAAGTCGGAGTTCTCGATGTCGCGCACAATACGCTGAATGGAACGATTGTCCAGGTTGACGATATCCTCGAAAACGAACATCCGCTTCTTGATTTCTTCCGCCAGCTCCGGATCCTGAATTTCCAAGGAATCCAAAATCGTGCGTTCCGTACCGCGGTCGACTCCGTTCAAAATTTGAACGATCGCTTCGATACCGCCGGCATTCGTGTAATCTTGCGTAACCGTCGAAGACAGCTTCTGCTCGAGAACTCTCTCGACTTGTGAGATAACCTCCGGAGATGTGCTATCCATCAACGCGATTCTACGAGCCACTTCCGCTTGCTTCTCTTGAGGCAAGGAGGAAAGCACGGCGGATGATTGCTCCGGCTGCAAGTAAGACAAGACCAACGCGATCGTCTGCGCATTCTCGTTCTGAATAAAGTTGAGGATTTGCGACGGTTCCGCTTTTCTAGCGAAATCAAACGGGCGAACTTGCAGCGTTGCAGTCAACCGATTGAGAATATCCATCGCTTTCTGCGAACCGAGAGCTTTTTCCAAAATCTCTTTCGCGTAAGTAATACCGCCCTGCGTAATATACTCCTGCGCTACGCAGATTTGATGAAACTCGCTTAGAATCATATCTTTCTCGCCCGCGTCGACTTTGCGTACGTTTGCGATCTCTAGCGTTAGCTGCTCGATCTCATCATCTCGCAAGTGTTTGAACACTTGCGCGGACACTTCAGGTCCGAGGGTAATGAGGAGAATAGCCGCCTTTTGTCTACCCGACAACTGTATCCCCTTCGCCACCACTGCCACCTCTATTCATCCACTAACCAAGTCCGGAGAAGATTGACGAACTCGTCCGGCTTGCGTTTGGCCAAGCTTTCCAACTGTTTGCGAACTTGGCTTTCATTGGCAACATTGTCGATATCGATCGTAGGCAGCTCAGCGCGCGGAAGCGCTTCAAGTTCGGCCGCTTCCCGAGCAGTTTTACGACGACGGTAGATATAGTACCCGCCACCGCCAAGCAATGCCAACGCCAACAATCCTGCTCCCGCTAACCAGAACGTGGAAGCCGATGTGCCGCCACTGGATACGTTGTTGCCTGCGAAAGACTGGGACATTACCGATACGCGCTGCGCAAGAGCCTCGTCAGACAATTCCAAACCCGACTCGGCAAGCAACACTCTCGCGCTTCGGAGAAGCACGCCTTGGATCTCGGTTAGCTTCTCTGGCGTCATGTTCGCGGAATCCACGCCAACATTTATCGATAAGTCCTTCACTTTATAAGGCCCGTAGTCGATATTATTAGTAATCCGGTTTACTTCGTAATTAATCGTGCTGGATACTTTCTCGGACGATGATGAACCCGAGCTTGCTCCGCCAGGATAATTAGCGACATCGGTTTCGCCGGTACCGGCGACGCCTCCGGACTGGCCGTCTTGCCCCTCGTAGGTTTCCGTCGAACTTTGATTGCTGATCTCAATCCCCTTATTATCGTTGTCTTTAAGAGGCTCGACCAACTGCTCCGTAGAGATTTTCTTGTCGAAGTTCAACGCGGACACTACGCTAACGACCATGTTATCCATACCGACAATGGGATTTAGAAATTGCTGAATGTTTCTCTTGAGCGCATTCTCGAATTCGTTCTGAATCGCGAATTGAGTTTCGTACAACGCTCCGCCGATTGCTCCTCCGCCTAGCTGGGAGGAAGGGGTTAAGTCTCCCGTGCTGCTGCTAATCGTTATGTCTTTGACATCCAGATTGGGCACGGCTGATTTAACGAGATTATAATAGCTATCGATTTCCTCTTGCTTCGGCCGGAAACCCGGCTTGAAAGTCATAACTACGGCAGCGGTCGCTTTGTCTTTATCGGACTCGTTAAGAAACACGGAATCTTCGGGAAGCGTAACGATCGCTTTTACTTTCGAGATCCCCTGTTTGCTTAATAAGAGCTGCTGAACTTCGCCGTTTAATGCGTTTCGGAATTTCACGTTAAATTCTTGATCCGTCGTTCCGATCGCCGAAGACGACTTACTCATCTCAGCGAATCCGATAGATCCGTTCTGGATAAGGCCTTGCGAGCCAATATCGACTTTGACCTTCGACGCGGACGCGCTCGGTACGGAAATGCTCGTTCCCGAATCGTTTAATTGATAAGCGATCCCGTTGCCGTCCAAGTATTCGATTATCGCCGCCGCGTCCGTGCTGTCCAAATTCTGAAAAGCAAGCTCATACTCGGTTCTAGTAAACAAATACGTTAATAATATGATTGCAAAAAGCAACAAGGCAGCTGTTGAGGCGAGAACCCACTTTTGCGCTTTGCTGTACTGGTTCCAGAAACCGAGTAACTTTTCTCGAACCCGTGCCCACTTCTCGTTCACGATTTCACCTCACCTGCGGTTAGCACAACAGGGGAATGGAAAATAGCCCCGTTCCTCCTGTTGTGTGTTTGCTTCTATGTCTAGTAGGATCAGGGCTACACTTGCATACGCATGATTTCTTGGTAAGCTTCAATCACTTTATTTCGAACTTGGCCGACCAACGTAAGGCTTAGTTCGGCTTGCGTGGCCGCGATGATGACTTTATTCTCGTCGACTTCGCCGATCAGAAATTGATCATTCATTTTATGTACGTTTTGTTCTTGAGCCGCTACGCTGTCTAAGGCTGATTTAAGGTACGTCGCGAAACTCTCCGTCGCTTCCGCTGGCGTTGCCTTTGTTTGAATGCCGCTTATATTGGGTACAAGTCCTACAGGAGCATTTACTGGGTTCGTTATCAAGTTAGCACCCCGCGTTCATTTTATGTTTGGTTACTTCCCTATGTATTCGCGTGCTTTAACGCCCCATTTCCAATGCTTTCATGAACATCGCCTTTCTTGCGTTTAGAGCGGTCACGTTCGCTTCATAGGAGCGGGACGCGACTAACAAGTCAACTTGTTCCTTTAACATGTCTACATTGGGCATATAAACCATTCCGTTCGCATCCGCATCCGGATGAGCGGGGTTATAAACTTGCTTAAACGGCGTCGAATCTTCTTGGATCGCCGTCACTTGTACCCCTTGAGCAGACGAACCGTTCATCTGTTGGGCTAAAAAGTCTTGAAATTTGGGTTGCACCGCTTCCATGACGACCATTTTCCGACGATAAGGAACGAATTCCCCGTTCACGTATGCTGCGCGAGTCGTTTCCGCGTTAGCGATATTCGCCGAAATGACGTCCATTCTAAGACGTTGCGCGGTTAACGCCGAAGCGCTAATATCAAAGCCTTCGAGCCTCATCCGTTAGACACTCCCTTTAATTCCGATTCTCATCATTTGAGCATCATGCCTAAGTTGCTGGGTTAAAAGATTATAGCGAAGCTGGTTTTCGGATAACATAGCCATTTCTTTCTCCATATCGACGTTGTTTCGATTGTTGTTAATCGCCGTCGATTCTTCCGTAACCACTCGCGGAGTCGGAGAGGGATAGGAAGTATTGATAGGAATATGCCTCGGGTCTGTCATTTTGCCTATAAGCGCCTTCGTGCCTTGCCCGCCGATCGCCTGTGATAGAAACTCCTCGAATGCAACATCGGATCTCTTAAAATACGGCGTAGCTTCGTTGGCAATATTGTTGACTAGCACGCGTTGTCTCATTGTTGCGGCATGAATCGCGTTCTCCAGCCGTTGAAACGCAGCGCCGCTTAATACTTCCATTCCTGTCGCCTCTCTTTGCTTGTACATGAGAACATTCTAATTCTTCATCCCAACTGTTATTCCACGCGCTTACATCATATTCCTGCTTTTAATGACACAACTTTCTTTGATTCTACAAAAAAAACTGCACGATGCGACAAATTAAGATTTTCTAAGAACATCATCTACGACATACGGTCATGTGACAATAAGAAAAAAGCCCTAAATCTTTTTTCCAAAGATTAGGGCCTGTTCGACGAATTTTAAGTACGATTCTAATTTTTCCGCTGCTCAAGTTCTTGAAGAAGTTGAGAATTCAAGATTCGAATATACGTCCCTTTCATTCCGAGAGAACGGGTTTCGATAACGCCCGCGCTTTCCAGTTTACGAAGAGCGTTAACGATCACAGACCTAGTGATTCCTGCCCGGTCGGCGATCTTGGAAGCGATTAGCAACCCTTCCCGCCCTTCCAATTCCTCAAATATTTGCTCAACGGCTTCCATCTCGCTGAACGATAGGGAGTTAATGGCAACAGAGACGATGGCTTTGCTTCGAGCCTCCGTTTCCCTTTCCTCCATCCTCTCTCTCAATATCTCCATACCTATGATCGTAGACCCATACTCGGCTAATATCAGATCATTTTCCCCAAAAGATTCATTTTCTCTTGATAGGACTAAAGTACCTAATCTGTCTCCGCCTCCGATTATCGGAACGATCGTTACGATCGCATTTTCGAACGCGGCTTCGAGCGGGGTTAAAATTTCCTCATTTGACGAAATATTCGCGGCCGTTTCCGTGATCCGCAACAGGCGTTCATTCGTATCGGAGTGAAACCTTAGTTCGTCCGAATGATCTACCCTCAGCCACATTTCGGGGAAGGCCGCCGAGTGCGCCCACCCGAGCACTTTCCCTTTCCTGCTCAGCACGAAAACGTTCCCTTGCATCGTTTCCCGCAAACCTTCCGCCATCTCGCGGAAATTTAACGGTTTGCCGGCCGCTTCTTGGAGCAATTTGTTCAGCGTCCGGGTTTTCATCAACAGCGTCATGATTTACGTTTCCTCCTAATACGACAAACAAACCGAACGACCTCTCGATTCCAAGATTCATAAGCCGTAAACAGACTATAGAATGTATTGACTTAAATCCCGATTGCTTGCAATCGAAGCCAACTTCTCGCGAACGTACTCCGGAGTAATATTCATTTCTTCCAATTGAAGCTCGGGGGCTTCGAAGCTTAAATCCTCAAGCAATTTTTCCAGAAGGGTATGCAATCTGCGAGCTCCGATGTTCTCCGTATTGTGATTAACTTCCTGCGCCATACGCGCAAGCTCGGATATCGCCGCCTCCGTGAACGTGACGTTGATCCCTTCCGTCTGCAAGAGAGCCGTATACTGCTTGGTCAACGCATTCTCCGGTTCCGTTAATATCCGGACGAAATCTTCGTCCGACAAACTGCTAAGCTCGACCCGGATCGGAAAACGGCCTTGAAGCTCGGGAATTAAATCCGACGGCTTCGCGATGTGGAATGCTCCGGCAGCCATGAAAAGAACGTAGTCCGTCTTGACAGGCCCGTATTTGGTCATAACGGTCGACCCTTCGACGATAGGCAGAATATCCCTCTGTACGCCTTCGCGAGACACGTCGGGCCCCTGGCCCCGTCCTTGGCTGGCGATTTTGTCGATCTCGTCGATAAAGATGATTCCGGATTGCTCGGCGCGACGTACCGATTCGGATATCACGTCATCCATGTCGATCAGTTTATTCGCTTCCTCAACGATTAATACTTTCCGTGCTTCCTTAACGGTTAAGCGGCGTTTCTTGCGTCGCTTCGGCAGAAATTGCCCAAGCATTTCCTGCATGTTCCCCATCTGCTCTTGTCCAGGCCCTCCGAGCATATCGAGCATGTTAGGAGAATTATCTTCGACCTCGATTTCGATCGTCTCGTTCTCTAACAGTCCGGCATCCAGTTTAGCTTTCGTATCCCGACGTTTGTCGTGCAAACCAGGATCTACCGGTTCGGGCTCGTCGCTAGGCGTACTGATACCGCCGAAAAGCATTTCTAACGGGTTCTTGTTCGATTTAGGCTTCGCTGGAGACGGAACCAATAAAGAAACCAACCGTTCGTTCGCCGCTTTCTCCGCTTTATCTTTGACTTTCTCCGTGCGCTCTTCTTTGACCATCCGTATGGCCGTTTCGACAAGATCCCGAACCATGGATTCTACGTCTCTGCCAACGTATCCGACCTCTGTGAATTTCGTAGCCTCTACCTTGATGAAAGGAGCATGAACAAGCTTCGCAAGCCGGCGCGCGATTTCCGTCTTCCCGACTCCGGTCGGCCCGATCATCAGAATGTTCTTAGGAACGATTTCGTCGCGAATCTCTTCAGGCAATCTGCTTCTGCGATACCGATTTCGCAAAGCTACGGCTACCGAACGCTTGGCAGGCTTTTGTCCGACGATGTATTTATCCAGTTCCGCCACGATTTGGCGAGGGGTCAGCGAGTCATTCATGCGATTCTCTCCCTTATCCTTGTCGAATGTAATCATCATATCTCCTCAACGATCAGATTGTTATTTGTGAACACGCATATTTCCGACGCCGTTTCCAAAGCCGCCCTGGCGATATCCTTCGCTTCCATCGCCGGAGCGTGCTTTTTAAGCGCTCTTGCAGCGGCTAAAGCGAAGCTGCCGCCCGAACCGATCGCCAGAATACCGTCATCGGGCTCGATGACTTCCCCGTTACCGGACAACAACAGCATGCCCGTCGTATCGACGACGATCATCATCGCTTCCAGACGGCGCAACACCCGGTCGGATCTCCAATCCTTTGCCAGTTCTACGGCCGCGCGCTGCAGGTTTCCGTGATGCTCCTCCAGCTTCCCTTCGAACTTCTCGAACAACGTAATCGCGTCGGCAACGGAACCCGCGAAACCCGCGAGAACTTGATTGCGATATAATCTTCGAACTTTTTTAGCCGTGTTTTTCATGATCATGCTATTTCCGAAGGTCACCTGGCCGTCTCCGGCGATGGCCCCTTTTCCATTATGCCGAATCGCGCAGATCGTCGTTGCGTGAAAACTCATATCCATTAGCTGATCCTCCCGATCATGAGTCGTGGTTAGGATTCCATGCAGAATCCGTTTCTTGCCGTTGTTCGCGATGAAGTACTACAACCTCTTAAAGTCGCAAAAGCAGCGGCTTATGAGATATACGCCGCCGCTGCTAGATAGGTTACAATCCGGAATTTCCTTTAATCTCCAAGCTTAGCGCGTCGATGCTTTCCAATGCCCGAGCCGCTATGGCCTCGTTCTTTTCCTTCTTGCTTCTCACGCGATGCCCCAATGGAGGGAACAAACCGAAGTTCGCGTTCATCGGCTGGAAATGTTTGAAATCCGCCGTCGTAATATAATGTGCCATACTCCCCAAAGTGGTGTGGGCAGGTAATGTCAAAGGCTGTTGGCCGTTAGCTAACCGTCCCGCGTTTAACCCCGAGATGAGCCCCGAAGCCGCGGATTCGACGTAACCTTCCACTCCGGTCATTTGGCCGGCGAAGAACAAAGTCTCTCTAGCTTGGAATTGATAGGTCGGACGAAGAAGCTTAGGCGAATTAATGAATGTATTGCGATGCATGACTCCGTATCGGACGAATTCAGCGTTCTCTAGACCCGGAATCAGAGAAAATACCCGCTTCTGTTCCCCCCATTTCAGATGAGTCTGAAATCCGACGAGGTTATATAACGTTCCTGCCGCATTATCTTGACGAAGCTGAATGACGGCATGCGACTTCGCCCCGGTGCGCGGATCGATCAATCCGACCGGTTTCATCGGACCGAACAACACCGTCTGCTTCCCGCGTTTGGCCATAACCTCGATAGGCATGCAACCCTCGAAATACATTTCCTTCTCGAAGTCTTTCACTGCCGCCGTTTCGGCAGTCGTGAGCGCTTCATAGAAAACGTCGAATTCCGCTTCCGTCATCGGACAATTCAAGTATGCCGCCTCGCCCTTATCGTAACGGGAAGCCAAGAACACCTTGTCTAAATCTATGGAATCTTTCTCGACGATCGGGGCGGCCGCATCGAAAAAGTAAAAATATTCTTCGCCCATAAGCCGCTTGATGCTATCGGACAGTTCGGGTGACGTAAGCGGGCCGGTTGCGATCACCACGATGCCGTCTTGCGGGATTTCCGTGACTTCCTCATTAACGACCGTTATCAACGGATGCTCGCGAAGCCGCTTCGTGACTTCGGCCGAGAAACCGTCACGATCTACCGCGAGCGCCCCTCCGGCGGGAACGGCGTGCAAATCCGCGCAGGAAAGGATCAGGGAATCAAGACGCCTCATCTCTTCCTTCAATACGCCGACCGCGTTAGCCAAACCGTTTGCTCTTAAGCTATTGCTGCACACTAATTCGGCAAAACCCTCCGTATGGTGGGCCGGCGTCTGCTTTACCGGGCGCATTTCATATAATGTGACGGGGACGCCCTGCTTGGCGATCTGCCAAGCGGCCTCGCTGCCGGCCAGGCCCGCGCCGATTACCGTCACCGATTGGACTTCGTTCAAAGCGTCTAACCTCCTAAACTTCAACCCGTTATTCTACCGCTTCCTCTGAATCGTCGACGTTCTCCGAATGGCTGCAGACGGTACAATGATATTGTATCTCGCCTTTCACGCGCTTTTCAATCATCAACCCGCCGCAACTCGGACAAGGCTTGGCAACCGGCTTATCCCATGATACGTAATCGCAGCCGGGATAGAGATTGCAGCCGTAAAAAATTCGTCCTTTTTTGCTGCGGCGTTCAACGACGTGGCCTTCTCCGCATTTCGGACATTTGACGCCGGTTTCCTTGATGATCGGTTTCGTATTGCGGCAATTCGGGAATCCCGAACAGGCCAGGAACTTGCCGAAACGTCCCATCTTATAGACCATCGGACTGCCGCATTTGTCGCAAATTTCATCGGAAGGCTCGTCTTTAATCTCGATTTCCTTCATTTCTTCTTCCGCGAAGTTCAGTCTGACTTCGAACGATTTGTAGAAATCCCCGATGACGTTAACCCAATCTTGGGTTCCTTCCTCAACATGGTCAAGGTCCCCTTCCATGTTAGCCGTGAATTCAGCATCTAGGATTTCCGGGAAAAACTCCTCCATGAGTTGAATAACGAGTTCTCCAAGCTCCGTCGGAATGAATTTCTTCTCTTCCATCGCGACGTAATTTCTCTTCTGAATCGTCTCCAAAGTCGGAGCATACGTGCTCGGACGCCCGATGCCTAACTCCTCCAGCGTTCTCACGAGCCTAGCTTCCGTAAAACGCGGAGGAGGCTGCGTAAAGTGCTGCTTAGGTTCGATATCCTTCGATTTCACTTTATCCCCCGCGCCAAGCGCGGGTAACAAGCGATCTTCGTCCGTCGTTCCGTCGTCATTGCCTTCCACGTACACTTTCATGAAGCCCGCGAACTTCAGCTTGGAACCGTTCGCGCGAAAAGTAACCGGTCCGTTATGAAGATCGACGGTCATCGTATCCAATACGGCGGAAGCCATTTGGCTAGCAACGAACCTCTCCCATATCAGTTTATACAGACGCAACTGATCTTTAGAAGTAAAGGCTTTAACGGATTCCGGATCGCGAAGAACCGAGGTCGGACGGATCGCTTCGTGCGCATCCTGGGCGTTCGAGTTTTTCTTCGTGTATACGCGCGGAGTTTCCGGCACGAACGCGTTCCCGTATTTCCCCTCGATGTACTCTTTCGCTTCCTCTTGGGCAACGGGGGAAATGCGCGTGGAATCCGTACGCATATAAGTAATTAACCCGACAGTTCCTTCTTTACCCAAGTCGACCCCTTCATAAAGCTGCTGGGCGATCTGCATCGTCTTCGAAGCGCGGAAATTCAGCTTGCGCGCGGCTTCCTGTTGAAGCGAGCTCGTAATAAACGGAGGTGAAGGGTTGCGTTGCCGCTCTTTCTCCTTCACTTCGCCTACGACGAAATCCTCGTTCCCCATCTGCGCAAGAACGGCTTTTACGTCGGCTTCGCTCGTAAGCTCCGCTTTTTCTCCATTCAAGGAATGGAACTTTGCCTCGAATGCGGCCTTTTCTTTTGTCAAATGAGCGGTGATGCTCCAATATTCTTCAGGGATAAACGCATTGATCTCGTTCTCCCGATCGTATATGAGTTTGACCGCAACCGATTGAACTCTGCCGGCGCTCAGTCCCTTTTTCACTTTCTTCCATAATAACGGGCTGATCTTGTACCCGACCAATCGGTCCAGTACCCGTCTGGCCTGTTGGGCATTCACAAGATCCATATCGATCGGGCGAGGGTTCTTAAAGGCATCCTTTACCGCTTGTTTCGTAATTTCATTGAAAACAACGCGGCAAGCATCCTTCTCGTCGATTTCCAAGTAGTGCGCCAAATGCCACGCGATCGCTTCGCCTTCTCTGTCGGGGTCAGCCGCCAGATATACTTTTTTGACTTTTTTGCTGGCGTCGCGAAGTTCCTTCAGAACGCTCCCCTTGCCGCGAATCGTAATGTATTTGGGCTGAAAATCATTTTCTACCTCTACCCCGATCTGGCTTTTGGGTAAATCTCGAATATGCCCCATGGACGCTTTAACGATAAATTTACTTCCCAAATATTTGCCGATCGTTTTGGCTTTAGCCGGTGACTCTACGATAACGAGCGAATCCGCCACGTCCATTCCTCCTCTCCTACGGTCGACAAGTCCTCGTGCCTATGTGCTTATGTCTACATTAAAGGACATGATATACAGAACCGGGTTGTTGATGAATCCGTCTTTTTATTAGTAAAGATAGCAGAACGGAGTGTAAATGTCCAAATGTCATCCCGGATCGGGTAACGAGTTCGTCGATCGTGCAGGGATTATCTAGCAATAATCGATACACGAGGCGCTCGGCGTCGGTCCAATTTTCCGGCTGAGAACCGAGCTGTTTCGATGTTTGAACCGACGACGAATGTATGTCCGATGCCGGAAGCCTATGCGAATAGGCTTGAAAGATATCCGTCTCGTCCAACACGGGATTTGCGCCTTTTCTGAAATACTCCAGAGCCCCTTTACTTCTAGGAGACGTAATCTGACCCGGCACGATAAACACATCCCTATCGTAACCTAGCGCCAGATCCGCGGTAATTAACGCTCCGCTCTTCTGCGCGGCCTCTACGACGATGACGCCGTAAGATAAACCCGCGATAATCCGATTGCGCAGCGGAAAAAGTCCCGGCCGGAGGATCGTGCCCGGCGGACTCTCGGAAACGATAAGGCCATTATTCGACAATTCTCGATAAAGCGCCTTGTTCTCGGGAGGATAACAACGATCGACTTCGCCGGCCAACACCGCTATCGTCCCGTAACGGGCACGTAAGGCGCCGTAATGCGCGGCTGCGTCAATTCCCCTGGCTAGACCGCTGACGACCGTCATGCGCTGCGCACAGCCTTCTGAGATATCTTCGGTCACCTTGCGGCCATAACCCGTGGCAAGTCTTGTTCCGACGATAGCGATCGTGGGATTATGGACAAGTTCCCAATTTCCCTTATGATACATAACCCAGGGTGGATCGGCTATTTGACGCAGCAACTCCGGATATACGTCGTCCAAATACGTCACGAGACCGATCTCTCGTTCTTCATGCACGCCATGCCGTCGTTCGATAGCATCATATCGCAGATTGGCGACAATTCCGGCGGCTTGACTTGCGCTAAGCCCCATATCCCTCCAATCTCCCGCCAGAAAATCGGCCGAATGCCTTAATGAACCAATCCCTTTTGCTTTACCGCATTGGAGAATGTTCGCGATCGAAATCCTCCCTATTCCGTCCGTTTCATGCAGAGCGATCAGTACTTCCCTAGGGATCCCCGTCATCATGGCTTCCGACTTAGAAACGGCCTTCGTTTGGTTTGTCTTCTGTTGTTCCTGATCTTGTTCCCGTATCAGTTGAAACCACTCCTCTTTGTTATTGTCGATTAGCAAGTCATAGCCTTGAAATCACGCAAAAAAGCCTCCCGCTCCCTCTGATGAGGGGACGGAAGGCTGCTTGCCTTGCCGATTACAGCAGAACGATTCGTTCATCGTTCCGACGATCAATATGTTGAAATTACTGTAACATTAAACTTTGCACTTTTCCAGCAAACCTTTTTCCTCGAGCACGGCGACAAGAGTCGCGCCCATGTCGGAAGGCGTCGGAGCGACGCGGATTCCGCAAGCTTCAAGTACGGAGATTTTCTCGGCAGCCGTACCTTTGCCTCCGGAGATGATCGCGCCGGCATGTCCCATACGTTTGCCTGCAGGAGCCGTTGCGCCGCCGATGAAGCCGACGACGGGTTTCGTCATGTTCGCTTTAACCCACTCCGCCGCTTCTTCTTCCGCCGTACCGCCGATTTCGCCGATCATGATAACCGCGTAAGTGTCCGGATCTTCATTGAACAGCTTAAGGATATCGATAAATTCCGAGCCTTTAACCGGATCTCCGCCGATACCGACGGCAGACGATTGACCGATGCCGCTGGAAGTCAGTTGATGAACCGCTTCGTAAGTTAAAGTTCCCGAACGGGAAACGACGCCTACGTGACCCTTTTGGTGAATATATCCCGGCATGATGCCGATTTTAATCTCCCCTGGAGTAATAACGCCAGGACAGTTCGGTCCGATCAAACGAGTTTTCTTGCCTTCCATGAAGCGCATAACTTTGACCATGTCGAGTACCGGAATTCCTTCCGTAATACAGATGACAAGTTCAAGTTCTGCATCTACCGCTTCCATAATCGCGTCAGCCGCGAACGGAGGGGCCACGTAGATAACGGACGCCGTAGCGCCTGTTGCTTTTACGGCTTCCAAAACCGTATTGAATACCGGCAAAGAAACCGTCGTGCCGTTTTCCAAGTTGAAGTCTACGTTTGTGCCACCTTTACCCGGTGTAACGCCGCCGACCATTTGCGTACCATAATCCAGTGCACCCTTGGCGTGGAAATTTCCCGTTGCGCCCGTGATGCCTTGGGTGATCACCTTGGTGTTTTTATCGATCAGAATACTCATGATTACACACTCCCCGGTAGGTTCTCCCTAGTCATTTCACGAGCGACACGATTTTTTGCGCGCCGTCGGACATCGAATCCGCAGCCACGATGTTCAGGCCCGATCCGTTCAAAATTTCTTTGCCTTTTGCTACGTTAGTGCCTTCGAGACGGACGACGAGCGGACGGTCAAGACCAAGCTCGCGAGCCGCTGCGACTACGCCCTCGGCAATAATGTCGCACTTCATGATTCCGCCGAAAATATTAACGAAAATCCCTTTCACGTTCGGATCGGAAAGAATGATCTTAAACGCTTCCGTAACTTTCTCTTTCGTCGCGCCGCCGCCGACGTCTAGGAAGTTAGCCGGGGATCCGCCGAAATATTTAATGATATCCATCGTCGCCATCGCGAGTCCGGCGCCATTGACCATACAGCCGATGTTGCCGTCCAGGGCGATATAGGAAAGATCGAATTTGGAAGCTTGAATTTCTTTAGCGTCCTCTTCGTCCAAGTCGCGAAGCTCGACGATGTCTTTATGACGGAACAACGCGTTGGAATCGAAATTCAACTTCGCATCGAGTGCCATAACGTCGCCGGAGCCCGTAACGACAAGTGGATTAATCTCCGCGATGGAGCAATCCTTCTCTTCGAATGCTTTATAGAGGGCAAGCATGAACTTGACCGCTTTGTTGATGAGTTCGCCCGGAATCTTGATGTCGTAAGCCAATTGACGCGCTTGGAACATTTGCAGGCCGACAGCCGGATCGACAACGACTTTAATGATTTTTTCAGGGGAATGAGCAGCTACTTCTTCGATATCCATGCCGCCTTCTTCCGAACCCATCATGACGACGCGTCCCGTACCCCGATCGACGACGACGCCGATATAATATTCCTTCTTGATGTCGCAGCCTTCTTCGATCAGAAGACGTTTGACTTCCTTGCCTTCCGGACCCGTTTGGTGCGTTACCAATACTTTGCCGAGCAATTCTTTCGCGTAGCCCGCTACGTCTTCAACGCTCTTGGCGATCTTGACGCCGCCTGCTTTACCGCGTCCGCCAGCATGGATCTGTGCTTTAACGACGGTAACCGTGCTTCCGAGTTCTTTCGCTGCGCTTACGGCTTCGTCGACGGTAAACGCCACTTTGCCGCGCGGCACGTTAACGCCATACTGCCTCAAGACTTCCTTGCCTTGATACTCATGAATATTCATGACCCTGGCATCCTCCCGTTGTGCGCTTTAATATCGAGTGCGGCCTAACGTATCGGCGACTTTCGCCCTGCTAGACCATCACAGGTGACTCCTTGTTAGCGATTCAATTATCGCTTGCAGCTGTCACACAAACGAATTTATGTAACAAAACCTTCACTATTGTAACACTAATCGTTATTTGGTTCCTCACTTTTTCATCAATTTATTAGTCTGATTTGGCAATGGTTTCATCTCAAAATGATATGGAAACAAGGCAAACACATATATCTTTTGCATTTTTTAGTACGATTATTCGCTAGGATTGACAGCTTAAAGCATCAATTGTATGCTAACTGTAATAGTAGTTTTCGGAGAGGAAGCACCTTTCCCGTCAGTGCAAACTTAGACGGAGGAAGGTGCTTTTTTCGTGTACGTAAAAATCATGAGCGCAAGCGTCCTTGGCGTGGAAGGCCGATTTATCGAGGTCGAAGTCAACATTTGCTCCGGCTTGCCGCAAGTCAGCGTGGTCGGGCTTCCCGACTCGGCCGTTCGGGAATCGGTGGAGCGGGTTCGCGCGGCCATTCAGAATGCCGGCATGAAATTTCCGATGGACCGGATTACGATAAACCTTGCCCCTGCCGACCTCCGCAAGGAAGGCAGCGCCTTCGATCTTGCCATCGCGGTTGGAATTTTGTGCGCGAGCGGGCAAGTCGATTCCAGCTTATTGGAAGATACGTTATTTATAGGCGAATTGGCGCTGAACGGGACGGTTAGGAATGTACCCGGGGTTTTGCCCATGACCGAATTAGCTCGCGGCGCAGGCATTCAGAGAATCATCGTCCCTCGCTCTGCCGTTGCGGAAGCTTCGCTCCTTCCGGGAATCGAAGTATTCGGAATTTCGTCTCTTGCCGAATGGATTAACGGCTTTATCGACGACGTCCCGAATGAAGATGCGTTGAAATCGCCGATTCCAGGGTTCAGCGACAAACGATTGCGCGCATTAATGCGATCCGCTAAGCAAGACGCCGACGCGATTCGCGAGAACGAAATTGATCTTGCGGACGTCATCGGGCAGGAGAAAGGCAAACGCGCCCTTCTAATCGCGGCCAGCGGGATGCATAACCTCATGTTCATTGGACCGCCCGGAACGGGAAAAACCATGCTTTGCAGACGGCTACCTACTCTCATGCCTTCGCTCGACGATAATGAGGCATTGGCGGTAACGAAAATATTCAGCGTTTGCGGAAAGCTCGGCAGCGATCAGTCTGGGTTAATCCGTAAACGCCCTTTCCGCGCACCTCACCATACCATCTCCGCAGCCGGCTTAATCGGAGGCGGTTCCGTACCGAAACCGGGAGAAGTCACGCTTGCGCATCACGGTATTTTATTCTTGGACGAGATGCCCGAGTTTTCTCGCGTTTGCTTAGAGGCGTTGCGCCAACCTCTCGAGGATCGGGAAGTCACGATCGGGAGAGCGCGCGGCGTCTGTAGATACCCTGCACGATTTATGCTAGCCGCTTCGATGAACCCCTGTCCGTGCGGTTATTACGGCGGTTCGGTCGATGATCGTCCCTGTACTTGCACTCCTACGGCCATCGCGAGATACCGTTCGCGGATGTCGGGTCCGCTTGCCGACCGCATCGACTTGCAAGTCGAGCTGCCGCGTCAAGCGGTACGACAGCCTACGGAAACCGGAATGACCTCGGGGCAAGCGAGAGAACTCGTCATGGAAGCCGCCAATAGGCAGAAATCACGTTACGCCAAACATGGGATTCAATGGAACAGCCAATTGCAGGGGCCGTTATTAAAAAAATATACGCGACTCTCTTCCGATGCCGAAATGTTGCTACAACAAGTGTACGAGCAGTTAGGCCTCAGTTTTCGCGCGCATGACCGAATCCTTAAGATGTCTCGCACGATCGCGGACCTCGCCGGAAAAGAATCCATCCGATTGGAGGATGTTGCGGAGGCGATTAGCTATAGGAGCTTGGATCAAATGATGGAATAAATTGATATTGCATTCCATTTAAACATTAAATGACATGCGACCCCTTTTTTACTAGATGATTTTATCCCTCTATGATTGAATTTTAGCACTTACCATAATTTGCTACTGATTCTATGATGGAGTTGATTCCAAAACAAACCATTTTAGGAGGCCCATCATTAATGAAGAAACGTCTACTACTCACTATGCTTAGCTCGGTCCTAGTGGCAACAACGGTCACAAGTGTGGTCGGCGCAGCAGAAAAAAGCGTTACTTTAGTAGTCAGACATACGCAATTGGGCGAGGCGAAACAACAACGTCTCAACATACTCAACGATGTTTTGAAAGCGGTTAAAAAAGACGTTTCCGGTGTCGAGTTCAAATTAGACGGCGTTGATTCGGACGTAAACCGCAAAGAAAAATTACGTTCCGAAATGGCAACCAACTCCGCTCCCGCTATTTTCGATCTATTCGGCGGAGCCGATACGCAATTATATGCTTCGGAAGGAAAGTTGCTGGACTTAACGCCGATTCTTAAAGAGCTTGGCTTGCAAAATAAATTTATTTCTTTGGGCGAGTTTACGGTAGACGGTAAAGTGTACGGCTTACCGATAGGCGGGTTCCAAGAAGGATATTTTTACAATAAACCATACTTCGCGCAAAACAAGCTTCAAGTTCCCAAAACGTTAGAGGAGCTCGAAAAGCTGGCCGAAGTCATTAAAAAGAACGGAAAAACGCCTTTTGCGCAAGCATCCAAACAAGCTTGGGTAGCGCTTATGACAGCGAATACATTGTGGTCCCGTTATGCAGGCCCGGATATTACTTACGGATTCGCAACCGGCAAAACCAAATGGAATAGCCCTGATATGGTCGCAGCTTTCACGAAGTACTCGGATTGGGTTAAAAAGGGTTACTTCAAAAAAGGCGAACTGGGTCTAGAGTACGCCGAACAACGCAATCAACTTATTCGCGGCGAAGCGATCATGATGTACGACGGATCTTGGGCTTCCAGCGTATTCGCGGATGTTAAACAAGCCGGTAAAATGACCAACCAAGTGGGATACTTCCCAATGCCTAAAGTGTCCAACGGCAAAGGCAGCCAAACTGCAGTTAACGGAGGGTTCTCTAACGGTTATGGTTTCTCGGCCAAAGTCAAGGGGAATGCCAAACAATTAGCGGCAGTCAAATCGTTTATCAAAAACATGTATAACGACGAAATGCAAATTCGCGGACTAGAAGCGGATGGCGTATTGCCTTCCATGAAAGTTGATAGCGCGAAAATCGCAAAAGCAAAAGTTTCCGACCTAGTGAAAGAAATTATTGCGGTAGGCAACAAAGCAAGCGGTGCATTCCCGGCATTCGACGCTCTCGTTCAACCGGACGTGAACACGGCGATTAGCGAAGGAATTCAAAAATTGATCGGCGGGAAAACCACGCCGAAGAAAATGTTGGACGACGTTCAAGAAGTTCAAGAAGAAGCGAACGAAGAGGCAGAGTAAGTAACGAAACGCAAGAAGAGCAGAAAAGTACCACCCGCCTAAGAGTGGGTGGTACTTTTTAATAAACGATTCAGTGTGAATAAAGTATCTCTATTCATTTCTGAATCGTCTCCAACATAAACGTTCCCCCGCCATCCCTATGGACGGCGACAGCAGTTTACGCTTGGAACCATCAGAAGAGTACAAGTCAGACTTCACGGAGGTAACAATGAATAAAGCCTTAAGAAACCCTATGACTTACGTGTTCTTTATGTTGCCCATTCTCGTGCTCTACGTCTTATTTTTCATATATCCGATGATCGATGCTTTCGCCAAAGGGTTTACGAAATGGAACGGCATCGGAACGCCTGAGTTTAATGGTTTAAAAAACTTTGATAAAGCATTTTCGGATGATAAATTTTGGCATTCCGTCAAAAACAATAGTTATTTCATTTTATTCTCCGTTTTCGTGCAAGTCCCGATCATCGTATTTTTCTCGCTATTGATCAGCAACGTAAAAAAACTCAAGGGATTGTACAAAACAGCCGTATTCGTTCCCTCGGTCATGTCGACCGCGGTAGTCGGTATTTTGTGGAGTTTCATCTACGAACCCGATATCGGCTTGTTTAACATTATCCTAACGAAAATAGGACTTGATCCGGTAATGTGGTTGTCCGAATCCAAATGGGCGATGGTGTCTATCTTGATTACGAACGCTTGGCAGTGGATGGGATTCTACATTGTTATGGTTCTTGCCGCGATCTTATCGATTCCGAAGGAAATCGATGAAGCCGCCGTCATCGACGGAGCTAACGGTTTTCAACGCGCGATTCGAATAACGATGCCTCTCATCATGCCGATTATTTCCGTTGTTATTATGCTCTCCATCGCAGGAGCGATGAAAGCGGCCGATATTGTTATCGTCATGACCAAGGGCGGCCCAGGGGGAGCAACGGATGTTATGGCGACTTATATGATCAAATACGGGATAACGAACGTGAAATACGGATACGGCAACGCGATCGCCGTGTTGATTTTCGTTTTCACTCTCATTCTTACGGCGTTGTATCAGTTATTGATTGCTAGAAGAAGCGAAAGGATCGAATACTAATGATGATAAGATCGATGAAAAAAAGTGTCAGTCACATTGTTTTACTAGTCTACTTGATCGCGATCCTTTATCCGTTCCTGTTCGTTCTCTTCTCGTCCTTGAAGACGGATAATCAGGCGATTGCGAGCAATCCGTTCGGTCTCCCGTCATCGTTTCATTTCGAAAATTTTCACGAGGCCTGGGTAAATGCGAATATTAGCGTGTACTTTTTTAATAGCTTGTATATCGCAACGCTGTGCTCGATCGCTACCATTCTAATTTCTTCCCTGGCAGCTTTTGCGATTACGCGGATGCGTTATTCGAAATTAAGCAAGGGGATGTTCCAATTTATTCTGATTGGCATGCTCATTCCAGGTAATGCCTTACTGCTTCCTATTTACATATTGTTGAAAGACACGTCTATTCTGGGCACGCATTTGGCGTTAATCATCCCCTATACCGCCGGGGCGATTCCGTTTACGGTTATTATTTTGTCGGCGTTTATGCGCTCTATTCCAAGCGAGCTTGAAGAAGCCTCCGTTATGGACGGTTTGAGCGCAAAGGGGATATTCGCGCGAATTATTTTGCCCATTACGATCCCGGCACTGGTAACCGTGTTTATCGTCAACTTCATCGGCAACTGGAACGAGTTCCTAATGGCGAATTTCTTCATCTCCACGGATGAATTGCGTACTCTGCCTGTCGGGATGGTCGGTTTCCGCGACACGTATAATACGAATTACGCGCAAATGTCGGCGGGAATCGTATACAGCATCGTTCCGGTCATGATTATTTACGCAGTCCTGCAAAAACAAATAATCGAAGGTTTAACCGCAGGTAGCGTCAAAGGCTGATTCCTCGGTGACGGAGCGTCCCCCCTCCCGCTCCGTCACTCGATCGCCGCCTTTAGTCGAACAAAAAAAAACAAGGAAACTAATCGTTTCCTTGCCCGATGTCGATCATTTCCAGCAGAGCTGCTGGAATTTGATACTCCTGATCTTTGATGATGATTCTTTTCGTTTTGGCGATCTCGCTGGCTTCGTGATTTTCCTTGATCTCCGCGATTTCGTTATGCAATCTTTCCATTTGCTTATCCAACGCCGCTGCGGAATCAGCGGCTTCTTTCAACTCTTGCAGAAGCCTTAGAGGGACGGCCTCGTTGTATTTGTAGAAAATTTTGTGCTCCAAACTAGCCCAGAAATCCATCGCTATCGTTCGGATTTGCACCTCTACGCATACCTTTTCCTGCCTATCGGACATATAGACCGGCACTTCGACGATCAGATGCAGACTTTGATATCCATTTGGCTTCGGGTGCTCGATATAATCTTTCGTCTCCAAGATCGTGAGGTCGGATTGACTTCTCAGCATCTCTCTGATTCGATAAATGTCGGAGACGAACGAACAAGTAATGCGCAAGCCGGCGATATCTTTTATCTTATCCCGAATACTGACAAAAGAAATATCGCAGCCTTTCCGGTTCATTTTGTTTAAAATGCTTTCCGGCGATTTCAAACGGGATTTCGTATGTTCGATCGGGTTGTAATCGTGCAGGAAATGAAACTCTTCTTTTAAGATTTCGATCTTCGTTTCCAAGGAATCCAGGGCGAATTTGTACATCATTAAAAACCGGGTAATTTCTTCCTTGAATCTTTTGAATTGTTCCATCGGCAGCGGTAAATTAGTCAGAATGGTTCATCCTTTGTCTAAAGCATTTTATTTACCGAGTAAAATGCGAGTGTAAGGCGAATCGATCGGCAACATAATGACCGGCTCATTCTCCAACGTCTTGACGTAGCTTTGCAATGTGCGGTAGAAATTATAAAATTCCGGATCCTTGCCATAAGCTTCGTTGTAGATTTGAGCGGCTTCCTGCTCGCCTTGCGCGATGATTTTCTTGGCGTCAGCTTGCGCTTGTGCCAGCAGCTCCGTTGCCGTACGGTCCGCTTTCGACGTAATTTTGCGGGATTCCTCGTCACCTTCGGACAAATATCGCGCCGCGATGGACTCGCGATCCGAGATCATCCGGTTATAAACGCTCTGCTTGTTCCCTTCCGGCAGGTCGGTACGCTTAATTCGAACGTCTATGATCTCGATACCGTAGTTATCCCTTACGATCGCATCGGCTACATCGTTCGTAATGTCATCGTTGATGTTGCCTCGTTCGGTATTCTCGCTAATAATATTATCATAATTGATCTCGGAAAGCTTGCGACGTACCGAGTTGTATACGGCTTCGTCGATCCGTTGAATGCCCCCGCCCAACGTTTGGACCGTTTTCAAAAAACTTTGCGGGTTGTTGATTCTCCATACGGTATAGTTATCGACGATTATCGGTTTCTTATCCTTCGTCAAAATCGTAGTCGGGTTGCTCTCGTACGTCATTTGGTATTTGGGAAGCTTCGATAAGCTTTCGATAAAAGGAATTTTAAAATGTAATCCCGGACTTTCCTCGACTCTCATCGCTTCGCCGAACTTAAGAACAACCTTGTACTCGCCTTCCTTGACGACGAACAATGAACCGGCGCCGAGAATAATGACGACGATAACGCTTGCGAGCCATATGATTAGTCTTTTACTCATTTCGCGGTCCCTCCTTGCTGAGCGCCTGCAGAACCGGAAGCAGTACCTGTCGCGGCACCCGATGCGGAGCCGGTGTTTCGAAGAAGCTCATTGATCGGCAAATACTTGACGGTATCGCCGTTGGAATCCGAGATGAAAATTTTTGCCTTAGGCAATATCTTTTCCAGCGTTTCCACGATTAATCGGCTTTCGGTTACGTCTTTGTTCTTCGCGTATTCCGCAAAGATTGCGTTAAATTGAGCCACGTCGCCTTGAGCGTTAAGGATACGCGACTTTTTCTCCGCTTCCGCGTTCTCGAGCAACGCTTGGGCTTCTCCGCGAGCTTTCGGAATTTTATCGTTCTCGTATTTGGCCGCGTTGTTGATTTTCGTATTCTTTTCCTCGCGCGCGTTCGTAACCTTCTGGAACGCTTCCTCGACTTGCCCGCTCGGCGGCTCGATATCCTGGAACTTGATGTCGATGATCTGCATGCCCGTACGGTATTTGCCTTGAAGCTCCAGAAGCTTCTCGCGTACTTTATCCTGTATGACGGTTTTACCGTCCGTTATCGCGTAATCCAGCTTCTCGGACCCGATGATGGAACGAATGGAAGAGCTTGCGGCGTTACGCAGAAACTGTTCCGGATTATCGATGTTGTACAAGTACTCGTGAATGTTATTTATTTTCCACTGAACGACCGCGTCCGCGGAAACGATGTTCTCGTCGCCCGTGATCATTAACGCTTCTTCTTCGACCGGAGTAATAACGTCCCCTTGCATGCGATAGCCGATATAAATGCGTTGGGTAAGCTCCGCGGGTACGATAACGACCTGCTGGATCGGATAAGGCCATTTGAAATGCAGACCTGCCGTCGTCTCCGTCGTGTACTTACCGAAAGTCAGTACGGCGGCTCTTTCCTGTTCTTGCACGGTGTAAAAGGATGAATAAGCAATAATTACTACCAAAAGCGCCGCAACGCCAATGCCGATTTTCTTGAGCATGCCCGGCGGCAGATCCAGCGGATTGTTCGGTCTTTTCGGAATTTTTACGAGTTCCATTCAGCCATGTGCCTCCCTTGGTATCTTTCAAAACGCTTCTTGAATTGATACGTGTCGAACGCCCGTACGTTTCATAAATAAATGAAAAACCCCCTAGGTTTAGGAGGTTTATTATTTACGCGAGAACCGGAAGTCCCGGCTGAATTCAAGATTCGACGTCGAACAACAACAACAACAACAACAACAACAACAACAACAACAACAACAACAACAACAACCTCTATTTCAAAAAGCGCCTTGCAAATGTTTGACTTCTCTGACTGTCCCGTCCCCGTTAAAAGTAACGGCTACCACGTCGAATCGAACCGGTTTCGTTTCTGCTTGGTGCCGTTTAAGGTAGACGGAGGCCAGTTCCCTAACCTGCCGGCATTTGCGCGGAGTGACCGCTTCTACGGCGGAGCCGTATCGGATCGGGTTCGTTCGGGATCGGACTTCGACGAATATAAGGGTCTCTCCGTCACTCGAGATCAAATCAAGTTCGCCGGCGCGGCAACGCCAATTGCGTTCTAATATGACGTATCCGGATTGTTTTAAATGTTCCGCCGCGACGTCTTCACCGGCTCTCCCGACCGCCGTTCTGCGATCTTTGGCTATCGTGGAGGGAGATGGAAGGTCTTCCATGGGCGATCGTCACCTCAGCAAGATTTAGTCGTTCCGTTTGCTCTTGGCATTCAATCCCGCGCGGCGATCCGACCGGTACACGAAGCTGAGCACCTCCGCGACAAGCTTATAAAGTTCAGGCGGTATTTCTTGATTCAAATCCAATTTAGAGAGCACTTCTACGAGAGACGAGTCTTCTTGAAGAGGAATCCCGTTCTCTTGAGCGCGGCGCATGATCTCGTCCGCGATGACTCCCTGGCCTTTCGCGATAACGGTAGGGGCCGATCCGTGCTCCGGTTCGTATTTAAGCGCAACCGCCTTCTTGGGAACGTTTCGTTTGTGGGAATCCGCTTGCTTCATGCTCGGTAGTCGACTCCCTTGTACGGTTTAGCGGAATAGGCGCTTGCGACCGCAGTCTTCTCGCCGACAGCGGCGGGAAGCGTGGAAGCAACGGAACCGTTCTTCCATTGCGGAAGCGGGGATGTGCTTAACGAGAGCAATTGAAAGCCTGCGGACGACATGCCCGAAGCCAATTCCTCCCGGGCTTGCTCGATTAACGCCGACATTCCTGAAAAATCGCTAAGCAGCTTCAACGATACGATTCTGTCCACGACCTGTACGTCGACGAGCGTGTCGCCCAAATTCCGCATCCGCAAGTCGAAGAGCAGATGGCAATTGTCGACGTCCCATTCCCCGCGACGGCTCCGTCGCGTTTGAACGTGAACGGTGGCCGTCGTATCGCCTTCCGCGCCTTTCATCGGCACGAACAGCGTCATATGGCTGAATGGCGCTACGTTGTTCCGGTCGGAGGTAAGCAGCAGCTGCTGGCCCGTCACCTGGTTGGCCAGCGTTTGCGCCGCTTCCCGCAGAGCGGGGGGCACGTCGTCATGCGCCGCAAGGGCGAGCAACGCGCCCTTGAGCGTCTCCGCGGCGTGCCGCGCCTCTTGCCCGGGGGCATCCGCCCCCACGGGCCCCGAAGCGGCTGCGCCCGCAGCCAGCCCGGCGTCCCCGCCGGGCAACCGCGCCTCGGCGGCGTGCAGGAGCTGACGCTCATGCCCGACGCCGAGCCACTGCAGGAAGCGGCCTATCCATGCCGCTTCCGGTTTAGGGGCTGACGGCTGCGCTCCGTCAGCCGAAGAGGCGCGGCGGCTATCCGCAGCCGCGTCAACCGCGGCGGCAGCAGCGGGGCGATTCGCCGCGCTCGGTGCCGCAGTGCTCTCGGCCGCCGGGCGCGTTAGCTCCGGCGGCATCGTAGCCGAGCGCGGCGCCTCCGGCGGCCCGCCGGCTTTCGCGCTAGCCGCGCCTGACTGCTGCTGCGTAGCCTGCGCAGTCGTCCCCGCGGCGGTCGCCGTATTCGCGGAAGCCTTCGTACCGTCTCCCTTAGCTAACGCAGCATCGGAAGCGAATTTGCCCGCTTCTCCCGCCAGCTTAGAATTCGCGGCATCTCTCACCGAATTAGCCGCTTGCGCCTTCTCGGCATCCGTTCCTTTTGCGGCACCCGAATTGCTCTGCGCTTCCTCTCCCAGCAGCTGCGACTCGCCTTCCGCAAGCAGCGCAGCTCCTTGAGACAGCAAGTTTTGCAGCTTTTGTCCAAGCGCGGCCGTATCGCCCGCAGGCTTATTCGCCCCGCTTAGCCAGCTATCGACGGCGGCGCGAAAATTCGCCAGCTCATCTTGGATCGGTTGGCCGAACAGAGCTTGCCGCAGCGATGACAACGTTGTTTCCGTAGGCGCTAACCCGCGTCGAAACGCGACATCCGACGCGCTCGACCAGGATGCCGCATCGACGCCCGCAGGCTTTAAGGCAGCGGCGGCATGAAAGAAAGCCGCCGTATCTTTCCCGATCGGAAAGCCATCCCGCTTCAGACCTCGCAACAGCTCCATCGCCCATTTTTGCTCCGGCAGACCGAAAGTTTTAAGCACGTCCTTAAGCCCTTCCTCAGGCATCGCCTCCGAAGCGTCGGTCAGCGGCTTAAGCGTTACCAACCCTCCGGCGCCTCCCGGCTGCACTTGCAGAAGCGTGCTTTTGCCGACGGCCATTTCCGCATCGAGCTTGGCTTTCACTTGAATGCCGTTAATATTGACCAACGCCTCTTGGTTTTCCAGCATCTCCATGAGCACGCCTCTTACGATCTGACCGATTCTCAGTTCCAGCGAGCGACTATCCGCAGGCTGCGCTTCGCCCATCAGCGCCCGAAGCATCGGGCCGATGTTCATGCTCATGTTATGCCCTCCTAACTAACGAAACCTCATCATCCTATATATCGGCATTTACATACGAGTCATTTAATAAATCGCGCTCGTTGAAGCTCAGAATAGCTTCTGCTGCTCGGCGAACAATCCCTTCAGGAAACTTCGACGGTGTAAAGGCGTCGGTCCCAATTCCTTTAAGGCCTCGCGGTGAACTTTTGTCGCATACCCTTTATGTACTGCGATCCCGTATCCCGGATACAAGGATTCCCAAACTTCGGCGCATAGCCTGTCCCGTGTTACCTTCGCTACGATGGAGGCGGCCGCGATAGATTGACTTAAACTATCTCCTCTAATGATCGCCGTCTGCCGGGTGTTCAGATCGACGGATTCCGCGTCTACCAACAAATATTCCGGTACGACGCCTAACCCTTGCACGGCTTGTTTCATTGCCAGCCTCGAAGCTTGCCTGATATTGATCGTATCGATGACGGTCGAATCGACCCTACCAACGGACCAAGCTATCGCTTCCTCGAGAATTTGGTCATACAGCCTGTCCCGCTTTTTCTCGCTGATTTGTTTCGAGTCGTTGACCTCTTCCAACACGAGCCCGACCGGCAATATGACCGCCGCCGCTACCACGTCCCCGAACAAACAGCCTCGCCCGACCTCGTCGACTCCCGCGATCGCGGTCAACCCTTGAGCCCAAAGCTCGCTCTCATATTGTAAACGATTGATCATTTCGTCCATTCGCCATAATGCCTCCTAAATCCGCAACATCCTTCTATTGTCCGACATGAAATGCCGAATGCCAAGCCTTATTTTGTAAATGTTCTGTTTCAAATCTTAGTGTTTATGAGGCGGCATGTAAGCAAAATCGTTATTTAACTGGCTTCACCGTCCTTTTGGGAGTAAGGAGTCTCGCCAAAAGGACGCAGAACTCCTCATGTATTAGCAATCAGCTTGTATTAAGGGGTTTGCGGACAAAGAATCCTTTAATGCTCGTATAACTGATAAAAATAGGTTGTTTCAATCGCTTACGAAATCTTGAAGCCGACTCTCCATAGATCTGTAACGATCAAAATAACCTTTACAGATAAGAAACCGATATTCTGGCGACTTGAACCGGTCACAATGACCGTTACGGACGGGACACTAACTCGCGAAGATTTGTAGCGTTCAAAATGACGGTTACAGGATCTATGGACTCGCCCACTTTTCTTACATGTATACAAAATAACCACCCCCAAAACCTAAACCGGGCGGTTATCTACTCTACTTTACTCTAATCTCATTTATCATCCGCTATGGTTCAAAAGATCATTTCCCCATATGATTCCTATGAACATAAACCCAGTCAGAGGGGGTATGGCTACACATCTAAAGACGGCCAACCAGTCGCATCTTGTATTGCGTCTTCGCATTATCGTATCGGTAACAAAAAATAAAGCAGCAGCGCCAAGGCTATACCATGACCGAAGAGAACATGAAAATTACTGGAGATCATTTATCTATATTGACGGCAATAAGGTCCCCCTTAAACGAATGCAAATCTATCAACTATCGCTCTAGCAACCCAGAAAAATATGGGAATTTATAAACCTAAGTGTAAAAACTACAACTAGTTTTGGAAGTTTTACTCTCTCTAACGACTAAGTGTAAAACCTGCAACTAGTTCAGCCGATTATTTCAATTGAACACGAATTCTATCGATTTAAGTGGTCGAGTAGGCGGGGCCTCTCCTTCGTGGATTGTGCCCCATACCCCTCACAGATCCGTACGAGCGGAATTCCCGCATACGGCTCCTCACAGCATCCTTTGCAAATTGGTCATTCGTAGATATTGACGTATATACGAGGTTTGGGCAATCTGAAGTCCTTTATAATTTCGTAGAATCTTTCCCTTGTGAAGCTCCGCCGTTGACTTCTACGATTTAGCCACTTAAACATTAGGTTTATCGTCTGAAAATAGTAGGATTTCATCTTGCTAAAGTTGTCCGTAACCCCGTAATACCGGTAGTGCCCCGACAATTTAGATCGAATCGTCTTCAGAAATTCCTGCTGCTGTATATGCCGATTAAACCGAATCCAAGTCTTCATCGCTTTGACCTTCTGCCTAAATTTCTTTCCGCTCGTCTTTCGTTTCACTCGGAATGCGCCTTTTTGGCTCTTGGAGCAGTAGTGAGTGAATCCTAGGAAGTCGAATGTTTTCGGCTTCCCCCCACCCTCTCGCTTGCTCTCTTCCTCCGCAGAACGTCCAAACGCGATGATTTTTGTTTTCTCTTCCGCTATTTTCAGTTTGAATTTCTCAAGTCTGAGCAGAAGTGCAGCATAGAACCGCTCCGCATCTTCTCTGTATTGGAAGCAGCATACGAAATCATCCGCGAACCGCACGATTTCAGCTTGCCCTTTGCATTGTTTCTTTACCGTGACCGTAAACCAAGTGTCCAACACGTAATGCAAATAGACATTCGCAAGTATCGGCGACACGACCGAACCTTGTGGAGTACCTTCCTCCGTTGGTTCAAATTCGCCACCCTCTTCTATACCTGCTTTCAGCATGCGTCTAACAAGACGTTGGATGTTTGGGTCAGCAATCCTCAGTTCGAGAAATTTCATCAACCATTCATGGTCGACATGGTTAAAGAATCCGCGAATATCCGCGTCTACCACATAACTAATCTTCCCGTACTGAATGACCTCGGTTAGTTTCTTCAATGCATCGTGCATGCTTCTATTTGGGCGGAATCCATAGGAGAAATCCATGAAATCTTGCTCGTAGATAGCGTTTAGCACACGCTTTAGCGCGTGTTGCACAAGCTTATCCTCATAGGCGGGTATGCCGAGCGGGCGCATGCTTTTCTCGTCCTTCGGGATGTAAGTTCTTCTAGCCGGTTGCGGTCTGTAGCTTTTCAGCTTCAGTCTTCCCACCAGATTCGTTACGTTCGACTCCAAATTCTCTTCATAGCTCTCTTTCGTAACGCCGTCGATTCCCGTTGCCTTTCCCGTTTCCATCGCCTCGTGACTCTCCATTAACGCTTGCGCATCCATGAAGTGTCCGATGGACGTGAATCTAACTTTCGGGTCGGCTTTGGCCATTTCTGCTATTCTTGCTAATTTCGTTTCCATTTCTTCTCCACCTCGGCGTGTGGTAAATGTGTCCTTACCAAGATTGATGCTGTGTCGCCTGCCTTCCCTCCACCAACATTACATTAGCTTCAACGGTAATATGCGGCGATCCGACTCCCTGACTGCCATTTGTCATTCTCACGTTTTACGGCTTGTTTGACATACTCCTGCTGTGGTTCCTAACGAGTACTTTACTCGCAGAAGAGCGTCAGGGCCTCCCGAGTTGCTGAGTAACCATTGGTATACATGCCTGGCTCTTCGACCCCGGGGAAGCTTCTCCGTTCTTGCCTTTAGCGTCTGAAGTTGTGTTGTCTTCCGGGAACATAAGCCCGTCGACCTTCCCGATTTATGCATTTCGAGGCTCAATCACTTTCAGGCCTGCACCCTAACTGTCTACGCTTAAACGTCCATGTTGCCATTCCCGTTCCAAGACTCGCTATTGGTGGCGTGGCTAGCACCTTTCCAAGCAGGGTTTACGCCTGCTAAGTTACTCAACCTAGGCTCGGTCGCTTCTATGTTTTACATTTAGAAGCTGGGAATGAGGAATTCAAGTCAAACTAAATGTACATTTTACACTTAGATTAGATTTTCAGTATCATGATGGAATGTAACGAACCACTATAGTTTTGGATTGAAACGATTTTCCTACGTAAAATATCTATCACCTCGCCGGAGCATCTCTATCTCTCAAACCGCTTATTCCCTCGAGCACGCAGGTGCGCCTTCACTCGCGACGCTCCTCGCGCAAAGGTTTGACATCCAACGGAATGTTTCCGGCATCGGTTTCTTGGAACCGCGCCTGAAATCGGCCTTCGTAACGGAAAACAGGGCCGATCATCGGATTGTTAACCGCCACGGAAATTTTGTAGGCGCCTTCCCCGTCGTCATACCATTCGCATACGTCGGCGATCCCCGTCAGTTTAGCCGGAAACCGGAACCGGACGCTCTTCTCGTAAAACCGCTGCTCGCCCGAACGAATTCGGATACCTCCGTTTTCCATGGCGGAAATGCTTAAGTCGACCGCAAGATGCTGCTTCGTACCCAAATAATCGACGATGCCCTGCCTTTCCGGACTATAGATCATCGTGGCGTCGAAGCTGCGGATAGCGTTCGGAAACTTGAATTTCCTGCACCAGGTTACCGTCTCGCGCCCGAATGAATCGACGTAGGCATAATTGCCGATCGTAAAAGGGACCTTTTCCCCGCCTTGCGGAAAAAGGATATGACGGAACGTTCCTACGAACAGCGGAACCGTCGCCCATTTGGAATACCAGATTCGTTCCATCACGCCTTGCCCGATCGATGCTACCCGATCGCTGCTCTTGAATCCGAAACGTTCTTGAATTCGGGGATGCAGCCTATGAAAATCATTCCCGAGAACTTGCTCGTAAATCGATCTCATCCTTTACTCCTCCTTCGTTCGCGCCCGCGCCGTTTATGATTCGTCCGGTTGTCGACGACATTTTCCCGCGTCCGGTAAATTCCGTATCGTTCTCGAGACCAATACCCCCATCCCGAACATGGCTATACTTAGCGTTAAGGGATTAAACGGGGCTTGCAACAGGTCCGGATTGCCGACTATCGCCGCAAGTCCGAGACCTAGCAATGCCCAAGCCTGTAGCTTGAACACCCACCGCTCCCGGTGTTTCAAGCAAAGGAGAATAGCGAAGCCTATTTCCGCGATGCCAACGACCGGCAACGCTATCTCCTCCATGCCCTTGAACCAACCCGTCTGCCGAAGCAACTCCATCTCGCCGGCATTCGGAAACATGAGCTTCGGTACGATGCCTTGGTACAGCCAAAGCGCGACAAGAAGGAGCAAAGCAAAGTAATGGGTAAACGCCCTTTCCAAGCTCGCTGCGGGCGAAATCTTTTTGTCCACCCACAACCTCAGCATGTCGAAGCTCCACGCCGTCGCATATCCGAATAACGGTCGGAACAGCCATCGGTCTACCCATTTGCCGGCTAAGCCGAATCTCGTACGATAATCGTATTTCGTAATGAAGACGACGCCCGCTCCATCGGTCCGCAGCTTGTACTGCCAATAGCCGGCCCCTTCGCGAATTAACGAGATGGGCTCGTTCGAACCGAAAGCCAGAGCCGATGTTCTTTGCCCGTTCCGTCCTTCGGTCGATGCCTTCGTGACTCCCGTGCCCGCAATATCGATTCCGAATCCTATTCTCGTACGATACAGAAATTTTTGCGTCTCCTCATTTTCATCGCGCGGTAAATATTTTATTTCCGAAAACCTCAAGTCCCATTGCTGGTGCAGCTCGGGCTTTTGCGTATGTTCCCACAACGTTTCCATATCCGTCATCATGGGGATTTCCACATAGATGGGCTTAGCCTTCATTTCCCGGTGCCTCCTCAGGATCGTCCACAAATCGTTTACGCACGTTTTCCGTCGGAATCAAACAGCTTTCGTTATAGCCGAACCAGCGATAGCGATGTCGGGCAATGAACTCGTATACCTTATCGCGAATCGCTCTCGGTACGACCATCCCGCCATATAACAGCCCCCATGCGCCTCCGATCTTACGGCAGACGCGCAATGCGGCCGAGGATTTCGTATAGTACCGACCGTTATCGATCATCACGAACGTATCCAGATCCGTCGTCGATAACTTCCCGGATTTCAACAACATTCGTCCGCGATCGGATTGAAGCGAAGCAAACCGAAACTTGGCCGTCGGATCCCGCTTGATGACGAATCGGGTAATCCAGTGGCACAGATTGCATTGTCCGTCGATCAGCAATATGATCGGCTCCGCTCGACCGTTCGTTGTCTCGTGCATTTCGCTTCCTCCATTCGATAGCTTTATTATAGTTCGTTTAGCCGCTTTCGCTTAGTTCCAACTTTCGAGGGACAAACGGCAATAAGGTACTACGAAACGTAGTACCTCCCGACATTATCACACCCAAATTTCTCTCCTCAATCGACAATCCGCTACTTCAATCCTTTTCCGCTCTCCTCAATCAACAACCCGCTGCTTCAATCCTTTTCCGCTCTCCCCAAACGTCAACCCGTTACTTCAACCCTTTCCTCCGCACCTTCTCTACCGCTTCCTTGCTGCTCTTCGCCCCAAGCTTCTTCAAAATTTTGTTTACCTGGTTTTTAAGCGTACTTTCCGTCTTATGAAGCTTCTGCTCCATTTGCGGTTGCGTATAACCGCTTTCGATGAGCTCGAACACTTCGCGTTCCGCGGGCGTCAACTCCTTCAGTTGTTCTTCGCGCTTGAGTCTTGCGAATTCCTTCAGCAAAGCATCCATCGCCGACGGATGATGATAAGCGCTGCGAATCGCCTGAGGAATTTCTTTAAATCGCGTCTTCTCGATATAGTTAACGGCTCCGGCCGTAAAAGCCTGCGTCATAACGCTCTCGTCGCCGACCGACGTCAGCATGATGATTTTGGCGGGATGAATATCGTTGATCTCGGCGGCAACATAGATTCCTTCCATTCCGCCTTCCGTCAACTGAATGTCCATTAGCACGACATCGAACGCCAACGTCCGGGCTAACCGGATAGCTTCTTCCGATTGCATCGCAGCGCCGACGACGAGAATGTCCTCCTCATGATTCAAGAACGCCGTCATCGCTTTGATCCAGTCCGGATCGTCCTCCACCAACAATACTTTGATATGCTCGTCCTTCGACATGGCGCTCCGCTCCTTCATTCGGCTAACCCTTCGGAAAATGTAACGTAAATCGCGTCCCCACGTCTACTCGGCTCGAGACGTCTACCGAACCTCCGCTTTTCCTCATGACGTTATAAACATAAGATAACCCCAATCCGAAATTACGGCTGTTGTTTTTCGTGCTGTAGAAGGGCTCGAATACGCGCGTTAACGCTTCCTGGTCGATCCCATTCCCCGTATCCTCTACAGTTAAGCTAGCTCCTTTAGCGCTCTCTCTGACGGTCACGCGGACGATCCCGCCAGGCTGCGTTGCTTCCGCCGCGTTCGACAACAGATTCCCGATCGCTTCCTTTATGTGTATAGGATCGCATAAGAGCGTCGGATTCGCTTCGAACGCCATCTCGATGGCGATTTCTTTCTCTACGAGCAACGGGCGACAGCTTTCAACGCATTGCTCCGCCAATCGATCCAATCTGCTAAGCTTTGGCGTCAGTACGATATCCTTCGTCCGGCTATGGATCCGTTCGACCATGGCAAGCATATGATCCGAAGATTCGGATATGATCCGCAAATGCTGACCGGAAAGCTCGTCCTCCGGCGGAGTCGTCCTTTTCAGGTTTTCCGCGCTGATCGCGATCTTACCGATTTCGTTCTTCAGCGTATGGTTAAGCAATCGCGTCCCCGTGCTAACGACTTTCATCGCATCGTCAAGCGGATCCCGTTCGATCCTCAGCCTTACGCCCAACACGCCGTAGACGAAGACGCATAGAAGTGCCAACAGGAAGGAATAGATCAGGAAGTACGACACGTATTCGAAAAACTCGAATTCCGGATAGAACGCCCCGGCAACGTAAATGAACGCCAACGCGGCGAGCAAGGTCGGAACGACGATCAGCGTCGTCACGAGTCTGTTCCTTCGCTTGCTTCGGTTGCTCTCCCTTGCGAGCGACAAGACAAGCAACACGCACCCTGCCACATAATAAGGACCCGCCCAAACCAACAGCCATCCGTAGTCGATCTTCATCGCGGGTTCAAACGGCGTCATCGCTGCCGTCAAGGCTATCGGCAAGAGCAACACCCACTTTAGCCACGCTTGCGCTAACCGATTCCTTTTGTCCGGCATACCCGAATATACGATGCAAAAAATCAAGACCGCATAAGGAGTCGCGGTTAAATTCAGAAATTGAATCGCATTGGCCCAACCTTCGTATCCGGCTCCCCTGACCTCTTCGCTCAACCCTCCAATGGAAGCGAAGCTTAGGAATATCGCCGCCCAACGGTTAATCTCGCTTTGGGGGTTGCTGATGATGAGGATCAGAGCGGCCGCAAGAAGCGCCGCGAAATAATAAAGCATGGCTTACCGCCCTCGCATGGGATTTACTCGTAATTTAACATACATCCTGCCGCCGTCAAACAAAAAACTGCTCTTACGGGTTCGTTTCCCGGAAGAGCAGCTTACATGATTCGAAACAAATCCATATTTCGTTACTTGTTCGTTTCTTCAGGGCTTTCCAACGTCATGCGGCCAAGCTTGCCCGATCTGAGATCGCGCAACAACAACGTCGCCGCTTTCTCGTAATCGACATGTCCTCCGCTTACGATGCAACCCCGGCGCTTGCCGATACTTTCCAACACTTGGATCGCGGCTTGCATATCCGGCAATTCGGAAGGGAGTCCCTCTAAGCCGTAACGTTCCGATAAAGCGGAACCGTAATTTTCGACGAGCACCTTCAAGACGAAACATGCGACTTCATCGAGATGAAGGACATCTTCCTTGATCGCTCCCGTTGCCGCCAATCGGAATCCCGCAACGGGATCGTCGAATTTCGGCCATAGAATACCCGGCGTATCGAGCAGTTCTAATTCTCCGCCGAATCGAATCCATTGCTGGCCTTTCGTCACCCCCGGGCGATCCCCGGTAACGGCGATGTTCCGACCCGCCAACCGGTTAATCAACGTAGACTTGCCTACGTTCGGAATCCCGACGATCAAAGCGCGAATAGGCCGGGGCTTCATCCCTTTGTCGATCTGCTTCTGGATTTTCTCCTGCAGCAATTCCTTGGCCTTGCTAGCGAGTTCCTTCACTCCCGATCCCGCGTTCGCGTCGATAGCGTGCGTCGCAAGTCCTTGCGAGCGGAAATAACGGCTCCATTCCGCGGTCTGATCCGCGTCCGCCAAATCCGCTTTATTGAGCAATACGAGCCGAGGTTTCGTGCTCGTGATTTCGTCAACCATCGGGTTTCGGCTCGATTGCGGAATACGGGCGTCCAATAGTTCGAATACGACGTCGATGAGCTTTAGCTTCTCTTCGATTTGGCGTTTCGCCCGGGTCATATGCCCCGGAAACCATTGTATCGTCACTCTAATCACCTCTCTTACAGACAGAAACGCGAGGGGATATCCCCTCGCTATCCCTAATGATTCACTAAGCTGAAATCTTTGATCGGCCAGAAGATCAAATCCGCCCGGCCAACGATCCGATCCTGCGGAATGTACCCGATCATACGGCTATCTTCGCTGTTCGAACGATTATCTCCCATAACGAATACGGTTCCTTCCGGCACTACGCCGTCGGGAAAGGTGATGTTCGGAAAGTTGGAACGATCGCCGTCGTTCTCGTTATACAAGGCGCCTGCCGCATGGGCTTTCTCATAGGCTTCCTTCAGGTAAGTCTCGTCTACTTGCTGTCCGTTTATGTATACGTTGTCGCCTTCGACTTTGACCGTATCGCCAGGAACGCCTATGACCCGTTTAATGAAATCCCGTCCTTGTTCCGGCACATGGAATACGATAACCTCTCCGCGTTTCGGCTCGCGAATTTCGTACAGGATTTTGTTCACGATGATGCGTTCGCGATCCCAAAAGTTAGGCTCCATGGACTGACCATCGACGATAAACGGACTGAGCAGAAACCATCTGATGACGAAAACAAGAATTCCCGCTATCGCCAAGGCTTTAATCCATTCCGTCAATTCGTTTCCGGCTCGATTTTTCTTGGGCTTGTTCGATCTCCCGGATCCGGAAGTTCCGTCCTCTGAGCCATTCGGGCGTTCCGCCCGACTTCCCTCGGTCTGTTGCTCGCGAATCGCTTGTTCATCGGAAGCCGATGCCGTTTCAAGCTCGGCCGATTCGTTTGGTTTAGGATTTCGATTCAGGTCCATTCGCAATCGCCTCTAGCTTTCTTATAGAATGCAAAAAGGAGAGCTTGAACTTTGCCAAGCCCTCCTCTGACGCTCATTATCGAATTTCTTTGATCCGTGCTGCCTTACCGCGCAGGTTGCGCAGGTAGTACAGTTTCGCGCGGCGAACTTTACCGCGGCGAGCCACTTCGATTTTCTCGATGCGAGGGGAATGTACTGGGAAAGCACGTTCTACGCCAACGCCATAAGAAATTTTACGAACCGTGAAAGTTTCGCTGATTCCGCCGCCGCGACGTTTAATAACAACGCCTTCGAACAGCTGTACGCGCTCACGGGAACCCTCGACGACTTTCACGTGTACTTTCAGCGTATCGCCGGGACGGAAATTAGGTACGTCCTTGCGCAATTGCTCTTGCGTGATCGCTTGAATTAGGTTGCTCATTGAGTGTTCACTCCTTCCATAACAGACGTTCGTACCCCGCTCCCCGAATGTCGGCATTCGGATCTTGGCGTGCAGAGGACCGTCCTACTCGTTCACTGATTTTGTCCCGATTCCTTACGGAGAGCATAGACAAAACAACATTTGAAATTTTATCATATTCACGAATAAAATACAACCATCACTTCGAAGATTGCGTTGCCCGCTCTAGCTGGATCCGCTTCTCCTTCAACCATTTCCGTTCTTCCGGCGTCAGTTCCGCCCGTTCAAGCAGCTCGGGACGACGAACCAACGTCCGCTCCAGCGATTGTTTCCTGCGCCATTTCACGATTTCCGCATGATGGCCGGATAAGAGCGTATCGGGAACTTTCCAGCCGCGGAACTCGGCCGGGCGCGTATAGTGCGGATATTCGAGCAGGCCGTCGCTAAAGGAATCGGTAACGGCGGATTGTTCGTTCCCGAGCACGCCGGGAAGCAACCTGACGACGGCATCGACGACGACCATCGCCGGGAGTTCGCCGCCCGTTAACACGTAATCGCCGACCGACAGCTCGTCCGTCACCAAATATTCGCGTATGCGCTCGTCGTAGCCCTCGTAATGGCCGCAAACGAAGATCAGGTGGGATTCCTCCGATAACTCCTGGGCAACCTCCTGCGAGAAAGGCTTGCCTTGAGGGCACATAAGCACGATGCGGGGTTTCCTGACTGCCGTATCCATGGCCAACCGTGCCTGTTCCTCGAGCAAGTGCTCTACCGCGCCGAAGATCGGCTCGGCCTTGAGCACCATCCCCCCGCCGCCCCCGTAAGGCATATCATCGACGGTGTTATGCTTATTGTTCGAGAAATCGCGAAAGTTGACCGTATTCAGCGAAACGATTCCTTTATCGCGGGCTTTGCCCAGAATACTCGAGCCGAACACGCCGGTGAACATGTCCGGAAATAACGTTAAAACATCAATGCGCATTTTAGAGCAATCCTTCCATCAGGTGCACTTTGATTTTGCGGGCGGTCACGTCCACGTCCAGTACGACGTCGTCGATGACGGGCAACAGCAGCTCCTTGCCCTTCGCCATCTTCACCACCCAGACGTCATTCGCTCCCGGAGACAAAATATCCGTAACGGTACCGAGCGTCTCGCCCTCGTCGGATACGACCTCGCAACCTACGATGTCTCGGAAATAATACTCCCCTTCGGGAAGCGGTACGCGTTCGTCGTCCGTCACTTTGAGCTCCCAACCCTTGAATTTCTCCACTTGGTTGATATTATCGTAGCCCTTTATTTTAACGACATACATCGTTTTCTGCTCGCGCGCGGCCACGATCTCGATCTCTACCGGAGACCCGGAATCCGGCGGAAACATTTTCAGCTTGTTCCCTACCTTAAACCTTACCTCGGGGAAATCCGTCTGGGGATATATTTTAAGCTCCCCTTTAATCCCGTGAGTGTTCACGATTTTACCTATGTTGAGCAATCGCTCGTCGGACATGGAATAAACCCCCTAAAATCTAAAACTTCAGCACCTATAATATAGCACCTAAGTCTAGGTAAGCAAACGCATCATGTAAACGCTAGGGCTGTTCCTCTATTTTATAAGAAAGGCCGTACCGCGCATAATGCACGATACGGCCCCATAAGCCAATTATTCCGAGACAATGTCCACGATGACGCGCTTCCGCTCCTTAACCGCAGCGGAAGAGACTACCGTACGTAGCGCTTTCGCGATACGTCCCTGCTTGCCGATTACTTTGCCGACATCGTCGGGATGAACGGAAAGCTCGTACACCAGGCCTCTCGCGTCTTCCTTGACCTGAATTTGCACGTCTTCCGGATGATCCACCAACGCTCGGGCAATAACCCGAATCAATTGTTCCATGGCTCAGCCCTCCGGTATTTAGACGATTACTTCTGGAGCTTGGATTCGTGGAATTTCTTCAAAACGCCGGCTTTGCTCAGAAGGTTGCGAACGGTATCGGACGCTTGCGCGCCGTTTTGCAGCCATTTCAAAGCTTTTTCCTCGTCGATTTGTACTTGAGCCGGTTGTGCAACCGGATTGTACAAGCCGATTTCTTCAATAAAACGACCATCGCGCGGGGAACGGGAATCCGATACGACTACGCGATAGAACGGAGCTTTATGAGCACCGATACGTTTCAAACGAATGCGAACTGACATTGACTTTCACCTCCTTGACAAGAATCAGGTTTAGCGGAAACGATCTTAAAACGGAAACTTCATATTTTTGCCGCCGAGCATGTTTTTGAGCCCTTTGAGACCGCCTTTAGGGCCTTTGGGACCCATCATGCCTGAAAACTGTTTCATCATTTTCTTCATGTCCTCGAATTGCTTCAGAAGACGGTTGACGTCGGCCAACGTCGTTCCGCTACCGGCGGCGATCCGTTTGCGACGGCTGTAATTAATGATGTCGGGCTTTTTCTTCTCCGCCTTCGTCATCGATTTGGCGATCGCTTCCGTGCGCGCGATTTGCTTTTCGTCGATTTTGAAGTTCGGATTCCCTTTAAGCTTGCCCATTCCGGGCATCATATCAAGAAGCTGATCCAGAGGTCCCATCTTGCGAACCTGCTCCATCTGTTCAAGGAAATCGTCGAAGGTAAAGTCCGCGGTGCGCATTTTGCGCTCCATTTCCTTAGCCTTCTCCGCGTCCATGTTCGTCTGCGCCTTCTCGATCAGGGAGAGCATGTCGCCCATGCCGAGAATTCGGGAAGCCATCCGATCCGGATGGAACGCTTCAAGCTGATCGATCTTCTCGCCCGTGGAAGCGAATTTAATCGGGCATCCCGTCACGGCTTTGACCGACAATGCGGCTCCACCGCGAGTATCGCCGTCTAGCTTCGTCAGAACGACCCCGGTCAGAGCGAGTTGCTCGTGAAAGCTTTGCGCGACGTTAACGGCTTCTTGTCCGGTCATCGCGTCGACGACGAGCAATACTTCGTCGGGATTGACCGCGGCATGAATGTCCTTGATCTCTTGCATCAGCTCGGCATCGATCTGCAATCGGCCGGCCGTATCGATCAGCACGTAATCGTTGCCTTGCTCCTTAGCCAACTGAACGCCTTGTTTCGCGATTTCGACGGGACTGACTTGATCGCCGAGCGTGAATACCGGAGCTCCGATTTGGCCGCCGAGCACTTCCAGCTGTTTAATGGCGGCAGGGCGGTAAATATCGCCCGCGACTAGAAGCGGCTTGTGATTCTGGGATTGCAACAGCTTCGCGAGCTTGCCCGTCAACGTCGTCTTACCGGCACCTTGCAAACCGGCCATGAGAATGACGGTAGGCGGTTTGTTCGCTTTCGCGAGCTTCTCCTGGGTACCGCCCATCAGTTCGGTTAGTTCTTTGTTAACGATGTCGATGATGACCATCGCGGGCGTAAAGCTTTTCACCACTTCTTGACCGGTGGCTCTCTCTTTCACCTTCGCGATGAAATCCTTGACGACCTTAAAGTTTACGTCCGCTTCAAGCAGGGCTAGGCGCACTTCGCGCATCGCTTCGTTAACGTCGTCCTCCGAAACTTTGCCGCGGCCCTTCAGCTTGCCGAATACGTTCTGCAGCCGGGTCGATAATCCTTCGAATGCCATTTCCCATCCCTCCTTCGGAACGGTATTTTACTAAAAATCTATCTGCGATATCGGTTAGGCTAACGAAAGTCACTCCGCGTTCCGCAGCTTGGCGGCGGTGTCCGCGAGCGATTCGCGCCACTCGCGCGGCAAGGCGGCAATCTGCGATTCCAGCAACTCGATGCCTGCTTGCAGCTTAATATGCCGCTCGACAAGCCCAAGCTTGGAATCGTATTCCTCCAGCACTTGCTCGGCTCGTTTGAGATGCTCGTATACCGCTTGTCTGCTAATCTGAAAATCGGCGGCGATCTCACCTAAAGTATAATCGTCATGGAAGTAACATTTCAAGAAAGTCTGCTGTTTGTCGGTTAACAAAGGTCCGTAGAAATCATACAACTCATTGATTCGGTTCGTCTTCTCTAGCGCGTTCTCACCGCTCACAATGGCTGCTCCCTTCATTCCCGCGCGGATTACTCTGCGCAGCCCGACGATCGGGCCGACGTTTTCCGCGATTTCATTGTCAAGGATAAACCCTTTACATCCCAACCACTTTCACTATGTTACCCAATAGCAAAAGAGATGTCAAGGGAAATCCCTTAACATCTCTCTCGGGCCGATAATCACGAACTCGTTGCTTCCTGCAGCTTTTGAATACTCGGAGCCGGCAATCCCGTCACCTCGGTGATCAGTTCTACAGGGTAGCCCTTGTCGAGCAGCCTCGCGGCTACTTCTTCTAAGCCCTCGAGCTTTCCTTCAAGCTTTCCTTCAAGCTTTCCTTCTACTTTCCCTTCCTCACGCCCCATTTTCCTCCATCTTGAAATGATCTCCATCATTTCCCCCTCCTCTTGCGGATTTCTTTTCATAACTTCGCCCTCCAACTTGAAACGTTCCTTGGGAGTGAGATTAAAATAGGTTTCAAAAACGACCGTCAGCAATTCCATCTGCGCTGGATCAATTTTTAATCTTAACAGTATCCGAATAAACCCTAGTTGGATTTCATATCTATCTTTCTTATTATACCCCATACTACTCAAAAGAGCAGCAGCCACAGGATTATCCGAATGTATAAAATCGCGCCAATTCTGATGCTTGATCTCCAGGACATAATAGTGAAACCTCATGACATCTAGAAACGGAAACTTCCAGAAGAACTCGTTCGGCTCCTTCGTTTTCCGACTGTGGCTAAATATAGCGATCGGCAGAACCTTGCATCGGTATTTCTCATACAACCGACTTGCATAAAGAAACATCCTTTCCGCAAAATCCTTTTCGTAATAGGATTGAGGTTCTAGATGGACGATTAGGATCGCATTTTCTCCTTTCAACTTCGTCTCGATGAGCAGATCAACCCTTCCCCTCTTGCCTCCCTTCAAATCCGTGAAAATTTCCTCCGAAAGAAACACGATATGATTAAAGTCGAGCCATTGCGACACCTGCGGGAAAAACAACTCCACGAATTCCTTGAAGAAAGTTTGTAGCAATTCTTTATACAGCCTATCGTGATCAACCATGCGCTCCCCCGTTTCTCATAGGCGCGAAAAAGCAAAAAACCGCACATTGCCCTATTAGGACAACGAGCGGCGCGTGCTTCACGACCGATATGTATTAGTAGTTAAATGGTATCATGTAAGATTCTTGGGTGCAATCGAAATTTATCATAATTGGATAGACATCAGGAACAATAAATATCCATTGCCGCCTGAACGCCCGCTCCGGTTTGGATATGTACGCCGTGGCGAACGAGAACGGCTTCGAGAGCCCCCAGCAGATGAAGGACGTTTTTGCGGCTGCAGCTGTAGCCCATCGTGCCTATTCTCCATATTTCCCCTTTAAGCGGCCCGAAGGAACTCGCGATTTCGATGCCGAACAGCTCCAGCAGCATCGATCGAACCGACTCCCCGTCTACTCCGGGCGGGATGCGGACGCAAGTCACGACGGTAAGCTTGCATCTAGCGTCTCCGTACAGGGACAGTCCCATCGCCTGTAGCCCGGCCACAAGAGCCGTCTCCTGCAAACGATGTCTCGCGAACCGCGTTTCCATCCCTTCCGCAAGCACGATTCTTAAGCCCTCCCTTAGCGCGTACAGCATGGAGGTCATCTCCGTATGATGGTTCAAGCGACGTGGGCTCCAGTAATCCTGGAGCTGGCTAAGATCGAGATAGTTGCTACGGATCGGAGATATTTGTCGCGCATCGTTACTCGAATCGCCGCCGGACTGCCTAAGCCCTCTCTCGATTGATTTCCGTCGCGCGATTTTACGTTCCGCCCGATCATTGTAAGTAATCGGCGCCATCCCGGACGGGACGGACAAGCATTTCTGAGTGCCTCCGATCACCGCGTCCAGACACCAAGCATCGACCTCGAGCGGAACGCCTCCGATGGTCGCGACCGCATCGACTACGACGAGGACATCCAGCTCCCGGCAAGCTTTACCGATCGCCTCGAGCGGCTGAATCCGTCCCGTGGAAGTTTCGCCATGGACGATGGCCACCAAATCCGGCTTTTCCCGCAAAATTGCCGCGATCACTTCCTCCGGATCGTAAACTTCTCCCCAGGATTTCTCCAGCACGACCACCGCGGCCCCGCATCTCTCCGCGATTTCTTGCAGCAAGTAACCGAACCGTCCGAAGATGGGAACGAGTACTTTGTCACCCGGCTCGATCAGACTGACAAGAACCGCTTCGATGCCCGAGCGGGACGTCCCGTCTATCGGGAACGCCCATTCGTTCTCGGTACGAAAAACCGAACGGAGCATCGCCATCGTATCGTTCATGAGCGCCGTAAATTCAGGATCGAATTGCCCTAATATCGGATAAGACATCGCTCGCAACACGCGCGGGTCGACTTCAACCGGTCCGGGAGTCATAATCGTTCTCGGGGATGGCGACAGTTCCGAATATAGGTTCATCTCTCATGCTCCTCGTAAGCCAATTCATGTAGCAGAGCGGTTAGCACCGAAACCCCGTCCGCGAGCTGTTCCGGCGCGGTAAATTCTTCGGGCGAATGGCTGATCCCCGCTTTGCTCGGAACGAAGATCATCGCCGTTGGACAAAGACCGGCAAATAACTGCGCATCGTGACCGGCGCCGCTGAACATTCTCCTGTGATTCAACGACAAGCGGCCGCATATTTGTTCGATTCGTTCCGTGAGCGGACGGCTCATGGGAACCGGCGTCGTCGCCAACCAAGGCGTAACTTCGAGCGCCAGTCCTCTCCGGTTAGCGATATCCTCGTATTCCTGGAATAAATAATCGCAAAACCAAGACAAAGTCCGCTCGTTGTCATGACGAATATCGAGCGAAAACTCGACTACGCCCGGTATGACGTTCGGAATATTCGGCGCCGCTTGAAGCCTTCCCGCAGTGGCGACCAGCGCCGCGGCTCTGGTTGCCAGCTGCTCCAGCCGCACGATCAACTCCGCGGCGCCGGCCAGCGCGTCGGTCCTCATATTCATCGGCGTAGTCCCGGCGTGATTGGCTTCTCCTCGCAAGGTTACCGAATATCTGCGCTGGCCAACGATCGCTTCCACGATCCCGATTTGCTTAGCCATTCTCTCCAAAATTACCCCTTGCTCGATATGAAGCTCTACGAACGCGCCCAGATCCGAGCGAACGCTATCGATTTGATCCTCCCTACCGAATCCGGAAGTTTCCATTGCCGCATGCAAACTTACTCCTTCCGAATCCCTTACCATTTGTCCTCCGCGCCAGTCGAACTGCCCGGTCATATTCCCGGACCCCCAATAAGCGATCGGAAACCGGCTTCCTTCCTCCTCGCAGAAGGATACGACTTCCAAGGGATGAACGGGCGTTCCGTAAGTTTCCTTCAAGGCGCGTAACGCCGCGATGCCCCCGATGATTCCATAGGCGCCGTCCAGCTTTCCGCCGTTTCTGACCGTGTCGATATGCGAACCGGTCAGAATGACAGGAGAGGACGGGTCGCTTCCCTCGAGTCTACCGATCAGATTGCCGACCTTATCGAAACGAACGGATAATCCCGCTTCGCGCATCGTCCGAGCCAGAAAATTCTGCGCAGCTTTCCACGGTTCCGAATACAGCAGGCGCGTAACGCCGTCTCTTTCTCCCTCGGCAGTTTCGCTAAACTCGGCCAGTGTATCGATTAATTCGTTAAGTTCGGTATTATGATCGAAACGAATCCTTTCACCCACTTGCATTCCTCCCTAACTCCCTCTGTAGGTGCTGTATCCCCCAGGGGCGACAAGCAACGGAACATGATAATGGCTATTCTCGTCCGCCACCCGGAATCGGATCGGAATAATCTCGAACAATAGCGACTCCATATCGCGAACCTCTTTGAAATAACTGCCCATATCGAACGAAAGCTCGTATTCGCCGGTTGCCATGTTTTTCCCTTCAAGCAACGGCGCGTCCAGACGTCCATCCGAATTGATCCGGTCTTCTTTCAACAGCTCAAGCGTCGTCGATCCGCTTTCCCGCTTCCAGAGCCGAACGATCATTCCCGAAGCCGGCTTGCCATGGGAAATATCCAGCACGTGCGTCGTAATTCGGCCGGAAGCTCCCATTAGTCGTTCCCCGCTTCCGCCAGATCGCCGCGCGTCATCGTGAATCCTTGGAAACCGTACGGCGGACGAGGCTCGGTGTAAACTGCCGCTTGTCCAAATCCCTTAGGCTCAACGAACGTTTCCCATGTCCGGTTGTTGGATTCGAAGAAAACTTCCTCCAATTGCGGAAATCGGCCGAGTATCCGCAAGCCGATCCGATAAAGCAAATACTGAATCGACGGCGTCTTATATTCATGAAACACATGGTGTGCGATATCGCGTACTTGTTCCGCTGCGACGTACCCGCTCCCGCCTATAGCATCGGAGTGATGAGTATAGCTCCAATCGATATTCAGAAAAATAAATAGCGGCCGATCGTAGCTTTCCGGCAAAGTCGTGTATTCGTCGCGAATAAAACCGAAAAAGGAACTTCCGCTTACTTTAATGAGTTGCAAGTCGTTTAATCCGCTCCGCATCGCATTGACCGCCGATCCCTCCGATACGCGAACAAGCTCAAGCCTCGCATGCGATGTCTCATTGTGCATTGCCCTGTATACGAGGTCGCTGTTTGCGAAACCGCGATCCCCCTTCACGGTGACTTGGCCGAACGGAATTCGCGTTGCCTCGATATCGATTCCCGTAATATGCGCGTATTTCGCGAGAAACCTCTCTCCTAGAAAGCTTAGCAGCCCTTCGGTCGTGTTTCCTTCGTATAAAACGCTTTGCCCGAGAATGAAGTTTTTCATCGAATCGGTCGCGACAACTCGACTGTTGTCCCCCTCCGTAAAAGAAGTCAATAGCGATTCACCGCTTACGGAGAACTTGATATTATGTGCGAAAATGACGTTTTCGTTACCGCGATACGAAGATTCCTCGATCATTTCCACGTTTAACGGGGCGGCGTACGTTCGATAAGTCAAGACGTCCCCCTTGCCATAGTAAAGCGTTCGACCGTTCTGCAGCTTCCGCATAGTTCCCCTCTCCCCGTCGTCCGTTTAAGCTTCCAGCAGTTGTTCCAGGCGGAAACCGGTAATTTTCCCGATTTCCCCTAACGCCGTCTCCCTTTCCTCCGCTTCCGAATGATGGACGCGAATTTTCATCGCCATCCTAATCTCGTTCTTTCCCTTCCCTTTGACCGCCATAATAAAAGGGAATCCGAATTTATCCGTATATTCGCGGTTAAGCGCTGCGAATATTTCATATTCGTCTTGGGTTAATTGGCTGAGGCCGGCGCCTTGCTGTTCCGCCGCGGAATATTCAGTCACTTCCAACCTCGTTGCCAGATCGGGATGTCCCCGGAACAAAGCGGTAATTTGCTCTTCCGGAGCGCGAGCAATGACTCCCAACATCGCATCGTGCAACTGTTTGCGCGTCTTGAATGGCCGTTGCTCCCATGCGCTTTCCGCTACCCATGGTGCGTTCTCGAAAATGCCGCCCAACACTTCGGTAAATTGCTCCCGACTCATTTTGCTAACGACCAGCATCGGAATGGCTAACTTTGTTCTCATGAAGTATCCCTCCCTAGTAATGCGGCTTTGCGAACGGAACGAATAATCCCCCCGTAGCCAGTGCATCTGCATAGGTTACCCGATAGCGCCTCCGTCATTTCTTCCTGGCTTGGATCCGGATTACGGGTTAGCAACGCTTTAACCGATATAATCATTCCCGGAGTGCAATAACCGCATTGATAACCGCCTTCCTCGAGAAAACACCGCTGAATCGGGTCGATCTCGTCGACGCTTAACCCTTCGATCGTCGTTATCCGCTTCCCCTCGCACTGGTAGGCCATCGTCAAGCAGGCATTCGTCGGCTCGCCGTCGATCAATACCATACAAGCTCCGCAACGCCCGATTTCGCAAGAAATTTTCGTTCCCGTCATTACTAGGTCATCTCGCAATATCGATAACAACTTTCTCGAGGGAGGAACTTCTAACTTAATGATTTGCCCGTTAATCTCGCACGAAATCCCTTTTTCCGAACGCATCTCCGCCAATCCCCTGTTCATCATTCGCTGTTCGCCTCCTCTCTTAGAAACTCGGGGAGTTCCTGCAACAACTCGGGATTTATGGGCAGTTTATTTATTCTTATGCCAGTAGCATCGAATACCGCTGCCGCGATCGCGGGCGCAACGCCGACCGAACCGATTTCCCCTACGCCTCTAGGCCCATGATCGTCCTCTTCCGGAAGCTCCTCGATCGCATGAACCTCGACATCCCCCATCAGATCGGTCCATGTCGGCACCAAATACGAGTCCAGATTTTTCGTTAAATAATGACCTCCCTCCATTACGGCGTCTTCCATCAGCGCGAAACCGACGGCCATTCCGCTACCGCCTTCGATCTGACCCAAATAACCTTGAGGATTCATGACCGGCCCAGCCGCTACCGCATGGTACTGCTTCAACAGCTTTACCCTGCCGGTTAGCGCGTTAACTTCCACTTGAACGGCAACAGCCGAATACGTGTATAAATAGTGCGCGCCGATACGTTTAGTCGGCGATGTCGGAAACGGAAAATGCGTGAGAAACCGAATCTCTTCCGATGCTTCCCCGGCTAGCCGGGGATAAGGAAGCAACAATTCATCCGAGGTACGATCCCGAATCCCGCCGATTCCGACTTTCAGTTGATCCGCGGGTAACGCGAGTACCCTCGATGCCTCTTCGAGCAGTCGGTTCAAGAAAGGCTGGCGAAGCTTCTGCAGCGACTTCCACATCATGCTGGTTGCCCGGGATGCCGTACTCGATCCTCCATGCAGAACGAGATCCGTATCCCCGATAACGATTCGCAGATCTTCGGCGCCGAATCCGAATTGTTCGATCATCATCAGTTCCAGCGTCGCGATCAACCCTTGCCCGAACTCCTCGTAACCGAAGATCGCTTCGATTTTGCCGTCATCGGACAACGCCAGCATTCCGCCGGCTGGATCGGGAATCCCGAAGCCAAGACCCGAACCATGCATGACGAATGCGGCTCCCGTCCCACTGCGAATCCATGGCTCTCTTGAGGGTTGATGATGACGGTTTAACCACAATTCGCTCCCGGCAAGCGATTGCCACACTTGATCCGCTCCGTCCGTAGGTACGATCGCCTGTCCGACCGGCCCCGGGTCTTTCGGCTTGCGCATGTTTCTTGCTCGAAATACCCAAGGATCGATCCCGAGCCTAGCAGCCAACCGATCCATCTGACCCTCCAATGCGAATATTGCCTGATTCCCTCCGAAGCCTCGGAATTCGCCGGACACTCCGTTATTCGTGTAGACGGATACGCCTTCGACGGCCACGGATTCGTACAGGTACGGTCCGGTAACGTGTTCGATCGCGAAGTTGAGCACTTCGGCGCCAAGCGTTGCATAAGCTCCCGTATCCGCGACGATATCGACCTGATGGGCTAGAATTGCGCCATTCGCGTCAACGCCGGTTTTCATCCTGATCGTCATCGGGTGCCGCTTCAACCCCGAACGTACGGACTCCGCGCGCGAGTTGTGGATCTTCACCGGTTTCCCCGTTACCAACGCGAGCAATGCCCCGTACGGTTGCACGTTTAACTCGTCTTTGCCTCCGAAGGAGCCTCCTATAGGACTTGAGATCACCCGGATGTTGAACTCCGGCAAGGCCAATATCCTCGCCAATTGCATTCGATCTTTATAACCATGCTGAGTCGGGGAATAAACCGTTAATCTGCCGCCTTCCTCGGGAATGAACAAGCCTCCCTCCGTCTCCATGTAGGTATGCATTTGCCTCGGAGTCGAATAGGTTTCTTCCACGATATGCGCGCATTTCGCGAAGCTCATCTCCACGTTGCCGTGTCCGTATTGATTCCGGTGAAGGACGTTGCCTCCCGGATGCAGCTTGGGCGCTTGCTTGGTTTGCGCTTTGACCGGATCGTCGACGACGGGAAGAGGAACGTAATGCACCTCGATGTTATCTAACGCAAGCTGCGCAATCTCCGGCGTTTCGGCTGCGACCGCGGCGATAGCGTCGCCGATATAACGAACCCTATCCTCGCAAAATACCGGCTGGTCGGGGTTAACAATTCCGAATCCGTTCATGCCCGGGATGTCCGAATGCGTGATAACCGCCCGTACTCCCGGAATCTTCCTCGCCTTATCCGTGTGAATCGATACGATTCCGGCGTGCGGATGAGGACTGCGCAACACCTTGCCGATCAACATTCCTTCTCTCGACATGTCCGTCAGGTAAGCCAGTTTACCGGTCACCTTCTCCGTGCCGTCCGGCCTAATCCGCCATCTCTCCCCGCTAGACGATCGACTTAGCGCCATTCGGCTCCCTCCCCTCGTTCGTCCAATCAAGGTAAGCTTTCCATAGCTCGGTTACGATCAGATTCGCGGCCGTTTTCTTTCGGTAGGCATCCGTTGCAAAAGGATCCGTTTTCGGCTTATAACCGGCCATGATCGCATGATGTACCTCTCTCAGAAGCTCTTTGCTCAAAAACTCGCCTTTCAATAGCTTCTCAGCCGCGTGCAGCCGATGAGGAATCGTTTGTCCTCCGCCTGCCGCGATGGCGATGTTCGCTACTCTCCCGTCCGCTTTCATTCCACCGTTGAGGGCGACCGTAACGAGAGACGGCGCAAAAGCTTCCCTACGCCCTACTTTATGATAAGCTCCGAATCTCTTCGGCACGGTATCCGTCTCCGCGAATAAAGGAAGGCGAATACGGGTTAACAAATGGGAAGCTTTAGGCATTTGAACCTGTATCCGTTCGACCCATTCCGATGAATCTTCCGTCATCGGGCTAAACCCCGTATTCCATTCGAAATCGGCATAACAAACGATAAAGGCCGGAAGAGAATCTCCGACGCGCGAAGCGACGTTCCCTCCGATCGTAGCCAAGTTCCTCACCGACGTTGCCGCGATCGAACGGATAGCATCGACCAGTATCGGGAAAAGCTTGTTGACGTGGGCATCGTAACGACAGGTCCCGAGCGTCGTAAGCGCGCCTATCGTAAGCGAATGCTCATCTATCGTAATCCCCGTCATTCCGGGAATAGAGCTTAAGTCGATCATATGTTTCGGCACGGGAACCGCCCCCGATTCCCATTGCGTTCTCAGCAGCGTCCCCCCTGCCACGTACACCGCATCCGCGTCAAGCAACTTCTTGTACGTCCATGCCTCCGTCGTATCCCGAGGGTGCCATACGGAGGGAGACCGAATGTTGTCATCTTGCCCGAAAGCCATCTTTTCCCCCTCCTTTTCCAAGTAAAATCATGTCATTATGAATCCGAAACGACGGAAGCCCGAATATTGCCGGAACTACCGGAAGCCCGAATCCATTCCGCCCAATAGCGCCTGGCCCGCTCTAGATCGGAAGGCGAATCCACGTCCGCGAATGTATAATCAGAATCTACTTCCACCCGTTCTCCCTGATAATCGGAAGAGACGAATAGTTTACGCGCGCCCGCATCCCCATGCAAACGGTCCAAAGCATCGAACGTGCTCGGAGCGAATAAGGCCGGAGGCATGGAGATCGGGCCGCAAGCGCAAGCCACGTAATCCAAAGTCCGATTTTCCGCATAGGCATTAGCCAAACGATCCAGCAATTTAGCCGTAATGAAAGGTTGATCCGCTAAGACGACGATAATCGCTTGCGGGTCGGACGGAAGCACCGCCTGCAATCCCTCGCGAATCGAGTAAGACATCCCCAGTGGAGCTTGACTGCAAGTAACGACCTTCAGCTTCGATGTACGTTCGTTCAACTCCTCGGGTCCTGGCATCCACCTTAGCTCATCATTATCCCGGACGACTACCGCAACCGAATCCAGGTAGGTACAGGCCATCATTTCCATGAGCGCGATCGCTCCTAATCGCTTACCTGGCGCAAGCTCCAAAGAAAGCTTCGGAACGGTCATTCTGCTGCTCTGCCCAGCCGCCAAGTAGATTCCCGCCATTCGTAATCGCAATGCCGCCCACTCCCCGTTCTCTTCTCCGCGCTTTCCTTACCGCGATTAATTGCGCCGTGATGCTGACCGCGATTTCCTCCGGCCCGTCGGCGCCGATAGCGATTCCTACGGGAGCATGAATGAAGTCCATAGGGGGAACCCCTTCCAGGAGGCGATCGATTCGGCTAGCGGACCCCATAATACCAAGGTACGACGGCTTTAGCGGCAGTATCCCCTCTAGCATTTCTCGATCCTTAGCGATCTGATGACTGCAAATCAATATATAATCAGTCGAGCTAAGGTTTAATGCAGCGATGATCTTCTCGGTCGATCCAACCGCAAGCTCCGCATTCGGATATCGTTGCGAATTGCATAAGATCACCCTCCAATCCCCAACCGCAACCCGGAAACCGACGTCTCTTGCTAATCGAACGATCGGTATCGTCCCCTCGTCGGCACCGAACACGAACAACCTGCTCCGAGGTGCAAATCGCGTCGAGAACAACGGATTACGCCATTCGTTACCTGAATGCGCATTATCCCGATTACTGCCAGGTATGGAAGATCTGACGGCATACTCGATGCGGCGCCCGGAAGAGTACCTTAACCATTCCAACTCGAAACCCGCTTCCACCTTGAGATAAGCTTGCTTGAGTAAATCCATTGCAGCATCTCCCAGCGGCTCCAGCAAAATTTGAAGGATCCCGCCGCATCCCATCGATTGTCCCCAGATCGCATCCTCTTCCGGGATAAGGTTGTAAGCGATCAGCTCGGCTTCGCCTGATAACAGGAGATCTCCGACCCTTTCATGCAGATCGGATTCCAGGCACCCGGGACTCAGACTCCCTATCCGGCTTCCGTCGGACAAGAGCAGCATGCAAGCTCCGGCTTTGCGGTAGGAGTGACCTTCCGCATGCAGCAAAGTCGCCAACACAGCCGGTTTGCCTGATTCATGCGCATAGGCCAATATCGAGAAGTTATCCATCGTCCCGTCCTCCATTTCTACCCGATTCTGCTTAACAGCCCTTTTAATGCTCGATTCGATTCGCTAAGGACGGCTCTCCTGTCGATCGTCCTCACGATTTTCCCCTGCATGACGATCTTACCGTCGATAAGTACCGTATCCACATCGCCGCGAGTAGCGGCATAGACGACTCTGGAAAATAAATCGGCGTCATAAGAAGGGTAGACGTGGAAATCTTCTAAATCGAGCAGTTGCATATCTGCTAATTTCCCCACTTCGATGCTCCCGATCTCCTTCTCCATCCCGAGCACTTCCGCCCCGCCCATCGTTGCCATACGCAGTACCGTCTTTGCGTCCATAACCGTCGGACCGTGCTGGATTTTCTGAATAAACGCGGTCAACCGCATCTCTTGGAACATATCCAAGTTGTTATTGCACGGCGCCCCGTCCGCTCCTAGCCCACGGGAATTCCTTCTTTAAGCAATTCCGGAATCTGCGCGATACCGGATGCTAACTTCATATTAGAGCCCGGACAGTGGGTTACTTTTACGCCGCGATCGCGGATGATCGCCTTCTCCTCATCGTTCAGCCAAATACTGTGGGCCAAAATCAAATTCGGTTTCGCAAGACCGATGTGATCGAGATATACGACATTGCGCATCCCGCGCTCCGCCTCGACCAAGGCGATTTCATCCAAATTCTCGGACGCGTGCGTATGGACCTTCACCTTGTAATGTTCCGACAGATCCCTTACCCCGATAAGCAACTCCTCCGTGCAGGAAACGACGAAGCGCGGGCAGAAGGCGTATTGGATTCGACCGTTGGCAGCTCCATGCCATCGCTCCAGCAAATCCACGCTTTGTTGCAGCGATGATTCCGTATTTTCTTGCAACGCAAGAGGAACTTCGGTACCGTGATCCATCATCACTTTGCCGGAGAGAGCCCTCATTCCGCTTTCCTCGATGGCTCTGAAAGCGGCATCCGTCCCTCTTACCGTCTCCATATCGAGAATCGTCGTCGTGCCGCTGCGGATCAGCTCTCCTAACCCGAGCAATGCCGAGTAGTAAACCGAATCTTCGTCGTGCGCGGCTTCCAGCGGCCATATTTTAAGTCGCAACCAATCAATCAACGCCAAATCGTCGGCTCGACCGCGGAATAACGTTTGGCATAGGTGAATATGGGTTTGAACGAAACCGGGGAGCAGCACCTTCCATCCGGCATCGATCACGACGTCGGCTTTCACCGTCAAATTCTCGCCGATTGCCGTAATCAAATTGTTCGAGATAACGACGTCGCCTTTAATGATTTCATTCCCGGCGTTCATGGTCATAATGATGGCATTGCGAATATGTTTGATCGTCATGGAGCCGCCTCCTCAGAATTGCAAACCTTGTTTCCTTTACCGTATGCGTTCCGAAGCGGAGTTCTCCCGATTGAGAAGCCTCCTGAACAAGAAAGCCAACTTCAACCTCAGCAGATCGTCGATACTCTTGAAATCCACGTCGAGCAATTCGCCGAGCTTCTCGATTCGATACGTCGCCGTATTCCGGTGAATGAACAGCCTCTTAGCCGTTTCGTTTAATTGCCCGTCGTTGTCCAAATAAGTTTCAAGAGTCCTCAGCATTTCCTGCACGTATTCCGGATCTCTTCCCAACAGCCCGCCTAACCAACGAGCGCAATAGGTTTTCATTTTTTCCTTGGGTACCGATTCGAAAATAAACGCCATGTCCAGCGTTTCGAATTTGAGCAACTTGTCGTTCATTCCCCAGTCCTTGGCCAACCGATGGGTTTCCCTGCATTCGTCGAAGGCTTCGAACAGCTGCTCGAGCTTCTTTTTCCTGCTGCTGATCGACACGGTCGGCACTTCCGCCCGGTCGGCTTTCCCCGAGAAGCACGAATCAAGAGCCGAGATCAAGCTTTCTCCGCCATCTTCCGTTCGTTCGGGAAATAAGGAAACGACCCCTTCGTCTACGACGAAATGAATCCCCTTTAGTTCCTGTAACCGCGCATGGCTTAAATATTCCTTCTTTAAACACTCCAGTTTTTCCGCGCGAACTTCGGATTGCAAGGTTAAAGGGAAATCCGTCAACACGCAGCGGTACGGTTGTTTGAACAAATCGATCTCCCAGCGTTGCTCGTATTCGATAACGGACTCGATCGGGAGCCCGTGCTTGAGATGCCGCTTGATAACAATCCCGAAATCCTTCTGAACGGAATGCTCGAAGTAATCCTCGTAATTAAAGTTCAGATGGTAAGACAACAGCTCGGCGGCTTGCAGATAGAGACTCTCTTCTATCGGCGACAGGAACAAGCGGGTACTGAAAAACAACGCATAACCCGTCCACAGTTCCTGTTTCATCAGAGGGACCTGATAAGCTTGCCAGTCGCTGCGTTTAATCCATTTAGGGTACTTGATCGTCGGTTGCTGACCTGTTAACAGCGCATCTTCGGACAAGTCCGACGAGTTATAGACCAATTGGCCTCTGGAACCGATAACGGCAACCGGGTCTCCGATAATATCGGTCACAGCCGCGAACAGCCGGTGAATCGGCTCGGATTGAAGCGCAAACCTCATTAAGCGGATTTGTTTGTTTAATACATCTTGCAATATGCCCGTGTTTCGTTTCATTTCGGCTTGAAAAAGCCCATTCATCTGGTCCGAGAACGTAAACGCGTAAGGCAGCTCGATAAGCGGAAAACCCAGGTCGTTCGCCTGCTCGATCAACGCATCCGGCACGCAGTTCCAGAATCTGCCCAGCTTAATGCCAAGTCCGACGGATCCGCAGTCGTTAAGCCTGCGCATTAGACGCATCGCATCCTCCGGATCGTCTTTGAGAAGATACGCCGTAGATAGCAGCATTTCGCCTTCTTTGATCCAATCCGTAATATCGGGCGCATCCATGACGTTTACGGATTTTACGATTCGATTGATACCCGAATGCCCTGCTATAAGCTTCCCTTCCGAAAGAGGATATACCGACAAAGCCTGCTCAACTGTCAAATACATGTCCGTCCCCCCTTTAAGAAGTCGTTCAGAAAGTCATCTATTGATCGCGACGCGAAGCAAGAAACGGGTTCGATATCGAATGCTGGCTGAAAACCTGACTTATTTGTACACTCGCTTTAAGAAGTAAAGGTCAATGCTCAATGAGTTCAACGATGCGATATTTAATGTGATTTGTATGTAAATATATATAACATTTTAGAGGTATAATTGTTCCTTTGCAATAAGTATGTAACGTATTGGTTAGAGATAAAGGATTAAATTTTCTTTATTATTGGTGATTCTAGTTATTAATAATGTTTTTTACAAGCAATAAGTCATATCTTTGTTATTTTATATAACATAAGATGATGAATTTAGTTAGACTATACGATCCGCAAAAAAGCCACCATGCTCGGCAAATTCCCAAGTAAGGTGGCTCGTTCCATTTTTATTCAATTACTCGAAGGTTCCCCTTCGGCATCCTCGTTAACCGCCAAATCCGCGAACAAGGCATGCACGAATTGGTCCGCGTCGAACTGTTGCAAATCGTCCATTTTTTCGCCAAGTCCGACGAACTTGACCGGCAGCGACAGCTCGTTTCGGATTGCGATGACGATTCCGCCTTTTGCAGTGCCGTCTAGCTTAGTCAATACTAACCCTGTGACTCCGCTTTTCTCTCCGAATAGCTTCGCCTGCTGAAGCGCGTTCTGTCCCGTCGTTGCGTCAAGCACAAGCAACGTCTCATGGGGAGCTCCGGGAATTTCGCGCTGAATGACGCGATGAATCTTCGCCAACTCTTCCATCAAATTGGATTTGTTCTGGAGACGGCCGGCCGTGTCGCAGATGAGCACGTCGACATTTTGCCTTTTCGCCGCTTGAACCGCATCGAACATAACCGCCGCCGGATCGGAGCCCGACTGTTGTTTGATAACGTCTACGCCAACTCTGCCGCCCCACACTTCCAGTTGCTCGATCGCGCCCGCGCGGAACGTGTCTCCCGCAGCCAAAAGCACCTTCTTGCCTTGCTGCTTATATCGCCAAGCGAGCTTTCCGATCGTCGTCGTTTTGCCGACGCCGTTGACTCCGACGAACAAGATAACCGTTATCCCGTTCGGATTTTCCTTGATCCCGACTTCTTCCTCCGAGCCTTGCAGCATTGCGATAAGCTTCTCGGACAAAATCGGCTGAAGCTCCGACGGCTGCTCGATCTTGCGTTTTTTCACTTCATCGCGAAGCTCGTCGATCAATCCCATGACCGTATTCACGCCGACGTCGGCTCCGATCAGGATTTCCTCCAGCTCTTCGAAAAACTCTTCGTCTATTTTCTTGCGGCGCGTGAACAGTTCAGCCACTTTGCCGACGAAAGCATCGCGAGTTTTCGCCAACCCGTCGCGAAACTTACTCGTTACCGCTTCGGTTTTCGACGCGATGCTTTCTTTAAGCCTCTTGAAAAAACTCATGCCCGTTTCCTCCAACCTATTGCTATTCCAACAAACGACACTTCGCAAAAATAACGGTGCTTTTCACCGCTATTCCTCTCTTTGAGCCCATTCTGGAGCAAATAACGGTGTTTTCCACCGCTATTCCTCACCACGAGCCCATTCTGGAGCAAATAACGGTGTTTTCCACCGCTATTTCTCACCACAAGCTCACTCTGGAGCAAATAACGGTGTTTTCCACCGCTATTCCTCACAATGAGCCCATTCTGGAGCAATTAACGGTGTTTTCCACCACTATTCCTCACCACGAGCCCATTCTGGAGCAAATAACGGTGTTTTCCACCGCTATTCCTCACAATGAGCCCATTCTGGAGCAATTAACGGTGTTTTCTACCGTTATTCTTCTCCACGAACCACCCGTCGCTTAAGCTGTAGCAGTCATCTCTTCAGTGTCTTCAAGCCGCACGGAGACGAGCTTGGATACGCCGCCTTCTTCCATCGTAACCCCGTACAGCACGTCCGCTTCCTCCATCGTTCCCTTACGGTGGGTAACGACGATGAATTGCGTGGAATCGGAAAACTCGCGCATGTATTGAGCATAACGAGCCACGTTAGCTTCATCCAATGCCGCTTCTACTTCATCAAGCACGCAGAACGGTACCGGCTTAACGTTAAGGATCGCGAACAACAGCGCGATGGCCGTCAGCGCTCTCTCTCCCCCGGACAACAGTTGAAGGTTCGTTAGCTTCTTGCCCGGAGGCTGGGCGACGATATCGATCCCGGTATCGAGCGGTCGATCCGGCTCTACCAGAATAAGATCCGCTCGTCCTCCGCCGAACATACGGGAGAATACGACGACGAAATGCTTGCGTATCTCCTCGAACGTCGTGCGGAAACGCTTCGACATCTCGTCGTCCATCTCGCGAATGATGCCGTGCAGCTTCGTCTTCGCCTCGATCAGGTCATTCTCCTGCTCGGACAAGAAGTGGAAACGCTCGTAAACGCGTTTGTACTCCTCTATCGCTCCTAAGTTCACGTCTCCGAGCGAAGATATTTTCCGTTTCATGTCGCGGACTTCGTTCTGCGTACTAACGATGTCTTCCGGAACCGGATACCGCTCCTTCGCAAGCTCGAAGCCGATCTCGTATTCCTCGGTCAACTTCCGCAACAGGTTGTCGAGCTCGACATCCATTCGGTTGACCGCGATCTCCGCTTGACGCAAACCTTCTTCGACGGTTCTCAGCTTAGCCCGCTGATCCTTCGTCTCGCCTTCTTTAAGTTCCAGTTCCCGTTGCTTCTCCGCGCGGTCCGCGCGTTTGAACTCGAGATTTTCTGTGAATTGCTTCTTCTGGATCCGAAGCTCGTTCAATCGTTCCCTATGCTCAACGGACTCTTCCAACGTACGCGCCGATTCCGCTTCATTGTGTTCAAGAGACTCTTTGAGCTGTTTTCTCTCCGCCGTTAAGCGCGATATTTCGGCTCTCTGACGGTTGGACTGCTCATCCAAGGCGCTGCGAGATTGTTCAATCCGAGCGATAGACACTTTCAGCTCGGTCAGCATCGCCTGAAGCTCTTCCTTCGCGGATGCGCTCTTGCGCCGCAGCTCCTCGGCCTCTTGAATCCGGCTTTGGATGCGTTTCTCCTCTTCGGTAAGGGCGGCGAGCCTTGCTTCGGCTTCTTCCTTGCTGGAATTCAGCCCTCCCGCTTCCGCGTCGAAAGCCGCTTTCTCGCTTTGCAGCTCCGCCTTCTGTTCCTCTAACAGCTTCTCGTCCTGCAGCAATTGGGTTAACTCCCCCGCCGCTTGCTGCTCGTTTAGCCTCTCTTGCTCCCCGGCGTTTCGAAGCTGCTCTATGTTCTGTCCGACTTGGGCCAGCTCTTTCTTCAAGTCATCGGCTTCCGCTTTCGAGCGTTCTCTCGCCGTTTCCGCTTCCTTGATCTCGCGCTCCAGCTCTTCCAGCTGGCGCTGTCGCCCGAGCAAGCTGGAGGATTTCTTCTGCAGGCTACCGCCCGTCATCGAACCTCCGGCATTAACGATGTCTCCGTCGCGCGTGACGACGCGGAACCGGTACTGCAACCTTGAAGCGATCCGGTTCGCAAGTTCCAAGTTCTCTGCGATAAGCACGTTGCCGAGCATGCTGCTCACGATCGCCGAATATTTCGGTTCGGAGCCGACAAGCTCTGCTGCGATACCGATGAAACCTTCGGCCTGTTCAAGCGTGCGACGATCGCTATCCGACATATTTCTGGCTCGAATGACGTCTAGTGGCAAGAACGTCGCGCGGCCCGATTGTCTTTGCTTCAAGTATGCGATCGCGGTCCGCGAGCTTTTCTCGTCTTCCATGACGATATGCTGCAAAGCCGCTCCTAATGCGGTTTCGATCGCGACTTCCAAATGCCCCGGCACGCTGATCAACTCGGCTACGGCACCGTGCACGCCATGGAGAGAACCGCGTTTCGAGGCTTTAAGCACTTCGCGAACGCCGTGCTGGAAGCCGTCGTAATCGTTCTGCAGCTCTTTAATCGTGTCCCTACGGGATACAAGGGCTTCCTTCTTCTGTTCGAACCGGCGCACCGCCGCTTGCGATTCCTCGAGTTTGCGCTGCACCTCGCCCGATCTAGCCCCTTCCGCGACGTAACGGTCGCGTACTTCGGTCAGCGCGCGGGTAACTGCGGCAACCCGCTCTTCAAGCAATGCGCGCTTGGCTTGCAGCCCGTCCATTTGCTCGCGCCACTTCGTTTCCTCTTCGGCGATCCGGGCCACGCGCCGTTCCAACACTTCGCGTTGGCCTTCGCCGTAACGGATGTCGTTACGCGCCTGAGCCATCGCGTTTAACGTATCGAACAGATCGGCTTTCAGCCGCTCCTCGACTTCCGTGCTCCCGTCCGCCAGAGCTAATCTATCCTCTTCGTCCGCCAGCTTAGCGGACAATTCCACCAACTCCGACTCCAATTGGGCACGCTTGGTTTTTAGTACCGCCTCTTCCGCGGTCGCTTGCTCGAACCGCTCTTCCGCCGAAGCGAGAGACTGCCGCAATCCTTCGCGCGTCCGTTCCAAATGCCCGCTACGCTCGTTAAGCAATTCCACGTAACCTTCGGATTTCTCGGTTTCTTCGCTGCAACGAAGCAGTTCATCCTGAAGTCTCTCGAGATGCTCTTCCAATTGGACGAGCGTTTGCCGTTCTTCTTCCAAGATCGCATCGTGCTTGCTGACGAACGTCGATAATCCAAGCTGCTCGTCGCGAAGAGCCGTCAGTTTCTCGTTCGTTTGCGTCCAATTCGTATGAACGCCTTCAATCTGATGAACGTATAGCGCGATTTCTTTGTTTTTCAATTCGTCTTTTAACGTTTTGTACAATTCGGCTTTCTCGGACTGCTCCTTCAGAGGCTCGATCTGACCTTTAAGCTCGCTGACAAGATCGTGAATCCGAATCAGGTTGTTCTCGGTATCTTCGAGCTTCTTCTGAGCTTCCTTTTTCCGACTCTTGTACTTTACGATTCCGGAAGCCTCTTCAAATATTCCTCTGCGATCCTCGGAACGCGTACTCAAAATCTCTTCGATGCGGCCTTGTCCGATAATCGAATAGGCTTCCCTGCCGATCCCCGTGTCCATGAACAGTTCCGTAATGTCCTTCAGACGGCAAGGCTGCTTGTTGATTAAATATTCGCTGTCTCCGTTCCGATGAACCCTGCGGGTAACCGTAACCTCGCTGAAGTCCAAGGGCAACGCCTTGTCCATATTGTCAAGCGTCAAAGATACCTCGCCGAAGTTAACCGCTTTACGGGTATCGCTTCCGGCAAAAATAACATCCTGCATGTTGCCGCCGCGAAGCGATTTCGCGCTTTGTTCGCCGAGTACCCAGCGGATGCCGTCCGAGATGTTGCTTTTACCGCTGCCGTTCGGTCCGACGACCGCCGTAATGCCGCGTACGAATTCCAACTCGGTGCGATCCGCGAACGACTTAAACCCAGCCAGCTCGATTCTTTTCAAAAACATAAGGATAATTACTCCTCTCGAGTCAATCGGTTACCCGGGATACTGTTTCGCAAACGCGGTAAGCGCTTGAGAGGCGGCTTGCTGCTCCGCTTCTTTCTTCGAACGCCCGATCCCCTTGCCTAAACGCTGCTTGCCGATGGACACGACGGAGACGAATTCCCGATCGTGCGCGGGGCCTCGTTCTTCTATGATCCGGTAATCCAGAGCGCCCATAGACAACTGTTGAACCTTCTCTTGAAGCTCCGTTTTATAGTCTTTCAGCGGAGCTTGACCGTCGCGAGATAACTGAGAGAAAAGATGACGCTCCAGAAAATCCCGAACGGCATCCAACCCTTGATCCAAATAAAGCGCGCCCAAGAAAGCTTCGAACGCGTCCGCGAGCAAGGAAGGCCGAGTCCGGCCTCCCGTTTGCTCCTCCCCTTTGCCGAGCAGCACGACCTGCCCGAATTCGAGCGCCTCGGCAAAACGGACAAGCGATGGTTCGCAGACGATACTCGCCCGCAAACGGGTCATTTCCCCTTCCGGAGAATCCGGGTAGAGGCGATACAAATATTCGGATACCGTCAACTGAAGTACGGCGTCCCCGAGAAATTCCAACCGCTCGTTATCCGCGATTCGCGCTCCTCGTTGTTCATTCACGTAAGAAGTATGCGTGAACGCTTGCTTTAACAGCCCGGAATTGCGAAATTTAAGATTTACGCGTTCCTGCAGTTGCTGAAAACCTTCCTTCACGATCCTTCACCTCATCTGCACCACATAAACAATCGACGCAGGCAGCATTTGCCGCCTGCGTCGACGTTCACGCGCTTATTAGGTTTCGTATGATTGGCCTAATATCGTTCATTAAGCTTCGTATTTACGCATGATGATCGTTGCGTTATGGCCGCCGAATCCGAAGGAGTTCGACAAGGCCACTTTCACATCCGCCTCACGCGGTTTATTCGGTACGTAATCCAAATCAAGCTCCGGATCTTGGTTATCGAGATTGGCCGTCGGAGGGATAACCCCGTTCTTCAACGTCAATCCGAGAATAACCGCCTCGACGCCGCCGGCCGCGCCGAGCAAATGTCCTGTCATCGACTTGGTCGAACTAACCGCAAGCTTATAAGCATAATCTCCGAAAGTGCTTTTGATTGCGGTCGTTTCGGATTTGTCGCCGATGCCCGTCGAAGTTCCGTGAGCATTGATATATTGGATTTCTTCCGGAGCGATTCCGGCGTCTTTAATCGCTTTCTTCATGCAACGAGCCGCTCCGTCCGGATCCGGATCGGTCATGTGATGGGCGTCTCCGCTCATTCCGTAACCGATGATCTCGGCGTAGATATGCGCGCCTCTTGCCTTAGCGTGCTCAAGAGACTCTAGAATAAGAACTCCCGCGCCTTCGCCCATAACGAACCCGTCGCGATCGACGTCAAACGGACGGCTTGCTTTCTCGGGCTCTTCGTTGCGCGTGCTCATCGCTCTCATCGCGCAGAAACCCGCCATGCCGATCGGACGAATCGTTGCTTCCGCTCCGCCGCAGATCATAACGTCCGCGTCTCCGCGTTGGATCATTTTGAAGCTATCGCCGATAGAGTGCGTTCCGGTAGCGCAAGCCGATACGGCCGCGGAGTTCGGACCTTTGGCGCCCGTGCTCATCGAAACTTGGCCGCTGGCCATGTTCGCGATCATCATCGGGATAAAGAACGGACTCACTCGACGAGGTCCCTTCTCCATCAGAATCGTATGCTGATCTTCCCATGTGCCTAAACCGCCGATTCCCGAACCTACGATTACGCCTACCCGCTCCGCATCCGCGTTTTCGCCGATGACGAGCTTCGAGTCTTCGAGAGCAAGCTTGCTGGCCGCAACGCCGAATTGCACGAAACGGTCCATCTTGCGGGATTCTTTCTTATCGATATATACGCCAGGATCGAAATCCTTGATTTCTGCGGCAATCTTCGTTGTATATTCGGTTGTATCGAATGCTTCTATTAAGCTTATGCCTGATTTGCCGTTCAACAGATTGTTCCAGAACGTGGGCAAATCGGAGCCAAGGGACGTTACCACGCCCATGCCTGTAACGACAACGCGTTGTGTCAAAACCCATTCACCTCTTCAGGGTAATTCTATCTACGCTCCCGAGTGTGAAGCGGTGCTTAAATGTGCAGAAGTCCCGTCGCGATAACGGGACCCGGTCGATCATTACGCATGAGATTGTATGTATTTAACGACTTCTCCCACGGTTGTGATCTTCTCTGCATCCTCGTCTGAAATCTCCAAGTCGAATTCGTCTTCGAGTTCCATAACGAGTTCTACCACATCGAGAGAGTCAGCGCCTAAGTCGTCTTTGAAGGATGCTTCGGCTGTTACCTCTGCCTCTTCAACACCTAGGCGTTCGATAACGATGCGTTTTACACGTTCTTGTACATCGGACATCCGGTTCACCTCCCTTAACGTATTATACGTGAATCATGGACAAAAAGCCACTACATATACATTCCGCCATCGACGTGTATCGTTTGGCCGGTCATGTAGGAAGCCGCATCCGAGGCTAGATAAACGACGGCCGACGCGATGTCCCCGGGACGGCCCATCCGACCGATCGGAATTTCGCCAAGCAATTTCTCCCTGTACTCTGCAGGAAGCTTGTCGGTCATATCCGATTCGATAAAACCCGGGGCAACGGCGTTAACCGTGATTCCCCTGGATGCCAATTCCTTGGCCGCGGACTTCGTCAGCCCGATAACGCCCGCCTTCGCCGCGACATAGTTAGCTTGACCGGCATTGCCGAGCACGCCTACGACAGACGAGATATTGATAATGCGGCCGGAACGCTGCTTCATCATCGAACGGGTTACGGCCTTTAGTCCGTTGAATACGCCCTTCAGGTTCGTCTCGATGACTTCGTCGAATTCCGATTCCTTCATTCTCATAATCAAGTTATCCCTCGTAATGCCCGCGTTATTCACGAGGATGTCCAATTTACCGAAAGATTCCAGTACCGTGGACACCATTTCGTCGAACTCCGCGGCCTTGCCGACGTTCGCTTTGATCATGATCGCCTTGCGGCCCAACGCCTCTACCGCTTTGACGGTTTCCGCGGCAGCCGCTTCGCTTCCGGAATAGTTGATCGCCACGTCCGCGCCCGCTTCCGCAAGCGCGATCGCGATCGAACGACCGATTCCTCTGGAAGCTCCGGTCACAAGCGCGCTCTTGCCGTTCAAATCCCATTTCGTCATAAATCCGGTCACCCTCCCGTACATTGTCGCTGTTTCAGCTTCATTGTGCAACTGCCGTTGCCGCCGCCGCGCTGTTGATCGAAATCACCTGCACGGATTTGTCGATCTTCTTGATCAAGCCGGCAAGCACCGTTCCGGAACCGATCTCGACGAACGTATCGACGCCTTGGCCGATCAAGAACTTGATCGTATCCTCCCATTGAACGGGAGAAACGACTTGTTGCACGAGCAATTCGCGAAGTTCATCGCCCGACGTTACCGGCTTTGCGTGAACGTTAGCGATGACGGGAACTTGCGCGGAACGAAACTCCGCTTTCGCAAGTTCTCCCGCGAGCTTGTCCGCCGCGGGTTGCATGAGCGAGGAGTGAAACGGTCCGCTGACGTCCAGCGGAATGACCCGCTTGGCACCGGCTTCTTTCCCTCTCTCGCCAACGGCGGCGACGCCTTCGGCGGAACCGGACACGACGATCTGACCGGGACAGTTCACGTTGGCAAGCTCGACGATGTCGCCGGTGGCGGTTATCGTCGAGCAAAGCGATTGCAACTGCTCGCGTTCGGCTCCCAATACGGCCGCCATTGCGCCTTGACCGCTCGGTACCGCTTGCTCCATGAATTGACCGCGCGCCCGCACTAGCCGAACGGCATCGCCGAAATCCAGTACGCCGGCCGCAACGAGAGCGCTGTATTCACCCAAAGAATGTCCGGCTACGTAATCCGGCTTCACGTTTTGCGATTTGTACGTTTCCAGCAATGCGATGCTCGTCGCCAGCAGCGCGGGCTGCGTATTCGCGGTCTGACGCAATTCGTCGTCAGGCCCTTCGAACGCTAGCTTCGATATCGGAAATCCGAGCGCGGCATCCGCCTGATCGAAGATCGCGCGCGCCTTCGCGTTACTCTCGTAAGCATCCTTTCCCATCCCGACCGCTTGCGCGCCTTGTCCGGGAAATACATATGCGATTTTACCCAAAGTGATTCCTCCTCAACCTTACCAGATCAGAACAGACGCGCCCCAGGTCAATCCGCCGCCGAATCCGACGAGCACGAGGCAGTCGCCTTCTTTGACCCTTCCTTGCTCGACTGCCTCGGCAAGAGCAAGCGGAATGGATGCGGCGGATACGTTGCCGTACTTGTCCAAATTAATCATCGCCTTATCCTCGGATAAGTCCAGTCTTTCCAGCGCGGATTGAATGATGCGAATATTCGCTTGATGAGGGATCAGAAGATCGATATCCGACTTTTCGTAACCCGCACTCGCAAGCGCTTCTTCCGCGGAGTTCCCCATGATCCTAACGGCGAACTTGAATACGTCCCGGCCGTTCATCTCGATGAAATGACGGCGATCCGCGACGGATTGCTCGGAAGAAGGCAAACGCGATCCGCCGCCGTATATCCTCAGCAGATCTCCTCCGGCTCCATCGGCTCCGAGCTTGAACGACTTGAAGCCGCGGCCTTCGGGAACTTGACCCAATACGACCGCGCCGGCGCCGTCTCCGAACAGGATCGAAGTATTGCGATCCGAGTAATCCGTAATTCTGGACAAGCATTCAGCCCCGACGACGAGCACGTGACGGTATAGCCCCGTCGCGATCAGGCCTGATGCGTTCGCCAGTCCGTAAATAAACCCGGAACACGCGGCCGACAGATCGAAAGCCGCGGCTTTTTTCGCGCCGAGCTTCTCTTGAAGCAAACAAGCGGTCGACGGAAAGAACATATCGGGCGTGATCGTTGCAACGACGATCAGATCGATTTCCTCCGCCGTAATCCCCGCGGCTTTAATAGCTTGAAGCGATGCTTCGTAAGCCAAATCCGACGTCGCTTGTTCCGGGGCCGCGATTCTCCGTTCCCGTATGCCGGTGCGGGTGACGATCCATTCATCGTTCGTTTCGACCATTTGTTCCAACTCTTGATTCGTTAAGCGGCGCTCCGGAACGTATTTACCCGTTCCTAGGATGCCGACGGAAATTCCATTCATGCGCCTCTCTCACTTTCCGCTGATTTCATCGGCTAGCGCCGAGATTAGCCCGTTGCCGATTGCCGTACGGGTTTGCCGGATCGCGGTCTTCATCGCTTTGGCATCCGAAGAACCGTGCCCTTTGACGACCAATCCGTTAACGCCAAGCAACGGCGCGCCGTTGTATTCGTTATAATCCATTCTATCCCTGACCCGGCGGAAGCTCGGTTTAAGCGCGGCGGCGGCCAATTTGGAAGTGAAAGACGAAGTCAGTTCCTCGCGCAATAACTTGAAGATCGTCGACGCCGCGCCTTCCAGCGACTTCAGCATAATATTGCCCGAGAAACCGTCGCATATAATGACATCGCACTTCCCGTCCAATACGTCGCGAGCTTCGATATTTCCGACGAAATTAATCGGAGCCTCTTCAAGCATTCCGAAAGCGAGCTTCGTCAGTTCGTTGCCTTTCGCCGCTTCGGTTCCTACGTTAAGCAAACCAACGCGAGGTTTATGGATGCCATGCACCTTACTGCGATATACGCTCCCCATCAGCGCGTACTGCAGCAGATGCTCGGGTTTCGCGTCCATGTTAGCCCCCATGTCGAGAGCTAGAACGCCAACATTGTCCAAAGTCGGGAAAATCGCCGCCAATCCCGGACGTTCGATGCCTTTCAGCCTGCCAACGACCAACAAGCCTACAGTCATCAACGCTCCCGTATTCCCCGCCGAAATCATCGCATCCGCAAGACCATCCTTGACGAGTCTGCCGGCCACGACCATGGAGGAATTCGTTTTGCGACGGACCGCTTTGACCGGCTCATCGTCATTCGCGATGATTTCCATTGCGCTTTCGATAGATATATTCCGAGGAGCCCCTTGACCTAGCAACGGCTGAAGCACTTCCGGATTGCCGACCAAGATCAAATGCGTATCCGGCCATTCGGCAGCCGCTGAAAGTGCGCTCTCGACTTGTGCATGGGGCGCATGGTCGCCGCCCATTGCATCAATAGCAATCCGCATGAGATACACTCCTTTTGTGACTTTGTTCAATAGATGGCTGCCAGGCGATAAAACCCGGCTTTTCTTCGAACACGCGCGTTATGATTTCGATTCTCCCGCTGATCTATAAATAATGAAGTTCCCTTGAAACACCATTTCTTCGCCAACGTATGTAAACACTTCAACCTTCGCTTTCCCTTTTTGCTCGCCGCTCGTTCTAACGTATGCTTTAGCGATGCATTTCTCCCCCAACCGGGCGGGACGAATGAACCGGATATCCGCGGATGCCGTCAAAGCGATTTCATCGTTGATGACCGCGACTGCCAGAGAATTCGCTTGGGCGAACACGTGATGTCCCCGTGCGATACCCGAACGGGAGAAGACGTGCTCGTCGTTGATCTCGAATAAGGAAATCCCGCTTTTGTCCAATTGCAAATCCAGGATGTCGCCGATAACCTCGTGCAAAGGCAAAGACCGAACGGAGTCGTACGACCGCTCCGCCATCAGCTTTAGCCTTTCCCGCAATTCCGGAATGGCAAGCTCCAGCCGATCCAAACGAATCGTCTGTATGCTGACTTTTAATTGACGAGTCAGTTCCCGGTCGGTGAGAAACGGATTCTCGTCCAATAGCTTGCTAAGCTGTTGATGACGCTGACGTTTAGGAAGCCGTTCCATACTCACCACCGCTTTCTGTAGAAAAGTAAGTCAAAAGGTCAACCTTTGATTACGAGTACCATTTTTGTTGATAGCCTTTAATACCTGGTGCCAAAAAAGTTTAAAGAAAAACGCGCCGGCATGCAACGAACGCAAGTAACGCCATCGTCAGCCGCAATGCGGTCGAATGCGCTTCCCCGTCGTGAATCCAGACGCGTCTAAGCTTTATTGCTTGATGATTTCGCGTGATTTGTACGTACCGCAAACTTTACATACGCGGTGCGAAATTTTCAATTCTCCACATTGCTCGCATTTCACCATACCAGGAACTACCAACTTAAAGTGCGTCCGGCGTTTGTGTTTGCGGGCTTTCGATGTCTTCGCAAAAGGGACTGCCATTGCTGCCACCTCCTTATCAGGTCCGAATAACGTCGCGACTCGGGGCCGAACCTTATTCTTTCTGAGATTTAAACCAATCCTGAAGCGCAGCCATACGGGGATCTATCTTCTCCGTATTGCAACCGCACGATTGTTCGTTCAGGTTCATCCCGCATTCCGGGCACAATCCTTTGCAATCTTCGCTGCATAGGGGCGCGTACGGTAGCTGGACTACGAGTTCTTCCGCCAAATAAGGAGAAAGATCGATCCGCTCTTCCGTTACCGGTACGGCTTCATCATCTTCACTTAAATCGGCTTCTCCGTCCTCGACGATCCGAAATTGCTCCTCGAAAGGAACAGCGATGGTTTCGTCGAATTTGTCCAAGCAGCGCGAGCACTGCATGCGAACGTCGCAGGAGAGTTGACCCGACACGAGAATTCGATCGTCGGCGGCTTTCGCCACTAAGTCGAATTTCATCGGGGCGAGCGGGTTGTATTCCGAGTTATCCCGGAACAATTCCGCCATGTCGAGAGTTCCCTGTAGCTCAATCGGCTGCTGCCGAGCCACAAGCTCTTGTACTTTTAGCAACAATGATATCACTCCAAACAAACAAAAATTATTATATCGAGATTCGGTGTCCTTTGTCAACAATAACAGTGCGTTTCCGATCAATCTTCTCTTCCCGGCGCTTCGCGTGTTATATTGTGGCAAAAGAAATCATCCAAGTTAAACGGCTTCGCCGTCTTCGAGACGGCGGTACACGTTTATATCGAGCGATCAGATGAGTATAAAGACATAAAATTTATACTTTCTGATCGTTCAAGTTAAACGGCGATGCCGTTGTAAGGAGACGGACATGTCAACGGTCGGCGTCATTGTAGAGTATAACCCATTACACAACGGACATCTCTATCATTTGCAGCAATCTAAGAAATTAACGGGTTCCGAAAATGTCGTTGCGGTCATGAGCGGCCATTTCCTGCAGCGCGGCGAACCGGCGATGGCCGACAAATGGGCTCGGGCGGAGATGGCGCTAAGAGCGGGGTGCGATCTCGTTCTAGAGTTGCCGGTCGCCTATAGCTCCCAGCCCGCGCAGTGGTTCGCTTACGGCGCGGTCTCTATTCTAGAAGCGACCGGGGTCGTCGATTCGATCTGCTTCGGCAGCGAAAGCGGAGACCTGGCATCGTTGCAAAGGATGGCAGAACTCTTAACTGAAGAGCCGGCTGAATTCGTTACCCTTCTGAACTCTCAGCTCAAGGAAGGTTTGCCTTATCCATCAGCATTCACCGCTGCCGCCACCGCCTTCCTGGAGCGCCAAGGCTTGAACGAACATGCCTTCTCGCTAACGCAGCCCAATCATACGCTCGGTTTGCATTATTTAATGTCGATGCGCAAAATCGACAGCCGGATGACTCCCTATTCTCTGCGCCGGGAGAAATCAGATTACGGTCAATCCGATATTACGGACGTTCGGATTGCCAGCGCGACCGCCCTCCGCAAGCTCCTGCTTGGCGAATCAGGCACGTTAGACCAACTTACCGATTATGTGCCAAGCTCGACCTTGGACATCCTGAAACGCGAAGTAGCGGCCGGACGGGCGCCTATTCATTGGCAAAGCTTCGAACGTCAGCTCTTCCACGAGTTATTTCGCCAGGAGGAGTCGCAACTCGCTTCGTATGCCGAAGTAACCGAAGGTCTGGAGCACCGAATTAAGAACATCCTGTCGGGTTTGCCCGAACTGACCGTCTCCGCTCTGCTTCGCGAGCTGAAAACGAAAAGATATACCCATACGAAGCTGCAACGCACGTTGCTTCGCATTCTGCTCGGTCACCGCAAGGAACTGCTAAGCCCCGATAAGCTTGCCTCGGGAATAGAATATATTCGCGTTCTCGGATTTAATGAGCGCGGCCGGCGTTTGCTTCGCGATATGCGCGTCTCGGCCAGCGTACCCGTCATTACTTCTGCAGCCAAAGGGGATTGGCCTTACTTGGCTATGGATGCACGCGCCTCGGCGGTCTATTCTCTCGCTTTCCGGGAAGGGGATGCCTCCTTGGCCATGCGCGATTATACCGCCGCCCCTATTCGCCTCTAAGCTCTTCATATCGGACAAGAGGTCTAACCCCTCCCTCACGGACGTACATTTGTAGAGGTAGTTCAAAAAGTCATCTTTGGATCACGAAGCGAAGCAAGCAGCGGATTCGACATCGAATCTTGAATTCAACCGGACCTTCCGGTGCTCACGTAGGTTTTGCCTACGCTCCGCTCCTCAGCCCCTAGCTTCATCCAACCTTCTCGGTGCTGAAAACCCGACTTTTTGAACTCGCATTTGTATCGTATAGTTCAGGGAGGGGCGTTGAACATGGGTAAAGTTTCTAGGCGAAGAGGATCGGCCTTTGTTTCGCTCTTGCTTGGCGCGGCTGCGCTGTTAGTCGTAGCAGGGATCGTCCATTCGCCCGGCGAAGCTTTCAGAGCCTCCCTCTCCGGTCTCCAAATTTGGTGGCAAAACGTATTCCCCGGTTTGCTGCCTCCGCTTATGCTCGCCGAGCTGTTGGCCGCTTCCGGCATGCTTCACGGCATCGCGACGCTGGCCGAACCGCTGACTCGCGGATTATTCCGCTTGCCCGGAGCTTCCGGCTGGGCGATCGCCTTCGGTTGGTCCGCGGGAATTCCCGCTGGCGCCAAGGAAACGGCAAGACTCCGGGAGAACGGCATGATCCACGAAGACGACGTCGATACGGTATTACTCGTATCTCACTTGCCTAATCCTTTCCTGATCGTGCTCGTCATCGGCTGCGGATTTCTACAATCGCCCGAACTCGGTTGGGCTATCGCAATAGGATTGTGGTTATCCGCCATCCTCTCCGGTTTCGTATGGTCGCGCATCGCGAAAGCGCGCAAACCCAAAGTTCCGAGAATCCCGCTAAATCACTCCCGCGCGCTCCTGCAAAGAGCGTTAAGAGCCGCTGCCGATGCGCGGAAAGAAGACGGCAGGCCTTTGGGCAAGCTATTGCCGGATTCCGTAACGAATGCCGTCGGAACCTTGATGACGGTAGGCGGATTGATGATGATGAGCGCCGTCGTCGTCCGGTTGATCCAACTGTTTGCCCCCGGGAACGACCTGTGGCTCTCGATCCCGGGAATTTACGAGATGCACTTAGGCGCATACGAAAGCAGCCGTTCGGCGTTGTTCTCGTCCGCTCCCGCGCAAGCCGCCGCCCTTATCGCCGCCGCGTTGGCTTGGAGCGGCTGGAGCGGCCTGCTGCAGGCTCGAGCCGCTTTCGGGCTTGAAACGCCATTTCCTTGGTTGAAGATTATCGCCAGCCGCCTGCTCCACTGCGCTTTGGCACTGGTAGTGGTCTACCCTCTGGCGATAGCGGCGCTATCCGAACCCGTTAAGCAATTTATCGTCGGCATCTGGCCTCTTCGTCCGACAACGATGGAAGTTTGGGCGGCGGAAGGCGGGATTCCTAACGCTTGGAACCATCTTTCCGTCAATCTCACGATAGCGCTGGCTAGCTTCGGAGTGTTCATAATACTCGCCCTGTTAGCGGCGCTGATCAGACCGAAAACGCCGGATAAGCGTAAATAAAAAGGGATTAAAAAAAGCCGAACGAAAATCGTCGGCTTTACAATCCATCCATCTTGCTTCTTTTGTTTTGCTCTCCGTCTGAAGCGGCATACTTCCCTTGCAACGCAACCTCGACCGTCGGCGGCACCAAATCCTGCACGGGACCGTTAAACTTCGCGATCTCTTTTACGATACTTGAACTTAAATAGGAATACTTAGGATTCGTCATCATGAATACCGTTTCGATGCCTTCGTCCAGTTGACGGTTCGTCGATGCCATCTGAAGCTCGTATTCGAAGTCCGTAACGGAACGGATACCTCGAACGATAACCTGAGCTTGACGGGATCGCATATAGCGAACGAGCAAATCGCGAAAGCTGTCGATCTCCACGTTAGGCAGATCTCGCGTAACCTCGGCCAATAAATCTTTTCTCTCTTGAACCGAAAATAACGGAGTTTTAACCGTGTTGTTCAATACCGCCACGATGACGCGGTCGAACTGTTTGGCCGCCCTGCGTATAATATCCAGATGTCCGAAAGTAACGGGATCGAAGCTCCCGGGGTAAACCGCGATCCGGAACTCGTGTTCCATGCGAGTTTGATGAGGGCTCATCGTTCGGTCGCCTCCTCCAAGTCCGAGGGAAGACCGGGCTCCGCCTCGTTATTTTGTTGATATCGATATATGGACAAAGCTATCTCTCCATAAGTCGCGTATCTTGTTCTCTCATAACCCTCGATATTCTCGGGGTAAACGACATCGGGATGGTGTTCCACGACGGCTATCGCGCCGTCGGCCACTAATCCTCTCGAAGCCATGTCGATCAATAAGGCATCGCAATCCTTCACCGCATAAGGAGGATCCAAGAATATCAAATCGAAGGATTTTCCCGCTCGTTCTAGCAGCTTTAACGCTCTTCGGGCATCGTTGCGATAGACCTCGGCCCGATCCGCCAATTTCGTCGAAGCCAGATTGCGCTTGACTACTTCTACGCTCTGCGAGCTGGCGTCGATGAATACGGCGTTAGCCGCGCCTCGGCTTAAAGCTTCGATTCCCAATCCGCCGGTGCCGGCAAATAAGTCCAGCACGTTTTCCTCATCGAAATAAGGTCCGATCATGCTGAATAGGGATTCCTTCACCTTGTCCGTCGTCGGACGGGTATTGCTGCCTGGAACCGCTTTGAGCGGATGTCCTTTGGCTTGTCCAGAAATGACTCGCACTTTCTCAACCCCATTATATCGCGCTAAGTAGTACCGTTAGCCGTGAGCTTAACTGGTGTAATGTTACCACATTCTCCCGTGTTTCAAAAGCTTAGAATATCCGTGTTCGGTCGCCGTGCTTTCGCCTACTAATTTTTTTCCGCGACTGCGTATATTTTCCTTGCCTAAGGTCACAATGATAGTACCGGCGCCGAGAGGTGTCGGGGACAACCGCGGAGAAGACTTACGTTTCCCCATAAGATCTTCGTCCGGTTTCTCCTCTCCCATGAAGGCCCTCGTCGCGAGACGGGGGTCGACTTTTTTGTTTAAAACACTGAACCTCCAGGTACGCTACATATGGAAGAAAGTCCGATCAATCGGGGTTATCTACTTTCATGATATCCATAAACGGTACTTTGGTTAGATCACCTTGCTTCTCAACATGGACTAATCTTGTCCTTGTATCTAATGCGACGATAACGCCTTGTACCGGTTCATCCAACCCCCAAACGGTTAGAACGACTTCGGACTCCTCGTTCTTCGCTTCGACAAGTCTCTCCCCGATTTCTTCGAGAATAGCTTCGTCGCGCGTCGGTCTCTTATCCTTGGCTTTCTTCTTTGGTTTTTCTACTGGCGGCATAGCGATCACTCCTAATATTCTTGGATGTCAGGGTTGAAAATTGAAGGTTCTTACCGTTCGCCCTCCTGCAGGAACGACTTTGCGCGGCTTCCGGTGAAACATCTTATTCTAGCATTCGTATGACTAAGAAAACACTCTTTGGAGGTCTGTCATGACTGAACTATTCGAAATTGGCGCGATTGACATGTTTTTTGTTGTCGACCAGGGCGACGATAAAGACAAGTTTAGATATAAGTTAAAATAGCGTTAGTGAGTTCCATAGCCCACTCCTCGGTATAGGCAACCGCATATGATGTGATCGAATATAACCCGAGGAGTGGTTCATTTGTATCATCAACACCTTAATCAGGTCAGTCCGGCTCAGATTAATCCTAGTCAAATACAAACCGTTTCGTTAGTCGACCCCTACGTGGTCGAAGCTCTCAAAAAGCTAGTCGGATGTTACGTTTGCTTTGAAACAACGCGGGGAAGAATCGAGGGTATTATTATAGACGTCAAGCCTGATCATGTTCTTCTTCAAACCCATAAGCATCAGGTATGCGTCCGAATTGCGGAGATTGTTTGGACAATGCCTTTATAACTTTTCGAGGGAGTTGCTCAGACAACTCTCTTTTTTATCCTTTGTTCACAGATAAAAGATCTATGGTCCGCCAGTCAGCTGACCACCCCCTTGTTAATTGTAGGCAGGCTGAAAGTCGGATTTGCGACAACACGAAAGAACGGCCGCCCGGAATATCGATTCCGGAGGCCGCTTTTTCTTATCTCCAACTTATTTTCATGCATTCTTCTTCTGATATTCTTTTACGTATCGAGCTAGTTTTTTGGATTGTTCAAGCTTCTGGTTCTCTTCTTTACTTCCGCCGACGACTTGCGGCACTGCGCTCGTTACATTCGGAACGGCAAGAAATAAGGCTAGGGCGATGACGATCATTTTTCATTGTCTAACTCCCCTATTGGCTCAACGTGCTAAAAATCCACTTAGCGGTAGATGAAGCCTAAATTTGCATCGCTTTCTAAATATCCGTACCGAAAAAATCACGAACCGACTTGCTAGACCACCCGCCGTTTCCCGGATCGCTAACCGAGCCGGCAAATCCCGGCTTAGGCGGCCTTCCGGGAATCGATGGGGCCGACGGAGCGCCGCTCATTCCAGGGATGGAAGGCAAGTAGGCCGTAGCGGATCTCGCAAATCCGACGATGCCGCCGGAACGATCCCTCAGAACGCCTTTCTCCAAATAACCGATGGGCTGACCCGTCAGCGTATAAACCTGCTTTTCCTGCTGAAGCCAACCGAGATTGCGACCGTTCCGGCTAACGAATCGATCCCCTTCCACCAACAAGAACGCTGTTTGTCCATAACGATCGAAATACCAGTCATTCACCGCTACGCACCTCCGGTTTTTTACCGATTATACCATGAAATTCTATGAAAAATGTCGAAAAATGTAATCTGAGAGCATCACAATTAAAGGCTATAAATCATCCCAACCGTAAAAAGAGAGGCAATTGCGCCTAACGACCTCTTGGACGGCTTTCACCTCGACCGATCGCAACTTTGCGATCTCGATCAAGACATCGCGAACCATACCGGGAACGGTGGGTTTCCCGGCGAACGGTCCCTCGAACGGCCAAGGCCCGTCGGTTTCGACCATGAGATTACGCAGCGGGACCCTTATCGCCAATTCCTTGATCGCAGCCTCGTACAATACGTCAGGCGTTATCGATATCATGTAGCCGTTCCGAACAATACGCGCAATCGCCGCCGAACTCCCTTTAAACCAATGGAAGTGCGCACGACGAATCGCGTAACGTTCAAGCATGTCCATGACGACGTCGGCATCCTCGTACACCGCATGAAGCGCGATCGGCTTGTCCAGCTCGGCGGCCAACCGAACGAAACGTTCCAATTGGAACAGATACGGCTTTAGATCGAACGCGTTCCCGCTCGTTTCCGCATCCTTGCGCGTATAATAGGGAAGCCCTACTTCTCCGATCGCGAAAACCTCGTTTCCCGCATCCCGCTCCCGTATCCAGTCGCATAGAACGTTCACTTCCGGCTCCTCCAGCGGAGACAGCTCGGGATGATGTCCATAAGCCGGCATGATCCGTCCTGACCAACGAATGGCCGTTTCGCGGTTTGCGATACAAGAGTTCATCCCCATCGAAACGGCCACAAGTCCTTCGATTCCCGACGAATCCAAGTTTTCCATTATTTCCTCCCGCTCCGCATCGCCGTATAAATCCAAATGAACGTGAGCGTCAAACAAGCGCCGCATCCCCTTCGCCCAACAGTTCCAGCACTTCTTTCTTCAAATCGACGAACTCGGGAGACGTCCAGACGTCGGCCCTGCGCGGACGCCCAAATGGGATCACGATCTCGCGCAACACCGTTGCGGGGGCGGGAGATAACACGTATATGCGATCCGACAGCATGAGCGCTTCTTCGATGCTGTGCGTGACGAACAATACCGAGCGCCTGTCCGCTTCCCACAGCTCTAGCAACCAGCGCTGCATGTCCGCTCTAGTCAAAGCATCCAAAGCAGCGAAAGGCTCATCCAAGCACATGACGTTCCGTTTCATGAGCAGCGCGCGCAAGAAGCTCACCCTCATCTGCATCCCTCCGGACAGTACATGAGGGTATTCCTTGGCCACTGCCTTGAGATGGATTTTCTCAAGCCAGTCGGCAGCCAGTTCTCTAGCTTCTTTCTTCGAGGTTCCGGCAGTAACGAGAGCAGACGAGATGTTATCCTCAACGGACAACCAAGGAAACAATGCCGGTTGCTGCGGCATATAACTGATCAGTCCGCGTTGTCCGGTGACCTCTTTGCCATCGATCAGAATTCGTCCGCCATCCGGACGCTCCACGCCGCCGATTAATCGGAACAACGTGGATTTGCCGCTGCCCGAAGGCCCGATTAAAGTGACAAACTCGCCCGCTTTAACATGCAGACGGATGTCGCTCAATACGGATACCCGCTCTTTGCCTCGCATATAGGCTTTGTCGATTCCGATGAGTTCCAGCGTGCTTCCGACGGAGTTCCTCATGAGGAAGCCCCCTTCCAGTCGTTTTGCGGACGCGGTTTCCACCGAATCGTTAGGCGTTCCGCGATGACGACCGCATAGTAGAACAAGAAGCTCAGCGTGACGATACAGACGATCGAGCCGAATACGCCCGGTTGGTCGAATCCGTTAAACTTTAGCTTCAAGTAATAACCGATCCCTTTGTTCGCCCCGAGCCACTCGGCGACGATCGCGGATGATACGACGTAGGTAGCCGCGATCCGCAAGCCGGAGAACAAGTAGGACAAGGAGGCCGGAAATTCAAGCCTCTTCAGCTTCTCCCACCGAGAGGCGCCGATCATTCCCAAATACTCTCGCAATTGCGGCTCGGCTTGTCCGAGACCGACTAGAATCGATAACGTAACCGGAAAAAAACATACGAGGACGAGCAGGATCAGCTTAGGCGTTAAGCCGAACCCGAACCAAATCATCAATAACGGCCCTAAAGCGATAAGGGGGACGTTCTGAGAAAGCACTAAGAGCGGAGCGAATGCTTCCCTAAGAAAAGGAATCACGTGCAGAACGATCGCGACTACGATCCCGATTACTAATCCTAAAACGAGCCCTGCCAGTGCCAAAGAAAACGTCGCGACGACGTGCTCCCACAAAACCCCGGAATCTTCGTACATCGTAACGGCGATATCCGACGGCGCGGGCAAAGTGAACGTTTCGATCCGGAAGATCGCGCATACGGCTTCCCACGCTCCCACGAACGCGAACAACGTGACGACAGGCAGCCATATCCCTCTAGTTCGGTTATTGCCCATCGGGATATTTCTGCAACAGCCGAGCCATCGAAGCGCCCTCTTGGCCGTCTACGACCAGTTTGATTTGCGACATGACGGACGGGCTGCCCATCTCGAACATAGCGGCGTTCATCCGCTTAACGATGTCGATCAATTGATCCAATTCGCCTTCCATCGTCGTCTCCAATGACGCTACCCGGTAGGCGACTCCCGACTGTTTAATGATTTCGATCGCTCGGTCGACGTATGGAATAACCTCTTCTCCCGGTTTTACCTTCGGTAAAATCTGTATGCTTAGCAGCGCTTGAGCCATCGTTTTCCACTCCTCACACTTTAATTATTTCGGCAGGAACTCCGTCGTGAACATCTCGTCGTAGTTCAATCCTTCTTTCATCAGCCCGTTCTGGCTCAACCAATCGCCATAACCGGACCACACTTCCCGCTTCTGCTCTCCCCAACGCGGGGCGTCGTCCTTGTATTTCGGGCTTAGCCATTTCTGGCTCGCCTTTACCAGATCCGCGTTCAATTCCGGAACCGCCTTGATCAACAAATCGGCAGCCGCGTCCGGATTGTCGATCGCATATTGATAGCCTTCCGACGCTCCCGCCAAGAAAGCGCGCACGAGCTCCGGCTTTTCTTGAATCAGCTTCTCGTTCGTTAACAGCAAAGGCGTGTAATAATCCAATTGCTTGCTGTAATCGGTCAAGTACACCATATTAACCGGTTCGTTCCGCAGTTCCGCTTCGATTCCCGTCCATCCGTAGAAAATCCATTCGAAATCGATGCCTTTCTTCACCGCTGTGAAGAAATCCGCCGTACCCGCGCTTACGAAGTTCACTTTGCCGACGTCCGCTTGCTGAACGTTCATGATCGATTCGATTACGGCTTGCTCGGCGGGGGAACCCCAACCGCCGTAAGATTTCCCTTCGAAGTCTTTAGGCTCCTTGATGTTCTTGTCCACGGGAGACGCGAATCCCGACGTATTGTGCTGGATGATCGGCGCGATGGATACGAGCGGCAAGCCCTGCTCGCGCGCCAAGATCATGCTTTCCTGTGCCCCGACCCCGAAATCCGCCGTATTGTTCGCCACAAGGGCGCTTGCTCCCGCTTCCGGCGGCAGAATGATCTCTACGTCCAATCCATGTTTTTTCCACAGCCCTTGATCCCTGGCGACATACAATCCCGTATGGTTCGTATTCGGAGTCCAGTCGAGCACGAGCGTCACTTTCTGCAACGCCTCAGACGGGGATGCCGAACCTTCCGAAGATGGCGCGACGCTTCCGGAAGCTCCGGAGTTGCCATTGTTGCCATTGTTGCCGCACCCGGCCAGCAGCATGCCCGCTAATACCGTTAATCCCAAACCTTGCCAAACTTTACTCTTTCCTTTCATTTCCCTCTCCCTCTCTATCCTGCTAATGCGGAGAAGAGAGCTTCACGAAAAAATCGAAAAACGCCCCCCGATTCCGGAGGGCGTCTTAAATAGCAAAAGACGTATGGCACGCCAGCACGCTCTATCGCTAGCTGGTCTGCTCCCACCTTCCTACGCTGGTACTAACCAGATCAGGTAATAAGGGTCTGCATCTTCTATGGGATGCACTCTCAGCCGGCCTTGTTCCAGCTCCCCCGGGGCGTATTCAATTGGCGAAACCCGCTTCTTTCCACACCTATTATAACAAACCGCCCGAAGATGTCTATCCCTTATCGCTTCCCTTATCGCTTCCCGTTTAGCGATTCCCGGTCAAAGCGATGATTCTCCGCACCTCGGCAAGATACTCCGGATAATACGGCTCCATTTCATAATGTTCCGTGAATACGGCTTCGAATCCTTCGAAATCGAATTCGAAGCCGACTTCGATCATCATTTCCAAGCGCGGCAAGACGAATCGGTCTAGCAGCACCTTTTTCTCGTCTACATACACCGGCTCGGATAGTCCTCTCCCAACGAAATATCGCAAAATTTCCAAGTACCCCCGAATCGCGGCATCTCCGTAATTGTAGCCTCTGGGAGCATTAAACGCGTAACTGAACATCGAGAACTTAAGCAAGGTAAACCTAGGATCCTCTTCGAGCAAAGCATAAAGCCAATAAATGTGGTTCAAGCTCGTGCCGATAAACCGATCCAATTCGGGTAAGCTCAATAATGCCTCGCGATCGACCACGATCGAGGAAATGAATCCGGAGGCAATGGAAAGCTCCGTAACGAGCCTATCCATCCCTTCCAATACTTCAACGGTTCCGTCGTTCCTGAGCACGTCGATCAACAGGAATCGGCTTTTCCGATATAAGAGCGCATAGAGAATCGGCTGGATGGCTCCCGGGATAAAATAATCGTCATCCCCTTGGAGCTTCGCGAATTTTCCTTTCGCGAATTTCACGACTTCCACGAAATTTCTCTCGCCGCCGATGTTCTCCGATTGTCTGATCGTTCTTAGCTGCGGATATTTCATCACGTATTGAGCGAGCACGGCGGAAGTCGCGTCGTCCGAAGCGTTATCGGAGACGCATACTTCGATCAATCCGTTAATGCTGGTCTGCGGCAATACGGAATCGAGACATACCTTAAGCTCCTTGCTTCTGTTATAAGTCGGAATGCAGATCGATAACAGAGGCCGGTCTCTACGTCGACGCAGAACGTCCGCAATCTCCTCTTCCGTCTCGACCTTAATCCATTCCTCGGCAACGGTATCGAACATTTCCGTCAGCTTGGCGGGAACGCCCCAGACGACGGAATAGTCCGGTACGTCGCCGCGAACGACGCTGCCTGCTCCGATCACGCAGCCTTTCCCGATTTTCATGGCACCTTCGATTACCGCATGCGCTCCGATATAGGTGCCTTCTCCGACAATCAAACGGTTTATCCCGGCATGGCGGTAGCCTTGCTTAGAGACCGGAAGACCGGTTTTCCGGTATTCGGCCTCCGTATCCGACAGCACCGCATGCGGTCCGCACCAGACTAACCGCTCTAATTCAACGTGATTCTCTGCCGTTACGATCAGGCCGATATCCGCTTGTACGCCGTCTCCTAGAATGATTTTCGGCCGCGAACCGTTAATCGGCGAAGTCACGATCAATCGATGACCCGAGCTCACGATGGCCTCTTTACCGATCGATATTTCTTCGGCGCCATGCATCAATCCCGGAGCTTCCAAATTCGCGTTTTCCCCGAGAAAATACAACTTGTGCTCGCTCGGCCGCAATTCCCCCTCCATGCCGAGTCCTCCTTATCGGCTTATTTCTTCCGGCATACGGCTATTACGTAAGCCGGTCGAGCGTTCTTCATGCGGCTTAAGGAAGCCGGCCCATAATATCGGATAATATCGGGGTTAAATCCGGCCATCGTCGTAACGCCTCCTACGGCGGCCGCTATATCGCTCCATTCCGGAGCGACTTGCCCATGCTTGCCTACGAAGGTTTGTCCGTATAACCCCTCGATATCGTACAAAGCCGACAGCTCTCCGACAAACTCGCTCAGACTGTATTCGAAACAATGATAGGGATTGCGCACTTGCTCTCCGTACAACCGATCCGGATTGGTCACTTCCCGGTTCGGCGTCGATACGATTAGCCTTCCGCCCGGACGGAGCACGCGCGCCGCTTCCCTTAGCCATGCGGTTCCGTCGGGCACGTGCTCGATCGTTTCGAAGGAAACGACAACGTCGAACGATTCGGAGGAATACGGAAGCTGCAACACGTTTCCGATCTGATAGTAAACGCCATCCCCTCCGTAATCTCGATTCGCAAGGTGCACCGACGCTGCGTCGATGTCTACTCCGGTCACGCTGATAGCCCCGCCGTCCTTCATCATGCGAACGCCGTATCCAGCTCCGCAAGCAGCATCTAGAACGGTTTTGCCAATGCAGTAACGTTGCGCAAGACGGTAACGATACACGTGCTCGGCGAGCACGTCGGGGTGCGAGCCGGAAACCGCCGAACTGAGGATAAGCCTTTCCCCCGTAAAGGCGACGTCTTCCTGGGCTTTAGGTAAATAGGTCAATGGCGTCACCGTCGATTCTGTAAGAATTTCCGACTTTGCTGGCGTCGGCATGGAAGGTGCGGGCGATTCGCTTGCAGGCTCCTCCGGCTTCACCGGTTTAGCGGAACCCGCGGGAACGGGCGCCTTCGTCGGTTTACGTCCTCCGACCGGTGCCTTTATCGCGTTAGCTATGAAATAAATCGCGGTAAATTCGTCTCTTCGCTTCTCTCCGGCGAGTAAGCATAGGGCGTCAATCTCATGCTTTTTCGTCTCCTCCGAAGCAATCATCGTCATTTCAACCTCTTCAAAGCCCGCATTGCGAAACCGATCGATCGTTTCTTCTTTGGAGAGGAACGCCTCATGGGGCACTGGATTCGCGGGCTTCAGATAAGCTTTGACATACTCTACGTACATTCGGTTCGGAACGCTGGTCACGACAATTCCGCCTGGTCTTAGCCATCTATATATTTTCCGCAGCATGTCGAGCGGAACCGGGAGAGATAAAATATCGTTAAGAATGATCGCATCGAACCCTTTAGAACCGACCGGAATCTGGATGTCTTCCTCCTGCGACCATGTTCTCTCCGTTACGAACGAAGCGATTCGAGCAGCGGCTTGTTCGCTCTCGTATCCGAATAACCGAATATCCTTGTACCGGTTACGAAGCTCGAGCAGCGTCGCTCCGCAACCGCAGCCGATCTCGAGGACGCTCATCCCGGGCTTAACCGATTGCAAAGGCTGAAGCAGATCGGATCGGATATTCACCGCGATATGCGGATGAAATCCCCATTTGTTCATGAATAACGTGCCGTTATGGATCATCGCCTTCTTGAACGTATCCTTAACGGACTTAAAGGAGGCATGGCCTTCATGGTGAATGAACGTATCTCGGCATAATAGAAGCTTATATCCCGACAATCTCGCCCTGACGCACCAATCGTCGTCCTCGTAATTGCCGATTCCGAACGCCTCGTCGAGAGGTCCGACCTTCATCCAAGCTTCGCGTTTAACGAGCAGGCAGAACCCGATCAGCTTCATTTTTTCTTCCCACCGATTCGGCGAGGAAACGTTGTAAATCTCCGCGAAACGTTGCATCTCGTCCATCGAGTGGTAAGACGTCTCGACCGTCTGTCCGTATCCGGCGAAGTTGGTCAGCGGCCCGACGGCTCCGACTCGGTCGTCGCTCCCGATGGCCAGTTCCATTTGACTCAACCATCGCGGCGTGACGACCGTATCGTTATTCAACAGCAATATTCGATCCCCGGCCGACGCTGCGGCACCGATATTGCATCCTGCCGGAAATCCGACGTTCTTCGCTTGCTCGAGCAATCGAATGTCAGGTTGCGCCCGCAACCAGCCGACCGTTCCGTCCGTAGAAGCGTTATCGACGACGATGATCTCGTAAGATCCCGGATCCGTATATTTGCGGATGCTTAAGACGCATCGCTTGGTCATTGCCAGTTGGTTATGAACGACGAGGATAATGCTGGTGCTCATCGTTATCCCCCTTCGGCCTGCAGCGCTTGTTCGAGTTTTTCTTTGTTCTGAAGTAGATTCTCGTCGTTAGGCAAATACTTTAGAGCCTTTTCGTTATGCTCGTATGCAAGGTCCAATTCGCCTTTTAATCCGTAACAGATACAAAGTTGAAAATGAGGAAGCCAAGTCCAACAGATGAGGTTTAGCACCCCGAAATGGTTCTGCGGAAGCTCCTGCTGCAGAGCCAGGTTGAACCAGAAGATCGCCTTGTTCAACTCCTCCTGATCGAGGAAACATTGTCCGATCGAACAACAGAAGTCCGCTCTCGGGACGTCGTAGATCATAGATTGCAGCAATATCGATAATTTCAGATCATGATTCCCTAATTGGTGATAACATGCCGAGAGCCTGGCGCATGCCATAAGATTGTCTTCGAAGTATTCGACCGGATATTCAAGAAATCGGAGGTACTGTTCCACCGCTTCGGCGTTCTTACCCGCGTCGGCCAGCTCGTTGGCATAGTAGAAAACATCGCGCCCCGAGACTTCGCCTTCCTGCTTAACTATCTGTTCGAGAATTCGCAAATTTCTTCCCGTATCCGTATGAACCCTATCGTGCGATACGGCGATATCCGTTAAATAATAGTTTCCGTCGACGTGCAAATACTCATGGACCGGATTGTACCACTTGAACTGCCGGCTTCTCTTGACGATCCTGTTCCGTCTGGACATGAAGAGCGGATTTCCATAAGCGTCGAACGCAAGATGATACGACATGACTACGGAATCCACTTCCGTATCCAAAGAGTCCTTCAACGCTTTAAGTTTGGCGCGGTCTAACTCCTTCAAGTAATCGTCCGCATCCAACCACATGATGTAATCCATCGTCGCGAACGAGAAGGAATAGTTGCGCGCGTCCGCGAAATCGTCGATCCATGCCCTATCGTAAATCTTGTCCGTATAACGGGCCGCGATTTCCTTCGTCTTATCCGTCGATCCGGTATCTACGATGATGATTTCGTCTATTAAATCATGAACGGAATCCAAGCAGCGAGAAAGCACCTTCTCCTCATTACGCACGATCATGCATAAGCTGACGGTAACCACATAGCTCCTCCTTTGCATCCAACCTCGAGCCATTTTATGTCGCGAGAGCCTTCCCTGCTTGGACAGGTGGTGTAGGTACAATCGCATCAAATATGCGAATTCCCCGCCGTTCCTGTCTTATCCCGAAAACGATTATGGTACAATGGCAGGATAGATAAACGTTAGGCCGAGGAGGAACAAGCATGGAAAACAATCCGAATAGAAACGACGGGAAGTCTTTGCCTGTTTCCGAGGATGAGCGTAACAAAGACACTCTCGAATCTTACGAGACTTATGAAACTTATGAAACTTACGAGACTTATGCCGATGAGGAGTGGGAAGACGTCGAAGAGGAATCCGAAGCTCCTTCTCCCGCACGGCGCAAATGGATAAGAAATACGATCGTGTCCCTGCTCGTGGCCGCTCTAATCGGAAATATACTCGCGTTCTGGCCGCAAATTTACAACATGAAGACGCTGCCCTTCTTATTTAAATCGAAAGAACTGTCCATCCGGGAAGAAATCCGAAATTACAAAGAGGCGGTCGTCTTGGTCAGTTCGGACAAAGGCAAAGGAACCGGCTTCCATATCTCTGGCGGATACATCGTGACCAATTATCACGTGATCGAAGACAATGCTTATACCTTAGTTAAATTCCCTGAAAGCGAACGGGGGTTCGAAGCGGAGTTGGCGGGCGGCGATCCCGAGTTGGATATTGCCTTGCTGAAAATAGACATCGGCAGTCAAGAGCTTCCTTTCATTGAAATCGAGAGGGAGAAGCGGCAATGGCAACCGGGGGATCACGTCTATGTAATCGGGAACCCGCTTTATTTCACGCAAATCGCCAATGAAGGAAACATACTCGGCATGGTACCGATTCAAGGCCGCGAGAAGCCGGCAATGGCCCTTGATGCGCCCGTATTCAGCGGCAACAGCGGATCTCCGGTCATCGATGAACATGGCAAAGCCATCGCCGTTGTATACGCCACTACGGAAATCTCTCATGAAGACCGGATCGTTCCGGCCGGCTTGGCCGTACCGATCGACGACTTTAGCGACATGCTGAAGGAACTGCTACCGACGGAAGAAGAATAAACCCTGACCGCCGAGACACCGTTCTCTATTTCGGATTTTCTCCGAAAGGGTTCGAAATCGCAGAAAAAGCCGGCGACCCCTGTCGCCGACCTCTTCTCTCCATGCTCGGATTGTCAGCCTGGAGCTCCTTGCGAGGCGATACCCCAGAACACTTCCGGTCCAGTACGTACGCCCGTGAATAGAAGTCCGAGCAACGCTCCTCCGAAAATAAAGGAACTATAGATCGTTTCTGCCGCTGCTGGAGCGAGCAGATCCTGTGCGGTGAAAGCATACGTGTCGCCAAATACGGACAACCGAACGCTTTGCACCATCGTATAGATGACGTTAGCAGGATTGTAGACCGTCGTGCCGCGGCAAATTTGAATGGCGAACGTAGTGCCGACCAAGAGCGAGCTGACTCCCACCATCCCCGTCAGCGTTATTACTTTATTTACGACGTTATTCGTCTGCAAGCCGATCACTCCGAACAATGCTGGGGTTGGCGAAATCGCCGTACCTGGAGAACCGGTTATGCTGGAGTTCATTGAGCTGCGCAGATCTAAAAATGCACCCATATCGTTAACCTCCTTCTTTGTGAAGTTGGTATAGTGTATGTCCAATTCACGCTTGCGCGTGGACAAACTACAGGGGTTACATGTGTATTTTACGACGAAGAGAGTTGGCTCTACCGTCTTGGAATAACGTAAACAGCGCCCGCACCGGCTTAAATCCGGGAGGGGCGCTGTTTGATTGATCATTCCGGCTTACTTGAACATCGTATAGAGCTTTAACAAATGCAGCATATTGTTGGGATCGATTTTCTGGGCGATGATAAAATTAACCAACTGATCCTCTTGCGTCTCCGTTATGGGTTCATTTAAGATCTTGGCAAACGTCTTCACCCATCTACGAACTTTCGTCCGGTCCTGCAAGTCGCTTTTCGTGGCGCCCTCTAGATGACCTTTAATACGCTCTTTTGTCGCAGGGTTTTTCATTTTCACTTTAACTCGTTCCACGAACTCGGCCTTGATGCCGAACTTTTGCCAGCCTGGGCTCAAACGGGGTCACACTCCTTCCGGCAAGCTATTCGGTACATCATATGCCACCGAAAGACGCAAAATGACTGAGCCCGCTTTTCCAACGACAAATCCCTAATCGAGAGGTTCGCCGTTCAGATTGGCATCCCTCGCCAGGTTTTCCCTTAACTCCGCGTAAGTCGGAGAAGACCAGAATTGCTCCATGGCCGTCAGCGCCGCGGCATCGTCCCTCGCTTGCTCCAACACCTCGAAATCATTGACCAGATTCGCCAGTCTAAACTCCGGCATACCGCTTTGTTTCGTCCCGAAAAATTCCCCGGGTCCGCGAATTTCCAAATCTCTGCGCGAGATTTCGAAACCGTCGTCCGTTTCCGTCATCGCCTTCATTCTTTCCTGTCCGTTCTCCGACTTCGGATCGGCGATGAGAATGCAGAACGATTGATGTTCTCCGCGTCCGACCCTGCCTCTTAGCTGATGCAACTGGGACAATCCGAATCGGTCGGCGTCCATTACGATCATCAAAGTCGCGTTAGGAACGTCGACGCCTACCTCGATCACGGTCGTAGACACGAGAACGTTCGTCTTCCCTGCCGCGAAGAGGGCCATCGTCGCTTCCTTCTCCCCAGCCGTCATCCGTCCGTGCAGCAGGCCAATAGACAGCTCGGGGAGAGCTTGAGTTAACTGAATATGCAAGTCTATCGCGTTCTGAACGTCGATTTTCTCCGACTCTTCGATCAAGGGGCAAATAAAGAACGTCTGTCTTCCTTGCTCCGCTTCCTTGCGAATAAAACCGAGAACTCTATCCATCATTTGATGCTTTACCGAATACGTCTTGATCGGTTTGCGTCCTTTCGGACGCTCTCGCAAAGTAGATACATCCAAGTCGCCGAATACGGTTATCGCCAGCGTCCTTGGAATCGGCGTTGCCGTCATCGTCAACACGTCCGGGTTCATCCCTTTGCGCCGCAGAATACTTCGCTGGTTTACGCCGAAGCGATGCTGCTCGTCCGTTACGACTAGGCCAAGGCTCCTGAAAAACACGTCCTCCTGGATAAGCGCATGCGTTCCGACGACAATATCCAGCAATCCCATCTGCAAGGAAGCGATCAGGTCCCGGCGTTTGCGTTCGGTGAGGCTGCCGGTCAGCAAACCGACTTGGATGCCGTACGGTTCGAACATCTTACCCAGCGATCGGACGTGCTGATCCGCCAAAATTTCCGTAGGCACCATGAGCGCGCCTTGATGTCCCGCCCTAACCGTAGCGTACAGTCCTACCGCCGCGACCACCGTTTTACCCGCGCCTACGTCTCCTTGGAGCAGTCTATTCATGGCGTAGGGCTGCTTCATATCGTGAAGAATTTCGTTAATGACCTGTTTCTGCGAATCCGTTAACGAGAACGGAAGAGCGCCTACAAAGCTGCGAATCTCGTCATTGTTAACGGGCTGGACTAAGCCGTCGGCTTGCTTGAGATGCGTCGCACGATAAGCCTGCAGCTTAAGCTGAAACAAGAACAACTCCTCGTACACCATTCGGCGTCTCGCTTCCGTGCCTTCTCGGGTGTTCTCGGGGCGATGTATGCCGGAGATGGCTTCCCGGCGGGGGATAAGCGAATGCTTGTCCAGCAGCTCGGGAGGCAAAATTTCCGGAATAAGCGAACCGAACTGATTTAACGCACGGTCGATCAACTTCCGGATCGCCGCTTGCGTGATGCTTCCGCCGACGGAATAAACCGGTTGAAGCGTCCCCGTCTTGGCCGAGCTGCGATCGGGAAATTCCGAATCGGCGACCGTTAAGTGGCGTCTTCGTTGATCCCATTTTCCCGTTAGGGTTATTTCTCTACCTAGCGTTAATTGATCCTTCAGGAACGCTCTATTGAACCAAACCGCGGTCACGAGCATCGACTCCACCGTAACCCGGCAGATCAGCCTGGACTTCCCGCCGTATCGCTGCATCGAAGGCATCGAGGCGATCGTCCCTTGGATCGTGATCCGTTCCCCGTCCTTCACTTCGCTTAATTCGCGTATTCTATAGTCCTCGTAGCGGAACGGGTAATACTCGAGCAAATCTCCGACGGTGGAAATACCCAAGGCGTGGAACTCCTCCGCTTTCTGAGGACCCACGCCTTGAAGTTTCGTCAGAGGAATCTGGAACAAATGATTAGACATTAGACCAACCTCTTTATAGACTAAATCTCTTCTATGATTTGCTTAACGGGAACACGAACAATCCGATCGTACCCGGACCCGCATGCGTGCCGATAACCGGCCCGATTTCCGTTTCTTGGTACACTTGAACGTTCAACCGTTGTTTAATAAGTTCGGTCATTTCGGAAACGCCGGCTACGTGCCCCGGGGTCGAGGCAATCGTTAGATTGACCGGTTTGTCCTTGAAATCGGCTTCCAACACTTCGGCGATTCGAGCCATCGCCCGTTTCTGCCCTCTTGCTTTATCGAATGGGAATACCGTTCCTTCAGCATCTATGGATAAGATCGGTTTAATATTTAGAAGCGAACCCAGAACCGCCGAAGCTTTGCCGATACGTCCGCCTTTTCCTAAATACTCCAATGTGTCTACGAGAAAATAGAGCCGCAGTTCCGAACGCATCCAATTGACTTTCTCGATGATTTCTTCTTTGGAAGCTCCGGCAAGCGCCATCTCGGCTGCGGTAACGACCAATTTCCCATATCCGAAAGATGCGGATTTAGAGTCGATGATCGTAACGTCGGCGCCTTCGTCAAGCATCGATTTCGCGATCGTCGCGGATTGATAGGTTCCGCTCAGCGCGGCCGACAATTGGATCGAGATAACCGAGTGGCCATCGTCCGTCAGCTTTTTGTACACTTCGTAGAAATCCGCCGGGGAAGGCTGCGAAGTCGTCGCGAGACCTCCGAACGACGTTAATTTCTCATAAAATTGCGCCGGCTGCAACGTGATGTTGTCCAAATAACTGTCATCCCCGAAGTTAACTTTAAGCGGCACCATCGATATGCCAAGCTTCTCCCGAATTTCGACCGGAATATCCGCCGTACTATCCGTCACCAGAACAACAGATGCCATTGCTTGTCCCTCCATCGCCAATTTGGATGATTACGGTTCTACAGCGAACAAGTAAGGATACAATGGCTGTCCGCCTTCGTGCACCTCGACTTCCGCGTCGGGATATTGCTCGGCGAGCCATTGTTCCAGCTCTTCCGTATGTTCTTCGTCGGCGTCTTCTCCGGTCAGAATCGTTAAGATTTCTCCGCCCGATACGATCAACTCGCTTAAGAGAGACTGACATGCCTCGATTAGCGACGATGCCGAAGCTACGATCGTTTTGTCTTTGATGCCGATATAATGGCCTTCTTTAATCGCAATGCCATCCATGTCGGTATCTCTGACCGCCTGGGTCACGGAACCGCTAATCACGCGCTCGTAGGCTTTAGTCATCCGGTCAACGTTCGAAGCTTCGGAATCGTTCTCTTGGAAGGCCAACATCGCGGCCATCCCTTGCGGCAACGTCCGAGTTGGGAGCACCGTTACGGGACGTTCCGACAGCTCCGCGGCTTGCTTGGCAGCCATAATAATATTCGGATTATTCGGCAGCACGATAATGTGATGGGCGGATAGGGAGGTGATCGCGCCAAGCAAATCTTCCGTGCTCGGGTTCATGCTCTGTCCGCCGGAAAGCACGATATCTACGCCGAGGCTTCTGAACAGTTCCGCATTCCCTTCCCCGACGCTTACGGCTACGACGCCGTAGGAAGCCATCTCGTATACGTCCGGATTCATTTCGCTCTCGGGAGAAGCCGTTACGGAAGGCAGGTTAACGACGCCCGGCAAAGCGTAATCGACGACAGGCGTACCGTAAGCAGGTTCATCCGAGTTCACTAAAGGCAAGCCTCTTTCCTTCGTTTCCGGTTGTTGCGCCAGAAGCTCGCGATGCTGCTCTTGCATGTTAAGAATATGAATATGGGTAATTTCGCCATACGTCAGCGCTAAATTCATGACGTCTCCCGGCCGCCTGGAATGAACGTGAACTTTCACGATCCCTTCGTCCTCGATGAGAATGATCGAATCTCCGTCCCGTTCCAAAGCCTTGCGGAAAGTTTGTTCCGGGAAAGGCGAGCTCGTCGTCACCCGCTGGATGAAGAACTCCATATCGTAAGGGAAAGCGATGCTCTCCGTAGCGATCTTCGATTGCGCAGCCGCGTTCGGGGCTCCGGCTATTCGGACTGCTGGCGCGGCTGCAACCTGTTGAACAGGCGGAACCGGCCTAGCGTAAGATTCCTGCTCGACGGAAGATTCGAAATTCCCGTCGCTTAAATAGTCCACGAAACCCTCGTACAAATAAACAAGTCCTTGCCCGCCCGAATCGACGACGCCGACTTGCTTTAATACCGGCAGCATATCTTGCGTTCTCGCTAAAGTCTCCAATGACTTGGCATGAACTTCAAGCATCCATTCTTTAAGATCGGACGTGCGACGCACCGCGTTGAGACCATGACGCGCGGCTTCGCGCGCAACGGTCAGAATCGTCCCTTCGACAGGTTTAACGACCGCTTTGTAAGCGGTATCAACTCCCTGTTGCAGAGCGTTGGCGAACAGAGGCACCGTGAGCTCGCGCTGGCCGGAAATGGCCCGCGCGAATCCACGGAACAATTGGGACAAGATGACTCCCGAATTGCCCCGCGCGCCCATCAGAAGTCCCTTCGACAGAACTTCCGCCGCGCGTCCGACTTCCTCGGATGGTTTATTTTTTAATTCGGCCACTCCGGCCGTCATCGTTAAGTTCATATTCGTTCCCGTATCGCCGTCCGGCACGGGAAACACGTTCAAGGCATTCACCCGGTCTACGTTGCGGGTTAACCGCTCCGCCCCGACCAGAATCATGGCCGCCCATTCGTTACCGTTCAAGAAGCGCTTACTCAATGCTGAATTCCCCTTCCTAATAAGCTACTTCAATACTCGCACTCCTTGAACATTCACGTTCACCAGATCGACTTTTAATCCGACGACCTCTTCTAAGACGTACTTTACTTTAGATTGAATGTTATGTGCCACCTCGGAAATCTTGGTTCCGTAACTTACGATGACATAAAGATCGAGATGAACGAGCTCGCCTTCATGGCGCACTTCCACGCCCCGAGACAAGTTCTCGCGACCTAGCAGCTCGGCGATTCCGTCCTTCAATCCTTTACGAGAAGCCATTCCAACGAGTCCATAACAATCCAATGCCGCAGAACCGGCGATTACAGCGATGACTTGATCAGCGACATCAATTTTTCCGTTCTCCGAGACAAGCTGCAGAGGCATGGAAATTCACTCCTTTATGCCTTTATTATGGACCATATCTCATTGTACTATAAAAAAAGGGGAGAATGAAGCCGTATTATGGGGAAATCTCATCATTAAGGCGTTTAGGTCCGTTATTGCCCGCTTTTTCCGTTGCATCAAGTTACCCGCTGTGCTAAGATAGTGAAGTATTTGTATGGACGTGGCAGGGAGGTGTATTTTTAGTGGCTCGTAAATGTTATATCACAGGGAAAAAACCAGGTTCCGGTAACAACAAATCTCACGCGAATAACACTACCCGCCGTTCTTGGGGGGTTAACGTACAAAAAGTGCGCATTCTGGTGAACGGTAAACCTAAACGTGTATACGTAAGCGCACGTGCTTTGAAATCCGGAGCAGTAACTCGCGTATAATTCACGCAATCGGCTTTAATGGCCATGAAGAAAAAACCGTCAGGCAATCTGACGGTTCTTTTTTTTGTGTCGTAGCCCTCGTAGGCGTCAATTTTTGTGAAAAGTGTTGAGAATCGCTTTGACGAAGCCACCCAAAAATTTCGGCAGCTTGATGGTGTAAAACTTCATCTTCCCATCCCCCCTCCGCAGGCTGAACCCTTGCCGGCTTCTAACGTTCGAAGCGCTATTGATTCCAATGTATGCGGAGTTGAATTTGTCCTATACCAGACAATTGAGATGAGACAGCCCAAATGTTTAAATGATAGCTTATCGCAAGGAAGCGATTGCGGCTTCCCGATCCTCATGATTGAAAATATAGGTGCCCGCCACCAAGGAATTGGCTCCCGCTTCCTTCACTTGAACGGCGGTTTCCGCATTGATGCCTCCGTCTACTTGAATGTAAATATCCTGGCGGCCGTGCCGTACCAGCATCTCGCGAAGCTGGCGAAGCTTAGGCAGCATGGAAGGCAGGAACGATTGGCCTCCAAAGCCTGGATTGATCGTCATAATGAGTACGAGATCGATTTCATCTAATATATATTCAAGTACGGATAATGGCGTGTGCGGGTTTAAGGCGACACCGGCCTTCATTCCGAGTCCGCGGATTTCCGAGAGGGTCCGGTGGAGATGAACGCAAGCTTCCGGGTGCACGGTAATCCGGTCCGCTCCGGCCGCTGCCAATGCCGGAAACAACGATTGCGGATTCTCGACCATCAGATGCGCGTCGAAGAACAATTTCGTAACCGGACGGATCATAGACACGATTGGCGGTCCGAATGTCAGATTCGGCACGAAATGTCCATCCATAATATCGATATGAACCCAATCCGCTCCCGCGGCTTCAATGCTGCGGACTTCGTCCCCCAGCGCGGCAAAATCGGAAGCAAGGATTGAGGGTGCGATGATTGTCATGTTAATACCTCCGCTTTGTTTCTTTCCATTCCGTCATGAAGTTAACGTAGTTGTCGTATCTGCTCGTTGCGACGGATCCTTCCTCCTTAGCTTGAATAACGGCGCAGCGAGGTTCGTGCGTATGGGTGCAACCACGGAATTTGCATCCGGAAGATAGCTCCGCGAATTCGCGAAAACAGGAGCCGATCTCGTCGATGCCGAGTTCCGCGAAATCAAGTTGGCTAAATCCCGGCGTATCCGCCATATATCCGCCTCCGGCAATCGGAACGAGCTCGACATGCCTGGTCGTATGCTTCCCCCGGCCAAGCTTGTCGCTGATCTCGTTCGTCTCAAGCTTAAGGCCAGGTACGAGCGCGTTAACGAGAGAAGATTTGCCGACGCCCGATTGTCCGGCGAGCATATTAATATGGCCGGCGAGCGCCGAACGCAGCTCTTCCATCCCTTCGCCCTGGTGCGCGCTAGTCAACAGCACTTGATATCCGATGGACGAATATAGCTTGCGTGCATTCTCGATATCCCGATGGATACGAACGCCTTCTTCTCCATCGGGAATCCGATCCAGCTTCGTGAGCACGATGACGGCATCCATCCTTGCATGCTCGGTGTGCACGAGAAACTTATCGAGCAATACGAGGCTGATTTCCGGACGCACGACGGAGAAAACAAGAATCGCCAAGTCGGCGTTCGCGATCTGCGGACGGATCAACTCGGACTTGCGAGCCAATATTTCCTCGACCGTCCCTTCACCGTTCTCCGTGTCGCTGTATACGACGCGATCCCCGACTAACGGGGATTGTCCCCGTTTCTTGAAGATTCCTCTTCCTCGGCATTGCACCGGCTGTCCGCCGTCGAAATTTTGCACGTAATAATAACCGCTTAAAGCTTTTACGATTAAGCCCTCGGGCATCGGGTATGCAACTCCTCTCCTAGCCCGAATCGGCTCTGGTTGTCATTCCTTCTATCTCGTTTATTCCTATTTCTATTCATTACGGGTTCGTGATCTCGCCATCCACCGGATCCGCTCCGGCATCGTCCGTTGGAGACTCGAGCGGATCCGTTCCTTCGCCGTTATCGCCCGGACTCGGCTCTTCCGTATTCGTAACCGGAAGGATGAGATAAGGAACCGGCTCGGTCTGGACTAATTTATCGTCGCGGTAAATCTTGATTTCGCCGTCCTTCGTCGGAGACAGTATCAGGGAAATCGGAATCGAAGTCGTCGCGCTGATCGTGTGCGTCCCGCGTTCGATGTTATCGCCCGTCGCGTCGGAGGTTACGATTCTGATTTTACTCGATTGTCCGTCAACCGCCGGCGACACGGTGATGCTTAGTTTCTGCTCTCGCGAATCATCGGGATATCCGCTGCTCACATAGATCGTAATCTCGGTCTGAGGCGTCACCATTTCGTTTTCTTCGAAAGGGAACTGCTTGAACACTTCTCCTTTCGGAGTATAGCTCTTTTCCCGAATAATTTTTTCCTTTAAATTCGACTTAGCGATGATCGCCCTTGCCTGGTCTTCCGTCTTGCCGATCAGATTCGGCATCTTGAAAGCTTCCTCGCCTTTGCTGATCGTAAGAATGATCTTCGTGTCTGTAGCCGTAGGATCAAACTTCGCATCCGCGAGCGGAAACTGCTCAAGAATAGTTCCTAAATCGCTTTTATCGAATATTTCTTTCGGAATAATGTTATCCTTGCTAACGCCCATTTCTTGAAGCTTGTTGCTTGCTTCGTCAAAGGATTGTCCGGTCAACCCCGGCATCAAGGGAAGATCCTTAGCTATGCTCACGGTCAATTGAACGGGGGACCCTTCCTTGGCTTCGACGTTCGGATCCTTGTCTTGCTTAAGGACGATGCCGGCGTCTTTCTCCTCGCTCTCTTCATAGAGAATCGGATCGGCGATCGTAAATCCGGCCGCTATGAGCTCATCTCTCGCTTTAGCTTCAGTCATTCCGACCACGTCAGGCACCAAGATATCGTCCGGCATCTGTTGTTTTAATGCCGAGACCGCCCAGATCAGAACTCCGATCAGGACGATGGCCAACACTCCGAGAACCGTCGGCAATACCCATTTGCGTTTGCGTACTCCCGAACCGTCGGGATTCCAACGCTCGTCGTTATTCGCGTTCGACACTTTCACCGCCGGAGCTTCGATCGTACTTCGCATATCCGGACGGATAGCCGGAATGACCCTCGTTCTGTCCTCTTCGTTGTCCTCGTCGCTTAAATATTGCACGGGAGGTTCGTTTAACCGTTGCGGCTGCAAGCAAGTTTCCAGATCCATCAGCATTTCCCGCGCGGATTGGTATCTCTCCTGCGGGTTTTTGCGCATCGCGCGGAGAATAACGTTCTCGACGCTTTGCGGGATATAAGGATTCACTTTGCGCGGCTGCTCGAACGGCTCTTGCAAATGCTTAAGCGCGACGCTAATCGGACTTTCTCCCAGGAAAGGCAACCTGCCGGTCAGCATCTGATAAAGCACGATTCCGAGCGAATATAAATCGGATTTCTCGCCGGTGGCTATGCCTTTGGCGTGCTCGGGAGAGAAATAATGGACGGAACCGATGACGGAGCCCGTCTGGGTAATCGTCGAGGAAGTGACGGCACGGGCGATTCCGAAATCCGTCACCTTAACCCTTCCGTTATTTCCGATCAGAATATTATGCGGTTTAATGTCGCGATGAATGATCTGATTATGATGGGCGTGATCCAAAGCATCGCAAATTTGCGCCGTGATTTTCACGGCCTCGTCCGCTTGCAACGGAGCGCGATCGCGAATGATCTCGTTTAAGTTTGCCCCGTCCATGAATTCCATTACGATATAATGAGTGTCTTCCACTTGACCGACGTCGTAGATGCTCACGATATTCGGATGCGACAAAGACGCGGCAGCCTGAGCTTCGCGGCGGAATCGCTTCACGAAATCGTCGTCGTGCGTAAATTGCTGGCGCAATACTTTTACGGCTACGAAACGGTTCAACAATAAGTCCCGCGCTTTGTATACAAGCGCCATACCGCCCCCGCCAACACGAGCCAGCAGTTCGTAACGCCCGCTAAGCGTAAGTCCGATCATGCTGTTATCCCTCCTGCGGCATCAGCCAGTCCCTCGCTTGCGACAAGCACGACGGTCACATTGTCGTCTCCGCCCGCCGCTAGCGCTAGATCGATCAACTTCTGCGCTTGTTGCTCCAGTTGTACGTTCGGATCCTCGAGCGTTGATTGGACCTCGACGGGTTCGACTAATCCGCTTAGCCCGTCACTGCATAACAAGATCAGGTCTCCGCTCCGCCAATCGATAACCTGAACGTCGGCTTCCACTTCGCGGTCCGTACCGAGCGCTCGCGTCAATACGTTCCGTCTCGGATGGTGCGCGGCTTCCTCCGGACTTAATTGTCCGGATTTCGTGAGCTCGTTCACGAGCGTATGATCTTCCGTCAGCAGTTCAAATTGACCGCTGCGCAGACGGTAAGCTCTGCTATCGCCGATGTGGCCGATCAATCCGGCGGTTCCGTCCAACAATGCCATAACGACCGTCGTCCCCATGTTATGGTACTGATCGTTCAGGGACGCCGTTTCGTATACGACTTTATTCGCTTTACGGATCATATCCTTAAGCGCCGGCACGCTTTCCTGGATCGAAGATGATCCGCCCCAAGCTTGCAACGATTGTACCAGGCTGTCCACGGCAAGAGAGCTGGCAACGTCACCCGCGCGATGGCCGCCCATCCCGTCCGCGACGATAGCCGCCGTAATGCCTCCTGACAAATTACCGCTCCAGGCTTGGTCCTCATTAATTTGCCTTACTTTACCGACATGACTCCGCAATGCCGTTTTCATACCTATCACCCCGTCGTCGTCTCCATGTGCTTCGCCCGCAATTGACCGCAAGCCGCAGCAATGTCATGGCCTTGCTCCCTGCGAATCGTAACGTTAACGTTTTTCTTCTGCAACACGCGCTGGAATTCAAAAATATCGTCCCGCGGCGTTCTCACGTAATTCCGTTCGGGCACATAGTTAACGGGAATCAGGTTCACGTGGCACAACATGCCCTGAAGCACGTCGCCTAGTTCTTCCGCATGCTCCGGACGATCGTTGACTCCGCCGATCAAAGCATATTCGAACGTAATCCGCCGACCCGTTTTCTCGATGTAATATTTGCAAGCGTTAATGACGTCCACGAAAGGGAACCGCCGATTAACCGGCATAAGCTTCGAACGAAGCGCGTCGTTAGGCGCATGGATGGAAATCGCCAAGTTGATTTGCGTATTCTCGTCGGCGAACTTGATCATGCTTGGCACGATTCCGCTTGTCGATACGGTAATGTGTCTGGCCCCGATGTTCAGCCCTTTAGGATGAATCATCGTGCGTAGAAACTGCATCGTCGCATCGTAATTTTCGAAAGGCTCGCCGATGCCCATGATGACGATACTGGAAACCCGCTCGTTAAGAGGGTCTAATATTCTTTGCGATTGAACGACCTGGGCAATGATTTCCCCTGCGGTTAAGCTTCTCTTAAGACCGCCTAGAGTAGAAGCGCAGAACGTGCAGCCGATCCTGCAGCCGACCTGCGTCGTCACGCAGACGCTATTGCCGTAGTTATGGCGCATAATGACCGTTTCGATCGCATGGTCGTCGTGCAAGCCGAATAGGAACTTCACCGTTCCGTCCTTGGATTCGAACTTCGCGATCTCCGTTAGCGTGATAAACCGGAAGTTAGCGGCCAGCTTCTCTCTAAGGGGCTTAGATAAATTCAACATTTCTTCGAAGGAGCCTACGCGCTTAACGTAGATCCAATCGAAAATTTGACCCGCGCGAAAAGCCGGCTCCCCCTGCGCTTTAATCCACTCTTGAATATCTTCCAAAGATAAATCGTAGATAAAAGGTTTGTTTTGTTCCGCGTCGTTTTGTTCTTTATTTTCCTTGCGTACTTTTTGTTCCATGTCCAATTTCGTCACCACCATTCGTTCATTTTAACATAATTTTATTGGGATTGCTTCCGTAATCGGGCAATGAAGAAACCGTCGCTCCCGAACATTTGCGGGAGAAGCTGGAGCATGCCCGAGAAGTTTTCCGGCAGCTTGCCGGCAGCTCGAAGCGGCACCAGAACTTCATCCGGCCATTCGGCGTCCAACACGAATTCGGGAAATTCGGCCAGAAAGCTCTTGATCGTGCTTTCGTTTTCCTCCGACGCGATCGTACACGTGCTGTAGACTAGCGTGCCTCCCGGTTTGACAAGCGATTGGACTTGTCTAAGCAATCGACCTTGCAAGCGGGACAAGCTTTCGATATCCTCCGCCGTTTTATTCCATTTGATCTCCGGCTTGCGGCGAATGACGCCGAACCCGGAGCATGGCGCATCGAGCAACACGACGTCGCAAGATTGCGGCGCGATCCGTTCCGGCAATTCCAGAGCATCGCCCGTCATCGTCTCCACGCAAGTTAATCCGAGACGGTCGGCTTGCTGCTTAATAAGCGCCTCCTTATGAGGATGCACATCATTGGCGATTATTTTTCCTTCATTGCGCATAATTTCGGCTAAATGGGTCGATTTTCCTCCCGGAGCGGCGCAGCAATCCAATACTTGCATGCCCGGTTTAGGGGCGGCGACCGCCGCGACCAACATCGAACTCTCGTCCTGGACGGAAATAAAACCTTGCTTAAACCAATCCGAATGGACGAGGTTACCCGCTTTGAACGCGATAATGCCTTCTTGGCTTAAGGGAGACGGAACCGCCTCCATCCCGGCGTCCGACATGCCCGCTATAACCTGATCGCGAGTCGCTTTCAGTCGGTTTACACGCGCGGAAGCATGGGGATGCTCATTGTTGGCCATGCACATCTCTTCCGTGAGTTGCTCCCCGTATTCGGCTACCCACCGTTCCACGAGCCATAGCGGATGGCTATGGGTCAGCGAAATCCGTTCCGTTGCAGGCAGGTTAACGGGCAAAGTGGACTCCAGTCCATCCCTTAGCAACCCGCGCAGCACTCCGTTCACAAGTCCGCCGATTCCGGCATGGCCCCGCTTCTTCGCGATCCTCACCGCTTCGTCCACCGCCGCATGGGCAGGCACCCGACTCAACCATCGAAGCTGATAATAGCTCATTCTAAGCAAGCTTCGCACCCAAGGATCGATTTTATTGGGCCAACCCTTTACCCGGCCTTTTAATTCGTGATCTATCGTATTCAGCCGTTGAATCGTTCCGTAGACAAGTTCCGTCGCAAGCGATGCGTCCGGACGCGACAGCTCGGCCGACTGAAGAGCCTGATTTAGTTCAAGTCCGCTATAGGCTCCTTGCGTCTCCACGTTATGAAGGACGCTCATCGCGATTTCCCGCGCTCCTTGCGGTTTGCCTCCCGGCAATCGGTTTGTTTTACTCATTATTCGCATCCTATCCGCACTCAAGTTTCTGAATCGCCAAGCAAAAACGACAAATCGCCGTCTTTGACGACGTTACGCGTTTTTATTAAGTTTTTACTGCTGAGATTCGATTGCCTCATTCGATTTTCATAAGACACGAAGCGTGAATTATACACTTAGGTATTCCTGTAGATGAGCGAGAAGTACATAAATCGCCCTGAAAGTTAAAAAAAAGCCCGGGGATTACCCGAGCACCTTACCGGGAACTAGCCGCGCGCCTTTCGCATACTCAGCGGCAGCCAGCGCTTTCTTGCCGGCCGGCTGAACTTCGGTAAGCACGATGCTGCCGTCTCCCGTGCGAATTCGGATTCCGAAAGCTCCCGTCTCCAACACGGTTCCCGGAGCCGACTTCTGCCAATCCGGTTTCAGAGCCCTATCCTGCTCTTCCGGAACGCGGCTTCCCCAAACCTTAAATACTTCGCCGTCTAAATACGTGAACCCGCCCGCCATCGGATAGAGGCCTCTGACTTGATTGAACAACTGCCGAGAGCTAATCCGCCAATCCAACTTCTCGTCGTCGCGCGTCAGATTCGGGGCATAAGTCGCTTCGCTATCGTTTTGCGGCGTACGGGTCACGGAACCTTCCGCAATACGCGGAAGCCACTCCATCAGCAGTTGCGCGCCCGCCACGCTAAGCTTCTCGAACATCGAACCCGAAGTATCTTGTTCGGCGATCGGAACTTCGACTTTCGCGATCATGTCGCCGGTGTCCAAACCCTCCGCCATATACATAAGCGTTACGCCGGTAACCGACTCGCCGTTAATGATCGAACGCTGGATCGGCGCTCCGCCCCGGTACTTCGGCAAGAGCGATCCATGTACGTTAATACAGCCGAATCGCGGCAACTCTAGAACCGACTTCGGCAGAATTTGTCCGTAAGCGGCAGTAATGATCAAATCCGGCGCGATGTCCGCGACCGCGGCGACGCCTTCCGGAGAACGAAGTTTCTCGGGCTGGATAACGTGAAGTCCGCGTTCCAACGCAAACGCTTTGACCGGAGACGGGGTGAGTTCCCGTTTGCGGCCCTTCGGCCGATCCGGTTGCGTGACGACCGCCGCGACTTCGCATCCATTCTCTAGCAAAGCAGCTAACGAAGAAACCGCGAATTGCGGCGTTCCCATAAACAATATTTTCATGTTACGCTCCATCCTGCTGCTGATCTTCGGGTTTCCGAGCCTCGTAGACCGATTCCGCGGAATCTATGAACAAAACGCCGTTCAAATGATCCACTTCGTGTTGAAAAGCTCTCGAAAGAAATTCCGTGCTCTCATATTGTATCGGCTTGCCGTTCCGATCTTGGCCCCGGATGACGATCCGGTTTGCTCGGCGAACGTCCCCTTGCAGCCCCGGAATGCTTAAACAGCCTTCCGGCCCTAACTGCTCGCCTTCCGCCGAGACGATCACAGGATTTACCAACTCGATGAGCTCATGTTCATCCCCCACGTCTACGACGATGACGCGCTTCAATATTCCGACCTGAGGAGCTGCTAGCCCGACTCCGTCGGCGTCGTACATCGTATCCGCCATGTCGTCCAGCAACTTATGCAAGTTGGCATTGAATTTCGTCACTTCCTGCGCTCTTTCCCGAAGCACGGCATCAGGGTGTTTCACGATTAACCGAATTGACATAACGGCATCCGTCCTTTTCATTACTTAAGTATTTCCGATGCTCTTAAAGCAAATCTTAAAGTACGAGTTCAAAAAGTCAGGTTTTCAGCACCGAGAAGGTTGGATGAAGCTAGGGACTGAGGAGCGGAGCGTAGGAAAAACCTACGTGAGCACCGGAAGGCCCGGCTGAATTCAAGATTCGATGCCGAATAAGCTTCTTGCTTCGCTTCGTAATCAAAAGTTGACTTTTTGAACTTCCTCTCAAAGCATCATTTGCGGATCTACGTCGACGCTGATCTGCACGCCGGACCGTTTAACCGCATCTCCCATTTGTTCTAGCACGCGAGAGGTCAACAAGCTGGCATCGACGTCTCCCCGATATTTTACCATACATTGAAAACGGTAGCGATCTTTCAATCGGGCAATCGGCGAAGAAACCGGCCCCAATACCTCCAGAGCCGTATGCCCGCCCATGTCGAAATCCTTGCGAATGCCGAGCGCGGCTGCTTTTTCCCGCATTCCCGTCGCAAAACTAGTTCCTATCGAAAGCAACATGGGCACCGACTCGTGAGAAAAAGTAACGGATAATAGCCTTCCATACGGCGGGTAACCGAGCTGTTTCCTTAGCACCAAGGCCCTTTCCACGAAACCGTTATAATCATGGCCTTGCACGTACGTAATCGACTCATGCTCGGGATCGTAGGTTTGAATAATGACTTCTCCGGGCAATTCATGGCGTCCCGCTCTTCCGGCAACCTGCGTCAGCAATTGGAACGTCCTCTCGGAAGCCCGGAAATCCGGCAATCGAAGAGCCGCGTCGGCCGCGAGTACGCCGACCAAAGTGACGTAAGGAAAGTCCAATCCCTTGGCGACCATCTGCGTCCCTAGCAATACATCCGCTCGACGTTCACGGAATTCCGTCAGCCATTTCTCGTGGGAGCCTTTTTCCGACGTCGTATCTACATCCATCCGAATGACCCTGATCCCGGGAAAAGTCGCCGCGAGCGATTCTTCGACTTTCTGCGTCCCCGTTCCGAAGAAGCGGATGTGGGGACTTTCGCAGCTCGGACAGGTTTTCGGCTCCGCCTCGGAGTATCCGCAATAGTGGCAACGCAAATTTTGCGAGCCTCGATGATAGGTTAACGAAATCTCGCAGTGAGGGCACGCGGCAGTGTATCCGCAGGACCGGCACATGACGAAAGTTGCGTAACCCCGTCGGTTCAGGAGCAAGACGATTTGTTCTTGCTTCTCTAATCGATTCCTGATCGCGTCGGCCAGCGGTCGGCTGAACATGGCCCGATTGCCGAGCTTTAGCTCCTCCCGCATATCGACGATGCTTACCCCTGGCAGAGGACGATTGGCGACTCTTTCGGGCAATGCGATATATTCGGTTCCGCGAAGCCCCGTCTCCCTTCCGCTATAGACGGCCGCTTCATAGGTTTCCAGCGCCGGAGTCGCCGAACCGAGCACGACGACCGCATCGTGCAGGCGAGCACGTTCAACCGCCACGTCGCGGGCGTGATATTTCGGACTCTCTTCTTGTTTATATGAAGTTTCGTGTTCTTCGTCGATAACGATTAGACCGATCTTGCCGAACGGCGCGAATACCGCCGAACGCGCGCCAACCGCTACCTGCGCTCGACCTTCGCGAATTTTGCGCCACTCGTCGTATCGTTCGCCATTGGACAAGCGGCTGTGCAGGACGGCAACCCTCGAACCGAACCGGCTCTTGAAGCGTTCGACCATCTGCGGCGTCAAGGCGATTTCCGGAACGAGGACGATCGCTTCCCGCCCCAATTCCAAGCAACGCTGGATCGCCTGCAAGTAAACTTCCGTCTTACCGCTGCCCGTGACGCCATGGAGAAGGAACGTAGCGCATCGGCTCTCGTCGATTGCCGATCGAATCGGGCCTAACGCAGCGGCTTGCTTCGGCGTCAACCTCATTGGAGCGGATGCCGGGAAATCACGATGCGCGTAAGGATCGCGATCTTCGGTCACCGCCCGAATCTCGACCAACCCTCGCTCGGCGAGCGACTTGATCGTGGACGAAGTCGTTCCCGCGGCTTCGGTCAGCTTCAGCACCGCGATCGGATCGTTGTTCTCGGCTAAATATCGCAGCACTTCGCGTTGCTTATTCGCCCTGGCCGGAATATGCTCGATCGCTTGCAGTAGCGTTTCCGGTAGATCCGGGAAAACCGTTTGAACGGTTTTGACCGATAATTGGTCTTCGACGCGTTGGCGCTCCTCCAGCCTTCCTTGGCTAAGCCACAGCTTAAGGGATGATCCTTGATCCGGGTACTGTTGCAGCAGAGTTGTCAGCTTGATCGGTTTGCCTTTGTTCAGCGCAAGCAAGAGACCGCCACTCAAGGCGGTCTCTTCATCGGACCACTCCGCTCCGGCGGCCGGAAACAAGTATTTCTCCGACTTTCCTTTCAGCGCGGATGGCAACATCGCTTGCAAAGCTACCGTCAGGGGGCATAACCATCTCTTGCTGATCCACACCCCCAGCTCTACTAATTCCGCGGACAACGGAGGAATCGCGTCTAGCACTTCCTCGATCGGCTTCAGCTTGGCGTATTCGACTTCAGCGTCGCTCGCCAGCCCGGTCACGATCCCTTGAAGCTTACGGGGACCGAACGGAACCGCAACTCGACTGCCAATCTCGACCCAGCCCGACAATCGATCCGGAATTAAATAATCGAACGTCCGATCCGTATCCCGGCTCGGTACGTCTACGATCACTCTGGCAACCGTCATCGCTCCGTTCCTTTCCGGTTCTGTTCTCCGATAACGGCTTGGGCGATCTCCAATAACCTCTCCGCTACGGCCCTTTTGGACATTTGCGGTAACTGTTCGACGAGCCCTTTCGGTCCATATACGCTGACGATATTCGTCTCGGTTCCGAAGCCCGCGCCCGCTTCCGTCACGTTATTGGCGACGATCAAATCGCATTTCTTGCGCTGTAATTTGTCGAGCGCATGTTTCTCCACGTCGTTCGTTTCCGCGGCGAAGCCGATAATGAACGGCTTAGCGCCATCCGGCTGCGCAACTCTCCATTCCCCGATCGCCTGCAAAATGTCGGGATTGCGAACGAGTTGCAAAGTGAACGTTTCCGACGTTTTTTTCATTTTATGCGTCGCTTGGCTAGCGGGACGATAATCGGCAACCGCGGCGGCCTTGACTACGAGATCCGTGTTCGCTAGCCTGTCCATGACGGCGTCATACATACTCGTTGCGGAATCTACCTTAACGATTTTTACTCCGTGAGGGACTTCCGCTTCCATTCTGCCGCAGATTAACGTGACTTCCGCGCCACGATCCCTAGCGGCTTCCGCGATCGCGAAGCCCATTTTACCCGAAGAATCGTTCGTAATGTAACGAACGGGATCGATTCGCTCCACCGTTCCTCCCGCCGTTACCAACACCTTCTTGCCCGACAACGGTTTCGGAGATACGAGCATCGCCACGATGGCTTCCACGATCTCGTCCGGTTCGGCCAATCTTCCTTTGCCGACGTATCCGCACGCCAACTGCCCCGTTCCGGGCTCCACGAACGTAGCGCCGCGCGAGGCTAGCTTGTTGACATTATCGATAACCGCCGGATGCTCCCACATATGCACGTTCATAGCCGGCGCGATCAACAAGGGAGCCGTCGTTGCGAGCAACGTCGTACTGATCATATCGTCCGCAAGCCCATTGGCCAGCTTGGCCAGCATATTCGCCGTTGCCGGAGCGATGACGGCCAGATCCGCCGAATCCGCCCAATCGATATGTTGGACGATCGACGGATCGCGTTCATCGAAGACGTCCGTCGCTACGGGATGACGGGTGAGCGTTTGCAGCGTCAGCGGCGTTATGAATTGCGTTGCCCCTTCCGTCATCATCACTCTCACCGTTGCTCCAAGTCCGACCAGACGGCTGCATAACGTCGCCGCTTTATATGCGGCTATCCCGCCGGTTACTCCTAACAGGATCGTTTTTCCCGTTAACGTCTTGCCCATGTTCCTTGCCCCCCCAAGTAAACCGGCTTCGCCGTCTTCGAGACGGCGGTACACGGTTGTATCGAGCTTATGCTAAACGACCGGATAAGTCCCTGCTAGAAAAAAAACAACCGCAAGGGTTGTCGTCTTCCTTTACATATCCGTTCGCGATAGATTAGTCTCTGTTTAACGTATTCGTCTTCAGATGCTCGACTTTGATCGCTTCGTGGTAAATTTCTTCTAACGCTACGCCTACGAACTTATGCGATTTAGGGGCGCCTAGGTTACACATAACGCCTTCGCGCAATCCCCGCGCTCTCTTGGAAGCCGCAACGACCAGGGTGTACTTGCTGTCTACTTTCTTAACCAATTCATCAATGGATGGATATAACATGATATCACCTCTTTCAGACGTTATCCGCGGTTTTGACGGTTTCCAGTTGCTGGAATAACTCGCCAAGAAATCTTTCCCGCTTGCAGTGCTCGGCGGTGATGATGGAACTGATTCGATTGCATGCCTGATCGATCTCGTCGTTCACGACAGCGTAATCGTAATGGTGAAGCAGGTTCATCTCTTCCACGGCAACCGATAGACGATGGTCGATCGTTGCCTGGGATTCCGTCCCCCTGCCGACGATTCTTTGTTTCAACTCGTTAAGAGACGGCGGCATCAAGAAAATAAATACGCCTTCGGAAAATTTCTCCCGCACCTTTAACGCGCCCTGTACTTCGATCTCTAGAATAATGTCCTTCCCTTCGGAAAGCGTCTTCTCCACGAAATCGCGAGGCGTCCCATAATAATTGCCGACGTACTCCGCATGCTCCAATAGAGCATCCGTTTCTATCATATGATGAAACTGCTCGCGTGTCTTGAAGAAATAATTAACCCCGTCCTGTTCGCCTTCGCGCGGCGAACGAGTCGTTGCCGATACCGAATAAATCAACTCGGGAAGTTTGCGCCGTAATACGCCGCATACCGTTCCTTTGCCGACTCCGGAAGGACCGGATAATACGAATAAAATCCCTCTGCTCATGGTGTTCCCCAATTCATTCATCGTTTTCGTCGTCTTTGGTAGATAACCTGTGAGCGACGGTTTCCGGCTGAACGGCCGACAAAATCACGTGATCGCTATCGGTTATGATGACCGCGCGCGTACGACGGCCGTATGTCGCGTCGATCAGCATATGACGGTCGCGCGCCTCTTGAATAATCCGTTTAATCGGCGCCGATTCCGGGCTGACGATGGATATAATCCGATTCGCCGAAACGATATTGCCAAATCCGATATTAATCAGCTTGATCGCCATGGTTAGCACTTTCCCCCCGGCATTCCTACCAAACAGGATATGGACGGACTCCCGAACTACGCTTCCAGTGTTGCCGAAAGCGGCTCGCCGCATACTGCTTGCTTGAAAATGCCTATTCTCTTCATCTATCGATTTATTGCTTTATTGTACTTCAAATCCCATGGAGGGACAAGAGGATGAAGCAGGTTACTTCCCTGCATTCAAACTCTTGCTCTTGCTTCTTACGTATTCGGTCAAAGAAACCGTCATTTCATAAGCCATGAACGGGGTCATCAAATAGATACCGTTGAAGTGAGCCATCGCGACATCCAGCAGCTCTTCGGCTATTCTCACGCCTTCCGCGCGGCCGGCAGAGCCTTCTAGTCCGCTCATTCGCTGCCGGACGGAATCCGATAGCTGAATGCCGGGAACTTCGTTATGCAAATATTCCGCGTTACGTCCGCTCGCGAGCGGGAAAATACCCAAGAAAATCGGAATCGTCAAATGTTTGGTCATCTCTGCGATCCGGACGATTAACTCGGGATCGTATACGGGCTGCGTCATGATGTAGTCCGCGCCCGAAGAAATTTTGCGCTCCAGTCGTTGAACCGCTTTATCCAAATGTTTAACGTTCGGGTTAAAGGCGGCTCCGACGACGAATTTCGCTTTTTGCTTCAACGGCTTGCCGGAGAAGGCGATTCCGTCGTTAAGCTGCTTGATCATACGTATGATTTCAAATGAGGTCAAATCGTACACGGAGCTTGATCCCGGCAAATCGCCGAACTTAGCCGGATCCCCCGTCACCGCCAAAACATGATCGATTCCGAGCGCGTCGAATCCCATCATGTGGGTTTGGGTGCCGATCAAATTGCGATCGCGGCACGCGATATGCGCCAAAGGCCGAATGCCTACTCTTTCTTTCAACAACGCCGCGAGCGCCATGTTGCTCATTCTCGTTACGGCAAGCGAGTTGTCCGCCATCGTCAACGCATCCGCCTTCGCGTCTTTCAACGCTTGAGCGCCGGCCATGAACTTCGTGATGTCCAGATCGCGGGGAGGATCTAATTCGACGATAACCGTATGGCGTTCGCGTACTAGATCGACTATGCTCGGTTCAACGATCTGAGGCGGCGATACTTCGTTAACTTCAACCGTCTGCTCGGGCTGAGCGGTACCCGCTTGGACCGCGTTTTGCTCCGGCGTTTGCGGAGAATAGCCGCGAAGAGCTCCGGCGATAGCCGCGATATGCTCCGGCGTCGTTCCGCAACAGCCTCCGATCAATCTCGCTCCCGCATCGGCGAATTTAATCGCGGAGGACGCGAAATACTCCGGCGTCGCGGAATAAACGACTTTGCCGTCTACGTAATCCGGAATGCCGGCATTCGGAAATACGCTTAACGGCACGCCTATATCTCTTGGGATTGTCTCGAGGGCGCGCAAGATGCCGTTAGGACCGCTTCGGCAGTTAAACCCGATAACGTCCGCCCCTTCGCTCTTCAGCCGGCGGAAAGCGTCCGGCAACAGAATGCCGTCGTGCGTCCGGTGAGGATCCTCTACCGCGAATTGGCAAATGACGCTGATATCGCTTTTTTTCCGGATAATGGATAAAGCCAAAGACAACTCTTCGAGATCGAAGAACGTCTCCAACAACAGCCCGTCAACGTCCGCGGCAAGCAGCGCCCCGATCTGTTCCTCGAAATCGCGTTTTACGATAGCCGTTCTTACGTTTTTACCCGCTCCGCCCCTAACGGCTCCTATCGAGCCGACCACGTAGGCGTCCTGGCCTACGGCTTTGCGCGCAATCGCGACGCCCGCGGCGTTGATTTCTTCGGTTTTCTTCTCCAAACCGTATTTGGACAATCGATTATGTTGAGCGGAATACGTATTGGTCTCGATAATATTCGCTCCCGCGGCCGCGTAGCGGCGATGAACGTCGGCAATGACGTCCGGCTTGAGCAAGTTAAATTCCTCGAACGATACCCCGACGGGCAAGCCGAGTTGGTATAAGTACGTCGCCATCGCGCCGTCGCCGACCAGGGGCTTAAGAGTGAGCGCCGTTCGCAAATCCGGTTTCATGAAGCTTCCCCTTCCATTCCATCTCTAAAGTATTCTTAATGTAGCACAATTTCGAGCCGGGGAAAATGGAAAAACCCGATCCTAAGGATCGGGTTGCAAGGAATTTCACTTATCGGGACGGAATCGTTTCCGGTTCGACCTGGGTTACTCGCAGCTTTTTCTCATCTAACGCCGCTCTTGCGCTCGCCCTCGATAGACCGAATGAGGTTGCCGCCAAGGCTGCCGCTATCGCGACCCCCAGCGCGCCTAACCAACCGACCGCGGACAATGATGCCCCTTCCACGATAACTCCCCCGATGCCCGCCCCGGCCGCCATGGCCAGTTGCAGCACGGAAGAATTCAAGCTAAGCATAATGCCGGAAGCCTCGGGTGCCAAAGTCATCAAATAATATTGCTGCGTCGGTCCGGACGACCACGCCGCGAAAGCCCATAACATGAGCAGCGGGAACATTAAGGCAGCCGATTGCGAGAAGGCGGCTATCAGGAACAACACCCCGGAATGAAGCAGCATGCCTCCGATCAAAGTTCGCGGGATTCCCCACTTATCCGTACTGAACCCACCAAGCTTAGAACCGATTAAGCTCGCGATGCCGAACGCGAACAAGCCGATACTTACGGCCCGCTCGCCCATTCCCGTAACCGTCAGGAGAAACGGGGAAATGTACGTATAGACAATGGAATAACCGAAAATCCAGAAAAAGGTAACCGATAAGGCGACGGCGATCTTAGGATTCCTAAGCAATGCGAATTGCGCTTTGATCGGCACCGGCTCCTCTCCGGCGGATCTCGGGATCAAACGCAGAATGGCAAGCATCGCCAGCAGTCCCAGTACGCCGATTCCCGCAAAAATCAGCTTCCAATCGTAAGCGGAAGCAATCACTCTGCCCAACGGTACGCCAATGATTAGAGAGGTGCTGAATCCCATAACGAGCGTAGCGATCGCGCTTCCTTGCTTGCCCGGTTGAGCCAGTTTGGCCGCGACCGTTAACGCGACCACGACGAACACTCCCGTGCTTAGAGCCAATATAACCCTGGAGCCCATCAGCGAAAGATATCCGGTTACCGTGACCGCAACGACGTTTCCGACGAAGAATACGGCCAGCGCCGCCAACATAAGCTTCCTTCGTTCTACTCTCGAGGTGAGGGCCATCAGAATCGGCGTACCGAACGCATAAGCCAGCGAGAAGACGGTAATGAGCTGTCCCGCGGCGGCGACCGACACCCCGACGTCTCCGGCGACCATATCCAGAATTCCCGCGATAATATTTTCCGACGTTCCTACCAAGAAGCTAACGACGGCCAGCATGTAAATTTTCCAAGAATTCGACATGTTGTTCAAACTCCTCTCTCTCCGCTCCAATAATTGTTTGTTTTTATATTTCTAAATATATAGAAATATAGGTCAAAAAAAATTACACCAACAAATAGGGCGCGTACTTCTCCGCCATATCACGATTGACGCTATAGTAGATATACGTGCCGTCTTTGCGAAGATTAAGCAATCCGCAATCGGTGAGCTGCTTCAGATGATGCGACAGCGTCGAACCGGCGACGGATTCCAGTTTGCTGCCGATATCGGAACAACACAAATTTTTCTCCTCGGTAAGCAACAGAGCGATCTTCAGCCTTGTCGGCTCTCCCAACGCCTTGTATACCTTAACCGCTTGCCCGATCTCCGCGTTATCCTCGACCATCGTCCTCTCACCCCGGCTTCGAAAAAGTATATTTCTATAAGTATCGAATTAGAGAATACCACAGGAATCGGAAGAAGTAAACCCGGTTTCGGCGAATATGGGCTTATTCCGAATAGTCGCAAAAAAACCAGCCGGCGCCGGCTGGTTTGCTAATGAACTTAACTTATCGCCCATAATTAGTTTAAGTTGCCCGTAAACACGAACGCTGCCGGACCGGTCATGTAAATCCGGTCGTTGTCCTCGTTCCAGACGATCGATAGATCGCCGCCTGCCAGGGAAATCGTCGCCTGGCGGTCCGTCAAGCCGTTCAAGACGGACGACACCAACGTCGCGCAGGCTCCCGTTCCGCAAGCCAATGTCGGACCTGCGCCCCGTTCCCATACCCGCATGTCCACTTGGCTGCGGGAATTGACGGTAGCGAACTCCACGTTGATCTTTCGCGGGAACAAAGGATGTTTCTCCAACTTCGGTCCCCATGTCGCCAGATCGAATCCGGCCGCGTCGTCCACGTAGATGACGCAATGAGGATTTCCCATGGAGACGGCCGTAAAGGCGAAATCGCGTCCGTCGACCGATACGGTATGGCCGATAACCGGATTCGCGTCGATCGTCGTAGGTACGTCTAATCCGTTCAAGATCGGCTGCCCCATATCGACGGTAACGAGAGAGACTTTGCCTTCCGACGTCTGTAATTGGACGGGCTGAACGCCTGCGCCCAACGTCTCGATCGTTAACTCCTTCTTGCTCGTCAAGCCGTTATCGTACGCGTATTTCGCCACGCAACGGATCGCATTGCCGCACTGCTCCGCCTCGGATCCGTCGGAGTTGATGATCCGCATCTTAAAGTCCGCTTTGTCCGAAGGCAAAATATACACTAAGCCGTCCGCGCCGATCCCGAAAAATCGGTTGCAAGTCCGTATGGCTAATTCCGCCACATCGTCCGGAAGGCGCTGCTCTCCTGCGACGACGATGAAGTCGTTTCCTAATCCGTGCATTTTCGTGAATTCCATTGTTCCATACCTCCCGAGAATGTAAGCCCGTCATCGTACCGATTTCCGGTTTATGTTTTTATCATAACGGTCATTCAAAGGGATGAGCATACAACAATTCTCCGTTTGTTTGCACTTTTCCGACTATCGGGGAAGTTATTCCCCTTCGATGCGAAGGGAATCCAAAGCCTTCTTCGCTCTTTCGCGCGCTTCCGAGACGGAGTTTCCGGTCGATAAAGCGACCGCCATCCTGCGTCCCGCCTTCGTAACCGGTTTGCCGAATACGCGCATTTGCGTCTGCGGAACGGACAACGCTTCCCCTATCCCTTCGATCCGATATTCCGCTAACTCCTTGTCCGCTTTTAACGGGCGGCTTGCCCCTGGAGCGATGACATAGATTTCCGGGATCGGATAACCTAATATCGCTCTTACGTGCAAAGCGAATTCGGACAGGTTCTGGCTGACCAAAGTGACCAATCCCGTATCGTGCGGACGCGGGGATACTTCGCTGAAGTATACTTTGTCTCCGGCAAGAAACAGCTCCACTCCGAAAATCCCTGTACCTCCGAGCGCATCCGTAATAACTCCGGCGATTCTTTTCGCTTCCGCGATCTGTACTTCCGTCATCTCGTGCGGTTGCCACGATTCAATGTAGTCTCCGTCTTTCTGGATATGACCGATCGGGGGACAGAACAAAGTACCGTTTACGGACCGAACCGTTAACAGCGTAATTTCCGATTCGAACGTAATAAATTCCTCGACGATGACTCTCGCCTGCTGAACGCGGCCGCCTTCCATCGCGATTTTCCAGCACCGATCCAGATCCTCTTCCGAGCGGCAGACGCTTTGCCCTTTACCGGATGAACTCATGAGCGGTTTAACGACGCACGGGAATCCCATTTCCCTTGCGGCATCCGCGAATTGCTCATAAGTATCGGCGAAACGATACCCGGCCGTCGGCAAACCGAGCGTCTCCGAAGCCAGCCTCCTGATCCCCTCTCGATCCATCGTCAGTTGCGCCGCCCGCGCGGTCGGAATCACTCGGTATCCTTCTTCCTCTAACTTCACGAGCTCCGCGGTCGCGATCGCTTCGATCTCCGGTACGATAAGATCGGGTTTCTCGCGTTCCACGACTTCGCGCAGCGCTTGGCGGTCCAACATATCGATGACGTAACTCCTGTGCGCAGTCTGCATCGCCGGAGCGTGGTCGTATCGGTCCACCGCGACGGTTTCGATTCCGAGCCGCTGCGCTTCGATAATGACTTCTTTCCCGAGCTCGCCAGAGCCGAGCAACATCAATTTTTTGCTTATGTACATGATTCCGTTTCCTCCTGCTAACACGTATTCAATACCGTTTATTATACACGATGAGTCTTTGAATCCACTATCGAAATTCCGAATGCGAAAGCTTACGAACTCACCTTCCGCGCCTATGCGTAATCCGTTGATTGACTTCGACGGGTACGTTCTGTATATTTTTGATTAACATGAATGTCAATGAAAAAGAGGAATGCTACATGTCCCCGCGCACGAAGGAACAAAATGAACAAATCCGCAAACAACGCTCGCAAGAAATATTACGGGCTGCCGTCGCCGTTTACGCGGAGAAGGGCTACGCGGCTGCCGAAATCGGCGAAATCGCGGAGAAAGCCGGTCTGGCGCGCGGACTGGTGTACCATTATTTCAAATCGAAGCAAACGCTGTTTCGCGAGCTTTACGACTCCATGATGGACGAAACGCGCAAGTTCACCGAATCCTATTTCGAGCAAGAAGGTCCTCCCCTTGATTTGTTCGCAGGATATGCGACGATCGTTTGCAAGCAAGTGCTTGAAGATCCGGCTAGATCCCGCTTCTTCTCTAGAATCAGCCTGGATGTTCATTATTTGTATACGTCCGAGGAATTTTCTCCGTTCGAATGGATGAAGAGCTTAATTCAGCCGATGAGGAAAGCCGTAGAAAACGGGATTCGTCAAGGAACGATTCGTCAAGGCGACGCCAACCTGTTGGCCTTGCAGTTCTGGGGAGCCGTGTCCCAGGGCACGAATTACATGGATCAGTTGCAGCAAGAACTTAACTCGGGGGGAACCGCTGACAGTGCGGTCAAGGAACGGTTGAAACTCGTTCTGGAGCAAACCGTAGCTTCGGCTTTGGCGGTATTAAGGGGATAGAAAAAATTTTGTTCTTTTGGTTGACATTCATGTTAGTCAAAAAAGGAGAGATCAAATGGCGATAGTGAAAATAACCAAGAACGACTTCGATTCCTTAAGCGACGAACGTTTAAGCTGGACTTGCATGGAACCAACCTTCCGACGAATCCGAGGCAAGAACGCAACCATCAAATCACAAGCCATCTCGGAGCTTACGGAAGGACAACAGGCTTTATGCATGTTCAGAGTGATGTACGACCACGCCATAAATTCCGCGGCGGAATATTACTGCTGGATGTCCTATTTGCTTGATCAATCCGGATACTGGTCTGGCGTTATGAACGGCTTGAATTTTTTCGGAGACCGTTCCATGATTCGGTTGCTGGAGGAAACTAAAGAAACGTTTCAAGCAAGGAATCTCGAACTGGGCTTGACTTGGGGCGACGCCGCGCTTAGACATCTAGATGAAGATAAGGAGCTTCTTAACGTTACGGGTCATCTATTCGAACGTTTCCAAGCCGTTAGCACCGACAGTCTGAAATCGATTAGCTCTTATATCCGCTCCCACCCCGAACAATTCGTCCTTATCGATAACCGATGACGCCTCTGGGATGTTTGCCGCCGACTCGAAGCCGAAAAAAGCCCCGACGCCGAAGGTTTATTCGGCGCGGGGCTGTTCGTCTTATCTCGCCATCGTTGGAGGAGCGGAATTTCCACCGAACGTGATCTTGCCGCCTTTCTTCTGCTTCGACGTGCCGAGCACGCTTCCGATTCCCATCGCGAACGTTGGAATGCCTGCCGCGACAAGAACCAGCGCCCAATCGCGCAGATCTAGAGGAACGGTTTTGAATACCGGCTGCAAGGGTTGTACATATAGAACCGCGAGCATAAGCACTAGCGATGACAGCACGGCCAGCACGAGGAACTTGTTCTCCAGCAGCTTGCGATGGAAGATCGAACGGGAGCTGCGGCAATCGAATACGTGAATGAGCTGCGCCATGACTAACGTCGCGAAAGCAACGGTTTGCGCGTGAATGAGCTGCTGCGGATGTCCGGCTCCCGCTTTCAGAGCGACGATGAATGCGCCCAGCGTACATACGCCGATCAGAATGCCGCGGCTGATAATCTTCCAGCCAAGACGTCTGGCGAAGATGTTTTCTTTGGCGGAGCGCGGCTTATGCTGCATGAGATCGCTCTCCGCTTGGTCGACGCCGAGCGCCATGGCCGGCAGTCCGTCCGTGACCAGATTCACCCATAAAATCTGAATCGGCACAAGCGGCAACGGAAGACCTGCCATCATCGCCATGAACATCGTCATGATCTCTCCGACGTTGGATGCGAGAAGATAACGGATGAACTTGCGAATATTCTCGTAAATTCCGCGACCTTCCTCTACCGCGGCGACGATGCTGGAGAAATTGTCGTCCGCGAGGACGAGCGCGGATGCTTCCTTCGTTACGTCGGTACCCGTAATCCCCATCGCGATGCCGATATCCGCCGCTTTCACCGCCGGAGCGTCGTTCACGCCGTCTCCCGTCATCGCGACGACGTGACCGCGCCGCTGCAACGCTTGAACGATTCTGAGCTTATGTTCGGGAGATACCCGCGCATATACCTGTACTTCGTCGGCGATTTGCTCCAATTCTTCATCGTTCATGGCCGACAACTGCGTTCCCGTCACGACTCTGCCGTTGCGTCCGATAATCCCTAACGTCTTCGCGATCGCTTCCGCCGTAATGCCGTGATCCCCTGTGATCATGACCGTCTTGATGCCCGCTTGGCGGCATTTGTGGATGGCTTCCTTGACCTCTCTCCGCGGAGGATCCATCATTCCCGTCAACCCGACGAAGATCAGGCCGGTTTCGGCTTGCTCGTAGTTGCCGCATTCGTCGTATGACTTGACTTCCCGGTAAGCTAAACCTAGGACACGCAAAGATTCTCGAGCCATCGCTTCGTTCGCCGTCAGCACCTTCTGCTTCAAAGTACCCGTAAACGGAACGACTTGATCGCCCCATAGAACATAGGAGCATTGTCCGACAAGCAGATCCGGCGCTCCCTTCGTGCAGATCAGCTTCCCGCCTTGATGCGAGACGAGAACGGACATTCTTTTGCGCTCCGCGTCGAACGGAAATTCCTTGACCCTGGTATACAAGGCTTGCAACGCGGATTTGACCATTCCGGTTTTGGCCGCGAGTACGAGCAAAGCCCCTTCCGTAGGATCGCCTTTGATTTTCCACTCCAGCGGTTCGCCTCCGACTTGTTCGGCTTTGCCTGGTTTGCGTTTCTTCGGATCTTCCGTTTTCTCCTGCTGCGATAGATCCGAATTGTTGCATAGAGCCGCGATCTGGGTCAGCCTGCGCAGAGACGGATCCCCTTTCGCGTCGATGCCTTTGCCGGACTCGCGAAGCATGCCGACCGGCTCGTACCCTTCTCCGGTAACCTCGATCGATCTGCCGCCCAGCCACAGCTGCGTTACCGTCATTTTATTTTGCGTCAGCGTTCCGGTTTTGTCCGAGCAGATGACGGATGCGCAGCCTAACGTCTCGACGGAAGGGAGCTTGCGCACGATCGCCCTTCGTTTGATCATTCGCTGTACCCCGAGCGCGAGGGCGATCGTTACGATGGCCGGCAAGCCTTCGGGAATCGCGGCAACCGCTAAGCTCACGCCCGCGAGGAACATTTCGTACATCGGTTGTCCGTGCAAAATCCCGGCTAGCACCACTACGATCGTCAGAATTATCGCCACGATGATCAGAATTTTACCCAGTTGCTCGAGCCGATGCTGCAACGGCGTATCCGCTTCTTCCGTCTGCTGGATCAGATCGGCGATTTTCCCCATCTCCGTCTGCATCCCTGTAACCGTTACGATACCTTTAGCCGTTCCCCTCGTTACCATCGTTCCGAGATACCCGCAGTTTTTCCGATCTCCGAGAGGCAGTTCGGCCGCTATGATTCGAGTCGCTTCCTTGACGACCGGCACCGATTCTCCCGTTAGCGCGGCCTCGTCGATCGAACATTCGTTGCATTCGACGAAACGAAGATCGGCCGGAACCCGATCTCCGCTCTCGAGGAGAACGATATCTCCCGCTACGAGATCCCGTGCGGGGATATGATGATACTGTCCGTCGCGAATGACTTTAGCCGAAGGAGCGGACAGTTCCTTCAACGCGCGAAGCGATCGTTCGGCGCGAAACTCCTGATAGAAACCGAGAATACCGTTGATCAATATAATCGCCACGATCGTCAGGGCGTCCAGCATTTCCCCAAGCAATCCTGAGATTACGGTCGCGCCAAGCAATACGAGCACCATAAAATCCTTAAACTGATTAAGCAGAAGCTTAAGGGGAGATTCTCCCTTCTTCTCCGCAAGCTCATTAGGCCCTAGCGCCTGCAATCGATTGGACGCTTCTTCCGGTGAAAGTCCTTTCGTAATATGAGTGCCCAACGTCTCAAGCAACTGTTCCTCGCTTAACTGGTGCCATGCCTTTCCTTCCACTGTGGTCATCCCCTTCCGCCTTATCCGCATTTATGCCCTATATGTATTCAGACAAGCCGGGAAATATCCCGCTTGGTTGTCCCTTTCCGCGAGCAAAGCTTTCCCTTTGTTACGATGTATGGCATCATAGGAAGACAGAAAATCGCGCATCCCAAGCGATGCGACAGGAGACACGGCTATGTCATTGGATGGAATCGTTACCCGAGCGCTCGTACACGAGCTTCAAGCAAGCGTCAAAGCTCGCATTCATAAAATATATCAACCTACGGACAACGAACTGATCCTGCATATTAGAGGACAGGGCGTAAACGGCAAATTGTTATTATCCGCGCACCCCTCCATGCCGCGCATTCATTGGACCGAACAACCGTGGGCGAATCCTCAGGAGCCCCCGATGTTCTGCATGTTATTGCGTAAATATTGCGAAGGCGGGGTCATCGAAGCCGTCCGTCAAGTCGGTCTGGAGCGAATCGTCGAAATCGACGTGCGCCACCGCGACGAATTGGGGGACTCCTCGTTCAAAACGATCGTTCTGGAAATCATGGGGCGCCATAGCAACTTAATCTTGCTCGATCCGGCAACCGGCATTATCCACGACGGGATTCGGCACGTTACGCCGGCTATTAGCAGCTACCGGGTCGTATTGCCCGGAAGCGCGTATGTTTCGCCGCCGTCCCAAGACAAAGTCAATCCGCTAGACGCTACTATGTCTAGTTTCGAAGCAACGATGGCTTCCGTTCCTCCCGCGAATCGAATAACCGACGAGAATGCCGTCTCCGGCGCCCTTCTTCATGCCTATACCGGGCTGAGTCCTCTCGTTACCCGCGAGATTGCTTACCGGGCGGCAACTCAGCGGCAAGAGCCTTGGACGGTTTTCGACCAAATGATGAAGCAGGTATCGGGGCATGAATACGAGCCGAATATCGTCCTGTCGGAGGATGGCAAGGCTTTGTTCTCGGCCGTTTCGTTGACTCATGCGAAAGGCGAGGCGCAAGCTTTCGACTCGATGCATCAATGCCTTGAAATTTTCTATAGAGACAAAGCTTCCCGTGATTTGGTCCGGCAACGGACGACGGATTTGAACCGGTTCCTGCTCAATGAAATGGCGAAAAACGAGAAGAAGCTTCTAAAGCTGCAAGATACGCTCAAGGAAGCGGAGGAAGCCGATCTCGTTCGCCGAATGGGCGAATTGCTTACCGCGCATTTGCACGCGTTCAAACGCGGCGATAAAACCGTGGACGTCGTCGATTATTACGAGGAGGAGCAACCAATGGTGACCATTGCCCTCGATCCGCTTCTGACGCCGAACGAGAATGCCCAGCGGTATTTCCGCAAGTACAATAAGCAGAAGAACAGCAGGGCGATCGTAACCGAGCAAATGGAATCCACGAGAACGGAAATAGAATATTTGGCGTCCGTCCTGCAAGGACTCGAGTCGGCTACGCCGAACGATATCGGAGAAATCCGCGAGGAACTGATCGAGCAAGGATACATCCGGGAACGCGGTTTAAGAAAAGGGATGAAGAAGAAAAAGAAAGATGCCCCTTCCATTCTCTGTTACACTTCAAGCGAAGGAATTCCGATCTATGTCGGGAAAAACAATACGCAGAACGATTACGTTACCAACCGGTTAGGGATGTCTACGGATACGTGGCTGCATACGAAAGATATTCCGGGCTCCCATGTATTGATTCGCGGCACGGAATACGGAGATGATACTTTGCGCGAAGCCGCCGTATTGGCTGCCTATTACTCCAAAGGCCGAGCTTCCAGCAGCGTTCCGGTCGATTATACCCGCATTCGCAATGTCCGCAAGCCGAACGGGGCCAAACCCGGCTTCGTCATCTACGACGGGCAGAAGACGCTGTTCGTGACTCCGGACGAAAGCCTTGTCCAACAGATGCCTTCGACAGTGAAATAACGAAAGCGGCTGACAGGAACCTCCTGTTCAGCCGCTTTTATTATTTCGTCATTATTAGCCTATTTACGATATCCGCATCCGTCCACCGACTTCCGAGCGCGCCGTGAAAAGAAACCCCATCCTTAATTCCGTGAAAATCGGATCCGCCGGTCGCCATCTTGCCGCGACCTGCCGCCCATTTCGCATAACGTTGCTCCATCTCGCGATCATGATTCGAGTGGAAGGCTTCCAATCCGTCCGCCTCCCCGGTATCCAATAACGTGAGCACAAGCTCGTCCATATCGTAAAGACCCGGATGGGCGATAATGGCGATACCTCCCGCATCGTGAATCCACCGGATCGCTTCAACGGGGGCAATTCGCGCCAAATTCGCATAAGCCGGCATGCCCTCGCCGAGATAGCGATCGAAGGCTTCTCTAATATCGGTTACGTAGCCTTTGTCCATCAATGCCCGAGCAATATGCGGTCTGCCGATCGAACCTTCCTTCTTACTGGACTTGCCCGCAGCGGATTCCAGTTCCTCGAGAGTGACTCGCATGTCGAGTTCCGCAAGCTTCGTCAATATTTCCTCGTTTCTGCGATTTCTCGTATTTCTTAGAGCTTGAAGGCGCAATAAGAGTTCGGGATCGTCGATAGAGATTCCATACCCGAGAATATGGATGTCTTTCCCCTGTTCCGATGTGCTGATCTCTACTCCCGGCACGACAGCGATGCCAAGCTCCGCTCCGGCTAACAACGCTTCCGGAACTCCCGCTACCGTATCGTGATCCGTTATTGCCAGACCCGACAACCCGGCTTCCTTCGCTAGCTTTACATTCATCGCAGGTGGGAACATCCCGTCCGAAGCCGTCGTATGGGTATGCAAATCTACTTTATTCATGGGACAGCTCCCTCAGATCGTGTAAAAGCGCTGCTGCCGGCATCGGGAGCAACGAGGACTGCAGTCGCACCGCATAAAATTGACGCGTGAAACGAACGCCGGAGATTTTTACGGGTTTTAAGAGTCCCAACGAGAGCTCATGTTTAATCGTCCATACGGAAAGCAAAGACAAACCCAGTCCTGCTTCTACCGCCGACTTCACCGCGCCCGTGCTGCCGAATTCGCTCACGACCCGAAGATTCTCTTCGCTGATTCCATGACGAAGCAGCTCATCCTCCATAATCTGCCGGGTTCCCGAACCTTTCTCGCGTAACACCATCGGCTCGCGAATAACCTCTTCTAGCGTTACCTCGTCCCGATAAGCGAAAGGATGATTCGCGGGAGTAATCAGCATCAACTCGTCATCCATAACCGGCTCCGCGTCGAATCCGGCCACATCGCAAGGGGCTTCGATAATGCCGAAATCCAAGCCTTGGTTAGCGACGGCCTCAATGATTTCCGTCGTATTCATCACTTTCATGTCGACGGAAACTTCCGGAAACTTCCGCAAAAAAGGGCCGAGCAACCTCGGCAGAACATATTCTCCAATCGTCAAGCTGGCCGCGAATTGCAGTCGCCCTTTCAACTCCTCGATGAATTTAATCATCATCTCGTCCGTGTCCCGCATAAGTTCAACCGCTTTACGAGCCTGCGGCAACAACCGGTGGCCGGCTTCCGTCAACACTAGCTTCTTGGTCGTCCGATTTAGCAGTTTCGTTCCGAATCGCTCCTCGAGCGCTTGTACTTGCATCGTGACGGCAGGTTGAGTCATGTGCAATGCTTGGGCTGCGGCCGAGAAGCTTCCGCGTTCCGCGACCGTGTAAAAGATATGCAGTTGATGTACGTTCAGCGCCACTTTATCCCGCCTTCCGTCCGATTATTTATATCGAATTATACCATAAGTATGTGTTCTAAAAGTCAGGTTTTAAGTACGTCGAAAAGACGAACAGCCGGGCGAGGTTAACCCTCCTACCCGGCTGCTGTGTATGGGAATGCCTTAACGGCGTTTACGATTGTTTTTAATGAGCGTCATTCGCCTAGAATGACGTAGCCAAGAATAATAGGTTTTCAAATCGCGCAATTCCATCGTTTCCGACATTCTTCCCAGGAAAGTTACGACGATCATTTTGTGCAGGGGATTGCCGAGCAGATCGGTGTCCGTCTCGCTTACGGCAAATTCCGCAACAAAGACAAGATCGTCATCGATCGTATATACGTCTTGTTCGTTCCGGTAATAGGAAACGATCCGGCCGTCCTTCAAACATTCCCACATAAACTCGGCAATATCGGAATAACCGGTTCTGTCGCTTTCAACCCGATCCGTCCATCTCGTCCGGGCGTGATTGGTGATGATGATATCGGCAACCTTCTTATCCCCAAGAATGACATGGAAGGGTTCGTAAGTATTCCAACGCTCCGTATGTTTATCCTTCACCGGGCTATCCCCTTCCCGATATTAGGTCCAATGACTCATAGATCTCCAAATGTTTCCTAGGAACTTAAGTTCATTTTACCGCATTTATTCCCGATGATTCAACAATAAAATAAAACTACTCCTTTAATACCGAAATTTGGATAATATTATTTATATCATCGTTTCTTTGATCTTAGTCGAATAACTATTCATCGATTATCAATAATGTACAAAAGATCGCCGAGAACTTCCGGCGATCTGGTTAGTAACGCAATTATCCGAGTACGATCCGATCGTCCGACAATTGATGTCCGCTGATCCTCTCGAATTCTCCTAATAATTGCGCGACGGTTAAGCTTTGTTTGCGTTGCTCCGTAATGTCTAGAATAATGCGGCCTTTATCCATCATGATCAAACGGTTACCTAACCGGATCGCTTGCTCCATGTTGTGGGTGACCATGAGCGTCGTCAGCTTCATTTCCCGAACGATTTCTTCCGTCAGTCGGGTAATCAACTCCGCCCGGGCCGGATCCAGCGCCGCCGTATGCTCGTCGAGAAGCAGAATCTGCGGCTTCGTGAACGTAGCCATCAGCAAGCTTAGCGCTTGACGTTCTCCTCCGGACAATAACCCGACTTTGGCGCTCATCCGATTTTCCAAGCCGATACCGAGACGAGAGAGCTGCTCGCGAAACAACTGCCGCTTGGCGGATGTCGCTCCCCAGGCTAACCCTCTACTCTTGCCCCGCTTATAGGCCATGGTTAAATTTTCTTCAATGGTCATCCGCGGAGCCGTACCCGCCATCGGATCCTGGAATACCCGTCCGATCCAACGGCTTCTTTTATGCTCGGGAATGTGCTGAATCTCATTGCCTTCGATTAACACTTTGCCGATATCCGGCTTCATTACGCCCGAGATGATATTCATTAAAGTAGACTTACCGGCACCATTGCTCCCGATCACGGTCACGAAATCGCCGGGTTTAAATCGCAGTGTCGCATCCATTAATGCAATCTTCTCATCCAAAGTTCCGGGGTTAAACAATTTGGATACGTTTACCAAATCCAGCATTAGACTTTGCCTCCTTTACCCGAGGCTAGCGTTGCCGTAAGCTCTATCGTGCGCTTGCGCGCCAATTTCTTCTGCTTCATCATGCGCCGCACATACGGTACGACGAGCGCGATGATAACGATAAGGGCAGTGACAAGCTTCAAATCCGAGGCTCTGAACAATTCGACCCTAAGCGCCAACGCGATAACGATACGGTATACGATCGATCCGAGCACGACCGCCAGCGTAGCGATGAATACGGTTCTAGTGCCGAAGATTGCCTCGCCGATAATGACCGAAGCCAATCCGATGACAATCATTCCAACCCCCATCGTAATATCGGCGAAGCCTCCCTGTTGGGCAATCAACGCTCCGGAAACCGCTACCAATCCATTGGATAAGCTAACGCCTAGAACCTTCGTCAGATCGGTGTTAGCGCCGAAGCTACGAATCATTCCGGCATTGTCTCCAGTCGCTCTTAGCGCGAGGCCTACATCCGTATGCAGGAATGCGTCTAACAATAGCTTCACGATAATGACTGCAATAGCAGAAACAAGAATAAACAATCCGATCGGCTTCATGATCGGCGACAATAAGGTTTCAGTATTCACTACTGAAATATTGGGTTTCCCACCCATAATTCTAATATTAATGGAATATAGGGCTATCATCATTATGATACCCGCCAATAATCCGTTCACTTTCCCTTTCGTATGCAGAAGACCTGTGCATGCGCCAGCAACAAGGCCGCCAGCGAACGCAGCCAAGGTAGCAATAGCCGGGTGATACCCGTGCGTAATCAGAATCGCCGCAATCGCACCGCCTGTAGCGAAGCTACCATCAACGGTTAAATCGGGAAAATCTAAAATACGGAAGGTGATATAGACCCCGAGAGCCATTAAAGCAAACAGAAGACCCAGCGCAATAGCCCCATAAATTGAATCCAGCATGGTTAGCCTCCTACAGAGAAAATTGGAGTAAACGACGGGAGTCGCTCACTCCAATTCCAATTACTGAATGATATTCGTTTCTTTGTCCTTAACTTGATCCTTCATCGCATCCGTAACCGTAATCCCCTGAGCCTCGGCGGCTTTAAGATTTAGAATCAAATCCAGCTTATCCGGAACGGTAACTTTCATTTCAGCCGGTTTCTTGCCATTTTTCAAAATTTCGACGGCCATCTGACCGACTTGGTAACCATGATCGAAATATTTAAAGCCTACTGTTGCAAACGCGCCCTTCTCTACGGTATCTCTGTCGCTGGAGAAGAATGGAATCTTTTTATCGTTCGCGACTTGAATTATCGATTCAACAGCGCTCACGACTGTGTTATCCAGCGTGATATAGATAGCATCCGCGCGGCCGACTAACGAATCCACAGCTTGTTTAACCTCGGATGTATTGGCAGCTGCTGCTCTTACCAGCTTAATATCGTGGGCTGCTAATGCTTCTTCTGCCGTCTTCGCCATGACCACGGCGTTTTCTTCGCCTTCGTTAATGACGACGCCGACATTTTTTATATCCGGGAAATTAGCAGCTATGAAGTTCATCAGTTCTTTGATCGCTTCCGGATTCGTATCGGAAGCACCGGAGATGTTGCCTCCCGGCTGGTCCAGGTTTGTAACGATTTTAGCGGCAAGCGGGTCTGTTACGGCCGCGAACAGAACTGGCGTATCTTTTACGTTCTGCGCAATGGCTAAAGCGGAGGGCGTCGCGATTCCGAGCACTAAATCATTTTTATCGGATGCGATTTTCTGGGCAATCGATAAGTTGTTCGTCGGATCTCCTTGAGCAAAATTAACGTCTACCTTAAGATTTTCTCCGTCGACGATTCCGGCATCTTTCAGCGCTGCGAGAAAGCCTTCACGGGTCGCATCCAACGATGGATGCTCAACGATCTGGGAAATCGCGATCTTGTAAGTTTTGGATTCCGCGTTAGAAGCCGGCGCACTTGCGGATGGAGAAGCCGATTCGCTGGCTGGCGGCGTGGAAGCGCCGCCATTATTACCGTTCTCTGCCTTGTTTCCGCACCCTGCGACGACTAGCAGAGCAGCTGCGGAAAGCATAATCGTTGATAACCATTTTTTCTTCATTTCGTTACCCCTATTCTATTTGTTTGATATTCGCTGCCTTCAAGCGGCAGCGCTTCTTTCAGGTACAGCATTAATTCAGAATTGTTACTAGTTTAATAGCCGCTTCAACTATCCGTCAATTCAAATTATTATTATACCCATCTCGATATGGAAATAATCCCATATACTGTAATTGTATTCAGAAGAAAACCTCCCATTATCCGGGAGGTTCTCCGAGCGACCTATTGGTTTAATGCCTTAAAGTCCGTAAAACCGAGTTTTGTCAGGCACATTCTTCTCATACTCGGTCTTAATTTCGTTACGGTAGGAGCGTTCGATCTTGCGTACGAAAGGCAATCGCTGCAAATTTCGAACGGCCTCCTCCGCAACGTCGGCGTTCATGTACATTACGGCGTATTGCATCTTGCGGGACATATAGTGCAACGTTCCGTATTTGTCCAACCCTTTGGCCGCTTTCGAATCGCTAAACCATACGATATAACCTGTCCGTTCGGCAAACATGTCTAACCTCCGGTTCTGTTAAATCTGATCAACCGCATCCGCCGCTTCCGCACGAACAGCTTCCTCCGTTGCCGCAACCGGATGCTTTCGGATTCGGATTGTTGTCCGGAACCTTGATGCTGACCGAGACGGCATGCGCCAACGTTCGGGATATATCATTAAGCAGTTCGTCCAAGGAGCTTTCCGCCGCTTTGTACATCCGCACGGATTCAACCTGATCCAGCCGGCTTTCCATCTCGTATACTTGATCCAATGCGGCATTGTAATCCGGATGAAATCTTCCGAACCTTTCGCATTCGGTGAATTTCTCTTTCGCTTTGGAGAATTGCTTGCTTAAGCTCTGCACCTCGGCGTCTTGAAGAACTTTATCTTTCCAATAAGCGTATTCCGCGGCTAGAGCGGAATTCTTAAGAAAATCCCCCAGCTCGAAGGCGTGAGATAGGAGCATTGCCATATCGGCAGGCGCTTCCATCACACCTTGTTCTGCCGCAGGGAGGGTTTGAGTCATGCTGGCCATCGGCCTCACCTCACCTTTCGGCTTTGCCATACCCCATTATAATAACACAGAATGCTCACATCCGGTCAATGGGTTTCGAGCTCCTCCAAGGAAGGCAGCATAATCATGACCTCGGCGATTTCCTCCGAACCCACGACGGTCGCTTGCCGCGAACGGCGCCGATCATCCGGCGCGAAGTCGCTCGAATTCGGTATAACCCGCCATTCTCCCACCACTTCCCATCTCGCCCCGTCTTCCCGTATGTCTTTCGGAACCAACGTTTGAACGATACCGTCCCGTTCAACTTGAATGGAAGCTTGCCAATCTATCGCTCTTCGAATCAGTTCCTTACGGGTTGTGGAATGATAGGTCCTTGGCTTCGTCAGCCATGCTTCCGGAATGCTCGACATTCCCGGAAACAGCTCTTCTACAGCCGGCAACGACCGATCCGCTTCGAATGCGGATAACCTCTGACGTCCGTAGATCCACCCAGGCTCCGTATATCCCTCCGTATCGCCTTCCTTTTTCGCTACCGACTCTGCCCCTTCGGGACTGCCCGTTTCCGTTTGCCGACGTTCCGACGGCGGGTATCCGATTTGGTGCAGCCTTGATCGCAACTTCTTAAGCGCCGATGGCATAACGACGAAATCGCGCTCGCTTATCCGTTCCCCTAACATTTCCGCCGTATCCGGATCTTGAAGGAGCGCGGCGGCGACGGACGAATTTTCCATACGCAGCAGCACGGTTTCTTGAAAACGAATTTTTCCCAACGGCGCAAACCAATCCCCGATCGACCTCGTGACCGATTCCGGCAATGGGGCGCCCGAGCCATTTTCCAGAAAAGCAATCATCGACTGCTCGGAATGACCGGCATTAAACGCTTGGAAACAATACGATCGGGTTAAGCGATAAACGAATATCGCATCCGCCGTCACTCTTTCCGCTATCTCCGCCAAATCCCATCTTTGCCTCAAGCTCGTTTCCGGCGGAACAAGAATTTCGCCATCCGGTTGAACAAACCATTGTCCTGCGTCTTGAATGTCTTGATTTTTCCCATTCGAATAATCGCCGATTCGCAGCTTTGACCGAAAAACCGCTTGTCCTCGAAGATCTCCGCGTTCCAACCAACCGAAGGATTGCATCAAATTCAAAACGTCGTTAATCGCTCCCTCATTTCCATCCAGAATCGTTAATCGATTATCGGGATACCAATTGCTATCCATAAGCGTCAAGAGCGCCGAGAACGTTAAATGCATGACCGGCGACGCGGAAACATATCTGATCACGATTCGAGCCAGTAACTCGCGATCGGCGGATTCGGGCAAATGCGTTAACCAATCGGCTATACCCGAATCGGAAATGCGAATGACGTTCCCTTCATTCTTCAAAGCTTTGATATGTATTCCGAGATCAAGCGCCAAAGCAACCTGAGGAGGCATTCGATCCTGTTGCGGGTAAACCAACGATAAACAAACTAATTCGTCGGAAGTTAATCGCATCTCATCCGTCAATCGGTTGACTATGGAACGACTTATAGGGCTCTTGTTCGTCCATGCGATAGGTTGTCGTTGAATTTCCTGCCATACGGACAACAATTCCAGCGACAACGGTAAGCGGAATGCCGTCGGACAATAGCTAATCTCATCGGAGTCCGTTTCCTTCAAAGGCTCGCCATCGACAGGCAGCAGGAAAGATTGCCATAACGTTATGTTATCCGTCGGGATGTACAGCAATTGATCGCCCCATGCTTTGCGAACCGCGAACACGATACCCGCTCTCCGCAGCCTGACCACCGCAATACGCGTTTCCGCCCCGGTCAGCTCTGTCTTCTCGGTTATAAGCTTTAAAGCCGATTCAAGCTCAAACGGCAGGCTAGCGAATCCAATTAATATCGTTCTAAGAACTTGAGTCGTCGGTAATCCCCGATTGCTCCGGAGCCAATCCGCAGCCCATTCCCGACTGGAGAGAATTTCTTCTAATTTCTCGCCCTGATCGTACCTGGCTGTGATTGTCGGATCGGCAACGATCAACCTTCTGATCGAATCAGGCAATCGTTCGAGTGACATCGCTAAGTTCATGGGAGCAACTCCTCTGTTGGCAGCTTGTTGTCATTTCGATCCCATTGATCCACCGCGTACGGATACCCTTGTTCCAATAAAAATCTCCCTCGATTGCGCGAGAATTCGATTTCATCCGTCCCATCGCTGACTACCGAATAGAACGCAGCGCCCGCTCCGGATTGCTTCGGCCGCATAATGCGCCCCAATCGTTGCGCCTCCTCCTGCCTCGAACCGTAGCTGCCCGAGATTTGGATGGCAATCGAAGCGTCGGGAAGGTCGACGGCAAAGTTCGCGACTTTGGACACGAGAAGCACGTCGATTTCCCCCTGATTGAACTGGTCGAATAACCGTTTGCGGCTTCCGTGCGGCATCTCTCCCGTAATTAATGGAAGGTCCAACTCGCGGGATAACTCGCGGAGCTGATCCAGATATTGTCCGATAATCAAGGTCGGCTCGCCGCTATGACGTTTCAGCAAAGCTTTCACGACTTCCGCTTTGCGCGGGTTTTCCCCTGCGATGCGATGGCGGTTGCGCTTAGGCGCCGCTTGATAAGTTATCGCGGTACCGGGATCCAGCGACACTCTCACCTCCGTACATGCCGCTTGCGCAATCCAGCCTTGGCTCTCCATCGTTTTCCAAGGAATTTCGTATCGCTTCGGACCGATCAAGGCGAAAGCATCGCCTTCCCTGCCGTCTTCCCTTACGAGCGTAGCCGTTAATCCCAGCCGCCTAGTCGCTTGGATATCCGCCGTCATACGAAATACCGGAGCAGGCAACAAATGAACTTCATCGTAAATAATGAGCCCCCAATCCCGGTTTACGAATAGTTGCAGATGGGGGTAGTCATCTTCTTTCGTGCGCCGGTAAGTTAGGACCTGATAGGTCGCGACAGTGACGGGTTTCACGTTTTTCGATTGTCCCGTATATTCTCCTACCTCATCCTCCGATAAAGTCGTATTTTTCAGAAGCTCGGAAATCCATTGGGAGACGGACACTCCGTTCGGAGTCAGAATGAGCGTTTCGCACTTTAATTTTGCGATTGCGGCCATTCCGACCCATGTTTTACCTGCTCCGCAAGGCAGTACGACGACACCGCTTCCTCCGTCTCGCGCGCCATCGCCGAGCAGAGCATCCACCGCTTCCTTTTGATAGTCCCTTAGCTCGATCCGCCTGCCCGTTGCCGTAATTTCGCGAAGGTTCATATTCAGAGCCTCGCCGCTATGAAAACCTGCTTCATCCTTGACGGGATACCCTAATTCCGCCAGTTCTCGTTTGATCCATCCGCGTGAGGCTCCTTGAATCGCAACGCTTGTTCCTGACGGAGTTCCGGCAAATACGGATCTTACGTTCTCCCATTCGCATAACTTCTCCATTAATTCTAAAGTTTCGGTCGTAAGCGTTAATCCGCCTTCCGAAGCCTTTAAGCGAATTTGACCGTAGCGGTTCATATGTACTCGAATTTCGTCTTCTAACGAACGGGGCAGGGCATATCGCGACAGCTCGGTTAATCGCTTTAGGACAGCGCTTGAACTTAAACCCGTTGCCGCCGCGTTCCATAGTGATACCGGAGTTACGCAATAGGTGTGCCAGGTGCCCGGACGTTTGCGCAGTTCGGCGATTTCCCTTAGGAAATCCCGGGTTTGTTCGTATTCGGGATTCCGTTCGTCTAATAACACCGTCCCATCCGACTGCACCCATAACGGCCGAGACTGATTCATTGTGCATCCCTCCTATCTCTACAGCTTTCCCTTCCCGAAAAATTTATAAGCTTCAATCACGACGCGCGTGCGTTAATCGGATAGAAAAAAAGCCATCCCCCAGTATGAATCCTTGGAAAATGACTTTGGTTTGATAGTGGATAGGATCGAGTATCTGTTGTCTGTTCTCACTCCATGTCCGCGGCTGAATCATTCGCTACCGCGATTAGAAGCCTAGCGGAATGAAGCATTGCCTTCTCTTCGATATCGAAAAGAGGATGATGATGAGGAGGCGAGTACCCATCCGGTTTACCTGCGCCTACGAAGAAAAAACATCCCGGCTTCTCTTGCAAATAATAAGAGAAATCTTCGCCGGCCATAATCTGCTCGCACGGCCCCGATGCGGTTTCCGGAAGCACATCGGCGATGATCCGAAGCACTCTGCGGGCTTCTGCCTCGTCGTTGACGACCGGCGGATACCCTTCGAAGTAACTCATCTTATATTCGCAGCCATGCATTTCGCAAGTGTGTCTAACGATTTCTTCCATCCGCTGGCGAACGAGCGAGCGCATTTCTTTATTGAAGGATCTCACCGTGCCGCTGAGCTTGCAACTGCCTGCGATGACATTGTTCGCGGAGCCCGCGGCCATCCGTCCGACCGAGAGAACCGCCGCTTCGAGAGGATTCACGTTTCGGGCCACGATCGTCTGAAGCGCCATGACTAGCGAAGCTCCCGTCACGAGAGCATCTCTGCTCTCGTGGGGCAAACCGCCGTGCCCCCCCTTCCCGATGATCTCGATCTCGAACTCATCCGGCGTCGCCATGAAGGGGCCTGGACGCGTAACAGCCGTTCCGTAAGGAAGAGGCGACCATAAATGTATGCCGTAGATCGCGTCTACCCCCTCGAGAACTCCTTCCTCCACCATCCGAATCGCTCCTCCGGGCAGCACTTCTTCCGCCGGTTGGAATATGAACAGTCTCGTCCCGGCGGTTTCTTCGACGTGCAAGCTATAATAACGAGCGACGGCAAGCATTTGCGCCGTGTGTCCGTCATGTCCGCAGGCATGCATGACCCCGGAAACGGAAGACCGATAAGGGCTATCCTTGGCGTCTTGAATAGCCAGCGCGTCGATATCCGCCCGCAACGCGATCGTGCGGCCCGGCAATCGGCCGGCGAGCTTGGCCACGATTCCCGTTCCGGCTACTCCTCGGCGAACCTCTAAGCCCCACTCTTCCAGCAAATCCGCGATCATGCGCGAGGTTTCGAATTCTTGGAATGAAAGCTCTGGGTGTTGATGCAAATGCCGGCGCCATTTTACCATATCTTCATATAAGGAATGCAGCGTCTGTTCGTTGACCGTCATGGCGGCGCCTCCTTTCCGTAATCCGTCTGTTTGTAATCATTGTATCAGAAAGCCCGCGCCTCCGTAACCTTCCCGAGGATACGAGGAGATAATTGTCAATGAACGTTCGAACTTGTATGCCGACGACGCTTGCAGAAGGCTCGTAAACCGTCTATCATGTAAAGGAAACACGCTTGTTTTGATAAGGAGGATTATCCATGTTACTCGACAATACGGGATTAAACGGAATTCGCAGCGACCTCGGACACCTGGACGATTCCAGCGATAAATTAGGCTTCGTACGTTGGCAATGGGAATATCGCCGCGCTACATATGACCTTAAGCTGCAAGATCGCTCGAATGGTCAAGATTATTTCTTGCGTATTACGACTAGAGCCGTTGAAGGCAAGCTAGAAAATCCGGACGCGATCCTTGAAGTGGAAGCCGTATATATCGGCCGCGCGACTTTCCCTCACGGACTCGATTACGAGTCTCCGATCCCAGAACCGATCTTGAATACCGCAACTCAGCGTGCGCAGGAATTAAAGAAGCTGCTCTCCTAGCGGCGCGGAGGAATCGGCGATGAAGACTCCGGAGAGCGGCCAGCGGGGCACGCCAGATTTTCTGTTGCTTATTCTGACGCTTCTGCTCGTGGGTTTCGGACTGGTTATGGTATTCAGCGCAAGTTCAAGCATGGCGGTGTCCAAGCCTGACTTCAACAATGACGCTCTCTATTTCGTGAAGCGCCAATTGATGTTTGTCGGGCTAGGCACGTTTGTTATGCTCGTGATGATGAATATTCATTTTCAAAAATACAAGAAGCTGTTTATGTTGTTTTTCATCGGAACTCTCGTCCTGTTATTCCTCGTTCCGATATTCGGGGATACGAAAAACGGCGCTACCAGTTGGATCTTCGGCATTCAGCCGACGGAATTCGCCAAGCTGGCCATCATCATGTATTTGGCTGCTATCATCGCGAAGAAAGACGAGAAATTCCGCGACTTCAAGAAGGGACTTCTCCCGGTCATGATCGTCGTCGGATTTTTCGCCTTTCTTATTATGCTTCAACCGGATTTCGGTTCCTGCGCGATTCTCGTCATGTGCGCTTCGGCCATCGTCGTTGCGGGAGGGTCGAATCTGAAGCATATTCTGCTATCGTCAGGCGTTCTGCTCGGCCTTGCGGCGCTAGGTACAAGCTTGTATCTCCTAATGAATCCCGGTACCGATTTCGGTTATCGCGGAGCGCGTTTTACCGCGTTCTTGGATCCACTGGCGGACCAACAGGGGACCGGTTACCATCTGACGCGTTCCCTCGAAGCTTTCGGGCATGGAGGACTATTCGGAACCGGATTAGGCAATAGCGTGCAGAAGCTGTTTTACTTACCTTACGCTTATAACGATTTTATTTTTGCGGTCATCGGCGAAGAACTCGGGTTTGTCGGAACGACGATATTTATTTTGTTCTATATCGTTTTCCTATGGAGAGCGCTCATCGTTTCTCTTAGGTGCCCGGATATTTACGGAACGTTAGTCGGTATCGGCCTCGTGTCCTTGATCGCCATACAAGCGCTCATTAACATGGGCGGGGTAAGCGGCGCGATCCCTATTACCGGAGTCACTTTGCCCTTTATAAGCTACGGGGGCTCATCTATGCTAACATTGCTTACGGGCATGGGGATTCTCCTTAGCATCTCGAGGGAATATAACCGGGTCGAGAAGGTTTCTTCCGATTCCGGTACGAACTCCTCCAATTCCCGCTTTAGAAAAATGTAATCTAAAACGAGATCAAAGCAGCCTCGACGTTGCTTGATCTCGTTTTTTTGGGTTTTGTCCTAACCAGCTCATCACTTCCGACCAATTAGACCGCTCCCAGCGGCTTGCAGCACACTTTCTCTCTGAGGAGCATTAGCCAACCTTCGGCGGAGATAAGGGTACTCTCCGTTCGTTTCGTGGTTCGTTAGCCGCAATTTGGTAGGTGTAAGATACTCTCAGTGCGCTTCGAGGTTCGTCAGCCAACCTTTGGCGGAGATAAGGTACTCTCCGTTCGTTTCGTGGTTCGTTAGCCGAAATTTGGTAGGTGTAAGGTACTCTCAGTGCGCTTCCCCGATCGTTAGCCAACTTTCGGCGGGTGTAAGGTACTCTCAGTGCGCTTCCCCGATCGTTAGCCAACCTTCGGTAGTTGTAAGGTACTCTCAGTGCGCTTCCCCGATCGTTAGCCAACTTTGGCAGGGTGTAAGGTTCTCTTTGTGCTCTAATGGATTTGCCGTGGAGCTTTGCGACTAAATTCAGCCCATCGAAATGGGAATAGAAAATGTTGAAGAACTTTTTGGGCCCTCGTGCCTCCTCCCAGCATGAAATTGCAGTTACTAAAATTTCCACGCTATAGAAAAGCCAATAGTAGTAAATGAGCCGTTACACGATTGATCGTTTGAACAAACTCGTTCCGTTTTTCCCCATATCCATAAATAAAACCGCCAGAAAGTCTGACGGTTCCGCTTAACGCTATTCTACTTTACCCGGTGGGCATCATCCTGCTGCTCTTCATCCTTGAAGGCTACGCCTTCGACCTTCACGTTCACTTCCACAACGTTAAGTCCGGTCATGTTCTCAACGGCTTCCCGAACGTTATCCTGCAGTCGGCGTCCGACCTCTTGAATAGGAATGCCGTATTGCACGACGATTCTTAAATCTATGGCTGCCTCCACTTGACCTACCTCGACGGAAACGCCCTTCTGCGCGTTCCGTCCGCTTAACCGTTTGGCCAAGCCTTCCGAAATCCCGCCCGACATGGCGGCAACTCCAGGGGTCTCCAATGCCGCTAATCCGGCAATCGTGGCGACGACATCATCTGAAATCCGAATCAATCCTTGTTGTAACTCTTCCGTCATGGCGGCTCACTCTCCCGAACCTGTTATGCTTCCATTGTAATGGAAGACTAGACCAGAAGCAACCGCAAGAGATTCCGGCTACACCCGTTCCGGCTTTACTTTCGGAACCCCGTTTACATCATTATACGAATTGGGTATAGTAATAAATGCCAATTAACGATTCCAAAATTTGTCCATTCATGAGGTGCTTGACTTTGAAAAAGTTGTTTTTCCCTCTCCTGATCGTAACCTTCCTGCTGAGTGCCCTATCGCACTATATGAAGTGGGGAGCGGTGATCGAATTCGCCTGCGCGGGACTGGCGATCTTATTCGCGGCCGGGCTTCTCGGCAAAGCTACCGAATCCGTCGCCCATTATGCCGGACAACGCCTAGGCGGCTTCCTTAACGCGACGTTCGGCAACGCGGCTGAGCTCATTATCGCGATCTTCCTGATCAAGGAAGGGTTGTTCGACATCGTCAAGGCCAGCCTCACCGGCGCGATCATCGGTAACCTGCTCCTCGTCCTTGGAGCAAGCGCGTTAGTCGGCGGACTAAAGTACAAGGAACAGAAGTTTAACGTTCACTTAGCCGGGCAGAACGCGTCTCTGATGCTGTTAGCGGTTATCGCCCTATTCATTCCCGCGATCTTCGTCAAAACCGAGCACATCTCGGAGCATGATACGATGAACATTAGCATCATCGTCGCGGCGTTCCTTATTTTCGCTTATCTCGGTTGGTTATTCTATTCCATGTTTACTCACAAAAGCTTCTTAGGAGACCACGAAGATACGAAAGCGGATCATGGCGAGAACGCTGCTTGGTCTAAGCGAATGTCCATCATTTTGTTGCTTGTCGCCACCGTAATGGTTGCTTTCATAAGCGAATGGCTCGTTCATACGCTTGATACCTTCTCCGCTCGCTTCGGCTTGTCCGAGTTGTTCGTCGGAGCCTTCGTCGTCGCGATCGTCGGCAACGCGGCAGAGCACAGCGCGGCGGTTATGTTAGCGCTGAAAAACAAAATGGGAGCGGCAGTCGAGATCGCCGTCGGCAGCAGTTTGCAGATCGCTTTGTTCGTCGCCCCCGTGCTTGTCTTCGTTAGCCTATTGTTCGGCAAAGAAATGAACCTTATCTTTACGACGATCGAGATCGCCGCAATCGGGGTCGCAGTATTGATCGCCACTTCCATATCGAGGGATGGGTCCACGACCTGGTTCGAAGGCAAGCTGCTATTGATCGTGTACGCCATTCTGGGCGTCTCGTTTTACTTCGTCTAGTCCGGACATGTATTCGGAACCGCGCAAAAAAAAGAGTAGTACCCCGCCAGGGTGCTACTCTTCTTTCTTCTCCAAAGCCTCGTATAAAATCGCCAGATTCCGTTCCAACTGGCTGATCAGCAATTTCCCTGCGCCTTCAACGACTAATCCTGTCCGTACCGCGAAATCAACCGCTCTCGAGAAACCGTACATCTGGGTGTCCAGAACTTCCTCATATAGCGGGCATTTGCGGGTCGTCAGATTTTCCATCTGGATCGCGATCAACTTTTCGATTTTATCTGCATCTTCCTGGAGCAGACGTATTGCCTTTTCATTCAGATCGACCAAAGTATCCGATGCTGCCATTCCCACTCCCCCTGTGCCCAAAATCCCAATATAAAGCGAGCTCCTGTTCATCGACTGCAACGTTGCGCGCCAATCATCTCTAGCTATCACTTTTATATTAGACGATATTGCTCAGAAGTACAAGATCATGGCAGCCCTTTGTACAAAAACATCCCGTCCAACCGGACGGGATGTCTCGAACTTACTATGATTCCATCGTTTGTTGCTATTCCACTACTTTAACGTTCAAGTTGTGCTTAGCGAAAATCGATCCCAATTCTTTCTTCGCTTCTTCCGCATCCGGCCCATGAACGTGAAGTTCATAAGAAAAATTGCCGACTAGCGTCGTAAACAAGCCCAGGATACTTTTAACGTCGATGTACTTGTTCTCAGCTTGAAGAACGATGGAAGAACGGAATTTGTTAGCCGCTTGGGACAACTCTACAATAGCCGCATTATTAGACATGGTATCCCCTCCTAAATATTAGGCAAAATCAATCTCCTCAACATCATACCTTGTTCCCCTAAATTCACGCAAGAGGTTATCGCATTATTTCAAGGAATCCGGGTTCAAGCCTTCGAGTTCGGGAATGACGAATATTCCGTCCTTGCGGATAAGGACATCGTCGAAGTACACTTCCCCGCCGCCGTATTCCGGTCTTTGGATCAATACGAGGTCCCAATGAATCGAGGAGCGGTTTCCGTTGTCGGTTACCTCGTAGGCTTGCCCTGGCGTAAAGTGCAGGCTTCCCGCGATTTTCTCGTCGAATAGCGTATCCTTCATCGGATGCAAAATGTACGGGTTAAAGCCTAGGCTAAACTCGCCGATATGTCGCGCTCCGTCATCGCTGTCCAGCAACGCGTTGATGCGGTCCGTGTCGTTGGCGGTCGCTTCGACGATTTTACCGTTCTCGAACGTAAATTTGATATTCTCGTAGGTAAAACCGTTATATACGCTAGGCGTATTGTAAGCGATCGTACCGTTCACGGAATCGCGCACCGGGCAGGAATAGACTTCTCCGTCCGGGATATTACGTTCTCCGGAACATTTCTGCGCGCCGATTCCTTTAATCGAGAAAGTAAGATCGGTTCCCGGAGATACGATCCTTACTTTATCCGTCTTGCTCATAAGGTGCTGCAAGGGATCCATCGCACGATCCATTTTGGCATAGTCCAAGTTGCAAACGTCAAAGTAAAAGTCCTCGAACGCTTCCGTGCTCATGTTAGCCAATTGCGCCATGGAACTGTTCGGATAGCGCAACACGACCCATTTCGTCTTCTTCACCCGTTGCTCCAGATGAACCGGGTGACGATGAATCCGATCGTACAATTTCATTTTATCGGCCGGTACGTCGGCGAGTTCGTTCACGTTCTCTCCTGCGCGAATTCCGATATAGCCTTGCATCTGCTTCATTCTCTCGAGATCGTAAGCAGCCCAAGTCGACAATTGCTCTTCGTTCGCATTTTTCAACAAAGCCCGAGTTACGGAACGATCCTCGATTTCAACGAACGGGTTTCCCCCTAGCCGGGCTACCTCTTCGATCAAGCTCTTCAGCAGTTCTCTCTCGGTGCCGATCATCTCGATAAGCACGTTGTCTCCCGGTTGAACCTTAATGGAATATCCCGCCAAGTTGGCGGCTAGTTTTTGCAATCGCGAATCCCGCATATCCGTCAATCTCTCCTTTATTTAACCGTTATTGCTTAATCCGATCGATTTTATTGTACCACTTTGGGCTTTAGGTGTGTGTTTCAAAAAGTCCGGTTTTCAGCACCGAGAAGGTTGGATGATGCTTCTTTTTGAACTACCCCTTTAATGAGAAATTCGTTTCGGAAATTCGCTTTTCCTTGTAAGGTTTTCCATTCCACCGATACGAGAGCGTCGACTCTTCTTTTAATTGAGACGGAAACCAGCTTTTCGGATCCGCCGTCCATTGACATACCGTCGTAACCTCCAAAGTGCTCAGCGCCTCTTCCAGCCGTTTGTTCGCCGCAAGCAATATTTGCTCGGCCTTAGCCGGATCGCCCCGCAGAAGACCGTTATCGGCGCGCAGGAGCGCGAAATCGTCCCTTAACACTTGGGCCAGCCGATCTCTCGCGACCGTATCGTCTAATTTGATCTGCATGCGTACCGGTTGATTCGGAACAGGCTTCTCGGCGTAAGTGATCGTTGCGGAATCGCCTTTAATGGACTCCAGAAGCTGCAGGGGTCGATAAGCGGTCGTTTGTTGCGAATTTACTTCCATCGTTGCCGAACTATTCGATTTCCATTGCATGCTCAGCTTGCCATGCATCGTGACTTCTCCTTCGAATGCAGCCCGGCCTCCGACAAATCCGCCAGGATCGAGTACGGACACCTCTCCGGCAAATCCGTAACGTTCGCTCCCGGAAAGAGCCGAGGCCGACATCGCAAAAGCTTTATCCGCGGGCAAAGAGGTCGAGATCAATTGACACCCCTGCGTTCCGATGAACAACATCGCCGCTCCTGTCGTTATAGCCGCTTTTCTTGCTATGTTCAGCATATGATAAACCCCTTTCGTTTCGTATCCTCTCCCCTTTCTCCGCGGCTATTCCATTAATCGCAAAAAAAACAGCCCGTCCAAAGTCTCGCGACTTCGAACAAGCTGCCCTCTAACACTCGGATTAAGAGTAAGTCTGAATCGTTTAACCGACCACGATGCAGTTTCGTCCATGGTGTTTCGCTTCGTACAACGCCATATCCGCTTTGTAGAACAACGATTCTACGCTGATCTTTTCGTCGGCTATCCGCCATTCCGAAATTCCGCATGAAACCGTGACTTGCGGCTTCGTCTCGCCTTCGACCCTTTGCCGGATTCTCTCCGCCACCCGTTCCGTCTGCTCTAAGCCAAGCAACGGCAAATAGATCGCGAGTTCTTCTCCGCCCCATCTGGCTGCGATATCGCTATCGCGGATCGAAGTGCGAATAATGCCGCTGACCTGAATCAGGATATCGTCTCCGACCTGATGTCCGTAAGTATCGTTGATTTTCTTGAAATGATCGATATCGACGACGATAAGCGAACCTGAGCTGTCCCTCGTCTGCTTGCGACCGATTCTTTCGTTCAAATAATGGCGAGCATACAATCCGGTTAAATTATCGGTAATGACCATTCTCCGCACTTCCGCGTGAAGCGTGGCATTGGACATCGCCAAACCGAGATGAGCCGACAATACCTGCAACAGCTTGTAATTGTCGTAAGAGAAGTGGTTGGGCTCTCTTTTCGCGATCATTACGGCGCCTATGACGTCTCCGTTCAACAATAGCGGAGAAGCCAAGAGCGATCTTGAGTTCGTCACGTCCATTAGGTGGGACGACACAGGCGTCGCGGAACAATAATCCGATAAAATAATCGGCTCCTTGGTCGACCACATCACTCCGCAAAAGCCGTATTCGCTCGAATAAGCTTCTCCGATCATTTCAGCCACGTTAGCGGAAATGACGATAAATTCCTGCGAAGCCTTATCGAATTGCAGAATGCAGCAAAAGTCGGATTTAAATATGCCGAGCAGCTCCGTCGAAGCAAATTGCATCGTATCCGAAAGCTTTAGGCTGCTGTTAAGCCGCTGCGTAAGCTCGTTGATCAATCGCAGTTCGCCGACCAATACATTAGCTTGCTCGTGCAGCTTCGCCTTCTCGAACGCCGCTCCCGCCGCCGCTGCTAACATCGACAAGAAACCGATATCCGCTTCGTCGAACTCGGTGTCTGGCAAATCCAGTCTCAGCACTCCGTACACGCCCTGTTTACCCGACAAAGGCAATGCGAGCTGATGACGTCCGCCGATACGTTCTTCGCGTATTTTCCCATCCACGAAAGCCGACTTGCACAGATCCATATCGTTGAGATGAAAGGCCAAAGGCTTTACCTTCTCGTTCGAACTGTTATAGTCTTGGGATAAGAACAAATCCGCTTTGCAAATCGGATATAACTTCTCTAAGCTATCTAGCACTTCTGTCAGAACGTTCTCGACTTCGATATGGTCGTTCAGCCTACGCATCACGTCGAACAGAATATCTCTGCGGCTTTCTTCTTTCTTCGAAAGCTTACGTTCCCTTAATAGACCGCCCACGAATAAATTCTCGAAATGCCGGTAAATGCAAGTTCGAATGTGGAGCGCCGCCGCTTGCAGCAGCTTAAGGTCACCGGCTTGAGCGGTGCCCGCCGGCAACAAACATGCGGCTATCGCGCATGGAAATCCGGTCGTGCGGGTAAAAATAGGAACGGCGATCGAGTCGAACGCCTTAAGCTTCGGGTGCATATGTTCATCGGCACGACTTAGCGTTGGACGACATGTCTCAAGCGCAGTGCTCGCGGCCGTAGGCCCGATCTCTCCCGCGTCCCATGACAAGAAATCGGAATCGTTCTCTTCCGTTTGTATGTCGGCCGATATTCTCGTACCGTCCGGATGAAGCAATATTAAATCCCCGCCCAGCCATGGGAAGCCGTCTACTTCCTCCTGCCAGCTCGTAAAGCTGCTTACTAGCAATGGATGAATATAAGGAAGGTCCGCTTCTGATAGATCCTGCTTCTGCAGCCAACCTGGCAACTGCTGACGGGTGCGGGATGGATTCTCGAATTCGTCCGGCATTTCTTGTTGTTGCTGTGTCTTCCTCTTATTGACCATACCCGACACCTCCGTCCCCCGATGTCTTCTTTCCTTTACTATACAATGAAACAGTGATTTTTGCACTAGGTTCATAGAAGTCTATAGACCTATTTCTTATTTTTCTCCGATCGCTTTACGAGAAGGTTCTTGACAATTACGTACAGTTTCTTATAATATAACTTGTTGAATACTGGGCTTAGCTCTTGTGACACCCTCTCGGACGATCCGCCAGCGGGCTGCGGCTGAACATCCCTACTGGAACCGATAATTCGGTTATGGAGAAATCCGCGCAACGAAACCCATTTTCAGAAAATTTCATTTTGAAAAAGGAGCTTTCTAACTCATGTCAAGATATACAGGTCCTAAGTTCAAGTTAAGTCGCCGCCTTGGAATTTCTCTGAGCGGATCCGGTAAAGAATTGAAACGCGCATTCCCTCCTGGACAACACGGTGCTAATACGCGCCGCAAAATCAGCGGATACGGCATGCAATTGCAAGAAAAACAAAAACTTCGCCATATGTACGGTTTGAACGAGAAGCAATTCCGCAACTTGTTCGATCGCGCGTCGAAGCAACAAGGTATTGCCGGCGAGAACTTCATGTTCTTGCTCGAAAGCCGCCTCGACAACCTCGTGTATCGTCTAGGTTGGGCTAACTCCCGTTACGGGTCCCGCCAATTGGTATCTCACGGCCACGTGACTGTCAACGGCAAGAAAGTCGACATCGCTTCCTACATCGTGCAAGTAGGCGACAAAATCGGTCTTCGCGAGCGTTCCCGCTCCCTGAAATCGATCAAAGAAGCTTCCGAAGGTCGTCACCACCTTCCTGGCTATGTAGAATACGATGCCAACGCTATGGAAGGCAAGTACATTCGTCTTCCGGACCGCGGCGAGCTGTCCCAAGATATCGACGTTAAACAAATCGTCGAGTTCTACAGCCGTTAATCGTAACCTTCCGAAACCACTCCATTCATTGGAGTGGTTTTTTATTTGCCCTATTGACAATGATAATGAGAATTAATATCATTCAAAGGGGAGTGCAATCTTCCATGAATAAACGGCTATCCCCGACCATAAGGATGACGGTGAGCGTTTATAACGGAGACGATTCAGAGATAATACATAAAAATGATGAATCGTCGAGAAAGTCGGTCGAACATGAAAAAAATCAAGTACTGCTGCAGAAACTTCAAGCACGGCTCCAAAGCAGTCTATAAGACGCTCAAGGCTGAGTTTCCCGATATGAAACAGAAGAAAAAAGACTGCCTAGGCGAATGCAAGCTTTGCACGAAGCAGTGCATGGTGTTGATCGGCAAAGCCGAAATCATCGTCGCCCCCTCTCCTGAAGCGCTGTACGAGAAATTAAAGCACCGGATAGGATGACCCGCGGATTTATGGTACAATTCGGGTATATCCTATAAAGTTCAGAGGAGTGTGGCCATATGTTAAAAGACGATCTCACCAAAGCTTTGAACGACCAGCTAAATTTCGAACTATATTCCGCTCATGTCTACCTGGCTATCGCCGCGTACTGCTCGGGCGAAAGCTTGGACGGATTCGCGAATTTCTTCATGGTGCAAGCCGAAGAGGAGAAATTCCACGCGATGAAGCTCTATAAGTATTTGAACGATCGCGGCAAACGCGTCACGATGTCCGGCATGGAAACGCCGAACAACGAATACGGTTCGACGCTGGACGCGTTCGAACATGCTTACGAGCACGAGCAAGAAGTTACAAGACGTATTTATCACCTCTCCGATCTCGCCATGAACGATCGGGAGCACGCGACGATTCAATTTTTGAAATGGTTTATCGACGAGCAGGTCGAAGAGGAAGCGATGTTCGACAGCATCATCAACAAACTCAAGCGCATCGACAAAGACAGCAATGCCTTCTTCATGCTCGACGCGGAATTCGCCCAGCGGACTTTCACGCCTCCGGCACTGTAAGCGATCGATCTCATTACGATAAAAACGGCTGTTGCGGACAAGATGTCCGCAGCAGCCATTTTTATTTGCCTTACGTTTATCTTTTCACGATATCCGCAACGGCTTTATCGAACTTCTCGAGCAATTGATCGCCGTTGATTTGTTTGCCCAAGTATTCTTGCATAGCCGCTCCCCACTGCTGCGTAATTCCGTCAGGGAATCGATCCCAGTTCCAACTCTTCACTTGGGAAGGGTTAGCCGGGGCAAATACCGCGAAATCTCCCGCGATCTTGCCTACCGCTTCCGGGTTCGGAGCGATGGAATTGAGGGCCGGTACGAACTTAAAGTCGGTGGAAATGTATTTTTTACCGGTTTCGGACGTTACCATCCAATTCAAGAACGCTTTCGCTTCTTCCGGATGAGCGGATTTGTTGTTCACGATCCAGTTGTTAGGCACGCCAGTGAAGACGTTCGGCTTGTCGAGAAGCGGCACGGGCAGCATGCCTAGATTCAGACTCGGATCGACTTCGTCGACCATCCCTTGGATCCAGTTTCCATGCTGGATCATCGCGTATTTGCCGGAAGCGAATTCCGCGACTTGAGTGTTATAGTCCGTCGTGATCGCCTTCTCTTGACCGTTAGCGAACATAATATCGACCAACCGAATCCATTGCTTCATAATCGGATCGTCTTTGAACGTTTTCGTGCCGGCTTTGATCTCTTCGATGAAAGCGGCAGGATCTGCCTGGTTAGCCAATGCGATATTGAGCGTGTGAATCCCCATCGACCACCACTCGTTCGTAAGAGCGAACGGAATGATTCCCGCGTCTTTCAATTTCTTAGCCGCCGCCTCAAGATCCTCAAGCGTCTGCGGGAGTTCGGTAATCCCGGCTTTGGCGAACAAATCCTTATTATAAGTAAAACCGTAAGCTTCCAGGTTCATCGGCATGCCGAGAAGCTTGCCGTCGCGAGTAATTTGCGCCTTCGAGGCTTCGACTAAGTCTTTCGCCCAAGGTTCGTTCGTCAAATCGGTCGCCCGATCCACGTAAGGCTCGAATCCCGCCCAACCGGACGAGTTGAATATTTCGGGTTCTTCGCCAGCGGCAAGCGTCGCTTTCAGCAACGCGCTATAATCTTCGCCGCCGCCGTGCGTCTCCACTTCGACTTTAACTCCGGTCTCCGCCTCGTAATCCTTAGCCATTTTGTTCAATGCTTCTGCGATCTCGACCTTAAATTGATAGATGCGAATCGTAACGTCTTTCTTAACAACCTCGGTTTCTTGAGCCGGGGAAGGCGTTTCGGAAGCAGGCGCGGACGAAGCCGCCTGACTGCTTGCTTCGCCGTTTCCGTTATTTTTACCGCATGCGCTGATCAGCGCGACAAGCAGTATGGCAAGCAAGGACAAGATCGATAACTTTTTGTTCATGGTTTGACCTCCCAAGGTTATTTATTTCCGGTGCTACAGCGTCATTATAATTTGGGGAAGATTAGGTACAACACCTAATTTATTGTACTGTTTAGTGTAAAATCTTGATTATTTCGATCGGTATAGTCAAAATTTTAGCCTTTGATCGATCCGGCCGCAATCCCTTCGACGATGTGCTTTTGCAGGAATAGAAAGAAAAGAACGATCGGGATCGTGCTTAAAGTTAAAGCGGCCATGGCCATGTCCCATTTTCGTAAATATTGACCGAAGAATAGCTGGATCGCAAGAGGGATCGTCGTATACGTATTGTTGACGACCAATACCGGCAGCAAATAATCGTTCCATATCCAAAGCACGTTCAAGATGACGACCGTTGCCACGATCGGCCGCAGGATCGGGAATACGATTTTCCAGAACACGCCGTACGGGGAACAACCGTCCACAACCGCGGCCTCTTCGATCTCTCTGGGCACAGATTTGATAAATCCGTGAAACAGGAACATCGACAGCGAAACGCCGAAGCCCAAATAACAAATCACGATCCCGTACAGGTGTCCTCTTAATTCGAACATCGCGCTTATTTTCATAAGCGGCAGCATAACCGATTGAAAAGGAATGATCATTGCCGCTACGAAGACGGTAAACAACAGCCGATTAAACAAACTGGGATGGCGCACGATCCGATAAGCCGTCATTGAACTTACGATTACCAGTCCCGTTACGCTCAAGCTCGTCAACACGACCGAATGCATGAACACGACCGGAAAATCGATGGCCTCCCAAGCCCGGCGAAAGTTATCGAAACCGAAATGCTCCGGCAGCTTGGCCGCGTCCAGCAGTATTTCTTTAAGCTTCTTGAACGAATTGACGATCAGAAAGTAGAACGGCGACAAGAAGAGGAGCGCCACCAGAATCGCGATGATTTCCGCCGCGAATAACCCCGCCGAATATCGTTTCCTCGTTTCCATTAGACCTCCACCTCCCGCTTCTTCGTCAGCAGCACTTGCGTGACGGTAATCAATGCAACGCCGAAGAAGAAAATCATCGCTTTGGCGGTTCCGAGCCCATAATGGCTATAAGTTAGCGCTTCGCGATAAATATTCAAGGCGATCGATTCCGTAGCGTATCCGGGCCCTCCGCCCGTAAGCGACAGATTAAGATCGAACATCTTGAACGCATTGGAAGTCGTAAGGAACAAACAAATCGTAACCGCGGGCATAATCATCGGAATGACGATGCTTCTGAGCATCTGACGCGAATTCGCCCCGTCGATCTTCGCCGCCTCGAGCATTTCCTTAGGAACGCTGACGAGAGCCGCGATATAGATCACCATCATGTACCCAGCCGTTTGCCAAACGAACACGATAACGATTCCCCAGAAAGCCGTTTCTTTCGTTCCGAGCCAAGCCAGATTAAACAATTCGATCCCCGTAGATTCGCCGATCGCCGCGAAGCCGCGAACAAAAATAAAATACCAAATGTAACCGAGCAGCAATCCGCCGATCACGTTCGGCAAGAAAATGACGGTTCGCAATACGTTCTTCGTTTTCAGCTTTTGATTTAACAGCATGGCCAGCGCGAACGCGACGACATTGGTCGAAATGACGGCGACGACGGTAAATCTTAGCGTGAACCAGAAAGACGTCCAAAACCTTGCGTCATCGGTAAAAATCTTGTTCAGATTGGCCATTCCGCTCCATTTCGCATGGCTTGAGATGCCGTCCCAGTCCGTAAACGTGTAATAAAAACCCATCATGAAAGGCGCTACAACGATCAAAATGAAAAATAGGAGTCCTGGTCCTATAAAAATGATTTGTTGAAGCCAATTTTGATAACGTCCTCTGTTATAGAGCTTCATTTTATCCATGCTCCCCTCCGAATTCTAGGTGCTTAACGCTCAGGATTACCTTCCATGTCCCAAGTATAAGGCCGGGCAATTCGATGCAACCACAGAGAATGATGATATGCCAGGTGGAATATATTGACCATATTGACCATCGCCGAAGCATGGTTTACTGTGTGATAGACAAGCGTAGGAGAGGAGACCCCCGATGCTGAAGCTATCCCCGTTTCGCAATACCATCCGCAACAAACTGATGCTTCTGCTTCTCATCGCGACGATCTTGCCGATCGTTACTTCGATGGTCATCTCTTATAATTCGACGAAACGTTCGATAACGGATGAAGCTTACGAGAAAAACGCTCGTCTCTTATCGCTAGGCAAAGCCAATCTTCAAAGTTACATGCAAAATATTAACCAGAAATCTTTGGCGGTATACAACTCTATTAACGTCCCCCGTTCTTTGTACTACATCTTGGAGCACAACATGGAGGACGAAGTGTTTCCTAACGATCTATCCGACGTAATACGCAACCGTAATCTGCTTCAGGATCACTTGCTCAATATTTACCAAAGCGTAAAGGAATTTTATCAAGTCCGGCTTCACGTCGTAGCCCAGAACACGACTTATTTGCTCAGCAACGGCGGCGGTAAAATACAGTCGGACATTCCAACCGGCAACTTCAATCTGCTCGCTAAGAAACCCTACATCGAGCCGAGCCATCCAAGTCACAGCTATGGGTTGGAATCTCGGTCGACAGATCCAGGAGAGATCGTCTTCACCCTCCACCGGCCGATATTTCTAGCGCCCAGCGAAGAGTTGTTGGCCCAACTGTCCATCGACGTCAAGCTTAACGCGCTCATCGAATTGAATCGGCAAGTGTACGATGCCGGCAATGAGAAATTTTATATCGTAGATGCCGCCGGAAATACGATCATTTCCTCGGAAGACGAATCAGCCGGAACCCTCTCGGACGGACGATGGTTGGATGAAATTCGCAAGGGAGATCTCGCGAACGGCTACTTGAAATGGGAAGATTCCGATTTTGCCGGAATTGTCTTCTACGATCGGGTTAAGACGCCCATGATGGATTGGTACTTGGTTAAGCTGTCTCCTTACGAGCACCTCTATCGGACGGCGGACGGCATCGCTAAGATCAATTCATGGGTCGGCATCCTATTTCTGACCGTCGCGGTACTCGCAACGTTATTCATCTCTTTCCGATTCACGAAACCGCTATTAAGCCTGATCGGTTACGTCAACCAGATCGAAAGAGGAAATTTGAACGTCGATATCGACATTCGCGGCAACGACGAAATCGGACTTCTCTCCAGACGGTTCAGGTCGATGATGCAAACGATCAATAATTTGATCCTGAAGGAGTATCGTCTCGAGCTCGCCAACAAAACCAATCAGCTCAAAGCGTTGCAGGCACAGGTAAATCCTCATTTTCTCTACAATGCGCTGCAATCGATCGGGACGGTAGCCCTGCAACATAAAGATCAGCAAATTTATTCGCTCGTCACCTCTTTGGGGAAAATGATGCGTTATAACATGAACGCCGGGGAAACGATCGTGGAATTGGAAAAGGAATTCGGATACTTGCAGGCTTATCTGGACTTGCAAAAACAACGGTTCGACACTTCCCTCGAGATCGAGTACCGGATGGCTCAAGAAGCGCGTTCCTTGCTCGTTCCGAAGATGATCTTGCAGCCGCTCGTCGAAAATTTCTTCAAGCACGGCTTTAAGCAGAGCGACGAGGAGCCCGCCCGGTTGATGATCTCTTGCGACTTGCGAGAGCAAATCTTAATCATACGGGTCCAAGATAACGGCGCGGGAATGACCGAAGAGGAAATGACAGACGTGAACGATCGCTTAACCATCGAGGATTCCGTTCTTCCGGGAAAGGACAGCGGAATCGGCTTGTCGAACGTCCTCTCTCGATTGCGGCTTCACTATTCCGAATCGGCCTCTATCGTACTTTCCGCCGCCGAGCCAGAAGGTCTGATCGTAGAAGTACGTATCCCGTTCGGAGAGGAGCTGAAGGCTGTATGAAAGCGTTAATCATAGACGACGAGAAACACGTTAGGGAAGCCATTCGTCTGCTTGTCCCTTGGGACAACTTCGGAATAACCGATATTCTTGAAGCAGCTGACGGCCAGGCGGCGATCCGTCTGATCGAGTCGGAGAAGCCCGCGATTATATTTACGGATATGATGATGCCCCATTTAGGGGGAGTCGAAATACTGGCATGGGCGGTAGAGCATGCGCCGTGCAGCAAGATCATTGTCATTAGCGGACACGACGACTTCGAATTCGTCCGGCAGACGGTTAAATACGGCGGCATGGACTATTTATTGAAGCCTATCGACGAAACCCAGCTTCTGGCGGCTTTGTCCAAAGCGATCGTGGAATGGACAAGCGACGAAGAAGCCCGATCCAGAAATCGAACGCAAAATATGGAGATCAACCAGCTTAAACCGGTTTACCTTGATAAATTTTTCTCCACCCTGTTGAACGAGCCCTTAGATCATTCGATTATCCAAGAGACGCTTCAGCAACAATTCGGTACTACCCGCCCCATAGTAGAAGCGCGATTATGTATGCTAAGTTTAGAACTTACTCCCCCTTTCATCCGCGACAAATTCGCGGCGGGCTGGGATTTGCTGATCTTCTCCCTTATTAACATTTGCAATGAATTTCTGCGCGATCGGAAATCCGGCTTTGCCTTCCGACACTGGGGGCAAGAGAACGAAATCATTATCCTGCTATGGAAGGATACCGACCGCGCGGAAAATCTCTTAACGGAAATAAACGAAGGCATCTATAAAGTGTTGAAAACGAGATTTTGCTTCGGTGTCGGAAACGTCGTCGCTTTTCCCGGCCAATTGCAAACTTCTTACAAACAGGCTCGAGCGGCTATCCGTCTTCGCAATCTGCGCAGCACCGGAAAATGGATTCAATGTTTCTCTGCTCTCGAAACCGTTCCTAAAAATTCCATTTTCTTCACGGAGCATGAACAAAAAATCCGTTACGCGGTTCTAAGCGGAGACAAGGAACTGTTGTCCCCTGCTTTCGAAGCCTGGTTCAAAGCCGTCGAGCAATGCGAGATCATCAATCTCGAACAAATACAACTGTGGTGGCAAGAATTCCGGCTTGCGCAATCGATGTGGAAGAAAGGTTGTTCCGATCCCGCGGCTGTTCCCGGGGAAACCCAACTGACCGCCGTGCTTGACAATAACGGGGATTTTACCCTTGCGGAATGGAAGGCAAGCTATCTACGGGAGGCGCTCTCGATAAGCGAGCTTTTGTCGGATGAAGCCGGTTCGAGCTCCAGCTCTATGCAGGCGATCGCCAAATACATCGACCAGTTCCTTCATGAAGAATTGTCCCTTCAAGACATTTCCAACCGCTTCTTTCTTAGCCGGGAATACATCTCTCGCAAGTTCAAACAGGAAATGAACGAAAACTTAACCGACTACATTACGCGGGCCCGTATCGATCGTGCAAAAAAACTGCTCGCCGACACTCCCTTAAAGATCGCACAAATCTCGGAGATGGTCGGATTTCAAGACGAGAAATATTTCAGCAAAGTATTCAAGAAAGGAACGGATTGTTCTCCGAACGAGTACCGCAAACATCGATTAGGGGACGATTAGAGTTGCATAATAAATCGCAAAAGAAGGCCACCCCTAGCCGGGCAGCCTTCTTTTATTTATATAAGGGAGTTGAAAGTAACCTAAAAGAGTGATAAGATCTTTACGGCCCTTGATTAGTTTATTATACAAAGATATATAAATCATATCATACATCTCCGTGTTTGTCAATAATAAATTCAATCGCTGGCCAAATCCCCATCTAAAAGGAGAGTTCCACGATGAGAATACCCGATAACGTTAAGATGATCGAAATTCCTTACGAGGTTTTCGGAACGCGTTCTTCGCTAAACCCTATGCTTCTCTGGGATGACCAAAATGTTGTTCTAATCGATACGGGAATGGCTACGAATGTCGCGCAAATACGCGAAGGATTTAAGGATGCGGGCTTCTCCTTCGACAATTTAACCGCTATTATTCTCACTCATCAGGATCTCGATCACGTAGGCGGCTTAGCCGAAATCCTCAAAGAATGCGGTGAACATACGAAACTGTACGCCCACGAGCTCGATAAGCCTTATATCGAAGGGCGATTGCCACTGATTAAGACCAGCCCTCAAGCAATGTCCGGCTTGCTGAGCTCCCTTCCCGAGGAGAAGCGTCAAGAAATTCTGAAGTCGATGGAATACACTCCGATAGCTCAAGTTGACCATACGGTGGACGATCAGGAACGGCTGCCCTATTGCGGAGGAATTACCGTCATCCATACCCCGGGCCATACGGCTGGGCATATCAGTCTTTATCTCGAACAAAGCAAGCTTCTCATTGCGGCGGACGCCCTTACTTGCAAGGACGGAATGCTGCGCGGCCCGGTTCCGCAAACGACGCTGGATATGAACGCCGCGAACCGTTCGATCGAGAAATTGTTGGATTACGACATCGAAGCCGTCATTTGTTACCACGGGGGAATGAGTGGCGTCGACGTAAGAGATCAACTAGAAAAGCTTGTAAATCAACAATAGCGGTTGTATGCCTCCTATGAAGCACTCATTCCCGAAAGAAGTCAAACGTTGGGTAAATGTGCTATAATAGTTCTGTTTGTTGAAGGAGGCACTCTATATGACGAATACTAAACAACCCCCTTCCGATCCTAAGCCAAAAGGCGAGGGCTTCAAGACAGCGGGGAAAATCGCAGGCTTTACCGTGCTATGGCTTATCCTGTTCGGGGTGCTTGCCGGACTCGTCGGCGCGGGAGCGGTGACCGGATACATCGCTTCGCTCGTCGAAGACGATCCGATCCGCGAACGCAGCCTCATTCAAGAGAAAATCAGCGAAAATGCGATAACCGGTTTCGTATATTTCAATGACGGATCTCCCATCGGACAATTACGGTCGGAGGAAGATCGGCGGCCGGTCACCTACGACCAAATCCCGCAAAAAATCATCGATGCGGTCATCGCCATAGAAGACAAAAATTTCTTTACCCATCCCGGAGTCGATACAAACGGATTGTTACGCGCCGTCAAACAACAATTGCTGAACGAAAGCGTCCAAACCGGGGGAAGCACGATCACTCAGCAGTTGGCTAGGCGGGTATTCTTAAGCTTGGACCAGACGTCCAGCCGGAAAGCCAAAGAGATTTTCCTGTCGTTGCGACTAGAAAGATTCTTAAGCAAGAAAGAAATCATAACGGCCTACTTAAATAAGGTTCCATACGGAAACGGCTCTTCCGGCTATCAAGTGTTCGGGATCAAGGCGGCCGCCAACGGCATCTTCGGAGTCAAAAATCTGGACGACCTGAATATTGCGCAAGCGGCTTACTTGGCCGGCGTTCCGCAACTGCCTTCCAGATTTTCCGCTTTCAACGGAAAAGGCGAGTTTAACGAAACCAACTTCAAGCGCGCAGTAACGCGTCAGAAGCTCGTTCTGGACCGCATGCTCGAAGAAAATAAAATCAACCAAGCGCAATATGAAGAAGCGCTCGCATTCGATTTGTACAGTTCGCTGGCCAAGCCAAGCGAGAAAGCATACAACACGTACCCTTATCTCATGTTGGAAGTCGAACGCCAAGCAGCGGAATTGCTCGTTCTTCAACAAAATCCCGATCTTACCCGCGAGGATCTGAAGAAGAAGGAAAATTCCGCGCTGATCGAAGACGCTCGAGGACAATTGCTCCGCAGCGGTTACAAGATCACGACGACTATCGATAAAAAAGTATATAATCTGATGCACCAAGTCGCCGAAAATCCGGAAAATTTCGCTCCCGACCATCCTGTTAAAGGCGTCGAACAAATCGCCGCCGTCATGATGGATCAGAAGACGGGCGCGATACTCGGCATGATCGAGGGTCGCGACTTCCACATCGAGCAAATGAACTTCGCTACCCAGATGGTGCGTCAGCCCGGATCTGCCATGAAACCGATCGCCGCATACTTGCCCGCGATCGATAAGGGATTGATTCAACCGGGAAGCATTATTGACGACTCGCCGATCATTCTGAAGAACGGCGGAGGCGGTTACCATATTCCGAAAAACTCCAATAATCGTTATTCGGGTCTCGTCACCGCGCGCCAAGCGCTGAATAGTTCGTACAATATTCCCGCGTTAAAAATATTCCTAAACAAAGTCACGATCAAAGAGTCTTGGGCATTTGCCCGTTCCCTCGGAATTACGACATTAGTGAAAGAGGATGACGGCGCGCAGACGGGGGTTATCGGAGGCCTTAAATACGGAACGTCGGTCGAAGAATTGACGAACGCGTATGCGGCGATTGCGAACAAAGGCGTTTTCAACGATGCTTATCTGATCGAAGATATTCGCGATTCCGATAATAAGATCGTGTATAAACACAAAGCGGATCCTAAACAGATCGTCTCCGAACAGTCCGCTTACCTTATGACGGATATGCTTCGTACGGTCGTCACGAACGGTACGGCAACTTCGATCATGTCGCAATTCAAAAATTACAAGACGATTCCGGTCGTCGGCAAAACCGGTACGACCCAGAACTACAGCGACGTCTGGTTCCAAGGCTACACTCCGGACATTACGCTGGGCGTCTGGTCGGGTCACGAAAAAGTTATCCATACTTTATCTTCCGACAGTCACGGACGCGCCAGATCGATCTGGGCGAAAATCATGAACGAAGTGACGGAAGCCAAACCCGAGCTCTTCCCGACGAAATCGTTCGAGAAGCCCGAAGGTATCGTATCCATGACCGTATCCAGCGTCAGCGGCAAACTGCCTACGGCTTTAACGAAAGAAGCGGGTAAGCTGGTTACGGATATCTTTAACCGTAAATTCATCCCGACCGAAGAAGACGATGCTCTCGTCAAAGTGAAATACATTTCTTATAACGGCGTCAATTACTTACCTCAGGATGGGACGCCGGAGGATCTGCTGCGCGAGTCCGTCATGGTCGTTAGGGAAGCGCCTCTCGATACGCTTATCGAAGAGTTAAAGGCGAAGCTGGGACAAGTCGCAGCCCAAAGCCGCAAAGCGCTTTCGTATTATTTGCCTAAGGATGCCGCGCAAAGCGCGCCTTCCAAGATCGATCCGCGAGTCGACGACGGCGCCAATCCTAATCCGCCGGCGAACGTCTCTGCGGAACAGTTGAATAACCTGGCAAGAATTACGTTCACCCCTTCCACCCAGGAAGACGTTGCCGGCTATCGATTGTACCGTTCCATTAACAATGGAACGTTCGAGAAGATCGAGGCTTCCGTTCCGACCGGCGAAGCAGCGAAGTTCGTAAATTACATCAGTTCCGGCCAATCCTATAGCTATTACGTAACGGCAGTCGACGTAGCCGGCCGCGAATCGGCTCCGAGCGAGAAAGTATCGACCGACGGCAGTTCATCGGGCGGCGATCCGAACTTCCCGGATCCTAACGTCCCGGGAGGAAACATCGATCCCGGGTTACCGGGAATTCCGAATGGCAGCGATAACGCGCCTTCAACCCCAAGCGGTATGATCGCTCAAGGAACGGATATCGGCGTTACGCTGTCTTGGAACGCGAATTCCGCTAGCGAAGGCGTGACCAAGTATCAAGTCTGGTACAGCGAAACGGAGAACGGGAAATACAAGCTTCTCGGCTCGACGGAATCGACCGCTTTCGAGTATATCGCTCCCATGTCCGCAGGCTGGTACCGCGTATCGGCGGTTAGCCCGTCGGGCGAATCATCGCCTACATCCGCCGTCGAAGTCAAATCCGGAACCTAATTCTTAACGCTCTTTCCCCGCCGTCCAGAAGACGGCAGGGAAAGTAAAACAAAAAGCGCCCGCTTTCGTCGATGACGAAGGCGGGCGCTTCACTTATTTTCAAATCCTATTCGTTCTAGTCCTCGATCGTGGACAAGTCGCCCGTCGGCAAGTTCAGCTCCCAAGCTTTCAGAACCCTGCGCATGATTTTGCCGCTGCGAGTTTTCGGAAGCTTGTCTTTGAACTCGATTTCGCGCGGAGAAGCATGGGCGGACAGCCCTTCCTTCACGAACTTGGCGATATCCGCCTTAAGTTCATCAGACGGCGAAAAGCCTTCGCGAAGCGAGATGAACGCTTTGATGATTTCTCCTCTTAACGGATCCGGCTTCCCGATAACTCCAGCCTCGGCAACGGCCGGATGCTCGACGAGCTTGCTCTCCACCTCGAATGGTCCGACACGCTCGCCTGCCGTGTTAATCACGTCATCGATCCGGCCTTGGAACCAGAAGTAACCTTCATCGTCCTGGTAGGCGGAATCGCCCGATACGTACCAGCCGGGAATGTGGAAGTATTCGGCGTATTTCGTAGGATTATTCCAAATCTTACGCATCATAGACGGCCATGGCGTCTTGATCGCAAGGTTACCCATGCGGAACGGCGGCAACTCATTGCCTTGATCGTCGATGATCGCGGCTTGGACGCCAGGTACCGGACGTCCCATCGAGCCCGGCTTGATTTCCATGCCAGGGTAATTACAAATCAATTGCCCGCCGGTCTCCGTCATCCACCATGTATCATGGATGCGTTGTCCGTAAATTTTATTGCCCCAACGTACGACTTCCGGATTAAGCGGTTCTCCTACGCTGAGCACATGGCGAAGGCTAGTTAAATCGTACGACTTCACGACGTCGTCTCCTGCCCCCATCAACATGCGGAATGCGGTAGGCGCGCTATACCATACGGTCACTTTATATTTTTGAAGCGTCGAATACCAATCCTGCGGACTGAACCGTCCGCCGCGTACGACGTTCGTCACTCCGTTAAGCCATGGCGCGAACACGCCGTAAGATGTTCCCGTTACCCAGCCCGGATCGGCTGTGCACCAGTAAACATCGTCCTCCCTCAAATCCAGAACGACTCGTCCGGTATGATAATGCTGCAGCATTGCATTCTGAACGTGGAATACGCCTTTCGGCTTACCGGTAGAACCCGAGGTATAATGAAGGATCAAGCCGTCTTCCCGATCGAGGAACGTTAATTCCGCTACGTCGGAAGCGCTATCCATGACCGAACGATAATCAATGATGCCATTTCCCTCTTCGACCGAATCCCCGTACACGATAACGTGCTTAAGATCAGGCAACTCCGAGCGCGGGATACGCGACAACAGAGACGGAGTCGTAACGATCGCTACCGCGCCGCTATCCTGAAGACGGTCTCTTACCGCCGTTTCCATGAATGCTTCGAACAAAGGTCCGACGACCGCGCCGACTTTGAGCGCTCCGAACAAGCTGAAGTACAGTTCCGGCGTCCGCGGCATGAAAATAAACACGCGATCGCCCTTGTCCACGCCTAAGTCGCGCAGAACGTTGGCGAACTTATTGGATTGCTTCGACATTTCCGCGAAAGTATAGCTCTGCTCACGCTGATTATCGCTGTAATGAAGCGCGATTTTATCGCCGCGCCCATTGTCAACATGTCGATCGATCGCTTCGTACGCCATATTGACCTTGCCGGTGGAAGCCCAAGAAAAATGCTTCTCGACCTCTGCCCAGTTAAAGCTTTTTACCGCCTCTTCGTAGGATGCCATGTTCGACACCTTCGCCGTGACGGCCAATTTTTCATCCGATTGAAATGTCACGATCCATCACCTTCCCATTGAATTGCGGGCACCCTTGGAGGAATGCGCTTTCATGTCCATTAACCGACAGCCTTTTTGCCGTAGATTTTCTGCCAAAGTCATTATAACACAGTGAACGCAAGCTGGGCATAAGAACTAGGGACTTTTTCCGTAAGCTGAGGGAGAAATTTGGCTTAACTTCCCAAAGTACGGTTCCCTCGCTTGTCACGTATGAGGTATAATAAAGTCTGACTTTACAGCTACGTTAAAGGGGGAACGGCATGGAGCATGTTAAATCGTATGTCCGTTATCCAATTGACCGAAACGGCCGATCCCTTATCGTAGAGGGCCCCGTACCTTCGGAATTTTTGCGCACGCTCTCTCTTCATCCTAAGCTGGATGCTTTTCGAAAGCCGAAAGAACAGCATCAGGCGCTGGTCGAAATATCCGAATTGCCGGAAGGAAGAATCATCTTGGCTCGGGAAGACGACGTCATCGTGGGATACGTCACCTTCCATTATCCCGATGAGATGGAACGCTGGTCGGAAGGCGGAATGTTGGACTTGGTCGAGCTTGGAGCCATAGAAGTCGCGGACGATTATCGGAATTTCGGGCTCGGAAAAGCGCTCATCTCAACCGCTTTCGAGCATGGGCAACTGGACAATATGATCGTGTTCACGACGGAATATTATTGGCACTGGGATTTGGAATCCAGCGGATTAAACGTATGGGAATACCGCGAAATGATGGAGCGTCTGATGAAATCGGTCGGCATGGTCTGGTTTGCCACGGACGATCCGGAAATATGCGCCCATCCGGCCAACTGTCTGATGGTGCGAATCGGCAAGGACGTCCCATTATCATCGGTGGAGCAATTCGATCGGGTTCGTTTCCGGCAACGCTTTATGTATTAGCATGAGCTAGGTTCGGTGCGAATCGCTAGCTTATCGATACGGCGCCGTCGCGCGCAGCTTATAGAAAGGCAGGCGACCTTCTCTGGCCTCTAGGACGTTATGGATCAACAACTCGGATTCCGGGCGTTATCGGTTCTCGGATGAACATCCGTTCCACCCCGTGCGGTTGGAATTGACGGAAGACCTTTTAAGTAAATGCGATGCGATTGATAACGATCAAGTAGCTCCGTCCTTCTCCATGGAGGAGACGGAACGGATCATACGCGCCATTCATCGTTCCGATTATATCGACTGCGTAATCGATCTTAGTACGGACTCGCCTAGCGATGACGCGATTAAACAAGCAATCCGGTATGGACTTGAGGAGGACGGGGATACTCCCTACTTTCCCGGCATGCACGAATCGGCCGTGGCGATATCCGCGGGCTCTATAGCCGCGGCGGACGCGGTTATGTCCGGTCGCGCCGAACACGCCCTGCATTTGGCCGGCGGGCTGCACCATGCCTTTCCCGATCGCGCATCCGGTTTCTGCGTGTATAACGATGCCGCGGCGGCCATTTCGTACATTAGGGAAAAATATAATGCACGCGTATTATACATAGATACCGACGTTCATCATGGCGATGGCGTGCAGTGGTTTTTCTATACCGACCCCGAAGTGTTCACGTTATCCATTCATGAAACCGGTAAATTCCTGTTTCCGGGGAGCGGTTTTCCTCATGAAAGGGGCGACTCTTCCGGTTATGGAGCTTGCCTTAACATCTCCATGGAACCCTATACGGAAGACGATTCGTGGCTCGCTTGCTTTAATCAAGCGGTTGAACACGCCGCCCGCTCCTTCCGGCCAGATATTATCGTCAGCCAACACGGTTGCGATGCCCATGCCTATGACCCGCTGGCGCACATTCACTGCAGCATGCGAATCTATCGCGAGATGCCGAAGATCATTCATCGACTTGCCGACCGTTACACGCAAGGCAAATGGGTCGCCCTCGGCGGAGGCGGCTATGATCATTGGAGAGTCGTTCCTAGAGCTTGGGGCATGTTATGGCTCGAGATGAACGAGCATCCCCTTCTGGCGAGCATCGATTCGGAGCCGAATGGCGGTCTGCTGCCGGAACAATGGCCTGACATTAGCAGCGATAAAGCCGACGGGCCGCTTCCGAAGACGTGGTTAGACGACGTCGCTTCTTGGACGCCCATGCCGCGAAGAAAGGAAATCAGCGAGAAAAACAAAGCGAATCTGGAGATTGCTCTGCAGCATATCGGATAATTAGGACCAACAAGAAGACCGTCAGTCGGCATTTCCGCCGATGACGGTCTTCTTATTGGTGTCCGCGTTGTCTCTGTTATCTCTGTTATCTTCAGCAATCCCCGTCGCTCAGACGAAGTATTCTTCGTCGTCGGATTCGACCCTGAGCGAACGGGATATTGGGTATAGGCAAGCTGCCGAAGCTTATATTACTTTAATCATCTCTTCCACGATCGCGAACGACCGGTTAGCCGCTTCGATGGTGAATTCTGCGAAGTTCACGTGCGCGGATCCGTCCGCTTTGTCCGACATGGACCGAATAATCACGTGCGGTATGTCGTTCATGTAGCACACTTGAGCGACCGAAGCGCCTTCCATTTCCGTGCACGCTCCTCCAAGCTCGTCGAATAATCTTTTGACCACCGAGCGATCGGCGATAAATTGATCTCCCGAAAGCACTTTACCCGTTAAGCAACGTCCCGGATATACTTTCCGTCCGGCTTCCTCCGCAAGCGAGATTAACCGGGCATCCGAAGGATATTCCGATACTTCCTGATATGGAATCGTCCCCCGCGGGAATCCGAGAGCCGTCACGTCAACGTCATGCTGAACGCTGCTCGTGGAGATGACGATATCCCCGATGTTCAATTGGGGGTCTACCGCTCCCGCCACGCCTGTAAAAATGACCGCATCCGCGCTATATCGGTCGATGAGCAGTTGCGTACAGACCGCCGCGTTTACTTTACCTACTCCCGAGCGCGTCAGAACGACCTTCTTGCCCTTAAACAACCCTTGATGGTAGGTAATACCGGCATGGCAATCCGTCTGCTTATCGTCCAATTGCGCCAGCAAGAGCTCGATTTCCTCCTGCATCGCACCGATGATTCCAATCGTACCGTAAGACATACCGCTCATCCTTCCCATTCGCTATTCATAAAGAAGCCCCGCTTCGGCTACGTACATGCCGGAGCAGGGCTCTTGTTTAACAACGTCTTAGTTCCCTCTTGGACCTGCAACGGATTTCCTAATGATCAATTCATGCGGAAGAGTGACTTTAGCGTTCTCTACCGATTCCTTCTTCATCAGTTTCGTGAGAAGTCTCATCGATACCGCTCCGATGTCGTACATCGGTTGAGCGACCGTTGTGAGAAGAGGACGAACCATCGAGGAGATGCGACTGTTATCCACGCTGATGACGGACACTTCCGCCGGTACGTTCAAACCCGCATCCTGAATGCAATGGACGGCTCCGATCGCCATTTCGTCCGTAGCGGAGAACACGGCGGTCGGACGATCCGGGAGATCAAGGAAGTATTGCATCGCATCGATACCCGATTCGTATTTATAATTGCCGACCCGAACGTATTGTTCCCGGTAAGGTAATCCGGCTTGTTCCAGAGCGCGTTTGTAACCCTGATAACGGGCATAACCGTTCGCTGGATCCTGCAAAGTACCGCTGATCATCGCGATCTCTCGGTGACCCTCGGCGATAAGACGGTTAACCGCATCGAACGCCGCCGCTTCATGATCGATATCGACGGACGGAATCGTGCCCTTCTCGTCGGTCGTCGCGCATAACACGATCGGAACGTTGGACGTTCTGAAAGCTTGAATATGCTCTTCCGTCACGGCTCCGCCCATGAATAGCAGTCCGTCGACTTGCTTCTCCAAGAGCGTGTTAATGACCCGTATTTCTTTGTCTTTGCGTTTGTCCGCATTACAAAGAATAATATTGTAGTGATACATGTTGGCAATATCTTCGATGCCCCTTGCAACTTCTGCGAATATCGCATTCGCGATATCGGGGATGACAACGCCTACGGTTGTCGTTTTCTTGCTGGCTAGACCGCGCGCGACCGCATTCGGCCGATAGCCCAGACGTTCTATCGCCTCGTAGACCTTCTTACGAGTTTGCGGTTTAACGTTGGGGTTGTTGTTGACGACGCGGGATACTGTCGCCATTGAAACGCCAGCTTCGCGTGCTACGTCGTAAATGGTTACCGTCACAATAATTCGCTCCAATGTTCAAGACTGGATTGCAAACCCTTGTCCAGTCATGGATTATTAAGGTAATCATACGACAAAACCGCATGTTTAGCAATCAAACATAAGGTTTAATGAACGCATGAAGTCGAGATTAGGAATTGTTCACAGAAGAACCCAGCTTTTCCGACAGAAAAGAATACGTAATATGCCAATGCGACGTGTTCCAGACAGGCTGGCCATCCTGTACGAGAATGGCTTGGGGGGATGCATGCTTAATATCCAACTGCTCGGCGATCGTATTGCTGACCGGACGATCTTCGATTACGTGAACGATCGCGTAATCGACCGTATTTGCTTTGTCGTCTTCAATGAAGCGCATCAATTCTTCGTGCGCTCCGGCGCTAACCGAGCAACTCGTGCTATGCTTAAATACAAGCAGCGGCTTAGCGGTCGTTCCCTTCCGCACTTGCTCCCACTGGTCTAATGATGTCAGTTGCTGAATGTTCGCCAATTGGTATAGCCTCCTTGAGAATCGAAGTCAATACGAATATCGTAGCAGAAAAAGGAATCATTCGCAAAAAAACGAGGGAAAAACTCCCCCGTCCCAGCACTAGGATATGTATTGTGCGCTCAGTTGGGATAGCCGGCTTTGCAATTCTTGTTTCCAGGTCTCGTCTTCCAACGAGGATGCGATCAGCCAAAGATCGAGCAATTGATTGATTCGCTCCTCCGCGGCTCTGGCAATGACCGAAGCTTGCAAGGAATCCGAGAGCAACAAAGCTTGCGACAATACGCCCGCCCACTCGTGAACTTGATCGAAAGGGATACTGTGAGGTGCCGGAGTGACGCCAAGCTGACCGACCAATTTTCCCACATCCTCTTTCACTCCGGGAAACACGTCGTTTCGTCCGCAATCGGAACAGTTATATACCGGTACGTTGTTAATATTCACTTTTTTAGCGAAAATGACGGTGCGGAGTTTAAGGTGCATTTCGCCTCCGCAAGAGCAATGTTTAAGCAACGGGATTCTCTCCTTAATGAACAAAGAGCTTACCCGAAATATATTCGCTCCGGAACTTTATTATCCTGCTTTACCTGCCCGTGTAATTTCTGGAACCTCTTCGGTTGCGCACGGTAAGCACGAGCAAGACAATCAAGGCCGCGGCGGCCGCTCCCATTCCGTCGTGAAGCAGGTCAAGCGGATCGGGACTCCTCATCGGAACGAACGATTGGTGCCACTCGTCCGACAGCCCGTACAGTACGCAGATGATGACGTTTAACAGGCATCCTGACCACGTTGCGGCCCGTTTCCCCAATGCAAAGGCAACCGTAAGGCCTAAGATGAAGTAGGCGACATAGTGCATCGGATTGAAATCCGCTAACCCTGGAAGCCACTTCTGCACCCAAGGTAGAACGCTGTCTAATTGATCCCCGCTTCGGGACGATGAGATGAAGATGGCAACCATGCAGACTACGGCGGGAACATATCTCCATTTTGACTTCATATCGCGCTTTTCCTCCAATGAATAAGACTTGCGTGAACGAATGCCGATGATTTGGTACAATAGATTTCTACTTAACCAGACTAATGAATGGAGGATTACGATAATGACTACGGTAAAAAGAGTCGTTTGTTTGCTTGATGACGAATTCGAAGATCTAGAGCTATGGTATCCTGTGTACCGTTTACGCGAAGAAGGAGCCGAAGTCCTCTATGCCGGTCCCGAAAAAGGGAAAAAACATATCGGCAAATACGGAGTTCCCGCGGTCGCGGATATTTCCTACGATGATCTCGACGCCGATCGATTCGACGGGCTGCTCGTGCCCGGAGGCTGGGCACCCGATAAAATCCGCAGAGATGCGCGCGTTCTCGATTTCGTACGCCGAATGAACGACGCGGACAAGCCGATCGGACAAATTTGCCATGCCGGGTGGGTGCTTATCTCCGCCAAGATTTTGCAGGGCAGAACCGTTACTTCTACCCCGGGAATCCGGGACGATATGGAAAATGCCGGCTCGGTCTGGCTGGATGAAGCGGTCGTCATCGACCGGAATATCGTATCCGCCAGAAGACCGCCCGATCTTCCACCGTATGCGAAAGCCTTCTGCGACTTGCTGTTCGGCCGATAAGCAAAGCGCCTCCCTGCTCTTCCCCTTGGTCCATCCAACGGTAAGCGCAAGGAGGCCTTTTCTTTTCGCTCGGCATAGTGCGGTTTAGCGCGGCTTCGTCAGATGAGAGGCTGAACGCTTCCCGGCGCAAGCGCGGTTTCCGCGCGGAACAGATCGGCGAGCGCACGCACTTCTTTCGCGGTTTTGCAGCGGAACACATCCTCTAGAAGTTTGCGGCTATCCGAAGCCTTCGTACGCAGGATGCTCTCCTTCACGGGAAGAATCGCTTGCGCCGACAAGCTAAGCTCCTCGATCCCCAAACCTAGCCATATCGGAATCGCGTTTACGTCGCCCGCGATTTCGCCGCAGATGCTTACGGGTATCCCTTGCGCTTTAGCTGCGTTGGTCACCGTGCGGATCATGCGCAGGATGGCAGGATGATAAGGCTCGTACATATGGCTGATCTGTTCGTTCATCCGATCGACGGCTAGCGTAAATTGGATCAAATCGTTCGTCCCGATGCTGAAGAACGCCACTTCCTCGGCCAATAAATCCGCGATCGCGACCGCTGCCGGAACCTCGATCATGATGCCCGCTTTCGTAAAAGCGCGATGAGGGATTCCCTCCTCACTCAGCTCCCGTTTGGCTTCGGCCAACACTTCGTTCGCTTCCCGAACTTCCTCTACGGAAGTGATCAGCGGATACATAATCTGAACGTCGCCATACTCTGAAGCGCGAAGAATCGCGCGAAGCTGCGTTTTGAATAAATCTTTACGCTCCAAGCTGAATCGGATCGCCCTGAAACCAAGAAAAGGATTTTCCTCTTCGGGCAGCTCGTAGTAATCAAGCTGTTTATCCCCGCCGATATCGAGCGTTCGGATAATCAGCGTCTCGCCCTTAAGCTTCTGCACGACCGCCCGATAAACTTCGAACTGCTCCTCTTCGGTCGGAAAATGGCTCCTGTCCATATAGAGGAATTCAGTGCGGAATAATCCGACTCCCTTCGCTCCGTTACTGAGCGCAGCCTCCAGTTCCTTCAAAGAGCTAATATTAGCGGCCAACGTTATGGAAACTCCATCCGGCGTTACGGAAGGCACTTCGGCAATCGTTAGCAGTTGTTCTCTTACGGCGATCTGCCGTTTGCGCAAATCCGTATACCTGGACACCGTTTCCGACGATGGGTCGACTTGAAGCATGCCGGTACCGCCGTCGATAATGAGTAAATCCCCGGTATTGATCGTTTGCTCGATCTTTCCTTCCACGCCCATGACCATCGGGATCCCGAAAGCTCTCGCCATGATCGCTGCATGCGAGGTCGGACTTCCGACCATCGTGACGATTCCCAGCACGAGCTCCGGCTTCAGATGAACGAGCTGAGACGGGGATAGCTCCCTAACGACGAGAACGAAAGGTTGCGTATCTTCGGGCAAGGAAATATCGGGAGCTCCCAGCAAATGCTTAAGCAGCCTATTTCCCACGTCCTTAATATCGAGCGCCCGCTCCTTCATATACTCGTCGTCCAGAAGATCGAACATCGTAACGAAATGGTCGATCGCTTCCTTAACGGCGACCTCGGCGACCTTGTATTGTCTTTGAATAATCCCTTGAATTTCATTCATGAACACAGGATCTTCAAGAATCGCCAAATGCGCGTCGAAGATGCTTGCTTCCTCCGAACCGACGACTTCGTCCAGTTCCGTTTTCATTTGGTTGATCTCGGTCTTGGAGCGACGAATTCCTTCATACAGCCTATCGAACTCTTTGGCCAAATCCGCCACGTCGATCTTCTGATCCGGAAGTTCCCATTCCCAATGCGGGAGAACGAACGCTTTCCCTATAGCAATTCCTTGCGAGGCCCCCAAAGCTTGTATCATTTCTCCGCCCCCTTGTTCTCTCTCTGATGCACGACAACCGACATGACGGCCGCTTGACCTTTTTTAACAACCTTGTACGGTGCAAACCGCCACGATTTAACGATATCGCTATTGGTTATGACCATAGGCGTCGCCAACGATTTGGCGTGTTGCTTCAAAGTCGGAAGATGGAATTTCAGCAATGGCTGACCGGGAGAAACTTCATCCCCCATCTTCACTAGGAGCGTAAAGCCCTTGCCTTCCATCTGCGAGGTATTAATGCCGACATGCAGCAGAACCTCTAGTCCGTCTTTCGTCAGCAAACCGATCGCATGCATCGAAGGGTGGATGTGAATGATCTTTCCTTGTACGGGAGCGACCAGCTCTCCTTTGTCCGGAATGAACGCGACGCCGCGACCGACCAATCGTTGGGCGAAAATCGGATCATCCACCTCTTCGAGGGGAATCATCCTGCCCTGGACGGGGGAATGAAACTGCACTTGTTGAACGTCCATCTGCATATGCTTATGTATTTCTTCGCGGATAAGCTCGGAGAACGTTCCGAACACGACCTGAACATGACCTCCGCCGAGCCGAATAACGCCGGCCGCGCCCAAGTGGCGAAGCGATTGCACGTCGACTTTCCGGTCATCCTCCAGCGTAAGCCTCAACCGCGTGATACAAGCCTCAAGCCGAACCATATTTTCTTTGCCGCCCAAGGCTTGCAGGATCAGGGGCGCCCGATAAGGGATATCGCCTGCCCAGTCGTCCAACCGGGTGGCGTCTTCGCGTCCGGGCGTCGCCAATTGGAAGCGACGAATGCTCCATCGGAACATGACGTAATAGATCAGTCCCGTCGCAATGCCGATCGGCAAGAGCAACCAACCCTTTTGCGCCAGCGGCATATTTACTAGATACTCCAGCGCTCCCGCAGAGAAGGTAAAACCATGATGAATGTCGAGCTCGTAGACAAGCCACATTAATCCGCCCGACAAAAGAGCGTGAATGAGGAACAGGTACGGGGCCACGAATAAAAAGGCAAATTCGATCGGCTCCGTCACGCCGGTGAGGAAAGAACTCAGCGCGGCTACCCGGAATTGCTTCTTCGTCTTGGGCTTCAAATCCTCGCGAGCTTCGTGAATAATCGCGAACGCGACAGCCGGCAGCGCGAACATCATCGTCGGATACAATCCGGCCATGAATATGCCCGCGGATGGATCGCCCGCGAAGAAGCGCGGCAAATCGCCGAAGTAAACCGCTCCATCGGCCCCTTCGTATTGCCCGACTTGGAACCAAAAGAGGTTATTCAATAGATGATGGAGGCCGAACGCCACCAGAATGCGATGCAAAAATCCGTACAGGAAAATACCGAAGCCGCCTGCGGAATAAACCAAAGTTCCCGCGGATGCCGCCCAGCTTCTTAAGCCTTCTCCGACTCCGATCATGACCCAAGCAAATACGAGAGCTACGACGCTCATGAATAAAGGAACGAACCGGGAGCCCCCGAAAAAATGCAGAAATTCCGGCAACTGGAAGGATTTGAACCGATCGTGCGCCCAGCCTGAAATAATCCCGATCACGGCTCCCGCGAACATCGATGGTTGAACGCCGTTAGGATCGTAAGTGACGGTGACGATTTGGAAAATAAACATGCCGGTTAACGCGGCCATTCCCGCGGTCGCCGTCTGGTTCGACATTCCGAGCGCGATGCCGATCGCGAACACGTACGGAATGTATTGGAAGATGGCCATCCCCGCAGCATAAAGAAGCTCGGGCACCTGTGGCCATCCGAACGAATCCCATGGCAGTCGCGCGAGCATTAGGAAAATGGCCGCGGCCGGAAGCACCGTCATCGGCAGCATCATCGCCCGGCCCAATCTCTGCAGATATCCTATACCATACATTTCTCCTATCCTCCTTCCGAACGGTTTCTGACAGTGTGCGGGGATTTAAAACTAATATAGATAATCCGAAAAAAGGACAAAGATGTATCTCTCGTAAGAGTTTACGTCCGCCTCTTGGAGCCCATTGCCACCTTATTAACCTAATCAGGCAATGGGCGGAGAGGAAGCGGCTGGAGAGAGATACATCGTCGTCCTCAACCGTAGATTATCTACAATGTTTTAATTCGAACCTTTACCGTTCGGGAGGAGGATGGAGTCCTCGACTTTAATGCAGCGGTCCATAATCATCCGGAGACCGCCTTCCGTGGCGATCGACGCGGCTTCTTCGTTCGCGATGCCTAGTTGGAGCCACAACGTCTTAGCGCCGACGTCAACGGCTTCCTGGGCGATCGGAGGCGTATGCTCCGGGCGCCGGAAAACGTTAACGATATCGATCGGAACGGGAACGTCCTTCAGGGAAGCATAACTCGTCTCGCCGAGAATGGACGTCGCCTTCGGATTAACCGGGATAATCTTGTATCCCTTTTGCTGCATCGCTTCTGAAACCATATACGACACTTTAGAGTGATCATCGGATAATCCGACGACCGCGATCGTTTGCGAATCCTGCAAAATTTGCTTGATTTCATCGCGCGACGGATGTATGTACGACATCTTAACATGCCTCCCTATTGGTTCTGGATTCGTTTTAGTCTACCCACTCGACCTTGGCGCCAAGCGATTTGAGATGATCGAAATAGATCGGATACGACTTCGCGACATGATGCGCGTCCTTAATGCGAATCGGCTGCGCGGAACGCAAACCTACGATCGTCAGCGCCATGATCACTCTGTGGTCGAAGTGAGCGTCGATTTCGACCCCGCCTTCAACGCCTTCGGGACGGCCGTGCACGATGATCTCGTCTTGCTTCTCTTCGACGCGGGCTCCAGCTTTGCGAAGCTCGGCCAAGTAGTCCGTAATTCGGTCGCATTCCTTATAGCGCAAGTTTTCCACGTTGTAGAAACGGGACGTTCCTTCGGCGAATACGGCCGCCGCAACCATCGCGAGCACGCCGTCGGTAAATTCGTCTCCGTCGAATTCGCCCGCGGTCAAACGACCGTTCCCCTTCACGTGAACGATTCCGTTCTCGTGCGTTAGAGGGACGTTCATCGCGCGCAATACGTCAACGACGGCACGCTCGCCTTGTTTGCTGTCTTCCATAAGGCGATGAACGATAACGTCCGATTCCGTTACCGAAGAGGCGGCCAAGATCGCCGCGGAGCCTGGATAGTCTCCCTGCACCGTATACGTCTGAGCTTTATATTTCTGCTTGCCGGGAATCCGGTAATGCATCAGATCTTCCGAAGCTTCGATCACGATGCCCGCTTGCGCCAATACTTCGAGCGTCTGTCCGATCACGACCTTGGATTTCAAGTCGTGCAGCACTTCGATTTCGCTGTCTTCATCCAATAGGGGCGTCAAGAACAGCAATGAGCTTAAAAACTGCGAACTGACATTGCCCGACACTTGAATTTTACCGCCCCGGGGATTGCCGCCTTTGATCGTCATCGGCAGACGCCCGTTCTGATGCTCGATGGTTACGCCCATGCTCTCTAGCGCCACGATCAGATCGTTGTGCGGACGTTTGCCAAGCGACTCGGGATAAGCATTGACGAAATGTACTTCAGGCAGCAACGCCGCGACCGACATGACGAAACGCAACACCGCTCCCGCGTTGCCGACGTTCAGTTCTTTGGTCGCGCGCGGGTTCCGCCCGAAGCCGGTGATCACGATTTTCTCGTCATCCTCTTCCACCACGGCCCCTAGATCGCGGATACAGCGCCGCATTGCTTCGCCGTCCTCGCTATGGGCCGGATAGAGAATCGTGCTTGTCCCTTCCGCTAACGCGGAAACGAGCAAATAACGCGTCGTATAATTTTTCGAGGATAGCGCTTGAATTTCTCCTTCGAGCTTTCCGGTTGGGGTAACGATCATATCCATGAATAACACGCTCCTTGGAAACTATGTATGTAGTAGATCCCCTAATCCGACGCCAAGAACCGTTAAAGCGATCCCTCCGACGTAGGTTAAGGCCAGATAGTAAACTAACGTTTTCTTTGATCCGTTGCGATAAAGCGTCGCTTTCTGGACGTTTAAGGTGGAATAGGTCGTTAAACCTCCCAATACGCCAATGCCGGCGAACGCATACGTTGCCGCATGCTCCCGCTCCAGATTCAGTCCTATAAACAGGCCGATCACGAAAGCACCTAGAACATTTACGAATAACGTTCCGTAATAGCCAGGTTTGCCCTTGAGAACGGTTAAACGACCGATTCCGTATCGCAGCAACGCTCCGATCGATCCGCCGATCCCCACCAAGGCGGCTAACCCTAATCCGTTCATGCGCCGCGGCCCCTTCCCCAACCGATCCCCTTAGATGCCAACAACCAACCGCCCGCTCCGCTAACCAGCAAATAAACGATTGCCGAACCGTAAGCTTCGGACTGGAATAGGTGCCACAACTGACCGCTAAAAGCGCTGAACGTCGTGAACGAACCCAGAAAACCCGTACCGATGACGTCGCTTATCCAAACGGGCGCAGAAGATCGATTCAATAACCAACCCGTCAACAGGCCGAGGAGCAAGGAGCCGACCAGATTAATCATTAGCGTAGCCCAAGGGAACGCTGCCGGATCCGTGTATCGCGGAAAAAGAAATCCGATCTCATAACGGGCGATTGCCCCCAAGAACCCAGCTACGGCAACGCCGATCGCGATCTTCATCGTTTCCCCCGTCCTTACATTGACAGCCCTTGCGCAGTTTCATATGATGAACCTATATTCAGAAGAAGAAAGGTTGGCCGATCATGAGCAACTATGCGACCATTACAGTCGAACAACTTAAATCCCGGTTAGATGCCGGAGAACAAATTCACCTCATCGACGTTCGCGAGGAAGAAGAAGTCGCGCAAGGCATGATTCCAGGAGCGTTACACTTGCCTTTAGGACAGGTTCCGCAGCAGTTAGCCTCGATTCCGAAAGACGAAGAAGTTATTTTCATTTGCCGTAGCGGATATCGCAGCGATCAAGCTTGCCAATACTTATCGTCGCTCGGTTATACGGGAACGACGAACCTCGTTGGCGGAATGCTTGCTTGGAACCAGCTTCCTTAATATCGCGGTTTAGAAACCTCGTCCATTAGCAAAACCGGTACTTCGAAAGGCGTGCGATCGGACGCGTCTACCGTCTCTTGCTCGGAATCGTAGGCATGGCGCCTCGTCTCCAGCAAAGCGTTGGCTCGTTCCCTCCGCACCGCCAGCCATAAGAGATGGCATCTTCGAGGCCTATCCCCCGACAACATCGTATAGCCCAACCCGCGCACCCGGACAACAATCGACTTGAGCGTCGATTTAACCGTTCACGAGTTCCCCATTCCTTGATTTTACGCTTTTAATATCATAGCATATCGATCCTAAGGTATAAAACGACGAGTTTATCCGTAACTTTGATAGTGTACGAACACATCGTCAAAGGTGATGCTGCATATTGGACAATAATCGAATGATCTCGCATTCCGAGCAACCGCTTCGCCGTCTACTAGATCCGTCATACCCTCTTTGCAGGGAAGACGTATTATGGGCGTTAGGCTTCATCAAGAAAAAAGTGGCCGACGGAGCGCCCGAATGGTCGGGGCTCGATCGGCCACAGCTGCTTGCCCATTTTGCCTGTTTCGCGGATATGGCCTTGTTGCTGCTGCATCGACGCAGTCCAAGCTCTCAAGAGACCGCGTGCTTCCGCGCGATGTTGGGCGAGTTCCTGCCGCGCGATTTAAACTAAGAGTTCATCCAGTTGTGGTGGAAGGAACCTTCTTTGTCCAAACGCTTGAACGTATGGGCTCCGAAATAATCGCGTTGCGCTTGCAGCAAGTTAGCCGGCAGACGCTCCGAACGGTAGCTGTCATAGTACGCGATGGCGCTAGCGAACGAAGGAACCGGAACGCCGTACGCGATGGCCGTGGACACGACTTCGCGCCATGCATCCTGATAGGACTCCACGATGTTCTTGAAGTACTCGTCCAGCAACAGATTGCGAAGCTGCGGCTCGCGATCGTACGCGTCTTTGATGTTTTGCAAGAACCGCGCGCGGATGATGCAACCGCCGCGGAAAATCATCGCGATGTCGCCGTAACGCAAATCCCATCCGTATTCGTCGGAAGCTGCGCGCATTTGCGCGAAGCCCTGCGCGTACGAGCAAATTTTGCTGGCGAACAGCGCCTTGCGCACGCTCTCGATGAATGCGGCTTTATCGCCTTGGAAAGCTTTCGTTTTCGGCCCTTTAAGCACTTTGCTTGCGGCAACGCGCTCTTCCTTCATTGCGGAGAGGAAACGGGAGAAAACGGATTCCGTGATGATGGATAGCGGCACGCCTAGATCGAGGGCGCTTTGGCTTGTCCATTTTCCTGTTCCTTTTTGGCCTGCGGCATCGAGGATAACGTCTACCATCGGTTTGCCGGTTTCCGGATCCTTCTGAGCGAAAATATCCGTCGTGATCTCGATCAAGTAGCTATCGAGCTCGCCTTTGTTCCATTCGCCGAAGATGTTGTGCAGTTCGTCCGTGGAAACGCCCAGTACGTCTTTCAACAATTGATAAGCTTCGCAGATCAATTGCATGTCGCCGTATTCGATCCCGTTATGCACCATTTTGACATAGTGTCCGGCACCGTCCGGTCCGATATATGTACAACATGGGTCGCCGTTCACTTTAGCGGAAATGCCCGTAAGGATCGGCTCTACTAAACGGTAAGCTTCCTCCGGTCCGCCCGGCATGATGGAAGGCCCTTTAAGCGCGCCTTCTTCTCCGCCGGAAACGCCCGTTCCGATGAAGTGGAAACCTTTCGCTTTAAGGTCATTGCTGCGGCGTTGCGTGTCGGGGAAATACGCGTTGCCGCCATCGATAATAATATCGCCTTGATCCAAATGCGGAATGAGGGATTCGATCGTTGCATCCGTTCCCGCTCCGGCTTGAACCATGATCAGAATTTTACGAGGTTTCTCAAGAGAAGCCACGAATTCTTCCACGGAATACGTTCCGACAAGGTTTTTGCCTTTGCCGTCCGTATTCAGCAAATCGTCCGTTTTCTCTCTCGAGCGGTTATATACCGCGACGGTAAATCCACGGCTCTCGATGTTGAGAGCAAGGTTACGTCCCATTACGGCTAAGCCGACGACGCCAATGTTTGCATTCGACATGGTTTTATTCATCCTTTTAGTACAAAATTTTCACAATAGGATTATTGTACTCTTTTTACGCGCAGATGAAAACCTCCATTTACTTTTCCATGATTGCCCATTTTCCTCTTGATTTTTTCGGTTACTTATTATTTAATAGTATATATAAAAAGTAAAGGGATGTGTTAATGATGGCAGCAACCACTTGGAATCTGGATAAGTCTCACAGCGGCATTACTTTCAGCGTACGTCATATGATGATCACGAACGTTCGGGGAAGCTTTAATGACTTCGAAGCGGCAGTTTCGGCCGACCAAGACAATCTTTCCGCCTTGGAAGCTACGATCACGATCGACGCCGCCAGCATCAACACCAAAGACGAAGGACGCGACGGACACTTGAAATCCCCGGATTTCTTCAATGTCGAGCAGTTCCCGCACATTGTTTTCAAGAAAACCGCTCTCGAATCCGCAGGCGGAGACGATTACAAGCTTACCGGCGATGTCTCGATTGCCGGCGTCACCAAATCCATCACTCTCAACACAGAGATTTCCGGGCCTGCTAAAGATCCTTGGGGCAACACGAAATTCGGCGTCGTCGCCGACGGAGTCATCAACCGTTCCGAATTCGGATTGTCTTGGAACGCCGCTCTCGAAACGGGCGGATTGCTCGTTGGAGATGCGATCAAGATCCACATTGAATTGGAATTCGCGCAAGGCAACTAATCGCCCTTCTCCATAACGGATCGATCAACAGAAAAAAGCGGAGTTTTCCTCTTTACAGGAGGAGCTCCGCTTTTGTTGTATGTGGGGGACGCCGCTTCTTACAGTTCTAGAAGCAGCATTTCGGTTCGCATTCCCTTTAATCTTTCCTTGCTGGCTTCGATGGTCTCCGGCCATTCATTCACGATCGCTTCGTGCAGAACGGCTAATTCGTAGTCGATTTCAAGACGAAGAACACCCGCTCGATGCTCGGCTCTTCTCGATTTGAAAGCCTGCACCATGTCTTCTACGGTAATTTGCGGTCTTTTCTGAAAAATAATCCGATGTTCCATGCCGGACACCTCCACGAGACGGATAATTTCACCGAACATGATATTCTCGATTCTAAGCACCTGACGATCGTGGAACCTCTTCACAATGGCGTGGCCGCGGGAATCGTTAATGAGCTTCTCGATCCATTGCGCCAGCTTCTCATCCTTGACCAGGTAATCTCCTACCATTTTGTAACGATTGAGCACCCTCAGGAACCTTAGCTTGAGAAGCCTCCGTCCCGTTCGCACGGATACGATAAATTGGTGCTCGTTCTCGTTCCAGTACAGGGAATAACCTTCCTGGATTAACTCTCGGATCAGATTCTGAATTTGGCGACGATCAAAACGAAGCTCCAGGTTGCAATATTCCACTTCATGGCTGCGGTTCACGGCCATCCCCCCTCCTGCGTTATCGCATGGTTTGAGATGTTGACCGAATTGTCTGAATATTGTGGCTTACTTCTATCTTATACTCCATCTTATGTTATGGCAACTTGGTTTCTTGACTATTTTCCTTCCTATTTTTTGCGAAAACAAACCCGCTACCGATTTCCGGGCGGGTTTCGTCGTTCTATTCTCAACTCTCGGCAGGCCTCAGAACGTAGGAGCCGAAGGCCAATAACACGGCGGCGAACAAGATCAGTATTCCAAGCTGCAATCCGATTTCTTGCAAGGAAGCACCGGATGAAGCTTGCTCTAGCGCAACGATCGCCCATCTCTGCGGCATGAAATGAGAGAGTTTCTGCATGAAGTCGGGCATCATCGTAACCGGCCAGAAACATCCGCCGAGCATACACGTCGGGATGACTACCAGATTGTTAATGCTGCTTAGATGGGCGGCATTCTTGACGATTGCGGCCGCGGCCGACGATATGCCTACCGCCGCGAGCAAGAAAAATTCCATGATGACGAGCAGCTTGCCGAATGAAACCCCGAAGTCGAATCCGAGAACGTAACGCGTTACGGCGAGAATAAGAACGAGTTGCAACGTTCCTAGCAGCAAGCAACCTAAGAAGTTGCCTAACGCGATTTCCCATGCCCTCACGGGAGCTGAAAATATACGGGCCATCGTCCGGTTACCGCGATCTTCCAGGATGCCATGAATGGATTGGTTCACCAAGATCATGACGAACATAAGCATCAACCCGATAACGAGAACATACGCGTTATTGTTAGGCGGAACGAGCTGTTCGCTCGTGACGGCAAGTTTGACCTTGTCCTGTTGTTCCAACAGTTGCCGAACGACATTGTCCAATTGCCCGGGAGCCGGGTCGGAATCGGCTGCAAGCTGGACGTTCCGGGCAAGCCGTTCCGTCGCATCCGTTAACGTGATGCCAAGCGACGAATTCCATAGCTGTTCATTCTTGCGAAACAGATTAACGGCCGTTTGCTCGCCCCGCAGCAACTTATCGGTGAAACCTGACGGGATATAGACCAATGCGCCCCATTTTCCGTCATATACCCCTTGCTTCAATTGCTCCAGGATTCCTTGCTTCCCATCCTGTAAAACAACCTCATAGGTGTCAACCGATCGAATAGAAACCAACACGTAGTCGCTTAACCAAGCCTGGTCTTCATTTAACACCGCGACTTTAACTTTATCATCCGACGAATTGCCGAATAAGCCCACGATGAGCGAAATAATAAGGATCGGTAGCAATGCCAGCACAAGAAAACCTTTCCGGGTACCCAGCGTTCTGCGAATGTTGAGATTAGCTATGATCAGGCTGCTCATGCAAGCGCCACCGCCTTCCTGAATCTAACGATTGACAAGCCAAGGAGAAGCGCCGTAATTACGCTCAGAATGGCGACAAAATGCCAGCTATCCTGCCAAGTCCCACCGGCCATCATCGTGCGAAGCGCTTCGTTAGCCCAATGGTTCAGCGTGAATTTGCCGAGTTGCCTAATTGTTGGTCCTAAATCTGAGATCATTCCGCCGCTTAGGAAGGTCATAACCAGGATGAGCAAGCTGAAAATAGAATCTATGGCTCTGCGACTTCGGATGAAAGACGCTAGAATAACCGCAAAACATACGGTAGCCATCGACACGAGCACGCAGATGAGAGCGATCCCGCCGTAATTCCCGCCCCAGTCGACGCCATATATTCCTTTGGTGAACAGTACGATAATGGCTGCTTGAATGAAAGCAAAGAAAATTACGCCCATTAGCTTACCGAACAGCATTGCGTTAAGCGAAACCGGCATCGCGTACAAGCGGAGCAGAGTTCCTTTATCCCGTTCCTCCGAAAGGCTAATCGCGCCAGTCATGCCGGAGTAGAGCAGGAACATGATCAAATAGGCGACGGAATAGTACTGCAAAGCCGAAAAGTTATTAAAATCCGCACTATCGCGTGCAACCAGATTGCCGATTTGTACGAGCTCGCGAGACGATGCTGACTCCCCGCTTCTGCTGATTTGTTCTTGGGAAAGCTCGGGAAGCACGATGGCAGCAGATTGCCGCAAGTTAACATCGGCTACGAATCGTTTAAGATTAGATTCAACGATCATATTCCGTTCGGTGAACTTCCCCGGATAATAGTGAAGACCGCTTTGATCTACCGCTATCCCGTAATCGGCCCTACCAGTGCGCAAGTCCTCCCGAACTTCTTCCTCGCTCTCGCGAATTCGAGGGCTTACATAAGCTTCGATGGACGACGAAGTAAGATATTTCACCGCCGCGTCGCCTAGAGGATCCGACCCTACTGCGTAAATCGACAACTTGACGGGTTTGTAATCGCTCTCCAGTGCATTACCTAACAGAAATATTAGCAGTAGCGGAAGCCCCAATAACATGAGGACAACGGTACGGATTCTAAATAATTGTATGACTTCGTTCCAAGCCATTAATAACACTAATCTCAAGGCAATCGTCCTCCTTCCGATAGCTTAAATCTTAAACGCCATCCCGCAACGTACGTCCCGTCAACGTCAAGAATAAGCTTTCCAGATCCGGTTCTACCCGGGTTAGCTTTTGCAGCTTCAAATCATGTTTGCCCAAGATGAACAAAATGTCCTGTAGGTAGGTTTGCGACTCTTGCAGTACAAGCTCAATCTGCGTCCCCTCCCTACGTTGGAAAGCGGTGACACGCGGATGTTTGCGGATTTCCGCAATCGCTTCTTCGGTCCATTTGTTCGTTTCGAGCATGAGCCTCTCTTTGAGTCCGGCTTGTTCGATAAGCTCTTCCTTAGTGCCATGCGCCACTAACTTTCCTTGGTCCATGATGCCGACCCTAGTGCTGATCGCTTCGACTTCCTCCATGTAATGACTTGTATAAATAATGGTAGATCCCATGGCGTTCAATTTTTTGACGGATTCCAGAATATGATTCCGAGATTGCGGGTCGATGCCGACGGTAGGTTCGTCCATAATAATTAGCTTGGGCCGATGCATAATGGCGCATGCGATATTAAGCCTTCTTTTCATCCCGCCGGAGAACGTATCCGGTTTGTCTTTGGCGTAATTCAGCAATCCGGTGAACGCAAGCGCCTCCTCTACCCGCTCCTTCAACAGACTGCCTTTTAATCCGAACAGCTTGCCGAAAAACGTAACGTTTTCCCTTGCGGTAAGCATGCCGTAGATCGCCAATTCCTGAGGCACCAACCCGATCCGACGCTTCACTTCAAGCGGATCTATCGCCGTTGAATACCCGTCTAGCGTAATTTCTCCCGAATCCATGCTTAGAAGTCCCGCTAGCAAATGAATTGTCGTGCTTTTACCTGCGCCATTAGGTCCCAACAACCCGAAAATCTCTCCTTGGGCGATATCTAAATTCAAATGATTTACGCTTAGTTTCGTGTCGTACTTCTTGACGACCCCATTGAATTGTACCAACGCCATGCTTGATTTCCCCTCTCCCGACTCGTTTATCTTATTGTAAGCAATCCAGCGGTTTCCCGCAGGTACCCTTGGTCATCTCTACGGGAAGACAGGAGGTGACAAAAGTCATTTTCACAATGTTATAATGTTCCTATCAGTTCCAATGAGAAGGAGCGTCTTCATGCGGCTACTGCTTGTCTGGCTAGTGCACTTACTCATCGTGCTGCCTGCGATCGCTACCATATACATTACCGCTCCCCCTTCCGAAGCTCTTTATGTTGGATCCATTTTACTGGCATTGCTTTCCGTCCGGGTTATAGAGATCATCCCGAAGTTCGCCATTGTATTACTACCGCTACAACTGATCGGATTCGGGTCGCTCGCGCATACGTATGGAGGCGTGCTCTATTTCCTTATCTACTCCGGTATGATATCCGCTTACCTCTATTTCCGTAAACCCTTAGAGATCGTAACCATTGTTATTTTGTCAGGGGTTATTCTAAATTCAGTTGCGATTACGGACAGCGCTCAGACGACGTGGGTAATGAATTTAATCTGGCTTGCTTTCCTCTTCCTGCTAAGCGCAAATTTTACGATAATTCGTAAACAAGCTGATCTGGAAAAAGAAATAGAAGTGTTGTTCGAAAGGCAAGAACATATCGAGCAAGAAAGAACAAGAGCGCTTGAATACGCCCGAAAGGTCGAAAATTATGCGCAGGTCCAAGAACGTGGGCGAATCGCGACCGAGCTTCACGACGACCTGGGGCACCGGCTTATTCGGGTGAAAATGATGACGGAAGCTGCGCTTCAGCTCATGGAGCACCATCCTCAGCAAGCCGTTCGCATGGTTGAGCAAGTTCGCGGGCAGTTAGAGGAAAGCATGAACAATATGCGTTATACCGTTCGCAAGCTTCAACCTGTCGAATCTCACGCCGACAGGAAATACGCGCTGCACCGTCTCATCGAAGACGCCGCGCGGGATATGCAGATAGACGTATCGTTCGAGCTCACCGGGATCCCCTTCCCGCTATATCCTAGCATCGAGTTCGTACTGTACCGAAATGCGCAGGAAGCGATAACGAACGCCGTTAGGCATGGCGGCGCTTCAACGGTGAAGATAGGACTTGATTTCTCCGAAAATGAAGTCATAATGAGCATCACCAACAACGGCAAGCTCCCCGAGTCCGTTTCTTATGGGATGGGGTTAACAGGAATGCAAGATAGACTTGCGGTCATTGGAGGACAGCTCCGGGTGTCGTTGGAACGCGGGTTCGTCATCTCGACGATCGTTCCAATCCAGGAGACCGGTCACCGAGCAGGAGGAGAATGATTTCATGATACAAGTTCTTATCGTAGACGATGACCCTTTTATCCGTGAAAGCTTGCAACTGATTCTAGACTTGGATCCCGAATTACAAGTTATCGGAACATGCGGGAACGGCGAGGAAGGCTATCAATTCGCCAAGTCCCATCCGGAAACGCAAATTGTCCTGATGGATATCCGGATGCCCGTGTGCGACGGAGTCGAAGGAACCCTTAAGCTTAAATCTCTGGATAATCCGCCTTCGGTGCTGATTCTGACCACCTTCGACGATGATGAATATATCGTTCAAGCTATACGCAATGGAGCTAACGGCTATTTGCTTAAGAACGTTCCGCCCGCGCGAATTATATCCGGAATCAAATCGGTGCACGAAGGTAATCATCTTATCCATCCGGACATTGCTCGCAAGCTCGCGGGCATGTTAAACTCTCGTGACGAGATGCTGTCGCTAGCAGCGGGAGCGGCGGCTGATCGTTCCGGTAAGGGGAAAGATCTCTCGGGTACAGGATTGACCGCGGCCGAACAAGATATCGTCCGGCACATCGCGGATGGCAAATCCAACAAAGAAATCGCCGGAGCCCTGTTCCTGAGCGAAGGTACGGTAAAAAACTACATATCGGAAATTCTAGGTAAGTTAGCGCTTAGGGACCGTACGCAAATTGCCATTTTCTATTTGAAAAATTAAACTACGCAGCAAGGGAGATTCTCTTATGAGCACACCTACTACAGCTATCGCATTTAGCGGATTCGACAATCGTGATTTCGAGGTATTCGAAATTGAAGGACTAGAGTCTCGAATGGAGGCTTTGATAGACAGGGTCCGTCCGAAGTTTCACCACCTCGGAGAACTGGTTACTCCTATGCTAGGAGCAATGTGCGAGGAAGAAATGTTCACGCATGTCGCCAAGCATGCTCGCAGAACCGTAAACGCGCCCAACGATTCTTGGGTTGCTTTCGCGAACAACAAACGGGGATACAAGGCGCACCCCCACTTTCAAATCGGGCTTTGGTCCACGCACGTGTTCGTTCAATTCGCCATTATCTATGAGTGCCCAAATAAGAACGTCTTTGCGGAACGTGCTCTGCGCGAACTGAATTCGATTCGCAACGCGGTTCCCGCTCATTTCGTTTGGTCCAAGGATCATATGATTCCGACAGGACTCAAACATAGCGAATTGTCGGACGCCGAGTTGTCGGATTTATTCGAACGCCTTAGAACAGTTAAAGCTTCCGAGCTCACTTGCGGAATTCACATTATGCGCGACGACAAAGTGCTCCAGGATGGCGAAGCATTCTTGAAGCTTGTAGACGAGACATACCGTACGTTGCTGCCGTTGTACCGGATGGCGTTTGCCTGATACTGAGGGGGAGGGTCAGCAACTGCGGACTGGTGCACCTTATGGCCATTATCCCCTTCGCTCAGCAACTGCCGCTTGGCGCTCCTTATGGCCATTATCCCCTTCGCTCAGCAACTGCCGCTTGGTGCTCCTTATGGCCATTATCCCTTTCGCTCAGCAACTGCCGCTTGGTGCTCCTTATAGCCATTATCCCCTTCGCTCAGCAACTGCCGCTTGGAGCACCTTATGACCATTATCCCCTTCGCTCAGATAGATACGCTGCAATTTCTTATACTGAGCGAGCGGGATAATGGTCAGAGGGCTGGAGCTGCAAGAGCATCCACTGAGCGAGCGGGATAATGGTCAGAGGGTTGGGGCTACAAGAGCATCCACTGAGCGAGCGGGATAATGGCCAGAGAGTTAGATCTGCCAGAGCATCTACTGAGCGAGCGGGATAATGGTCAGAGGTTGGATCTGCGGACATAGCAAAAGCAAAAAGGAGCCTAGCAGATAGATGCAGGCTCCTTTTTGCTTTTGCTTATGAAGTTATTCCGCCGCTACCTCGCGGACTGTCGTTGCAATCGTTTTGCGCTGATTAGCGGACTTGCGGAAATGAAGAAGCTCATAGATACAAGGAACGATGACAAGCGTCAGCAATGTCGAGACGACCAAGCCGCCAATAACGACGATGGCAAGGCTCTGGGAGACGATGCTTCCGCTTTCCGAAGAGCCGAATACTAGCGGCAGCATGGCTCCGACCGTCGCGATAGCGGTCATTAGAATCGGACGCATGCGCGTGCCTGCTGCTTCTAGCAAAGCTTCGCGAATCGACATGTTCCTGTCGATTTCGTTGTGCTTCACTCTGTCGATCAGAACGATGGCATTCGTGACGACGATTCCGATCAACATGACGACACCGAAGATCGCGGTAAAGTCGGGCGTTACTCCGGTTACGATCAATCCGAGCACTGCCCCGATCGGAACGAACAGAATCGAAGTCATAATGGCAAGAGGCGCTCTAAGCGTTTTGAACGTAATCACCATGATTAGGTATACGATACCTATGGAAACTAGCATCATGCTGAACAGGCTCATCATATCCGCCGATTGATCGGCGGAAGCGCCGCCTATGTTCAATTTGACTCCTTCTGGCGGCTTCACGTCCGCTAATTGCTTCTTGATCTCGGCACCTACGGCAGACAATTGAGACGGTTCTACGGAAGCCGATACGCGAACGTAGCTTTTGCCATCCTTGTGGAAGAACGTCGTCGACTGCTCGGTTTTAACCCATTTGGCCACGCTGGACACCGGCTTCGGTCCCGAATCCGTCATGACCGTTAGCGAGGATAGATCGGTTTCGGACTTCGGCTTCAAGGTTGGCTCCAGCAGAACCTGCACGGATTGCCCGTCGACGGTAATCGCGCCAATAGGAACCGGATTCAACATGCCCTGAAGTTGCATTGCGATATCTCCGGCCTTCGCTTCCGTCGGGTTGACTTGAAGCGTATAGACCGTTTTCTTCTCTTCTTGGTTACTCTCGACTTTAAGAACATCCTTGACCGGTTTGATCTTCGCGATGACTTCTTCTGCCGTTTTGCCGATGGAATCCAAATCGTTCCCCGTTATATCGACGAATACTTGCGTCGAGCTTCCGCCGGCCATGAAGTTGCCCGTTCCGGTATTCAATTCGGCTCCCGGATAGTTAGCGCGTTCGGATTTAACGGCTTCCATGACTTTCTCGGCATCGGCGCCTTCTTTCATTTTGAGCATGTAAGACACAAGAGTCGGAGAAGATACGGAACCGTACTTAGCGGCATCGGCGCTGTTGCCGTTCGCCAAAGTAACCCATTCCACTTCCTCCCTATTCATCAGGAAAGCTTCGAGTTTGCTTCCGTTCTCCATGACCTCGGCAACCGGCGTATCCGGTTTATATTCCAAGCTTACGGTTAAGTTTTCCGCGCTTGACGAGTCGATCGCACCTTTCGGCATCGAGATATACGTAGCGATGGAACCAATTAGCAGTAAGAAAGCCGCGATGATTGGAAGCCATTTGAAGCGCAGGTTCCATTCAAGTAATTTGACGAATCGTTTGGAAGGCTGATGCTCTTTGATCTGGGAATTGCGAAGCACGCCAGAGCTCATTAGCGGGATAACGGTAAGAGCGACGAGCAACGACGATAGTAGGGAGTAAGTCATCGTTAATGCGAACGGCAGCAGGAACGATTGCAGTCCTCCTCTTAGCAAGCTCATCGGCAAGAACACGGCAATCGTAGTCAACGTGGACGCCGTAATCGCCCTAGCTACCTCTTTGGTGGCATCAATAACCAATTCCGGCGAGAACTTTTCTTTCTGCAGCCGGCGGAAAATATTCTCGATAACGACGATGCTGTCGTCGACCAGGCGCCCTACGGCGACCGCGACTCCGCCAAGCGTAAGAATGTTAAGCGTGATGCCCGACAAATCCAACAGATAGAGCGTCATCGCCAATGAAAGCGGGATGGATACGATCGTAACCAATGTTGCCCGTACATTCCGCATGAAGATGAGGATGACGATCGTCGCGAACAGGGCTCCGAGAAGAACTTCTCTCATCATGCTGTTAACGGAATGGACGACTTGCTCTGACGTGCTTATCATCACTTTCAAATTCACGGATTTATTTTCTTCGTTATATTTCTCTATGATTTCGTCTACGCCCTTGCCAACATTGACCGCGTTAGAATTAGCGCCCTTGGAAATCACGAATTCAAGAGCGTCCTTGCCATCGATTCGGAACGTGCTTTCCTTATCGTCGTCGAACGTTACGTTCGCCACGTCTCCGAGCGTTACTCCTGCCGCTACGGGAAGCTTCTTCACGGATTCTACGTCCTGCAAGCTTGCGGAAACGTTCAAGTTGACGATCTGGCCATCCAACGTGCTTTCACCAACAGAAGCAGAAGCGCTTCGTCCCTGAAGGACGCCGTACAATGCTTGCAGAGGAACGCCTTTGGCCGCAAGTTTAGCGGCATCCGGAACGATGCTTACTTTCGGTTGCGATTTACCGGACATTTGAACTTCGCCAACGCCGTCTATCGCCCGGAAGTCTTCAAGAACCTGCTGTTCCAACGTTTCTTTCTGCGCATCGCTTACACCGTCGGCGAAAGTCAGCGTGACGAACGAAATCGGAATCATCGAAGTGTTGAACTGTACGACATACGGAGGGGACACGTTATCGGGAAGATTCACCGAGTTAACCGCCTTCTCGACTTCGAGTTTCGCTTCCTTCATGTTCGTGCTGGAATCGAAGTTCAAGTTCACTTGCGAGAAGCCGTCCCCTGAAGTCGAGAAGACATTCGTCTTTCCTTTGATCGCGGACAACGATTTCTCGAGTGGCCCCGTAACCGATCTGTCCATCGAAGAAGCATCGTATCCCGGTCCGATAACGGACACGGTTACTTGAGGATTATCCGCTTCGGGTAAGAACTCCATAGGAAGTTTGGTGTAGCTCAGAATCCCCATTCCTAAAACCATAATCACGATAATAATCATTGCTGCTTTGTTGCGAAATGCACCGTTAATGAAACTTTTCAACTTATTGTTCCCCTTCCACTCCAACGTTTTCTTGCTTTCAGCATAATGGAACAAACAGCATCTCGAGAAACGACTGAAGACCGGACTTCACCCTAGACTAAAGTCTGATCTTGACTACATCTGGTTTGTTTGGTTCCTCTTTCCACCACACCTAATATAAGGCGTGAGTATGAACCGGATGTGAACTGAACGATAGTCGTTCTATGATTCTCATTGTATCTGTCCGACGCGGATTCCGAAGGTGCAACGAGTCACCCTTCTCGAGTGACGAAAGTCATTTTCCACGTAAGCACCAAAAAAACCGAAGGCGATAGCCCCCGGTTTCGGTAGTAACGATGTTTATTTTCTGTTTAGACAGGTTAGGTCATGTTTGGCATGTTAGGCTTGAGCCTTCTGCCTCTTATCTTGCACTCGGAATTGAGCAAGTAATCCAAGAGCGGCAATCGAGAGAAAACCGGAGACGACGAATGGCAGCCAAGAAGTAGCTCCGAGCAGAGCCGCTCCGAGCAACGGACCGACGATTCGGCCCAAGCTATCCATAGACGAGCTTAGTCCAGACGCAATGCCTTGACCGACCGTAGTCTTCTGGGTAATCAGCGAGGTGACGCATGGTTTGATGAGCGAGTTGCCAATACCGAATATGCATAAGTATACGGTTGCCATTCCCCAGCTATTCGCGGTGAGCAGCAAGAAGAAACCCAAGGCGGAGATTAACAATCCGATCGCAATGTACTGCCCTTCTTGTCCTTTCTTCACCCGACGTCGCACGATGCCGCCTTGCACGAGAGCCCCCGCAAGACCGCAGAAGAAAAACATCATCCCTACTTGAAGCGGGGTTACGCCGAACTTTTCCATCCCGAACAATTGCAACGTTGCTTCCAATATCGCCAATGAGAAAGTAACGAAGAAGGCAAGAACGTACAAAAATTTGAGCGGTCCTTGGAAAGCCGTCCATCGAGAGATTTTCTTGGCCGCTTCTTTGGAAGCGCGGCGCTCCGGCGGAAGCGACTCCGGAAGTTTGAACCAAGCAGCGATAAATACGATAAGCGAAAGCGCGGCTGCCGCATAGAAAGGAGTATGGAGAGTAATTTCGCTTAGGAACCCGCCAAAACCGGGTCCGAACGTAAACCCTAGTCCGATGCTCATCCCAACGACGGCCATTCCTTTCGTTCGCTCATCCTCGGTCGTAATATCCGCGACATAGGCAACAATACAGGATACGACGGCACCAGAGAACAGCCCTCCCAGAATACGAGAAGCATACATAATAACGAGATTATCTCCCGATAATCCGAACAACAAGAAGCTGATCGCGAATCCCAAAACACCCGTCATAATGACGGGACGACGGCCAATCCGTTCGGATAACCCTCCCCAAACCGGACTAAGCAAGAACGACATCAAGGAATAGATCGCAAGCATCGCGCCCGTATGCCAATTCGCCGTCTCCTTGCTTGCTTCCGTCACCAATTCGGGGAGTACCGGAATAATGATGCCAAAGCCGATAAAAATCGTAAAGAGCATAAGTCCTACGATAGCTAGTTTGCTTTTCACGGAAAATTCTCTCTCCTCTGTCTTGAGCGATAAAACGTATAAATCAGATCGACAATCTTACTTGATCGTAGCATATTGAAGGCCTTGTTCCAAATCTGATCTATTGACGTTTTGGTGACAATCTTCGCTTCGATTAGACAGTTGTTGATTTCCCCCGCATTTTTGTTATACTCATGCTTGTTTGCACTACGCATTCGAACCCATCAGAACGCATGTTTCAGAAAGGCAGGGAACTTCTATTGGATCATAATCGTACTCCGTTATTCGACGCGCTGCGTTCCCACGCGAAGCAGAATCCAGTGCAATTTCACATCCCGGGCCATAAGAAAGGCTCAGGTATGGATCCCGAGTATCGCGAATATATCGGACAAAACATTCTAGACATCGACTTGATCAATATCGCGCCGCTTGACGACTTGCATCAACCGGTCGGCGTCATTCTCGAAGCGCAACAGCTTGCCGCCGACGCCTTCGGAGCGGATGCAACCTATTTCTCCGTGCAGGGCACGAGCACGGTCATCATGACGATGATCTTGTCCGTATGCGGTAACGGCGACAAAATCATCGTGCCGCGTAACGTACACAAATCGATTCTGTCCGCGATTATTTTCGCAGGCGCTCGTCCCGTCTTCCTATCTCCTGTCAGAGATACGAATCTAGGGATTGATCACGGCGTAACGACTCGTTCCGTTCGAAGAGCCTTGGAACGTCACCCGGATGCCTCGGCGGTTCTGATCATTAACCCTACCTATTACGGAGTGTGCGCGAATCTTAAGGAAATCGTCGATCTGGTACACGAATACGATGTTCCGGTGCTCGTCGACGAAGCGCATGGCGCCTTGATTCATTTTTCCGACGAATTGCCTTTGTCCGCCATGCAAGCCGGAGCGGATATGGCCGCAACGAGTATTCATAAACTCGGCGGTTCGATGACCCAGAGCTCGATTCTAAACGTTCGCAAAGGCTTGGTTAATCCGCAACGCGTACAAACGATTCTGAGTTTGCTAATGACCACTTCTACCTCTTACCCATTGCTTGCTTCTCTGGACACGGCTCGACGTCAACTGGCTTTGCATGGTAAGCAGCTTGCGGAACGGACCGTGAATCTTGCGAAAAAAGCTCGTTCGGCCGTTAATCAAATTCCGGGGCTATACAGCTTCGGCGATGAACTGCTTGGGGATGAAGCGACCTACGACTACGATCCTACGAAATTGACGATACACGTACGTCATCTGGGCATCACCGGATACGATGCGGAAAATTGGCTTCGGGAGCACTACAGGCTTGAAGTTGAGCTTAGCGACATGTATAACATCCTCTGTCTCATCACTCCAGGCGATGACGAGGAATCGATTGCGATCTTGTTGGAATCCTTAAAAGCGATGTCCGATGCTTATCACGCGGATACGAATGAAATTCCGGAAGTTATCGTTAAAATACCGGAAATCCCGCATCTCGCCCTCACGCCTCGGGATGCTTTCTATGGGGAAACCGAACTCGTGCCCTTCAAGGAATCGGCCGGTCGAATCATTGCCGAGTTCATATACGTCTACCCGCCGGGTATTCCAATTCTTCTCCCGGGCGAAGTCATTTCGCAAGAAAACGTCGATTATATTATCGATCATCTCGAAGTTGGGCTTCCGGTCAAAGGTCCGGAAGATCGTTCCGTCACGAACGTAAAGGTCATTATGGAAGAAACGGCGATTTCCTGATTTACGAAAGGGTCCGATACCCGAGCGTTCGAGTATCGGACCCTTCCTTTTTATGTTGCGCGTAACTGGTACCCGTTGCCAACAAAAGATGGAAATGCTATCATGAGCGTGGGGGTGGAACCGATGAGTCAAAGCGCTTACATTTCGCTTGTGCAAGGCTCGACCGTAGCCGAAATCGATCTGGACGCCGTTAAGGGACAGCTTCACCATTACCGGGAGCAAATGGCTTTAACCGGCCAACAGCTAGGCTGGGATTACGCCGATGCCGCGTTCCCGTATAGCATCGAGACTAAACCTGAAGCCAAAGAGCAATGGTTTTACCTGAAGGGGACTAATCCTCTCTACCGCTATATCGTTGTCGGAACCGGTACGCGGGAAGACAATGGTGCATCGGTACCTTATATTCACCTCGTCTTGCCGAACGATTCTACCCATGGGGACAAAGCGAAGGCGAACGAATTATGTAAATGGATCGGCAAACAACTGCAAGCCGAAGTGAAAATGTTTAACGGCCGTACGATCTATTTCAATCCTCGCAAATAATCAAAAAACCTATAAATAAAGCAGAAGCCAACATCCTCGGGGACGTTGGCTTCTGCTTTATCTTGCTGTAAATGACTCACATCGTAAATGACTGCTGCTTACCCGTTATCGTTCTCAAGGGCAGCCAACTCTTCATATACCTTCATGACCGTTTCCCATTCTTGATCGTCTTCGATGTTGACGAGAACTTCGTCTTCGCCCTCTTCTTCGACACGGAAAATAACGCCATCATCTTCTGGATCGTTACGGTCCAACAGAACGGCATAAGCGCGATCATTGGTTTCAAATGTGTACACGAGCACCATCTCGTGCTCGTTGCCGTCCTCATCCGTTACGATGAATACGGCTTCGTCGTGGTCATGTTCGCAATTCTCGTCGTGGACATGATCGCTCATGGCGAACCTCCGTTCAATCGGTTGATTTTACCTACTAACGTATCGTAACACTTCCGGTTACGGGGGTCAAACGAAAAACGCCTAAACCTACATGAGGTTTAAGCGCCGATTGTCATTAACTTTTGGAAGCGATCGTTTTCTCCGATACGACTTGGAAGGAAGTTTCTCCCGCGGGTTTCACCGAGAAGCGAAGCGTATAAATGCCCACCGAATCGAAGTTATAGGAGATATCTTTCATCGTAATCCAGAAATCGTTCTTGCCGTCAGGGAAATCGCTATCGCCCGACTTGCGTTGCTCGATAAGCGTCTCTTCCCCGTACGGATTCGCGATCGTTAGCTTTAATGCGCTTATTTCCGTTTTTAACGAGTCCACTTGGATAAACGTATTAAACTTGGCCGTCTTGCTCTGCTTAACTTCCGCGAAGATGTCGCTGCCCGAGCTTGTCAGCATATGCACGTTTGGTTTAAATACCGAAATCTTCTTGTCGCTATCGTCCTTAATCACGATGGCTTGAAGCTTATCCGATACGACTTGGGAGGAAATGTACGCCTTGTTGTCGACAATGACGCCATCGCTTCCTTCTTCCCACTTCTTGTTGACCAATACTCGCCATTTCTGTGTAACGGTATCCGCATAGGCGACGCTACCGCAGAGTAAAGTAAACGTTAATGTTAACAATATAAGTTTACGAGCTTTCATTATTCGCATCCTCCGTCTTCGCCGACTCACTTCCTCGTCTGTATTTGGTTATACCGACGGTCGGGCGGAAAGTTGCGCTTGAAGGTTAAAAATTTCTTAAGATTTTCTAATCCATGCTTCGACGCGGTATGTCGCATCGTAGCGAAGCTTGCGCTCGCCTGGGAAATGATCATTTTTTAGAGGGTAAAGTAAGCACGCAAGGAACGCCATAGCCGACCGATCCCGGTTCTTTCAAATGCTCCAAATAATCAAGCCCTCTTTTGCATGGGGTCTTGCACACCAGGCAAACATCGGAGGTCACGATTTTCATTTGCGCCCTTCGCTGTTCGGCAGCCGCAACGGATTTCTTCTTCTTGTTCACCTTCGACATCGGGATCTTCCTTTCGCTAGCGCATAGGAGAAAACAACTTCCCCTCAGACTATGCGAAATGCGCCCAGAACGTCACTGCCGCCAAATATGTTTTTTCGACAAAGCTTCTTACTTAACGAGGTAAATTATGGTACATTGATTAAAGTTATCGTTGAACATTACCGCATCCATTGTAGGGGGTATCGATATGAAAGTTCAAATGTTAGGTACGGGCAGCGCCTTTGCCAAAGCATTCCATAATAATAATGCTTTGTTCACCGTCGATGGCCGCCGCCTATTGGTGGACTGCGGAATAACCGCCCCCAAAGCGCTTCACGAGTTGGGATACAGCTTCAATGACCTGGATGCGGTGCTTATCACCCATATCCATGGCGATCACATCGGGGGCTTGGAAGAGTTTGCTTTTCAAATGAAATTTATTTACGGCCGTAAGCCGACCCTATATATTGCCGATACGTTAGCGGAGCCGTTATGGGAAAATTCGCTTAAGGGCGGACTTCAGCAGAATCCGTCCGATACGTTGAGCGATTACTTCGTGCTTCGCCCGATCGCGGAAGGGATCGTTCATGAACTCCTCCCCGGTTTGCAAGTGGAGTTGATCGCAACAAATCATATTCCGAACAAAGCCAACTACTCTTTGTTGTTTAACGGTTTCTTTTTCTATTCCGGGGATATCGTTTTCGATGGCGAATTGTTGGAGTCCTTAGTAAGCAAGCGCGGAGTACAGCTTATCTTCCACGACTGCCAATTACATCCGCCGGGCGTTGTTCATGCTTGCTTGTCTCAATTGCTGACACTCCCTGCTCATATCCAAGAGCGACTGTATTTGATGCATTATGGAGATGACCAACCGGAATTCATCGGGCGCACCGGTCTCATGAGGTTCATTGAGCAGCAGAAGACTTACGAGCTCGCTCGGTTAACATTTGCCGGACAATCCGGTATGATAGAGTAATACCACCGCACGAAAGGAAGTCATCCCTTGCTTGCCACGTTTATATTTGGCGCCATCATCGCCGTATTGTTAATCTGGATCGTCCTGTGGGTAACCAAGAAAGCTTATTCGCGCAAATGGGACGAAGAAGAATAAACGAATTTAGGGATGGCTGCGCGCCGACATCGGCTTGCAGCCATCCCTCTTTGCAATACGTATTGTATTAATTGTCGCTAAGCCCGAGCTTCGTGGTCGTCCCCTCGGTTCGTTTACTTTCCCATGACGGATAGGATTGCCATGTAAACTGCTTATCGTACTTCATCGAGTCCTTCTTCACAAATCGTGCAACCGCTGCCATCACGCAACCGATTAACCCGAACAGACCAATTAACCAAACCGTTAGCAATGCCGCGTCTCTCATCGCCGTTCCTCCCGCCGAATACCGTTGTTACATTTGTATGTCGGCTAAACGAGAAACATCCCTTTTTTTGCGAGAAATCCCGCCTTGAAACCTTGGCGTGAATTGTGTAAAAAAAATGTTGAAAAGTGATTGACTTCAGATCGCCAACTTGATATTATATTACTTGTCGCCGCGAAAAATAACATGATCTGATAGCTCAGCTGGGAGAGCACCATCTTGACAGGGTGGGGGTCACAGGTTCGATCCCTGTTCAGATCACCATACTTAAACGGCCAGAACTCTTACATCGTAAGGGTTCTTTTTTGTTTTACAGTTTTTTAATTTCATAAATAATGTTCTTTTTAGTTGCGTGATACGAATTTGATACGAATTGCATAATATCTAAACGCGTTCTTTTTGGTTTGTTATATTTTCCCAATTTATTGATGGATCTATTTTTGATTTATCCTCGTCGCTAAGTTTCGATAAGAAATTAAAGAACTTGTAATCAGAACTATCTATACAAATGTCCGCGTTCCCGTGAATCAGATCAAATAGTTTGTATTTAGAAAATTCATTAAAACAACTCTCCGGATCTCTAAGTCCAGATAATGAATAATAAAACAACGAAATTAATGCTTCAGAGGAGATGTATATTCTGAGGAAATCAGCATAAAAAATTGCTTCAGCACTAGTAAGGTTACTACGTCTTATCAATTCAAATATTTTATCTACATATCGATATAATTTATTAATACCATTTGAGTCTAACTCATCACGCATATTAAGGATTCCATCGAGATATTCATGAAACCTATATTTATAGACATAGAAAATTGTATTTGAAGCATTGTCACTCTGCCTTAACCTATTATATTCTTTTTCCAGTTTATCCTCAGAGATCACACATTTTACTTTTAATGAAGATATAGATTCCACGTATGCATCATATTTCAGATCAGGACCGAGCTCTTCCCTTACTCGATTAGTATCATGAAATCTTTGTAATTCTTTAAGCATAATAAAAAAAGTGTTTTCGAATCTTTGCTTATCTAACATTTCATTTTGTTTTTTAAATTCCAACCTTGATAATTCAAGTTCCTTTTTTTGACTTTTAAAAGTAGCATATGCTACAAGAAATGCACCTAAAGTTAGAAAAGGGACCGTAGATCCTGCTAACCAATCACCTACCGGTCCAACTTTCGCAATATCTTCGTCGATGTATTTATATAAGAGTACCGTGAAAATTGGTCCAACTCCTGCAACAATCAGTGCAATGAACGCTCCTTTTAAGAGCTTATTACTAAACATGTGAGACACCTCATCATTATATAATTTACGAGAGTTAAGATACGAAGATAGAATTACAATAAAAGTGATATTAAAAAAAAATAGCGATTGCACTACAAGATTCCCTCACATTCCTTAGAACAATATTGAAATAATGCTTTTTTATAATAATGTAATCAATTGGAAACAACTATAGTTTTGAGAATCAAAAAAAGCAGGAGCTCATGCGCCCCTGCCCTCACTTTTTTGGAATTTATTATGATTAGTTCCCTCTAACCACTTCCTAAACACCAGTTTGCTTATATAAAGTTCCCGGCCAGCTTCTCAAAAGCTTTCCATTTGAACTTGGTGAATGTCCCTTCGGCGATCCCTAGCTCGATCTGATACACCTGGTAATCGTAAATTTCTTCGTCCTGCATATATTTCAGTTTAATAATTTTCTTCTGCAGTTCCGGAAGTCTATTAACGCAGCGATCAACCTTATCAATAAACATATGCCTCATCTCAGGTTCATCTACATTCCGAATCGCGATGCTAGCCGTCGAATCACTTGTTAATCCCGTTGGACCGCGAAACCTTTCGTCGAAGCTCATTTGATTGCCGTCGACATCGACCGTTCCGTCCGGATTGATTTTTCCAGTTACTCCCTTAGATGCCTGCTTGAACTCGGTCGAAATCGACGATTTTTCAATCGTTAGCGTTACATCATCCCCAGCCAGCTTATAAAGCTCGAATGAATGTTCAACTGAAACATCACCTTTTACAATGAACTCCAAAACAGTCTTTTTTGTATCCTTCGTTTTTTTGCTGAATTCGGCAGTGATAGTAACGTCATCGATCTCATCGATTCGAAGTTCAACTACTTCCCGACAAAGCTGATTGCATGAGTTCCTTTTTCGAATCGATCGTTTGTTTATTGAATTATGCGTCAATAGTTGCTTTCATGGATAATTGCTCCTCTCAATAGTAAGTTATTTACTCGGATAATTTTGAATCGGAAGGAAACATTATTTCCGAAGGGTGGTGAATAGTGATGACCCATATTTCAAATGAGGACTTAAGAAAATAGTGGTCCCCTATGTAACACGAGAATTTTTTGATGAAAATCCCCACTTGTACAGAAGAGTCGCAAAAATCTATGTTGATGAAACAATCCACTATGCAAGTAAAGCAGCAGCGTATGAGATCCATTGTTAGATACGCTGAGGTACCTAACGAAATATAATTTTTAGCGAAAGTCTAATCAAGTCCTAGCCTGCAGTTGTTTCTTTTAGGATCTGTCAAATACTTATTTTTTGAAAATATCACTGTACTTTTTGCGAACCTATCCGTAGCGCATAAGCTAATCAATGAGACTGTTCAGCCCCGCCCGGCCACTCGGCTAAGCGGGGTTTTGTTTATAGAAAAACCCGCCAGCCGAAGCCAACGGGCTAATCAACTATGGATTTACTACATCATACTCGTCCACATCAAACGTAAGGATCTTATCGAAGATCACGTACTCGGCTCGTGACTTAAACGGCCCTTTGTTCCACGCTTTTACGAATTTATACTTAGCGAATCCAGATCCGGCGTCTTTAGCGTCATACCATGAGATGAATGCATTAACCTCAGCCATGGATAGATCGTATTCCTTTTCGAGTCCGTTGATCATAGTTACGGTAAGAAGTGTACGTCCTTCTGTCGTTGGAACGGGATAACCAAACATCTCCATTTCACCAATCGCAGAGTAATATTTAACTAGGATTTGTTATCACATTATGCCTTGCGCCTCTTAAATACACTAATAATCGCCAATGTAGTACCTCTAGAGTCAATAGTATAACTAGAGACTAGTTCCCAATTTTGCTCCCCAAAACTGTTTAGTTCATCATTGTAAGTTTCAACATGATCAACCCAACCACTTTGCATTTCCGTTTTATGAGTCATATATTCCCACTTTTCCAATCAAACTCCTCCTTCCCCAAGTCATACTTCGACAAAAAGGATGGCATTTCCTTTTATTCTAATTGCGCCCCAAGATGATTCCCATAGACCATTGCCCTCGAGCTTATTAGCCATAAACAAGCATAAGCATCACTCTTTTTTTATTTATCCGCCAAGCTCTTTTCTATAGTCCCCATAATCATCTTGCGATGTAGATCTAAATCGTTTTGTGAAATCTCGTGTTCATCGCGATGCCCGGAAAAAGAATACCGATACCGTCTATCGCCGATTGGACTATCTTGCACCCACATTTTATTAACCTTCATTACCTCTCGGGACTTCTCAAGCTCCGCCATGAGACTTCGACCTAGGGCCTTGGTAGCCATTAGTATAATTCCCCTCACAGCTTCTAACTCTTTTTTGGCATCTTCGACCAGTGTCAACAAAGCGATGTGAGCATTAAGTGAAATGACGGGATCAAAACCACTCATATAATGGATCACCCTTTACTTTTGGTGTTCTCATTATACACGAACGTTAGTTCTTATATCCAATCTAGTTTTCGATACACCGAAACCTTCAACCGACACTCGGAAAGGAAGCTTATCAGGCATCCCCAAAGCGCGAATCCGTCCGGACAGAACGGTTAAAGGCTTCGATCTAAAAACGGCCATTATTGAAGCTGGCCGCATGCGCTGCCGATCCGAACCTTATAGACGCTTGGCATCAACGTCCAAGGAGTGAGCATCCCACCCTGCTGGCACTTACCCCTGCCGGCAGTCAATGTTGTCAGAAAGGGGTTTGGGATGATTTGGGGAGATCCGGCGTAACGATAACGAGAGTTCTCAAGATCTTATCTACGATATGCAATGATGTATTGAGCTCTCAGGAATAAGTGATGGAGCGGACAGCGGGAATCGAACCCGAAGTAATCGACTTGGAAGGCCGAAGCATTACCTTTATGCTACGTCCGCAAATTGAGAAAGCCAGCGCCGAACCCACTTGGAGTTCCCACCGACCTACTTGAATCTTTATGCGCCGCTCAACTTCCCCGTCCTTAACTCCCTCCTATGGGAAGGGTAGGTTTGACTTAGAGCCTTGGACTTTTACACGCATGGTAAATCTCTGTGGATCATAGGACTCTCACCCATGAATGGCAATCCTCAAATTGCCGCTTGTTTGGTTTTACCTCTACGTTCCGTTTATCTTCCGGCACCCACAGTTATACAAAATCGGAACCGCTGTCGGAGCTTTCACCGCATAATAAAAAGCCATCCTGAAACGATGGCTTTTCAGAGCGCCTTCATGCCCCTGCGGTCCCCTCTGTTCGGTTTTCCGATGATTTAAATATACCATGATCAAAGTACAATAACACATAATTAGGACTCAAAAAAATCTAAATTATTCCTCATTTACTCATATTGTCGTACGTTTGCCACCAATAGGTGATAGGAAAATAACTGGAGACAAGGAGTTGAAGAAAATGCCTGAACTGACCTCGCATATTGGTTTAAAGAAACCTTTGAAGACCGAAATAGCGGACATAACCGTATTGAATGAAAACATGGATGTGATCGATCTGGCTATTGGGGATCTAACGTCGGTGCCGACTATTGCTAAGGATGCGGCCGGGGCGATTACGGAATTATTCGAAGCTCTTGAAAATGCCGACATCCCCGACGCCACGCTGACGACAAAGGGTAAGGTGCAACTCTCCAGCGCTACGAATAGCACAGCCGAGAATCTAGCGGCGACGCCAAAAGCAGTTAATGATGTCATGAACGTGGCTAGCACCGCTCTGCCTAAGTCGGGCGGACAAATTACCGGGCTGTTACGCGTAGAGACCACTGGTCGCGAGATCAGCGCCGGATCGTGGGTTGACTTGAGCGCTAACAGTAGCGGATACGGGCTAATTGCACAAAATTGCTACACGTCAAATAGCAACGAGTACCGTTTTAGCAATAGTCACGCAACTATGGGCGCGCGCGGAATCAGGTTTAATCACGCCTCGATTACGATGGAGTATTTTGACACTGGCGCGATAGCAACGACGGCTGACGCCATTTTTACGCCGACTTGGATATCTATGCGTCCGGACACGGCTGCAACGGCTAATCGTACTGTATTGCGCGACTCCGCCGGTCGGGCCAAGGTGGCTGCTCCTGTAGCGATGGACGACATTGCTAGGTTAGCAGAGGTTAACACGCGATTACCATTATCAGGTGGCAATATGACGGGGCCACTAAACACTACAGGAAGCGTTGGAGCTATATCAAGTGCGGGAGGTGGGGCGCAATTTAGCGTGAATAGTGATGGTACCCCTGGAAGCGCGGCATTTGCTATGTTTCACAGACCGGGATTGTTTGCGGGTCACTTTGGTATCGATACCGATAACAAATGGAAAGTCGGCGGTTACAGCGCAGGTGCAGTAGCGCATGAGCTGTGGCATGATGGACGATTACGAGTTAACGCAAACAAACTTCAGTTCTATAATGGGGGGGCGTGGAATACAGTGGCAGGATACGGAAGCGGTAAAACAGGGACGAGCGTTATCAACGCTGAAGTAGCAAAAACCGTACTAGTAATCAATGTTAGTGGCCAAGGCTCTTTGAAGCAGCTAGCAACTTACTCCAATGTCGGCTTGAGCTATACGACACAAGTTATTATTGACGGGATTCTTGTGTATGAGGTCGCAGTAGCAGGAGAAAATAGATTATTGTATCACACCCCTACTGGGTTTGAATACAACGAGAAAAGGAATTTTGATCTGGCTTTCAATAGTAGTTTAGTAGTACAAGTTATTGTACCTATTGCAGGCGCCGGATATTCTGTAACTGCTCGTTATGCTTACGAAGTTTTATAAAATGTGAGGTGATACCAAAATGTCAGAGAGTACAAGGAAGTACGTTGAAAACGGAATTGTATTTGAGGAAATTATCGGTGAGACTTATCGTTCAGTGCACGCTCTTGGTGGGTTGACGAAAATAAACACGCAAAGGCTTGACTCAAATACTGTTGTCGATATAGCCTACGTTTTTAACAATGAATTGAGCGAATATATAGAACAATCTCGAACAGAACGTCCTGACCCATTACCATTGGAACCTGGCGAACGAATAACCCAACTCGAAAACGAGTCCGCCATGCTGACGCTCGAACTCGTCGATACGCGAATCAGGCTAGACGATACGGAGCGCCGGTTAGAGCAGTCAGAAACGGAACAAGCAGCGCTATTACTCGAACTCGCGGACAAGGGGGTGCTCTAAGTGGATTGGTATGGAACGGTAAAGCGACTTTACGATGCTGGACGGTATCACCCGGAAGACGTCGCTAAGTTTGTCATTGCGGGAAAGATCAACGAGCAGCAGTACGAGACGATTACAGGTGAAATATTTGAAGCTCCGCAACCTAAGCGGGGCCTATTTTATAGGATCGGTTTACGATAATAATTTTTCAACCCTCGAGTACGAATATAGATGGTGTCTGATAGGCAAGTGGAAACAAGATCGATCACTATCGACCACGATCAACTCGAGGGCTTCGGCTCTCGGGTACATTTATTAACTTGAGTGTTGCAATTTCTTCATCGTAGAGCCGAATTAGACAGACTTGTAGTAGGAACAATCGATCGGTAGCTTAGGCAGGTATCTTGAGATGTTTTAGGATGTCGATTAGCGGCTTCTTCTCTAGGGCTTGTTGGTAAACTTAAACAATGATTTGCCCGAAATACTCTTGCCGAATCCGATTCACCACATCTCCAAGCGTGAGATGCTTGTCTTTCTTCATCCAATCCTGACGTTGTGTTTCCAAAAAGTTCTGCGTCAGAAACTGAATGGCCCAAAACCGCTGAATGCCTTCGAATGAAAGCAACTGATATTGGTCAAAGCCTAATAGCTCCTTGAAATAACGATAGCCAGTTTCGATGTTCCACCGACGTGGTAATAGCGTTGGATTGTAACGAGATCCAAGCTTAGATCCGTGCATAGGAGACAAACCTGAGGTTTGCTCGAATCGGCGTATTCATCTTTCCAAGATAGCAAAGCCTTGACGTTTTCCATTTCGCTTAATGGTCCTTCGTATTCATAAATCCAGTACGTCCCCTGACTTTCCACCGTAACGGAGCGTAGGTCAGACTTGTGAAGATACTGGACAGCGAAATCAACCATGGAGATTGTTAAGCCGCTCACGCAGATAAGCCGGTTGTTCTTTACAGCGGCGATGACGTGAAATCCCTTGCGATTGCAGGCATTAATAACCTTTTCACTGGTGTACCAACTATCCATGAGAACGTAAATCTGTTCATCTGGCGTAGCTGGGAATGCTTCGATCATCTCAAGGGCAAGATCATTTTTGCTCTTGAAGGCAAGTCATGTTCAGTGCAATACTCTTCACGATAATAAGGATGGAAATCCCATGCGTAAGAACTGCCTTCGCTTACCACGTGAGCAGTAACAACGCAGTGGCACCAAACTGATTTTCCTGCTTCATGCGAATACTGAAAGCTAAGGGCTTCCATCTTCTTCGTCGAGGTTTCCTTCTTGCAGCAAGTATCATCCACGATGAAACAGACAAGACGTCGGGAGTCGCAACGCTACGTATGTTTCGTCCGGATTTTCTCCATAACGAAATTCATCCGTCGGCGCTGCATGCGGCTCACGCACCAGGGGGCGTGATTAAGGAAATTAGTGGTGCTGCTTAGATGGGAATCTTTCCTAGTGGCGTTTCGAATCTGTGTAATATTCTTTCGCCCTGCACAAAGAATAATGCCGTGAACAAGTGAAAACATGTGATTTCGTGAGGTTTAGAAAGCTTTAGAAAGCTCTAATTTGAGAGCCAAAATGAACTTGACGATCGGTAGATAGAGAGCTGCCATGAGAATGGGACATCTCCTTTATCTGGAAATTGCGGTCTGGTAAACGACAATTTCTCCGCAAAGGAACGATGTCCTCTTTCTATTTTGTTATTCGACGAAGCTTCTAAGATCTTGCCTTTAACTGAGGGCTGTCGACGGCGATATTTTTGCAACACTCAAGTTAATTAATTAAAAATAAATCCCTTCTTACGATACAAAAAAGGGCTAATTTTGTAGCCAAACTTCATTTGCAATTTTCAAAAGCCGTTTTCATATTCAAATTTAGATCATCAGTCATAACCTTTTTGTAATGACAGATCACTCCTGTCTTGTCAGCAATTACGATCGCTTTCAGATCATTTTGACTTGGATCCCGTTCCTCGATACCCATCCATGTATTTATTGGGAATATAAACGAAGTGCTCTCCCCAGCATACGTTCGAATTATTTTGACGTATTCCACTTTCCAAGCTGAAGAGGGTGTAACATTCGTACCATTAGGCACAATCTCCAAACTAATCCTGTCTATATTTGCAAAATAAATATCTTCACGATAGAACTTGTTCACAGCCCCGGTTTCAAAATCATCGTTATCCGTATCAAGATTCCAATCAGCCAATTTAACTTCATTGCTCCATTTTTCTTTTCCGTTGCCGTCGAGAACTTTTGTATATGAAGCAATTGAGAGTAGAACATCGTCATCTGTACCTGATCCGCCCTCATTTGAGGTTTTAACTTCAGCAACATATCTACATTCTCCCATACCTAATCACTCCTTCATTTTCTAGTTATGATCACCGAACTAGTACCTTTTATTCTCGCCAAAATTATCGATCCCGATGTTCAATCAAATCGATCGCTCCAAGAATGAAGTGAGCGGCACCAAACCCTAGGAGACCGAAGAATTGTACAACCGGAAGCCGTAACTACAGTTCCGAGAACCGCAGGAATCAAACCTTCTCGCATATACAACACTCCCTAGGATTGGTTTGGCAAGACATCTTATTGTGTTTCAGATTTATAAACATATGCGTAGTCAAAGGTTTATTCTGGTATTTTGAACGATCACTTTAAAGGAGATAAACGGGGAGGTCTTTAAGGCCTCCCTTAATTTGCTTTTTAAACGAAATCCTCATGATCGTCGAATTCTATCATTATTCGCTTGGTATTCACCCTTCTCCCCTGTAAAATAGACCTATCACATCATAGAGGAGAAGAACTCCCATGCGCACAGCACGAACAACTCTATTGCTGTTATCAACCTTCCTGTTAAGTACTAACATCGCTATGGCACATCCTGGAGCTACGGATGCCAAGGGCGGTCACACCTGTCGCACGAATTGCGCGAAGTGGGGACTCGAAGATGGGGAATACCACTATCACAACGGTAACGGCTCGACACAAACTCCCACGCCCACAGAATCGCCCAACTCGTCCGGAGACGCTAAGCTCAAAGCCGATAAAATCAAGCCGCCTGCCAAAGGAAAGCTATCCGTGTACTTTCTTAACGTCGGACAAGGCGACGCCACGTACATAAAGACGCCCGCCGGGGATGATATCCTGATCGATGCCGGAAAAAACGAAGCCGGAGATGTCGTCGTCGATTACTTGAAACAATTAGGAGTGGATGATCTAGAAATTATGATATCCACCCATCCCGATGCGGATCACGTCGGCGGGCTCGATACGGTGTTAACTCATTTTAAGGTCGAATCGGTATACGCCCCCAAAGTATCCCACACGACGGACACGTTCAAAGACTTCCTGCTGGCGGTTAAAAAAGAAGGGCTAACGATCAAGGAAGCGAAAGCCGGCGTTACCCTCCCGTTGAAGGGCGTGAAAGCATCCTTCGTCGGTCCTGTCAAAGCTTATGGAGACGACTTGAACGAATGGAGCGCCGTTCTCCATCTCGCTTATGGAACGAATGCCTTCCTCTTCACCGGAGATGCCGAGAAGAAATCGGAGGCCGACATGATCGCTGCGAAAAAGACGTTAAAAGCCGATGTCTTAAAAACCGGACATCACGGTTCAGTCTCTTCGACGAGTCCAGCATTGCTGAAAGCCGTCTCGCCCAAGTATGCGGTCATTAGCGTTGGCGATAATAGTTACGGACATCCGGCGGCAACGATATTAAACCGGCTTAAATCCGCTAATGTTACGACCTATAGAACTGACCTTAACGGAACGGTTACAGCGATTAGCGACGGTAAAAAAATATCTTTCCTGAAGGTGAAATGATGGAACGCGGCGTAATTGATCGGTTCGAGGATGAGACGGCAGTCATTGAAGTGGATGGTACTACTAGAGACTTCCCTAGGGCCTCATTGCCGAACGAAGCGAAGGTTGGGGATGTTGTCGTTATCGACAACGGAGAAATCCGTTTGGATCGACAAGACACCTCGAAACGTAATTCGGAGATTAACCGCCTCATGGATGAACTGTTCGAATAAGGAGTTTGTTCTCGACATGTACTAAGTTAATTTCCTTGATCTCCCCGGAAAGCTCACAAGAGCCTACTGGGGATTTTCATGTTTGCCTGATCCGAATTTTACTTTTTTATTTCTTTTCGCAACATTTGCCAGTTGGTTGGCGTCTAAGGGGTACCTAACGGGTAAAAGATGAAATAGATAATGGAGGGAACAATAATGAGCAAAGTTTTGAAAACACCTGTAATGTTGTTAATGTTAATCGCTATATTCAGCATGGCGATCGGCGGCTCGGCTTACGCGAGTAAAGACAGTAAATCTAACAGCATACGGTACAAGAGCAGCATTAGCGTCTCCGCTGCAGTCACAATGATCGTGGAAGGTTTGAACTTAAACATCGATAATATCCGCTTTATCAAGCAACCGATGGCAAGCGACTATTACACGAAAGTCAAAGACAACGCTTCTTACGCGGAACACTTCATCATCGCGCAATTCAATGGGCTAGGGCTACCGAAAGATATCGATCCGAACAGCAAAGTCACGCGGGAGCAATTCTCTTACTGGTTGTTCGGAGCGCTAAGCCATAAGGGATCGTACGCCTGGATCGATATTTACCATTCATTCGCCGATGCGGAACAAGTGACGAATGTTTATAGGGATAGCATTCAGAAGCTGCTTATTTCCAAAATCGCTACCCTCGACAGCAAGCAAAAATTCCACCCGCGCAGCAACATCACGCGAACGGAGGCTGCCACGATGATTAACCGGACGCTTAAGTTCATCAAGACTACCCCTCCGGTGACGCCTCCGGAAACCGCCGTGTTAAGCGATGCTCACCTCGCCACGGATAAAGAAACGGATTCCGTCACGCGGGTTACGCTTTCCGTGACGGCCCCGCATCGCGGTTACGGACTCGAGATTACCGGCATTCAATTCGTGAAAGGCGAAGCCGTCATTCAGTATCGGGCGATACAACCCGATCCGGATATGATGTACCCTCAGGCTCTCGCCAAGATTACTGCGGTCACCTATATTCCATCGGGATTCAAAGCCATATTGGGACAAGAGCAACCAATAGCTCCTTTTCCAGGTAAATAATCGATACCGCAACGAACAAGAAGGATAGTCCTCGCGATGAGGGCTATCCTTCTTGTTATCGTAATCTCTTTATAGACGATCGCCCATGCCTCAATCCGGTATTCGCCAATCGATTTCTTCCAAACCGTTACGCATTAGAAAAGCATTGCACTGCGAAAAAGGTTTACTGCCCCAGAAGCCTCCGTATGCAGACAGCGGGCTCGGATGAACCGAATTCAACACAAGATGTTTCGACGAATCGATATACCGCCCCTTATCTTGCGCATGCTTGCCCCATAACACGAATGCGATCGGGGTTTCTCGTTCGTTCAATAAGCTGATAATCCGATCCGTATACGTCTCCCAACCGAGCTTACGGTGCGAGTTCGGAAGGCTTTCCCGGACGGTAAGGACGCTATTCAGGAGGAGAACCCCCTGCTGCGACCAATGTTCCAGAAAACCGTGATTCGGAGCCGTACAGCCGATGTCTTCCTGCAGCTCTATATATATATTTTTCAACGACGGCGGCAACTTCACGCCCTTCTGCACCGAGAAGCTCAGCCCGTGCGCCTGTCCCGGTCCATGATAGGGATCCTGGCCGAGGATAACGACCCTTACCTTCTCGTAAGGCGTCAGCTCCAATGCCCGATAGATATCGTTGCGCGGAGGATACACGACGCATTCGCGGTACTGCTCTTCAATACGCTCAAGCAGCTCTATGTAATACGGCTTCGCGTGTTCGTCCTCCAACCATTTTCCCCAATCATTCCTCAAATTCGGATGTGCTAATCCTGTACCCATAAGTCCCACCTCTGTATTGATTATAATCCAAAATGACCCGATTCGAAGAGATTGTTTGATAAAGTCCGCTGTCGAAAAAGAGTGGAAAGATAGTTCGTTGCCAACTTCCAAAAATACCCATACAGAAGTATAGTAAAGTTACACTTGTAAGATGGCGGACAGCTCAACTCGAAAGGAGGAGGCTGTTAATGGATATCTTTCAAACGCTCTCAGTCATCTTCGCTTTTGGTGTGTTCCTCATTTCATTGTTGACCTATATTGAAAAGAGGAAATAATCAGATTGGTTCATGTCTAACGTGATACCATACTGACTAAAGAGCCGCCACTTACAAGTCGGGGAGTCGGATCGTTTTCCGCGATCCGGCTCCTCTACTGCGAACAACGCAAAACCTCACTCCCGGTCTTGGTTGTCCAAGTTCGAAAGTGAGGCGTTTAATTTCATAAGTATGGTGCCGAGGACCGGGGTCGAACCGGTACGGTAGTCACCTACCGCAGGATTTTAAGTCCTGTGCGTCTGCCAATTCCGCCACCCCGGCAAGCTGAACATTGTTGCTTAGAACATGTTCACAGTGGGTATGTAACCTAAGGCAATCTTCTAAGTAATATCCATGTGGTGGGCCTTGAGGGACTCGAACCCCCGACCAATCGGTTATGAGCCGACCGCTCTAACCAACTGAGCTAAAGGCCCCCGTCTCGGTCCAGAGAAAGGTTGGTTGCGGGGGCAGGATTTGAACCTGCGGCCTTCGGGTTATGAGCCCGACGAGCTACCGGGCTGCTCCACCCCGCGTCATTTCAAGCATCTCGCCTTTATTGGCGACAAGTAATAATATACTACATTAAACATGCCAACGTCAAGAACTTTATTCACTTTTCGTTTCTTCCGTTTCCAAGTTTTTCTCCGAATCCCCAGTTTGGGATTTCGCCATTTCCGCTAACTTCTGTAGCAATATATGTTGCGGCATATGCATTAAATGTTCGAGCGGAACTTTCATATACTCCGCAAGCTTAACCGCCGTATCCGCCGAGAGTGGTATTCTGCGCATTTTGGTCCCTCCATCCCCTATTTCCTAGAGAACAGCTTAGCACAGGAGTACGCATGTTGCCAATATGGCAACGGCAATCTGAGCAATTAAGACGCTCAAGGCAAATAACGAACGCCGTATTTCCCCTTTCTGGAACGAAAAACCTCGATCTCTTGCGGAACATCGACCCCGAACACCCAACTGTCATGCTCCATGCGCTGAACAAGGCATCCCGCTTGAAATTTACTGTCGTACAGCCTCGACCAATAGATCCATTTCATGTCGTTCCCTCCGAATTGTAGAATATGTCGATGCTCATAGCATGTACGGGTTTGGCATTTTTGAATCCTGCTTTTACCCTGATTTCAACAAAAAACGACCCACCCGAATTCGGATGGATCGCTTCTTTTATAACGCACCGTTTAGTTAACGATAACCGCTTCTCCGGCCGCTTCCATGACCGCCCTCTTCTCAGGCGACATTCCTTCGCCGTTCTCTTCGAAGATCCCTTCGATCTGGCCTTTCGGATTCGTCTTGATCTTCTGCAACAGGTCGTTGCCTTTCGTTTCCCATTGCGCCAACGCTTCCTTAACCGTTTTCTTGCCTTGGATCACTTCCGAGTAAGCTCTCGACCCAAGTTCGGTAACCATCTGCAGGTTAGGCTTCTCACGATACAGTTGTTGATCCTTAAGAGATGAGATCATTTGCGGAGCTGGCTTCATCTTCGTAAACGCTTCGACGTTGTAGCTCATTCCGTCGCGTACTTTAACGAATTCTTTGCGCGCCGACATTTCGTAAGTGCTGCGGGACTTCAGCTTCGCCCAATCTTTGCCGTTCATGAATTTCACGAACTCCCAAGCGTCGTCCGGGTTAGCCGCAGTCGCGTTAATTCCGGAAAGAGAGCCCATATACATGCTTCCGCCGACTCCCGTCATGCCAGCGTGGAACGGTGCCGTAACAACGTCCCAATCGAGCTTCTCGATTTTCAGCTTATCGGCATTGTCGTTCATTTGCTGGATTTCGTTGATCATACTGTAATCGCCGATAGTCATCGCCACTTTGCCATTCAAGAATAGCCTGCCTTGGAATGGGTTATAGCGTACGTTCTCGCCCTGCGGTTGATCGTACTGCATATCCTCTTGACGAGGCGTCACATGGTCCTTATACAGATCCGTCACCGCTTTCCAAACGGCTTCCCATTGTGGCGTATTTACCGTCATCGTCTCGGCCTTCTCGTCGAACATTCTTAGCTGAAGAGGAGCGGCGAAGTTCTGAAGATCCCAGAAGTTTTCGGAAGAACCCCATTGATTAAAGGAGAATCCGAATACTGCGTCTTTCCCGGTTCCCGACTTCATCCGTTTTGCCAGGTTAAACACGTCATCCCAGCTCATGTTGTCTTTAGGAGGCTCTACGCCTGCTTTCGAAAATAACTTTTTGTTGTAATACAGCGCGGAAGGCTGGAACGTAGGCGTCAGGGCGTACAAGAACCCGTTTCCTGCATCTTTAATTCCGTCGATTACCGCGGGAACGAATTCCGTCGTATCGATCTTCTCTTCCTTAAGCATCGGATCGAGCTGTTTAAGAAGATTCTCGTTAACCAATTGACCAAGCATGCTCATATCGAAAATCATGACGTCGACTTGATTCGTTCCCGTCATAATCGCCTTAACCCGCTCCAACGGATCCGGTTGTTCGCGTTCCTTGGATTGATCCTCGAATTGCATCTCGGAGTAATCGATAGCCGGAACGACCTCGATATCGATATTATTGTGGGTAAACTCGAACATATCGGTGAATTGCTGGCGGAAATAGGTTTCATCCTGCTTGCTGCCGTACATCGTTCCGATGCGTAACGTGCGCCGATTGTCCCCTTCGCTTTCTTTACTCGTGTTACAAGCCGCTAATGTAGGAACTAATAAGGACAACGTCAGTCCGGTCATCGTCCACTTGCGAATTCTTTTGTTCATGCGGATTGATCCTCCTCTAGGGATTTCGGTTTCGTAATTACGATCTTATCGCCGTCAAACTCCATCGTAGCTTTGTCGCCGATCGATAACGCCTGTAGATACTCTTTCGGAACTTGCAGCCTGCCGACCCGGTCCACGACGACGAACGCCTCATGAACTTCTTCCTGGTTCTGACCTTCGGATAAAGGCAACGATAAGTCGAGATTTGGGTTACGTTTAATGAATTCCGTACTTGTCAAACCGTCGCGGATCGCGACGACCCGGTCAACCTTGCCCGCGAGCGACAAGTCATGCGTTACGATAACGATCGTAAGGCCCAACTCTCGGTTAAACCTGCGGAAAATATCCATAATGACATCCGACGTGCGGGAGTCGACGGATCCCGTCGGCTCATCCGCCAGCAGAAGCTGCGGGCGGTTAGCGAGCGAGATGGCGATGGCCACCCGCTGCTGCTCCCCCCCGGATAACTGTTGGAGCTTGTTGTGCATCCGGTCTTTCAGTCCTACCCACTCCAGCAATTGCTTCGCGTAGGGCCGGTCAAGCTTGCCGGAAAACATCATCGGCATCTCGACGTTCTCGAGCGCGCTTAGGAACGGAAGCAAGTTGCGGGCGTTGTTCTGCCAGATGAATCCGACCGTATCCCGTTTGTACTTCACCAAATCCTCGTCGTTCACTTTAAGCAGATTCCAAGGACCGACTTGAACTTGACCCGCGGAAGGGCGATCAAGCCCACCAAGAATATTCAAAAGCGTCGATTTCCCGCTTCCGCTGTTGCCGATGATAGCCATCATTTCTCCGGGTTTGACGGACAAATTGAGTCCCTGAAGAGCTACGACCTCCAAGTCGTCGGCTTTGTATATTTTTACGAGACCTTCGCACGTAATCATGGATTTATCGCTCCTCTCCGAGCTTCACGGCTTGATGAACCTTCAATCGTCTGATGTGCGTAATCAGAAGCGCAACGCCGATCGTCATCATTACCGCGACGACGATGTACAGCCTCATCGTATCCGTCGCCTCGAACACGACGCGGAATGGCGGAACTTGATTGGCGGAATTATCCGTCGTCTGCAGGAATGGCAAGAATAGAATACTCGTGAGTTTTCCGATTCCTATCCCTAGTCCGATAGATAAGCCTGCCGTAAAGATTTGTTCTAGCAATAGCATTCCGGTTAATTGTTTACGGGATAAACCCATCGCCCGCAAAATCCCAATCTGTACAACCCTACGCGACAGGTTGAAAAACCAGAACAAGACGTAACCGGACAGTGAAACGATAATCGTTACGATGAAACCTAAGCTCAGAATCCCGAACACTCCGCCTCTGGCAGGATGTTTGCTCTGCGTGGCGAGCTCGCTTCTCATGCTTTCAATAGAAGCAATGTCGACGCCTTTGCTCTGAAGCACCGGAACGATGTCGCCCACTTTAGCTCCGGGATCCATCTTCAACCAGACGTCGTAAGGGAGCATCGGTACTTGATCGTAGATGTAATCCAAGTTAGCGATCAGGAATGGCGTCTGATCCGGATACTGGCTAGGCCAGTAGTTCAGAACATCGAGAATAATGAATTCGATCTGTTGTTCCTGTATGACCGTCTGAACCATGTCTCCGCGTTTGAGATCGAATTTCTTGGCCACGTTGGAGGAGATGAATGCCCCCTCCGGAACTTGACCCAGCCACTCCAGATATTTATTCGGATTCGTGGCGTACATATCTTTGCGAAGCCAGCCGACGCGGGCAAAGTCGACATTGTCGAAGCCCATGATCGTCGCTTGACCTGCCGTCTTGCCGGAAATCGTCAGGCTGCTTTTCGTTTGCAGCACTCTGGCCGCATGCTCGACGCCCGGCAACGTACGGAAGATCTCGAAAGGAGGTTCGTTATAGTTGAACTTCGTCGGGGTCGGACGCGATCCTTGACCGCCACCGCCACCGCCTCCTCCGGCTCCTCCGCCCGAACCGCCTCCGCCTTGCGTCGGCTTCTCGAACTCGGCTTGACCTTCCCACACCGTCTTCACGACGACGTCCGCACCGTATTTGTACATCGTCCGTTCTTCCGAATTCAATCCGATCGTACGGGCGGCCGAAGAATTATATACGCCTAGCCCGAGCGTCAGAATGAGCAAAATCATGAGCGGATAATACGATTTGGACGAACGGGACAATTGCGTGAGCGTGAGATAGAAAGGAACCGGTAATATCCTTTTCCAGATCAGGTTAAATAGTTTCAGCAAGAGCGGGAATAACCTCAGGAAAACAAGTCCCGCCGCGAAAATACTAATAGCCGGAACGAAGAACAGGAACGGCTGAACGTTCAATTGATCGGTTGTCATGCCGGTTTTGAACGAGACCATCTGACGTTCGTTAAACAAATACCAGCCGTAGCCGGCAACTCCTAGCAGCAATACGTCCAGGAACCATTTTTGCCAGAACGGTTTGCGATCTCCCCTGGCCATCTGCCGCTTGTAATCGACAATAGATGTCCGGGTAAATACGAGCGCCGGAATGACCGTTGCCGCGATCGCAACGAGCACCGCAGCTACTCCGGCCAGAACGCCGTCGCTCGAGAAACCGACCGGAATCGCTTCGCGATCGACGAATTCCAAGAAGCCGCTTGCCGAACCTATACTCTTGGCCATGAACCAGCCGAAGAGTGGTCCGATCATCAAGGCAACGAGCCCAAGCAAAGCTCCTTCTAAGAGGAAGAGCATGAAAACCTGCCTCGTGCTCGCTCCGCGGCTTCGAATTACCGCGATATCTGAGCGTTGCTTCTCTAGCGCTTGCTGGGTGTTCATCGTGATGAAGTAGAATACCATCGCGATCATCGGCGCCGCCAACGTAAACAGCATCGTCTGCAACTGTATGCTGTCGCGGCGGAAATCGGTTAGCATGTCGGCGAAGCTAAGCTCAAGAGAAGTATCTTTCAGCTTCTTGTAAACTTCGATGTCGATGCGATTAATTTTGCTTGTGAGCGGCGAAAGCTGACTCGTCTTGATTTCCCGCAGATCGTACGCGGAATACCATCCTGCCATCTGAATCGGAATTTTCTGCTTTCCGGCCAAATCCTCGAGGAAAGCCGGTTCCGCGATGTACAGGTTGTTCATGAGCCCTTCCATGCCTTGGTACCAATAAGCGCTTGCTTCGTCCGCCGGCTTAAAGGATCCAACGATCTGAACCCGCAGAGTCAGATTCAGCCCTCCCGAAATCGGATAGAGCAGTACGTCGCCGACATGCAGGTCGTTGCGGAACATCGCCTCTTCCATCATGACGGCTTGCAAGGTGCCATCCGATTCCGCGCGGTCCGCGAACCATTTGCCTCCAGCCATTTCCACCTGCTCTTTCAAACCGCCGAAAGAGGCGATCGTCAGCTTACGAGTGCGGCTGGCGTCCACTTTGGTCGGGTCCTCAGGCGAAACTTCCCCGCTGCGGAGCATCATGCTGCGTTGTTCGACATCCACGGGAAATCCGATACTCGACTTCACGTCTTCCCGAATATACTTGTCGACGTTACCGAAGCCTTCCATATCCGTCTTGCCGTCCGTTGATTGATATCGTATCAACATCGAACCTGCCGGCAAGCCTTCACTGTTATCTTGAAGCGACTGGGAAACGACTCGCTTGAGCGCTCCGTCCGCGTACATCGGAATGCTCGTCGTGAACGCAACGGCTACGAACAATCCGGCAAGCGTGCTAAGCGTCATCCAGCGCGTGTTCCACATTTTGCGAAAGAGAAACCGAATGAGTGCGTTCATCGCTTACCGCCCTACGACTTTCTGTCCCGGCGTCAATCCGTTCAAAATCTCCGCATCGGTAGACGTTTGTTGTCCTACCTCCACGTCCACTTCGCGTTTGCTGCCATCCTCCTCGACGACTTGAACGTAAGTGCGCGCGCCGATCGTCCGAAGAGCCGCCAGCGGAATGACCGTCGCGTTTTCCTTGCGATTGACGATAACGGCTACGGATAACGGAGTTCCTCTTAAGACCGTTTTCGGCAATTTGTCTACCTGAACCAAGAGGAAGTCATTCAGGCTCTGAACTTTGTTGCCGCCGTTCTGATTATTCTCCGTGGAAGGGATCGGCAACTGCTTGATCTTGCCTACTAACTGCCCCGAATTGTTGATATCGACGCGAACTTCCATGCCGACGGCTACCCTTTCGAGATCGTCCTTGCTTAACTCGGCCGCAATGACCAAGCTGCTCGGATTGGCGATTACGCTGATCGTATCATAAGCTTTGATCTGGTCGCCTTCTTGCACGGCTACGGAAACGATCGTTCCGGCGAACGGAGCGGTCAGCACCGCTTTATTAATTTCTTCTTGCTTATCCACCAATGCTTGACGGGATTCCTCGAAATTGAGCATTTGCGTCTCGAACTCGATCGCATCCATCGTGTCCTTCTCGCGAAGCAATTTCTTCATATCCAATTCGCTCCGCTTAAACGCCAACGATTCTTTGTTTAACGACTTCTTCAGATCGTCGACATCCAGCTCGGCAATCGTTTGTCCCGCTTCTACTTTGTCGCCGGACTGTATGTATATTTTCTTAACGCGTTTGCCTTCCAAAGTAAAATATAATTGCTGTTCTTGCGTCGACATGACCCTCCCGGAACCTTGGGCCGTCGTCTCCAACGTCTTCGTCTCTACTGCATAATGCGGTTTTTCCGAAATTTTCGGTAGCGTGATCGCCGACAAATCCTCTTCCTCGGGCTCGCTCGGAAGCAAGCTGCATCCTGTTATTGCCATCGAAAGAGCTAATGCCGCTATGGCTCCAGCGCTCTTACGGCTCCTTCGTTGGATTGCATTGCGTTTACTTGTCGACGAATACGCCGTCCACCATTTCATAGACATGGTCTGCTACCTCCATAATTGTAGGATCGTGTGTCGTCATGCAGATGGATACGTTCTCCGTCGCCACGATCTCCTTGAATACTTGCATAACTTGCGCGGCCATCTGACTGTCCAATTCCGCCGTCGGCTCATCCGCTAACAGCAAGCTTGGCTTGTGCGCTATCGCTTTGGCGATCGCTACCCGTTGCTGCTCTCCGCCCGATAATTCGTAAGGACGGTGATGCATCCTCTTCGACAGGCCAACCAGATCGAGGCAGGAAACGATTCTCGCTTTCCACTCGGCCCGAGGAACATTCGCCATTCGGAGCGATAACTCGACATTCTCGTAAGCGGATAATAATGGCATCAAGGCATACGCTTGGAAAATAAACCCGATATCCTTGCGACGCACCTCCGTGCGCTTGTCGTCATCCCACTTGTGGAACGGGCGATCCTTGAAAAAAATTTCGCCTTCGGTCGGCGTATCCAACCCTCCCATTAAATTCATCAGAGTTGTTTTGCCAGAACCCGAGCGCCCCCTAAGCATAACCAGCTGCGAGGGTTGCAAACTTAGATTAATCCCCTTTAATACGCGAATTTTCTGGCTGCCGACGTCGAATGACCGTTCTACGTTCCTAACGGTCAGCAGCGGTTCCCCCGCAACGATCTTGCTTGCGGATTCTTTGGCCGGAGCCGATTCTTGCGCCGGAGCTTCCGTTTGTTCGCCAGCCTTCTCCGCTGTGGAACCTCGGCTCAACCATGACAGCATACCATTTCCTCCCTTACCAAACTCTTCAATGATTATAACGACGCTTCTATCTGAAAAGTTACTGAAAAAATTAAATCTTTATCATTTTTTTAGGAGAAAAAACATTAACCGTGTGGAATCCCTCTCGACGGCATTCGACTTTTCATCATTTTTTCGCTCAACCCTTTATAAGCAACGTCATTTTTGTGTATTATTAGAGGATATAACTTGTTAGTGTGAGAAAGGTTGATCCGCATGGATACTAAGACGTCGTCATCGAACTTTATCAAAAACATCGTGGCAGAGGATCTCGCTTCGGGGAAAGTCAAAGAAGTCGTAACCCGCTTCCCTCCCGAACCGAACGGTTACCTGCATATCGGGCATGCAAAGTCCATTTGCCTTAATTTCGAGCTCGCGGACGAATTCAAGGGAAGAACGAACCTGAGATTCGACGATACCAATCCCGTTAAAGAAGACGTGGAGTATGTGGAATCCATTAAGGAAGACGTAGAATGGCTCGGCTTCCAATGGGACGGTTTGTTCTTCGCTTCCGATTATTTCGGGGAAATGTACGAAAGAGCGCTCGTTCTTATTCGCAAGGGTCTGGCATTCGTAGACGACCAAACCGCGGATCAAATTCGGGAGACGAGAGGAACGCTGACCGCTCCCGGACAAGAAAGTCCTTACCGCAATCGGTCGGTTGAGGAAAATTTGGATTTGTTCCGCCGGATGAAGGACGGGGAATTCTCGGACGGTCAGAAGGTGTTGCGCGCCAAGATCGAAATGGCTTCGCCGAACGTCAATTTGCGGGATCCGATTCTGTACCGGGTCGTTCATGCCCATCACCATAATACCGGGGATCAATGGTGCATTTATCCGATGTATGCATTCGCGCATCCGCTCGAGGATGCTATCGAAGGCGTCACCCACTCGATTTGTACGCTGGAGTTCGAGGATCAACGCCCTTTCTACGATTGGGTCGTACGCGAATGCGAAATGAAGTGGGTCCCCCATCAATATGAGTTCGCCCGCTTGAACTTAACGAATACCGTCATGAGCAAAAGAAAGCTGAAGCAGCTCGTAGACGAGAAAGCCGTTGACGGCTGGGACGATCCGCGCATGCCGACGATCTCCGGACTGCGCCGCAAAGGCTATACGCCCGAAGCGATCCGCGCGTTCTGCCGCGAGATCGGCGTAGCTAAAAGCTACGGAATCGTCGACGAGAGAATGTTGGAGCATTTTATCCGCGAGGATCTCAAACTGAAGGCGCTTCGTACGATGGCCGTATTGCAGCCGCTGAAAGTCGTCATCACGAACTATCCCGAAGGTCAGACGGAATGGCTGGATGCCGAGAACAACTCTGAGAATCCGGACATGGGTCATCGGCAGATTCCGTTTTCTAGAGAGATATACATCGAAAGAGACGATTTCATGGACAATCCGCCGCCAAAATATTTCCGTCTGTTCCCTGGAAACGAAGTTCGTCTGAAACACGCATACTTCATTAAATGCGAGGAAGTCATCCATGACGCGGATGGCAATGCGATCGAACTGCGTTGCACTTACGATCCGGAAACGAAGAGCGGTTCAGGATTTACCGGCCGCAAAGTGAAAGGCACGATTCACTGGGTCGAAGCTACTCATGCCGTTCCCTCCCAATTCCGCCTGTACGAGCCGCTCATAACCGATGAAGAGGAAGAGGACGGACAATCGTTCCTTGACCATCTGAACCCGAATTCATTGGAAGTATTGGAAGGCTTCGTGGAACAAGGGATGAAGGATTCCGCCGGCGGAGATAAGTTCCAATTTTTCCGTCACGGTTACTTTAACGTAGACCCTAAAGATTCAACTGCGGGTCATCCGGTTTTTAATCGTATCGTTTCGTTAAAAAGTTCTTTCGAAGTATAATTCATGTAAATGTGCTCCTGCCGCCCCGTTAGGGAAAGCGCAGGAGCCTTTTGCTTAGGAGGAAGGTTCGCCGTATCATGAGAACGATTTTAGCTCGACCGATATGTATCGTCGTCGTTTGTTTGTTTCTATCCCTACTCTTCGTGGGATGCTCGGCAAATTCAACTCCAGAGCCATCCGAAACTTCGTCCCCATCGGTCATGCCAACGCCTAGCGGCGAACAGCCTGTCGAATCCGCTACCCCTTCGCCATCTCAATTGCCTTCGCCTTCTTCGACAACCGATACGGATCCGATTAAGGAAACGATAAGCCGCCTAACGCTGGAACAAAAAGTCGGCCAAATGATACTCGCGGGCATCGACGGAACGGCAATCGATTCGTCCATGAAGAAAATGATTGCTGAGCAGCATGTCGGAGGCATCATTCTCTACAAAAACAATTTTTCCGATCTTGAAGGTTCCGCCAAGCTTGTTAACGATCTGAAGAAAGCGAATGCCGTCAATCCCTTGCCTATCTTCATGAGCGTCGATCAAGAGGGCGGCAAGGTCAGCAGACTTCCCAAAGATTTCGTGGCTATGCCCGATGCCGCTAAAGTTGGACGTACAGGAAATCCGGAACTTGCTAAGGAAATGGGCTCTTTACTGTCCCAAGAGCTTAACCTCATGGGCTTTAACGTGGACTTCGCTCCCGTACTCGACATTAACAGCAATCCCAAAAATCCGGTTATCGGAAGCAGATCGTTCGGCGATAACGCTACACTCGTAACGGACATGGGGATTGCCGCCATGAAGGGGTTGCAAGAGGGTGGAACGATCGCCGTGGTCAAACATTTTCCGGGGCATGGCGATACTTCCGTCGATTCGCACCTTGAATTGCCCGTCGTCCGTAAGACGACCGAACAACTTGAAGCAATGGAATGGGTTCCATTCCGAAAAGCAATCGAGGAAGATGCGGCTGCCGTCATGGTCGCTCACATCCTCTTCCCTCTTATTGATCCCGATGCGCCAGCCTCCTTTTCCAAGATCATTATCGGCGAACAGCTTCGCGGCACTCTTGGTTATGACGGGGTAGTCATTACGGACGACATGACGATGGGCGCCATCTCCGATCACTACGGTATCGCCGATGCAGCCGTCAAGTCGGTAGAAGCGGGAAGCGATATTCTTCTTGTCGCCCATGGGTACGATGTAGCCAAGCAAGTCTACGATAAGTTGCTGCAAGCCGTGAAATCCGGAAAAATCGAAGAGTCGCGCATCGACGAAAGCGTTCGCCGCATACTCGTCCTGAAAAGCAAATATCAAGTTTCCGACGAGCCTGTCCCCACTCCGTCGATTGACGATTTGCCCAACGATGAAATCCGACAATGGCTCGCTCGCCTGAAGTAAATCATCGCACGTGGTATTAGCACAAATAAGGACCGATAAGGGCCGAGACGTCTTTCGCCTCAGCCCTTATCGGTCCTTATTTTATTTCCGTCGCTACTTCCATTATCCCTCTCGCTCAGTAGGTCCGCCCATCCGCCTCACTAGCACTGTGCGCCTCCCCTACGTCCATTATCCCTTTCACTCAGTAAACCCAATTTAGTCTCGATCGTAACGCCTATCACCATTATCCGTCTCGCTCAGTAAGCTCTTCCTACTAACACCGTGCGATTCTCTTCTGCCATTATCCCCTTCATTCAGTAAATCCAATATTCCCTCGAGTGTACTGCCTCTGGCCATTATCCCTCTCGCTCAGGTTACAATTAAGTAAGTAGAGATACAACACGTAGAGGAATTCCAATCCAGATCACAACATAATAATCGCAACTGATCAAAGGGGATAATGGCGATAGCGAGTTACTGCCAGCAAACACCAAATCGGTTCCTGATCGAATGGGATAATGGCTATAGTGAGTTACTGCTCGCAAACACGAGATCGGCTCCTGATCGAACGGGATAATGGCGATAGCGAGTTACTGCCAGCAAACACCAAATCGGCTCCTGATCGAACGGGATAATGGCGATAGCGAGTTACTGCCTGCAAACTCGAGATCGGTTCCTGATCGAACGGGATAATGGCGATAGCGAGTAAATTATCGGACTTCCACTTTCCCTTTGCGATAAATCAAAACCCCCAGACCGAAAGCAACGACGCCCCATACTCCCAATATTCCGATTCCCGTCCAGAAATCCCCGGTAGCGATTCCGCTGCCATAGACCATTCCGTCCCGGATTCCGTTTACGAAGTACGTCAGAGGCAACACCTGCGAGACCGGCACCAGCCATTCTGGAAACCCGCTCGTCGGGAAAAAGATTCCGCTAAGGAACATCATCAAGAAACTCGCGATATTGGCTATTCCCATATAGGCTTCTATCGATTTACTGAAGGAAGAGATTAAATAACCGATTGCGTTAAAAGCAAGAGCGCCGATGAAGAAACCGACAAGCAGCGTCGGAAAATCAAGATGCAAGTTTGCTCCGAAACCGAACACTCCGATCAAGGATAAAATAACGATTTGCACAACGCCCAGAACGAAGCGAACCATCATGCCTCCGACTCCGAACAGCCCCATTTTAACGGGAGTCATCCTTAATCGCTTAAGCAATCCTTTCCGTCTCATCTCCACCATATCTACCATTCCGAACAAACCGCCCTGCGCGACTGCCAGCGCGATCATACCGGTTAACAGAAAATCGACGTAACTCAAATCCTCGCTGCCGTTGGAAACGGACTTCATATCCAAATTAAACGTTGGCTGAATATTCGCGACATCGTAATTGGATTGCTGGACGACTTGATCCAGAATTCCTCTAATGGCCTGCGTGGTGGCGCCATTCTCGTTCTCCTTGTTCACGACGAATTCCAAAGTAGTCGCTTCCTTGGTCGCCGGCAAAGTGATAACCGCGTCAACGTCTTTATCTTTGATCCATTTATCCGCTTGCTCCTGGCTGACCGGCTGTTCCGATTTCCACTCGAAAACCGGTACCTGACGGATCGCGTTCTCGAGCATATCCGAAGTTTCGTTCGCGCTCGATTTGACGACGGCGATTTTAGCCTTAAATTCGCTGTCGCTGCCGCCGCCGAATATGACCATGAAAATAACCATTAATATAATCGGGAAAAAAAGATTCCAAAACCAAACCTGCTTCTCGCGAAACATCATCTTGATTTGCGCGCCGAAGAGCTTGCCCAATTGTTTACCGTTGCTCACCCTAGTCCCTCCATTCTTTGCCCGTAAAGGCAATAAATACGTCCTCTAAGCTCATCTCGCGAATGGATACCTGTTCGACCCGGTACCCCCGTTCCTTCGTATATCCGAATATTCCGTACAACGTTTCCTCCGGTTGAACGGACCACACCTTCAACGAAGAGCCTTCGCGCAAAGTGCGAACGACCGTCGCTTGCTCCTTTGCAATCTCTTCCGTTCTTTCGGCCGCTTCCTCGCCGTCCTGGAAGAACAGCCGAACCTCTCTTTCTTTCGTTAACCGGTCAATCAACATCGCAGGAGTGTCGAGAGTAACGATTCGCCCTTGATCGACGATGCACACCCGATCGCTCAACTTCTCCGCTTCTTCCATATAATGCGTCGTTAGAATCGTCGTTTTGCCAAGCTCCTTGAGCTTTAGCACGATATCCCAAATGTTGCGGCGCGCTTGGGGATCAAGTCCGGTCGTAGGTTCATCGAGGAAAATAATCAAAGGATCGCTGATCATCGCAAGGCCGATCGCTAGCCGCTGTCTCTGCCCCCCTGACAAGGACTTCACGTTTTTACCGCGATGGTCGGTCAGGTTAATCATTTCCAACACTTCCGATGTCTGCTTAGAACTAGGGTAGAATGAAGCGAATAAGTCAAGATTCTCTTCTACGGTCAATAAATCGAACATAGCGCCGGATTGCGGTTGAACACCGATAATCTTTTTAATCTGATCCGCGTTCTTGTCCCATGTGAGTCCGTTCACTGAAACCGTCCCCGCATCGGGAGCCTGCAAGCCTTCGATGATTTCCAAGGTCGTCGTTTTGCCCGCCCCGTTCGGCCCGATGATTGTAAATACTTCCCCGGCTTCAACGGAAAAACTTATCTCTTCAACCGCCTTTACGGTCCCGAAGGATTTACGCAAACCCTTCACCTCTAAAATGGACATGTATTCCTCTCCTTCTTTTTCCAAATCGCTCTTCAATAGCCCCATTGTACCCTAGCCTTTAGGCTTACTCGACGGTCTGCGGTAGTCTTTTGATCTCAGTCTTAAGACTGAGATGACGCGATCGAAACAACGCAAAGAAGCTATTCCCCGGTTAGAAACCAAGTGAACAGCCTCGATTATTTACTACAACATTAGATTTTATGGTAATAGCTATTGGCGGCAATTAATCGTTCTTTCATTTTTCGTTCCCGTTCTAACGTCTTAGCGATATCGTCGTTGATTCTCGAGGAGCAAGTCGGGCAAATATGCCCTCTTCGAATCGGAGCACTACATAGATCGCATTGATCGGCCAAGTTCGGATAATCGAATACGCGAAGTTTGCCTTTCCTGATCCAGCCACGAATTTTCTGAACCGGCAAATTCGTCGCTAGAGACAATTGTTCCGTCGTTGCAAACCGGTTGCGAGATAAATAGCGCTCCATCGTAACAATCTGTTCGTCTAAGAGCGCCGCGCAGCTCGAGCATAGGTTTCGAACGTTTTTCTGAAATACGTTACCGCAATCCGGACAATGGGCAACCATTAGTTCCTTTGACATATGAATACCCCACTCATTGGTTCTATTGAACCAATACTAGCATAGGTCGTCCCATTTTTCATCAACTTTTTTGCATAAAAAATACTGCCTCCGCATCATACGAAGGCAGTCTCATATTCGTTTTATTTGCCGAAAGCCTGCGGATCCGCTCTCCAAGACTGCAGCACCTTTACGTCCGCGTCGCTAATCGTGCCGCGATTACGGGCTTCTTCTACTAATGCCGAATAGTTCGACAACGTTTGAAGCTCTATTCCTTCTTCGCGGAAAGCTTCCTCCGCTAGCGCGAATTGATACGTGAAGATGGCTAACACGCTCTGTACGTCTCCGCCCGCTTCGATAACGGCAAGCGCGGCTTTGAGCGAGCTGCCGCCCGTAGAAATCAAATCTTCGATCACGACGACCTTCTGCCCTTCTTTAATGAGGCCCTCGATCTGATTTTGCTTGCCGTGGCCTTTCGCTTTGTCGCGAATGTAGGCCATCGGAAGATTTAATTTCTGCGCGACCCATGCCGCGTGAGGGATTCCCGCCGTCGCGGTGCCCGCAATGACTTCCGTATCCGGGTAGTGCGCCCGGATCAGCGTCGCGAATCCTTCGGCGATCGACTCTCGAATAGCCGGATAGCTCATCGTAAGGCGGTTATCGCAATAGATCGGCGAGATCATTCCAGATGTCCATGTAAACGGATCGTTAGGTCTAAGATTTACCGCGCCGATATCCAGCAGGTTGCCTGCGATGGATGCCGGCAATTGCTCCAAAGAAATTTCGCTCATTGTTCGGTCATCTCCTTCAATATGTTGTCCAATGCTTCAGACGGGTTAAGCGCCGCCGTTATCGGCCGACCGATGACAAGGTAATCGGTTCCGCCCATTACCGCTTCATGCGGCGTCGTGATACGGGATTGATCGCCCGCATCCGCTCCTCTTGGCCTTATGCCAGGCGTTACCGTAACAAAGTCCGTTCCGCATGCGGCTTTAATCGCGGCGACTTCGAGAGGAGAGGCGACGACACCCTGAAGACCAGCTTCGCGAGCTAGCTTAGCATACCTGACTACGGCATCTTCTACTAGCCCGGCGATGCCGATTTCTTCATTAAGTACGGTTTGGCTCGTGCTCGTAAGTTGCGTAACCGCAATGACGATAGGCGCTTGTTTCGCTTCGCCTGCATCTACCGCGTCCTTTACCCCTTCGGCGGCGGCTTTCATCATGGCGATGCCTCCGGCTCCGTGAACGTTAAACAGGTCGACTCCCATTCGGGTGATGCTCCTAGCGCCGCCGCGGACGGTATTCGGGATATCGTGCATTTTCAAGTCGAGGAAGATACGAAACCCCCTTGCCTTCAACTCTTGCACAATGGATGGACCGGTTGCGTAGAAGAGCTCCATTCCAACCTTCATCCAACACCCCGATCCCCGCAGTTGATCGGCCACCGCCAATGCGGCCGCGGCATCCGGTTTGTCTAGCGCAACCATGATTTTCCCCGCTGCTTCTAACCGAGTTAGTGCTGCCATAGAAAAGCCTCCTCTGCATTGAAGTTCATATAGAAGCCCGATCCCCAAATGGATAGAGGACCGGGCGGCACGCCATTATTAAGAGTGGAAAGCAGGCATAGGCTCGCTTGAGAACCTTAACGCTTGCAGCATGTTTAGCAGCGCGCTAACGGTATCTAGCGAAGTCAAGCAGACTACTCCGTTCTCGACCGCTTCGCGACGAATACGGAAGCCGTCTCGCTCCGGCGTCTTGCCCTTCGTTAGCGTGTTAACGACGAATTGCGCTTCCCCGGTACGAATGAGATCCAGAATGTTCGGCGATCCGTCGGAAAGCTTGTTCACACGGCGCACTTTAAGTCCTGCCGCTTCCAAGGCATCCGCCGTTCCGCCTGTGGCGAGCAGCTTGTAACCTAAATTATAGAAGCCTTTCAGAATTTGAATCGCTTCGTCTTTGTCTTTATCGGCGACGGTTGCGATGATCGCGCCCGAATTCGGGATTTTCATTCCCGAGCCGACTAAACCTTTATACAGTGCTTTCGCATAATAACGGTCGCGTCCCATTACCTCGCCCGTCGATTTCATCTCCGGCGTCAGCGTCGGGTCAACCCGGCGCAACTTAGCGAAGGAGAATACCGGCACTTTAACCGAGACGAATTCATCTTCCGGCCAAAGCCCTTCTTGGTAGCCGAGCTCGATCAGCTTCTTGCCGAGAATCGCTTGCGTGGCCAAGTTCGCCATCGGGATTTTCGTCACTTTGCTCAAGAATGGTACCGTACGGGACGAACGAGGGTTAACCTCGATCACGTACACTTTGTCTTGCCATACGACGAATTGGATGTTAACGAGACCGATCGTTTTCAATTCCTTAGCGATCTTGATCGTAATATCGATCGCTTGCTGCTTAATATCATCCGACAACGATTGCGGAGGGTAAACCGCGATGGAGTCCCCGGAGTGAACGCCCGCGCGCTCGACGTGTTCCATGATCCCCGGAATAAGAACCGTGTCGCCGTCGCAGATCGCGTCGACTTCGATCTCTTTGCCGAGCATGTAGCGGTCGATCAATACCGGATGCTCCGGATTGATTTTAACGGCCACTTCCATGTAGGAAAGGAGCTCTTCGTCGGAGTATACGATTTCCATAGCTCGTCCGCCGAGCACGTACGAAGGACGAACAAGAACCGGATATCCGAGTTCTTGCGCCGCGCCTACCGCTTCGCCTACCGAAGTAACCGTAGTTCCTTTCGGTTGCGGAATGCTCAGCTTGCTAAGCAACGCTTCGAATTTCTTGCGATTCTCGGCTTCGTCGATGCTTTCCAAGGAAGTACCGAGAATGCGCACTCCGGCCTTGGCAAGCGGTGCCGCTAGGTTGATCGCCGTTTGGCCGCCGAATTGCACGATAACGCCGATCGGCTTCTCTTGCTCGATGACGTTCATGACGTCTTCGAAGAACAGAGGCTCGAAGTACAAACGGTCGGAAGTACTGAAGTCGGTGGAAACCGTCTCCGGGTTGTTATTAATGATTACCGCTTCATAACCCGCATTGCGGATCGCCCATACGGCATGAACGGTAGAGTAATCGAATTCGATCCCTTGTCCGATCCGGATCGGCCCGGATCCCAGCACGATAATTTTTTCTTTCGCGCTCGGAATGACCTCGTTCTCCGTCTCGTAAGTCGAATAGTAGTAAGGCGTCGTCGCTTCGAACTCGGCCGCGCAAGTATCTACCATTTTGTAAACCGGCTTCAAGCCTTGGTTCAAGCGATGCGTGCGCACATCCGCTTCCTTCGTCAGGGCGCTGTTCGGATGACCTTCGTTGCGAAGTTCGGCGATAGCACGGTCCGTGAAGCCGTTTCTCTTCGCGGCCAGCAACGTTTCCGGCGTCAAGGCAGGCTCGCGGCGGATAACGTCCTCGAATTGCACGATGCGTTCGATCTTGTCCAAGAACCACCAGTCGATGTTCGTCAGGTCTTGGATATGCTGCAACGTCCAACCGCGGCGGAACGCTTCGCCTACCAAGAACAAGCGCTCGTCGTCCGCTTTGATCAGACGCGTCGTCAATACTTCGTCGGACAGCTCGTTAGCGCCTTTCAAGTAGATGCGGTGAACGCCGATTTCCAGGGAGCGGACCGCCTTATGAATGGCTTCCTCGAAAGTACGGCCGATCGCCATGACTTCTCCGGTCGCTTTCATCTGCGTGCCGAGCTTACGGTTCGCCGATGTGAATTTATCGAACGGCCAACGCGGGATCTTAGCCACGATGTAGTCGAGCGTCGGCTCGAAGCAAGCGTAGGTTTGTCCGGTAACGGGGTTAACGATTTCGTCCAAAGTATAACCTACGGCGATTTTCGCAGCCATTTTCGCGATCGGATAACCTGTCGCTTTGGAAGCGAGCGCCGAAGAGCGGCTTACGCGCGGGTTAACTTCGATGACATAATATTGATAGCTTTGCGGATCGAGCGCGAATTGTACGTTACAGCCGCCCTCGATGTTCAATGCGCGAATGATTTTTAATGAAGCCGAGCGGAGCATTTGGTATTCGCGGTCGGACAACGTCTGGCTAGGAGCCACAACGATGCTATCGCCGGTATGAACGCCGACCGGATCGAAGTTCTCCATGTTACAAACGACGATACAGTTGTCGTTCGCGTCGCGCATAACTTCGTATTCGACTTCCTTCATGCCCGCGATCGATTTCTCGACCAAACATTGCCCGATCGGGCTATAACGGATTCCGTTAGCGACCGTCTCGCGCAGCTCTTCTTCGTTAGCGGCAATCCCGCCGCCCGTACCGCCGAGCGTATACGCCGGGCGAACGATAACCGGGTAACCCAGGCCGTTCGCGAATTCAACCGCGGCTTCAACCGTTGTTACGATAACGCTCTCCGGCACCGGTTGCTCTAGTTCCCGCATCAATTCGCGGAACAGGTCGCGGTCTTCCGCGCGCTCGATCGCATCCAATTGCGTTCCGAGCAGCTTGACGTTCTCTTGCTTCAGCACGCCTGCGCGAGCCAGCTCAACGGCCATGTTAAGGCCCGTTTGGCCGCCTAGCGTCGGCAGCAAGCCGTCGGGGCGCTCTTGGCGAATGATTTGGGAAACGAACTCTAGGTTGATCGGTTCGATGTAAACTTTATCTGCGATGTTCGTATCGGTCATGATCGTAGCAGGGTTGCTGTTGATCAGAACGACTTCGATGCCTTCTTCTTTCAGAGCTTGGCAAGCTTGCGTGCCGGCATAATCGAATTCCGCCGCCTGACCGATAACGATCGGGCCTGAGCCGATAACGAGAATTTTCTTGAGGTCATTATTTCTGGGCATATAGCAGCTCTCCTCTCAGCGTTTCCGACAATTGCGCTTGGCGCGGGCGTTCCGGGTTGGCGATCTTATTGTCGCGAATCATTTCCAAGAAACGGTCGAACAAGTAGCTGTTATCGTAAGGTCCTGGCGCCGCTTCCGGATGGTATTGAACCGTGAACGCCGGGAATTTCTTATGCTTCAAGCCTTCGATCGTTTTATCGTTATTGTTGATGTGCGTCACTTCTAGCTCCGTGCCGAAAACGGATTCTTCCTTTACCGTATAGCCATGGTTCTGGGAAGTGATGAAGCAGCGGCCGGATTCCAGCTCCTTAACCGGATGGTTGCCTCCGCGATGCCCGAATTTCAGCTTATCCGTATCCGCGCCGCAAGCGAGCGCGAACAACTGGTGACCTAGGCAGATGCCGAACAGCGGAAATTCTCCCAGCAGTTCGCGGATCGTATTGACCGCATGCGGCACGTCTTTCGGATCCCCAGGTCCGTTGGACAGCTGGATTCCGTCCGGGCTAAGGCGACGAATGTCTTCAGCGGTTGCGTCTTGCGGAACAACGACGACGTCGCAGCCGCGTTTGGTCAGCTCGCGCAAAATTCCGCTCTTCGCGCCGTAATCGATCAGCACGATGCGTTCTTTCTCTCCCGGGCTGGAGAACACGTTCTTCGTCGAAGTACGCGCCACTTGGTCGCGAAGCAAAGCCGTCGTTCCAAGGCGTTCCTTCAGTTCTTCTACGCGCTCGTTGCCCGTCGTAATCATTCCTTTCATCGTCCCGTGTTGACGAAGAATCCTCGTCAACATGCGAGTATCGATGTCGCTGATGCCGAGGATGCCGTACTCCTTCAGCAGTTGGTCGATTGTATATTGCGCCCTCCAGTTACTGGGCACGTCCTCGTGGCGGCGAACCACGAAGCCGTGAATGAACGGGCGAATGCTTTCGAAGTCGTCGCGGTTAATGCCGTAGTTCCCGACAAGCGGAAAAGTCATCGTAACGATTTGTCCGCAGTAGGACGGATCGGAAATGACTTCCTGATATCCCGTAATTCCCGTGTTGAACACCACTTCGCCGACGGATCCGCCTTCGGCGCCGAAGCTTTTTCCAGTAAACAACGTACCGTCTTCCAATAATAATCTAGCTTGCATCCCAATCACTCCTTAGCGGTTAATGCCGTTCTCTTCTGTCCAAACAATCTTGCCATCAACCATCGTCAATGTCGGCCAGCCAAATAATTTCCACCCCGTGAACGGGGTGTTGCGGCCTTTCGTAAGGAACTTCCCGGGATCGACTTCCCGTTCGTTCTCGAGATCGATAAGTATAAGATCCGCGGGTGCGCCTACCTTCAGCGTTCCGTAAGGTAACCGGAATACTCTTGCCGGATCGGAGGTCATGCGGCGAATCAGGAAATCTAGGCTCCAACGTCCCGTTCGGACGAATTTCGTATAAAGAAGCGGAAATGCCGTTTCAAAACCGACGATTCCGAACGGAGCCCTCTCCATGCCGCGAGCCTTTTCTTCTTCGCTATGGGGAGCATGGTCGGTGACGATAATGTCGATCGTTCCATCCTCCAGACCTTGAATGCAAGCATCCACGTCTTTAGGCGTCCGTAGCGGCGGATTCATTTTCCAGTTGGCATCCATGCTGTCCGGAATATGTTCGTCCGAGAGGAGCAGATGATGCGGGCAAACCTCCGAGGTCACGTTCACTCCGACGGATTTACCCAAGCGGATCAGGCGCACCGATTGTTCCGTACTGACGTGACAGATATGATAATGAACTCCTGTCGCTTCGGATAACAGGATGTCTCTGCCGACATGAATCGCTTCGGATTCGTTCGGTATGCCTTTCAGACCGTGTTTCCTAGCAAAAGCTCCTTCGGAGACTGCCGCTCCTTCAACAAGAGTGTCGTCTTCGCAGTGCGCGATGATCGGCATATCAAGCGACTGAGCCAGAGTCATCGCGTTTTTCATCATTTGCGCGTTCTGTACGCCGACGCCGTCATCCGTGAATCCGATCGCTCCGGCTTGCTTAAGCGCGGCGAAGTCCGTCAATTCGCGTCCGAGCTCGTTTTTCGTAATCGCCGCATAAGGCAGTACGCGTACGACGCCTTCGGTCGCCGCTTTATCCAGAACGAGTCGAATCGTTTCCGGTGTGTCCATCACGGGGCGCGTGTTAGGCATTGGCGCGATGACGGTAAAACCGCCTTTCGCGGCGGATTCGGTTCCGGTAGCGATCGTTTCCTTATATTCAAAACCCGGTTCGCGCAAGTGAACGTGCATATCGATCAATCCTGGCGAGATTAGCTTGCCCTGCGCATCGATGACTTCTGCGCCAGCCGTATCCGGCATAACGGAGCCGTCCAACCATTCCGCGATAAGTCCGTTGTCTACCCTTACGTGTTTGATCTCAGTAGAGCCGGTTTCCTGGTTTAGCGTCTTCGCGTTTAGTATCCATGTTGCCATTTCTGTTGCGCCTCCTCTGCTGTTGTCATTTGCTGACGTTATCGACCGATCTCCGCTTCTCGCGGATGAAGAATCGTGACGCAATCGTCGTCGTCGATCTCCTGTAACGAAACGTCAATCTGCTCGTGCCGAGAGGTCGGCACGTTCTTGCCAACGTAATCGGGACGAATCGGCAATTCGCGATGTCCCCGGTCCACCAGAACCGCGAGTTGGATCGACTGCGGTCGCCCGCAATCCATGAGAGCATCCAATGCCGCGCGTATCGTCCGTCCCGTATAGAGCACATCGTCGAAAAGGATGATTCGTTTATCCTTTACCAAAAGCTTCAACTCCTCATCCGGAGTCGTGATGCTTGATTCGGCGATGTGAGGCCGATCGTCGCGATATCGGGTAATGTCCAGCTCGCCGACCGCAACCGGATGGCCTTCGATTTCCAAAATCCGCTCGGCTACGCGTTTGGCAAGGTAAATGCCCCTTGTCCGGATACCGATGAGCACGCAGCCTTGAATCCCTTTATTTTTCTCGACCATCTCGTGAGCAATTCGGGTAAGCGCCCGCCGAATGGCGGATTCATCCATGATGACGCGGGAGTCTGACATCTCGATCCCTCCTCTCCTTCACGCGATACTTGCACATAAAAAAACTCCTTGCGTCTTACGCAAGGAGGAATCAGTCAGATGAGGATATCGGGGCTCGCGTCCGCATAACATGTCCACGCACTGCAATAAGTCTGCAGGACATGCCCATGCTAAAGGCCGCAAAACCTTAGATATGTGTCAACTCTGCGCCACCTTGCCAGCCTCTCAGGACTGAGTTAAAGGTACCCGTTTCATTAACAATGATTATCCCATGTTCGACATGAAGTGTCAAGGAATTCGGCTAGATTAAAATTCGAATTGCACATCGGTCAACCGCCGTTTGATTTCATCGATCACGCGCGCTTCTTCGGCTTCTCCTTGCGCGATGAACGTAACGGAGAAGCGGACGAATTTACCCGCGTCATCCCAAGGCACGGTGGAGATCAACTTCTCGCGAATCAAGTATTGGGAGAAGTCTTCCGCCGACTCGAAACGTTGTCCGCCCACGATGCCTTTAGGAGCTTCTACGTATAAGAAAAAGGAGCCCTTCGGTTTCTCGGCGCGGAATCCGATTTCGTTCAGTGCCGCAACGAGTTTATTGTGGCGCCGCGAATATTTGGCCGAGATCGCTTCCGTAATTTGCGGATTGTTCAGACCGTATGCGGCCGCTTTCTGAATCGCGATGAATTGACCGGAATCGTTGTTGTCCTTCACGTCTCCGAAAGCTTTAACGATAAGCGGGTTACCGGCGATAAAGCCGATCCGCCAACCCGTCATGTTGTAGGACTTGGACAGTGAGTGCAGTTCAACTCCTACGTCCTTCGCGCCCGGTACGGACAAGAAACTGAACGGTTTAACTCCGTCGTAAGTAAGCGCGGCATACGGAGCATCGTGAACGACAACGACATTGTACTTCTTCGCCCACGCGATAGCCTTCTCGAAGAACGCTACGGTAGCCGCGGCGCCCGTCGGGTTGTTCGGATAGTTCAAATACAGCAATTTCGCGCGTTGCGCGATATCTTCCGGGATCGCATCGAGATTCGGAAGAAAGTTGTTTTCCTTGGTCAGTTGGATATTGTACACTTCTCCGCCAAGATACTTCGTGTGCGTTCCCATAACCGGATAACCCGGTACGGTCATAATCGTAACATCGCCCGGGTTGATGAAGACCGTCGGCAACATCGCAAGAGCAGGCTTAGCGCCGATCGTATGAAGAACTTCCGTTTCGGCGTCTATGCCGTCGACGGAAAAAACTTCTTTTAAATACTGGGCTGCCGCGGCTTTGAATTCGGTTATCCCGTTGTCGGCGTAACCGCGGTTTTCCGGCTTGGCCGCTTCTTCCGCCAGCTTGGCCACGATTCCGGCGTCTGCCATTTCATCCGGCTCGCCAACGCCCATATCGATTAATTCCATGTCGGGGTGAGCTTTTTTAGCTGCCGCTTTCGCCCTTTTGATTTTCTCGAATTTATAAATATTCGTGTCCTTACCATAGTTAGCTCCGCCGATGCGGCTTGCGAACTGCTCTTGAATAAAGGTCGATTGGTATTTTTCCACGGTCAAGTTCAGACACTCCTTATAAGTCCATTAGTTTCTCATTCTATGATTCAAACTATGACTTATAACGACTTGAACCTCCATGGATTTTTATGCACATCATTTGCAGAAATCGCAGCGCTATCGTACAAGCCCGATTAACGGGTTCTAAGAATAGTTAACGCTTCTTCCAGATCATTCGGGATCGGAACCGAGAACTCCAAATATTGTCCCGAACGCGGATGTTTAAAGCCGAGTATGCCCGCATGCAACGCTTGGCCGGTCATGCCTAGCGTACGGCCGCTTCTTCCCCCGTACACGGGATCTCCGACCAGCGGGAAACCAATGTATTTCATGTGGACCCGGATTTGGTGAGTCCTTCCGGTTTCCAGCTTTAGTTCGAGTAGCGTATATTCATCGAAACGTTCCGCAACGGCAAAATGAGTAATGGCGTGTTTGCTGTTCTTATCCGTTACGACGTACAATTTACGGTCGTGGTTAGCTCGTCCGATCGGAGCGTCTATCGTTCCTTTATCATGTTGCATCACGCCGTATACGAGCGCGTAATACTTGCGGGTCACGCTATGCTCCTTCAACTGCTCGGCAAGCGACGCATGCGCAAGATCGTTCTTCGCGACCATTAGCAAGCCGGAAGTGTCTTTGTCTATCCGATGTACGATTCCGGGTCTCATGACTCCGTTGATCCCGGAAAGGTCTTTGCAGTGGTATAGCAACGCATTAACGACAGTGCCGCTAGGATGACCTGCCGCAGGGTGAACGACCATTCCGCGAGGTTTGTTGATGACGATAACGTCGCTATCTTCATACACGACATCAAGCGGGATATTTTCCGGAAAAGCTTCCAAAGGTTCAGGCTCGGGCAAAGACACTTGAATCTCGTCTCCATGCGAAATCTTGGCGTTGGCTTTCACGGATTGGCCGTTAACCGTAACCGCTCCGATTTTGATCCATTCCTGAACTTGCGAACGGGATACGGACTTGTCCGCTAGCGTTTCCGCGATGTGCTTGTCGATCCGTTCTCCGGATTGACCGTCTTCGATCTTCCAGTTGAATTGACTTTCGGTTCCTTGTTCAAGATCTTCAGACGGATTGCTGTTCTTGGGGTTGATCTCCATTGCCATTCGATTTATTCTCCTGTTTCATGGTCAGAAACGAATCCAAGATGACTAATCCTACGCCGATGCATATTGCGGTATCGGCCAGATTAAAGATCGGAAACGTATACGACCCAAAGTTAAATTGCAGAAAATCCACGACTTCTCCAAATAGCGCGCGATCCAGAAAATTCCCTACCGCGCCGCCAAGAATGACAGCCAAAGCAACAAGCAAAAGCGTGCTTCCCGAGCGGAACGAACGGTGCAAATACCAAAGAATGCCCACGACGACGACAACCGTAACGATCAGAAAAAACAGACGTTGCTCCTGAAGCATTCCGAATGCTGCGCCTCGGTTACGGATATGAGTGATAACGAAAAAATCCCCCAGAACCGGAATTTTCTCGGTATCCAGTTCCACCGTGCGATTAATGATTTTTTTGCTCGCATAATCAATTAGAAAAACGACAACTGCGATGACATAATAGGTCCAAATAGGCCAAACTCGACGTTGCATCCGATTTATCCGCTCCTCATCCGTTTCTCCTGCGTGTTGATTTTATCACATTGCGATAAGGAGCGTCCATGAAGGGCAAGTAAAATTCGACAGAACCCCCATACTTGCCCGCGGTAATCCGCACGTAAAACAGGTGCAACTCGAGAAAACTACAAGCAGTCAGAAGATGAAGGGAGTGGACATCTTGACTTTTTCGTTAGGGCAAGACCGAATTCAAGCGCTTAAGAGACGATTGATTCAAGAACGCGACGATTTAGAAAAAAGAGTACACGAGAACGGCCACTTCGGCTTGGCGTCTTCGTACCGAGATTCAACTGGAGAGCTATCCGGAATCGATAACCACCCTGCGGACGCGGGATCGGAGATGTTCGAACGAAGTAAAGATTTGGCCCTATTGGAAAAGGAAGCTTTCCGCCTGGAGCGAGTCGATGCAGCGTTGTCCCGCATGGAAACGGGAGAGTATGGCCGGTGCGTCGCCTGCGGAAGCTTTATTCCGTTCGAACGGCTTGAAGCCATGCCGACCGCGATCTATTGCGTAGAACATGAGCCTAGGCAAGAAACTTCGGATAATCGTCCCGCGGAGGAATTATTCCTTTACCCGCCCTTCGGGCGCAGCAGCGTAGACGAACGGGACGAAACCGGATTCGACGGAGAGGATGCCTGGCAAATCGTCGAATCATGGGGCTCTTCTAACAGTCCGGCCATGGCCGAAGGCAATAACATCGACGATTACGGAAACATGGCCATCGAAGCGGACGAGAACGACGGTTACGTCGAACCGCTCGAAAGCTTCCTCGCCACCGACATTACAGGCCACAACGTAGCGATCGTCCGCAATCGGGCTTACCGTCAATACATGGCCTCCAACGAAGGCGACCATCTCCTCGAGCCGGATGAAGTGGTGGATGACACTTATAAATAAAATCCCTTGAGATTTATCAAATTAATATTAATAGTCGGATGCGTTGCCAAATCGAAGTAAATGTATCTTTCTGAGAGTTTACGTCCGCCTCTTGGAGCCCATTGCCACCCTTAAATCTCATCAAGGCAATGGGCGGAGAGGAAGCGGCTGGAGAAAGGTACATTTGCGTAGATTTGGCATTAAAGCATCATACTCCGGCAACTCAATAAGGATTAATTTCAAGCTGACGCTGCACAATCCGCACGATATCCGCGATGTAATCCCCGACGATAGGCAAATTAAGCGCCCCCAGAAACTGCAATAAATAAACGATCGTCGCGGCAAAAAAAGTAAAGCCGAGCGCGATGCCCACTCCCCGCGATAATCCCGCGATGAAATTTTTCCAAATCAGCTGCCACGGCCGGTGCATAAGATTTACGTATTCCTTTAATTGCGCCTTCTCCATATCAATGGATAAACGCTCAAGCTTCTCCGACAGAAATCCGAGCGTTCCCCTTAAATCTTTCGCTTCATGCGCCAAGCGTTCTGTCGATTCGGCCGCCGCTTTCGCCTCGGGCGTCGTTTTTACGCTGATCTGATTCGCCTTCGGTTGTTTCTCGTTTTTGGAATTGTCGCCCATAACCGCACATCCCTTCAGGCGTCTTTTTCCTTCATTACCCCTGTCCGCCGAATGAAAAACGAGCCCTTCCGAAGGTTAACGGTAATTTATTCCGCTAACCGTCGGAGTCAGGAGCTCGTCTTTTCGTTTTCCTTATTATGTTTAGCTACTTGCCTCGTTAATTATGCTTCCGTTACGATGGCGACGCCGATCGTTTTCTCTCCGGCTTGCACGGCCTCCGTACCGGATGTCCGTCCGAACGATACTTGGTTCACGAGGACGTTTTCCTTCAACACGTGATCGAACGCGCGAAGCGCGGCTTCGAGCTCGGCATCGACCTCGAGAACGAGATCGATTCTTTTCTCGATCGGCAGATCCAGTTTTTTGCGGGTGTCTTGCACCGCGCGAATGACTTCGCGTACCCAGCCCTCTTGCTCGAGCTCGGGCGTAATTTCGGTATTCAACGCGACAGTAAGACCGCTTCCGGATGCCGACGCGAAACCCGTCTTCGCTTCTTTCTCGACTAGAATTTCCTCTAGCTCCACCGTTAGCGCCTCGCCGTCCGGTGATACGAAGTCGTATTTGCCCGTCTGAACGATATGGCGAGTCTCTTCGCTTGACAGCCCCTTAAATGCGTTTTGGATCGGACCGACGTTTTTGCCGTATTTTTTGCCAGCGACTTTTAAGTTGAGCTTGAGGTTAAAGTTAACGAATCCGCTGTCGTCTTTCACGATCGTGATCGTTTTGACGTTAATCTCGTCTTTAATGATGTCCTCGTAACCCGACAAATCGAATTCTCCGCTTAAGGAAACGAGTAATTCCGAGAGGGGTTGACGCGTTTTCAAACTAGACTCGTTACGAATGTTCCGAGCTAGCTCCACCATGTTTCGAACAGCGGCCATTTCGCTCTCCAGTTTCGCGTCGATTGCCGCCACATCCGATCGCGGATAATCCGCCAGATGCACGCTTCCTTTGCCGCCCAAGTTTCCGTAAATATCTTCGGATACGAACGGCGCATACGGAGCAATCAGCTTAGATAGGGTCAACAGAACTTCTCCAAGCGTCTGATAAGCCGCAAGCTTGTCGTCCGTCAATCCGCTGCCCCAGAAACGATCGCGGGAGCGACGCACGTACCAGTTAGACAACTCGTCGATGAACGTTTCGATCGCTTTGGCCGGATTCAGGAAATCGTTGACTTCCAACCCTTTTGCAACGTCAGAGATTAATGTGTTCAAGCGCGAGATGACCCAACGGTCAAGCTTGTTATTCGTTTGCACCTTCTTGTGCTCATCCGCTACGTAACCGTCGATTGATGCATAGAGGGCGTAGAAAGCATGAGTGTTGACGAGCGTATCCACGACTTTGGATTTGGCTTCGCCCACGATTCCTTTAGAGAATCGTTTGCTGTTCCAAGGTGCGCTATCCGCTAGCAACGACCAACGGAAAGCGTCCGTCCCGAATTCATCTATGATCTCCCAAGGGTCGATTACGTTCCCCTTGGACTTGCTCATTTTCTGACCGCTTTCGTCCAGAACGTGACCCGTGGAGATAACCGATTTGTACGGCGCTTTGCCGTTGTACAACGTCGAGACCGCCAACAAGCTGAAAAACCATCCGCGAGTTTGGTCGATTCCTTCGCAAATAAAGTCGGCCGGATATTGCTCTTGGAATTTCGCTTCGTCCCCGAACGGGTGAAAATATTGAGCGAACGGCATGGAGCCGCTGTCGAACCAGACGTCGATCACTTCCGAAGCTCTGTTCATGACGCCGCCGCATTCGCACCGAAGGTGAACCGCGTCAACGTAAGGCTTGTGCAGCTCGATATTTTCCGCAACGTCTCCGATGGCAAGAACGCGAAGCTCCGCGATACTATGAGGTGCTTTCTCTTTACCGCAAGATTCGCAAGTCCATACGTTAAGCGGTGTGCCCCAATAACGGTTACGGCTGATGTTCCAATCGACCAGGTCCTCAAGGAACTTTCCGAAGCGGCCGTCGCGAAGATGCTCGGGATACCACTGGATCGACTTATTGTTTTCGATCAATTGATCTTTAACGGCGGTCGTCTTGATAAACCAGCTCTCCGTCGCGTAATAGAGGAGAGGCGTTTTGCAGCGCCAGCAGAACGGATAACTATGCTCCATTCTTTCTTTGTGGTGCAACAAGCCTTTTTCGGATAACATCTTGACGATGTCGACGTCGCAATCCTTGACGAAACGACCAGCCAAGTCCGTTACTTCGTCGATGTATTTGCCTTCGTTGTTCACGACCATCAGCATTGGGATTTCGTGCTGGCGAGCTACGCGGTAATCGTCTTCCCCGTGCGCCGGGGAAATGTGAACGATCCCCGTACCGCTGGAATCCGTAACGTAGTCCGCATCGATGACGCGATAAGCGTTTTCTACCGTCACGTACGGGAACAGCGGCTCGTAATGAAGGCCGACAAGCTCGCGACCTTTGACGGTGCTTAAAGTTTCGTATTCGCCCTTCATGACTTTGTCAGCCAAAGCGGAAGCGATAATGTATACTTCTCCGTCTTGGCGAACTCGGACATAATCCAATTCCGGATTAACGGCAAGCGCGACGTTCGCTGGAAGCGTCCACGGAGTCGTCGTCCATGCGAGAATGAATTCCCCGGTTTCCTTCAGCTTGAATTTCGCCGTAGCCGTCAAATCTTTGACATCCTCGTAACCTTGGGCAACCTCGTGCGAGCTTAACGTCGTCTGGCAGCAAGGGCAATACGGACTTACTCGGTGACCGCGGTACAGCAATCCTTTATCATGGATCGTCGCCAGAACATGCCATACGCTCTGGATATAGTTGTTATCCAACGTGATGTAAGGATCGTCCAGATCGGTCCAATAAGCGATCGCTTCCGTCAGCTCGCGCCATTGGCGCTCGTATTCGAACACGCTCTCTTTGCACTTGATGATGAACGGCTCGACGCCGTATTTTTCGATCTCTTGTTTACCCGAAATGCCGAGCTGCTTCTCGACGCCAAGCTCGACGGGTAAGCCATGCGTATCCCAGCCGGCTTTACGAATAACGCGATAGCCCGACATCGTTTTATAGCGGCTTACGAAGTCCTTAATGACACGACCGAGTACATGACCGATATGCGGCTTGCCGTTAGCGGTTGGCGGTCCTTCATAGAAAACGAAGTTTGGTTTCCCTTCGCGATTGTCGATCGACCGGCGGAACGTGTCCTCCCGGTTCCATTGTTCCAAAATACGCCGTTCGCGTGTTCTTGCTTTTTCTTTAACGTCTACGCGTTGCATCGTTCCTCATCCTTTCGTGACAATAAATAAAACCCCGCCCCTGGAAAGGGACGAGGTTATCTCGCGTTACCACCCTTGTTCCGCCCTGCTTCCTCGTGGGAAACTGACGGCAACTCGCAACGCATCGAAGGCTCGACAGCTTGGCTGCGATTCCTTACGTCATGCGCGTTCCCTATAACGGTGGACGTCCGGCGCCGTTTACTACCCTTGGGCATTTCATGTCCTCGGGGTTCTACGGAGCATCTCGGGGATGATTTTCGGCACGTTCCTCATGCTGGCTCGCAGCTGCCGCCAGCTCTCTGGATTTCGGACAACGTGACTACTTTTTCCCGTCTTCGACATTTCAGGAATTAATCTTATATCCCTGTTATACTTTTTGGCGAAGCTTTTGTCAAACCCGTTATCGATAATATAATCAAAAAAAGATCCCAAGAGGGATCTTTCCCGACGGAACTTAGGCTTCGATGCCACGAGGTTCGCGGCTATCCAGCGAATCCCATCCATCTTGCGTCAACAGTTCCATCTGCGTTTCAATCAATGCGCGGAACCGAGCGCGATAGATCGTCGCTTGTTTCTTCAATTCCTCGACTTCCAAAGCGACTTTGCGGGACTTGGACAGCGCATCGTTAATAATGCGATCCGCGTTCTTCTCCGCTTCCTTCACGATGAGCTGAGCTTCTTTCTTCGCATTGCCTCTCAACTCGTCTGCGGCTTCCTGCGCGACGATGATGGTTTTGCTTAGCGTTTCCTCAATGTTAGAGAAGTGGCCGAGCTTATCCTGAGACGCCGCGACTAAATTTTGCAGCTCCTTGTTCTCGCGGATCATCGCTTCATAGTCCTTGATGATCTGATCGAGAAACTCGTTCACTTGATCCTCGTCGTATCCGCGAAGTCGGCGTGCGAATTCTTTGTTATGGATGTCCAATGGCGTAAGTGGCATTGGCGCACCTCCTAGAGTCTAGTTTCCATGTTATGTAGCTTGTTCAATGACTGAATTCGACGAAAGCCGCGAAAATCCTTCTAACCGGCTACACAAATTTACCGACTCTCACTCTGATTCGTCCGCTTTTCGACACGCCTTCCACTTCGAGCACCTTAAATCTGCCGAACCCTTTCATCGAAACGATATCTCCCGCCTTCAACGGATGAGACGGATCTTCGACCGGCTTCCAACTCACCCTGCATCGTCCCGCCTTGATCGGAGCGAGAATTTTCGTCCGGCTCAGCCTAAACACGTCGCTTGCGATACCGTCCAACCGCATGGAAGCTACGGATAACACTTGCTCTTCTAGCTTAATAACGACTTCCTTTAGTTCTTCGAGAGGCCGTATACTGACGCTTACGTCGATACGGTGAGCTTGCTTCATGTGACCGATGAGAAAATCACCGATCTCTTCGGCAATAAGCGCATGGCAGCCATCCTCGTTCAAGTGCAAATCGCCGATCTTATCCCTTTTGATGCCAAGCCCGAGCAGCGCCCCCAAATAGTCCCCATGATCCAATTCGGATATGCGGCGGTCTTCGGAGGTTATGACTAATACCGCGATACCAAGATCGACATCATCCAACCTCTTATAGTCGGGCGCGATGATTGCCCGTTGCCTTTCGGCTTGAGCCGTACCGCCGGATAACAGGACTTGGGCATCGGGATGGCGATTCGCAAGCGTAAATAAAATATGCGCCTGGCGAGGGTCGAGAAAATCCGTCCGCTTCGTCTCGTGACGTTCAGCGGCGCGTTCGACCCATTCCCAGACGCGATCCACGAATGCTTTTTCATCCGGATGAAAATGCTCGTAAATTTCTCTATGCGACATTTGACACCTTCAATCTTAGAACAAGAAATTCAATACGGCTATAATCCCTTGGGCTACGAAGCCCAATGCGAAATAGGCAACGATAGGCGAAATATCGAGCATTCCTCCAATAGGAGGAATCAGACGGCGGAACGGTTTTAAGTATGGCTCCACTAACTTGCCTAACAGTTCCCCTACGAAGCTTTCGCGGACGGAAGGTAACCAAGACATAAGTACGTAGATAATGATCATATACGAGTAGATGCGATACAAAATACCGATATAACTTTCTATTTGATCCAACCTGGTGTCACCTCATTTTGGGGTAGTCAGCGGTTTCCTCAGACAACATCTCCGTAATCGTTCCCGACACTTCCACCGAATCCGGCGTGCAGAGGAAGATGTCCGGTCCTAACTTGGAGATGTGGCCTCCGAGTGCATACACGGTACCGCTTAAGAAGTCCACGATCCGAATCGCTTGATCCCTTCTGACGCGCTGCAGGTTTACAACGACGGAACGGCGGGATTTCAATTGATCGGCGATTTCCTGCGCTTCATCATAGGAACGGGGCTCCGTGAGCACGACCCGGGAGTTTTTCTGGGAATGAATACTAACGACGTTATTCTTTCCTGATTGTTTACGCGAATCGAACGTAGGGGTTTCAATTTCTTGCTCTTCGGAACCCACATAACGTTCGCGATCCATGTCTTGCTCGAGCTCATTCTCCTCTTGTAAACCAAAATAATTCAAGAACCGGTTCATGACGCCCATAACTATCCCTCCTCTATGTCTTCTTTCCCTACCAGCACCGTTCCCAAACGCACCCAGGTAGCCCCTTCTTCTACGGCAACCTCGAAATCATTGGACATTCCCATCGAAAGTTCCGTCAGCGGCTCCTTCAAAAAGGACCATTCGTTTAAATCGTCTCTTAACTGCCTCAGCGCTCGAAATACGGGTCTTGTCTCTTCCGGCTCGCTTTCGTAAGGCGCCATCGTCATTAGGCCGATCGGCTTTATCCGATCATACTTACGAAGTTCGGTCAAAAACGGCTTAACTTCATCCGGAGACATGCCATGCTTCGACTGTTCGCCTGAAACGTTAACCTGCACGAAACATGAAACATGAATGTCCAGCGATACCGCCCTATTGTGAATGGCTTCTGCCAGAGACAGACGATCTAGAGAATGAACGTATTCGAATTTTCCGATGACATCCTTTACTTTGTTCGTTTGCATAGATCCTATGTAGTGAAAAACGGCTTGTCCATTCAATGAATCCCATTTCGCTTTCGCATTCGGCCAGCGGTTTTCGCCGATATGTGAAACGCCGGCTTGCACCGCGTCCTGGGCCGTGTTCACGGAGACATACTTGGTAACGGCGATAATCTTTACTTCTTCTCGTTGTCTGCCGCTTCTAATGCAAGCTTGTTCAATCCGACTTTCCACGTCTCGCAGACGGCTTTGCAATGTCACGAAACGATCACCTCGATTTCTTTCCTAGCCAGCTCATCATCCGTCCCGTGACCCCGTTTTCCTTACGATGGGAAAACAAAACGTCACTACGGCAACTTGTGCACCATGATGACATTTCGATGCGGCTCGGCAAAATTCCTGCTTTTATCATAAGATGTCGGTTTAAATGTTTCAAGTCAAGGTTCGCGCGACTATCCGTTTTATCAGTTATAATCGTGTCCGTCCCGTTAAATAATGAATTATTTTCGCGTAACGATTGTACTAGCGGATATACGTGTTGAAGCACGTGATCGTCTACTTCGTAACAACAACTCCCGATCGAAGGACCGATAGCCGCCATCAGATTTTCCGGTCGCGCGCCATATACGTCCCGCATCTTTTCAACCGTTTTTACCGCTATTTCCGATACGGTTCCTTTCCATCCCGCATGTGCAAGTCCCAAACTCTCGGTTACGGGGTCAAAGAAGTACAAAGGAACGCAATCCGCAAAATACATCGCCAGCAAAACATCGGTTTCATTCGTAATCAACGCATCCGTGCTTTGAATCGCGCTCGTCCGATCCGCCCTGCCTCGCCCCGCATCCTCTTTGGTCACTACAAACACTTCGTTGCTATGAACTTGCTCTGCGCATGTGAAGACTTCGAATTTCCAGTCTAAACTTGAGCTGATTTTTTTGCGAGTGTTTATTACGGCCTGAGGTTCATCTCCCACATGAAGAGCAGTATTCCCTGCATGTCTAGTTGTGAATCCGGCGGTTATCCCGTCTCTATCGCACCAAGATTGCAGCAATAACAGTGAAGATCCCTCGTCCTCCAGGCGCAATTGAAAAGGCTCCAAGTCATACACACCTCCGAACTCAGTTTAACATAGCTCCGCGGCAATCGGAAGAAAGCGCCTAGGCGCGCTATCTTCCCGAATGCTGTTCCCCGTCTTCTAGCCGATATACTTTCGCATCATCCAAACGCACTAACACGACGTCCGTTCCGATTTTTACGATATTCCTCCATGGGATGACAACATCGTTACCGCTGCCGAACATTCCGAACAGTCGAGTGGAAGTAGGTACGACGATCGAATCAATCCGTCCTTGACGTAAATCCAATTCCAAATCGCTAACTTGCCCCAGCTTCTTTCCGTCCACTATGTTGATTACGTCCTTCGTCTGAAAGTCCGATATTTTCAATTCCCTCGCCCCCAATCGACCGGGCATTCGTACCCTACTATCCAATATATGAGCCAGTCTGGAAAAATGTACGGAGTACGCATCAGGGAGCATAATAAATAAACGTCTGTGCGCAAAACTTTGTTGCAATTTCTTCCTGTCCTTCCACATGTTCATCCTTACGACCCTCAGCGCCGATCGATCATCTCGCTCCAACCTTTGCTGCCATTATCCCTTTCGTTCAGAAAAACTCCTCCCCCGCTTTTTCCAATGCCTCACCCCTCAGCCAATTAAGCATCACATTCCAGTTACTACGGCCATTATCCCCTTCGATCAGTAAACTTTTCCTCACCACCTCCAATACCTAGCCCATCGCGATTAAATATCACATTCCAGCTACTACGGCCATCATCCCCTTCGATCAGTAAACTTTTCCTCACCACCTCCATTACCCAGCCCATCGCGATTAAATATCACCTTCCAGCTACTGCAGCCATTATCCCCTTCGATCAGTAATTCGTCGTCGCGCTATCTGAATATCCCCTTCGTTCAGAATCATAAAATCAGCATCCCTTTCCTCTAACCCTTGACTAAAACACACAATTTATGTAAAATAAAATAAGAACAGATGTTCCTGTAAAGAGGTGATCCATGGTGCATAACGAACTAACTTACGAGCTTTTTTGTGAGCTCTTTGACACCGACGAAAAGTGTACTCAAGCTTTATTTTCCGCCCGTTGGCCTGAAGGATTTCGTTGTCCACGATGCTCGCACGAAAATTTTTACCTCATCCGTACCCGTAAACATCCATTATATGAATGCCGTTCTTGTCATGTCCAAACATCAATAACAGCCGGTACGATCATGGAAAACAGCCGCACACCTCTAATCCTTTGGTTTCAAGCCTTGTTTCTGCATTCGCAACCTCGCGGAATCAGCGCTACAAGACTGTCTTCGATCATAGGTACAACCTACAAAACAGCTTGGCTGATTTGCCACAAAATTCGACATGCAATGTCCTTCGCCGATTCATCTGAACTGCTTTCCGGAGTAGTTCGGGTCAACTGGTCAGTCTATGGTCATCCTTACAATCCAACGGTGTTCCGGCATCCGCAAGAGCAGCCTTTGCTCGCCGGCGCCTCTATCGATGAACACAACCAAATCACACACCTCAAAATCATGCAAGTTCCCGATCACCACCTCATCCATGACCGTATTACTCCCGCAGCGAGTCAGTCTTTCATCACGCAATACGTTGATCCCTCAGTTACTGATATTACAGTCATTACACAGAAGTTTAGCCGCAATAGACACTTCCCGCTCATCCAAATGAGCATTCAAGCTTCCAATTGGATAAATTTCACTTTTAATGGCATTGGCTCTAAACACTTGCAATCTTATTTAGATCAATTTTGCTATGGTTTCAATAGTGCGAATAGAAATTCCAGCCGGTTTAGCTCCCTCCTTCTGCATAGTGGCACGACGCCTGCTTTAGACTATCCTACATTAATCGGCCGCTCGAACAATTCCAATCTCCATAAGCGAAGCTACTTTGAACTCCTGAAAAATGCTGGGTAGATTTCTTGATCAGGCAGTCCAACACATGCATATCAGAGTTAGAATCTTAGGTGTTACTGGATTATGTTAAGATCATCAACTGCTTTGCTCCTATTCATGCTTTTTATCCTTCACCGAAACGTATCACTCGGCTTGACTCATTTCGAAAACTGAGCTAAGGGGATAATGGCTATAGGGATTGAGGACGGGTCTGAGGATGGGTCTGAGGATGGCTTGAGATGAGATGGATTGGAGCTGGAGATAGGCTAGAGATAGGCTAGAGATAGGCTAGAGATAGGCTGGAGATAGGCTGGAGTTGGCCTGGAGATAGGCTCTAGATGGGTTGAAGATGAGCTGGGGATGGGTTGAAGATGAACCATAGCTGTCGCTATGGCTGGGGATGCAAATGCCGGTTAAGGATTGAGTTTTGGAGAATTGAGCTTGGTTGAGATTGTGAATTGAAAGGGTTGAAATTGTTCTAAAGGATCGCGGATGAAGTTTGTTTGGCATAGAGTCTGAAACTGTGACTTTGATTTGGATTGGATTGGATTTTAATTGTATTGTGATTGTGATTGTGATTGGGATTGGGATTGGGATTGGGGTAAATCCTCGAATACTGAGCGAAAGGGATAATGGTCAGAGGGATTTGTCTCGAGTAACGCAAAGAGGATGAAGTCGCCTTCACCCTCTCAAACAGCGCTGGAATTAAGTTTTTACGTGTTTTTGCATTTGCTGAATAGCTGACTTCTCCAGACGAGATACTTGAGCTTGCGAGATGCCGATTTCGTCGGCGACCTCCATTTGGGTCTTGCCTTCGAAAAACCGCATGGATAGAATCATTTTTTCGCGATCATTGAGCTTCCTCATCGCTTCGCGAAGGGCAATCTCTTCGATCCATTGCACGTCCTTGTTGCGTTCGTCGCTAATCTGATCCATAACGAAGATGGGGTCACCGCCATCATGATAGATCGGCTCGAACAAAGATACCGGATCTTGAATCGCATCTAAAGCGAATACGATATCCTCTTTCGGGACGTTCAGTACCTCCGATATTTCCAATATCGTCGGTTCTCTGGAGTGTTGATTCGTCAGTTGGTCTCTTACTTGCAACGCCTTGTAAGCAATATCGCGCAAGCTGCGGGACACTCTGATCGGGTTGTTATCCCTCAGATATCGACGGATTTCCCCAATAATCATCGGAACCGCATAGGTAGAAAATCTGACGTTCTGACTCAGATCAAAGTTGTCTATGGCTTTCATTAAGCCAATGCAACCGACTTGAAAGAGATCGTCAACGAACTCTCCACGGTTATTGAACCGTTGGATTACACTCAATACCAGACGCAAATTACCGTTTACTAATTTTTCCCTGGCGGTAATCTCACCTCGGGTTTGCAGAGCGAGAAATAATTCCCTCATTTCGGCATTGGTCAGAACGGGCAGCTTTGAGGTGTCCACTCCACAAATCTCCACTTTGTTGCGGGTCAAGGCAATTCCTCCCGGGGAGCAGCATTAATGTAAAGTATCTCCGGGTAGGGGGTTTTTATTCCGATGTTTGACACTAATGGATACCGAAAAAAGAAGTGCGAAAACCATGAATATTCTCGCAATTGTTACACCATCTTGTTAAATTCCTTACGGAGCCGCTTAATTATGCGTTTTTCCAGCCTTGAAATATACGATTGAGAAATGCCCAACAAGTCGGCAACGTCCTTCTGGGTTTTTTCTTCTCCGTCAGCTAGTCCGAAGCGAAGCTCCATGATTGTTCGCTCTCTTTCGCTAAGCTTGTCTAGAGCTTTATGAAGCAACTTGCGGTCGACTTGTTCTTCAATATTGCGATAAATCGTATCATTCTCGGTACCTAGCACATCGGAAAGCAACAACTCGTTCCCATCCCAATCGATATTCAATGGTTCGTCGAAAGAGACCTCCGTACGCGTCTTGCTATTTCTTCGCAAATACATCAGAATTTCATTTTCGATACACCGGGAAGCATAAGTAGCTAATTTAATTTTTTTATCCGGATCAAACGTATTTACAGCTTTAATAAGACCGATGGCTCCGATCGATACAAGATCCTCGATATGGATACCCGTATTCTCGAATTTACGAGCGATATAGACGACTAGTCGAAGGTTGCGCTCGATAAGCATAGCCCGAATAGCCGCATCCCCCGTCGACAATCTTTCCAGTAAATATTCTTCCTCTTCACGGCTCAAAGGCGGAGGTAATGCTTCGCTTCCCCCGATATAGTAGACTTCTTCGCTCTTCCAACCAAACCAGAATAACAGGCGATAAAACGACAATTGGGACCTTAATTTCAAGTTCACGAACATTTCTGCTAACCTCCTGTCACGCAGGTTGAGATGGAGCCGATGTTATAGGGTCGGCTTGAGCCATGTCGGGATGGACGATGGCGCGGTAAGTTCCTTCGGATGACAACGTGCCTCCATCTAAACCAATAAGAACCCGGTTCACTTGAAGAAGGGGATGTCCTTCCCGAGACAATACGACCACATCAGGCTTTATGGCCAACATAAGACGCGTAGAGCCGTTAACCGCACGATAAGGCACAAGTCGGAGCCGATTACCCCACCGGTATTCCTCGGAGGCTCGAGCATCCAGCTCGGAAATAAGCTTATCCGCGGATTCGCCCTTTAATCTCTCGCACCACCCCGAGGGCAGTTGTTCCTTCCAAACGCTTGCCTCCATGATCATGACGGGTATACGGGTCAGCGGATCGTAGAGTCGATTGCCCGTGTCTAAGAGAGCGTTCATTTTCCAACTACCGTCGTCTATCCTGATTTCAACTTCCCAGAACAGTTGCTCCAGATCTTGCCTCTTTCGTCTCGTTTCCGATGTACTTCGAAATAACCATACGGATAACAGGAAGGCGATCACGAACAGACCGAGTTGGGATTGCCACTCCAAGAGCAATCCGCCATCCGAGGTGTAGGTGATTCCGCTCCAAGGGGATTCCGCAGACCGAAGTAGAAAGGATAACCCGATAACCCCGCCTAACGTCGCAAAGCTCACCAAGTAAAAAGCGCCCAGGTTACGAATAAAGTGCAACGGTCCCCCATATCCGTAAGAGAGCAGAACCATTACGAGCGAGATCAACACCTTAGCTCCGAAAGAATAGAGATAAGGGACATGAGCCCAGAACATCACAGCCGCATAAGCGGCCCCCAGAAAAGCGGCAGCAAATAACCGACCCCGGGATGGCCGAAGCTGACGCGCTTTGGCGGTTGTTAGAAGAACGGTACCATCAACGGCAAGATTGGTGAAGAAGACTAAATCTACATAAACGATCATAGGTAACCCCCCATCCTTATTCGCCCGGAAAACGGTAGCGCATTGGCAGGCCGGGATGGATGAACCCAGTATAATCGCTTTCAAATTCGGTGTCTGTCTAATCTTGCCGACCCCCAAAACCTTTTTTTGTCGACTGGCATAAACGGCTTACGCCGTCCTTTGGGATGGCGGGATAAATTTATGGACGTAGATGCTTCGGAATAGATGAGCGAATTCTATTCTCTACGAAACGACAAAAAAGCCCCGTATCCACAAGTGTGAATACGAGGCTTTATCATAAAAAGAATAGATTTAACGATCATTGCGCGGACGATTGCGTAAAAACGCAGGAATGTCCAATTGATCGCTCGATAAGCTCTGATTGCCGAACGGACGAAGATTACCCGTCTGACGGCTCTCTGCCGCGCTAGCGGTTTCCGTGACCGAATTTACTTGAGGTTGCTGTGAAGGAGTCGCAACAGGACGTCTGGAAGGTCCTTTGTGCTCGAATCCGGTAGCAATAACCGTGACTTTAATCTCGTCCTTCAAGTTTTCATCAATGCTCGCTCCGAAAATCATGTTCACTTCCGGATCGGACGCTGAGATAACGATCTCGGCTGCCTCGTTGACTTCGTAAAGAGACAAGTTCGAGCCGCCGGTAATGTTCATGATAACACCGCGAGCACCTTCGATAGAAGTTTCCAATAGCGGGCTCAATATCGCTTTTCGTGCGGCTTCCATTGCACGATTCTCGCCTGCTGCTTGTCCGATACCCATCAATGCAGATCCGCGTTCCGACATAATTGTCTTCACATCCGCGAAATCTAGATTGATCAGTCCCGGAACCGCGATCAAATCGGTAATCCCTTGAACGGCTTGGCGTAATACGTTATCAGCCTCTCGGAATGCTTCAATCATAGGCGTTTTCTTATCAACGATCTCAAGCAGTCTGTCGTTAGGAATAACGATAAGCGTATCTACCTTTTCCTTCAACGCCTCGATGCCGATTTCCGCTTGCGAAGAACGTTTCCGCCCTTCAAATGTAAAAGGACGAGTAACGACACCGACGGTAAGCGCTCCGCATTCCTTCGCCAATTCCGCGATGACTGGTGCAGCACCGGTACCGGTCCCACCACCCATTCCCGCGGTAACGAAAACCATATCCGCGGAACGCAACGTATTCGTAATGAACTCCCTGGATTCTTCAGCTGCTTTTTTACCAACATCCGGGTTTGCTCCCGCACCGAGACCTCGAGTAAGCTTGTCCCCGATCTGCAGCTTTTGCTCAGACTTCGTTAAGTGCAAGGCTTGCGCGTCCGTGTTAACGGTAATGAACTCGACGCCTTTGACGCCGTTCTCGATCATCCGGTTTACAGCGTTGCTGCCGCCGCCACCGACTCCAATGACTTTGATTTTCGCGAGTGGCTCCATTTCAAAATCAAACTCCAACATAATTTGCTAACTCCTCCTTGCTTCGCTTGAATGGTTCCTTAATAAGCGGCGGCTTAAATAAATTCCTTGAACATGTTTTTGAACCATTCAACAATGCCAGGCTTTGACGCCGTATTCGTGCTGCCGCCGGCCGCTTTCGCTTTCGGTGCGCGTTTGGTTCCGACTGCGCCGCGCGTTCGAACGTATTTGGTTACATACTGAATCATGCCGACACCGCTGCTGAAAGACGGATCTCTCACACCGATGTAATCCGGAACAGCGATTCTTACATTGGATTCCAACTCTATTTGCGCCAATGGTAGAACGCTAGGTAAAGAGACGGATCCTCCCGTCAGTACGTATCCATTAATTTTGTCGTGGTAACCAAGCCGTTTGACTTCTTGACGGATCATTTGGAAAATCTCTTGCATGCGAGGCTCAATGATGTTGGAAAGATCGAACTGGGAGAATTCCTTCTCCATGTTGCTTCCGACCCTCATCACTTTGAACTTCTGATCCTCTGCCGCATCCTCCGTACGGGCACACCCGTACTTGAGCTTGATTTTCTCCGCGTGTTCCGTTTGAGTTTTGAGGCCGTAACAAATATCGCTCGTCACATAGTCTCCGCCGATCGGAAGCGTTGAAACGGCTGCCAGACTTCCGCCTTCGAATATGGCAAGCGTTGTCGAGCCTGCGCCTATATCGGCTAGAACGGTACCCATTTGCTTCTCGTCTTTGGTTAAAGCCATCATACCTGACGCGAGTGACATCAAGATAAGGCCCGAAATACGCAGACCTGCCTTCTCAACACATCTCATCAGGTTATGTACCGCTGCTTTGGTTCCTGTGATAATCGTACATTCAACTTCAAGACGAACGCCAATCATGCCGCGCGGATCTTGAATATCCGCCAGCCCGTCAACTAAAAATTGCTTGGGAACAAGTCCAATGATTTCCCGTTCAGGCGGTAAGGCAACCACTTTGGCCGCTTGCAAAACACGTTCGATATCTTCTTCTCCGATTTCCCTATCTTCGTTGGAAACGGCGACGACTCCGTGATTACTCTGCAAAGCAATATGATTGCCGGAGATCCCGACGTAAACCTCGCTAATTCCGATACCGACCATGCGTTCTGCATGATCGACGGCATTGCGGATGGACTGCACGGTTTGGTCAATATCTACAATGGCGCCTTTGCGGATTCCATCGGAATCTGCAGATCCAACGCCAATGATGTTAATGGCCCCGTTGCTGATCTCCCCGATAATCACCCGGATTTTCGAAGTTCCAATATCCAGGCTGACGATGAGGTCGTTGTTACTCAACCGGTGGCACCTCCCGTAGATCGATGAAAGTAGCTGCGTACAAGGGATGCTTCCTCTACATATTCCACATCCACGAGGTTTTCCCTCTTTTTTCTACAATTTTTTTGGTTATACGTTAGGAAGATGAAAAAGTCTCATTTCGCACTACCCATTTCACCCTAAAAGAAATTCTAGCATTCTTTTGGTTTATTGAGTAGAGTCCTTTTCCTTAACTTTATCGGCTCCTCCAGGCGCATCTGTAACATTTTCCGCCGAATAGGGCAAATAAGTGTCCGCTTCCAACATAATAATCCTTCCCGGCTCCCGATTTTGCACGATATCGCCAAGGTAAGGTATTTTATCCTTCAGCTTCTCCACTGTCGTAAGGACTTCAAATCGGGAGCGGGTAAACATTTTGATCCGGTTCGGATAAGAAACGGACGGATCCGGATGAATCTCCGATAAATCGGCAAGTAAATATCCGGGCAATTCATTCAATACTCGGCACAGCGCAATCAAGTTTGCATCTTCTGGTTTCCATCCCGATAGAATCGGTTTATCTAGCACTCTACCTTCCGGGATCGGTAACGTCAACCCATTGGAAAGTACGGCGAGCACTTTATTGTCCGCGGAAAGCTTCACCGCGACTTGCGGGAACTCCTTGACCTCGACGCGCAGCACTCCCGGGAAGTTTTTAATAATCGTCACTTTCTCTATCGGTTTGAGCCCTTTCAGCCTTTCCTTAATTTGGCCGATGCTCGGAACGAAAAAAGAATCTCCGGGGGTTACGTCGAGCTGTTGCAAAACTTCTTCTTTGGTTAAGTATTCGGTGCCCGCGATTTGGATTTCCGAGATTTCGGCTAGAGGGGACCGGAAAAACAACACGATAAGCACGATTACAATCAGTGCGATTAAAAGTCTCAACAATCTTTTCCCGCGTCGAGTGCGTGGAATCTTCTCCTCGCGCTTTAACGCGGGAATCCTTTCAGCCACTATCCGTCCCCCCTTGTCCAACAATTTAACAAAAAAGCCCCGCAGCGGAAGAAGGCTTCTGCGGCGGGGAACCATCACCTTTAGCTGTAGACCTTGCTCTTGTGGACTTCGCGGGTAATGTTGCCGCCGATCTGGCGAAACATCTCTTCTATTCGATCGTACCCGCGATCGATATGATGCACTTGCTCCACTACGGTTCGACCCTGCGCAGCCAACCCCGCAATAACCAGAGCTGCCCCCGCTCTCAAATCCGTCGCTTCGACTGTCGCTCCATAAAGCTGTGGTACGCCGCGAATAAAAGCATTATTCAGATCGACCCGAATATCGGCTCCCATGCGGCACAGTTCATCCACATGCTTGAAGCGGCCTTCGAAAATCGTTTCCTTCATAACGCTCACGCCGTCCGCTAACGCCAACAACGTCATCACCTGGGCCTGCAGATCCGTAGGGAAAGCAGGATAAGGCGACGTGACGATACGATCGACCGCGGAAGGGCGCTTAATCGCGCCGACTCTCATTATATCATTGCCGACCTCTATTTGAACACCTGCCCGACGAAGGACGTGAATGAGCGACGTCAATTGTCCCGGTTGGGTGTTCTCAAGCGTGACTTCCCCGCGGGTTGCGGCGGCCGCGACCATGACCGTTCCCGTAACGATACGGTCGGGAATAACCTCGAAATCGCAACCGTACAGCGAATCTACTCCATCTATCGTGAGCGTATCCGTACCGGCGCCCGATACTTGCGCGCCCATCCGATTGAGAAACTGCTGTAAATCTTGTATTTCCGGCTCTCTTGCCGCACCTATGATCGTCGTCCGGCCTTGAGCCAGAACGGCAGCCATCATGATGTTCTCCGTAGCGCCGACGCTAGGAAAATCCAAACTGATTTCGGCTCCTTTGAGACGACGGGCGGAGCAGACGATTCTGCTGCCCTTTTCTTCTATATTCGCACCAAGAGCCGCAAGACCGCGCAAATGCAAATCAATCTTTCTTTCGCCGATCGCGCACCCTCCCGGCTGGTAGAGCTGAGCTTCCCCGAAACGAGCGAGAAGCGGTCCCATCAAAAAGACCGATGATCGCATTTTCCGCATCAGCGTCTCCGGAATGTGAGAGGATGTCGCGACTGCCGAATCGACCGTCACTACCGCATCCTGATGTCGGGCCTTACACCCGAGATCCCGCAAAATGTCCAGCATGACTTCGATGTCAAGCAGCCTGGGAACGTTGCGGATCGTCACTTTTCCTTCCGCGAGTAAGCTGGCGGCCAAAATCGGCAAAGCAGCATTTTTGGCTCCGTGGATACGAATGGTGCCCGAAAGCGGCTGCCCGCCTTCAATCACCAAATTGTCCAAGGGTTTCACCTCCGGATTACCGCTCACCCAACAAGAGAACCTCCGGTACTAGTAGGATTCCATAAGTTTGTTCGATAGTGTGTTGTACTCGTCGTATGAGGGTGAGAACGTCCTCAGCCTTCGCACCGCCATGGTTGACGATAAAGTTAGCATGCACTTGGGAAACTTCCGCAGCGCCTTCGCGCAGCCCCTTTAATCCGGCCGCTTCGATGAGCCTCGCGGCATGATCGTTAAGCGGATTGCGAAAAACGCTGCCCGCGCAAGCCATTTGGAGCGGTTGGGTACGGCGTCGCCGGTCTTTATAAGTGGCCATCGCCGCCGCGATTTCCTTACGGTCTCCGTTCGCCAGCCGGAATACCGCTCGGGTAATAATCCCCCGCCGTTCCTGCAAAATGGAATGGCGATAAGAGAACTTCATCTCTTCTTTCCCAAATACATCCCGACTCCCGTCTTCCCAAATGATGTCGGCTGACTGTAAGATACGCGAAATGTCCGAACTATGGGCTCCGGCGTTCATGTACACGGCTCCGCCTACCGTTCCCGGAATTCCTCCCGCGAATTCCAAGCCGGTAAGGCCTTCCTTGCCCGACATGACCGACAGCTTGATGAACGAGTACGCCGCGCCTACAGACACCGTCTCGCCATCGAATCGTACTTCGTCGAAACCGTCGCCTAGCTTAATGACGGCTCCTCGAACCCCTTTATCGGATACCAGAGTATTCGATCCCCGACCGAGCATACACCAAGGTACGCCATGGCTTTGCAATATCCGCAAAGCTGCTGCGAGTTCATCCTCCGTCCCCGGGATCAGCAAAATATCCGCAGGTCCGCCGATTTTCCAAGTCGTATGTCCGGCAAGCGGTTCGTTCACCCGCACATGGCCGATTCCTGCTTGTTCTAGTTCAGCGACCAATCGTTGCATGGTGTTATCCTCCTTACGCGTCCTTCAGGGCTGCACGTTGCCGTCGTTACCGTCCGCCTCGGTTCGGCAGTCACGATCACGCTGTATCTTATGACGACTGGGCGGGGGTGGTGACAATCGCCCATTAGCTAGCTTTCCGAAGGACCTGATAGTTTATCTTTTTCGTTGTATACGAACGATCTGATCATAAATCGCGGCAGCCGCCTTAGGCATGCCCATTCCGCGCGAAGCCCGGGACATCGAGTCTCTGCGCACGGCATCGCCCATGATGGCGCTCATATGCCGGAATAACAATTCGCCGGTCAATTCCCGTTCCAGAATCATAATAGCCGCGCCTGCGTCCGCAAGGCTTCGAGCATTGGCCTCCTGATGATTATTCGTCACGTTAGGCGAAGGAATCAGGATGGACGGCAAGCCCAGCGAAGTAACCTCCGCCAAGAAGGATGCCCCGGCCCGACCGACGAATAAAGTCGCCGCGGCCAATACTTCAGGCATATTGTGAATATACGGAAGCACGTGCACCCGTTTAGAAGCCTCCGGGTTCAACCGATGGATTGCCGCTTCCGTTTCTTTGAAAAATCTTTCGCCGGTCACGAATACGAAGTGGGTATCCGTCATCTTGTGCAACATCGGCAACGTCTGCTCGATTGCTTGATTAATGGCTTTCGCTCCGCCGCTGCCGCCCACGACAAGCACGAACGGCGTACCGCTTGCTAAACCTAACGACGAGAAACCTTTGTTCCGATCCGCCTTCAATACCCTCGTAGCGCAAGGGTTTCCGGCGAACTCGACATCCGGACACTTCTCGAAGAGACCGACGGATTCGGAGAAGCTGACAGCGACTCCATCCACGTATCGGCTTAAAAACTTATTCGTAAGACCCGGAATGACGTTCTGTTCGTGAATAAGCGTCGGAATTCCGAGACGCGAAGCGGCGTAGACGACAGGGCCGCATACGTATCCTCCGGTTCCGACGACGACATCGGGCTTGAATTTTCTAAGTAATTGTTTAGAGCGACGCACGCCTTGCACAAAACGCATGACCGTCCGCACGTTCTCCCAAGACAGAGAACGGCGGAAGCCGGTAATCGTGACGTCTTCGAACGCGATGCCTTGCTCCGGAACGATCCGGCTCTCCAATCCGCGACTCGTTCCGATATAGAGCAAGGAAGAGCCGGGCTGTCTGGCCTCGACTTCGCGACCGATGGCCAATGCCGGGTAGATGTGTCCGCCCGTACCTCCTCCGGTTAATACGACACGCATGAACTTCACCTCGAATAACGGGATAAATTAAGTAAAATGCCAAGCGCCGTTAACAATAACGTCAACGACGAACCGCCATAGCTAACGAGGGGTAACGTAACCCCCGTAATGGGCAGCAACCCGATAACGACGCCGATGTTAATCAACACCTGAATGGCGAAAATGCCAACGATCCCCGTGGCGAGCAAACTGCCGAACGGATCCGATAACGTAATCGCCGTTCGCATTCCGCGCCATATGAGGAGCAGAAACAACATGATCAGCAAGGAACCGCCGATAAACCCGAGTTCTTCCGCGATAATAGAAAATATAAAATCCGTTTGCGGTTCGGGTAAGTAATTATATTTCTGTCGGCTCATCCCAAGACCCAAACCAACGAGCCCGCCCGGACCAATCGCGTACAACGACTGAATGGATTGATATCCCGCGCCTTGCGGGTCTTGCCAAGGATCCAGGAATGCCGTAATCCGTTGCAACCGATAGGGCGCTGCCGCTATTAACCCTACTAACCCTAGCACCCCTAGCAGCGCCAAACCGCCTAGATGGGCAAGTCGAGCCCCGGCGACGTAAATAGCTAGCAAGGCAGCGCCGATCATGACGGTGCCCGTCCCTAAGTCCGGTTGAAGCATGATCAGTCCGAACGCCGCTCCCAGAATCCCAAGCGGCGGAAGCAAACCCTTCGTGAAATTCGTGATCTGGTTTTGTTTCTCCGATAGCAGCTTCGCTATGAAAAAGATCATCGCTAGCTTCATAAACTCCGAAGGTTGAATGCCGAAAGAACCGATTCCGAGCCAGCTTCGGGCTCCTCCGCGCACGACGCCGAGTCCGGGAATCAATACGATAATCAGCATGCCGAAGCAAACAAGCAAAGCAGGGACGGCCCATTTGCGCCAGAACGTATATTCTACGTTCATCATAACGAACATCGAGACGATTCCAAGAACCGCGAACAAGAGTTGCCTCTTCACGTAGTAATAGGAATCTCCATAATCATGAAAAGCAGCGACAGCGCTGGCGCTATACACCATCACTACGCCAATGGCCAGAATGCCAAGCGTAGCGGCGATCATCCATACATCGGGAACGGAGCGGGTTTTGGCCATGAACCGGACACCTCACGGTTTGCAAAAGTGGGGACATGCCCCCTTCTACAACGTATGCGCCGATTGCTTAAAAATGCGACCTCGAACCTCATAGGATGGGAACATGTCCCAGCTTGCGCACGCGGGCGACAAAAGCACGATGTCTCCCGGCGCCGCCATGGCGGCTGCTTCCTTGACGGCTCGGCGAAGCGTTTGCTCGGCGTCCTCTTCAGGTTCGACGATTTTCACGCTTGTTAAACCGCCCAACGCCGCAACGCGGGCTATTTTCTCCCTCGTCTCTCCAATTACGGTCAATCCTTTCACCCTATCACGGAATATCGGCAAAAGCTCCATATAATCGGAACCTCTGTCCGAGCCTCCGGCGATAAGAATGAGAGGGGAAGGCAAAGATAAAATTGCCATCGTGGTCGCCATCGGATTCGTTGCCTTGGAATCGTTATAGAACTTAACGCCGCCAAAAGTTCCGACGTATTCCAAGCGATGTTCCACGCCTCGGAAGTTGCGCAGCGGCTCCGCCAACTGCTGCGGCTTCGCTCCCGCGGATAGAGCAATCGCGATCGCCGCCAAAGCGTTGGCCGTATTATGGCGTCCCGGAATGCCCAACTCGTCGACGCGAATGATTCGCTGCTCCAAACCGTCCTCGCCCCGATGGACGATCCATCTCTCTTGTTCAAGCTCTTCCTCGTCTTCAGTCGGACGAATCGCGGAATATGGCGGAATGACCATCGTTCCTTGCGCCAAAATCCGCGTAACGGAAAACGGAAATAACCGGCCATTGAAATCGGCAGCCAGCCTGCGACAAGTTTCGTCATCCTCGTTGTAAATGGCTATGTCGTCCGAAGTTTGATTCTCGAACAATTTCGCCTTCGAACCGACATAATCCTCCATCGAGCCATGATAATCCAAATGCGTCTCCGCAACGTTTAACAAACAGGCGATAGTCGGACGGAACTCCGACGTCCCCTTTAACTGGAAGCTGCTCAGCTCGGCAACGAGCCATCCATCCTCGGATACCTCTTGAGCGGCTTCGCTAAGCGGAATGCCGATATTGCCGGCGACAAGCGGCTTTAAGCCTGCCGCTTCCAGCAACACGCCGGTTAACGTGGTCGTCGTCGTCTTGCCGTTAGAACCCGTAATCCCGATCAGCGGTGCCGGAGAAATCTGGCCGGCCACTTCGACTTCGCTGATCACTTCGACCCCTAGTCTCAAGGCATCGACGATCGGCGGCGCCGCGTAAGGGATGCCCGGGTTCTTAACCAGCAACGCGGTTTCCTTCGTAACGAGCCCTTCAGGGTGATGCCCGCACACAACAGAAATGCCCAAAGCCGTCAGTTCATCGGCTTCAGGGCATTGTTCCAGCTCTTTTTTGTCGTTAACGGTCACTTCCGCTCCGACGCTGTGAAACAGTTTTGCAGCAGCTACGCCGCTTCTGGCCAAACCGAGCACGACGACTTGCCGTCCCCGGTAGGAAGTAAGTTGCTTCATCTCGTAATAGCCCCTTTATCGCTCTTAACTTACTTTATACAGTAACAATCCGGCTCCCGCCAGCAACAATCCGACGAACCAGAAAGTCGTAACGACTCTCCATTCCGACCAACCGGACAGCTCGAAATGGTGATGGATCGGACTCATCTTGAAAACGCGTTTGCCTCGCGTCTTAAACGAAGCGACCTGAATGATCACGGAGAGCATCTCGAGCACGAATACGCCTCCGATCACGATGAGCAGCAATTCCGTCTTCGTGAGGATCGCAACGGCGGCGATACCGCCTCCAAGACCGAGCGAGCCCGTGTCTCCCATAAAAATCTTCGCCGGATGCGCGTTGTATACAAGAAAACCTAACACGGCTCCGACGACGGCCGCGCTAAACACCGCCGATTGGGGCTGCGTCGCTTCCAAAGCGATGATCGCGAAAGCTCCGAACGCCAAGGCGCTTGTCCCGGACAGCAGTCCGTCGAGCCCGTCCGTAAAGTTAACGGCATTCGTAGACCCGAGGAACATGACGACGACGAGCAAGTAATACGCCCATCCCAAGTCGAAGGACCAATCCGTACCCGGAACGCCGATAACCGTACTATGATCCATTTTGTATAAAATATAACAGAAAATAGCGGAAAACAGCAGTTGACCGAATAACTTTTGTTTCGCGGTCAGTCCGAGCGAGCGTTTGAATACGATTTTAATGTAATCGTCCAGAAATCCGACCAGGCCGAATCCGAGACACGCGACTAACAGCGCCCAATATTCCAGCCCTTGATCGGCGAATCTCAAAAACGCGAGCGTCAAAGCGACCAAAATAATAATGCCGCCCATCGTCGGCGTGCCCGTCTTCTTTAAATGGGATTCCGGCCCATCGGTCCTTACCTGCTGTCCGAATTTAAGCCTGCGCAGGAGCGGAATGAAAAGAGGCCCGAATAACACCGATAACACGAAGGATACGCCTAAAGTCCAAAAAATCGAAGTATAATCCATTCCGTCACCCCCCGGCTCCTCTCTGTATTTTCGTAACGATTTCTTCCAAGCGCATTCCTCTTGAAGCTTTGACGAGTACCAAATCTTCAGGCGCCAGCTCTTCGATCAAATCGTTAGCCATGTCGTCCTTGTTCTCGAAGTAGCGCACGCAGCCTTCCGGATAATTCAGCGACGTTTCCTTGAAGGTTTCGCGCGACAACGGACCGTAAAGCAATACCCGATCGGCTTTGGTCTCGTTCAAGTAACGTCCGATTTCTCCATGCAGAGCAATTTCATCCGCTCCGAGCTCCAGCATATCTCCAAGCACGATCCATTTACACCGGTAGCCCGATAGTTCCGCAACGAGTCCGATCGCCGCCCGAACCGAAGTCGGGCTCGCATTGTAGGCGTCGTTAAGAACGACTGCCCCGTTATAAGCCACGCTTCGTTCGATTCGCATCCCGGTCAGATTCGCGGATTTGAGCCCTTCTCCGATGTCCTCGAACGACAATCCGAACAGCCGTCCGACGGCTATAGCCGCTAGAGCGTTCACGGCGTTGTGCCTTCCCGGTATCGGCAGCTCGAAGGAATGGTCCCCCTCCGCGCTGACCGTAAATTGCGTCCCTTCCGAGTTCACCCGAATATACCTTGCTACCCAGGCGTTACTTGGATTTTCGCCGAAGGTCACGAGATCGATCTGCTTATCCTGCGCTCTTGCGGCAAGTTCATCTTCCAGCAACGGCTCATCGCCGTTATAGACGAGCGTCCCTCCCGGCTTCAAGCCGTCCGTAATTTCCAGCTTCGCTCGGGCGATGTTCCTACGCGTTCCCAGTTGCAACAAATGAGACTCTCCGATGTTCGTAACGATAGCCGCATCCGGCTTCGCCATGGCCGACAGCAAGGAAATTTCTCCTTGTCCGCTCATCCCCATCTCCAGAACGAGCACTTCCGTATTCTCCGCCGCGCTTAAAACCGTGAGCGGCAATCCGATATGATTATTGAAATTCCCCTCTGTCTTATGTACAAGGAACCTTGTCGATAGAACGGAGGAAATCAGGTCTTTCGTCGTCGTTTTGCCGTTGCTGCCCGTAATCGCAACGACCTTGGCGGATAACCGGTTATTCAAGTATCCGACGGCTAGAGCTTGCAGCGCTTCTAACGTATTGTCTACCAGGACAAGAGGGACGTCTATCTCCGGCAAAGGAACGCTTCTGTCCCACAAAGCAGCGAAAGCTCCCGCATCCTTAGCCGTTCGAATATAATCATGGCCATCGAACCGTTCGCCGCGCAAAGGCACGAACAATTGTCCCGGCTGGATCTTGCGCGTATCGGTGGAGACGCCGGTCAACAGAACGTCGTCATTCCCGGCTAATCCGACAATCTCACCCGCTCCGCTCCATTCGCTTACTTCATGAACCGTTGCTCGCATCACAAGATTCGACTCCTTATCGCTTCTTTCGCCACGAGGCGATCATCGAAATCGTGCGTAATCCCGCCGATGATTTGATAGGTTTCATGGCCTTTCCCCGCAATCAATACTACATCGCCGGGGCTTGCCATTTCAACCGCTTTTTCGATCGCGATCCGCCTATCGGGCTCCAACTCGTAGCGATCCGGCGTAACGCCCGCCGCTTTCAACCCGGCCTCGATATCGCGAATAATCTCTTGCGGATTTTCCGTGCGCGGATTATCGCTGGTCACGATTAATTTATCGGCTAGCTCCGCCGCGATTCGCCCCATGATCGGACGTTTCGTCTTGTCCCGATCGCCTCCGCAGCCGAATACGCAAATGACTTCGCCCGTGGCCAATTCTTTGACGGTGTTCAGCACGTTCTCCAAACCGTCCGGAGTATGGGCGTAGTCGACGATAACTGCATACGGTTGCCCCTCGTTAACAGGCTCCACGCGACCCGGAACGCCTTCAATCCGCTCCAGGCTATGAATCGCGGCGTCAAAGTCGATCCCTTCGCACAAGGCGGCTCCGAGCGCCGCAAGCGCGTTATAAACGTTAAACAATCCGACCAGTCGCAATTCGACCTGACGGTTGCCTTTGAACGATTCTAGCCGGAACGAAGTTCCTCCGGCCGTGATCTTCACTTCGGAAGCTTTAAGATGGGAATCGTTCTTGATTCCGTATGTAAGCACCTCCGAAGCCGTCAGCTTGGCGAACCGCCCCGACGCTTCGTCGTCTCCGTTCAAAACCGCGAAAGTACGATCCTCCGGTTGATCGGAATACGTATTGCCCAGCCGGGAGAAAAACAGTCCCTTAGCCGCTTCATACGCCTCCATCGTCCCGTGGTAGTCCAAATGATCTTGAGTCAAATTCGTAAATACTGCCGTACGGAACCGACAGCCTTTGACTCTTCCCTGTTCCAATGCATGGGAAGACACCTCCATCACGCACCGTTCCGTTCCATTCTCGACCATAGAGCGGAAAATACGCTGCAGCTGAAGGACGTCCGGAGTCGTTCCCGACATCGGAAAACTTTGTCCGCCGTATCGGGTTTCGATCGTACCGATGACCCCGGCGGACACTCCCGCGTCCGCCCAGATTTGCTCGATCAAGTAAGACGTTGTCGTCTTCCCGTTCGTGCCGGTTATGCCGATCGGACGAAGCGTATGCGACGGCCTTCCGTAGAAGAAGTCCGCGATTTGCGCCAACGCCTGCCGGGTATTGGGCACGACGAGTTGCGCGGCGTCTATCGGCAGCTCTCTGGAAGTGACGAGCGCGGCGGCCCCTTGCTCGATCGCTTGAGCCGCGAAGTCGTGCCCATCCACCGTATGTCCGGGTAAGCAGAAAAACAAACATCCGGGCTCGATATGGCGCGAGTCGCTTTCCAAGCTCCGAATCGCAACCGAAGGATCTCCTATAATACGGGATAACAACAACTGTTGGGAGAGTTCTTTTAAATTCATTAACTTACGGCCTCCTGACGAACCTATCTACAATGTACACTCATTATGTTCCAATGACTCCTAATCATTCAAGTGGAAAAACGAACTTTAGTCCGATGCGCCTAGATAGATTCGAATAACCGAACCTTGATCAACCCGCGTTCCCGCTGCGGGAGCTTGCCTGATCACGGTGCTTCCGCTTCCAGAACTTGCTAACTGAAAGTTCGAATTCATATCCTCGTACAGATCGGATACCGTTTTGCCTACGAGATTCGGTACGGTCACGACTTTCGGCTCGCCGCTTCCGTATTTGAACTCTTTTTCCACTTGGGTCGTTCTTGGCTTAACTCCTAAATAAGGCAGCGCATCCGCCATAATATTGTGCACGATCGGCGCGGCGACGACTCCGCCGAACTGAATGCCTTGAGGGTTATCGACGGCAACGTACACGATCAATTGCGGATCGTCGGCAGGCGCGAAACCGATGAACGAGACGATATGTTCGTCCTTAGAGTATTTACCGTTCACGACCTTCTGCGCGGTTCCCGTCTTCCCGCCTACCCGGTATCCGTCCAGGAAAGCATTGCGCCCAGTCCCTTGCGCGACGACCTTCTCCAACGCCTCTCGCACCTTCTTGGACGTTTCCGGAGAAATCACCTGCCTCACCAGCTCAGGCTTCGTTTCTTCCAAAATCATTCCGGTTTCCGGTTGTATCCAAGATTTCGATACGAATGGCTTATATAACTTACCGCCGTTAATGGCGGCCGATACCGCGGTTATTTGTTGAATCGGCGTTACGGAGACGCCCTGACCGAAAGCCGTCGTAGCGAGCTCCACCGGTCCGACCTGTTTAGGTTTGAACATGATCCCGTTCTCTTCGCCTTTCAAGTCGATGCCCGTCTTCTTCCCGAAACCGAAATTATAGATATACGAAAATAGTTTCTCTTTTCCCAGCCGGTTGCCAAGCGTCACGAAACCCGGATTGCAGGAATTTTCGACGACTTCGAGGAACGATTGGCTGCCGTGTCCGCCCTTCTTCCAGCAGCGAAGCTTCGCCCCGGCTACTTCGATGTAACCCGGATCGTAGAAATGCTCGTGTTCCAAATCCACTTTCCCTTCCTCCAGCGCGGCGGCAAGGGTAATAATCTTAAAAGTCGATCCCGGCTCGTAAGTCATCCAGATCGGCAGGTTGCGATTGTAAACCTCGGCGGACACTTCTTGATAGTGGTCCGGCTGGAAAGTCGGACGGCTGCCCATCGCGTAGATTTCGCCGGTTTGCGGGTTCATGGCGATGGCGATCACGCTATTCGCTTGATACTGCAGCATCGCTTGATCCAGTTCGCGTTCGACGATCGATTGAACCGTCTGATCGATCGTAAGCTGCAATGACAAGCCGTCCTGCGGAGGCACGAATTTATCCGACGTTTGCGGCATTTTGCGTCCCGCGGCGTCCGCGAGCGATGATACGTTGCCCTTCAGCCCCGTTAGCCTCTCGTCGTATCTGAGCTCCAATCCCGTCAGCCCTTGATTATAGCTTCCGGTAAACCCGAGAACGTGCGCGGCGAGATTTCCGAACGGATAATACCTTTTGTTATCCTCGGACACGACGATGCCGGGCAAATTCAAACCGCGGATTTCCTGAGCCTTCTCGAGGGTCATCTTGCGCCCGCCGGGTTTTAGCTCTACGTTCGACGCGACCGTCGATAATTTCTTGAACAAGCTGTCCTCCGACATGCCTAGCGGGCCGGACAATAGACGGGCCGTCTCGCGTTTATCCTTGACCTGCACCGGAATCGCGTAGATCGTCGGAGAGCTGATATTGTAGGCGAGACGGGTTCCGTTGCGATCCAGGATTTCCCCCCGTTTGGCTTGAAAAGGAATATCGCGTCGCCAAGAATCCTCGGCCCTCTTCGTAATCTCGTCGCCGATCATCAATTGGACGTATCCGAGTCTGATCACTAATGCCGCAAAAGCAACGACAGCCAACACTAACGCGAAATACAATCTTTTCCGAACCGTAACCTGTGATATTTTCAAAATGAAAAACCCCCTTTACCGGGAACGTCTGAACGGGCTTTCGCCTAGTTCCAGACTATTCTCGGGACAAGTGGGTTAGAACAAGCCCTCAGCCTTCGGGCGAGGCCGGAGGGGACGAACCGGGCGGCTCGGCGGGTTGATCCGCGGGAGATAACTTTAATTGAAGAATCCATTTTCCATCGACTTTAACGGCTTTCTGCCCCGTAACGTACCCTTCGCCCTCTACCGTAGCGACGACCTTAAGCAGCGAACACATCTCCAGCGCATCGCGCAACGACAACCCCGTTAGATCGGGCACGTTACCGGGCTTCGCATCCGTAAGCAAGTAGATTTGTTGCGTCGACGGCAACACGCTGCCGCCTTTCGGCAACTGTTGCAGCACCTTGTTGCCCTTGCCAAGCACGCCGATCGGGAAGGAACGCTGTTTCAACTGCTCACGGGCTTGCGTGACCGTCAATCCCGTCACGTCAGGCACGGTTGCCGTTTTCTCGGCCGATTCGCCGGATTCAGCGGATTCCGTTGGCGATGCTTCGTCATCGATCGGCAAATTCGGCTTGATGCCGAGATGCATTAGCGACTTGGTCATGATTTCCTTGAAGATTGGACCTGCGACCGCGCCTCCCCCGGCATTATCCACCTGCGGCTCGTCCACGACGACGTACAGTACGACTTTAGGCTTCTCGACGGGCGCGTATCCGATAAAAGAAACGACATATCGATCCTTGGAATACCCGCTACCCGTTTCATTCTTCGTTACCTTCTGCGCCGTTCCGGTTTTGCCGGCGATGCGGTATCCGGGAGTGTAGGCGATCCGGCCGGTCCCGTTCTTCTGGTCGCTGACTACGGTTTCCAAGTAATCGCCGACTTTGCGTGACGTTTCGGGAGAGATGACTTGGCGAACGACTTTCGGCTCGGTTATCGTCTTTGCCCCGGTATTCGGATCGCTTATCGACTTTACGATGTGCGGCTGCAGCAGCTTGCCGCCGTTCGCGACCGCGGCGACCGCGGCCACCTGCTGGATCGGCGTAACCAACACTTTCCCTTGTCCGAAAGTCGCCGTGGCTACCTCGGACGGATAATCCAGGCTATACGGCACAGAAACCTCGTTCGGCAACTCGATGCCCGTCTTCTGCCCGAAACCGAAGTCGTTAATATATTGGACGAGCCGTTCCTTGCCCAACTTCTCGTATCCGAGCTTGACGAACGCCACGTTACTGGAATGCTGCAACCCTTCCAAATACGTGATCATTCCGTTCTCGCCCCAACCTACGCCGTTATTATGGTCTTTAACCGGCTTGTCCTTCTTACTGTATTTAATCGAACCCGATTTATAATATTCGTTCGGATCGAACAAACCTTCCTCCACCGCTCCGGCCAGCGTCACGATCTTAAACGTCGATCCGGGCTCGTACACCGACTGGATCGCGTTGTCCCGGAAAGCGTTCTGGTTGGACGCGAACTCCCAATACTTGTTCGGATTGTAATCCGGCAAGCTGGCCATGCCGAGAATTTCCATCGTATCGGGGTCGGCCGCGATGGCCGTTATGCTCTTCGGCTTGTAGGTTGCGTATGCGGTTCTCAGCGCTTCTTCGATATAGAACTGAATGTCCAAATCTATCGTTAACGTGACGTCTTTGCCGTCCATCGCTTGCTTGAACTCCACTTCGCCGTTAGGCAGCTGCGTTCTCGCCCCGTCCTTCTGGTACTTGATGAAGCCGGGAGATCCGCTTAGTTCGTTATTGAGTTTTTTCTCCAAGCCGTAGACCGCTTTACCTTCCTTATCCTCGTAACCTAGTATATGCGAAGCCAAAGAATCGTTCGGATAGGTGCGCTTCTGCTCTTCCACGAAAATAAGACCGACGTTTTTCGTTTCCGTGATTTTGCGTAATTCCTCGCGGAAAGCATCAAGACGATCTTTGACGGGTTTGTCGACCTTCCAGCCATCCGGGCGGATTTCCCGTTGGTCCCGGTACGTACCGTCTTCCTTCTTGGAAGTGACCATTTCCCGCAGATCGCTCTCAGACGTGCCTAACACGATATGGAGCTTCGATACGATACGATCCGTCAGCTTCCATTCGGGATGAGCTTGTTCCAGTTCCGCGATTCGCTTAGGATTAACGGCGATTGTATAGGCGAGGGCATCCGCGGCCAGCACCTTGCCGTCGCGATCGAGCAGCATCCCGCGCTCCTGCCGGATCGTCTCGCTCGTCATCCACGTCTTCATCGCCTGTTCCGTCCAGAAATCGGCCTTCACAACTTGAACCCAATAGATTCGAACGATCAAACCAAGAAACAGGAGGGTAAATAACCCTCCCGTCAGCAACGTCCGCAATTTAATTCGTTTCGTCATAGCTTAATCCTCTTCATTTCCCGATCATGCTCAGCGCTTCTTCGCCATAGCATTTTGATCGTCTTTGGAAGCGGTAATTCCCGCGCCAACCTTGACCATCCCTAGTTCTTTTATTGCCACTTCTTGAATTCGGTTTGGATCGTTTAGGCGTTCGACTTCTCTTTGTTGTTCTTTATTTTGCTCTATGACTTGCTCGTAATTCTTTTTAGTCGCTTGAATCTCACCGTTAATTTGATAGATTTGCGCGTAACGGAAAATAATAAAGCCCGCGACGAACACGACTAACCCAATCGTCAGCAAATAAAGCAGCTTCTCTCCGATCGGAATCGAGCGCTGTTGGGGGGATTGCTTTCTTTGCGGCTCTTGTTTTCTCTGGGGTGGTCTTGCCGGCTGAACCTTCTCTTCTTGTACGCGCTCCGGACGAAGCGCCAAGTTGCCGTAATATGCCATGTTTACCTTGTGCCCCTCTCAGCGATATCTATTCGATCTCGTTGGTTACGAGTTTCTCTGCGATTCTTAATCTGGATGATCGCGCCCGCGGATTGATTTCCAATTCCGCTTCTGTAGGTACGATCGGCTTGCGAGGCGTCAGCCTTAAGCGTCCGTCTCCTCCGCCGCATACGCATATCGGGAAATCCGTCGGACAACTGCAGCTCGCGACTTCCTTCGCGAACGTCGTCTTGCAAATGCGATCCTCCAGCGAGTGGAAGGTGATTACCGCGACGCGGCCTCCGGGCGCCAAACAATCGATCGCTTGATCCAGCGCTTCCTGGAAAGCTCCTAGCTCGTCGTTAACGGCGATACGCAATGCCTGAAAGGAACGCTTGGCGGGATGCGGTCCCGTCCTGCGCGTTGCCGCTGGGATGGATACCTTGACGATCTCGGCTAATTGTCCCGTCGTATCGATCGGGGCCTTCTCTCTGGCTTTCACGATATTGGCCGCGATCTTGCGGGCGAACTTCTCTTCACCGTAATCCCGAAGAATGTTGGAGATTTCTCGCTCTTCCCACTCGTTCACGATTTCCTTCGCGGTAAGCGATTGTTCGCGATCCATTCGCATATCCAGCTCGGCGTCAAGGTTGTAACTGAAGCCGCGATCGGCTTCGTCGAGTTGTGGGCTTGAGACGCCTAGATCGAACAAAATGCCGTCGACCTGCGGAATGCCGTCTTTCTCCGGAACCCTTGCTTGCTTCAGCGCCATCTTCAGGTACCGGAAGTTGCTTTTCACGAGCGTTACGATATCGCCGTAAGCGGCGAGCTTCATGCGCGCATTGGCGAGGGCGGCTTCGTCCTGATCCAGAGCGATCAATCTCCCTTGCGGTCCGAGCTGGGAAGCGATTAGCTCGCTATGCCCCGCTCCGCCCAGGGTACAATCGACATAAATGCCGTCCGGACGAATGTTTAAGCCTTTTACGGATTCCTCTTTCAATACGGTAACGTGGTGAAACATATTTGCTGCCTCCCGGTACCCGGCAATGGGTCCGTCTTTCTTGTTTATGTATGGTTTTAGATGTTGTAAGCGGCTTAGAAGTTAAAATCGAAATCGACGAGCTTCTCGGCGATTTCATTGAAGGAGTCGGCGGACTGCTTGGAGTATTCCTCCCAAGTCGCTTTATCCCAGATCTCCACTCTGCTGGATACGCCGATAACGGTGCAATCTTTGTCCAGCTTGGCGTATTCGCGCAAATGGTTAGGTACGTTTACCCTTCCCTGCTTATCCCATTCGCATTCGGAAGCGCCGGAAAACAATAGCCTGGAGAACGCTCTTGCATTTGCGGCCATAGACGGCAGCGTCTTGATCTTCTGTTCGAGCTGGGCCCATTCTTCGCGAGGGTAGACGAACAAACAATTGTCCAATCCGCGGGTGACGATAAAGTCGGTGCCGAGAGCTTCTCGGAATTTCGCCGGGATAATAATCCGTCCCTTGTCATCGATGCTGTGCTGAAATTCCCCCAGAAACATAAGCTCCCCACACCTCCTCCACTATTCACCACTTTCCACCACTCTGAACCACTTATGATGATTATTCGCGGCATAAAATAAAAATCCTGCCACGATGGCAGGATTTTAATAAATATATTTTACGGGATTAACGACTCCCGTCCTTCGGTTGTTGCCCTTCCTCCCCTGACTCGGTTGCGGTATCCGCGTCCCCGACATCGATCGCTTCCGTTGAAGCTCCGTTCGGTTCATCGGTTCTGTTCAAAGTTCTCCTTCTCTCCTCCGAGCGGACGCGTCTGCTCGCGTTGCGTTTGCGGACGAACAAGAAAACGGGAATTCCAATGACGGCTACGACGACGAGAACCGGGAGCAACGCGGCAATGACGACGAGTATTCCTTCGCCGATAACCCGCAGCGCCTTCGCGCTACCCGACAATGCGTTCGAAATCCGTTCTCCGAATCCCGCCTCCTCGTCCGTCTTCTCTTCCTTGATCTCTTCGATTCCGGAAGTTTGATAGAGCCGAAGGTTGATCGTGGAGAAAGCGACGTTCTGATCCAGGAAACGTATTCTCCCTTTGATTTGTTCGATTTCCTGCTGTACGTTGGCCAGCTCATTGGAGAAACGAACGAGATCGTCGGTTTTCGTCGCTTTGTCCATGAAAGCCAGCAACCTGGATTCCACCGTTTGCTTCGCTTTCAAACGGGCGTCAAGATCGACGAACTCTTCCGTCACGTCGTTGCCCTGCACTTCGCGTTCGAATTTCAGGCTTTTGATTTTCTGCAATCTTTCCAAGAAAGGGGAGAAGCCTTCGGAAGGAACTTTAATGACGTAAGTGGCGCCGACCTCGTTCGTATTGCGGCTATCGGAAAACTGCAACACATACGCCCCGCCAAGATGAATTAAATTCAGCAGTTGCTCTTCGGCGACTTTGAATTCCTTGACCTTCATGACCAAGTCGGCACGGTAAATGACTTTACGGCCGAAGCCCGCATTCGCGTCCGCGATCGGGCCGATCCCTCCTCCTCCCGCTGCGGCTTGGTCATTAACCGTTAACGATTCGCCAGCGGCCGGAGCTGATGATGCTTCCGCTTCGGCCAACAGGGCAGCATCTCCTGAGAACGCGACCGACAGTTTCGACGAACTCTGCATTGCCGCGGGTGCCGCCTCGTTCACAGCAGCCATCGAATCGCTATCTTTGTTGTTACTGCTGCAAGCCGTCATCATTAACAGCAGCAGAACGGCCGTGAGTAGCAACACGCCGTTCCTTAAGCCCCATTCTCGTTTCCCCTTCATCTCGATCTCCCCTTTTATTGGTATCTATTGGGATAGACGCAGTGGCATAGGAAAATGTTTCCTAATAATAAAAAAAAGAAAACCCGCTTCGCTTTCCTGCGGGCGGGAGCATTTCAATTTAGTTTTCTGCGGGAAGCGCGGGAAGATGGGAAACGATGACTTCGTGCAAAGTGATTTTGTTTCCGATCACCTGATCGCCGTTCCCGTTTTCCCGGCGGGCCGCATGGGCTTGCTTAAAGGAATCGCTTTGCACCCAAGCATCGAATGCCTCTTTGTTGTCCCAAGTCGTGCAAACCTGGAATTCATCGTATTCCTCTATTCCTTGCGTTTGCAACAGTTCCATTCTCACGAAACCTGGAAAGGTGTGAACGTTTTTCGGAGACTTGAATCTTTCCCGTATGACGTTACCGTAACCCGGCTTAGCTTGGATCGTATTCGTTACGATGATCATTCGAATCTCTCCTTTTGTTTTAATTTACTTTAACTAAATCGGCATGCGCCGAAGCTACGAACGACTTAACGAGATCCGGGTCAATTGCCACCAGCGGCTTTCGCGATTCCAACGTCATTGCCTGATTCCTCCTTTACTTTCGCTTTAGCTAAGCCCCGCGGGGTATAGACCGGCTTCCCATCATCCTCGTAAATCTTCGCTTCGATTCCGAATACCTGAGAGAAGAAAGCCGGCACGTAGACTTCATGCGGAGCACCGTCGCTAACGACGGCGCCATCCTTCATCGCGATGATTCGATCGCTGTAACGGGCCGCTTGATTCAGATCATGGAGCACCATGACGATCGTAATGCCTTGCGTTCGATTCAGATGCTGCAACAATTCCATGACTTCAAGCTGATGGGCAACATCCAAATACGTCGTCGGTTCATCCAGCAGCAATGTATGCGGGGTTTGCGCAACGGCCATCGCGATCCATGCCCTTTGTCTTTCGCCGCCGGACAATGTGAATAAAGAGCGATATTGCATCTCGGTCAAATGGGTCATTTCGAGCGCCCAATCCACTATGTCCTCGTGCTCGTTCCGGCATTCCTCGTACCACTTCAAATGAGGGTGGCGGCCTTGCTTAACCAGATCCCGCACCGTTAGATCCAGATTGTGGTCCTGCGTCTGCGGCAGCATCGTTAGCATCTGGGCGATCTTGCGCGTTTTCATTCGGGCGATCGCTTCCCCTTCCAAGAACACGACCCCGCTTCGCGGTTGTACCAATCTCGTCATCAGCCGCAGTACGGTCGATTTACCCGAACCGTTAGGCCCGACGATGCTTGCTATTTCTCCCTGACGAAAATGAATTCCGATGTCCTCGACGATGTTTCGGTCCTGATAGCCGAAAGAAATCCCTTCCGCGTTTAAGGCGCTCTTCAAACTTTAAGCCCCCTTTTCAATAAATAGAGGAAAAACGGCGCTCCGAGCAAAGCCAGCAATACGCCGACGGGAAATTCGATCGGATCGAACCACGCCCTTGCCGAAGTATCCGCGGCTACGACGAGCGCTCCTCCTCCGAGGGCGGACAGAGGCAGGAAATACTTGTAGTCGTTACCGACGAGCATTCGCACGATATGAGGCACGACCAGACCGACGAAACCTATCAATCCGGAAACGCTGATCGCGATGCCCGCCATGAACGTAGACATGAGAATGACAAGCATCCGGCTTCTTTCCACACGGTTACCGAGCAATTTCGCGACTTCATCTCCCAGAATCAGAACGTTAGCATGCTTGATCAGAAATAACGATAGCAGTATTCCGATGCACGCGTAGGGAGCGATAGTATCGAAGTGCGGCCAGCTTTTGCCGTTCAAGCTTCCTGCGAGCCACGGCAGAACGGCTTGCACCTTCTCGCTGTTCAGCAGCATGACCGTCGTCATTCCCGCGCCGAGCAAGGAGTTAACGGCGACGCCGGCCAGAATCATCCGTCCGGTCGGCGCCCCCTTATTCCATGCCAGCGCGTAAATGATCGCGGCGGCCGCTAAAGCTCCCAAGAATGCCGCCAACGGCACGAGCGACATCTGTTCGGGGAATAAGATCATAATCGAAACCGCGGCCAGTCCGGCTCCGGCGGACACGCCGATAATCCCCGGATCAGCCAACGGATTACGGAATACTCCTTGGAGAAACGCACCCGAGATGGCTAAGCATATCCCGACGAGTAATCCGGTAAGCACTCGCGGAAGTCGCAAATTCCATACGATTTGACGAAACTCGTTTTCCGTATTCGAGAATAGCGACGTCCATACTTCCTTAGCCGGTATGGAAATGGCACCGACCGTTAAACCGTACAGAATGGAGAGAATCACTAATGCGATGAACATTACGAATAACAGGATTCTTCTTCTGGTTCGAGGATCTTTCCTCAATGGTTTTGATAAGCTCATTCCGTTATTTCGCCTGCAGAAGCAATTTGTTCAGCGCCGTAATCGCTTCGGGAGCCCGCAATCCCGGATTTGCCGCGAACAAGTCATTCGGCAGCACCTCGAACTGATCCGACTTCACGGCGCCGAGGTTTTTCCATGCCGGATTGCTCTCCAGCTCCTTCTTGAAGCTTGCTTTTACTTCCGCTGGATCGCCGTGAGTGATCAAGTAGATCACGTCGGGGTCGGCTGCCACGATTCTTTCCATACTAAACTCGGCGTACTGCGGCATCGTATCCATCTTCGGAAATTTAGCCGCTACGTTTTCTCCGCCGGCCAGATCAAGGAAGTTGCCCGGGTAACTCGACGGAAGGGCGACCACGAAGCTGCCCGTTGCTCCATAGAGGATTAACGCTTTAGGTTTCTTCGCGGGTTGGCTAGCCGTAATTTGCTTCAGCTGTTCGTCCATTCGTTTAATCAACTTAGCTGCTTCTTCCTCTTTCCCGAGCACTTCGCCATAAAGCCGAATGGAGTTTTGGATTTCTTTGAAATCGTTATGCGAGTTCAATAACACTTTAGCTCCCAGCTTCTCGAGCGTTGCAGTTTGCGGCTGCAAGGACGGGCTTCCGATAACGAGGTCCGCTTTTAACGTAGCCAGCGTCTCGAAGTTGATTCCATGCGCGCTGCCGATCTCCGGTATCAAGGCGGCTTCCGGCGGATAAACTTTGCCCAGCGCGGTAGACCTTCCGACGATGTTTCCGCCGAGGGCGGCCACGATCTCCGTATCCGACGAGGATAAAGTCGCGATGCGTTCGGGAACTTTGTTTAGCGTAAGGGGACCCGTTTTCGTTTGCACGGTCAGTTTGCTGGCGATTGTGACTTGTTTTTTCGCGTTATCCCATTTCACCCACATTCCGAAAGACTGAGCCAGGGCGCGAAGCGGAACGAATGTCGTGTTGTTGATGCTGACAGGGGCGGATTCAAGCTGTTTTTTCTGATCGTTTATGTATGCCGTCGCAGATCCGACAGTATAGGTTACCGTATTCTTGTCTTTCACCGCTTTTACCGTTTTCGTCTTGGCATCCCAGCTCACTTTGCCGCCCATGCCGGTTACGACGTTACTATAAGGCACCATCAAGCGGCCTTTTACGATTTGAGGCGCGGTCGACAATGAGATTTCTTTACCGTCCACGACCACCTTGATTGCGTTATTCGATGCCGCTTCCGCGGGTTGCGCTAATCCGGCGGCACCCCACAGGATGACTGCCGATAATATTCCGGTCCACAACTTTTTACGATACATTTTATTTCCTCCCGATTATGAAGATGATGAGTTCTGCGATGATCATCATTATGACGTCGATAATGATAATCATTTTCATTAAGAACAATACATGATAATGATTATCATTGTCAATATACATCCGTTTAAAATAAAAAAACGTTTACTCCGCCGAAAATAATCGGTGAAATAAACGTTTTTAGGTTTGTTAGATTACAGCATTAGTGGGATGCCCAGCTGTCCAAGTAGGCTTTCTGTTCTTCCGATAGCGTATCGATCTTGATCCCAAGCGATTCCAGCTTCGTACGGGCAACAAGCTCATCCAGCTCGTAAGGTACGTTAACGACCTTGCTGCCGATGCTCTCGTAGTTCTCGTTCACATGGCGCAAAGCGATCGCCTGCAACGCGAAAGTCATATCCATGATTTCCGCAGGATGTCCATCTCCGGCCGCAAGGTTCACTAAGCGACCTTCCGCAAGCACATAAATTTTACGTCCGTCCTTCAGGACGTATTCTTCGATATTGCGGCGTACGACGCGTTTGGATACCGATAGTTCCGCAAGCTCCACGAGGTTCACTTCGATATCGAAATGTCCGGCATTGGACAGGATCGCCCCGTCCTTCATGTTCGCGATATGTTCGCCGCGAATGACGTCCTTGTTGCCCGTTACCGTAACGAAGAACTCTCCGACTTTCGCCGCTTCTTCCATCGACATCACGGTAAACCCGTCCATGTATGCTTCTACGGCGCGGATGGCGTCGACTTCGGTTACGACGACGTTTGCGCCTAATCCTTTCGCGCGCATCGCCACGCCCTTACCGCACCAGCCGTATCCATTAACGACTACAGTCTTACCCGCAACGACAAGGTTCGTCGTACGATTAATGCCATCCCATACCGATTGGCCCGTGCCATAACGGTTATCGAACAAATATTTGCAATACGCATCGTTAACGGCAACCATCGGGAACTTCAACGAGCCGTCTTTCTCCATTGCTTTCAAGCGCAAAATACCCGTCGTTGTCTCTTCCGCCCCGCCGCGGACTTGCGCGAGCAAATCTTGGCGTTCCGAGTGAAGGATGGATACCAGGTCTCCGCCGTCGTCGATGATCAGATCCGGCTTCGTTTCCAATGTTTTGACCATCAGATCCTTATATTCTTGCGGATCCGGATTATATTTCGCGTAAACCGCGATTCCGTCTTCGACGAGCGCCGCGCAGACATCGTCTTGCGTAGACAATGGATTACTGCCCGTGATAACGACTTCCGCGCCGCCCGCTTGAACGACTTTGGCTAAGTACGCCGTTTTGGCTTCCAAGTGCAAGGAAATCGCGACGCGCAGTCCCTTAAACGGCTGATCGCGTTCGAACTCTTTACGAATTTGGTTCAAAACGGGCATATGGGCTTGTACCCAATCGATTTTCAACTTGCCTTCCGGTGCCAAAGATGGATCGCGTACGATGCTTGTTAAAGCCGTTTTCATAAAATAATTCCTCCAGGTTCTCTGTTAAGTGCATGTTTGAACAACCTCTTCAAACTGTGGTAGTCAAGCCTTCCACCAGGCGGTTCCCGCCGGTGTTCTCGTAAGGAACGTCCGCCCATAAGGCCAGCCAATCCGGGCCGTAACGATTCCAGAAGTGGACGGTACCGTAAACCCTCTCCTGCGGTTTGTCCAGCGGAGAGAAGGATAGCCGAATGCGGTCCCATTGACGGAGCGAAGTCTCATGCTGCTTGGCGATCGCGTCGATAGATCGCGACTCCAAGTACGTGATCTGTTCCAATATTTTATCCCGGTTACTTACCGCCAAGGAGGCGAGACCAGGCTGGACCGATGATACGGTATTCATGATCGGGGCATACAATTGTTTGAACTGGCTTTTTACCTGTTCGAATTGCTCCTCGATATTCCATTCGTCCTGTTTAGCAAGCCAATCCGCCCTGCGTTGATCCAGATCGGACATCGCTTCCTCGACGGACAGGGCGTACTTATCCAGAAGCTTGGCTATATTCGCTTCCAGATAGATGAAAGATTGACGCGGTATAAGTATCGGCATGGACATTCCGAATTCTTCAAAGGCCGGACCGAGAATGCCCCAATAAGCCAGCTCGGACGGACCGAGAACTGCCCCAAGCACCGGAAGCAAGTAGTCCTGCATGAGCGGTCGCGTCAGCGCGTTCGTGCTTAAGCGATCCGGAGTCGATTCCGTCAACTCCAGCATCTGTTCGCAAGTGTAGGAAACATTTCCCTTTCGGTCAATGAAACTTTCCTTATCTTTATGAAGCAATAGCCTTCCTTGCTCATGATGAAGGAATAAGTTCGCGCTTCCGTCCGTCGTCTCCGCCTGCAGCTTGAATCCCCGGCCGAGCACATGCTGTTCTCCTTGCTTCAAAGCAGCTTCGAGCTTATCGTTACGGACGATCAGCTCTCGGAACATCGGTCCTTCCAATGCCCTGAGATTAGGGTCGTCCGCATCTAACAACACGAGCCCTTGACTCCCGAACCAGTCCGCCAACAGCCGGGCGAAAGCCAAACTTAGCGAAGGCGTATCCTTAACATGGCTTTGAAGACGTTCCAGCAAGTTTTGCTTGAATTCGGTATCCGGCAGTTGGGCGGCTAGCTCTTGAAGCGCCGCATCCCACTGCTCTCCGCTCAGTCGAGTTCGGCTGACGGCAAGTCTCGGCCCTTCCGGCCTTTCGATCCTTACGCGTCTGATTGCGCCTTCAGAGGATTGAATATTCACGTGATTGGCTTCGTCGAAATCGTGATCTTCGCCCGCGATCCAGAAGAGCGGCACGACCGGTCTGCCTAGTTTTCTTTCCGCTTCTCGCGCCGCTTGAATGACGGATAAAGCTTTATAGAAAATCAATAAGGCACCGCCGAACAATCCGGCTTGTTGCCCGCCTACGATAACGAGACTGTTCGGTTGATCCAGCTTCTCCAGCGACAAAGCGCTCTCGGGGTAAGCCGGCAATCGTGCCTGATAGCTCTTCAGCGCCTCGGTTACGCGTTTCATGCTCGCCCTCGAACCTGTCGTTCGATCTAAGAAAGCCGCTCTTTCCGCCCAATTCTCGTCATTCGAAGGATGCTTGCCGAACAACTCGCTAACAACCGAATCTCCCAACCTATATCTTTCGGCTAACGAGGTTGGGTTTGTTTCTGCAATAGATATAATATTCAAAGGGAAGTTTCCCCCGTTCTGTCGTTGTGTCATCAGATTGATTGTACACAAGAGCAGAATGCACGTCAAAAGGTTTGCGCGCCTAAAATCGCGAGGGATTCGTCCTATGCTCAAGTATACGCCTGTTTCTATACCGATGTTCGGGCTTATTCCTACCAGTTTCGGATGACTTCCGCGCTTTCCTCGGAGGGATAATAATTTTTGTCTTCCCCGTCTTCTCCGATCGCGAAGACGGAGAAACCCATGAACCATGGCTGATCGAAAGATTGCCGGTAAGCTTCGAAACCTCTCGCCTGCTCGGCGCCGTCGTAACGTTCCGACGGATTCGGATTCCACGGATGCCGGGCGGCGTACTGCCGTTTCGGAAACCCGAGCTCCCCCAAGAAAATCGGCTTGTTCCATTTCTCGTGCAATCGTTCAATCTCGCCGACGATATTCTGACCGCGGGAATAAGCGGACGATTTAAGCAAATCCGCTTTAAGTTGATCTACCGTATTGACCGGGCGATCGGACAATTCGAAATAGGAGGCGATAGAAATAAAATCGACTTTGCCGAATATCGGGTTGTTCAGCTTTCGCTCGAACGCTTGCTTGCTCTCGTCGTCCCAGTCGGCGGTATACCACCAATTCGTTTTATAAGTGACCAAGCCGTCAAATTCACCCCTGACCTCGTCGATCAGTCGGCTCCATCTATCCTTGCGATGCTCCAGATGAACGAGATTGGATGCAACGCAAACCGCGGCAGCCCCTTCCGGAACGACCACTTGCTCCAAAAGCTCCTTCACGATGTTCGTCCAATTATCGAAAAAAGCTTCGACGTCGCTCGGGTTCCAATCCGTTTCGTAAAATTGCCCGCCACCGATCCAAGGATAAGGCTCAACGATCATCGTTATCCCTTTCTCCCGAAGCTCTTTCATTAACTTGCGGGCTTTGAGGATGCTGTCGGGATCAAGCGACATCGTGCTGGAATCCAAATCGTCGATCTTAACGATCACAGGGACGTTCACGGTGTTAAGGGACAACCTTTTCACATCCGAAAGCGCTTGTCCGATCGAATAATCGACCGACAGATTTCCCGATTTGACCGAGCGAGCCAGCAAATCGATCGGACGATCCGGCTTCGCCGACTTGAGCCACATTCCCCCTAACGCAACGACGACCAGAATAGCTGCGAGCCATGACGTAAGTCGGATTGCGGAACGCGACAACTCGCTTACCTCCTTCGGTATTTTCTCCAATACCATACGCCGCCGATAACGATCATCAGCAATAAGGTTCCGAAGATGACGGCGAAGCGTTTAAGCTCCGGACTGCTGAAGCTTACTTTCTCCGCTATGTTCAGACTATCCCCTTCGATAAAATAGTGATTCGTCGCGTTGTCCCATCGGTCGACTAGAATCGCGTTGCCGACCATGCCGGACACGAACTTGGCTTCGGTCAAAAACTTCTTCGCATGAAGAAGATTATTTTCCAGAGGTGCGGTCGCGAACAGAATGCCCCGTTCCGGATTGCCGGGATTGGGTACCAATTGCACCGAAGCTAAATTCCGCGAGAAATTTTCTAACAGCCTTCTCATTTCATTCGACTGAAAATAGCCGAACCCTTCATCGTATTTGAACCATAAGCTGGCGTTTAAATTCCGAAGCGCTCGGACGTTGTCCGGCGTGCCGACGACAATGTAATTGCTCGATTGGTCCGGCTCGACGAAATCCCGATCTTTCACGACTACGAGTTCTCCCGTGTTATCACGCAATTCTTTGCCTAAGTACCCGTACAAATCGGCTAGGAAATCAAGCTCGGTATTCTCGATCTCGTTCGGAACAACGACGACCGTATCGTTAAACCGCCCGTCTTTCATGAACGGCCACGGATAATTTTCCAATAATAGCGCCCGCTCGTCCTTCGTCGGCAAGAGGATGGACGACTGCGCGTCGACGAACGCCCATGGGGTATCGCTCTGAATTCGGGCGCACTCCTCGTTCGTCAGCTGCAAATCGAAGGCGATTTTCATTTCCACGTAATGCGATTTAATGGCATTGTTCGGAATAGCGACCTCGATCTTATCGCTTCCCGCTTTTTCCGACTCCAGTTTCTTGCTCCCTGCCGGAATACCGTTAATGTAAACCGTGACCAGCGATTTACTGAAATCCAAATTTTGCGCGTATCTGATTTGCAAAGTCGCTTTCGCTCCCGGAACGACTAACCGGTTAGAGGCCATTTTGATTCCGATGGAAGCCTGCTGCCTGTAGGGTCCTTCCAGGTATATCCCGGTCGGGTATCCCATATCCTGCAATAGCATTTGATCGTTCGACGCGTTCTCTGTAACGGTTACGTCGGTTTCTTTGGCGACATAATGAACGTCCGATTCGATCTGCGACGTCAAATCTTTGTTCATTAACAATCTGGCGGCCGTATCCAAAGCTCCGTCGTCTTGGTTCGCGACGATCGCCATAAGCGTTCTTTCCGCGTTATAGGGGGATGCGGATCTGACAATTACCGCCCCTTGGCGCGTTTCGTCCCCTTCGCTCCGAGTCGTTTTCTCTTGAATTTCCCGAGGCAAATGCTTTGCTTTCCCTACGTAGATAATATCGTAGTTTGCTTTATAGTCCGAAGAAATTTGGGAGTCTCTAACCAAATTCAAATCGGCGTTTTCTTCATTCATCCGCGCTCCGAGGCTCGACGCGATCTTAAGAGCCGCCGCTATTTCTTCTTCGTCCGCCTGATCGGGAATCAGGATTAAGCCCGATTGGGATTCCGGACTGGCGCTCGCTTTAAGGAACGGATAGGGATATTCGCTTATCGGTCCGCCGGCCGGTTTTTCCTTGAACTCCAGATGAACGTAAGACGTATCTCGTACGTGCACCCATCTGCCGTCTCGCGAATCTTCGACGCATGCCGCGACTTCCTGCTTCTGGCTGACTTCCAGCCTGATCTCGTTGCTGCCCTCTTTGATTGCGTAACGAGGAATGGCGATCTTTAACGTTTGGATTCGTTCGTCGTCCGGGGTCAGCAGCTCCGAATGAATCGGCTTGTCGTTCACGTATACCGTAAGCGCGGAAGACTTGGATAGCTCGCTTGCGGTCAAGGATAAGTTAAGCCAAGCATCGCTAACCTTCCAGTGCTTGTCCACGTCGATATAAGTCCTATCGGAGCCGAAGTTGCCTTGGAACTCGATATCCCGGTTAAGAAAATAATTTTTGGACAACGTGGGCGAACCGGCAGGCGCTTCCCATTGCCCGGGAGCGCCTGCAGCCTGGCCGGAATGCTTCTGCTCCGCGAATGCGTTAGCCGATGAAGTCAGCATTAGAACCGCGACAAGCAAAGCTGCGTTGAATATGGAAATAACAGATTTCATGACGAACCTCCTAGAACCTCTCCGTTTTATACCATTTCGCCTCTAGTCCTAGAACGCTGTCCCTGAAGTACTGCCAAACGCCCTTCATGGCGACGAATAACCACAACTGGCAATAGGTGAAATACATTAAGGCTATTAGCGAGATATTCTTGTAGTTGCTTTCCCCTTTTTCCATGCTTAACGCGATTGCCATCTCCAATATGAATACGATATAAGCCATGATCCATAGCAGCACCGTATTTCCGGCGACATTATACTTGATTAGATTACATGCGCCTAATATAAATATGGCATCGGAGATTAGCGCGGAACTGAGGAAGAAAAAATAGACGGACGAGAAGTACAGCAAATCGAATCGCACATGCCTGAACTCCTTGGAGAAGATCAGCTTGAAGTTTTTGACGAGCACGTATACGTTGCCCTTCACCCATCTGCTACGCTGCCTCATCCACACCTTCACCGTCTCGGGTTCCTGCTCCCATGTCACGGACAACGGCATGTATTTGATCTTGTATCCAAGACGATACAGCCTAAAGCTGATTTCCGTATCTTCCGCGATCGCTTTCGTATCCCAACCGCCCATCTCTTGGATCAGCCGTTTACGAATAATAAAATTAGTTCCCGGAATGGTGCACAAATTAAACAATTGCCATCTGCCCGCTTGAACCATCCATTGAAATCCGAGCGTTTCGATATTGATGAACTTGGTTAGCAGGTTTTTGTTCTTGTTGCGGGTTCTGAATTTTCCGATAACCGCTCCCAAGGAATCGTCCTTGCTGATCGTGTGGACAAGAAGCTTCAGCGCGTTCTTCTCCGGCGTATTGTCCGCGTCGTATACGGCGAGCAACTCTCCCGTACTGATGAGGTACCCGTTATTCAACGCTCCGGACTTCCCCTTGCCCCCGGTCTCTTTGTCCGTCGTAAGGATGATCAAGTTCACTCCTGGATTGCGTTGTTTGACCTTTTCCAGGATTTCTCCCGTCCGGTCGGATGAATTATCGTTAATAATGATGATTTCCAGCTTATCGCGCGGATAGTCGAGAGCGATAAGAGCGGTAACGGTTTGCTCGATAACCTTCTCTTCGTTATGCGCAGGGACAAGCACCGATACGGTCGGATATTCATCGAGCGGCTCGTCTACATTCATTTTCAAAGTTTTCAAATAATAAACGTACCCTCCGATCATTAACACGATGTTCACGAACAACATGACCCAAATAGAGATCATGCAATACAAGAACAAGTAGTCGACGATTCCCAGGTTATTCCCCATTCCGCTCACCTCAAATGCTTGTTACGGTCGATTCGCTTGCCTGCGACGAAAGCCAGAACGAAAAATAAGATCACGATCCCTGCCACGATAAACACGATAAACAACACCTGAGAGATCCGCTTGTTCACGTCCGATAATTCGCCGCCCGCCGGAGGGGGTGTCTGATCATCCGGGGGTTTTTCCTCATACGCGGCCCTTTGACCGTTCACCGTAATCATCCCGTCGCTTACGGTAATTCGTTTATCCCCGAAAGCAACTTCTCCTTCCGAATCGCGAAGATTCGCGAACGACGCTCCGGATTGCTTTAATTTCTCGACGGTCATCTGCAGGCCTTCCCAATCGTTCTCTCCGGTGAACTTAACGACGGAGGCGATATCCGTTCCCGGCAATTGTCCGGTTCGGCCAAGGCTCCCGACAGAGAAGAGCTGATCCGCAATAAAACGGCCTGTCCAAGTTTCCTCGGGAAATAGGTCCCTCGCATATCCTTGCCAAGATCCATTCTGGACAAAAGTCGTAAAATAAGAGAGAGCATTAGCGAACTCCGGGTCGAAGAGCAGATCGGGCGGACCGGATAGGGCTAGCGGATAAATCCCCGCGTCCATATAAGCTTCCAGAGCAAGATCGATCAATGTCTCCGGGCTTTCCGGGCTAGTGACATTGGAATCCGAATAGCTCTCGATGTAAGTCCCCCATTCGTCCGGCGGTTTCCATCCTTGCAAATTCCCTAGTACCGCCGTACCGCCGAGATGTTGAATTCGCCTTACGACTTCGAAATAACGTTCCATTTCCTTATATTCCGTGTTAACGAATACCGGTCTTAATTCGAGAATAAACGGGACCCCTTGTTCACTTAACCACTGTGCGGCTTGTTCGAGCTTATCGTAATCAACGAATGGACTGATATCGTCCAGCTTAATGTAGACGCTAGGCCATTTCGGCGACTCGGTTCCCAGCAACCGACGGATCGTATCCTTGAATGCCGCTCCGTTGGCATCCCCGCTGCCGTACGTGGCAATATTCCATAGGCGTCCGCTCCGAATCGCATATGGAAACCGTTCCTTCCCGTCCGACAAAGTTCCCACGACCTCGACTCCGTCCTCCGCCAGCGCGACCAATTTCGGAACTTGAGCCGTCTGACCGATCAGCATCGTCTCCGCTTTTCCATCGATAGAGGTTTGCGATACGTCGAATGGATACGTCAATTCCGCGAACTGGTTAGAGTATCCCGCAACCTTAAAACCGTCCATTAACCCATATTCCGCGTATTTTTCGATTCCCCCGCCTACCCAGCCGATTTCCCCGTCGAAGCTGCTTAGGCTCGTGCCTAATATAACGTTGACAGGTTCTTGCGTTACTCCGACTACGATGACGTAGTCCTTGCCTTGGATGAGCCGATCCTCGTAATCGTTTAGACTGACAAGCGTCACTTCGGAACAATAGGCTCTCAGCAGTCCGTAGAGCGACATGATCCGTTGTCTGCCGCTTCCGTTCCGACCGGCATCCTCGTTGTTGTCGCCGCCATACACGACGACCGCTGATTTATCCGGGATAGGAATGCCTGCGGCCCGGACAGTGCCTTCCGCCGCAAAAACCGGTATTAATATCAGCATGGAAACCAGGCTTATCTTGAGAAAGACTATCATTAGACGGTTAAACGTCATATTCCATATCCTTCTCGGCCGACTTGCGGAATCCGATCACGTCTTGTTCGCGGTCGAGGTATTCGGAGATTCCGATTTTCAATTCGAGCTTGATCGTAACCGCTTTTGCCGAGTTATCCACGTTCAATTGTTTGATGTTTTCCTTGATCCGCTCTTTGACGATCATCGCGCCTTCCTTGTTCGTGAAGAGCAACAAAGCAAACGTTCGTCCGTCTTCCAGCATGTAGCTGCAATCTTCCGTTCGCGTGAATTCGACGAGATGACCTCCGATCGTTTTCAGAATATCCTTCATCCTGTCCGATCCTACGATTCCTTTGATGTCGTCGAAGTACATGATGTTTACGAGCATTAGGCTAAGCGGCAAATCGAATCTGCGCGACAAACCCATGTGTTGGTTCAGAACGCCGTAGAACACCTTTACGTTATCCAGGCCCGTGCTTGCATCGACGGTAACGTAGTCCGCGTATTCTTGTTTCATCTTCGTATTCTCGGCTTGCAAGCCGCGAACTTGGCCCCCGATATTCGACGTAATAATGGCAACCGTCGGCAGGAGCACCATCCAATAGTAAACGTGGGATTCGACCGCGTTGCCCAGAATCACGTTGCCGTACATGACGTAACTTCCGTAGAAGAAGATGACGACAGCCGCCAGTCCCAACGAAATGACCATTCCGGAGAAATAAGACATAATTCCGATCGCGAAAATAAGACTGAGCATGATCATATTCTCGAAGTAATGCTCCTTGGGTAACAAGATGAACAAGTTAACGACTCCGTACATCAATATCGCGATTACGATTACCCAGATATCGAGCTTTTTGGCTTCCAATGACTAGCACCAGCCTTTCTCCGTGAACTGTATTTAACATACAAAGAATTAAGGGAATAAACGACGACGGAAACAAACATAAAGTCGAAGCAGACGTTAAACAAGAACAGATGCTTAGCCAAATCGGCATCTCCCGCGCCAAGGAACGACACGGACAATTGAATGAGGCCGATCAAGCCGACAAGACCGAAAAGCTCTAACCGGATCATCCCTCGGACGTTGCCGTTCTTGAAACGATCGACGTAAAATTTCAACAAGCTGCCGAAGTATAAGGCGTAGAAAAGAAGGATAAAGCGAAAGCTTTTCGGAAATAGTTTTTCCTTCAGACTGCTCCATACGACGAAATCGTTCGTTTTTGCCCCATAACCTTTTCGTTCCGACTTTTCATAGTTTCCGATCGCAAGCGGCCGGATCGTGTAGGCATGCTTGGCGGCTAAATCCAATTTACCGAAAGCTCTGTCCATATGGAGCAAATAAAATTTAATGACGGCGCCATATCCCGCATTCGGATAAAATCGCTCGTTCATCAAAGCCGACTCCGAATTCTCGATGCTGTATTTGTCATAATAGGTTGTCCCCGCAAGCAATGAAAATTTCTTGTCTAGTCCCAATTCCTCCATATCCCGCTCCGGATTCGGAGAATCCTCGAGAATTCCCCTCGTCACAGTATGATATTGGTTGATGTGACCGATACCATCCGTAATCGCTAAATAGATGAACGCGGACAAGCTCAACAGAAGCACCGTCGTACTGCCGATTACAATCTTCCATAACTTATCCTTTCGCAGGCTTAACAGTCTAACGCTAACGATGGCGAACAATAGACCGATCGGCGCGTTCTGCTGCTTCGCGGCGATAAATACGGCAGCGCTTAGGAAGAACAGGACATATTCCCCTACTGAGGGCTTCTTGTCCCTAAGAAGCCTGAAGCCGAATGCCAAAGTCAACAATAAGAACACATAGGAAGCCGGTTCGCCATAGAAGGAACTGAAATAAGAAATGTAACCCGCATCGCCGAAAATCATAATCGCTAATATCGAAGTCGCGATAATAAGCGGGAAAGTCATCCTATCGGCGAAGTTTTTCAACAATAAATAAAAAGCGGTAATAAAAACGATGCCGTACAATATCGCCAACGTCCGAATATCGAAAAGATTATCCTGGGTGAACCATAAATCCAAAGCGAGCGCCGTACGGATCATGAGGGTCAACGAGGATACGAATAGAGCGGTTCGTTCGAACGGATATTGCCGTATGCCGTACTCCATATTGAAATAACCGAAATGACGATCGTCGAAGCTTTCGGTTAAATAATAAAGACCGACATTATGGATCTCCCGGAAAAAATCGCCGTTATCGGCCATACCAACGTAAGGCTTAATGAATAAGACCGAAATCACGATGAAAGCCATGATGCCCGTGAATATCCCAATCACGAAACCCGGCTTCCTCATTAAATTAGTATTTAGAATATTTTTCCTTTTCATAGAAATATCCCTTTTTAAGTATTAATAACACATATATCTGCATTATATAACACAAATACGGTTTTAAAATTGAAAAAAAACAACCCAAATATTACCTAGAGGTTGTTTTTGATGGAGTACCTATGTCGAAATCAGTAATCTATCCACTCTTTGCCGTCGGAAAAATCAGTTCTAAAAGCATAAGTATGATATACAAGACGGATAATCCGAAGAAGGATAATCTCCATACGGCCCGAAACAGTTTCTTGGAATCTACTTTGCCTTTTATGCGATTTTGCGCGTTACCGATCAATCCCCCAATAAGCAGCATGATCAGAATTAAGAAGAAAGGTCCGAAGCTGGTATGCAATCGAAGGTTTAGCCTGCTGGCTACGATACCGAACAGGAAAACGACCGTTACGTCCATAGCAAGTCTAATCGCTCTCTTGCGATCTCCGCCGCGAGCCGCGGATACAAAATAGATGAGAAAGAACGGTATAATAGGCACGGTGGCCAAAAAAGCGTAGGATTGCACCAACGCATTCCAGATGGAGCCCATAGGTTAATCACTCCCCTATTCTAATGGATCGCTTTGACAAGCGCCGTAACGGCATTGTTCCAAGGTGCCTCCTTGCCTTTGTCCGCCGCCATCCGGCAAATCGCCCCGTTAATAAACTCGACCTCGGTTTCCCTATGCGCGGTCACGTCCTGCAGCATGGAAGATTCGTTCAGCCGAGTATCGGCGCATACCTTCAAGACGATATTCCATAGCTCCCGTTCATTCTTTAAGCCATATAGGCTTAGAATTCCGAACGATTCTTGAAATAAAGCCTTCATCGCATTCAAACGGCCGGTGGATTCGGTAAGCTCCCCATTGCGCAATCGCAATATCGCCGTAAGCGGATTGATTACCGCATTCACGAGCAGCTTACGCATAATCGCTTCTTCCAACTGTTTCGACAATAAAACGGTAAATCCTGCCTGTTTCAACATTCGTTCTACGGAACGTATCACGTTCGTCGCTATCTCTAGTTCGCCGATCGTCGTTTCGCCGATTCCGGTATGACGAACCGTTGTCTCGTTTATTCTAAGAGCGCCTTCGGTCGTAATCGCCATAACGAGTTTCCGACCAGGCAATCCATGCGTCAGCAACTGACGATGTCCTACCCCGTTCTGGAAGAGCACGAGCGTACCGCCGTCCGGGACGATCTCCGCTAGTCGTTCGAGAAGCTCGGGCGTAAATGCCGTTTGCTTCACCGCGACCAGAACGATCCCATTCTCGCTCAACGTTGCTTGTTCTATCGGAATCGCGCGAATATTTACTTTTCTGACCTCGCCGCCCGTTTGTTCGACTATCGTTAAGCCATTGCGATTCAAGAGAGCCGCTTGATCGCCCGTTCTCGTCCATAGTTCACAATCGCATCCCGACGCAACCATCTTTCCGGCAAGCAGCAAGCCTAGAGAGCCTCCGCCCAACACCGCTATCTTATCCATCGTTTGGAAACTCCTTGTTCCGTTTTTAATAAACATACCAAAGCAAAACCCGCGAGGATAGTCCCCGCGGGTTAAAGCTCCGAATCTTTCGGCTATTCGATTCTTTCGAGATTTCCGTTAGCGTCCATCTTAAACCTCGCGCGATCCTCGTCTACTTCTTCCGTTAAGAATGCAAGACGGCGCGCGCGATCCATAATTCGAATAAGCGCTTTATAATCGTCGTTAACGACGCGATAATCCGTCTGCACCTCGTTTACCTCTTTGGACAGGCGCTCGTTGACTTCGCGATATTCGTTCAGACGATCTTCCTTATCCTTGTTTTCCTTCTCGAGATGGCGAATCTGCCGGCTCATTTCCTGTACGGTGCCTTTCCATTGGCGCAAATAACGAATTATAGCCTCCAAGGACATCGATTCGGCAGACAATAGCTCCGCTTTCGCGTTGTCGCCTTCTTCGACGACGAGCCTTTCCGTGCCCGAGATGGTGGAAATCCCTTGTTTTTTGAGATAATTCCGTTTCTGACGCTGTTGTTTGGCCATTCCGATTGCCTCATCGTATCTCTTGCGGACACAACTATTCCATCGGAAACCGCAAGCGGCAGAAGTTCGGGCAATTCGCTGCCCCACTTCTTCGAAAGCGGATAATTGGGTGCTGCCTTCACGGATGTGACGAAGTGTTACCTCCGCCAGGATCAAATCGTCATCCGGACTCCATGCGTCTTGTCTCACAGCCGTCATGGGTGCCCTTCCCTCCTTAAATATTGCGTATATTTTGCTGCTTTCTTCATTACTATGCCCGTAGTAGAATTCATAGAATCTATCGGATACTTCTATTTATATCCATTTTTTGATTCACTATACCTTTTGTCGGGAAATCGTAACGAACATACGCGCGAATACATAGTTACCGAATTGCGGGGTACATTAATTTTGAACGCGTACTTTAAGCACAATATGGCCTAAACCGTAAAAAGTTTGCCGATTCGTCACGACTTGTTTGTTTACACTCTTTTGTCCAAACGTTATAATATGCTTTAGAAATCGTCTTGCGTATGAGAGGGGAATATTGCGATGGCACGAATGTTTAGGGTGCTCGGCTTCTGGACACTGGTAATTGCCCTAATGGCGTTTGCAGGCAACATGTACGAATTCGCGTTGCTGTTCTTCGTGCAAACTGCCGTTTTCTTCTTGCTCGGGTATTTGAACTTTACCGAACGAACGTATCTCATGATGTTCTGGGGATATATGGTCCTCGCCTTCCTCGGATTTACGTATTGGAGCGTATTCGAGATGGGGATGCCGGTATAAGCCCGTATTCAAGAACGGATACATACCTTAATTCTCAGTAATGAAATGAACAAGCAAAAGAAGCTGCATCGTTGTCTGCGTAGACACGATGCAGCTTCTTTAAGTTGCCGTCTATTCGTCCTTCAACAGCACCTGAACCTTAAATAATTCGCTCATGCCGTCCGACAATAACAATTGACGTATGGCGCGGTTACGACGAACGATGGGATGGAACGGATCCGTAATCGCATGAGAGCTCAGCTTTCCCAATACTCCCGACTCCAGCAGGAAGCTTTTCTGGGTACCGTACCACAACTCCCTGCAGCCCGCCGCTAAGGCAGCCCGACGAATATGGCTGTAGTTGACGTGAGCGGTCAAATCCTGCTCGCCAGGAACGGCATAAGGATCGTTATGGGCTCTATGTTCGCGGTAGCAAAGCAAAGTTCCGTCCATGCGATGCTCGGACATTAATTCTTCCGTCTCGTCCCCGTAATCGATGAATAGGAGAATGGCGCGCCTTAACCGGCTAGTCAAGTTCGTTACCCAATCCGCGGCGTCCAAATTGAGTTCAATCGTCTGGTTATCGAGCAAAACGATGTTTTCCGCTTCGATCCATTGCTTCAAGCGAGGTTCAACCGGTTCCATGAGACACGAAAACAACCCTTGCTCGTCGCTCCAGGAAACTCCCCATTCCAGCAGCTTGCCGTTCCGCTGCGTTAAGCGATAGATCGGAAAAGCATCCAGCAGCTCGTTCGCCACGATGACGACCGGATCGTTCGTCTCGAAGGTTAACGATTCTCCTTCGTCGCTCCCGATGATCCGAGCTATTCCGAATTCGATCTCTCCAGCCAATTCTTCCTGGGCTGCATGCCTGTGTACCGGATTCCCTTCGACCAACGTCAGTCGGAAATTTCGGGTCTCGCTCCCCTTCCATGCGTCCAGCATTTGCCGGCTCAGACGCCCCGTGCCGCCGCCCCAGTCGATGACTTCCACGGCTTCCGCATCGGCGAACCATTGTTTGGCAAGCCTCGATATTTCCGAAGCCAATTGCTCTCCCATCAGTTCTCCGATATAGGAGCTCGTATAGAAATCTCCGTCCCGTCCTACCCTCGTAGATCCCGAACGATAATATCCAAATTCGGGATGATACAGACAAAGCATCATATACTGATGAAAGGGGATGGCGGACAACTCTTTACCTTCATCCGACATTCCTTTGCGATGGGCTGACCCGATCGTATTTTTAATGACGGCCGTCAATGGCGTTTCCGAAATCGCCGCGCTCAAAGGTCCCACACCTTCCCCAAGCCTAGTAGTCATATTATAATAACATAGGATCATACAACGCGCCGTTCTTCCGGTTATGACGACCGTTCCGCAACGTCATATGCGCAAGCAATCGATCGCATCATGGAAAGGAGGGGCACCGATGCGCCGTTGGTTACTGGCACTACTTTTTACAATGTTGATTTTCGGTTACCTATCCCGATCCATAGCTCTCTTTCCCGTCAACGCGGAGCCGCTTCCCGAAGAGACGCGCAAGCTATTGGAGAAAAGCTTGTCCGTCGTCGAATTGGACCGGGAGATTGAACGAATATCCAAGCTCAAGGGTACGACCCAGACGGATATCGAGAAAAGCGAGCGGCGGATCGCCGAGCAAGAAATCGCTATCGCCGTGCAGAGGGAAAAAGCCGGCCGGGTACTGCGATCCTACTATATGGGATACAAGGATTTCTGGTTATCGGCCGTAATAAACGCGAAATCTCTGCCCCAGCTTGTGCGTGTATGGGACACGATGGATATGATTATGCAATCCGATAGCAAGGCGATGAGCGGCTATGCCGAGGAATACCGTAACTTGAAGCAGGGCTACGGGAAGCTCCGGCAAGACAAAGAGGATTTGGCCGCCGTCGAGACGCAGCTTATCGCTCAACGCGAACGAATCCTGTCTCTTCAGAAGGACTTGGATCAGGCGCTAGCCGCTAGCGGAGATGAGCAATTGCTGAAAAAGCTGATGGAGGAATTGCAGGCTTATTGGAAAAACGTAGGACTTTACGAGGTCAAACAACATTTTAGAGCGCTAGCCGAAGCCATGCAGAATTTACCGGATTTCGTTAAAAAAACACCCGGCATCATTCAATCTAACGGTTTAAAAACAAAGCTGACGCTCTCGGATGACCAGCTTAACGAATTTCTTCGTCAAGAGGATAATCGCTTTCAAGACTTCGCGTTTACGTTCGAGAACGGTCTCTTAACGATGGAAGGAGACAACGGTAACATCAAGGTGAAAATTCAAGGCAGATATACCGTCGAGAACGAACCGGAGAACGCGATTCGGTTCCATGTCGATTCTTTGATCTTCAACGGCTTGGAATTGCCGGATACGACCCGCGCCGATCTCGAGAGGGAATTCGATTTGGGCTTCTACCCGCAAAAACTAATCAAATTCGTAAAAGCGCAAAGCGTCAGCATGGAAAACGGCGAACTGGTCGTCCAACTGTCGATAGGAGGATAATCGAGATTCGAGCTTGCCATGCCGTCAGTTATGTTTCGCCCATTCTTCTTTCCATCGTTCGATCGACATTGCCCCTCGTGCAAACTCCGTCCACATCCTTTGCAGTTGCCCGAGTTGGGCGGAGAGGTCTGGACCGAACTCAATTGGAGATTGGCTCGGGAAGCTTTGCCCCGTTCTTCCTGGAATCAGATTAGAGAGGGTTCTATCGCTATCGTATAGAGAACGATAGACGGGTAGCTTCCCTCTCTCCTCCATATTCTGCAATTGAATCTGTTCGTCGGTCATTTCGGATATCCATACGTATGCAGCTTCTTCGGCTTCGGTATTCGAAGAGACGGCAAAAGAAGTTCCGCGCGGCCATACGTACGGGAGCTTCCACGACTGATGATCGATCTCAAGCTCCGGTTCCGGATCCAAGCGCGGCTGCGCGACCAAAGCGGAAGCCCGAGAGTACGGCATGACCGCGGCGAGAATATTTCCTTCTTTCAACGCAGGGGTCGTCCCGATGTCCGTTGCCGTGAATTGAACATTTGCCTTATGTAGATCGAGCAACAGCATCGCCTGCTCGAATAACGTCCCGTTCCACGGCTCGGCATCTTTACTCCATATTCCGTCGCTTCTCTCCGCTGTGGCGCTCTCGAGCCATGCCAGAAGCGCCAACGGGTCGTTACGATCGATCGATAACCATGAAATCGCGCCTTGGGTTTCCGCGCTCCTGTCGGATACGGCAGCCCATTGCTCAAGCGTAAGCGGGAGCGTGACATCTTCGCCGAGCCATTCGTGTAAGCGGCTCATGTTCCATACAAGCACGTATGGATCCATGTCGCGAGGCACTCCCCACTTATAACTGTTCCAAGTTAGCGGAGCGGCCACGGCATCGAACTGTTCGGCCAATGCTTTCCCTACGAACGCGGCTTCTGTTGGCAGCAGATACCCCGAGGAAGCGAATTCGATTATCCATTCATTCGCTAACAACATAATATCGGCCGATTCTTCCAAGACGGAGGATCGTTTATAAGTATCGTAGGCTTGTTCGGGATTTATCCTGCGCAAGTCCACTAGTATATTTGGATGATTTAGCATAAAATTATCGTTTTGAACGGTTAGCGCGCGATAGGCGGGCTCGTCTAAAGCTACTTCGATGACTAAGCTGGATATTTCTTCGGCAACGATAGGTTCGATGGTTACCAACGATTTATCTTCGGGAACCACGTCGACGAAGGACGTCGGAGAAGAAGGCGCATCCGCCCATGGAGATAGGATCAAGACCATTATACAGAGCAAGAGGAACACTAAGGCCGATTTGCTTCGTGCCACAGCTTCACCTTTTTCATCATAACATTAACCGCTTTATTCATGATAACAGGACATCGCCCGCCTGTCTCGCTTTTTTGGAAAGCGCTTTAACAGGGAAACTGGAATAAGGATACCAATAACATTGGAAAGTTGGGAGCTCGTGATAATGAAACGAATGATCGGCCTAGAAATGAGATTGTCGGAAGGTAAATTACCCGGATTTTATACGCGGATCGTTAAGGAAATCGCCGGGCTGACTCCGTTAACGGACCAATATGAGGAACTTCTTATCTTCGAATCGGAAGCACATCTCCCGCCGGTCATGGATCTGCTAGATCATTATCGGGTACTCTTCGATCGTTGCGAGCTAATTATGCTGCCCTCCGAACAAGTAGAAGCCGGAGATCTCTTCGATGATTATGCCATCGTAACCGGCAACGAGAATGTAATCTTCGACTTGGCTTTGACCGCGCCATTCACGCTTGACGCGTCAAAGCCGGAAGCGGAATCCGCTCCGGCTTTAATGCAGTTGCAAGAACATCTTATCGGTCGGTTTACGAATGAGGGGAAGACGTTCCTCCTAATCGATCGACAGCTTGCTCTGTTGGCCGACAGAATTGCCGAAGCCTACCGCTGCAGCGTCGAATGGCAATAGCGCGTCGGTCGGGTGAGCACGCTATAACCTCTCGGTTGCCAACTGGGCAAGGCGGGAGCGTTCGCCCTTCTCTAGCGTCACGTGTCCGCTGATTCCCTCTTCCTTGAAGCGTTCAACCAAGTAGGTAAGGCCATTGCTTTGCGAATCGAGATAAGGGTGATCGATCTGCTCGGGATCTCCGAGAAGCACGATTTTACTGTTCTCCCCTACCCTGGACACGATTGTTTTCACTTCGTGTTTGCTTAGGTTCTGCGCTTCGTCGATGATGATGAATTGACCCGGAATCGAGCGGCCGCGAATATAAGTCAGCGCCTCCACTTGAATGCTGCCCATTCCCATTAGTATTTTATCGAGATCCCCGGATTTCTTCGTATCGAACAAAAACTCCAAATTATCGTAGATAGGCTGCATCCACGGACGCAGTTTTTCTTCTTTCTCGCCCGGTAAATACCCGATATCCTTTCCCATCGGAACTACGGGCCGAGCGATGAGCAGCTTCTTGAAGCGGTGCTCGTCTTCCACCTTCATTAACCCCGCCGCCAGCGTGATCAACGTTTTCCCCGTACCCGCGCGACCCGTCAGCGTAACCAGCGGGATATCATCGTTCAGCAATAACTCCAGCGCCATTCGTTGCTGCGCGTTGCGAGCCGTTATCCCCCAAATGGGATCGTTGCTCATATGAAGCGGTTCTAAGCGATTCCCGTCCGAAGTGACCTTAAGCAGCGCCGACTTGGACGTTCCCAATTCATCGCGCAAGATCACGAATTCGTTCGGATGCAGGTTTACTTTGATCCCCAACTGGTTCACGGCAAGAAACCGGGTAGAATAAAATTCGTCAATGACCGAAGGATGTACGTGCAGCGTCAAGTGCCCCGAATACTGATCCGATATCGACACGGTTTGATCCGATAAATAATCTTGAGCGATGATTCCGAGTACATCCGCTTTAACCCGAACGAGTACGTCTTTACTGACGATGATGACCGGACGCGGATCTCCGCTTTCCTGCTCCTCCATATGATAATTCAACGCCACGGCGAGAATACGGTTATCGTTGGTCATTTCACCGAATAATTCCTGTACCCTCACGAAACGGCGATGATTCATTTCCACCTTTAACAGGCCGCCATTCGGAAGAACGACGCCGTTATGCAATTGCCCTAATGCCCTCAACCCGTCCAGCTCGCGCGAGATATTCCGGGCATTGCGCCCGATTTCATCGGCAAGCCTCTTCTTGGAATCGATCTCTTCCAGTACGACGGAGGGAATGATGACTTCATTGTCTTCAAAGGCAAACAAGGAGAGCGGATCATGCAAAAGCACATTCGTATCGAGTACGTAAATTTTACGCATGGGTGTTCCCTCCCGGTTCGGCAATTTGGTTTAACCTAGAAATATTTAGAAATACGGTTTCTTCAAATCCAAGCTTACATAGTGCGCGAATGTCAGGGAACAATAAGACCATCGAACGCTTTCTCCTGTCATAGCCGATTACGACGAGTAAACCTTACGAAATCGGCGAATACGGGCATCCCTCCAAACCAGGGTGGTGAACAACATTGAAGCAGTATAAAATGAACGCTTACGCAACCGCATTGCTGATCCTTCTAACTTTAGCAATGGGCTCCGCAGGCTGTGGTAAACAACAATCGGCAGCGAATCATTCGGAAAACCGTCTTCAGGCTCAGGCAAAAGCGAACAATAACGCAACTAAGCACAAGATCGAGAATCCGAAGAAGGTTGCCGCCCATCTGGAATCGCTCGCGCGCGGCGTACAAGGCGTCAAGGGCGCCAACTGCGTCGTCTTCGGCAAATACGCAATCGTCGGTATCGACGTCGACGAGAAGATGGAACGCACGCGCGTCGGAACGGTCAAATACGCCGTAGCCGAAGCGTTTCGCAAAGATCCTTACGGAATCGATGCGGTCGTAACGGCGGATATCGATCTAGCCCAGAGGGTTCGCGAAATCCGCGCGGACGTCAGCAAGGGTAGGCCGATTTCCGGATTCGCGGAAGAGCTTGCCGACATGGTCGGACGGCTGATTCCGCAAATTCCGCGTAACATTGTCCCGCCTAAAGCCCCGGAAGATATGGGGGCAAAAACCTTAAACAGGCTCAAGAAGTGACAAAAAGCCCAGTGAAAATCACTGGGCTTTCTTCATGGCAACAAAAGCTTGGATATCCAAGCGAATAGTCGCACTAAGTTTAATGTCCATTGTTTGCTTAGGAAGTAGCGCGTCCGTTAACGAATAGTTAGTTATCGATTCTGCCATCCGCAACCCTCCTGAGTGGATTACTGGCTTCATTATAGCACATGAACAATCGATTTCCAACGGACATTCGAGTTACTCAGATGCTTGGGCAGAGCTTGAGCTTGTCGGTGTAACATCGGCAACCGGACGTCCAGTCGTTATCAGTTCTTCCGCTAACGCCTTCTTCGCCTCTAGCAGCTTATCTTCGTCTAAATAGACATAAGGGCTTTTCCAATTACCGGTCAAAGGAATAAAGCGAATATCCGAACGATTGATTCCGAAGTATGTAGCGATTATATTCTCGATTTGCGCCTTGGGAATATCCGTTCTCATATTATCGCCAACGGCATTCAGGATGTTATCCACCTTCGTAACGTTGCTGAACGACTTCAATCGATCCGTGATCGCGCCGAGAACTTGACTTTGTCTTTCATTCCGTTCGAAATCGCTGGATGCAGCCGTCTGCTTGTAACCTCGGCCCGGATTGGATTTCCGGTAACGGACGAAACCGAGCGCCTGCTCTCCGTTAAGCATCTGTTCGCCCTTCTTCAGGTCGATATCCGTATCGTCGACAGTGTCGACGTATCGCATATCCTTGTCTACGGTAACTTCAACGCCTCCGAGCGCGTCCACGACGTCAACGAAACCTTGAAAATCGATGACTGCCGTGTAATCGATCGGAATTTCGAAAAACTTAGACAGCATCAGCCGGGTTTCGTCGCGAGCGTAAGCCGGGACCGCGTCGCCTTCCAGGTTTTCCTTGTTCTTGCCGTACATGTAGAACGCGGCATAGTAGCCGTTCGCCTTGTGTTTCTTGTACCCTTCCACGTTCAGATCGCTATCGCGCGGAATGGAAATGACCGTAGCCGTTTTCGTTTTCGGATTAAAAGCCGCCACCATCATAACGTCGGTGTTCATGCTTCCGGTTTCGCTTCGGGTGTCCAAACCTAACAAGGTAAGGGCAATCGGTTTAACTTGTGCCCGTTCTTCCTTCGCGATCGTAACTCCGCCCTTGGCATCCGCCGGTTTGGAAATCTTGTTCAGATTTTGATCTCCAACGACTAATAAATAGCCGACGTAACAAGCCAAAGCCAAAATGATAACGCCTAACAATAGGAAAATAAACCTGCCCCAACGAAACTTCTTGCCGGGCGGTTTAGAAGCATTCGGAGCCGAGGTGCGACTACTTTTCGCGCGTGCCGGCAGCGGTGTATCCTGACTCAAACCATTTCCTCCTCATCCTCGATGCCGGGATTTTCTTCCGCGTCATCCGAGTGTCCCAAGTAAAACGGCTTAGCCGTCATTTAGACGGCTATACACGTTTGTATCGAGCGATCAGATAAGAAAAAAGACATCGAATTTATTCTTTCTGATCGTTGAACATATCCCGGTTTAATTGCTCAACGGCTTCCCGATCAAACCATACGGTACGAGTGGAACCGTCTGTCTTGGCATAAGTGACGTGGACTTTGCCCGCATCGATCGAACTGACTTCGTACGACACCAGTTCGTGGTCTTCCGACAAAATTTGCGCAAAAAAGAGAAGTGTCTCCCTTGCCGCCCCGTCATCGGGATGCGCGGAGGAAACCCACTTCATCTGCAGCCAGTAAAACAAAGCATCCATTAAAGACATGGCCGTTGCCCCTCTCCCAAGGAAAGCTATTGCGGATCTGCGGACTTCACGTCGGGTGAACCGCCAGCTTTGTTGTTGCGGTTAGCTTTGCGTTTGTCGTAAAACTGACGCATCCGTAGAAGCGCCATCATCCCTACGGCAACGGCCATGCATTGAATGATCGGCAATTTGTCCAACTGCAGCACGAGCAGCACCAAACAGCCGAGCGCCAATACGATATGTACGAGAATCTCTTTAAGAATGGGAAGTTTGCCCGTTCTGAAAACGGTATTAAAAATATAGATCGTACAGGCGACGATGAGCAGATAGGAAATCACTTGATGATCATGGAACCACTGCTGCAAAGAAACCCCTCCTTCGGCGGCGCAATTCGATCAAGCGCGCCTAATCGGCGCGCTATCGAATGCAATCGCGATATGACGGTTGCGATTAAACTCCGGATTCCGCCATACGGCGTTGTTTCTCGGATCTGTCACGCTCGCTTTTGTTCAGTACTTTCTTGCGAAGACGAATGCTCTTAGGCGTAATTTCGCATAGCTCGTCATCGTTCAAATATTCAAGCGCTTCTTCGAGCGACATCAGGCGAGGAGATTTGAGCTTAACCGTTTCTTCCTTATTCGCCGTACGGATGTTGTTCAACGCTTTTTCTTTGCAGATGTTGACGATGATGTCATTGTCGCGAGTATGCTCGCCTACGATCATGCCTTCATATACGTCCAATCCCGGTTCAAGGAACAGAATACCGCGATCCTCTACGGACATCATACCATACATTGTCGTTTTACCTGTTTCGCTGGCGATAAGAACGCCTTGATGACGTCCTCCGACTTGACCGCCGACCATCGGGCCGTAGTTGTCGAACGCATGGTTCATTACACCGTATCCGCGCGTCAATGTCAAGAAGTTCGTCCGGTAGCCGATCAATCCGCGCGCCGGAATCAAAAATTCAAGACGAACTTGACCGGTGCCGTTGTTGATCATGTTGACCATTTCGGCTTTGCGCGTTCCTAAGCTTTCCATAACCGAACCCATGCTCTCTTCCGGCACGTCGATCAACAATCGCTCGATCGGCTCGCATTTAACGCCGTCGATCACTTTAAGAATAACTTCCGGTTTGGATACTTGGATCTCGAAGCCTTCGCGGCGCATGTTCTCGATCAGAATACCGAGATGCAATTCTCCGCGGCCGCTGACGACGAATGCGTCCGGGCTGTCCGTCTCTTCGACTCTCAAGCTGACGTCGGTTTCGATCTCCTTGAACAAGCGTTCACGCAATTTGCGCGAAGTTACCCATTTCCCCTCGCGGCCTACGAACGGGCTATTGTTGACAAGGAACGTCATTTGCAATGTCGGCTCGTCGATCGCCAGAACAGGCAACGCTTCAGGCTTAGCAGGATCGGCAATCGTCTCGCCGATATTAATTTCCTTCAAACCGGCAATGGCTACGATATCTCCCGCCGCCGCTTCCTCGACTTCGATCCGCTTCAGCCCTTGGAAGCCGAACAATTTCTCGATCCGGGCTTGTTTCACGACGCCATCGCGATCGATAACCGCAACGACTTGACCTTGGCTGATGCGACCGCGGTTTACGCGACCGATGGCAATCCGACCCATATATTCGTTGTAATCAAGCAACGTAACGAGAAATTGCAAAGGTTCGTCCGGATTTTCCTTAGGGGACGGAATGTGCTCGAGAATCATCTCGTACAACGGCTCCATCGTTTCTTTAAGGTCATCCGGCGTGTTGCCCGCGATACCGTTAAGTCCCGAAGCGTATACGACCGGGAATTCCAGTTGATCGTCGGACGCTTCCAGCTCGATGAACAGCTCGAGAACTTCGTCTACGACTTCAACGGGACGCGCAGCCGGACGGTCGACTTTATTAACGACGACAACAGGGGTTAAACCTTGTTGCAGCGCTTTGCGAAGCACGAATTTCGTTTGCGGCATACAGCCTTCGAACGCATCAACGACCAATAATACGCCGTCGACCATTTTCATGATCCGCTCTACTTCTCCGCCGAAATCGGCGTGTCCGGGCGTATCCACGATGTTGATCAGCGTATCCTTGTATTGAATAGCCGTGTTCTTAGCCAGGATCGTAATACCGCGCTCTCTCTCGATATCGTTCGAATCCATTGCACGGTCTTGCAATTGCTCGTTATCGCGGAATGTTCCCGATTGACGCAACAGCTGGTCAACCAGCGTTGTTTTGCCATGGTCAACGTGGGCAATGATTGCGATATTACGAATTTTGTCTCTTGAATGCATACTTCCACTCCTCGTTTATCTCTGGTCCCCTAGGCAGGCGTAGGCCTTTTTCTTAGGGTTCTCTAAATCCACAAAACAAAACGCCGACTCGAGGCCGACGTTAATTAGCATCACCGGTACGATTGACACAGCGTAAATTCTGATTAGAAACGCTAGGTCTTCATCCCTTATATTATACGCTACTTTTTTTGAAAAGCCAACTAAACTTTTACTTTAACGGATTACCAACTTCTTGGACGACGAATCACGAGCCAAACGCCGAAGCCGATAAGAGCAACCGCGAGTAAGTAAATCCCCCAGGTCCATAGAAGCGTCATTCCGAACAGAACGATGGAGAGAACCGCCAATCCCATGGCAGCCGTCCAAATTTGCTTCGAGCGGTTGAAGCCGAATACGTAATATTCGTAGAGTCCGACGGCCACTGCGAATGGAAACAAAGGCCACATATACTTCATCAATCCCCACCCAAACCAATTGCCGATCATTAGAATGACCGAAACAACTGTCAAAATCCCTGCCGGAATCAACGAGACGGATGGAACCATTCGTCCGAAATAAAGAACGTGGAGCAGTACCCCCGGAATTAAAACGAACAATGGCCAGAACACGTTTCCGATAAAAGCGAAAACTCCTAGTTTGCCTAGAAGAATTATCAATCCAACAGCCACGATTCCAATTCCGACTGCGGCGGATTGTCTATTCACGATGGTTCCCCCACTTCATTCCATTCTCTGCACGCCGCGACTTTTAGTTACGGAACGTGACATCTTTTTCTTTAGTTTAATTGAAGTGCGGGAAAAAAACTAGTTCATGAAAGCAAATATTTCCCTAAAGAATTCTAATCTATTGGAATCTTGCTTCTTCGGCGCATCCACAAGGCGGCGACCAAGATGACGGACACCGCCAGAAAAGGAAAAATCTTTTCCGCTTCGGGGCGGAGCAGATGACTGAACCTCTTGATGCCGGGATCGCTCAAAATCATTTCGGCCGCGGTATAAGCAAGAAGTCCCCCGCCTAAGTAGAGCAATCCGGGCAACCGATCGAGTACCCTCATGATGAAGGAGCTTCCCCAAATAATAATCGGGATACTCATGACGATCCCGATGATTAACAAAGCGGTGTCGCCGTTCGCAATCGCCGCTACCGCAAGAACATTGTCCAGGCTCATGACGAAGTCGGCGACGACGATCGTCCATACCGCCCCGGCAAGCGTAGTAGCCGCCGGCGTGTGCTCTGTCTTTTCCTTGCTGTCGAGCAGTAGCTGCAGCGCGATAACAAATAGCAGTACCGCGCCAGCGGTCTGGAGGAACGGCACATGCAATAACGTGATTGCTCCCAAGGTCAATAGGACGCGCAATCCGATCGCCGCGACGGCTCCCCACCAGACCGCTCGTCTCCGCTGGTGCGCCGGCAATCTGCGTCCCGCCATCGCGATCACGATCGCGTTATCGCCGCTTAAGAGCAAATTGATCATCACGATTTCCATAAACACGAATAAAGTTTCCAATCCCATTCGGACACCCCCACTACCAAATTTTATGTACAAGCCGACTCAGATATGAAGCTACATTTTTTCCACTTTTTTGAATCTATTTATTAAGGAAGACGTATTACTCTCTGAATATGCGGGGAGGGACTAATCGTGGAACTATTTGGATGGGATCTGCTAAGCTTGGACTTCTGGACGATCTTGCTAACGATCGTGTTCATCGATCTCTTACTAGCCGGCGATAACGCAATCGTAATCGGTCTCGCAGCCAGAAGCCTGCCTAAGGAAACGCAAAAGAAAGCAGTCATCTGGGGAACTGCCGGCGCGGTAATCATACGCATCGTAGCTACAATGCTCGTCGTATCCTTGCTCAAGATTCCGTTCTTGCTCGCTATCGGAGGCGTGCTGCTTCTGTGGATTGCCTACAAACTTCTCATACAAGAAAACGAACACGGCGACATCAAAGCCGGCACAACGCTCTGGAGCGCCATCCAAACGATCATCATTGCCGACGCAGCCATGGGGCTCGATAACGTCATCGCGGTAGCCGGAGCGGCGCACGGAGATTATTTTCTCGTCATCTTAGGGCTCTTGATCAGCATCCCGATCGTGGTATGGGGAAGCACGTTGTTCATCAAGGTCATCGAGAAATATCAGTGGATAATTTATTTGGGATCCGGGGTACTAGCTTACACGGCCGCCAAAATGATCACGCACGAAGGAGAATTCAAACATTTCTTCGAGAGCAACCTTGTATTCACCTGGATTTTCATCGCCACGATGGTCGTTCTTGTCGTCGTCGCGGGAGTATGGACGAACGCGATCAAATCGCGAAGAGCCCATGAAAAAAAGCCCGTACCGACGCTGGCAACGAAAAAAAGCCGTGAAACGCATTAATTGCGTTTTACGGCTTTTCCTTTGTTAGATCCGGTTAAGAACCCGTTTAGAACCAAGCGTCTTCTTCTTTGCGCTCTCCGTCAACCTCTAAGCCGCCGTCCTCGCGCAGCACGAGCACTTCGGTACCTTGCACGGCTTCTTCGATTAAACGTTCGAATTCATCTCCCAGATGGGCTTCAATTCGTTCAACAAGCTTAAGATCCGGATTCGTAGCCGGAGATTTAGGCACGAACAACGTACAACAATCTTCAAACGGCAATATCGAAGTCTGGAACGTGCCGATTCTTTCCGCGTATCCGATAATATCCTGCTTATCCATCATGACAAGCGGTCGCAGCATCGGCAACGAGGCGGAGCGACCGATTACGTTCATGCTGCCGAGCGTCTGGCTGGCGACTTGCCCGAGACTGTCCCCGGTGACGATCGCCAAGGCACCGCTCTGCTGGGCCAGCTTCTCCGTAATTTTCAGCATGCTTCGTCTCATTAACGTGATGATTAGGCTGTCGTGCCCGGATTGCGCTAATTTCGTCTGCAGCTCCGTGAACGGCACGAGATGCAACTTGATTTTACCGCTATAGTAAGCCAGTCGCTTGGCAAGAGTAATAACCTTCTCCTTCGCTTCTTCGCTTGTGAAAGGGTAGCTATGGAAGTGAACCGCCTCCACCTTCAACCCTTTCCTCATCGCCATCCAACCGGCAACCGGACTGTCTATTCCCCCGGACAGCAACAGCATCGCTTTGCCGTTCATTCCGAGAGGAAATCCTCCCGCGCCTTTCACGACTTCGCAGTAAATATAAGTATTCTCATGCTGAATATCGATCTTCAGCTCCGCTTCCGGCGATCTAACGTCGACTTTAAGATCGGGAGTATTGCGCAGCACATGGGCGCCGACCAGATGGTTCATCTCGACGGAATCGTGAGGGTATTGCTTCCAGCCCCGCTTCACGGATACTTTAAACGTCTTCGGAGCCGGATTCAAGCTTCTCATCAATTCGAGCGAACGCTCGCGAATCGTTTCCAGCTCTTGCGTCGAGCTGATTACCGGACTGAAGGTGAATATTCCGAAAATATCCTTTAACCGCGCGGCTACTTGCTCATAGCTCTCGCCGTTGAGATGGATGTACGCTCGCGCGTAACCTCTAACGTATTCCAAAGCCGGCATCGCTATTAGCGCCTGCTTGATCTGGGTGAGCAGCATCGCCTCGAACCGGTTGCGATTGCGGCCTTTGATCGTAATTTCCCCGAATCTGACTAATACGAGATCGTATTTCATTTCGAATTCCTCTCCAACGGCTTCAAATTGGCAACGACCATCTTGAGCCTTTCGCCTAATAAGTCGATATCTTCCATTTCGTGTTCATCACCGAAACTGATTCGTATGCTTCCCGATGCGCGGTCTGCGTCATGTCCCATCGCCAGCAAAACTCTACTCGGTCGTAAGCTTTTGGAGGAACAAGCCGATTGCGTCGACACGAGTATGCCGTGCTTCTCCAGCATGTGAATCATCACTTCCGGCCGCATTCCCGGATACGACAAGTTGACGACATGCGGAGCCGCAACCGATTCGATGTCATCTTCCGCTTGAACTCCGTTAAGGACCAATTCCGGAATATCGGCAACGATATTAAGCAATTGCCTTCTCATGGCATACATCCGATC